>PBFW01000077.1 GCA_002719955.1 Deltaproteobacteria bacterium | reverse complement strand
GCACCACCACGTCGCCCTCCTCGAGCGCCCGAGCGAGTTTCGTCATGGAGGCGGAGAAATGGCTCAGCGGCCCCGAGAGCGCCTTGCCGTTCAGGCTCAGGATCTCCCCCCACAATTCGGCATCGCTCTGGGCAATGCGCGTGAAATCTCGAAAACCGCTGCCCGCCAGGCGACCCGCCCGATCGGGCGCAGCGGCAAGAGACTCCGCAAAGGCGAAAGCCACCAGGTGCGGAAGATGGCTCACCCAAGCGACTTCCTCGTCGTGGGAAGACGGCGTACGGCGCTCGACCCGAGCGCCCAGATCCTGCCAGAAGGCTTCGACGCGCTCGACGGCCGCCCGATCCTGTCCCGCCCGCGGCGTGACGACGCAGGTTGCGCCCTCGAAGAGGTCCGCCCGCGCGTGATCGGGCCCCCTCAGATGGCTGCCGGCCATGGGATGGGAGCCCACGAACTCCGCACCCTCGGGCAGCAATCCTGGAATCGTGTTGATCACCGCCCCCTTGACGCTTCCGACGTCCGTTAGAAGACAGCCCGCGGCCAGTCCTCCCGCGACGTCGGACACCACCTGGTTCATCGAACCCACCGGCGTCCCGAGCACCACGAAATCAGCACCGACGACCGCTTCACTCGGCGCAGCGACCGAGTCGACCAGACCCGCCGCCAACGCGCGTTCGAGGGGCGCCGATCGGCGAGCCGCTCCGACGACCTCTCGCGCGAGTCCACGCTGCTTGGCCGCGGCCGCGACGGAGCCGCCGAGCAACCCGAGACCGAGTACAGCGAGCCGCTCGAAGGGCGGGCGCGTGGAGCGCCCGGAGGCGGGCGCGCGGCTCTGATCTGCGGAAGACGTCAAGGGCCGGCCTCCCTTTTCGCCGCGTCCATACCTCGAATCTCACCGAGCGCCTTGATCAATCGCTCGTTGTCCTCGGGCAGACCGACGGAAATCCGTACGTGCTCGGTCAATCCGAATCCCTTCATCGGTCGCACGATGATGCCGCGGGCGAGCAGCGCATCGAAGACCTCCGAACCCGTTCGGGCGAGGATGAAATTGGCCTCGGAAGGCCAGCTTTCGATGCCGAGTTTCTCGAGCTCGCTCCGGAGATAATCGATCCCCGTCGAATTCATCTCGATCGTTCGTCGGACGTGTTCCTCGTCGTCAAGCGCCGCGACGGCAGCGACCTCGGCGAGCCGATTGACGTTGAATGGATGGCGGGCGCGCTCGAGGTAGCTTGCAAGCTCCGAATCGCAGATTCCGTAGCCGATTCGAATCCCCGCCAGACCGTAGATCTTCGAGAACGTGCGCAGGGCGAGGGTCCCCGGACGTCGCTCCATCCAGGCGATCACATCCGGCAAATCGTCGCGACGGGCGAACTCGAAATAGGCCTCGTCGACCACCAACACGATGTCGTCCGAGAGCTCCGAGACAAAACGATCGAATGCGTCCGCGCCCACGCTCGTGCCCGACGGATTATTCGGGTTGCAGATCATCACGACGCGGGTCTTGGGCGTGACCGCCGCGGCCATCGCGTCCAGGTCGTGCACGAAGTCGTCAGTCAGTGGAACCTGCACCCCCTCGGCACCCATCCCTTTGACCACGATCGGATACATCGCGAACGAGGGCCACGCGTAGACGACCTCATCCCCAGGACCGATCAGCGTCTTGGCGATCAGCTCGAGAATTTCGTCGCCCCCCGTCCCGAAAACCAGCTGGTTCTCTGCGACACCCAAGCGATCGGACAACTTCGTGCGCAGCGCAAAACTCGCCCCGTCCGGATAGCGATGAACCTCACCGGCGGCCGCGCGCATCGCCTCGACGGCTTTCGGGCTCGGCCCGAGCGGATTCTCGTTCGAGGCCAGCTTGATCGAGTTGCTGATTCCCAACTCGCGCTCCAGCTCCTCCATGGGCTTGCCGGGGACATAGGGATCCAGATCGCGGATATGCGGTTTGACGAGATCGGCGATACTCATCCCAGCTGCTCCGGCGGGAACCCACCCATCCCCGAAACGACTTCGAGCGCACGCGGAAAGGAGCCCAGAACCTTGTGTGAAGCCGCGACCTCCCCCGCCTCCTCGAGCGCACGCGCGACCGCGGCGTCCTCTTGATGCCCCTCCATGTCGACGATGAAGATGTACTCCCAGGGCTTGCCCTTCATGGGGCGGGACTGCACCGCGGTCAGATTCACGCCGTTGCGTGCGAAGGGGCCGAGTAGATCGTGCAGGGCGCCCGACTGGTCGCGCCGAACGGTGAAGACCGCACTCGTGAGGTCCCGGCCCGAGGGGGCGGGGGTCTCGCGACCGATCACAAGGAAGCGCGTGGTGTTGCCCCGATGATCTTCGATCGAGGAAGCGATCGTCAAGAGGTCGTAGACCTCCGCGGTCACGGAGGAACCGATCGAAGCGACCTTCTCATCCGCGTGCGCGAGCTGCGCGGCGGCCGCCGTGCTCGTCGTCTCCATCATTTCAATGCCCTGCAGGTTCGTTTCCAGCCAGCCTCGACACTGAGCCAGGGGCTGGGGATGTGAAGCTACCTTCTGGACATCTTCGAGCCGGCCCGTCCGCGACATCAGATGTTCTGAGATCTCGAGCTTGATCTCACTACAGATCGTGACCTCGGTTTCTACGAGGGCATCGAAGGTGACGGTGATCGGCCCCTCGATCGTATTCTCGACCGGCACCACGCCGTAATGCGCATCCCCCCGCTCGGTCAGCGTGAAGACATCGCGCATATTGGTCACGGGAACGAGATCGACCTGAGCGCCGAATTGCCGGCTGGCGGCCTGGTGACTGAATGTTCCATCGGGACCCAGGAAGGCGACGCGAACGCGCTCCTCGAGGGAGCGGGTTGCGGAAATGATTTCGCGAAAGACATGGGGAATCCCGGCGCTCGGGAAGGGACCGGGATTCGAGTCGACCAGCGCACGAACGAGATCGCGCTCACGCGCCGCGATATAGATCGGACCCTTGCGACCCCCCTCCTTGAGTTGCCCGACACGCTGCACACAAGCGGCGCGACGGTTGAGCCGATCGAGAATCTCGCCATCTATCGCGTCGATGCCGCCGCGCAGCTGCGCCAATTCTTCGGCAATTTCGGGCGCCGGTCGCTGCGACGTGGCGGGTTCATCCGTCGAAGCGACCGATGAGCTGGCTGCAGACTTCTTCGCTGGCGACATCGAGCGGGACTCCGGTCCACGCCTCTGCCACCCCGCCGCGTTCCGCCGAGCCGCCGGCCTGCGTCGTCACGCATGCCTGGTCGGGCGGCCATCGCTTGCGAATCGAATCCGGGGTGGGGGTGTATGAGTGAGGGCCCGACCGAACCGAACCAGCTCGGCCTTCGAGCAGTCGGGGCGATTCGACGCGACGATCGATTCAGGTCCCGAGTCGATTCGAATGCGTAACTCGATCGGGCTGAAAAAGGGACTCGAGGAGGAATCCATTTCAAGCCGACCAACGGTCTCGCATTCGGTCTCGAAAAGCGATCCTTCGCGCGGACGGTTGAGGGGCGAAAAAAGAGCTAACCCCCTGAAATTGAAGGCGCATCATATCGGACACCCCCCTCTCCCGCAAATGCAGAGAATTCTGTTTCTTCTCTAAAAGCAGGGGTTTACCGGAATATCGCGGATCGGCGCCCGTCAGAATCTCCAGAACGATTCCATGAGGTTCATAAGTGTCTGAAATTTCATTGGTTTTAGTACGATTGCGATTCAAGTGCACGGCTCTTGTGGTCGCTCCGAGGGGCGAGACTTTCAACCCGAGGCCCGATGCGTCCGTGGACCCCTTCGCGTCTCCCCGACGACCACGCCGAGAGTGTTCGTCGAAATGCGCCGCCCAACAACGTGTCGGCGCGGATCACCCTCTGCGTCTTCGCCTCGACGTTTCTGACGGCACTGGTCGTGAGCTGGCTCAGCATCGGCGCCATCCACAACAACGACGTCCGCGCGCGCATCGGCCAACGCAGCGACCTGCTGCTCGAGGACCGCGCCGATCAGATCGAGGCCTGGTACTCGACCGCGTCGGCGCAACTCGCCGCCGCCGAACTCCGAAGCCCGTCGCCTTCCTCGCTGGTCGCCGCACTCGATGCCCATCCCGCGAGCAGCGACCTTCACTGGATCTCGCGGGCGTCGCTGGAAAAGCCGGCGGTCCGGGCGTCGGCACTGCGCTGCCAGCGCCACTACCGGAGTTGGCGCGGCATTTCGGCCGTCTGAGCCTCCACCGAAAAAGGCCATCTTCGGATGCTGAACCGGGTTGTCTGACGGCCCACGTGGACGTCATCCGAAGCGACTCGAAAACCGCGAGCCGCCTCGAGGGGTGTCTATCGCGGAGTGTGCTCTATGGTTTTCTGCAACCCCCGACCGGCGACCTGCGTGGTCTGCGAATGCTCGTGGCGGACAGCAGCGGCGCCCGATGGCAGAGATGCTCTTTCCGAGTGATGGGAGCCTCACCAGCTACAAAGATCGAGACGGTGCTCGTCTGATCGGCGGCGTCACACCCCTCGATCGCACCGCATGGTTCTTGGTCGCCGAAGCAGAATATGATCGCGCCTTCGCCCCGGCTATCGCGATCACCAATCAGATCTTCATCGTCGACGTCTGCATCATCCTGCTCTTCAGCGTCCTCGCCTACAAGATCCTCGCGCAGATTTCGATCACCGACGGACTCACCAAGCTGCATAATCATCGCTATTTCCAGGGTCACCTGACTCGCGAGATCGAGCCTGTCAGCCGCACGCGAGCCCCACTCTCGTGGACATCGGCGATTTCAAGATGCTCAATGATACACACGGGCATGCCGCGGGTGACGAGATCCTCCGCAGTCTGGCGGCCATCATGAACGACTCCGCCTGTGAATCTGACCCGATCGCATGCTACAGCGGCGAGGAGATCGTGATCCTGATGCCGCATACCAACCTCGCCGGCGCCGTTCATCTCGCGGAGAAGATCCGCATGGCCGTCGAAACGACGTGCCTCATCATCGGCGACAACATGAAGCCCGTCGAGATCACGATCCCGCTGGCTGCCGCGCTCTTCAACGGTCACCGTCGAGAGTTCTTCGCCAAGGACGACAAAGCCCTCTACCACGCGAAGGCCTCGGGCAAGAACTGCGTGATCATCAGGGGGCCGGAAACCGCATCGATCGGTTGACCCGATCGCCCGACCCGGGGCTAAGCCATCGCGCTTGAGAGCGGCCGCCGACTCGGCGATGCTCCAGCCATGACATGTATTCTCGGACTCTCAGGCGGTATCGGCTCGGGCAAGAGCACCGTCACCCGCATCCTCACGGAACTCGGCGCCACGACGATCGATGCCGACGCCATCGTTCACGAAGAGCAGGCCGCAGGCAAACCCATGTTGAAGGAAATTGCGGCTGCCTTCGGCGACCAGGTGATCCGCGCGGACGGTTCGCTGGACCGCGAGGCCCTGGGCGCCCTCGTCTTCCGCGACGAGGACGCGCGCGCGCGACTCGGACAGATCGTCCACCCACCGGTGATCGCCGAGATGATGCGGCGGGCCAAGGCGGCCGTCGATGCGAACGATCGCCTGGTCGTGCTGGATATCCCCCTGCTCTTCGAGGGCCGTGTCAGCGGACGCGGTAGCGGAGCCATCATGGATTTCGACGAGACGCTCTGCATCTGGGTCAGCCGCGAGGTCCAGATCGAACGAACGATGTCACGGGACGACTGCGAGGCCGCCGAGGCGGAGCGCCGAGTTGCCGCCCAGCTCCCGATCGACGAAAAACGCGAGATGGCCGATCACGTGATCGACAATTCGGGAACCCTCGAGGACACGCGGACCCAGGTCGTCGCCCTCTTCGAGCGACTGACGAACTCGGCCGCCCACTGACGCCGGGTTCCGCGTACCACCCCGCTGGCGCGATCTCCCTGCGCCACCGGATCGAGATGGGGAGCGGAGCGCTCGGCCGGCGGGGCTGCGGCGCTCGCCTGCGCCAGAGCGCCCGCCCGGACCGCGCCCTATTTGCGCAGCGGCGCCTTCAGCTGCTCGATGAAGCGGGCTACGTCCTCGACCGCGGAGGCCCTGGAGCCCGCCGCCTCGATGCGGTCGACGATCGCGCTCCCGATGACGACGCCATCGGCATAGGCGCCGATCGCGGCGGCCTGCTCCGGCATCCCAACGCCGAACCCGACACAGACGGGGATCTCCCCGAGCGCCTTCGCGCTCCTGACCTTGTCCTCGATCCCCTGGGCGAGATCAGCCCGCGCGCCCGTCACGCCCTGAAGCGAGACGTAGTAGAGAAAGCCACGGGTCTCTCGCACGAGCATCTCGAGCCGATCGGGGCGAGTGGTCGGCGCGGCGAGCAGGATCGGATGAATCCCCGCATTCCGACTCGGATCCAGGTAACGGGCGCCATCTTCGGGCGTGAGATCGGGAATGATGATGCCATCGACACCGACTTTGCTCGCCGACTTCGCAAAGGTCTCCGCTCCCATCGCGTGCAGCGGGTTCGCATAGCCCATCAGCACGAGCGGCAGATCGATCTGCGTCCGGAGTCGGGCGACGAGCTGCAGGATCGATCGCAGAGTCGTGCCCTTTTCGAGTGCACGGCTGCTCGAGCGTTGAATCGTGGGGCCCTCCGCGGTCGGATCGGAGAAGGGAACGCCCAACTCGATCAGATCCGCGCCAGCTTCGGCCATGGCCAGAACCAGCGCCTCCGTCGTTTCGAGGTCGGGGTCCCCCGCTGTCAGAAAGGGGATGAGTGCGGTTTCGCCCCTTTCTCGTAGAGCGGCGAAGCAGGCATCGATTCGATTTGTCGTATCGGCGGTCATCACTGCGCCCCACTCTCTCGCGAGGCCAGGATCTTCCGCACTTCGTCGACATCTTTATCCCCGCGACCCGACAGATTCACCACGACGATCGCGTCCCGCGGCATCGTCTTCGCGAGCTTCATCGCATGGGCGATCGCGTGGGAACTCTCGAGCGCGGGAATGATGCCCTCACTGCGCGACAGGGTCTGGAAAGCGGCCAGCGCTTCCTCATCGGTGGCCACCACGTACTCTGCGCGACCGACCTCGTTGAGATAGGCGTGTTCGGGCCCGACGCCGGGATAATCGAGCCCCGCCGAAATCGAATGCGCCGGGAAGATCTGCCCATCATCATCTGAGAGCACGAGCGTGCGCTTGCCGTGGAAGATCCCCGGAACACCTGCGGTGATCGTGGCGCCATGGCGGCCGGAGCCCACGCCCTCGCCTCCCGGCTCGACCCCGATCATGCGAACATCATCGTCTTCGACGAAGGGATGAAAAAGCCCGATTGCGTTCGACCCGCCGCCGACACAGGCGACCAACGCATCGGGCAGCCGTCCCTCCACCTTCTGGATCTGCTCGCGCGCCTCGAGGCCGATCACCCGCTGAAAATCCCGGACCATCGTCGGGTAGGGATGCGGTCCCATCACGGAACCGATCAGGTAGTAGGTATGCTCGACGTTCGTGACCCAGTCTCGCATCGCCTCGTTGATCGCGTCCTTGAGGGTCCGAGAGCCGCTCTCCACGGCGATGCATTTCGCTCCCAGCAGCTCCATCCGAAACACGTTCAACGCCTGACGCCGCATATCCTCGGCGCCCATATAGACGTCGCATTCTAGGCCGAGCAGCGCCGCTGCCGTCGCAGACGCGACACCGTGCTGTCCCGCGCCCGTCTCCGCGATGACCCGTTTCTTGCCCATATGACGGGCGAGGAGCGCCTGCCCGAGCACATTGTTGATCTTGTGCGCTCCGGTATGAGCGAGGTCTTCGCGCTTGAGATAGATCTTCGCGCCACCGACCTGCTGCGTCAGTCGAGAGGCTTTCGTGAGCGGTGTCGGGCGACCGGCATAATCCCGCAAGAGATCATCGAGTTCCTTCTGGAAGCGGGGCTCCGCGAGTATCCGCTCAGACGCGTCGAGCAACTCGTCGAGCGCGCTGATCAGCATCTCCGGAACGAAGCGGCCTCCATAGGCGCCAAACATTCCCCGTTCGTCCGCCTCACTCTTCAAGCACCTTCTCCTGACTCTTTTTCCACCTCGACGGCCTCTTTACGGCGGCGAATCGCCTCGACGAAGGCGCGCATCTTCGCCGGATCCTTGTATCGATCGTCGTTCTCTACGCCGGTCGCAACATCGACGCCCCAGGGCGGAATATCACCGACATCCGCGAGCGCTTCGGCCACATTTTCCGGTGTGAGTCCACCCGCGATGATCACGTCGTGCCCATGGGCGATCAGATCCTCGGCTTCGCTCCAATCCCAAGCCTGGCCCTGCCCCCCACCCCCGTGAGGATGGTCCAGGAGAAGAATCGAGCCCGGATAGGTCTCCGCCGCCTCGTGGTCGGCACCGCGAATCGCTTTGATCGTCGGGAGGTCGATCGCTTCGAGTTCCTCTTCGGTTTCATCACCGTGGAATTGCACACGTTCGAAGGGAACCCGCTGCAGGATCGGATCGATCTTGTCCCACCTCGCATTGCAAAAGAGCGCGACACGCTCGACGTCGTGGCCCTCGAGCGCCTCGCAAATCTCGAGCGCCTGACCGGTATCGACCTCCCTCAGCGAGCCTTCCACGAAATTGATCCCGATCAGATCGGCCCCCGCCTCCACGGCGGTGAGCGCATCCTCGGGAGTCCTCACACCGCAGATTTTGATCCGCACGCTTCCGGTCACGTCGCCCTCCGTAACTCTTCGAGCGCCTTCCCCGGATGAGGTTGGCGCATCAGAGATTCTCCCACCAGGAAACCGGCGGCTCCCGCCCGCTCGAGCCGCACGATCTCCGCGGCGCTGCCGATCCCGCTCTCGGCGATGAGCACCACCTCGGGATCCGCCAGTCTCGCAGCCAGACGTTCGGTCGTCCCGAGGTCGACCTCGAAGGTCTTGAGGTTGCGGTTGTTCACACCGATCAGATCCGCGCGCAGCGCTCGCGCGCGTTCCAGCTCCGGCTCGTCGTGCACCTCGACCAGTACATCGAGTTCCAACCCCTTCGCATATTCGAAGAGCCCCTTGAGAGTGGGGTCATCGAGCGCCGACACGATCAAGAGTATGGCATCGGCTCCCGCGAGCCGCGCCTGATCGATCTGATAGGCATCAATCACGAAATCCTTGCGGATGATCGGCCGATCCACCGCGGCGCGAACGGCCTCGAGGTCCGCGAGGGATCCGCCGAAGAATTTTTCATCCGTGAGCACCGAGATACAAGCCGCTCCTGCCTCCGCATAACATCTCGCGATCCAGGCGGGGTCGAAATCCTCCCGAATCAGGCCCTTGCTCGGAGAGCGGCGTTTGACCTCTGCAATCACCGCAGCTCCCGACGTTTCGCGCAAGGCATCGCGAAATCCGAGCGGTACGCGGTCGCAGGCCGCGGCCTCGCGCGCCAGCCTCTCCGGATCACGGGCCCCACGTGCCGCATTGAGCTCGATGCGCTTGTGGTCGAGGATCTCGTCGAGAATCGTCATGCTGGGGACCCCTCCCCGGCCTGCGTGGTCGCTTTAGCGAGCGCCTCGAGTTTCGCAGCGGCGGCACCCTCATCGACACTGCGCGCCGCGATCTCGATCCCGGCTTCGAGGGTTCGAGCCTCCTCCACGACCCACAACGCGGCAGCGGCGTTCAGGAGCACGATATCCCGCTGCGCGCCGATCTCGCCCGCCAGAATGGCTCGAGTCGTCAGGGCGTTCTCGCCGGGCGTACCGCCTGCGAGGTCCTCGAGCTTGGCGCGCTCGAGGCCGAGATCCTGCGGATCGATCTTCATCGTTTCGACGCGGCCCCCGGAAACAAGGGCCGCAGAGCTCGGCCCCGTCGTCGTCAACTCATCCATCCCGTCGGATCCATGCACGACGAGCGCGCGTTTCGCACCCAACTCGGCCAGGGCCCCGGCGAGCGACTCCACGAGCGCGGCCGAATAGACTCCGACCACCTGGTAGAGCGCACCCACCGGTGAGAGTAGGGGCCCGAGACAATTGAGCAGCGTACGCACCCCCAGCTCGGCCCGAACCGGCGCCACGTGACGAAAGGCGGGATGGGCCGTGCGCGCGAAGAAGGGGGCGATCCCGATCTGCTCGAGGATCTCGGCATAGCGCTCGATCGGCAGATCGATCCGCACACCCAGGGCCTCGAGAACATCGAAGCTGCCCGATCTGCTCGTCGCCGCACGGTTGCCGTGTTTGGCCACGGGGACGCCGGCGCCCGCGACGACGAAGGCCGCCGTCGTCGAGATATTGAAAGTGTCGATCCCGCTGCCGCCAGTCCCACAGGTGTCGATCGTCCGAGGATCCGATGCTTTCGCGGTCGCGGAGCGCGCACGCAGCGCACGCGCGACCGCCACGATCTCCTCGACGGTCTCACCTTTCATGCGCAGCGCGATCAGGAGACCTGCCGCTGCCGCTGACGCCGCTTCCCCGTCCATGATCTCGGCGAAAGCCCCACCCAAGCGAATCGGGTCGACCCTTCCCCTGGATACGAGATCATCGATCGCCGCGCGAATCTCGCTCATCTCGCACCCGCACGACAGCGCGCCAGGAAGTTGCCGAGAAGCCTCTTGCCCTCTCCGGTCATGATCGACTCGGGATGGAATTGCACCCCTTCGATCGGGAGCGAGGTATGCCGCACCCCCATGATCTCCCCGTCGTCGGTGCGCGCGGAGATCTCGAGGACATCGGGCATGCTCGATTCCTCGATCACCAGGGAATGGTACCGCGTCGCTTCGAATTCCTGGGGCAACCCCTCGAAGACGCCCTTGCCGTCGTGCGCAACGCTCGAAATCTTGCCGTGCATGATCTCGCGTGCTCGAACGATTCTCCCCCCGTAGACCTGCCCGATGGACTGATGCCCCAGGCAGACACCGAAGACCGGCACCCCGGCCGCCGCAAAGCGCTCGATCGCAGCCATCGAGACGCCGGCATCATCCGGCGTGCCCGGCCCGGGCGAGATCACGAGTCCATCCCCGGCCCGGCCCAGCAAGGTTTCGACATCGACCTCGTCGTTCCGAACGACCTCGACCTCGGCACCGAGTTCCCCGAGATACTGAACGAGGTTATACGTGAACGAGTCATAATTATCGATGACCAGCAGGCGCATCTCAATCGAACCCCTCTCGCGCGAGGTCGATCGCGGTCAGCACTGCGCGCGACTTATTCATCGTCTCTTCAAATTCGTATTCCGGGTCGGAGTCGGCCACGACGCCGGCGCCCGCCTCGAGTGTGACCCTGCCATCCTTCGCGACCATCGTTCGGATCGTGATCGCCATATCCATATTCCCCGAATAATCGAGATAACCGCAACAACCTCCGAAGAATCCCCTTCGCACGGTCTCGAGTTCGTCGATGATCTCCATCGCGCGCACCTTGGGCGCACCGGAGAGCGTGCCGGCGGGAAAGGTCGCGCGCAGCACATCGAGCCAGTCGAGGTCGGGGCGCAACCTGCCATGTACGTTCGAGACGATATGCATCACGTGCGAATAACGTTCGACGATGGCGTACTCGTCGACTTCGACCGAGCCGATCTCGGCGACACGCCCAGCATCGTTGCGTCCCAGATCAACCAACATCAGATGCTCCGCCCGCTCCTTGGGATCGGCGAGCAGATCTTCCTCGAGCAGTCGGTCCTCCTCGGGAGAGTCCCCCCGCCACCGGGTGCCGGCGATCGGCCGTACGTCGATCCGTTCGCCCTCGAGGCGAACCAGAATCTCGGGCGAGGCCCCGACCATCACCGCATCCTCCATCCGAATGAAAAACATATAGGGGCTGGGATTGATGATGCGAAGCTGCCGATAGATCGAAAAGGGGTCGACCTGAAGCGGCATCTGGAATTGCTGCGCGAGAACGACCTGAAAGACATCCCCCGCCTCGATATAATCCTTCGCGCGCTTCACAATTTCGTGGAAGCCCTCCTCCGTCATGCTGCGCTCGACTTCCATCGGCGAGTGAACCACGGGCCGACGCGGTTCCGCAGCGAGAGGCTGATCGATCTGCTCGACCAGCGCCTCGATTCGCGCACTGGCCTCCTTGAACGCCCGCGCCAGGTCCGCGCCCTCTGCGACCTCGGCATGAACGATGATCAAGGCGGTATGACGCACGTTGTCGTAGACGACGACATACTCCGGCAGGACGAAGAACGCGTCGGGAAGACCCACCCGATCCGGATTCGAATCCGGGACCTTCTCGACGAAGCGCACCCAGTCGTACCCGATCATCCCCACTGCACCGCCGATAAAACGCGGCAGTTCAAAATCGCTCGGCTGCGCAGCCTCGAAGGCCCTCAAGCGATCGCGCAGTACCTCGAGCGGATCCCCTCCGGTATCGATGATCTCGGTTTCCCCCCCTTCGACCCACTCGACACGGCTTCCTCGGGCGCGAAACATTGCGCGGGCCCCGACGCCGAGAAAGCTGTAGCGAGCCCATTTCTCACCACCCTCGACGGACTCGAGGAGGAAGGCGGTTCGCCCGTCGTCGATTTTCCGGAACAGGGAGAGCGGCGTCTCGAGGTCGGCGAGGATCTCACGAACGACGGGGATATGTTTTCCCTGTCGAGCGAGCGTCTCGAATTGCTCGGGCGATGTGCGGAGCACGGGTGGTCTCGTGACCTCGGCCTGCCCGTCGCGAGGAGGGATGAGCCAGCGCCGTTGGGGGAAGAGCCAAAAAGCCTTTTTACTTTAGGGTCTTGAGGTGGCAGCGGCAAGTTGCTGGCTGAACCGACGCGCCCCGCCGGCCGTGCGGCGGCGAGCCCCCAACGCACGTTCTTGCGAAGCCAGCGCAATCAGAAGTCCAGGCCGGCACCGAATCCCCCACTGAAAAGACCACTGCCCTCGTCTCCCAGTCCCAGGACCCGAATCAAGATCCCGCCACCGATGCCCTGGCGAGACCGGTTGGAGACCGTCACCCCGACCCCCCAACAACGGCATTTCGACACGTATTCAACGATTCCCTCGTTCTTGATGAACTCATCCTCTCCGGCGATCTTGAAGACCGTCGAGTAGCGCAGCCGGAAATAGGTGGTGAGCTGCAGGGAGGCGGACAGATTGATCTGATTGACCGATGAATCTTCCCCGAACCGTCCGTTTCCGCGATCCGTTTCGAGGAATTGCGGCACCCGGCGTCGATAGCGATAACGAGCGCTCAGGCGGATCTGACGAACCCAGGAACGCGAGAGGTGCTCCACGAAATTGAGTTCGACGAAGCCCTCATCGACGGCGCCCACCTCGGGATCGAAGGCGCCGAAGAGACGCCCATTGATCGGCCCCATCTGGAAGAAGCGCGCCTCGAGCGAGAGATTGCCGAGCCCCTCTTCCGCAAAATCCCAATCGACCGCCGTCAGGAGATTCGCCTGGAGTCGCGCCGCCGCACCTTGTCGATGGCGTCTGAAGAATCGCTGGTCCACTGCCAACACGACCTGGTTCGTGGCCCCGATGCGGTCCGAGGGGTTTCGCGTCACGTTCTCGAGCGAGAGCGTACGCAGCCGCGACTGTGCGACCGTAGCGCCGGGTACGAAGATCGGGTTGCCCCGCTGATGACGCTCGGAAACATAGGCCCAGCCCACACGCGGTTCGATCACGTGGCGAAGCGCCGACCCGTCCTCGTTGACGTAGTCCTGCGCCAGCCGGCTTCGCAACTCCATGCGACCCGTGAGCAGACCCCGCTCTGCAAATCGTTGTGCGTCCGTCTTGTAGAGCGTCTGACTCCAACCGATTTCGGGAACCAGTTCTGCGACGGAGCCCAGCTCGATGACGCGCGCGAGTCGAGGGTGGACAACGACGCGTGTGCCACGTTCGGCGATGGCCTCGCCCGGTTGGAAAAGCCCATCACCCTCTCCGTTCGCGAAAGCATTGCCGATTGCGGCATCGAGTCCCACGTCCCAGAACCGCCCATCGTCCGAGACGAGCGACGGCATCACGCCCATGACCGATTGGCCCTCGAAAACTTTTCTATGACGTCGCAATGAAGCGAAGTGGATGACCTCCGAATCGAATCGCGCTTCGATTCCGAAGGGGGCCACAACGCTGCCCGGCTGGATGTCGGCGCGCGCCTCCGCGAAGCGCTGAAGAGTAAACGCATCCTTGTCGACGAAATCACCGGAGAAGGGAACCCCGGTCGGGGTGTACGAGAAACCCTGCAGATCATCGGCGAAGCGCGCACCGACCATCGTGCCGACCTCCCCGCTCGCACCGAAACCCCGCGCGACGTTGGTCGTCGATTCGATGAAGCGGAATTCCTTGTAGGCCCGGAACTCCCTGAAATCGTCCGAATAGAAATTATCCGAGGCGGCCTTGAGATCCGTCTGCCAGCGAGTCCTCCCGGGAAGCTCCTGATCGTGGTTCCAGAGCACGCCCCAACGCTCCGAAGTCGTCGCACCCGACGGCTCGTGAGATTTATCGTGGAGGCCGCTGACGAAAAGCTCACCCTCAGATCGCTCACCGAACACATACTCGAGTTCGACGTCCTGTTTGTATCCCCGCTCGGTCATGAACCGTTGGGTGGCGATCACGTTCAGCTGCGGATGCACCGCCCAGAAGAAGGGCAAACCGATCCCGTAGCCGCCGCGCCCGCCGAGCTGGAATTCCGGCAGCAGGAATCCGGTCTCGCGCTCGCTCTTCACCGGAAAGAACGCCCAGGGAATCCACAACACCGGAACGCCCAACACATTGAAGGTCGAATTGGTGATCGTGCCGTAATCACCGAGCTCGATCTCGGCCTTCTTCGAGCTGATCTGCCAGGGCAGCCGATCTCCCGGTTCGCAACGGCAGGTGGAGAAGACCGCGTCCCGGGCACCGAAAGAGTTCTTGCCCATCCGGATGAGCTCACCCGCGCGCACGTAAAAGCCTTCGCTACCCGCACTCAGCGAACCGTGAAAGAGCGTTCCCCTCAGCGTGTCCACGTCGAAGACCATGAACTCCGCCTCGAGCCGATCCTCGCCATCCAGGAGTTCGACCTCGCCCTCCGCGACCCCAATGCGCGTCAGGGTGCTGAAGGCGACCCAGCGCGCGCGCAGACTTCTCTCGGGCTGCACCACACGCACGTTGCCCGTGGCCACATAGAGATCCCGCTCGCCGTCATAGTCGATCCGATCAGCGGTGATCTCGAAAGGGTCGTCGAGCCGTGCGCGGTCCTTCGCCGCCGCGGCAGGCGTCGTATACGCGGCCGAAAGAAGAATGCCCCAGGTCATCATCCCCAGGAACGTGACGGTCATGAAGTTGAAGGTGGCCCCTCGCGCCACGCGCCCCCCGCTCGCTTGATGGGGAAAGCTACCTGAGGGCTGCCCCACAGGCCAAACCTCACGCCGCGCAGATCAGCTCGCCTCTGCGAATCTAGTCATGGCCGCGGAGAGCGCGACCCGGTCGGGTGCGAAGAGCTCGTCGCCATCGAGCCGAATCAGCTTCTGATTCATCAGCTGATGCAGCGCCTGGTGGGTCTCCTGCATCGACAGCTCGCAGCCCGCCGCGAGACCCCGAAGAGAGATCCGGATGCGAAGTTCCTCGTCGGATTCGGGCCCCGCCTGCGTCGCGAGATAGCGGACGAGCGGGCCGACCAGGTCATCGAGTCCCAGCGTCGCGAGCCGGCGTTCGGCACCGATCAGACGGACCGCAAGTCGCTGGATCATGCGGATGGCGATCTCGGGGCGCTCCATGCACATGGCCTCGAGCGTCTCCCCGTCGAGTTCGAGCAGATCCGTCGGCCCGACGGCCACCGCACGCGCCGTGCGCGCCTCGGCCAGTACCACGCTCATCTCGCCAAAAAACTCGCCGGGACCCAGCTGCGCGACGATTCGCGGCCCCTCGCTGCCGCTGCGACTGACCTGGACACGCCCCGACTGGATCACATAGAGATCGACTCCCTCGTCGCCTTCGTCAAAGATGATCTCGCCATCCTCGAAACGACGCTCAAAGGCCCGCCTCACCTGAACCTGTGTCGTGTCGCCACTCTCCAGCGGATCTTCCCCTTCAGGACCAGCCTGGATGGCTCGGCCTGCTGTCGTCTTCGACCACCGTGGAGATCGACTTGATCTGCGTAGACCAGACGAAGGAATCGAGTCGGATCAGCCCCCGATGCGGGGCTCCCGAGCGATCTCTTCCAGGATTTCCTCGAGCTCTGGGCGGCTCAAGACCCCCGTATGACGAGTATGGATTCCACCCTCGGGATCGATCACGACCAGCGTGGGAAAGCCGATGACACCGTATTCCAACGCCAGATCCTGATTCGCGATCGCGATCGGATAGTCGAGCTTCCGCTCTTTCACCCATTCGATCACCTCGTCCGCCGGGTCGGTGTCGACAGAAATGCCGAGGATCATCAGATCGGGCCCCCCGCGCGCCTCCCACAGCTTATCGAGCACCGGCATCTGGACCTCGCAGGGTGCGCACCAAGTTGCCCAGAAATCGAGAATCACGGTCTTTCCCCGATGTTGCGCGAGCGAAACCGGAAGCCCGTCGAGCCGTATCAGCTCGAAGCCGGGCGCCTGATGCCGCGCCCCCTCCGGCCCTTCCGTCCCCCCCTCCGAACACCCCGCCAGCAGCAGCGAGACCAACGACACGACGAGCGCGCTCGACAGCGACGTACGCCGTATCACTGAAGCATTTCCTCCGCGCTCACGACGATCTCCGAAAGGAAGGTGAAATGCGTGTTGAACCAGGCGAGCTGGTTCGTCATGAGCAGCACACCGACGCCGACGAGCATCACGCCCGAAATGATTTCGAGCGTGTGGAAATGCCGCTTCATGCGAGCGAAGGCGCTGAAAAAATAGTCGATGCTCCAACCTGCCAGGAGGAAGGGAACGCCCAGACCCGCCGAATAGACAGCGAGCAGCGCGATGCCCTCGAAAACAGTGTCGCGACTCCCGGCCAGTGTCAGCACTGCACCGAGGATCGGTCCGATGCAGGGCGACCAGCCAAAACCGAACCCCGCCCCCACCGTAAAGGAGCCCAGGAAACCGGGTGGCCCCATGTCGAGTTGGAGTCGGGTATCTCGCAGCAGCCAGGAGAGTCGAAAAACGCCCATCATGTGCAGCCCGAATACGATGATCACGACGCCGGCGATCTGGGCGATCCCGAGCTCAAGGCCGAAGAGTTCGAGCTGCCAGCCGCGCAGCACGCGCCCGAGTGCGAAGGCGCTGGCGCCGAGCACGATGAAGACAGCCGAGAAACCACAGACGAAACCGATGCACGCCTCCATCACCCGGGCGCGCTGTTCACCATCGGCCGCCCCCTCCCCGAGATCCTGGACGGAAACGCCCGAGATCAACGATAGATAGGCCGGCATCAAAGGCATGACGCAGGGCGACAGGACCGAGATCAACCCCGATGCAAAGACGATCGGAATCTGTGTGATGAAGTCTGACATGGTTTGACGTTCGATGGTGACGCCTCAGCCGCGTCGCCGCCAGCACCCCACGGGCGAAGCGCGACCCAGAGCCGCACCGCACCCATCGCTTCGCGCATCGTATGTCGGCCTACGCGAGAGGGATCACCAGCCCAACTCGTCGTAGCCGCCCTCATCGATCTCCTCGGAATTCGGCGGAGAAGCAGACGCAATGGACTCGCTCGTTTCGACCGACTCCTCGACAGCGCGCCCGATGAAGACGAGTTCGCGCTCCCCGGTCAAGATGTCTGGGGTGATCACGTAGGTGCCGCGCAACGACCGGGTGAACACCTTCTCCGCCACCTGGCTGTCGCCAGCGGTGAAGGCCCAGGCAAAAGCACCCACGACGAGTCCGCCGGTCGCATAGATGAGTTTCACCGGCCCGTAGATGAGCGAGGAAATCGCCGCGGCGGCTCCGAGTCCGCCTTCCCTGCCCGTTTCGGTTGCCTTGTCGCCGGCGAAGCTCGCCGAGGGTGCGCCCACGAGCGCAACCAGGACGAGCGCCGTCAGAACGCGCCGCCCAAAGCCACTGCCACGCCTGCCTCCCCGGCTCGGGATTCCAGAATGCGGACGCAACCCCGCTGTTTTCGGGCTCGCACCCGATCGATGCCATCGAATTGTCATGGTCTGTCCAACCTCTGTGTGCGGGATTCAGTCGGCTCGATCGAACCCACCTGCACCCGTCCTCTCACATTCCCCGCTCGGGAGTGTGCCGGATATTCAGGGGTCGGCAAGCGAAACCGGGTTCCGCGTGTCGCTTGACCCGCGCTGCATACCGATTCTCGTGAACGATCAGAATCGCCGCTCGGTGTCCAGGAGGATCGTGACCGGACCGGCATTGACGAGCGCGACGTCCATCATCGCGCGGAACTTTCCTGTGATGACCGGTACGCCGAGTGCCTCCGCCTCAGCGACCACGCGTTCGAAGAGCGGCCCGGCCCTCTCTGGCGGGGCCGCTTCCCCGAAGGAGGGGCGACGTCCCTTGCGAACATCGGCCCACAGCGTGAATTGCGACACGAGCCCGAGCGTCCCGCCGCGATCCGCGAGCGAGTGGTTCATCTTCCCCTCCGCGTCCTCGAAGATCCGCAGACCGACGACCTTGCGCGCCAAATCCACCGCATCCCGATCCGTGTCGCGCAGGCCGACGCCGACCAGGACGAGCAAACCCTCGCCCATCTGCGAGATTCGCTCGCCGTCGACATCGACGCTCGCCCGGGAGACCCGCTGCACGACAGCACGCAAAGGTCAGATCTCTCGCTGGTCCTGGAAACGCCCGCGATAGACCGCACGGCCCTCGGTGCGCATCAATACGAGCTGACAGAGGCGAACTCCCGCGACGATCTCGAGCGCACGGCTCGAGACATTACTCATCTCGAGCACCTGGCGATTCGAGACGCCGGGCTGCACCAGAGCGGAGGTGACATGGATCATCAGACCGAGCCGGGCGAAGCGACTTCGGCCCTCGAGAAAACCACATAGATCGTCGGGCAACGTGACGTGTTCGGCCGTGATCCCGTGAATCGTGACACCTGGATCGAGTCGATAGGGACGGTCGAGGGCGAGCATTCGGGTATGATCGCGATAATCCGCATCTTCGGTGACCACGATCGCCGAATCGTCGTTGACGATCTCCCGAATCTCGGAACCGAGAGTCAGATCGATCGAAGCCACACCGACCTGTGAGGCGTCGAAAGGATCGATCCGCACACGCCCGGTGTCGAGTTCGGCCAGGATCACATCGCGAGTCAGTACGCCCATCGCAGCCCATGATAACCTAAGCCCATGCCGCACCCGTTCTTCGCGCCGAAACATCCGATCGTGATCGGCCACCGGGGGACCGCCGGCACCCATCCCGAGAACACGATCGCTTCCTTCGCGGCAGCACTCGACCAGGGCGCGCAGGTCCTCGAGAGCGATGTCCACGTGAGCCGCGATGGGGTGCCGATCCTGCTCCACGACCCCCATGTCGACAGGGTCACCGAGGCGAAGGGCCTGGCCAGTGATCTCGATTGGGCCGATCTGCGGGTGCTCGACGCCGGCTATCGAGTCGAGGACGCGTCCGGCAACCATCCCGATCGAGGACATGGACATCGCATCCCCTCCCTCGAAGAGACCTTCGCGTCTTTCCCCGGGACACGGTTCAACCTCGAGATCAAATGCCACGACGCCGCGGCCATCGCGGCGACCCTCGATCTCGTCGAACGCTTCGACCGCAGCGCGCGAACCCTTCTGGCCGCTGGCGAAGACGAAATCATGCGCGACCTGAGGGCAGCACTCGCTCGGCACGCCGCAGAACCGGCGATGGGCGCTTCGCTCGCCGAGATCGTCGCCGCGGTCACCAGCGCCCTCGCCCCGACCGACCCGACAGCGGAAATCCGCTCGTCCTCCGGTATGCCCAGCGGCGTCATGGCCCTTCAGATTCCACCCGATTTCGCGGGCCGACCCCTCGCGACGACCGAGTTGATCACCCACGCCCATGCCCACGGAGTCGAGGTGCATATCTGGACGATCAACGAGATCGAGGAGATCGAGATGCTCCTCGCCCGCGGCGCGGATGGCATCATCACCGATTTCCCCGGCCGCATGGCCAACTGGCTGAAGCGCGATGAACGACCCTAGACACGAGATCGACGCCCCTTCAGCCCTCTTCGTCGCGCAGTCCGACGCGCTTCGATCGGTCGCCGAATTGGGACCGATCCTCGATCTCGCTTGCGGACGGGGCCGCCATTGTCTGGCGGCCGCCGAACTCGGCCTCGATGTCGTCGGGCTCGACCGCGACACCGAGCACCTCACCGCGCTCGCGCGGATGCGCCCCGCAGCCGGCTCGATCGAGGTCCTCGCGGCCGATCTCGAGCGTGCTGCCCCGCCCGACCTCGAACGCGCGCCCTTCGGTGCGGTGCTCGTGTTTCGATATCTCCACCGACCGCTGATGCCGTGGATCGAGGAACTTCTCGCCCCGGGCGGCTTGCTCCTCTACGAAACATTCACGACGGAACAGCGCGAACTGGGTTGGGGCCCGAGTCGCGATGATTTCCTGCTCCGTCCGGGCGAATTGCCGCGCCTCTTTCCGGGTCTCGAGACCCGGTCCTACGAAGAGGGGGCGACGGACGAGCACGGGGCGGCCCGGACCGCAAGACTCGTCGCGGTCAAGCCCACCTAGGCATTCCGCGCTTCGAATGGGTCGGCCCCGCACCGCTCGACCGCCTCGAGCCGGGCCAGCGCCCAGCGCGCGTGCTCCGACAGGATCGGATCCGCGTCCTCGACGAAACGCCGCACGCACTCGAGCAGCCTGGCATCGGAGGAATTCCCCGCGGCGACCAACGCATTGCGCAGGAGCCCGACGCGCCCCGGGCGACGCAGCGCGGTCCGCCGGGTCGCGGATCGAAAACCCGCTTCGTCGAGATCGAGGATCCACTCCAGAGTCGGTGCCAACCACTCTTCGCGTTTCGCCAGCCGTTCGCGCAGGCCCAGCGGATCCGGCAGTGGCGACCGTGGCCGACTCCTGTTCCAGGGACAAACCGCCTGGCACAGGTCGCAGCCGAAGATGTGCTCCGCATGGGCGGTCCGCATCGATTCGGGGATCGAGCCGCGCGACTCGATCGTCGTATAGGAGATGCATCGCCTCGCATCCAGCACGTAGGGCTCAGCAAACGCATCGGTCGGGCACACATCGAGGCAAGCCCGACAGGTTCCACAACGATCTGCAACCGAAGCATCCTCTTCGAGTTCGAGATCACAGAGGATGACGCCGAGCATCAGGTGCGACCCCAACTCGGGGTGGATCAGGCAGCTGTTCTTGGCGATCCAACCGAGACCGGCGCGCTCAGCCGCAGCGCGCTCGGATACGGGCCCGGTATCGACATAGCTGCGCGAGCGAACCGGCTGCGCTGCCAGTCCCGGCAGCGCCTCTTCGAGGGCGCGAACGCGATCGAGCAGGACGTCATGATAGTCATCACCACCGGCATAACGGGCCACCGCACCCGTGGCCCGCCGCTGCGCGACAGCGGGCGCCACCGTTTCACCGGCGGCCGGCCGCGACTCGGGCTCGGGCGGACAAGCCAGCCCGACGACGATCAGCGAGACCGCTTCGGGCAGAATACGCCGCGGGTCGACCCGTTCCTCGAGTCGTCGGCCGATATAGTGCATTTCGCCGCCGTAGCCACGCGCCCACCATTCGCGCACGAATTCCGTGCGAGGCGTCGGACCGGCCCCGGCGAAACCGACCGCGTCGAGGCCCAGCGCCCGCCCCACCCTTCGAATGCGCTCCTCGAGCCGCTCGGCCTCACCCATCAGATCGGACCCGACGGATCCACGTCGCCGCCGATGCGTCGCAAGAGCCCAGCGATCGGCCATGGGGCGAAGAATCCGATCGCGTAGATCGGCACGACGGCCGCCACGATCGCAGCGTAAGCCCCCCCCCGTCGGGACCAGATCGATGATTCCCGCGCTTCGTCCTCAGGTCGAGCACCAACGAGCGCCTCCCGGCCTTGCGTCCAGCCCGGAAAGCGCGAGGCCCGCGAAACGGCATCCAGTCCCAGCGGAAAGTTCAAGTCCCATTGGATTCCAGCCGAAACGGATTTCATCGAGGTATTTACCCCATGACCCTGTACGACGACCAAGCATCTTCCGACCCCTATACGCAGAGCGGGATCCCGATCGACCCGCTCGAGATTCGTTCGAACCCACGCGTCGGGACCGACCTGCCCGTGGAACTCTACGCTACGGGCTTCTCCGGCGCGCTCCTCGGCCGAACCCGGGACCTCAGCATCGGCGGTGCCTGCATCGCGACCGAGTCGCCCTTCGACGCCAAAGGCCTTCACCGAATGATTCTCGGCCTCCCGACCCAGAACGTGGCCTTTGAGATCTACGGCTGTTGGCAGCGAGCGGATCCGCACGAAAGCCTCGTTCTCACCGGTGTCCACTTCGATCGCCCGGAGACCGACCAACTGGAACTCGTCTGGGACCAGGTTCTCGACTCGGGCAAGAGACTCGCGCGTTTCCTCTACGAGCGAACGGCACTCCACGAACTCGGCCTCGAGGAGGCCATGGGCCTCGCTCAAGTCACGCGCTTTCGCACGATGCAGGCCGGCGAAACGATCTATCGGCAGGGCACGCTCAGCGGCGACACCGATTCGATCTACCTGATCACCGACGGCAGCGTCACGCTCCAACTGCGGATCCGCGGTGCGATCGAGCAGCCCCTCACGACTCTGACCACCGGCGATCTGTTCGGCGGATTGCCCCTGCTCGCCGACATGCCCCATGCCGAGTCCGCCGTGGCCAACACCAATGTTCGACTGCTCGAGATCGACAGATCCGCTTTCCGCCATCTGCGCAGCATGAAGCCCTGGCTCGGCCACCGCCTCGGCGTGGCGCTCCTCAGAGTCCATGCCCAGCGAATGGCCGACACCCTCGGACTCGCCAGCGAAACCCTCTGACTCCGTTATGCTCCGGGGGTCCGCGCCTCGCGCGGTCCCCTTGATGCGAGGAACCTGAGTCCATGCAGGACCGGCTGGTCTTTCTGATCGGATCCCCGCGCTCGGGTTCGACCCTCCTGAGCCGGATCCTCGGCACGCATCCCGAGATCTTCGCCCCCGAAGAGCCTCATCTCATCACCCCGATCGCGCATCTCGGTTATTACGACAGCGTCGAGACGGCCCCCTACGATCCGATCATCACGCGCGCCGCCGCGCGCGCCCTCGTCTCGGGACTGCCGGGCGGCGAAGACGAGTACCTGTCCGCTCTGCGCGCCTATACCGACGCGATCTACCGTGGGCTCTGCGAGGCAGGTTCGCGGCACGGCACCGAAGACGCCTCGCTCCTGCTCGACAAGACCCCGGCCTACGCCCTCTCCCTCGACTTCCTGTCCCGGCTCTATCCCGAGGCCCGCTATCTCGTCCTGACGCGAAATCCGATCGCGGTCTGGTCGTCCTTCGTCGATTCGTTCTTCGACGGAGACGACCGGGTCGCCCACGAGCACAACCCCCTTCTCGAACGATACGTCCCGGCGATCGCCCGCTTCATTCGAACGACGCGGGTTCCCATCCATCGTGTGAAATACGAGAATCTGGTTCAAGAACCCGAGAAAAATACGCGCCAGATATGTTCTTTTTTGGGGGTCGCGTACGACTCCAAGATGGTCGATTACGGCTCCGCAACGAACGCCCGCGGAAAATCGACCCGCGGCCTGGGCGATCCGACTACAGTCGCCCACCAGAGCCGTCCCACGACCGCGAGCCTCTCGAAATGGGCTGCCGCCGCAACCGGCAAGCCCGCGCGCGTCGGACTCTATCGCGAGATCCTCGCGCGGCTTGGGGACGAGGACCTCGAAACCTGGGGCACCTCACGCGCCCAGGTCGAATCCGAATTGGACAGCATCGACCTCACCGGCAAACCGGTCCCACGTCCCCGCCTGACCCGCTACGCGCTCGAGCGAAAGCTGCTCGTCGGGATCCGTCGACGAATCCAACCCGACAACGGCCTCGGCGGCCTCGTGAGGCGCGTCCGGGAACTCTGCGACGTTCTGCTGCGCTGACCCGTTGTGGGGCCAGGAAATCGCGTAGAGCTGGACCCCCGCGATCTATTCCTGCGGGGTGTACACTCCCTCCCGTTGGGCTGCTATAAAAGGGGGCATGGAAGAACGAATCATTCGACTAGCGACGTCCTTTGGCGACGCCTCACGACCCGCACAGACGACGAACACGCAGGGCGCTCCGCGTTTCGAGCGCCCCTCGGTTCAGGAGATCTCCCTCTGCTGCGAGGTTTCGGCCTACGCGCCCGACGGGGACGATCGACCGCTCTTCTAGCCCCACCTCTTTCTCGGGCGCTCTTCTGGGCCCTCGGCCGAGATAGGTAGGGCCTGATCGAGCGGAGCATGGGTCGCCGGGGTTGCAGCGAGCCTCTTGGAATTGATCTGAAAGCGAATTCGTCGAAGCGGGTTCGTTTTTGCTTGTCCGCTCGTCGGGCCACGGCGAACCGACCCGAATCGATGAATGGGAATCGCCGGCGGGCGAGCATGGCTGCGCAGCGATCCCACCGCGTCGCGGCGCGCGGCCCTTCGGCCAGCCGCCCCGATCAATCCTCGCTGTATTCGATCGCAAGGATCTCGTAGAGGGTGTCACCCTTTGGCCGCCGGACGACGACTTCGTCACCCAGACGTTGGCCCATGAGCGCGCGCCCGACGGGCGAGTCCACGCTGATCCGTCCCCCGCTCGCGTCGAATTCGTCGGGCCCAACGAGCCGAAAACGCTGGGACTCGCCATCCTCTCCCTCAACGCTCACCCAGGCACCGAAATAGACCCGATCGGCCTCCTTGCGCGGGCCGTGATCGACCACGTTCAACTCGTCGATCCGTCGGCTGAGAAAACGGATCCGCCGATCGATCTCACGAAGCCGCTTCTTGCCGTAGATATAATCGGCGTTCTCGGATCGATCACCCAACGCCGCCGCGACCGACACCGCCTCTGTCACCCGGGGCCGCTCGACCTTCCACAGCCACTCGAGTTCCGCCTGCAGCTTCTCGAATCCGGCTCGTGTGATGTAATTGCTCTGTTGGGCCAAGGCTCAGCTCGATCGTTCGGGGAGACAAGGGGGGCTGTGTGACCCGAGATTTGCATGGGGCGGCGTTGGCTTCAAGCGGCCGATCCAACTCCGAGAAGACCACCCCTCACACGCCCCCGGGCCGCGCTATGCTGACCCCATGAACGAATCACGCAGCGATGAGCCGCAGAGCGCAGGGGATCAACCGGAACGTCGGGGCCCGCCGCCCAATCCGATCCATCACCCGCTCTTTCTGCCTATTCTGCTCGTGGCCTTCACGCTCTGGTTCGGGTACGACGCCTTCCTGACGACCGATCCCGAGATGCACGAGCACCAGACCTTCAACCGGATCATGTATCTGGTGATGCAGCCGCTCTGCTTCCGCATGATCCCACGGGGCATCAGCGAATTCCTCGAGGATCAGCAAGCCGCAGCCGGTGCGCAACGCGGTCGCAGTGCCGCCTGAGGCACCCTGATTCGAACCGAAATCTGCGCCGAGGCGAGTACTAAAGACCATAGAATGCGCTAGGGCTGCAGTGCGGATCAACCGAAGAAGACTCCGTGTCGACTACGCCGCGCGCCCAGAACGGGCAGCGTGATCGACGAACGGAGAAATCTTGGGCGCCCCCCACCACCCCGCTCCCGGCCGGACAGCCTCCTGTACGGCCCTGCTCGACCACGATGCCTTCGGCGACGCCGACGAAGACATCACGCTCGACTGTACGGCGACTGCCGGCGGCGAGTCCGAGCCCAACCCTTCGAATCTCCGTTCGCCACGGCCCGGCGACGAATTGCGGGCGCGCTTCCGCTACCGCGTCCTGCGAAGACTCGGGCGCGGCGGCTTCGGTTCGGTCTTCCTGGCGCGCTGCATCGACGGCATGGAATCCGGTACGAGCGAGGGCCCGCCCAAGCTGGTGGCGCTCAAGGTCATGGCACGGCCCGATGACCCTCAGGCCCGCAATTCCCTGAAACGGGAACTGGCGGCCTTGCTCGCGATCAACAACGACCGGATCCCGAAACTCTACGACTGGAATATCGACGGTGAGACGTGTTTTTCGGCGATCCAATATTTCCCCGCCGGCAGCCTTGCGGACGCCTGGCCCTTCCTGGGCCGCCTCTCTGCAGAACAGACCTGGCGACTCCTCTCGGATCTTCTGCAGGCTCTCGGCGCCGCCCACCGTGCATCGGTGGTCCACCTCGATGTAAAACCCTCGAACGTTCTGCTCGACGGTAACGGTGGGTATGTCCTGACGGACTTCGGCGTGTCCCATTCGGCTCGCATGTCCAAGGGCCTCCTACATCAGGGCCAGCTCTCGATCGGGCTCGGGACCCACGGCTATCGTGCGCCGGAGCAGGCGACCGCGAGGGTCCAGAACTTCGATCTGCGCACGGATCTCTGGGGTGTCGGCGCGACCGCCTGGGCGCTCTTCACGGGAATCGATCTCAACAAACGACACGACGTCCTCCGCACCCGGGAACAGGGCAATATCTACGGGCTGCAGGCGCTCTCCGGCGTCGCCCTCGACTGCCCTCCCCCCCTCGAAGAAATCGTGATGGGGCTCCTCTACATCGACCCCTCCCGCCGGCCCGGCGGCACCGGCGAAGTGCTCGCACGCATCCGTGCCATCGCGAGTGGTTTCGGTCTCGACACCGCGACGATCGCCTCCGCCCGGCGCAGCCAGATCGACCCCGAGGAGATCGCACGGGTCGTCGAATCGCTCGTCGATCCGCTCTGGGCCTCTATCAGCCGCGGCCCGGGCTTCGACCGCTATTTCATGAGATTCGAGGACGGCGAAACGATTGCCGCGGTGAAGGACCCCGCACAGCACACCGTACTCCTCCTGACCGGCGCCATCCGCGTGGAGGTCAACGGCCGGGAGATCGCGATCGAGAATCGTGAGGGCACCTTCCTCGGAGCGATTTCGACGCTCACCGGGGCCCGCCGAGAAGCCACGCTCCGCGCACGAGGCGCCACCTGGTGTTGCCTCTTCAACGAAGCAGAACTCGAGCAGCTGGTCACCTGCAATCCCGCCATCGCAGTCCGCATGGTCCGAAGCATGGCGGACCGTATCGCGACCGGCCCGCCGCGCGACCGGCCGTGATGGCCACTCGATTCAACACCCGACCATCCCCTACAAACAAACCTCCTAGTCGAGACTCAGACGAAGCCACGCTTTGTGGCGGACCGACAAGACGTGCGTCCCATCGCGACGAGTAGGCCCCCGAGCCAATTCGGATCCAAGGTCGCCACGTCGGGCAGCGAGCGCGCACAGCGGAGGTCGAGACTCAAGCCGCGCGTCGCCGCGTCTCGCTCGAGACATCCCCGCACGTCCGGCAGCCGGACCCGAACCGCGAACGCTTCGACGGAAACGTCGATCGCGCCCGCAGAATCGGGCGCTCGATCTCTGCTTCGAAGGCGACCTCTCCCCGCTCCACACCACGTCCCGAAGACGCGACGCCGCGTTGAACCTCATCCGAATACCAGAGCGCCTTGGCGACGCCGGCGAGTTCCTCGGGTGCCCATTCGGTCTTGCGAACGGCCTCGCCCTCGCGAGCAAATCCATACACGGAGAGGCCATCGTGCCCGGCGACGACCAATTCGAGCGCCCCGAAAGAACCACCCCTACTGAGGCCTCGACGCATCAGTCCATCGAGCCGACGTGCGTCGACCATCTCCCGGTCGGCCGCTCCTTTCGCCGCGATCCATTCTGCCTTCGACCGGACATCCTGGGCGCGGAGCGCCGTTCTGAGCCGCTTCAAGGCGCCATCGATCAGGCTCTCCTCCGAGCGGTAGAGCAGATTCGCAACGCGGACGAGATTCTGCGACCTCTCGATCGTCGAAACACGCTCCGCCTCAGAGCGCAATCCGATGTCGTGGTGAGCCTAGACACCCATCCCGAGCCAAGCGATTCCGGCGATGGCCGCCAAACCGGCGCGAATGCGGCGTTCTCTCGGATTTGGTGTGGGATTCGGATTCGACACGCCTGAGTACTCCTCTCCAGATCGGATATCGGGTGCGACTGCGACCCAATTGCCCTCTACCTGCATCGCTGTGAAGCCCCGTTTCGCTTGAGCGAATCGATCCCCGCAGATCCAAGAACCCGAGCGTTCGGCCAAAACCCGGACGCGACCCCCCGGTGTTCATTCGCATCTCCATCGTGAGAGAGATAGCTTTGCGCGCATGGAGAACGCGGGCATGCTCGGCATCGTCGTCAATCCCCATTCGGGCCGGGATGCCAGGCGCCTCTTCGCGCGCGCGGGCACCTCGACGATCGAGGACAAGCGCAACCAGGTCACGCGGATCGTCGTGGGCGCCGCCGCCGCCGGAATCGAGAAGATCCTCCTTTCGCGCGATTCCTTCCGGATCGCCAGCGCGGCGACCGAAGCCCTCTCCCTCGAAGTCGACTGCGAGCTCCTCGACATCGAACTCACCGGCCACGGCATCGACAGTCAAAAGGCCGCGCTTGCGATGAAGGAGGCCGGCTGCGGAGCCCTCGTGGCGCTCGGTGGAGACGGAACCAGCCGCGCCATTACCCAGGTCTGGCGAGATGTCGTGCTGCTCCCCCTCTCGACGGGAACCAACAATGTTTTCCCCTTCCATGTCGAAGCCACGATCGCAGGGGCCGCCGCCGGTCTCGTCGCCTCGGGCCGGCTCGCCGTCGAAGACGCAGCCCGGCGCGCAAAAATCCTCGAAGTCGTCTGCGAGAGCGGAGCCGAGAGCCTGGCACTGATCGATGCGGCATTGCTCGTCGACGACCACCCCGGCTCCCTCCTCCAGGCGGATCCGGAAAAACTCGCCCGTATCCTCCTGACCCGGGCGGAACCGGCGAGCGTCGGGCTCTCGCCCGTCGGCGGCCTGGTCATGCCCTGTCATGCCGAAGACGATTTTGCAGTCGAGGTGCAATCCCGACCCAAGGCCCATCCGGAGCGATCCGGCAAGAGCTTGCGCACGCCGATCTCGCCCGGTCTCTATGCAAACGTCGGGATCGAAGCGGTCGAGCGAGTGGAATTGGGGGCTGAGGTGCGCTGGACCGGACCGGGTCTGCTCGCCTTCGACGGAGATCGCGAGATCGTGCTCGCCGATGGTGAGAACGCGGTTCTGCGTGTCCTGCGAAAGGGCCCGTGGGTGCTCGACCCGGGTCGAGCGATGGTGGCCGCAGCCGAGCAGGGCCTCTTCATCGACCTGGGCCATTGGCACGACCAGCGCAGCGGCGCGAATGCGGGCGGCTGCTGCTGAGCGGATTCTGATCCGCGCCGCATCGCCCCATCCTCCCAACACGGGACGATGCGGGACGAGGCCGAGAGGGGGACTCGATGAGCGAGGAAACACTCGACGAGGCGATCAAGATCGCGCGAGATTGGATCGCTCAGGCGGATTCCCTGGCGGTGCTCACCGGTGCGGGGATCTCGACGGATTCCGGCATCCCGGATTTCAGGGGACCCAAGGGACTCTGGACACGAGATCCCGACGCGGAAAAAATGGCCACCCTGCAGGTCTACGCGGCGGATCCGGAGGTGCGCAAACGCTCCTGGAAATGGCGCCTCGACACGGAGGAGAACAAGCGAGAACCCAACGCCGGGCATCGCGCCCTCGTCGACCTCGAACGGGCGGGCCGGCTCGACACCCTCGTCACCCAGAACGTCGACGGACTTCATCAAGCCGCCGGCTCCGACCCGGCACGGATCGTGGAGATTCATGGGACCCTGCAAGAGGTCGAATGCCTCGGATGCGGTGAGCGCACCCCCATGGCCCCGGCCCTCGCCCGCGTCGTGGCAGGCGAGGACGATCCGGATTGTCACGGCTGCGGTGGAATGCTCAAATCAGCGACGATCTCCTTCGGCCAGGGGCTCGTCGCCGGGGACCTCGAGCGGGCCCAGCGCGCCGCCGAGGAATGCGATCTGATCCTGGCGATCGGAACCACCCTCGCCGTCTACCCGATCGCGGCCATGGTCCCGATCGCCAAGGAAGCCGGCGCCCGCGTCGTCATCTTGAACGGCGAATCGACTGAGATGGATGCGATCGCAGATCTGGTCCTGGCCGGTTCGATCAGTGAGATCCTGCCCCAGCTGATTCCCGAGGACTGATCGGCGACGATGAAACTCCATCCGATCGACTGGATCTGCGTCGCGGTCTATCTGGGCGGCATGGCGCTGATGGGCCTCTATTTCGCCCGCCGGAACAAGGACACCGAGGAGTATTTCGTCGGCGGCCGACGCATCCCGGGCTGGGCCATCGGCCTCTCCATGGTCGGCACCGCGATCAGTTCGATCACCTTCCTCACGCTGCCCGCCGATTCCTTCAAGACCTACTGGCTGCGTTTTCTGCCCTATGCCTTCATGCCGGCCGCCGCGATGATCGCCGCCTGGCTATTCATCCCCTTCTTTCGGCGTGGTCGAGCGATGACGGCGTACGAATATCTCGAGGCGCGTTTCGGCCCCTCGATCCGGGCCTATGGCGCGGCGACCTATATCGCCGCGCAGCTGCTGCGAGTGAGCTTCATTCTCTATCTGGTCGCGCTGATGCTGAGCTCACTGACCGGTGTCGACGAAACCCTGTGTATCCTCGTCGCCGGCGTCTTCGTAGCGACCTACACCATCGTGGGCGGAATCGACGCCGTGATCTGGACCGACGTGATCCAGACGATCGTTCTCATCGCCGGGGGATTGCTCGTCCTGGCCACGATCGTGATCCTGCTCCCGGGTGGATTCAACCAGATCTTCGAGATCGCGCAGACGCATGATAAATTCGCGCTCGGAGACCTCGTCGATGGCGAACTCGTGCGAGCGGATTGGAGCATCGACTTCTCACGCAAGACGATTCCGCTGATGCTTCTGATGAGCTTCAACTTCTTCCTGACCGACTACGCGACGGGTCAACACTATGTTCAGCGCTATTGCTCCGCCGCTTCCCTGCAAGAGGCGCGGCGGGCGATGTGGACGAACGTATTGGTCGGCGTCCCGACCTGGTTCTTCTACATGTTCCTCGGGACGGCTCTCTTCGCGTTCTTCCAGGTTTTCCCCGAACCCGAAGTCGTCGCGATGCTCGACGGAAGAACCAAGCCCGAAGGGATCATGCCCTTCTTCGTCCTCAACTATCTGCCCCATGGCATCGCCGGTCTGGTGATCGCCGCAGCGCTCGCCGCCGGGATGTCCTCGCTCGACTCGAGCATCAACGCGATTTCGACCGTCTGGATCGTCGATGTCTACCAGCGCCATTTCGTGAAGGACGCGGACGATCGTCACTACCTTCACGTCGCCTGGATCGCTGCGGGACTCGCCTCCTGCGCGATGCTCGGCGGCGCGGTCTGGATGCTCGAAGCGGAGGGGGAGACGCTGCAGGACATCTCGATTCGGCTCACTGCACTCCTGGGCGGGGGGCTGCTGGGCATCTACCTGATCGGCTTCTTCACGCAACTCGGCGATGCCCGTGCCATCTGGTGCGGAATCGGAGTGACGGTCGCCTACACACTCTGGGCCATGGGCAAGCTTCCCCTCCCCTTCGTGCTGCCCTTCGATCCCTACTATGTTGCGATCTTCGGAAATTTCGTTCTCTTCCTGGTCGGATTCACGGCGGGCCTGGTCTTCAAACGCAGGCAACCGCTTTCCCCCGGTCTCTCGATGTGGGGGTGATGGGCTCGCCCCCGAAGCCGCTCACGCGTCCCTGAGGTCGCAAGCCGCCGATAAATCGTTCCCCGGCTCCTCCGGCACCCAATACAGGAGTTTCCCATGAATCGAAGTGCGGCCCACCCCCCCTTCTCCCCGAGACCCCTCGTGATCCTCGCGGCCACATTGTGTCTGTTCGCAACCGCATGCGAGTCCCCCAGCGGCGCACCGGCGGCTTCGACCCATGACGCTTCGACCAGACCCGTGGACATCACGACCGGGGAGTCCGTACCAGGGCCCTGTGTCGACCATAACCCGACCCGAAACGCCTATTTCGGAGAACTCCATGTCCACACTTCACTCTCCCTCGACGCCTACACCTTCGAGACGGTGGGCAATGCCGACGACGCCTACCGCTTCGCACGGGGCGAGCCGCTCCTGATCGCCGGCGGACGCACGATCCAACTCGAGCGCCCCCTCGATTTCAGCGCCGTGACGGACCACGCCTCCACGATGGGCGAATTGCGACTCTGCACCGACCCCGAATCGCCGGTCTACGCGCACCGCATCTGCAAGGTCGTCCGCAACACGAATCCAGACCCGAAGAGCGAAGATTTCGATGTCTTCGAATCCGCCCAGAACGTCGTCTCGGGCCGCGGCGTCGGATTTCCGCTTCGAAACGCCGAACTCTGCGGGGACGATTTCGAGATCTGCCAACTCGCCATGGACAGCGTCTGGGCCGAGCATCAGCGCGCAGCCGAGCGTTTCCAGGATCGCTCGGCAAATTGTCGATTCACGACCTTCAACGGCTACGAATACACGGCCACACCGGACTTCGCGAAGGTCCACCGCAACGTGATCTTCCGAAACGAGATCGTCCCGGATCGCGTCGTCTCCTGGGTCGACGAGCCGAGTCGCTGGGGTCTCTGGAGGAAGCTCGATGAGGATTGTCTCCAGGCCGGCCGCGGCTGTGACGCCCTCACGATTCCACATAACTCGAATCTGAGTAACGGCCAGATGTTCGAGATCGACTACCGCGAGGACCCTCTCGAGATGCAGGTCGAGAAGGCGCGGCTCTGGCAGAAGCTCGAACCCCTGATCGAAACCATGCAGACCAAGGGCAGCATGGAATGTCGCAACGGCCTCTGGCGGGTCTTCGGCGGCCCGGATCCACAATGCGATTTCGAAAAATGGCGCGCGATCGATCCCGCCCCGACGCCCTGTATGGGCCAATCGGAAGCCGGGGCGATCCTCGGTCAGGGCTGCCAATCGCGACTCGACTTCGCTCGCTACGCGCTCGTCGAGGGATTGCGCGAAGAGGCCCGCATCGGCGTGAACCCGATCAAGATCGGCCATACCGCGAGCACCGACATGCACAACGCCAACCCGGGCGACACCGAGGAGGGCTCCTACGACGGCGTCCTCGGGGCGGATGACCAACGTCCGGAGCAACGCCTGGTCCGCCACATGAAGGCGCTGAGTCCCGCCGCATTCAACCCCGGTGGGCTCGTCGGGGTCTGGGCGGAAGAGAATACACGGGATGCGCTCTTCGATTCGATGAAGCGGCGGGAGACCTTCGGGACGAGCGGGACGCGCATTCAGCCGCGCTTCTTCGGCCGCTGGCATTCTGCCGACGGCCTCTGTGGCGCCCACGATTTTCTCGAGCGTGCCTATTCGGGTGGGGTGGCGATGGGGGGAGATCTTCCTCCCCGCCCGTGGGCGGGCGCCGCCCCGACCTTCGTCGTCTCGGCCCAGCGCGATCCGGGGGCTCCGGATCTGCGCTCGCTGGCGCTCCAGAAGATCCAGATCATCAAGGCCTGGCCCGGCGACGGTGAGGCGATGCACCAGCAGGTCCACGATGTCGTGGGAGATTCGCAGAGCGATGCGACGGTGGATCTCACGACCTGTGAGCCGCAAGGCACGGGCTACGACTCACTCTGCGGAAGCTGGACGGATCCCGACTTCGATCCGGACCAGCACGCCGTCTACTACGCGCGGGTGCTCGAGAATCCGAGCTGCCGCTGGAGCACGATCCAGTGCAACCAGTTCGCGCCCCAGGATCGGCCGGTGACCTGCGACGACCCGCTGCTGCCAAAAATGATCCAGGAGCGCGCCTGGACTTCGCCGATCTGGTACTCGCCACAGGGTTAGGTCGCGTCGGTGCGGTCGCGGATGGACGCGGGCGTGAGTCGCCTACCAGCCGAGCGCGCCAGCCCGTCCCACGATGAGATCGGCGGCGCCGTCCGTCCCGAGCAGTTCGGTATTGAGCACCATGTGGTAGTTCTCGGCGTCATTCCAATCCCGCCCGAACATCTCCTTGTGGTAACGCTCGCGATTCGTGTCGTGTTCATCGACGGTCGCCCGGGCTTCGGCTTCGGAGACCCCCAACTCGGCAGTGGCGATCTGGAGACGATATTCGTAAGACGCGACCAAGCGAACGTGGATCGCATCTCGCTCGGAGGCCAGCACGGCCGCCGCCGCACGGCCGACCATGACGATGCGATCGCGGCGACCGAGCTCCTCGATGAACTCCTTCGACACGTGGGCGAGCTTCACCGCCTCCGGCTCTTCGATCGCCGCCGGCGTCGAAACGAGGAATTCCGGAAACGAGAGTGCCGAGGACTGGGCAAATCGCTCCATGAAAGAGGGCACGCTCTCCTCGAGGCTGCGAACATCCTCGGGCGAAAACCCCGACCGCTCGGCGATCGCGTCCGTGAACGCATCATCGACCACCGTCCACTGGAGCGACTCGGCGATCCGGGCGGCGACCGCCGATGCGCCCGCGCGATATTGACGCGAGATCGTGATGATCATGCGAACCTCCTCGATCGATTCATGCGTGCAGACTCGTCGCGTCTCGCACGTGCTCGTCCAGATTTCGAAGTTCGGGACTCGCCAGATAGAACGCGAGCGCGGCAAAGACGGCGAGGACCGCTGCGCCGCCGACCGCCAGCGGAGCACCGACCTCCTCCGCGACCGCGGCCACGGGCAGGTTCCCCAGCAGGGGAACCGACACGGACATCATCAGAAAGCTAGAGATTCGACCGCGTACAGAATCGGGAATCACCAGTTGAATCGCAACGTTATTGAGCGTACTGAATGTACTGGCGAAGATATTCGCGACGAAGACCAGAAAGACGGCGGGCCCGAACCAGGGGCTCGCGCAGAAGATCGCCAGGAAGGTGCCGAAGAGCATCACGCTCACCATCATCATTTTCTGGCGACCCGCATCCGGCGCGCGCGCCGCCATCCAGAAGGAGCCGAGGACGGCGCCGACGCCGGAGGACGCATGCAGGATGCCGAGGCCCTGCGGCCCAACATTCCAGACTTCCTCCGAGAACACCACCAACAGATTCTGGAAGGGCATCGCCAGGAACATCGGGACCAGTCCGAAGAGCAGCAACATCAACACCAGGCGATTCGTTCCGACATAGCGGAAGCCCTCGAGCAGGTTGTGCATGACCGAAGCCGGATGGGCGACATGGGGCGGCGGCATTCGCGCCACCGTCACCATCGTCAGGAGGCCGAGGCCGTAGAGCGAAATATTCAGCATGTAGACGCCATCGACCTGAATCACGGGGATCAGAAAACCGGCCATCGCCGGCCCCAGGACGCGCGTCACATTCACGCCCGCCATATTCAGCGCCATCGCGGGACCGAGGCCCGTCTTCCCGACGATATTGACGACGATCGCCGAGCGCGCAGGCATGATCAGGGGCAGAGCACATCCCATCATTCCCGACGTCACGACGAGATGCCAGAATTCGAGTCGACCCGTCAGGATCAGCCCCAGAATCAACGCCTCGCTAGCCATCGCGAAACCCTGCGCCAAAACGATCAGCCGTCGCCGTTCCATGCGATCCGCCAGCACACCACCGAAGGGCGAGAGGATCAACATCGGAATCGCCATCGCGACGCTGACGATCCCGAGATCGAGTTTGTCACCGGTCAGTTCGAAGGCCAGCCATGGGCGAACGATGCTCTGACCGCCCATGGCGAGGAAGAAGGCCATATTGCTGCCGAAGACCTTGCGGAATTCCTTGTTCTCGAGTGACTCGGTCGCCTGACGAAATCCACTCGATCGGAGCGGATGCGAACGGGCCTGGGGTCGGGTCTGCGCCGGCATAGGCGGGCATCCTCGCAGGTTCCACGCCCGGGCGCATCCATTTCGAAGGCCTCGACCCATTCACGGAATTCGCACATTACAATCCGGGCGGGTCAGGCCTGCTGAACCTCCCGATCGCTCATGCCGATCAGGTAGAGGATCCCGTCGAGGCCGAGATTCGAGATCACCTGTTCGGCCGACGCTCGGACCTTGGGCTTGGCGTGGAAGGCGATGCCCAACCCCGCCGCATCGAGCATGGGTAGATCGTTCGCGCCGTCGCCGACGGCGATCGTCTGTTCCGGGCGCAGGTTCTCCCGATCCGCCAATTCGCGGAGCAGAGCGGCCTTGCGCGCACCGTCGACGATCTCCCCCGCGACCCGACCGGTGAGCCTACCCTCCTCGATCTCGAGTTCGTTCGCGAAGACGTAATCGATTCCCAGACGTTCCTGCAGATATTCTCCGAAGAAGCTGAAGCCGCCGGAGAGGATCACGGTGCGGTAGTCGAGGGAACGGAGGGTCTGGATCAACCGTTCCGCCCCGGGCGTGATCGGAAGCCGCTCGGCGATCTCATCGAGCACGCTCGCGTCGAGCCCTTCGAGGAGAGCCACTCGCCTTTCGAGACTCTCCTTGAAATCGAGTTCACCGTTCATGGCGGCTTCGGTGATCGCGGTGACCTCCTCGCCGACGCCCGCTTCCGCCGCCAGTTCGTCGATCACCTCCGTTTGGATCAGCGTCGAATCCATGTCGAAGGCGACCAATCGTCGATTGCGCCGATAGACATCATCGACCTGAAAAGCGATATCGACCTCGAGTTCCTGGGCGAGGGCGAGCAGATCCCCCCGAAGCGCCGAGGCGTCGTCCGGTGTCCCTCGTAGCGAAAGCTCGACACAGGAGCGAAGCTCTTCGTTCGCTGCCGCGAGCGAGACGCGGCCCGAGAGCCGGCTGATCTGATCGATATTGAGTCCGTGTCGCGTCGCGATATCCCCGAGCCCCTGAAGGTGTCGACCGGTCAAGCGATTCCCGATCAGGGTCATGATATGTCGCAGCTGCCCCTGGGCGGAGACCCAACGCTCGTAGTCCTCGATCCCGACCGGTGTGAAGCGGGCCTGCAGATCCCATTCGTGGGCCTTGAAGAGCACGTCCTTGAGGACCGGATGCGATTCGGACTCGGCCGAAAGCTCCACCAGGATGCCAAGCGTGAGCGTATCGTGGATCACCGCCTGGCCGATATCGAGCACGCGCGCATCGTGCCGCGCGAGAATCGCGCTCAGATCCCGCGTGATCCCGGGTCGATCGGACCCGGTCAGGTTGATGAGAATGACCTCGGACATGCGGAGACTCCGGAGCGCGGGCCCAAGGGAACGGATCCGCGCGCGCGGGGAGGATCCGTGATACCGAGCGCGACGCAAGGCCCCCGGGAGCGGCGCTCGACACTGCATGGGCGCGGCCCGCCTGACGCTTGCCCGGGGACGGAGCGCTCGGATAAGATCACGACCCTACCCAAGAGGAAAACCGCATGTCCGACAGCGCATTCAAGAAAATCGAAAAAAGACTCGCGAAACTCGCGACTCAGCAGGAAGCGATCTGCGCACGCCTCGAAGCGCTCGAAGATCGCGTCGCGACCCCCAGCAGCGCCTCCGCCGCTAGCCCCGAAGAGGTGATTCAACTCCTCGACGGGTTCCGGGCCGGTGAAGCCCTCGGCGCTGCCTCGATCGCTGCCTGGCTCGAAGTCTGCTCCACGGATTGCGTGCGTGGTGCGCTGCGCACGGTTCAACAGCGCGAAGCGATGCACGCCGCGCTCCTCGAGGATCGACTGCGAGCGCTCGGTGCGGAACCCACCCTCGAGTTGCCTGCCGCGGACGCCGAACAGGCCATGAAAGACCTGGGGTCCAGCGAACACAGCGACGCCAAGAAGCTGCTCGACTTCACGGAACGCATCCCCGATGCGGCTCTGCTTCTCAAGCCGATCTACGACATGGCGGACCGTCTCGATCACGATCAGGAGACGCAATGGTTGCTTCGCTCGATCGCCCAGGACGAAGAGTCGACCGTCACGCTCATCCACCGGGCCTGCGCCCTGCTGAATCCGCAGGCGGCCTGACGCCGCTCGCACCGCTTCGAACGGAAATCCCCCCTTGCCGGCAGACGACACCGACGCGAGCGGAGGCGAAATAGGCCTTGTTTCAGGGCAAGAACCGCCCCGCGATCGCCTCGAGGGTAGCGTCGTAACGGTCCGGGGCGAGCGGGTGGCGGGCACGACTCTCCTCGAGGACCGTTCGAGCGGTCGTGACCGTTCCGACCGCCAGCAGGACGCGGCTCGCACCGGCCTCGAAGAGGCTCAAGACTTCGTCCGCCGGTGTCTCCTCGTCGACGCCCGCCATGATCGTGATGTCTAGGGCTCCGGGATCGCGCCCCTCCGCATCGCAATATGCGGCTAGGCGCGCCAGATCCGCTGCAAGTTTTTCGGGCCCGCTCGAAACCGGCAGCCAACCGTCGGCCCATTTCGCCGCCAACCTCATCCCGCGTGGTCCGTGCACGCCACATAACACGGGGATCGGCCGCTGGATCGGGGGATAGCGGGAGAGGATGGGAGGGAAGTCCACGTGCTCGCCGTGGTATTCGGGTTCCTCTTCTGTCCAGACCCGTCGCATCGCCTCGACGATCTCTCGCATGCGCTCGAAACGCGAGTCGAAAGCGACGTCGAAGAGATCGAGTTCCTCGATCAGCCAGCCCGCCCCCGCCCCCACCGTGACCCGACCCCCGGATTGACGATCCAGGGTCGCGAGAGTCTTCGCCAGCAGGAGGGGGTGGCGCAGTGTCACCAGCCCCACGGCCGTTCCCAATCCGATGCGCGTCGTCGCCCCTGCAATATGCGCCAGGGTCATCCAGGGATCCGCAACATTCGTGTAGAAATTCGGGACTTCCCCCCCGACGAGCTGCTCGTAGGAGCGGGTGATGTCGCGGGGGACAGCGGGATGTTCTCCGACCCAAAGCGATTCGAATCCAAGCGATTCCGCCCTGCGAGCAAAATCTGCGGGGAGAACATCCTCGGGCCCTGCCGGACAGAGCAGACCGACCCTGCGTTCCACATTTTTCTCGTCCATCGAGCATCGACCTCCGTGCTGAACCTGCCACTCTAACGACTACGCTCGCCGACCCCTTCCGGGACTCAATCGCGCAGGCGGCCCGCGCACGAGTGAAACCGAAATTCCAGCGATCATGATGGCGCTGCCGATCAATTCGTGATATCCGGGCCAATCCGAGAGCACCCAAAAAGCGAGGACCAGTGTCAATACGGGCGCTGCCAGACTGGCCAATGTCGACACGCGCGCTTCGACGTGACGCGCTGACATCATCAACGCGATGCGTCCCAGGAAGGGTCCCGCGATCGCCGCGATCGTCGCAAAAAGAATCTGATCGCGTGGAATTTCCGAAAAGTGTGGGAATTCGTTGAAGGGGAACCAGAACGCGACGGCGAGCCACAGGCGAATGGCGTTCACCGCCACCGGGTCGATCCGATGGATGAAGCGACGCGTCACGATCGCCATTAGACTGAAAGCGATGGCTGCGACGACTGCGAGTCCCGTGCCACCGCCGAAGAAACCAAGGACACCCGCATCCCCCATCGGCCCCTGAAGCACGACGAGCCCGATCCCCGCGATCATCGCCCCGAACCAGAATCGCCGCTCGATGCGTTCGCCCAGGAAGAGCCAGGCGAAGACCGCGACGAAGATCACGTCCGCACGCAGCAGGACGCTGAGCAGAGCGGGCGAAAGATCCTGAATGGCCACTGCACTGACGTGATTGCCGAGCAGCGTAAGGACCGCCAGAAGTACGCCCGCCCAGATCTCCGTTCCACCAATCCGAAGCTCGGGCCCGGCCACGAAAAGACGTTGCCCGACCACCAACACACTATTGGCGAGGGCGGCCACAGCGAGCAGCAGCAACACGCTGTGCGAGGGATCCCCGACCTCATTGGCGAGCTTCCAGGGAACCACCATCACGGCACCGCCCACCGCCGAGGACAGCGCCCAGCCCAATCCCCGCCGGTGGTCGCTCGAGGAGGGGCTGAATCTCGCAGAACTCGGCATGGCGGGATGGATAGCGCCTGAAAGCGGGCTTCAGCACCCCATGCGCTCGGGATTGCGCCCCTCGCCTCCGATCTGACACAATCCCGCAGCCGCATTCGCGCAGACGCGCTTCGCATTCCGTTCCGCATCCTCGACCGCAAGTAAAGGCAAAGACCCTCCCATGGAGAACGAGACCATTCGCGAGCGTTATGGGCCCTGGGCCCTGATCGCGGGAGCCTCCGAAGGCCTGGGCGCAGCCTTTGCACACGCCGCCGCCGCGCGCGGCTTGAATACGGTGCTCGTCGCGCGTCGCGGCGATGCGCTGGAGGGGGTCGCTGCGGAAATTCGCGCAGAGCATGAAGTCGCCACCCGACAGGTCGTCGCCGATCTCTCCGAGGTCGATGCCCCCCTTCTAATCGCCACTGCCCTGAGCGACCTCGAAATCGGTATGTTGATCGTTAACGCGGCCAGTGAGCCTCAAGGCCCCTTCCTCGACCTCCCCCTCGCGAAACACCTCTTCGCAATCGACGTGAACTGCCGGGCTCCGCTGGCCCTCGCCCATCATTTTGGCCAAGAGATGGTGGCGCGAAAGCGCGGCTCGATCGTTCTCGTCACCTCGCTCGGAGGTCTCTGCGGGCTGCCCCTTTTCTCGAGCTACGGTGCAAGCAAGGCTTTCGGTTGGAATCTGGGGGAGTGCCTCTGGGACGAGCTGAAACCCCACGACGTCGACGCATTGAGTTTCGTCGTGGGCTCCACTCGTACGCCCAACCTCGAACGCTCAGGCGCCCCGGAGACGCACTTGAGGGATGCGGTCGCTCCGCAGATCGTCGCCGAGAATCTCTTCGAAGTGCTCGACGGGGGCCCGACGCAATATTCGCAGCCCGAAGTCGAGGAGGCCGCGGACAGACTTTTTAAGATCTCGCGCCAGGAAGCCGTCGGCTTCTTCAGCGAGCAGAACCACGCCACCTTTCCCAGCAAGGCAAACTAGAACGCTTGTTCGGGACCGGGCAGCGCTCCATCCAGGAGTCTTCCGAGGCCAACCGCCTCTCAGCGGGCCAGGCAATCAAAAGCGAGCGTTCCCAGCACGCTGACTTGATTATTTCCACCAACGCTTCGGTCGTAGCCGGTCTTCGGATAACCGTTCGTAAAGAATGCAAACGAGATTCCCGTCTCCGGATCGCAAAACGACATTTGCGTCGGAGCCCCGGTATGACCGAAAGTGGACTCGGAAGCGGTCGGGCCGGGTGCGCCCGCAGGCGCCCCTCCTCCAGCCCCGACCAACACGAAGAGCCCCATCCGAGTGGAGATTCCCGTTCCGCCGAAATCACCGGAAAGCGGCCTCTCCACCTGCACGCGCGTCCCTTCGGCCACTGCCTCGGGGCTCCACAAGCCCGAGCAATAGAGCGCCTGAAAGAGCAGAGCCATGTCCGCCGCGCTCGACACCGCCGTGTGGCTGGGCTCACCCGCGGCGAGCACCTCGGGTTGGCTGAGATACCAGGCCCCCCATGGATCGATCACGACGTCTTCTTCGCGGCCGTCGGTACAGACATAGCGCGCCACATTGCCCTGCTCCGCCACGGGGGGACCGAGATCCAGCGACAGACCGAGTGGAGCCGTGATCCGCTCCCTCAGAAAATCGCGAATCTCCATCCCAGAAGTCCGCTCCACCAACTCCCGCACGACCCAGGCGGACGAGGTCACGTGAAAGGCGAGCTTCGAGCCGGGCTCCCAATCGAGTCGCCACTTGGAGAATGCCGCGAGACGATCCGTGCGTTCCAGATGGCGCGGATAGCCGAGCGGCGCCATCGGGAATCCCCCCGTGTGACTGAGTACGTGCCGGATCGAAACCGCGTCCTTTCCGTTCGTGGCGAATTCGGGAATGATCTTCGCAACGCGATCCTCCAGATCGAAAAGCCCATCGCCGAGCGCCTTCCAGGCGATCGCGGCGAGCACAGGACGCCCAGCGGATTGCAGCACATAGCGCGTGTCGGGTGCGGCGTCTCCAGCGGTCTCGAAGGCGACCAAGCGGCCCTTCCTCGCGAGCGCGATCTGGCAGGAGGGCAATCGTCCGCTCTCGACTTCATGAAGCGCACGCCTCACCAGAATCGCCAGGCGCTCGGGATCCACTCCGACGCTGGCGGCATCTGACAATTCTCGAGACATCGGGATCATCACGACTGGCTCCTTGCTTGGCTCTGTGGAACGGAGCAAAGTGTATCCTCCGCAGATAAACACGGAACCGATCCATGAAAACTTCCCCTTACAGGACACTCGATGCGGATCACCACTTCCACGAACCGCGCGAGAATGCGCTCGGCCTCGTAAGCCTGGCCTGAACGTGGTCAGCAAAGAGCGGATAGCGGCCGGCGGGCTCATCCATTCGGCGCGGCGACCGACGATCCCGGGATCGCCCCAATCGGTCGCAGATCTTCTCGCACCGATCGTCGAGCGCACGCCCGACGCGGATGCGCTCGTGAGCCGCCACGCGCGGATCCGTTACGCAGAGCTCGACCGCCAGGCGAATCGCGCCGCCCACACTTTTTTTTCCCTCGGTTTGGGACCCGGCGATCGCATCGCCGCCTCGATCGGAAACCACAGCGAGCTCGTGATCGCGCTCCTGGGTGCGATGCGCATCGGTGCGATCTGGGTCGGGATCAACCGGGCCCTGGCCCCGGCCGAGAAGGCCTATATGCTGGCGGACTCGGGCGCTCGACTCTTCCTGGCCGAGCCTGAGATGGCGGCTGAAATCGAGCCGATCCGAGGCAACCTGCCCGACCTTCAGCAGATCATCGTCGCCGAACCCGGGGCGGTCGACTCCGAGTGGGCAGATCGACTCACGAGGGCCAGCAGCGAGGACCGCCCCAGGGTCGAAATCGACCCCTTCGAGCCCGCGGCAATCGCCTATACCAGCGGCACGACCGGCCGCCCCAAGGGCGCCGTCCACTCCCAGCACAATATGCTCATGCCGGGGGCGGTCGCGCGCTTCGTCGGTCGCAGCGGACCCGACATCACGGTCGGCTATTCCCTGCCGATGACGATCCTCAACGTATTCATCCTAGGTCCGATCCTGGCGGCCCAGGCGGGTGCGAAATGTGTCTTGATGGATCGCAACGAGGCTGTCGGTATCGCAGAATGGATCCGCAAGGAGCAGGTCGTGCAATTTGCGAGCGTGCCCGCGACCTATCACGATCTGCTGACCCGGCCCGAGATTGCCCAATCGGATCTGGATTCCCTCCGGCAACCCGGCGTCGGCGGCGCCACCTGCCCCGAGGAATTTCGCGAACTCTTCCGGAAGCGATTCGGCCTCGAGGTTCAAATCGGGTTCGGCCTGACGGAGGCACCAACCTCCGTCAGCCACACGGACCCTAAAGGGCCCAGCCTCACCGGCAGCTCGGGCTCGGCATTGCCCCACGTCGAACTCGCGATCCGGAGCGAGGAAGATCGAGATGTCCCACGAGGCCAGGAGGGCGAAATCTGCATCGGTCCAAGCCGAGAGGGAATCTGGGCTGACGTCTACACGCCCATGCTGGGCTACTGGAATCAACCCGAGGCGACCGCAGAGGCGCTCCGAGGGGGCTGGCTGCATACCGGTGATATCGGCGTGATGGATGCGAACGGCAATCTATACGTGCGTGATCGGCGTTCCGACCTGATTCTGCGAGGCGGCGCGAATGTCTACCCCGCAGAGGTCGAGCGGGTGCTGCATTCGGACCGCCGCATCGCCGCCTGCGCCGTCCTCGGCATCGAGGATGACCGCCTCGGGCAGCGCGTGGCCGCAGCCATCCAACTCGAATCCGATGCCCAGATGAGCGCCGAGGAAATACGGGAACTCTGCGCCTCACAGCTCGCGCGATACAAGGTGCCCGATCGCATCGTCTTCGTTCGCGAATTTCTGAGGAACTCGATGCGCAAGATCCTGAAGCGGGAACTGGTTTCGCTCTTCGATTCCTAGCGGGCCGCGCAAAGCCAACGGGTGCTATGGCGGAGCGGCTCTTCGCTGCTTTGGCCTCTGCGAAGGTCTAGGCCTGCTCCGCCATGAACTCGTCGAAACAGATCTGCTGGACTAGACAGGCCTCCTCCTCTGGAAGACCGCGGGTTCGGCGCAGTGTCTGTTTCGACTTCTGCACCGCCGCGGGATCGAATCCCGCCAAGCGCTCCGCCACCTCACGTGCCCGCTCGAGAACCCGATCTCGATCGACCAGCTCACCGACGAGACCGATCGATTGAGCCTCTTCCGCCGAGATCGCTTCGGCCTGGAGGATGAGCTGGGCGGCGCGACAATAGGGGATCTGCTGTTGCAATTTAGCGAGGGAACCGCCCGCCGGGATCAGTCCGCGCTTGACCTCGAAGAGCCCGAAGCGCGCCGCCCGCGATGCGATGCGGATATCGGTGGCCTGCAATAATTCACAGCCCGCGGAGAGCGCGTCTCCGTTTACCGCCGCGACGATCGGCTTGTCGAAGGCATGGGGATTCAGGAACGCGACCCGCGCCACCTCCGTTTGCTCGTCCCGAAAGCGGCGCTCCCATTCATCCGCGGGCTCCTGTTTCCCCGTCAGGACGGGCACCAATGAATCCAGGTCGCCGCCGGGACAGAAGAACTCGCTTCCAGCAGCCGACAGGATCACGACCCGAATCGCGTCATCGCGCTCGATCTCCAGCCAAGCGTCCGCGAGCAGCACAAGCATCTGCGGGCTCATCGCGTTCTTGCGATCGGGCCGATTGAGCGTGAGCGTCGCGATGCGTCCGGATTTTTCGAAGAGAAGATCGGACATCGGCGGGGAACCCTCCTATGCGTGTCGGACAAGCGGCAAGAGTCCTTTCGCGCCGATGAGAGTACATCAAGTCGAGCAGCCGAGACTTCGCAGGTCGAGGATCGCGGGGCACGTCTGGCTGAACGGGGATCGGCCCGGACGGCCCCAGATCGCCGACCCCCGCCTCCCGGGCCACCCTATAGGACCATGCGAAGGGTGCGTGTCGACTTTAACATCCACGCTCCTCTACGAGAGCGAATCAGGGTGGACAACAGGCGGACGCCCGTAGCAAGAACTCTGAAACGGAGACGACATGAGTACGAGCACGACGCCGATCGTCATGATCAGCGCGGACTGCCACGCCGGCCTCGTTTTTCTCGACGAGGGCCGCCTCGGGGTGATGCTCGCGTTGGTCGGATTCTCGCTCTCGTGGATCGGTTATGCGGAGTACGTCGAGCAGCCCGCCTCCACCATCAACATGATGATCCTGCTCAACGGGGGGATCCCCTTCCTCTGCTTCATCGTCGGCATCGCGCTATTCACGCGTTTTCGGCTGGACAGCACCGAACATCAGCGCCTCCTCGAGCAGATCGCCGCACGCGGACCCAGCGGATCCCCCGCCTAACGGATCATGCCCGTATCGATATCGTGCATCTGCAAGTCGTAGGTTTCCTGGCCTTCCTCGGGGCGACGCCCGAGTGGCCCGTATTCGAAGACCACGCTCACCCGAAAGGGCCCCTCCTTCGCCGTGGGCGGTGGCCCGGCGTGCAGGCCGTCTCCATAGTGGAGCGCGAAATCTCCCGGCTGGGCCTCGATCCCAACCCCGAGCTCGAATCCGTCATCGGCGAGGGAACATCCCGCGGTCTTCCACGATCCGGGCAGGAAGCGAAGCTCGCCGGTCTCGCGAGTGGCTGGACGCAGAAAGAGGCTTCCGTTCATGATGGGACACATGACCTTGTGCAGGCCCAGACCGCAATCGCGATGCCAGGGATTATCCGTCTTCCCGTCGGAGAGCATGCCCGATTGTTTGAAGAGGATGTGGATGATATCCGTATCCGTCGCTTCGAGGTCGAAATCGGAGAGCGACACGATTCGGAGCAGCCGAGGGTCAATCGGCAACGATCGGATTTGCGGGTCGAGGCCACCGTTGAGCACGCGCGTGGGGAGCCTTCGTCCGTCCTGGTGATCTCCCCACCACGAAGTCGGCTCGCCCTCTCGGGCCGAGCCACGCAGCGCTTCGGCCCCCTTCAATATTTGCGCGGCTTCGCCGGAAGACAGGACCTCCCGGACGAGGATATAACCGGTCGTCCTCAGAAAATCAGCCATTCGCTCGGGATCATCATCGGGATAGAAGGAGCGTGTCGGGTCGATCTCACGTCCATCCCCCCCCAGGAGCGGTCCGCCCGGCTCGTAGAGGGGCAACTCTTCATAGAGCACTCGAAGCACGGGCTCCCAGTTCAAGAGATCGCCGACTGCGCCCAGAACGACTTTGGCCTTCTGGAAGAGGATGAGACCCGAAGCGGTCTCCATCGAATCTCTGAGGCCGCACCAGAGTGCCTCGTCGATTTCCAGGACGGTTTTCGCCGAGTCGTCCCCCGGCAGGATGGTCACGCCCGAAGCCCCGGGAACGTAGGTGTAGGCCCGGCGATCGGGCAACCGGATCGCAAGCGGCGACAAGCCCGAAGCGCCCCTCCCGGCGACCGCGCCCCACTCGCCAGCAAGTCGCGCCGGAAGCGATTCCCTGTGATAGGCATCGAAGTCCTCGCTCGTCGGCATCGATTCATCCCCTCCTCAATCCTTGCACTCGGCCCAACCCGCGCAATCGCTTCGGAGGGTCCTCAGCCCGGTCGGTCTCGTGAGAAAGCACCTCGTGCATCGCGTCTGGTCACGCTCCCGGATCGTGCACCGCTCACGCCGATCGAGAGTATCATGGCCGCCAAATCCAGGCATTGGGAGAAAGAGCAATGGCGTCCGAGATCGTTCTAGCCGAGGTCCGGGACCAGGTTTCCTACATCACACTCAACCGACCCGAAAAGCTGAACGCGCTCACCATCGAGCTGATGGATGACCTGCTGGCTGCGGCCAAGGCGGCGGAGGCCGACGATTCAGTCGGCTGCCTGGTCCTCCAGGGAGCGGGTCGCGCCTTCTGCTCGGGCTGGGACCTGACCCCCGACACGTCCGGGAAAGAAGGCGGACATGGCGCCCCCCCCCCGGAGCAGCTGACGCTCCGTGAGGATATCAATGCCCTGACCGCAAGATCCGGAAGATGGTCGATCCTGTGGACCCTGACCAAGCCCGTCATCGTCAAGGTGCACGGCTATTGTCTAGCCGGCGGAACCGACATGGCGCTCAACTGCGACATGATCATCGCCGCCGAGGACGCCCAATTCGGTTTTCCGGCCGTCCGATCCATGGGCTCCCCCTCGACCCATATGTGGACCTATATGGTCGGGCCCCAGTGGGCGAAGCGCCTGCTGCTGAGTGGTGAGCGGATCGACGGACGAATCGCGGAGCGCATCGGATTGGTGATGCAGGCGGTCGAGCCGTCAGAACTCGACCAGACGGCTCACGCCATCGCGTCGAATATGGCACAGGTCCCCTACGATCTGCTCGCGCAGAACAAATCGATCTGTAACAAGGCGATCGAGTTGATGGGACGAACGATGTTGCAAGAACTCGCACGCGAATCCGACGCCATGGCCCATAAGAGTCCGTCCGCTCAGGAGTTCACTCGCATCGCGGCGAGCGAAGGATTGAAGGCGGCCCTGGCTTGGCAGAATCGTTAGGGAGGAGCCAGTCGTGAGCGCCGGAGCCATTCCGCCCTACCCGCCCGGTCATCATCTCCTCGATGGAAAGAACGTCCTCATCACGGCGGCGGCGGGTACGGGGATCGGCTTCGCCACCGCCCAGCGCTACAGCGAAGAGGGCGCGAGGGTGATGCTCTCCGATCGACACGAAGCCCGCCTGGCCGAATGCGTGGTCAGCCTCGAAGAGACGACCGGCAGTCGCGTTCCCTCCATCGTCTGCGATGTCACGGATGAATCGCAGGTACAGGCCATGTTCGAGCATGCCCTCTCGGAAATGGGACATGTCGACGTGCTCGTCAACAACGCGGGGCTCGGCGGCACGACGAATCTCGTCGACATGACCGACGACCAGTGGGACACGGTCCTCGACGTCACCCTCACGGGCACCTTCCGATGCGTGCGGGCTGGCCTGCGTCATATGATTCCCCGACGTCGCGGATCGATCATCAATCTCGGCAGCGCGCTCGGCTGGCGTGCTCAGGCTGGCCAATCCCACTACGCGGCGGCCAAGGCCGGGGTTCTGGCACTCACGCGATCCGCAGCCCTCGAAGCCGCCCAAGCCGACGTCCGCGTCAACGCGGTCGTTCCGAGTCTCGTGCTGCACGCGAACCTGGCGAAGGTGAGCAGCGAGAAATTCCTGCAGTCGCTCGTCGAAAAGGAGGCCATGGGTCGATCAGCAGAACCCTGGGAGGTCTCCAACGTGATCATCTTCCTCGCGTCGGATCTCGCGCGCTACATGACGGGCGAGGCGATCTCCGTGAGCGACCAGAAGGCCTAGACGCCATTGACCAAAGGAGTTCTACAGCATGAGAAATGAAAAACCGCTCGAGGGTCGCGTTGCGCTCGTCACCGGCGCCACGCGCGGAATCGGCAAGGGCATCGCCATCGAATTGGCCATCGCCGGAGCCAAGGTCTATTTTACCGGCCGCTCGACCGACAACGACCCACAGAACCCGGGAACCCTCGCAGCGACTCAGGAGGAGATCGCCCGGGCCGGCGGCCTCGGCGTCGGTCTCCGCTGCGACCACCACGAGGACACCCAGGTCGCCGAGGTCTTCGACCGAATCCGCGGCGACGAAGGCCGCATCGACGTGCTCGTCAACAACGCGACCGCCGAGATGGGCACCATGGTGGGCAAGCGTTTCTGGGAACTGCCCCTCGATCTGTGGCAGGACGTGATCGGGGTCGGGCTGCGCTCCCACTACGTCGCGAGCTGGCACGCGGCCCCGATGATGATCGAGCAAGCCAACGGCCTGATCATCAACGTTTCCTCACACGGCTCGCGCGAATACCTGATGGGCGTGATCTACGGCGTCGGCAAGGCAGGTGTCGACAAGCTGACCACGGATATGGCCCACGAGCTTCGCGATCACGGGATCGCCGTCACATCGATCTGGCCGGGCATGTGCAAGAGCGAGAATCGTCTGGTCAACGCCGAGACGTTGCCCGACGGACGCGTCGTACTCTTCGGTCTCGACCTACAATACGCCGAATCGCCCGCCTTCCCGGGACGCGGGGTGGTGGCGCTGGCCACGGACGAAGATCCCATGGCCCGAACCGGCCAGAGTTTCTGGGTCAAAGATCTCGCGCTCGAATACGGCTTCACCGATATCGACGGCACCATTCCAGACGCCGAAAAGCTCCACGCTTCGCTCAAGCAGAACGCGCCCGACTACTGGGCGGATGTGGTTGGCCATTGATCGGAGATGGGTGCGCGTGGACGCCCCGCTCCACCCCAACCCGTTCCCGCGCTTCCGCGATCAGTGTTCATTTTCCTGAATGCGGGTCCTGCTCTCGCCGTGCTGGTATCGAAGAGCCTCACGCCACCTTCTTCAGCAGCCTGAACCCGGGATCTCCAACCGTTGGGAGGCGCCAGGCGGATCAGTCGATGTCGCGGCAGTCGCGATAGAAGTCGAAACAGTTGTTGCGCTGATCCCTGTCTCCACGCTGGCGCATGGCCGCGCGCGGATGTTGATTCAGTGCACCACTGATCCCATAGATGTCGTTGAACCCCCATTCGATCTCTTCCCTCAGGGGCACGTAGGCATTCTGAATGACCTCATAGATCGGCTCGACGTCGAATTTGGGGTTCTTCAGGAAATTCAACAGCAACTCGAGATTGCAGTTCCCAGCCCCACGACCGATGCCATTCACCGTCGCATCGAGCAGGTTCACGCCCCGGATGATCGCCTCCTGGGTATTCGCGAAGGCGAGTTGTTGGTTGTTATGGGCGTGGAAGCCGAGTTCCTTCTTCGGTGCATGCTCACGATAGAGGTCGATATAATGGGCGATCTGCTCGGAGTAGAAAGCTCCGTAGCTGTCAACGAGATAGAGATAGTCGGTCTCGTCCGACTCGTTGACCGCCTGCAATCCCTCGACCAGCTCTGTCTCGATCGCCGTGGAAGGCGCCATGATATTGAGCGTCGTCAGATAGCCCAGATCCTTCGTTCGTTTGACGAGATCAAGGCCCTTGTCGACGTCGTGCGAATAGCAAGCCGTGCGGACCATGTCGATATCCGACCCGTCTGCGGGCCCGAGAGCCGAGACATCGACCCGGCCCACATCGAACATCACCGCCAGCTTCGGCCGCGTTTCCGAATCGTAGGAATTGACCACGCGCTTGACGTCGTCGTCGTCGCAGAAATTCCAGGCGCCGTAAAGATCCCGGGGATAGTCAGCGCTTTCGCAGAGCCGCTTACCAATCTCAAAGAAATCGACCGCCGCATCGCAGGCCGCTCGATAGGTCGCTTTGACGAGCCCATCCTTGAACTGATAGTTGTTGATCAGGCCCCCATCTCGAATCGTACAATCCAGAACCTTGATCTCTTCTCTGTACATGTGGATCTCCTGCAATGCGCTCGGACGAATCCGGCAGCCTTCCTTATGCCCCGTCGTCGACGGAATCGCTCTATGACCAGAGTCGCGTGGGAGTCGGGTCGCGTCGGCGGCGGGCCGGACAAGTGTTGGTTGTCCGTCACCCCTCGAGCCGGAAACCCCTGATTTCGCAGCGATGCTAGCGAAGAGTCCCACAATGGGCGCGCCCCACTGCGACGACCCGATACGCCACCGACTCACCCGCGGGGCGATTCGAACCTCACACTCCCTGTTCTCGCCCCAAGCCGGGCGCGTCCGCCGACGGCGAGCACCGCCCCCGCCACCTCATCCACGCGCCTCGCCCCGCCGAGCTACTGCGTGCGCTCCGGGGTGAATCGAACCGGCATGGACTTGATGCTGTTAACCGTCGCCGAGCGCAGGCGCCGCACCGGACCGCTGACTTCGATGTCCGGAAGCCGCAACAGGAGTTCGCTGAACATGATGCGGATCTCGGCCCGGGCAAGGCTTGCCCCGAGGCAGAAATGAGGCCCCCAGCCAAAGGCCAGGTGGGGGTTCGGATCGCGCGTCACGTCGAATTGCGACGGGTTCTCGAACACCTCTGCGTCGCGGTTCGCCGACGGATAGAACATCACGATCTTGTCGTTCTCGCGAATCGCCTGACCGGCGACTTCGGTGTCACAGGTCGCCGTCCTTCGCATGGTGATAACGGGGCTCACGTAGCGGAGAATCTCCTCGGTCGCGAGCTTCATCAGTGAGGGGTCGTCGAGGAGCTTCCTGCGCTGATCGGGATATTCGGAGAGGGCCAGCATCCCTCCGGAAATGGCATTCCGCGTCGTCTCGTTTCCAGCCATCACCAACAGGATGAAGAACATGTTGAAGCTCAGCTCGTCGAGCTGTTGGCCGTCCACTTCCGCATGTACCAGAATACTGGCCAGGTCGTCTCTCGGGTCCTTTCGGCGGAGCCCTCCGAGATGAGCCGCGTAGGCGAGCATCTCCCCCATCGTGTCGGTCGCCAGCGTCTCGTTCGAAAAGTCGGGATCCTCAAATCCGATCATCTTGTTCGACCAGTCGAAGAGCTTCGCCCGGTCCTCGACGGGCGCACCGACGAGTTCGGCGATCACCAGCAAGGGAAGCTCACTCGCGATCGACTCGACGAAGTCGCATTCCCCCCTGCGTGCCACTCGGTCGATGATCTCACCCGTGAGCTTGCGAATATGACTCTCCATGTTGTGGACCATCCGCTTCGTGAAGCCCTTGTTGATGAGCTTTCGGAGCTTCGTATGATCCGGCGCGTCCTGATTGATCAACCAGAGGCGTAACTGCCCGATTCGGTCCGGCTCCATGTCCTGCAACATCACCGTGCCGCGGGCCGACGAGAAACGCTCCTGGTCAAGCGATACCTCGATCACGTCGCGGTGTCTGCTCACCGCCCAGAAACCCTGCTGCTCCACGCCCAAAGGACTTCCGGGTCTGATGACCCGGGTCCCGGGGGCCTGCCAATGCACGGGCGTTTCTTCACGAAGCCACGAAAAATACTCGTAGGGCATCTCCCGTTCATAGGTTTCCGAACTCGCAAGATCTACGGTTTGCATCATGAGCTCCTGGCTGCGGCGTGGTGATTGCCCCGATTCACAGCCGAGTGTAGCAAGAGAGTCGTCCGATCTCGCCGGCCGAGAGCCCGACGCGAGCGCGATCGACCAGCCCCCCTGCCCCGTCCAAGGCATTCAACGATCCGATGCAAAGATGTCATATTCGAATTTCATGTTCTTCGGAAGCGGTGATTCTCGAATCAAGAAGATGCGTTCGAAACCGATCAACTTGATCTTCCATTCAGCATCGATCTTGACGTACTCGTCGGAATAGTAGGCGGTGCCATGGAACCACCAGTCCTCACGGAGCTCATAACACATGTCCTGCAGGTACCAGCTGCCCGTGGCCGTCGTTTCGCTGGTGAGCTTGATGATCGGGTGGTGGCCCTGGTGCTGGGTCAGAAGTGTGGGCCTGCCGATCAGCGGGCGAAGGCCATCGATGATCGCGTCTCGGCCCTCCCAACTCAGCGTTCCGTCTTCGTAACGCGATGTGGCGTCTTCGGTAAAACAACTCCCGAATAGATCCCAGTCCTTCGTATCCACGGCCTTGAAATACGTGAATTTGAGTTGTTTGATTCGTTCGATTTCTTCGAGATCCATGACGACTCGTAGCTCCATGATCGGGCGTGTGGGAATAGAGATTTCGGCTTGCGAGATCTGTGACTATGCAACATCCCACGGCCGCCGCCCCGCTCGGTCCAGTCGTCTCTTCGCTGACCTCTCCGGGCTCTCGGCCCTCGAAATCGTCGCTGGGCCGACCGTCTACGCGCTCCCAGCCCCCGGCGTGCTTTGGCAATCGGAGTGCAGCGGCTCGAGGGACCGGCCCGGAAGAGGACGCATTCTGCTATGGCGAGCTGCTCTTCGTATGGGACGGCATCACGATCAATACCCTGCCTAGTGAGGATGGTTTCTGTGGAGTCGCTGATCTCCTGAGCCTCGATCAGACCCAGGCACCCGATCCCTCGAATCCGCTGGGTGGTGAGCCCGAGCTGTTCATCGCCGCGAATGGAAGGCTGTGGACCTTCAATGGCGAAGACGGAGCGCTTCATCGCGATCTCGCACCGGGCGATGGAGACCGTGGCGGATTCCGATGGCGACGGTTTTCCAGAAATCGCAGTTTCAGTTTCTTCCAAATTGATCGTCGTCGATCTTCAAGATCCAAGCCCAGCCTGCCCGACATGGCCCGACGCGAGCGGGCCACCCACGACGAATGCAACCCGCGTCCCACCGACGATCTCCTGCAGCGCTGATACGCACTGCAGCAGCCTCGAATCCGACACCGTGTGCAATGAAACGACTAGCCAATGCATCTGTCTTCATTACGGGTGGCGTCAGACGATCGAGGATGACGGCAGCCGAGCAACCGCCTCGGCCGCACTCGACTTCGACACGGACGGATCCTCGGAGATCGTTTATCAGGACGAGTGCTCCCTCTTGTTCTACCAGGGCCTCGATGGGCTCGCCTGGTTCTCGGAGGACTCGGAGTCGCGGGTGCGGATCGAAGGGCCTGTCGTCGCGGATATCGACTTCGATTCGAACGCGGAAGTCATCTTCGCGGTCAACCACGACTCGGGGGCCTGCAGCGTGGCGAATACCGCAGTCTACAACAACGGAATCGAGGCCTGGGGGGAGCGGCGAAGGACGGGGCACAGCACGAAGAAGTTGGAATCAACAGTCCTTCCACGAAACCAATGTGACGGTCGACACGATGATTCTCGTGTTCGAGTCGGCCAGCTGGCTTGCAAATAATAGCTACCGCGCCATGCCGGAGCCGGTCCTCGGCTCGTCGCTCTGTGCAGCATTGTTGTTTCTGGGGAGACTCGCGCGGGCGCGTCGATCGAGTCCTCCAACGCCATGAGCCAAATGCGAACGCCGCGGTCGAATCGTGACCTCCGTCCCCGAGAGTTGTCTTTCCGGAACAACCTCCCAGGAACCTTCTGGCAGCGAGTCCTCGGGTCGGCGGCGAGCAGTCCGCCTCGGGCCGTGCCAATCGAAGCTACCCCCTGCGTCTCAGCCAATGCCTCAGTGTGCGAGTTAGCGAGCGCCGCTCGGGATAGATGGGCTCTGCCCCGCGCGGCTGGGTCCTGAAGCGTCGATGAGTCCAGATCCACTGCTCGGGCGCTTCCTGGATCGCCTCTTCGAGGACAGCGTTGATCCGCTCAACGTTGCGACGGAGCGCTGCGTTCGATTCGCCTTCGTCGTCCGTGGCTCCTTCTTCCAAGACCAGTGGCGCGCCAATGCGGACTACGTGGGTCCCCGTCCGACCCACACGAAAGCAGAACACGGGAATCATCGCAGCGCCCCGAGTCATGCTGATCAAGACCGGCCCACTTCGCGTCATGGCGGGATGCGCAAAGAAATCCGCCCACACGCCTTCGGCTTCGTTGGCATTCTGATCCATCAGGAGGGCAACGTAACGACCACGGGTCAGCGCACGGAAGAGTCCTCGCGCCGCGCCTCCCATGGGGATCGTTTCCATCCCGGCACGCTCACGCCACGCAGTCACGATGCGTTCGACATAAGGATTGTCGAAGCCACGCTGTACCGCGCTCACGGGAAGTCCTCGATGCGCCAGCGCCGCCGCACAGAACTCCCATGACCCGAGATGAGCTGTCAGCACCAGGGCCCCGGGTTGCCCCGATTGCTCCTCTGCCCATTCTAGATTCTTACGGCCTTCGATCGACACTCCGTCAAAGAGCGAACCGGCCTCGTCTTCGTGCATCAGGCACACTTCCGCAAAGCTGCGTCCGAGATTCGCAAAGCTCTCCACCAGAATCCGATTCCGGGTCTCGAGACTTCGGTCGGGAAAGGCGATCGCCAGATTGATCTTCGCGATCGCCACTCTTGCCCCAGCAAGGCGGGCATACAAGGAACCCAACCTGGCACAGGATTCGCGTGCGACCGCCGGCGGCAGATTTCCGATTCCAACCAGCAACCCTCGAAGCGCAAAGCCGAGCACTCGATCGAAAAGCCCGTGCATGACCCGTCTCCCTGCTCACCCACACCCTGCATCGCCCGCCACGCCGGGGAAATACGGGACGGCGGCACCTGAGCTTGCCCCCTTCCCGAAGCGGCCTGGATCAGCCCACCCGAAACATCATCGACAGGAGGCATCGCTCAGTAAAATCAGACAACCGAGTGTCTCATTGGCGTTGACAGGTTCCGCTAAGGGCTGACGAGTTGGCCACCGGCTTTGAGCCACCGGCCGATGACGGCGTTCCCTTCTTTGGGGTTGTAGACGTCCTCCTGGTACGACCAGAGTCCGTCTCCGGCGTACTCGAGAATGGTCACGCAGCCGAAGCGGTAGACCTCCCCTCCACCTTTCGGGTCCGGCATCACTTGCCAGGGGTAATAGACGACGCGGTTGCCCTCGATCACGTGCCACTCGACCGGAAATTCCATCATTGGGACCGGTACCATCACTTCGCAGATCGCCTTGCGAATAGCCTCTCGGCCCTGAAAAGTGCCAAGCTCATGCTCTACCCAGACGCCGTCTTTGCTGTGGAGGTCAGCCCAGGCGTTCCAGTCTCCGACGTCGCCCGCTTTGACAAATTGCTGATAGGCTTCTTCGACTTCGTCACGTGAGAAATTCTTCATCATGCGAAGATGATAGTCGATTCCGCAAATTTGACATCGGCCTGTACCGGGCGAGCGTAAAGGGTCCACCCGTCGCGGTTCGCGAGCGTTATCTTGGATCTCTGAAGCCTCAGCGAATCTTCCCATTCTCCTCACCATCGTCAACGCCGAGACCCCGTCAAGCAAAGTTGCCGGCAGCACTGACGGCGACAGCTTCCGTAGCGAAAATTAGACGTCCCCCAACACATGCGTCGCTCTGGTCATCTCAAAATTTGGTGCGGAGAGATGAGCCATGGCTGAACACTTCGATCTAGGATCGATTCTGGTGATCTCAATGACCCTTGTATTTTTCGTTATCGTCCTATTGCCGAACGGTTTCACGCACGACTTGCTGCTGAAAGCGGGCGAATTTCTTGTGTCAGTCAAGCTGATATTGATGGCACGCAAGAACCGCATCGCCAATTGATCATTTTTCGACGAACTTGCCCAGATCAAGGCAGCCCTCAAACCGCACCAAGGCGAGTTGAAATCGACAAGGTAGACCGAGTGATCGACCGCTCATGGCCGAAAGCAGCCCTTCAAGAAAGCGGTATCTGACCTCATCAGATGTCCAGTCTCTCTGCAAGCGGACATGCAGGACTTTGCTCCTGAATAATCGGCACGGAACGTGCCACATTGGCACCAGAAGTGGACGTTCGGCTAAAATTCGCAGAAGGGCTGCTGCGAAAAACCGCCTCGAATCTCCGATTCCCCTGGGCCAGCTAACAGCCATCTCTCATTTTACTGGCGCAACTTCCAGCCTTCCGAAATGCACAGATGGAGACATAAAAGGGGGACTCAATGAAAATCCGAACCGTTGCTCTGACCGGCGCTGCACTACTCCTCGTCGTGATCGGGCTGAGCGTCATCCTCATGTCCTCTCTCGACGGGATCGCGGAGGCCGGGATCGAGAAAATCGGCTCTGAGATAATGGGGGCTCCGGTGCGGGTTGGCTTTGTGAAGATCGATGCATTGGACGGAAAGGGGTCGATTCACGGTCTGCGCGTTGCGAACCCGGCAGGATACCCGCCCGGGGACGCGGTCAGCTTTGGAGAGATCACGCTAGGAATCGATGTCATGTCATTGGAATCTGCGAATCCAATCGTGATCAACGTGGTCAAGGTCACAGCCCCGTCGGTTTCCTGGACAGTCAACTCGAAGGGGAAGAGCAATATCAGCGTTCTCGAAAAGAATGCGACCGACTACGCGGGTAGCGAAGCTGAACCGTCACAAGAGCCCGAGCCCTCTTCCGACGAACCGCAAACGTTGATTTCGATCCGTAAAGTCTCGATCACAGGAGGATCATTGGCCGCAGACCTTTCGGCGGTTCGTGGACCAAAAATCGAATCTACGATCGCTCCGATCGTGCTTTCGAATGTGGGTGGCACCGAGGGATCAACTCCGGAGAAGATCGGTGCGACCATCGCAACAGCCTTCGCGAAGAGTGTATTGAAGGCCGTTGCCAATTCTCCGATCTTCACCCGACTCAATCAGCTACTCGGCGAAGGGCTGGAAAAATTGAATCCCAACGGGGTGAAAGACTTGGTGAAAGGTCTCTTCGGCCGATAGTCCGGGAACGAGGATGGAAGGGGTGAAGACGCCGAATGGCGTCAATACTGCTCGCGGTCGCGCGGTCGAGAACGGCGAAGGCCAGGGGCCGACTCCCAGATCTCCAGAATGCAATGGGGCGGACCCATTCTGAGAACCCACAATCTCGCCGCCGGCCCGATCCGGCCTACTGGCCCTCGGCTCCGGACGTGGGTCCGCCCGCCGGGCGGAAATTCCCGGCGTTGGCGCCAATTCCGCCGTCCACGGGAACGAGTACTCCCGTGATGAAGGACGCGCGCGGCGAGGCCAGAAATGCGATGAGCTCTGCCACCTCGGACGGCTCGCCGATCCGCTGGAGCGGCACGCTTCGAAGCATCTCGTCCATCAGCTCCGGTGTCTCGCGCCCTACCGGCTCCGTCAACCCCGTGCGGATTGGGCCCGGGCAGACGCCGTTCACCCGGATGCCATCCCGCGCCAGGTCGAGACATGCGGCGCGGACCAGATTGACCACCGCCCCCTTCGATGTGTTGTAGGCCCACATGCCGGGGTCGCCGCCCAGGCCGGAGATCGAGGCGGTGATCACCACAGCTCCGGTGCCGCTCGACCGCAGCAGGGGGAGCGCCGCCTGCAGACCAAGAACGACGCCGCGCACGTTCACCTCCATGACGCGGTCGAAGCTCGCAAGGTCCGCGTCCTGGAGCAAGCCTGTCGGGGCAATACCGGCGTTCAGCACCAACGCATCGAGACGCCCGAAGGCTCGACTGCAGGTCTCGACGAGATCGGCGTTGAAGGCCACACTCGTCACGTCTCCCGCCCGGGCGACGAACGCGTCGTTCCCGCGGACCCATGCGAGGCCGTCCTCGTCGACGTCGGCGGCGACGACCCTGGCGCCCTGCTCCGCGAGGCGCTCAGCCGTGGCCTTGCCGATCCCCGACGCCGCCCCGGTCACGATCGCCGCTCGCCCGCTGAATTCACCCATTCACTCGCCCTCCCTACGCCCAAGGGTTGAATAGCCAACCGAGCATAGGTCGTTCGGCGGGTCGCGGAGAGCCCGATCAATCGAGGTGGGTGGCGAGTGGACCTCCGGCGCTGAAGCCAGTCCGGCGCAGACCGGCAACGGCCCGGTGTATCGTGTCAGGCGAACTCCGGGAGTACCTCGGGAAGCGAGGTATGGGCCAGGGTTGCGGGGCTCCGTACCCTCTCCAGCCCCAGGGTGAGACCGAGCGTGACTACCGGACGCTGAAGAACGTCGTGGAACTTCAGCACGATTGCTTCCCTTCAGGCCTGATCGGTGCCGCCCACTACGACCTTCAGGTCCTGCGTCATCGCCTGCACCTGCTCAGACTGCCCACTCGGCTCCCCGGAGGCCGAAGCGGACTCCTCCGCGGAAGCTGTATTCTGCTGCTCGATGGCATGACCCTGCGCGGAAAAGTGGACTCAATCGAGGAAGCTAGGCCTTCTCAGCAAGTTCACGATGGCCAAGAAGAAACAGACACGAAGAAGGTTTACGGATGAGTTGAAATCCGAGACCGTGAAGCTGCTCTAGCAGAGCGAGCCTTTGATGGTGAGCGAGTACCCGCGCGAGTGCCTGGCGATCGACGTGGAGCGGAGGCTCGACTCGGAGAACGTGCTCGAACGGCTACTGTGAAATTACAGATTCAGCCGGACCCCCTGTCATCATGACGACGGGGGACAATCCGGAGGATCCAGCTGACCGAAGATCAAGGTGAGATCAGGCGAAAGAAGAGCGTCATCGAGTACGCGGAGAAGATCGGCCACGTCAGCAAAGCGTGCCCTCGATCTGGGCACGATCGACCGAAGGGGCCGTTCCAGCTGCTTCCGACGCACAGGAATCGTGGGGAGCGAGATGCGTTGATCCTTTACGCAAGATTTTGCAAGATCATGCAGAACCGGCAGGAGCAAGGGAAATGCTGAAGACGATCTTACTGATCACGGGACCGACGGTCCTGTACATCTCGTTGGGCGTCCTTCGCCGTGTGATCTTCTAGGGGACCGCTGCATGACTCCTCTCCGGCGTATCACGGACCTCTCGACCCTGGACCAACTGATCGTAGGGGTCCTGATCCTCTTCCTTTTCGTCTTCGGGTTCGAGCTCTTCCTCGTCGTTCCTTGCGGCGGATGGGAAAACCTGGGCAGCTGCACTGGCTCCTTCGCCGAGGCTGCGCGAGCGGCTTGGCAGGGCTATTACGAAATCGACCCCTACTGGGGAGCCATGCCCGACTGGTATGCGAACATCATGAATGCCCAGGACTACGTTTACAACCCGTTCTGGGCCCTGTCGCTCGTGATGTTCCTGTCCCACAAGCAGGAGACCCCCTGGTTCCGGACCGCGATGATCGTCGTCTCGGCCGCGACGATGACGACGACCCTGCTCGTCTTCGTCACACAATTCGTTCACCCGGAAATCACCCCCTTCATGAGAGTCGCGCTGCTGCAAGTCAACGGTCCCTGGGTATTATGCCCGCTGCTCTTCATCGTCCGGATGCACGGGGCCAACACGAGGGCCACGCTCGGGGCTGGGAGGCAGGATGCCATCTGACCCGTCCTCACGAACATCGTCTGCGGACCTCGAACTCCCGCCGGGCCCGAGCTATCCGACACCCTTCCACTATTTTCGTGAGCTGCGGAAGGATCCGCTGGCCTATTACCGCAGTCTCGTCGAAGAGTACGGCGCGATCGCCTGCGTAAAGATGTGGCCGCGGCGTCAGATCGTGACCTCCCTGCCGCATCAGCATCGCCACGTCCTGATCGACCAGATCGACCGCTATCCGAAGGGCATCACATTCGCCCGGCGCAAGGACATCGGAGGCGAGGGCCTCTTCTTCAGCGAAGGAGAGCTCTGGAAAAGGCAGCGCCGCTCGATGATGCCCTCCTTTCGCAAGAGCGCCCTGGTCGAGCTCGTCCCTCACATGACCGACGGAGCCGTGGCCTTCCTCGGACGAATGGAGAAGCGGGTCGGAGAGCCCGCCTTCAACATTGCCCCGGAGATGGCCAAGCTCGCGATGGACATCGCCTGCCGCGCCTTCTTCGGCTGCGACATCCTCGATCGCGCTCAGTCTCTCCATGAAGCGCTGTGGGCCTCGAGCCAATACACTGGCCACGTCTCGACGAATCCGCTTGCCCCGCCGATCTGGTTCCCGACGAAGCTCAATCGCCAGGCGCGCCGCGCGCTGCAAACCATGTACGGGGCGATCGACGAGCTGATCGCGGAGAATCGAGAGCGGGCAGGCGAGGACAACGTGCTCGCACGCCTCAACGCCTTCGTCGAGGACGGGCAGATGTCGGAGCGCCAGCTCCGATACGAGATGTGGACCCTGTTGAACGCCGGACATGAGACGACGGCGACGACCCTGGCATTCGCCTTCAGCCTCTTGAGCGAGAACCCAACAGCGCGCGAGCGCGTCGAGGAAGAGGCGGACGCGCTCCACGGGCGCCCCCCGAGCTACGCCGACCTCGAGTCATTGGCCCATACGAACCGCGTCGTTCGTGAGACCCTGCGGCTCTTCCCGCCGGCCTGGGGAACCGGGCGCGAGTGTATCGAAGACGACGTCATCGACGGCTATCGGATACCGGCTGGGTCGATCATGACTCTCCTCTTGTTCGTGACCCAGAAGGACCCCGAGTTCTGGGAGGATCCGGAGCGCTTCGATCCCGACCGCTTCCTGCCCGAACGATCCGCGGACCGACACGAGGAGGCCTGGTGTCCGTTCGGGTTGGGCGGGCGAAGATGCATCGGTGAGGACTTCGCGATGATGGAGGCAACGATCGCCCTGGCGGCGGTGGCCCAGCGTCTGGAGCTTCGTCTGGCACCCGGCGCAAAGGTCGAAGGGCAGGTCTATGGAATCGGGCCGATGCGTCCGGCCGCGGGCCTCCCCATGACGGTCCATCGACGAGGGGAGCGGGCGGGCGACGCGCCCTGACCTGGATTTCTCACGAAGCCCTGCTGGGAACGCCGAAAGCCCCGAATCTCCCGGCCTTCTCCCTGCGGCCTGTTCGCGCCGTACTGGTGTTCGCCTGCGAGGGACTCCGATTCGAGGTCCGCGGATCCTCATTCCGCGAGCCGCGACTCGGCGAGCACGCAGTGCGTTCCGGCGTAGATCGTCGCCATGCATCGGTTGCAATGGACGCAGAGCGAGTCCCTGGCCTCGCCCTTGGCCATCCGGTTCACGAGATCCGGCTCGCGCAGGAGCGCGCGACCCATCGCGACGAACTCAAAGCCCTCGTCCATGGCTCGATCGATCGTCTCGCGCTGATTGATCCCGCCCAACAGGATCAGCGGCATGTCGAGGGCGGCTCGGAACTGACGTGCGAAGCGCAGGAAATACGCCTCTTCGAAGGGATAGCTCTTGAAGACGAAGCGCCCGAAGAGCTTCAGCCCAAGCCCGATCGCCTTCGGCATCTGTCCCGAGAGCGCCGAGATCGGCGCCTCACCGCGAAACAGGTACATCGCGTTCTGGAGCGAGCTGCCCCCGGTCAGCTCCAACGCGTCGATCGCGCCGTCCGCCTCGAGCATGCGAGCGACGGCGATGCTCTCGTCCAGCCAGAGTCCGCCGTCGACGCCGTCCACCATGTTCAGCTTGGCGATCACCGCCATCTCCGACCCGACCGCCGCGCGGACGCGGGCCGCGATGTCGCGCGGGAAGCGAGCCCGATTCTCGAGCGAGCCGCCCCACGCGTCCTTGCGGCGGTTGAGCTTCGGCGAGAGGAACTCGCTCGGTAGATAGCCGTGTCCCAGGTGGATCTCGACGCAGTCGAAACCGGCTTCTCTGAGGCGACCCGCCGCGTCCGCGAAGTCCTGGGTGATGCGCTCGATCTGTTCAGGCGAGACCGCACGCGTACGGCTCACCGCCAGCGCGCTCCAGATCGGCGAGGGCGACACGGCGGGGTGTCCGGTCGCCGCCGCGACGGCGCCCGCGTGTCCGAGCTGGGCCGAGACCGCCGCCCCTTCGGCGTGCGCGGCCTCGGCGAGGCGCCGCAGGCCCGGAATCGCCTCGTCGGTCAGGATGATCTCGTTGGGTGTGCTGCAGCCCTGGGGCGAGACGCCGCAGAAGGCGACGGTCGTCATCCCGACCCCTCCGCGCGCGGTCTGACGGTGGAACTCGACAAGCTCGTCGCTCACGAGGTGGGTCGAGGTCATGCCCTCGAAGGTGGCGGCCTTCACGATGCGGTTGCGCAGCTCGATGGGGCCCAGGCGAGCGGGGGAGAAGGGGTCTTGGCTCATGGGAAGATACTGACCCGTGCGGGCCGAGTGGCAAGTCCGGCCTCCGATCTCGTGCGCAGAGTCGACCCCAGCCCGCCAGGGCCTTCGTAAGTCATTCCTGCTGCGTCGGCGCGTACCAGATTGGCGATGCCCAGGCCTGCTCCTGGCTCGCGGTGGTGATCTTGGGATCGTCACAGACATCGATTCGCGCTTCGTCTCCGCAGGACACACCGTCGAGCAAACTCCAGCGGGGGCTAGGATTCTCGACTGCCTTCATGTCGCAATAGGTTGGCGATGAGGGATCGAAATCGAAATCCTTGAAGACGGCACAGAGCGATCCGTGGCCGTTGCCGTAACGCTCGGCAGTCGCCATATCCACTCCTGCTTCCGTCGTGGTGTCGCCTGCAACGTCGAAACCCTTGTAATTTGGTGCGCCGTCCGAGTCGATCCAGCCCTTGACGACCTGCAGCTTCAGGAGTGGCGTCCATCGAGGGTCCAGCTCGACTACGAGCGACTTCCGAAAGGTGACGCCAAGAGAATCATCCTCCGAGCGATCGAGCGGGCGAGAAGACTCTTGCCGCTCAACACAGCAATTCGAATCACGCGCCTATCCTCTTCCGCTACCAGGGATGGTGTCGCGACGCGCTCGGCTGTGACCTCGAGGACCAGCCAAGCTGCCCGCGCGACGTCCCTACTCGATTGACCCCTGATGAAGTCGAGAACATGCGCAAGAGGGTCGAGAGCAAGGGTCACCGACACATGTCTCTGCGAGCCTTGGCCCTTTACGCTCAGCGAATCGGAAGAGTCCTTGCTTCGCCATCAACATGGTGTCGACTGGTCAAGAGTGAATGAGATCAGCTTCCTTCAGAAGCCGATACACGCTCGATTCGGACACGAAGTACCGGTTCTCGTCCGTGTAGCGAAGTGCGAGTTCTCGCGGAGAGAGATCCGCGCGCTTCAGCGCCAAGTCGAGCACCTCGTTCTGGATCTTCTCCGGGATCGCGTTTCAGCGAGGCCGGAGCGCAGCCTTCTTATCATGGAGTCCGTCGAAGGCGAACATCTCGTAACACCCGTACCAGCCGTAGAACGTGCTGCGGAGCACGCCCAGCTGCCGCAGGTCATCTTGACCGGAAGATCGGAACCCTCGCCCTGGCGATCGAAGATTGCCGTGCGCCACCAGGTCAAGGAAGCACCCGAGCGTGGCCGCCGGATTCATCGCCCTGCCCCAGGCCCCTGACCTGCAACGCCTTCCTGGCGCCCCCGGCAGGACTCGAACCTGCGACGCACGGTTTAGCAAGCAGGGGTTCGAATCCCTCCCGGTGCGCCTGCTCGACTTCGGGGTGTACGAAGTCTCCTTCGCGTGCGAGGATCGGAGCGGCCGCGCGAACCAACCCTGGCCGAAACGAAGGACGGAATCGTGATGGGATTGGAGGGAAAGGTGGCGATCGTGACGGGGGCCGCGCGCGGAACGGGGGCCGCGATCGCCGAGCGATTCTGCCGAGAGGGCGCTCGCGTCGTGCTCGGCGACATCCTGGACGACAAGGGGCGGGAGACGGCGGAGAAGCTAGGGACCTCGGCGACCTTCCACCCTCTCGACGTGACCGACTCCGCCCAGTGGTCCGCGATCGTGGATCGCACCCTCACCGACCACCAGCGAATCGACGTGCTGGTGAACAACGCCGGCGTCCTCCACCAGGGGCCCATCGAGAACACCTCCGAGGCGGACTTCCGAAGGCTGCTCGAGGTCAACACGCTCGGCCCCTTTCTGGGGATCCGTGCCGTCGTCCCCGCAATGCGCGAAGGAGGCGCCGGTTCGATCGTCAACGTGGGCTCGATCGATTCCCTCGCGGCCATGAACGGCCTCACGGCCTACTGCGCATCAAAGTTCGGCTTGCGCGGGCTCGCGAAGGCCGCCGCGCTTGAGATCGGCCGGGACGGAATTCGGGTCAACACGGTTTGTCCGGCGGGCGGCAACCCCGAAATGTTCGAACCGTGGATGAGCAAGGTCATGGGGTTCTTGGAGGAGACGACCGCCTACAACGAGGACCGGGGGATCCCAGGATCCGTGCCCGTCGAGAGCATCGTCGATGCAATCGTGTTCCTCGCGAGCGATGCGAGCCGCCACTGCACCGGGATCGACCTCCCTGTCGATGGTGGCGCCACGGCAGGCTGCTTTATCCCCGGATTCAACACGCTCTGATCTCTTCGCGCGGCAGGCAGCACCCGAGCTTCGAGGAGCGCGCTGCGGCCCGGTGCCGTCAGATCGGCGACAGAACCAGATTCGAATAGCGGCCAGCGAGCGGAAGGGCCAGGGCTTCCGCTCGCTGCGCCCGTCGGCTCAGGTAGCGCGCGATGTCCCCAATGCTCGCTTCGTCCCATGCTTCGATGCGCGCGTTAAGCTGCTCGAGCCCGTCCTGAATCGTGCTCACCGGTCCCTTTGAAAAAACTCGCAACTCTTCCAGTTCCTGGGCAACCACCGCTGAGAGATGCTGCTCCCGCCGGGCCTGGTATCGTGCCAGCTCCCGAAGCTGTGTGGCGCGATCCCGCAGGTATGACGTTCTCAGCTCCGGCAACAGCTCGTTGTCGACGATGTGGTCGCTGATCTCTTCAGTCGGCAGGCGGAGAGATCGGGGAACGCCCTGCTCCGGCTCGGGCAACGCGGCCCTTCCCACTTCCACATGGAGCGCGTCGGCGAGCGATTGAGCGAGGCCCCGCTCTCCGGCGATACTGAAGAAGATCATCATCGGCAGCGGACCTTCGACCCCGAAGTGGTTCACCGCGACAGTCGAACCCAGAGCGGCCTTGGCAAAGCTCGCGACCCGGTAGAAGTGCAATTTCTCCTTGTCCAGCGATTGACTCGCGCACGCGGTGTAGGCCTCGATCAGCCCGGTCATCTCGCCCCAGGGATGAAAGAAGGCACGGGAATAGAGGTGCCCCAGGTCTTCCATGGGGTCGCCGAAGTGGGCGCACTCCCAGTCGAGGATCGCGCTGACCTGGTCGCCGACATAGACAAAATTTCCCGGGCCGGTGTCGCCCTGGACCAGCACTGGGCGTGTCGGCGGAGCCGGGATGTTGCGGCGCAACCAATGGAAGGTCAGCAGCGCCAAGGGGTCTGGAACGGCCACGGATGACGCGTAGGTCTGCTCCAACTCGTCTATGCCAGCCAGCGCATACTCTTCGGCCGAGACGGGCAGCGGCAGCTCCGGAAGGTCGAGATCACGAACGGAGAGGGAATGCAGCCAAGCGAGATGCCGCATGAAATCCTTGGCGATCTCGCTCTGCTGATGCGCATCCTCGAGTTCGTGGATGTTGTCGCGGCCCGGCACACGCTCGAAGAGTGTGGCCTGAAGCTCTTCGCTATGCGCATACACCGCCGGTACGGGAATGCCCCGTGCGTGGAGCGCAGCGGTGACCGCAGTTTCCCGTCGCACCTGGCAGGCCGGCTGCTTCATTTCGCCATTCGCAAACCGCTCCAGGCGAAGGAACCCGTGCAGGGATCTTTTGTCCGCACAGTCAAGGTCGACCAGCCAGCCCTCCCGTCTGGAAACGAACCTTTCCTTGCGGGTGATCTTGCCTGCGAGCGTTGTCTCCAGCCAAGCAGTCACGGCTGCCGGCAAATCGCCGGAAAAATCCGAAGCGATCAAGACTGAATCCGTCATCAGGTTGAATACTCCATCGTGCGTTCGAAACGGCGTGCGGCCCGGGCGCACCCACTCGATAACACGTTCCCAAAATCTTCGCGTGTACGATGGCAGTTCCATGGAAGAGCCATGAAGTGGACGAGGCCCGTGGCTGGCCCGACGCCCAGGGTCCCATACCGATGCCCAACCTTCCAATCGAGAACATCTCCCGGTACAAGGCGAGCCCGTGCCTTGCCACGCGCGGATGGACCTCTCCCAGAAGATTTCCTGTATCGACGACTCGAGCCCCCGAATCGCGCATCGCTCGCAGCTTCCCCCTTATGGCGCACGGCTTGGGGAGCGGGCTTTGGAGGCGCGAGGGGCTGCCAGGCGCTTCTCGGCGCTCGGGAGTTCGCAACGTCTGGCAAATCTGGGTCGTCGATGGCCGCAGGAAAGCGCCGAACGAAGACCGAGCCCGACGGGTATCAGGTTTCGAACTCACGCGCGGACATTCGTCGTCCGCGTTCAGCTCGACACCGGATCGAGGCGCACGATGTTGCGCTTCGGTGGGAACCCCATGAGGAAGCGCACCACGAACGGGAGAGGGAACTCGGCTGCGATCCGATCGAATTCGTCACCCGCGACGGCGACAGCAGCATAGTCTGCCGTCTCACCATCGATCTCGATCCGCACATTCGGGTTGACGACCAACTCGTGGTACCAGCCGCGCGTCCAAGGGTGTGAAGATACGTACATTGGACCGACGGATGATTGCAAACGAGCCAGACGGCGTTTCCCGCCCCAACCCCCTGATCCGATTGACCTTCCGGGCGCCCCCGGCAGGACTCGAACCTGCGACGCACGGTTTAGGAAGCAGGGGGATGGGGCGGTGAGACGCTCTCTGCGATTCTCGAGGCACCTAACTTGGCAAAGTGGGGCAAAGCGTGGTCGTAGAAGACTGCGGAGGAGCACGGAGAGAAGTCCACGGCATCAAGACAGAACCCCGAAACGGTTGGGGCTGGACCTCTCGGCAAGAGTTGTTCGATCGTCTGATCGTGATCTGCGAAAGGCGCCTCCGTCCACTCCTATATGAGTCCATCGATTTCTACAACGATGAATGAGTCCGCACTCAGCCACGGAATCTGCCGGCAGGCCATTCGTCGAGCAATTCTCGAATGGAGAGTCACCCTACGCCAAGGAGTTTTCCAATATGGCTACCAGCCTCAGAACCCACGCACTCGAGGTCACTCGCCTGGCAGGATCCCTCGGAGCCCAGGTGCGCGGGCTCTCGCTCGCAGCTGCGGACCCAACGGACGCCGAGACCATCCAATCGTTGCTGACCGAACACCCGGTACGCGGCGAGAAAAGCCTACCCAACATCAAGGAACACCATCCCTGCCCTCTTGAAGCGAAATGAAAACTGTTTCAATATTCGGGCACGCCGTCACCCATCGCGAACGCCACGCCCCAGGCCGAGCCGCGGGATGAAGCAGAAGGAGCCGGAAGCGCCCTGGACGCCTGCGGCCATGAAAGATGCAATCACTTCAGCCGTCGTGCGCTCTCGTAAATCGAACGCACGACACGTGTCGAATACGACAGCGACACGGGGGAATTCTTCCGTGTAGAGGAGCCAAACCATGTCCGAGAAGATCTTCGACCGATACAAGGTGATCGACGTGGACACCCACATTACCGAGCCGCCCGATGTCTGGACGGATCGCGTCGCGAGCAAATGGGGCAACAAGGTACCCCACATCCGGCGAGTCGAGGGCCGCGACATGTGGTTCATCGGCGACGAACCCGCCGGCGGCCCGGGCTTCTACACCATGTCCGGACATACCGGCACGTTCCCGGATGTCCCGATGGGCTACGACGACATCCCCGCGGCCTCCTACGACGCGAAGGCCCGGCTCGAGCTGATGGACGAAGAGAGCATCTACGCAATGGTCCTGTACCCGAACCTCGGCGGCTTCGGATCCGGCGGCTTCCTTCGGCTCGAGGAGCCCGCGCTGATGCTCGAGTGCGTGCAGGCCTACAATGACTTCCAGGTCGACTGGTCGAGCGCAGACCCGAACCGGCTGCTGCCGGTGACCGCCCTGCCCTTCTGGGACGTCGAGGCATCCGTCAAGGAGATCGAGCGATCGGCGGCCAAGGGACATCGTGCCGTACTCTTCGGCAGTCGGCCGGAGACCTTCGGCCAGCCGCCGCTCGCACACAAGCACTGGGATCCCGTCTGGGCCGCGACACAGGCCGCGGGCCTCTCGATCAGCTTCCATATCGGCTCTGGCGATATCAGCGACATCGTAGACGACAAGTCCGAGATGGGCACGAAGGCCAACTTCTCTCGAGGGGGCTCGCTCGCGCTCCTCGACAACCAGAACTGCCTCGCGAATCTGCTCTTCGGCGGCGTCTGCGCGCGCTTCCCGAACCTCGACTTCGTCTCGGTCGAGAGCGGCGTCGGGTGGCTTCAGTGCGTCCTCGAGATGTTCGACTGGCAATGGGTGAACGGCGACGTCGCCAAGGAGCACCCCGAGTACGACCTGCTGCCTTCGGAATACTTCAAGCGCCAGGTCTACGGCTCCTTCTGGTTCGAGAAGCGCGGAATCGAAGGCGCACTCGAGGCCTTTCCGAACAACCTGATGTGGGAGACCGACTATCCCCATCCCACCAGCCAGTACCCGAGCCCGAATAGCTCGGCCGAGCATCCTGCAGATTACGCAGAGAAGGCCTTCGGAAACGTGCCTGACGAAGTGATCAGGGGGGTCGTGCAGGACACGCCTGCGCGGATCTACGGCGTAGAGCTCTAGCGCGCGGTTCGGTCCACCATGGGCATCGGCCGCGTTGGTCTCTGAAAGCGGATCAACGGCCTCTCGACGGCGTTGGTGCGTGAGAAGTCGGTCCTCTTGACCTCCGCGGAACGCTGCGGGTCCGAAGAACGTCGTTTCCATAGCGAATACGGCGCCCCCGTGTCGAAAATGCCCGACACCCATTCTCCGCCGATCTCAAATTCGATGAAGGGCGAAAGGGCCACATTCGACGCCGGCTGCGTGTACGGCAATACCGCAACCACCTTCTCGTCGGGTCGGGCCTCCGTCGCGACGAATGTAAAGGTCCCTTTCCTTAGATCTGCGGAGAATCCTTCGCGCAGCACTCCGGCCCCGATCAGCATGTCCAGTTCGGCCGCGCCGATCGCACGACCGATCCCAGCGAGATCCACCGACGTGATCGTCGGCTGGAACACCCTGTCACCGATGGAAACCGGCGTCGGATCGCGACTCACGATGATGTCCACCCCATTAAAGCCCGTGTCGGCCAGGGCGCTCCGCCCATCCGGCATCTCTACCACTGGAATGTTGTCGTGAAGTCTCATCATGCCTAGACCCTCTCTTTCTTCTGCTCGCCATTTGACCGGTAGCCATTGACCCTATCGATAGAACCGTTGTGCCCGGAACCTCCGCCCCACATCGGCCACGCGTCGTCGCGCGGATCACCGGTTCGGACGCAGACGACCGAGCCATCCTCAAGCCCCGCGAACACGCTCCCGCCACTCATCGTTGGCTGCCAATGGACGGGCGCCCCCACTGAAACCTGCCAGCGTTCCGCCCCTGTTCGAGCTTCGAAGCTCACAAGTCGACCATCCCATGTGCCGACGAGTACCCGGCCATTCGCGACCGCGGGTGGAGTGAGCCGTCGCTCACCCGCCTCCGCCCGCGCCTCTCCCCAGGACCAGAGATGACGACCGGAAGCAATCTCTGTTGCCTCGAGCCGATCGCCCGCTGTCTCGAACAACACACCATCGGAGACGGCTGGACGCGAACCCTGGAAGCGCCATGCGCGACTGATGCGAGATTCGCCGATCAG
>PBFW01000076.1 GCA_002719955.1 Deltaproteobacteria bacterium | reverse complement strand
CGTATCCATAGGCTGCGCCGCCGAACCCATATACGCCCTCCGCGTCGCTCCTCAACGTGATATCGATCGTCAGCGTATCGCCGTCCAGCATATTATTGATGTCGCCGCCACTCGCGGTGGCCGTCGCCGTCCACGTCAGGGCGGCATTCGCAGAGGAAGCCAGTAGAAGGATCGCTGCCGCGATCACTGAAAAATAAAGCCGCATCTTATTCAATTCTCCTTAGAAATTGAGCAGTCGCAACAGTTTTGCGTAGGCTCAAAGAGTAGTGGCCGTTTCGCATGTTTACGTGGCGAAGATAATCCGAGGCGGAACATCATCCCACAATGGATCGGGACACAATCAACAGGATCGACCCGCCGGAACCTTTCCGGCGGGTCGATCCGAAATCAAAATCAGGGCACGCAGGGGTTCGTCACCCCAGCACAAGCGAGCCCGGAAGGACCAACCTGCGATCCCACCGGCGCCTGGAACGCTGCCAAGAAGACGGCGAAGTCGGAGACCGCAGTCGCCCCGTCCCCATCATGATCCGTCACAGTCGTCGGGCCACCCTGGAAGGCGGCCAGGAAAATCGCGAAGTCGGCGACATTAACGGCGAAGCCAGCATCGACATAATCCGCGTCACAGGCGTTTCCGTACCCATCCAGATCGCTATCCACCTGGTTCGAAAGTTCGCCCGGGCCGTTGGCCACGCCATCGCAGTTATCGTACTGGTCGGGGACGAGATCGGTGTCGGCGTCTGCGACGGCGCCGGCATGCGCGTTCAGCGCAAATCCGAGAGCGAAGAGGCTGACGAGCGTGATCAGCTTGAGTTTCATCGTTGTATTCTCCTAGAGTAACGAGCCTAAAAAAAACCGTATGGCACTATGGCCATCATGAGAGCAAAAGGTCAAGAGAAAGTCCCTGCAATCTGAAGGATCTCTCTCTAGATATTGAAATCCTACTCGAATCCCCCTGGGAATGGAACCTTCATCGAGTGAGCACTCGCTGAAAATTAAAACTCTGTTTCGAGCAGGCCAGGCCCGGCTGTCCGGACCCGATCCTCCTGCCATCCGCGATGGCGACACTCCACATGGTGTGCCATGGACAAGCATAGCAAATCACGTGCCGGCGCTTCTCGTACCGTAACCTATGGGTTTTGCAGAGTTTTCTATCTGAGTGGATCGCTGGAACGGAAAAAATTTTCCTTTTAGCGGAAAATCGATATTCCTCGATCATCGGTCTCAGAGAGGATGACCCCGACGTGAGCGCTGGGACGCCGCCTGAACGTGTATCGGCGCGGTTGGCGCATAGCCCTCCAGCGCCGGCGCGAGCCGCGCCCGGGCCACGCGGATCCGCTCCTCGGCCCGCTCGATCGACGCCCTTCCCCTGTCGATTGGCGTCGAGATCCGAATCGCGAGCATATGCTCGGAACGAACGAAGGGGCTCCTGTCGAGCGCCGCAGCCTGGCGCAGCCATTCGGCCGACAGATCGCCGGCGCGTTCGTACCAGGAATAGGAGAGAACCGACCGGGCCCCTCGCCGCAGGATCATCCGACGGACTTCAGGCCCGTCCCCCTGCTCGCTCAGCTGCACGAAGGACTCTTCGATCGCGACGAAGCCGCTTTCCGGCCAGGCCAATCGGCTCGTCAGGAGCGTGTGCTTCCGGATCTGCTCGTTGCCGATCCCCAGGAAGACCTCGACCGGCTCTCCCGCGATCCGAGTCTGACGATCCGCATGGGCGAGGTATCGGACGCTCCCCCTGAACTGGAAATCGGGCTCGATCCGCTTCGTCCGTTCGCCAAATACCCGGACCAGGAGATCGTCGGGCATCTCGTCGAGCCCGCTCGGGATGGGCCAGGGCGTCATGACCCGCCCGATCCCCAGCATCACGAGGAGAACGGCCGCGAAGCTCGACATACGCCAAATCCGACTTCGATCGTCCGCGATCGAAGCGTGCGTCCGCCCGTAGCCAGCCTGCGAAGGGAAAGGAGCCGAGGTTCCGAACACGCGCTCGAGCAACAGGTCGAGCCCGTAGATCATCGAAAGCCCGACGAGCAGCATGAGGATTCCCTGGAGATTATGAATCGAGTGGATCGAGGAATGGGGGTTGAGCACGAGCGTGACGACGCGGAAACCGTTGCTCAAGAAGGCAACGATGGGCGCGAGAATCACGAGCGTCAGCGCGTGCCAACCCCGCCGCTCGAAGAGGTCGATCAACAGAACCGTCAGCATCGTCAGCGTGACGATCGTCCGCACGCCGCTGCAGGTCTCGATCACGATGAAGGTGTTCTCGGGCCGCAGGATCTGATCGCCCTGGACGAGGGATTCGACGCTCAGGGCGTTCAGGATCAGACCGGCGTATTCGGCCGTCGCCAGCTGAATCGGAAAGATCACAGCGGAGAGCAGGACCGGCGGAAGGGGCAGGGCGAAGCCCAGAAACAGAATGGGCAGCCAGTAGGCGCGCAGCGCAGCGCGCCCCCCGAGCAATGAGAAGAAACCCGCAAGGATTCCGATGAGGCTCGCGAGCTGCAGGTCCGGTGAGCCGGTGTAATGACCCCAACCATAGAGCGCAGCCGATAGCGCGAGGAGCGGCAGCGCGAGCGCCGGTTCACCGCGGCCCATCAGGAGATCGCGGTAATGACTCCGTCGATAGAGGAGCCAGAACGACAACACCAGCACGGGGACCCCCGCCGCTTCGTTGGCTTCGAAGAAGAACTCTTCGCTCTTGACTGTGAGCTGCTGAGCGCTCGGTGGGAAGAAGAGTGGGTAATAAAGGAAAGAGACGAGTCCGATCGCCACCAGACTCAGCCAGAAAAAGGGCATCCTGAGCATCGCAAAAAGGCCCGTGCGCTCCTCGCCGTCATTCATTCTGCCCTCGCTCAAGCCCCCCCCTTCGCAACACCTTGCGCCGCTTCCCCGAACCAACCCGCCGCCTCGACGGTCAGCACGACCCCGACCCGAGGATGGCGGCGGAGGCTACTACGAGTCCCGCCGCGGCGCTTCGGGATCTTCCCGATATCGTGCCCGCGGTCGAACGAGGAAACCGGCCTCGTACTGTTCGAGAGAGTGCGCGACCCAGCCAACGGTTCGACCGAGAGCGAAAAGGGCGGTCGCACTCCCACCCGGCAGCGCCAGCGCGCGCGCGACCGCGACGAGACCGACGTCGATCGACGGGCCACCGAACCCTCCCTGTTGCATCGCATCGACAAGCGCGACCACGGACTGAACCTCCGGGCTCGCCCCTCGCAGACGACACGCAAGATCCAGGAGTCGTGTCCCTCGCGGATCGGAATGCGGCGCATAGATCGGGTGCGCAAAACCCTCGATCACTTCACCGCGTCGCTGGCGATCATGCACGACTTCTTCGACTCGCTCCGCCGGTCCCGCTTCGAGAAGAAGGGCATCGACCCGATCCGCCGCACCGCCGTGGCGCGGTCCCGATAGCGCCGCCAGCGCGGCCGAAATGCAGCCGTAGACATCCGCACCGGTCGACGCCGCCACGCGGGCCGCGAACGTCGATGCGTTCAGCTCGTGGTCCGCCGCCAGGACCAGAGCCTGATCGAGCACCGAGAGCTCATCCGATTCCAGATTTCGGGAGAAGGCGGCTCCGATAGCCGCCGCCAGACTAGGAGCACCCAGCGAGGCCACCACGACGGGCTTCGGATCCGCGCCCTCGCGGCAGAGCGCCAGAATCGCAGCCGAACGGCGCAGAAATAGCCGAACGCGTGCCCGAACGGCCTCGGGGTGCCAGCTGAAGCGCCCAGGGTCATGCGCGGCAAAAAGTGGCGTGACCAGACTGAGGACCGGGAGCGGGCCGATCCGCGCAGGCAAGACCTGCAGCAAGCCGGCAAGATCGAGCCCCAGGCCCGTCGGCTGCCATCCTTCGGGTTCCGCGCGCTCGCGCCAATCACCGGACCATAATCCCTCCGCGACCCATTCGAAGGTCCGTCCCTCACGCGCGAGTTCCAACGCCGGCCGGCCCCGGTAGATCGGCCCCTGCTCGATGGAGATCATCGTGATCGAGCTGTCCATCACCGGCTCGCCCTGCCGCAGCGCCGCCGCCGCCACGGGGCCGTGCCCCGCACGCGCATCCCGGCGTGCGCACAAACGCTCGAGATCGCGCCGGCGATAGCGCCGCGATCGGCCCTTCCGGCCCGGCACGCTCTGAATCAGGCCACGGCTCGTGTAGGCGTAGACCGTCGGCAATTTCACCCCGAGCATCGCGGCCGCCTCCCGCGCGCTCAAGAACTCGCTCGCGGAGTCACGCGGGAAATGGCCCGCCACATTCGGGTGATCCTCCGGGAACTCACCGGGGAAGGATAGGGGGGTCGGATCGGACTCGGACATGAACTCGGCTCTCGCGGGGATTCGACAGGATCGGGACGGATTTCGGCTGGAGAGAGCGGCCGAAGATGCATCGATCATGAAGTCAGTGACGGGTTTGCTCAACCAATTCATTATTGATTGCCTTCATTAACTTGATCAATGTAAAGATGATTGTCAAGATCATCCTGTGCCTCGCTGCATAATGAATGGCCGGCGGGGAAGCGCCAGCGGAGACGCTTGGCGGCTCGGGCGCATTGCGCGACGGTCGGCTGACGAGGGGATGGCCACCTCATGGAATAAAAAGAGGGGCGAGAGCGCTTGGATCTGGTGACCATCGCAGTGCTCTGCGGGGCGAGTCTGCTGACCGCGGGGGTCTCCGCTGTGCTCGGAATGGCGGGCGGCATCATGCTTCTGGCCGTGATGCTCCTGTTCCTCGAACCCGCGGTCGCGATTCCGGTCCACGCGATCGTGCAGCTCACGTCGAATTCCAGTCGGGTCGTGATCCACGCCAGGCAGGTTCGGCGGGACCTGCTCTGGCCCTATGCCCTGCTTCTGCTGCCCGCGGGCGCACTCACGGTTCCCCTCGCCCAGCATCTCCCGGCCGACGCATTGCGCCTCGCGATCGGGTGCTTCGTGATCGTCGCCACTTGGCGCAAGCGATGGCTGCTGCTGGGATTCAAGCCGGAGCATGTCCCGGTGCGCCCACGATTCGCGATCGTCGGCGCCGCCGCGGGTGCGCTCGGGCCTCTCATCGGGGCAACCGGCCCCTTCATCGCGCCCTTCTTCCTCGGAATCGGACTCTCGCGCTTCGAGTTGATCGGAACCAAGGCGGCCTGCCAGGCGAGCGGACACCTCGCCAAGATGGTCTTGTTCGGCGTGGCGGGCTTCAGCTTCGTCCAATTCGGTCCGCTGATGGTCGCCATGGCCCTCTGCGCCATCGCCGGAACCTGGCTCGGCACCCGCCTGCTTCAGCGGCTCGACGACGACCGTTTCACACAGCTCTACAGGCTCACCCTGACCGCCGTCTCCCTGCGCCTCATCTGGAGCGGCCTCTCGGCCCTCGAGCTCACCTGACCGGGCGGAGTCGAAAGCATCCCATCCGCCGAATCGAGCCCCGCCGACGGAGCGCACCCGACCCCCGGCTCATGGAGCAGACGCCCGGGGCCCAATGAGACAGCTCGCCGTCTCACGGATCAAGAGTAATGACGCTCCGGATCACCTCGCCCTCGTGCATGAGATCGAAGGCCTTGTTGATCTCCGTGAGCGGCATCGTCTGTGACACCATCTCGTCGAGCTTGACGCGTCCGCTCATGTAGCGGTCTACCAGACCCGGCACCTGGGTTCGCCCCTTCGTCCCGCCGAAGGCCGTGCCGCGCCACACGCGGCCCGTCACCAGCAGGAAGGGCCGAGCGTGGATCTCCCGTCCCGCACCCGCGACACCGATGATCACCGACTCCCCCCAGCCCTTGTGACAGATTCGAAGAGCGGTGCCCATCGTTTCGACGTTGCCGATACACTCGAAGGAGTAGTCCACGCCGCCATCCGTCATGTCGATGATATGCGCCTCGATATCGGCGATCTCCTTCGGATTCAGACAATCCGTCGCGCCGAATTGGCTCGCGAGCTCGAATTTCTTGGCGTTCGTGTCGATTGCGATGATCCGATCGGCCCCCGCCATCACGGCGCCCTGAACGCAGGAAAGGCCGATGCCACCGAGGCCGATGATCGCGACCGTCGCACCGGGCTCGACCTTCGCCGTATTCAAGACAGCCCCGATCCCGGTCGTGACCCCGCACCCGAGCAAGCAAACCTTGTCCAGCGGGGCGTCCCTACGGACCTTGGCGAGCGCAATCTCGGGAACGATCGCCGCCTTCGCAAAGGTCGAGGTCCCCATATAGTGATGGATCTTCTTTCCCTGATACGTGATCCGGCTCGACCCGTCGGGCATCAGGCCCTGCCCCTGGGTTTCGCGGATCGCGCCGCAGAGATTCGTCTTGCCCGAAAGACAGAACTTACATTCGCGGCATTCTGGCGTGTAGAGCGGAATGACGTGATCTCCGACCGAGAGCGATTTCACACCCGCCCCGACCTCTTCGACGATGCCGGCCCCCTCATGACCTAACACCGCAGGAAAGAGTCCTTCGGGATCGTCCCCACTCAACGTAAATGCGTCCGTGTGGCAGACCCCCGTCGCGGCGAGCCGCACGAGGCACTCCCCATCCTTCGGGCCCTCCAGTTCGATTTCGCCGATTTCGAGCGACTTCCCCGCCTCAACAGCGATCGCGGCTTCGACCTTCATGGCATTCCTCTCGTCCTTTGATTCAGCGTGTGTGATTCAGCATCTGCCGTCTCATGGGTGACTCGAGCGCGATCGGAAAAGCGTTCTCCGGGTTCGGGGTCGGGTCTGTTCGCGAATGCGGGCGGCGAAGTATACGAACTCCACTCAGAGGGTGCCCAGCGCTGCTCGTTCTTCTTCCACGAGTCCTTTCAACGCAGGGTGGGCGCCCAGCGTCTCCAGGAAACTGGCGACGCCGGGCCAGCTCGAAGCGTCGAGCTCGAAACCCGCGTGGTCGAGGTTCACGAAAGGTGACCAGACGACCAGATTTCCGATCGGGAGATCTGCCGGATTCGCCCGATCCCGCCCGGTGAAGAGCGCTTCCATCTGGTCGAGGACCGGCGGCAGCACCTCTTCGAGGTGGTGCCATACGATCTCCTCGTCCGCCCGTTCTTTGAAGACACGTTCGCGAACGATCCGCTGAAAAAAGACCGGCGTTTCCGATTCGACCAGGCGCGTATCCGCGTATTCCTCCCCGAAGAGCGAGGTCGCAAAGTCACGGGCATCCGACGGATAGAGCGAAGGAGAGGGTACCCGGCGGCCGAGATCGGCGCAGATCACCGAGGAATCGGGCAAAGTCCAGCCCTCCTCTCGCCAGACGGGAATCTTCCGCACGAAAGGAGAGAGACTCACCCCGTGCAGCGTTCCGCCTTCTATCCCCTTCGGCATGCGAACTCCAATATCGTCACCCTTCGCCGGTCGGGGCGAGTGGCGCTAGTCCCCGCAACTCCTCGCGAGTGAAAACCCAATCAGGAGAATCACCCAGACAACACCGCCTAACGAACGGACCAAAGAGCGAACAACGGAGCGCGGCTCATCACTCGCTTCGAGATCACGATCGTCCGCAGCAGCCCCTCCCGAACTCGCATCGCCGAGGGAAAAGGGCGATGCGGCGACGGGTTCGAGGGCGTCGTCGTCTTGGAGAGCACCGGAGAGGGGAGCCGAACGCGGCGAATCCGTGCCATGGCTGCCATCGGAGAAGACGAAACCTTCGTCGTGAATGAGCTGTCCCGAGGGACCCGTCCGCCCGCCGCAATGGACGCAGGTTCGAGTCCCGACCGGAAAGCTCACATCACACCGTGGGCAACGAACTTCGTAGGGTGACGACTTCTCCCGCGCGTTCACATCCATTTCAGTGGACCCCCGCCGTTGCGATCAACGTCGCGGGGTCGACGTCCATGGCGCGCAGAACGTGATCCCACATCTCTGCGGAGGGTACATCGAAGACGACGTCCGGCGAAAGCGGGGCCACGACCCAGGCGCCCTGGGCGAGTTCCGATTCGAGCTGCCCCCCACCCCATCCCGCATAGCCGAGAAAAATGCGCAGATCCGGAGGTGGCCGCTCGGCGAGTCGCTGGAAGACGTCCATGGACCCGGCGAAGCAGAGTTCGCCCTCGAGTCGCGAAACCTGTTCGTCTTCGACGACCGGATCGAGTCCATCTTGAAAGAGCAGCCATCCCGTATTGGACTCGACCGGACCGCCCCAGGCGACCTCGTCGGTCCCCCCGCCGTTCCAGACGAATTCGAGACTCTCGCAGAGTTCTCGCACGGTCAGTTCGACCTCCCGATTCAGGACCAGTCCGAAAGTCGACGCCGCGTCGTGATGCACCACGAGAACCACCGCTCGGCGGAAATTCGGGTCGGACATTTGCGGCATGGCCACCAGGAGTGAAGAACAGAGCTCGGATCGCGACATCTGGTTGAGTTTAGCAGCCGCACACCGAGACCAGGCATCCCGGCCGCGGGTGGGATGATCTCGACAGTCCCTCGGGCGAGGCGCTTGACCCTGTACCCTGTGAGCGCATGCGCAGACCGATCGACTCTCCTGCCCGGCCCCACACGACTCCGCTGCTCGCGGCCCTGCAGCTATTCGGATTCGCCGGCTCCAGCCATCTCCTCGACCAGACCGTCAGCCTCCTCCCGAGCTACGAAACGAGCGAACTCGCCAGGACATCCACGCTCTTCCATTCTGCCCACCCCCAGGAATTCGCTCTGCAGCTCGTTCGCTTCGCCCTGGTACCCGCTCTGGTCGAAGAAATCATATTCCGAGGTGTGCTATTCGCGATTTTCCTACGCCTTCGCGGCCCCGGCTTTGCCATCATTCTGAGCGCGCTGCTCTTCGGGGTCATCCATCAGGACCCTCACCACATTGCGATCGCCGCCCTTCTCGGCCTCCAACTCGGTCTGCTCAGACACCTTCACGGCCTTCCTTTGGCGATCGCAGCCCATCTTCTGAACAATATGCTCGCTCTGGGCACGACTTTTCTCGATGAGGCGGAAGGTCACGGCCTGCCCCCTTTCGACGCGGGCGCAGTCTCGCTGACGATCTCGTTCCTGATCTCCGGTTGTGCCTGGGCAGCTCTCGCGCATCGCTTGCGCAGCTCGTCGCCGATCGCCGAAAGATCCAGAACGGACCTTCAGGCAGCCCATCAAATGGACGAATGAGCCAGACGTGATGCGCACGGCCATTCCTGCCTGCGCGCAGAATCGGAGATGGCACGACGATGGCGCTCTCCAGGCCCGGCATTCTTCTGGTCGACGACGGCGAACTCGATGAAGTCGCCCGAGTTCTCGACCGCCAGGGAATCGCGTACGAGCGACTTCGGGGGGGAAGAATTCCCAACGAAGTCGCACCGCCGATGGACCTGCTGATCGTGACCCCTCGGCGGGTCGAGCGCGTGCGCCGGGGCAGCCCCGCCGCCGCGCGCCCGGGCCGCCCTCTGCGCATCATCGCCGCCAACGAGGATTCTCCGGCGATGCGGCGGCGTTTGCGGCGATCCGGACTCCATCTGCTCATCCGCCTGCCCGCAGCCCCCGAGATCTGGCGCCTTCTGATCGCCCGGGCACTCTATCGCGGCAGCGAACGTCGCGTCGATGCACGCGTCGCCGTGGGGTCTCCCGTCGCGCTCGGCCGGAACGACCCCCGAGCGCCCAAGCGCTCAGCGGCGCTGATCGACCTTTCGAATCGGGGGTGCCGACTCCAGACCTCGGAATCTCTTTCCGTCGGCGATTCGGTCGAATTCACGATTCCCGTCAACGGCGGGACCTGGTGCGAACCGGGGCCGCTCACGCTGCGCGGCGAGGTGCGTCGATCGGCGACGATGAGCCATTCCGCTGACTTCCTGCTCGCCGTCGCCTTTGAAGCCTCGATGCCCGAGTCCATCAGGACGCGTCTCACAGCGCTGATCAATCAATGGGCCTCCGGGCCGCTTTCCAGCGACCGGAGAATCGTCGGCGACGCGCCCCCGATTCCGCCCTGCCGACTCCCCTCGCTCCCGGATCTGACCCTCGACGACGAAACAGATCCCCCGATTCTCGCGAATTCGGAGGTCCGGGTGTCCCTCGAGACGCAGCGGGCAGCGGGTGCCCAGGGGACCGAGCCGACGACGGATCGCCGGCAACGCGCTCGCGGGCGCTTCCAGTCCCCGCTCGTCGTCGAACGGGACGAAGGCCCTTTCGTGCTCATCGGACGGGATCTCTCCGCGAGCGGAATGCGTGTCGAACCCCATCCGGATCTGCATGTCGGCGACCGATTCCGGATCGGCCTGCACGGCCCCGGCCCCGGCGAGCCCCACGTACTCGCTGTCGAGGTAGTGCGCGACGACGGACCGAACGGCTTCGGCCTGGTCTTCGACGAGGTCGACGAGGAAACCGCTCGGGAGCTGGAAAAGATGGTCGCCTGTCTTCCGGACGTAGAATCGCTCGAAGATGGCGAAATCGCGGGCCTGGGCGCGATCCTGTCGGAGATCATGAGCGACTAGTCCCGAGCAGGGCACTCGGAAGGCGTAGAATCGGAGCCTGCTCTTTGACTCCACGCCGCCTTTTGCGAATATGGGGCCAACTGAGGAGAAGCCCCATTGAGCGAAGAAACCAGCCCCCTCGGCGATATCGCCGTAGACCAGAGCAACCTCTACCGCGAAGAGACCTTCACCGACCTGAAGGTCGCTTCGATCCGCCGCCTCACGCCCGTCACCGTGGATGGACTCGATGACACGAGCCGCCCGACGATGTTCATTGGCGAAACGACCCTGATGTCGGCTCGGGGACCGCTTCCGATCAACTGCCCGATCGAAGCGACGACACTCACCGAAGCCATCGACGCATTCCCACAGGCCGTTCAGGCGGGCGTCGAGCGTCTGATGGAGGAAGCGCGGGAAATGCAGCGCCAGGAAGCCAACCGCATCGTCGTGCCCGGCCAGGGCCCAGCGGGCGGCCCGGGCGGCGGCCCGGGCGGCGGTCGAATCATCGGCTGAGAGCGGAAATCGGACGCACGCGCTTCGATCGCGTTCGTTGGGTGCCGTGATGCAGAATCGACATCCGGAATCGACGAAGCCCAAAACAAAAAGGGGCCGGGCAAATGCCCGGCCCCTTCGCATTCAGGCGATCAGACGCGATCTAGAAGACCGACTGACCCATCGCGCTGGTGCACGGGCCGACGGTCTCCAGCTGATTCTGGGACGCACCCACACCACCCACGAGACAGGCGGCGTCGAGACCTACGACGCCCACGCCGGAGGTACCGATTTCCTTCACGTAGCCCCAGGACTGCGGGGCGCTGTCGCCGTCGATGTCGGCCGTCGCCGAAATCGTATATGCATCCGGCGTAGCCGAGGCATAGTTCACGCCGTAGGAAAAGAAGACCTGACCCTCCGGTGCCCATCCGAGCGTGTCGAAATTGGCGCCGGCGGCACCGACATCAACGAAGGGAATCTTCGCCGTTCGGGGCCATGCCGCAGCGGGGCTGATCGCCGCGCCTACGTAGTTCCCGAACTCCGCGATGTAGGACTCCTCGGCAGTGCGGATCGCCGCAATGTTGACCTTGCCTTCCGAGCTCTTGGACTTGAGCTGGAAGCGCAGGAAGTTGGGGATCGCGATCGCGGCGAGAATGCCGATGATGGCAACCACGATCATGAGCTCGATGAGGGTGAAGCCCTTATTGGACTTGCGAATGAGTTTGCTCATTGTTGTGTTTATCCTTTGAGTATCTGTTCTCTGTTAGGTCACTCGAGTGAACGAGACCCTGCCCTGTGCAGGAGTTGGCTGCGGTCTCCCCGAGTTTCCGTCCAGGATGGGGCTGGCTCCGCCGAATCGTTCTAAGAGCAACACTCGTGCCAGCTCTCAGCCCTTTCGCGCGCGGGCCCCATTGCGACGTGCAAGTCCGCATGCCAGATGACTGATCGACCGGGCGGAATCGAAGCTGAACTTTTTCGAGACAGAAAAGAAACGCGAGACTTCAGCAATGCCAGATCACGTCGCCAACCCCGAAAAGTGCCGTGACTCGTCAGATGCGGAGACGCTTTCCGTCACCCTTCCCGTCCCAGCGGATTCCACTCGGCAAGTTGCCGGCAAACCATGTGCAAGGTTCAACTGGCAAAGCGGCTCACGCGATCGAAGTCGCCGCGGCACCCCTCTTGTCCGACCAGGCGCAGACAGGAACAAGCCCCCGCGAAGCAGGCGAACTCAACGCATGCCGCAACCCGCGGAATCAATATTCGGATTTGGAAGGGGTCTTTGGTCTCGCCTGGTCGCCGTCGGTCGTCGCGTCATCCCGTACCACAGCAGAGGCCTTGGTCGGCTCGACCGAAGCTACCGCGGGGCGCCGGAGAAAAGCGCCGGATGGTTGCCCCAAATCCCGGTCGGGGTTGCAGGGACGAGGCTCCTTTTGATGGACATCCCACTGGATGCCGCATTCGGAGCAAGCGAGGTCGGGACCGAAACGATGTCCCGAAGCGCCCGGACGATCCGCGGGCTCGGGTTTTTGGGAGACGGAAGGCGAGGCTGCGACCGTCGAAGACGCACCCGCGTTTCGCCCGCTCCCAGTTCCACCGGTCCGACCAGAATCACTCAACCGCTCGCTCCCTCGAAGCTCGTCGGCTTCGTCCTCACCCGACCATTTCCCGACTGGAGATCCAGCAAGCGTGCACCGCATCAAGATCTCGATCCCATCGCTCGGTTTCTCATCGACACCGGCCGCACTAAGACCATGCGGCCGAGCCAGGAGAAAATCGCACCGAACACGGGCAAGAAGCGCAGAGTATAGCGAGTCGTACGCGGCGGCGTCGGCACCAGGAGCTCAGCCGTGAACTTCGCGGTCTATTCGATTTGTGACCCGCGCAGGGGTCTTTCGAGGTTCGAGATCAGCAGGGGCGCGGCGAGATCACCCAGATCTCCCGTCCAACGATCGGCGCGCTCCGGGCGACAGCCGGAGCGGTCGCAGAAGACCTTCTCCAACACCCGAGCAGCGAGCTCACTCGACTTGGACCACCAGAGATTGCTCTGGAGCTGGAGCACGACCACGGCGATCTTGGGATCTTCGGCGGGGGCGAGGCCGACGAACCATTCATAGCGACCGAAGGGATCTCTTCCGGTGAGATTGCCGGTCTTGCCCGCCACGCGGATCTCTCCGAGGAGCGGTCGCCCGCGGCGAGTGCGAAATGCGCTCTTCGCCGTCCCACGCGTTGTCGTGCCGATCATCATCGATCGCAGAGCGGACGCCTGCTCTTCGCTCAAGACCCGCCGGGGCGCTCTCCGCTCGGGCATCGCGAGCGAGCGCCCCGCCCCATCGACGATCCGATCCACCCACCAGGGCTCGATCCACTCCCCACCCGTCAAGATCGACGCGAGAGAAGCTACGTGCAGTGGAGTCACCCTCACGCCGTCCAGACCGCTGCCGAGGCGACCGAGGTCGAGTTCGGTTTTGGCTGGCTCGACACGGCCTGCCTCGTGCCCGGGGGCGGAGGGCGAAAGCCAGCCGAAGCGCTCGAAGGTCTTCGTCAGTTTTTCCTCACCGAGGATGCTGAGCGTCCATTGCGAGAAGCATTGATTGTTCGAGGTGGCCAAGGCATCTGCAAGCGTCGACTCCCGACCGCTGCTCGGACGTTCCAGCCGACGTCGGTCCAAACGATATTTGTTGCCGCGATAGCGGCAGGCGGCGGCGCCCCACCCGCCAGACTCCTCGAGCATCGCGGCCGCGGTCAGGATCTTGACGATCGAAGCGGCCGGATAGGCCCTCTCCGGCGGGAACGCTTCACGATCGGTCGAAACGTAAGCGAGCAACCGACCGGTTCTGGGGTCGAGCACGATGGCGTGGCCCCGTCCGACACGACCCTTTCGAAGAATCTCGAAGACGTCCTCGGTCAATTCCTCATCGAGGCTGTACTCAACCCGCAAGTTGCCCGACGGGACGCCCGCTCCGGATGATTGGGCAAGATCCGGCGCGCCCTGCATCCGACCCCGAGCGTCCACCCACTCGACGAGCCTCGGGACAGCCGAGGGGTCGATTTCCGCAGCCCCAGCCCGAGCGAAACCAAAACGCTCACGACTGAGCGGAGGATCCAGTCGGTAATCCCGGGGCGGGGCAAAGGGGGGCGGGACGACGGAGACTGCCGGAAGCAAAAACGGAGCCATTTCCCACCGGGCCTGCCAGGCCACCTGCGCGCCCCACCCGAGAAGCAGGACAAGAAACGCTGCAGCCACCAGGGTCACGCGGCCCATCCCCGTCAACCGGGCGCTTCCCCACGGCCGATTACGCCCTGCGAACCATCGGCGACGCCCCCCAAGCCGCCGGTTACCCCGCCGGAAAAAGAACATACGGCCGCGACTCCATCGGCGGCCACGACCAAAAATAAGCAGAGGCGGCGGCTGGTTAGAGCGCAACGACAGTTTTGACCTCGGGAATCTCTTGCTTGAGCCGCGCCTCGATGCCCATCTTGAGGGTGATCGAAGCATTCGGACAGCCGGCGCAGGCACCCTGCAGGATCACTTCGACCACGCCATCTCGATAGCCCGCAAAGCTGATTTCCCCGCCGTCCTGTTCGACATAGGGCCGCACGTCGTGCTCGAGGATGGTCTTGATCTGCGCCACCACGACCTGATCGTCCGCCGCCACCGGGATTTCGAAACTCGCTCCGAAGGCCGGTTCGCCGCTTCCGACCCAGACTTTGATTGCGGCCACGACGGGTGCGGCGAGCTCGGTCCACTCCGAACCCTCGGCCTTCGTCACGGTCACGAAGGTCGGACCTAGAAAGACGCCTTCGACGCCCTCGATCTCGAGGATCGGCGCCGCCAGCGGCGACACATCCGACGTCAGCCCCACGCCGATCGACCCATCCTCCTGCGACGAAAGGAGAAAGGAGGCCGACGGCACGACGTCGGCGACCGGCTGGTCGAGAACCCATTTGATGCTGTTCGGATTGGGCGTTCGTTCGGCGTGCATGCGAAACCCGAGTTCCATGGTGCCAAGAATAGGTCGGACCCTCGGCCTTGGCCAAAACCGTGACAGGCCAAGCGATCTCGCGAGACTCGCGAATCCCGTGCCCTTTCCGGCTATGCTGGCCGACCGTGTTCCGAGTGAAGAATTTTCTCTACCGCCATGTGCTTCCCCTGGTGATCTCCGGCGGGGCGCTGGTCTATGTCTTCGGATATGCGATCGATTGGCAGGCGATTCCCGACGCGACCGAGCGCGCCAACCTGCCACTCTTCATCGCGATCACCATCCTCGACAAGATCGTCTTCTTCCTCGTCTGGTGTCTCGTCCAAGCCTCGATGGTCCGCCGCTTCCTCGCCCCCGTCCCCCGCCGACAGATCATCGCCGTCAAGGGCGGCGCCGAGCTCGCTCGGGCGCTGAATCATTCCGTTTCGGATGCGGCCTTCTTTCTCGGGATCTGGCAGCTCTGCCGTGCGCCGCTCCAATCCGTCGTCGCGGTCACGACGCTTCCCTTCGTCGCACATTTCTTTGTGTTGCTGCTCCAGGGCACTGTCGCGCTCTTCTTCGTCCCTCGGGATCAGGTGCAATTCACGTGGGTCGCGGGGGTCGTCGTCTTCGGCTGGACCCTGGTCATGAGCTTCGCCGTCGCTCGCCGGCTCGGCGCCGTCGACAGGCTCTATGCATTACTGCACCTCGACTGGCTGGAGGGCCGCGTCAATCTGCGCGACCTGGTGCCCTATCTCTGGATTTTCGCCGGCTTCGCAGCGGCCGATGTCCTGATCCAGGGCATGGCGACCCGCGCCTTCGGCAATCCCATCGACTGGATCGCCCTGATCTCCGGAATCCCGGTGCTCTACTTCATGATGATGCTGCCCTCTTTCGGGAATTTCGGAACGCGGGAGATCGTCTGGGCCAGCGTCTTCCACGGCTACGGGGATGAAGCCTCGCTCTACGCTTTCGCCCTCTGGACGAATCTGGTCTTTCTGGCGATGCATGTGATCATCGGCGTGGCCTTCCTGAATCGCGCGATGGCGCTCTTCGCCGATCTTCGCCGAACCCGCGCCCACGTGGAATCGGTGCGCGCTCCGATCCTTCGAGACGCACTCGACCCCTGAAACGCACGCCCCCGCCCGAACGCCCCTGCCGCTTTCAAGAGCGTTCGGGCTCGGAGCGCGCGGGTCGGGGCGGGCGGACAACGACCTCAGGCCCCTGCGGCGCGAGCCCGGAAAGCGTCCCGATCCGCTTGAAGAGGGCGACTACATCGTCATGAAGATCGTCCACCCGCATCGCCCGAGCGATCTCTCCCGCTCGAAGCTCCGTCCCCAGCGCCTCGGAGAGCGACCCACCCGCCCCCAGAATGCGCTTCGCGTGAACCGAACCGGAATCGGAGCCCTGCCCGGTGCGCTCGCGCGCCATCGCCATGTGGTTCGCGAGCACGCGATCGACCCGCGGAGCATCGATCGGCGGGCGTAATACGCGCCTGAGCGCAGCCGGGACCAGCAGATAGCTCTCGATATGCCGGAGACCCCAGACGAAGACCTCGAGCCCCGTCTCGGCGACCGCTGCCGGCGGATTCTCGTCGCGCTCGTGATGATCGTCGCGATCGAGGACGATCAGGCCCCGCAATCCGGCATCGGCCCCACCCCGATTGCGGAAATCTGCGAGTGCTCGGGCGGGTCGTCGTCCCCCGAGAATCACCGTATTGCGCTCGATGCAGCGAGCCAAACCGGGCTCGGCTCGGCGCGCCCAACACCAAAGGATCTCGCGATCCCGGGCTCCCTCGACGTAGAGAACGAATGGATCCCCCGCCGGCCCGCTAGATGTGGCACAAGCCCCTCTACTTGGACTCTTCGGCGACCCGGAACCCGACGGAGAACGCGAACCGGCGCTGGGCCGGGGATGATTCCGATCCTTGCGAAACACGGAATGGCCTGATTCCCTTCTCGAGCATCCGCGTTCGAGCCGTCCGGCTGCATCGCCCATGAACGTGGACATGGGGACATGGGCCTAGACACGCCGCGTCCGCGGGCGGCGGCCCGTCACCCAGCCCGCTCGAGCCCCCCACGAAGATCGCTCCACGGACTCAGCGGCCCCCCCCCTGCACACGAACGTACTCCGCTGATCCGCTCGTGTCATATGACTCATCGATCGCGTCGCCAGAGAATGCACCCGACAAACACGCCGAGTCGGCGCGCCGATTCCCCGATTGAATCGCTCTGGCCACATCGTTATTCTGGCGTGATGATTTCAATCGTCATCGCCGATGATCACGGGATCGTTCGAGAGGGGCTCAAGCGTCTTCTCGAGGTGGAACCGGAATTCGAGGTCTGCGGCGAAGCGAAAAACGGGCGTGAAGTACTCGACGCAGTCGAGCGCTCCCGGCCCGACATCGTCGTACTCGACATCACGATGCCCCATCTCGGCGGACTCGAAACACTCGAGCGGCTTCGAAACGAGTATGGGGACACCAAAGTGATCCTGCTCTCGGTCCACAACGACCCGACCTTCATCCAAAGCGCGATCGGTCTACGCGCCGATGGCTATGTCCTCAAGGACGGACGTGCGGAAGAAATCGTAACGGCGATTCGCGAGGTCATGAAGGGCGGGAGCTATTTCAGCCCCGCCGTCGCCAAGAAGATCGTCGAGCAGGCCCGTTCGCCGAAGTCGAAATCATCCGATCCCTTCACGCTTCTCTCCGCGCGTGAACGCGAAGTTCTCCGCCTGATCGCTGACGGCCTCTCCGCGAAGGAAGTCGCAACCGAGCTTTCGATCAGTACGAAGACCGTCGAGGCTCATCGCACCAGCCTGATGCGCAAACTCGACGTACGGAAGGCCACCGAGCTGGTGCGTTATGCGCTCCGACACGGACTGATCGAACCCTAGCTCTGCCCGATCTCGAATCCCCTGCATCCCGCGGCGCTGGCCCCTCGGGGCTCTCCAGGCCGGCCCCGCGAGATCAGCTGCGCTCGAGTCGAACGATGGATTCGACATGGGGGGTCTGCGGAAAGAGATCAAAGGCGCGAATCGTCGCGACCTCATAGCCGATGCTTCCGAGTTCGCGCAGATCACGGGCCAGGGTCGCCGGGTCGCACGAAACGTACACGATACGCTCCGGCCCCCCTGCCGCGATCGCTTCGCGAAGGGCCGGAGCGAGTCCGATGCGGGGCGGGTCGACGAGTAGAACCCGACCCGATGCGATGCGTGCCGTCAGATCGCCACGCGTCTCGACGCGACCGGCGAGGACGTCGACGCGGTCGTCGAGATTCGCGCGCCGCAGATTGAACTTCAGATCAGCGAGGGCCGAGCGATCGCTCTCGAGCGCGACCCCCCCGGCGAATTCCCGCGCAAGACCCAACGTGAAGAAGCCGATGCCGGCATAGAGTTCCGCAAAATGCGTGCTCGCCACATCTTCTAGGCCGCTCATGCATTCCGCTCGAACTGCCTTCGCCAAGGCTTCCCAGAGAAGCGCGTTGCCCTGAAGGAAGCTTTCGCCGCTTGCTCGCAGCGACTCGTCGCCGACTTCGATCAGCACCGACCCCGGCGTCTGCCGTCTTCCGCGGGCGGATCTCCCAGCGAGCGAGGGGCTGACCAATGCCTTTCCCTCCGAGCCCGCCGTGACGACCCATTCCTTCACACGCTGCCTTTTCCCTCTGCGCGCGGCATCCTCCACCCTGAGACCTGCCTCCTCGCTCTCTGCCACCCGCTCCTTGAGCGCCGCCTCTGCGCTTCCCACGAGCACCGGACAGACCTCGACCGGGCTGACCGATTTCGATCCACGAACCCGAAAACCGAGAGTCCCCCCGAATTCGACCCAACGCGCTCTGGCACGATAGGCGTAGGGATCGGGCGAGGGCACGATCCGAATCTCCTCGCTCAGAGAGATTCCTCCGATCCGTTTCAGGGCGTCGAAAATGATCTGCCTCTTCGCATCGAGCTGCGCCGAATAACGCACATGCTGCCATCGACATCCACCACAGATCCCGAAATGCGGACAACGCGGTTCGACCCGATCGGATCCCGCTTCGATGATCTTCCCGGCCCGTGCGCGCAGAACCTTCTTGTGGGTCCGCACATCGATCAGTTCGACACGTTCGCCCGGAATCCCACCCTCTACGAAAACCACCCGGCCCTCCGACGTCCGGCCCACGCCGTCGCCAGCGGATACGAATCCGGTGATCCGGACCGATCCATCGTCTACTAGATCTTCGAGGGGCATGCGCGAACCAGAATCGTCCATCGACAGCAGGGCGTCAGTCGTCTGCGGCCTCGGGGTGAGGCTCCTCGACGACGCGAACCCGTGTGATCCGGCTTCCCGAAACATCGACACACTCGAGCCTGTAGCCGGGAACGCTCACGCTCTCATCCTTGCGCGGAGCGCGCTCGAGGGTGTTGAAACAGAGTCCCCCGATCGTGTCGCCCTTTTCTGCGGGGACCTGCCACCCGGTCTCGCGGTTGAAGTCGAGCACCTTGATTCGACCCAGCACCTCGTAGCTCCCGTCATGGAGCTTTCGGATCGTGAGCAGTTCTTCGGAGTCAAACTCGTCACGGATCTCGCCCACGATCTCCTCGAGGATATCTTCCTGTGTGACGAGCCCCTGGGTGACGCCGAACTCGTCCTTGACCAGAGCCACGTGACAGAAGGCGCGCTGCATCTCGGTCAGCAACCGAAGGATCGGCTTTCGTTCGGGAACGCGCAGAACGGGCTTCAGGATCCCGAAGAGTTCCTTGCCGTTGACCCGCGCGAGTTTCATCAGGTCCTTCAGATGGATCACACCCAATACATGGTCGATCGACTCCTCGTAGATCGGGACCCGCGTATAACGACCCTCGAGCATCTTCTCGATCAATTCCGAGACCGGTGTATCGGTCGGATAGGCCTCGATTTCAGTTCGCGGAACCATGATCTCCGACACGTCCATCTCGGCGGCGTTCGAGGTCGCACCGATGATCGCGAGAGGTGACCCCGCATCATCGACTTCATCGAGCGCCTCGCGCGCGAGCCGCAACACCTCTTCCGAGCCGAGCGATTCATCGCTGCCCATCCCGCCGGTGACGCGACGGACGAGAGGCTCGATCGCACGATCGAAGAGCCCGTGAAGCGGACGTAACATCTGATGGAAGAGGTAGAGCGGAAGACCCACGAAGCGCGAGACACGGCGGGGGTGCCGCGCGGCCACCGCCTTCGGGAGAATCTCGCAGAGGATCAATACGAGTGAGGTCATCACGAAGGTGGCGACCGGGATTCCGATCTCCGCGCCGAGCAGGTAGATCGCGAGCCCCGACGCGACCGACGCACCCAGGATATTCACGACGTTGTTGCCGAGCAGGATCGTGACGAGCAGACGCGATGAAGAAGCCGTCAGGTCGCGAACGGCCACTTCCGCCGGCCCGATGGCCTCCTTGCTCTCGGAATCGAGATCGTGCGAACGCAGGCGGAATAGGGCGGTCTCGCTACTCGAAAAAAATGCTGATGCCGCGAGGCAAGCGACGATGATCAGGACAGCACCGAAAATCGACATCGGCACACCTCCCTATTACGCGAGGACAGCGAAACCCGACACCCCAAAAAATCCTCCACCCAGGGAAGCGACGGCGAAGGCAATAAAATAAAGCAACGAGATGGGAAGGGGGAGTCCATGAATTCGCAGAAAAACTACCGCGCACCCTCTGTGTCAGCAACTTCCCCCTTCTTCGCTCTGCGTAGATACGCCTCGAACTCGTCCGGCGGCAGGGGACGACTGAAGAGAAAACCCTGTAATTCCTGACAGCCGAGCGCCGTGAGGAATCGCGCCTGTTCTTCCGTCTCGACGCCCTCTGCAACGACTCGATGATCCAAGCGTTGGGCGAGTGCAACGATCGCCGAGGTGAGCGCCTCATCACTCTGATTCTCGCCCACACCCGCCACGAAGGAGCGATCGATCTTCAACCGATCGATTGGACAACGCTGGAGAGCCGAAAGTGACGAATACCCCGTCCCAAAATCGTCGAGTGCGAAATCGATTCCCATCTCCGCCAAACGACCGACGGCAGCGACGATGCTTGGGCTCTCGTCGAGGATCGAACTCTCCGTGATCTCGAGTTCGAGACAATCCGCGCTCAACCCCGTGTCGAATAGGATCTGATCCACACAATTGGCGATCCCAGGGTCGCGAAGCTGTTCGACGGAAATATTCACGGAGAGACGAATCGATTCGAAACCTCTCTGCTGCCATTCGACGGCTTGTTGACAGGCCGCGCGCAAGACCCAGGCTCCGATCTCCACGATCAGACCCGTTTCCTCAGCGACCGGAATGAACTCGTCGGGACCGAGCGAGTCTCCATCCGTATCGACCCAGCGGAGCAGTGCTTCCGCCGCCGAGATCCGCCCGGTCTGCGCATCACGAATCGGCTGATAGGCCAGATAGAATTCATTGCGCTCGAGCGCGTGGCGCAGGCGTGTCTCGATCATCAATCGCCGCGTCGCCACCGAGTTCATCGTCGAACTGAAGAATTCATAAGTGTTCCCACCGCGACTCTTCGCATGGGACATCGCGTCGTCCGCAGAGCGAAGCAGGGTCTCGCTGCACTCACCGTCCTCGGGCCAGACCGCGATTCCGACGCTTGCACCCACGAAGATCTCATGGCCACCGATCTCGATCGGGCGCGAAATCGCGTGCAGAGCCCTTCTCGCGACGCGTGCCGCATCCTGAGCGTGATCGAGATCCTGAATCAGAATCGTGAACTCATCGCCCCCGAGTCTAGAAACCGGGCTGATCCCAGCGCGGGAACCCAAAGCGTCCGAGACGGTGCGACCCACACTGTCACTCCAGCGAACGGCGGAGCAGAGGCGATCGGCAATACGCACCAGAACTTGGTCGCCCACCGAGTGACCCAATGAATCATTGACCCCTTTGAAGCGATCGATGTCGAGGAAGAGCAATGCGAGCCTCTTGTCCTCCCGCTCGCTGCGTTCGAGGGCAGATCCGATCTGCTCGCGAAACAAGTCGCGGTTCGGAAGCGACGTCAACGAGTCGAAATAGGCAAGGTTCCTGATTCGTCGATCCGCTTCCATCCGCGCCGTGATATCGCGGGCCGTCGCTTGAATACGCCCGTCCTGCAGGCAGCGTGCGGAAAGCTCGGCCCAGATCCAACCCTCCTGCCCCGCTCGCTTGAGCCGCCGGACACTTCGGAGCGTCACTCCGGACACGAGGTTCCGGAGCGCAAGTGGATCTCGATCCAGGTCGTCGGGATGAATCAGTTCGTCGATCCGCTTCGAGAGGAGCGCATCGCGCGTGAGCCCAAAGAGATCAAGGGCCACACCGTTACTCGCCAGGATCCGCCCGTCTCGATCGAAGACGAGAATGCCATCCGAGGCTTGCTCGACGAGCGCCCGGTACTGACGCTCGCTCTTACGCAGTGCTTCCTCCGTGGCTCGCAGGTCCGTAATGTCCCGCATCGCTCCGTAGATCCGAATCATGCCGGAATCGTCTGCCTCTGGAATGCAACGCAGAACACTCTCCACCCAACGCACACCCACACCGGGGAGGTCGAGTCTGAATTCGCTTCGATCCCTTCCTCTCGCTCGCGCGCGGGCGAAATGATCAATGGACGCCTGACGGTCCCCCGCCAGGACATAGGCGTCCCAGAGGCCGTCGTCGAAATCGTCCGTCGCGGCGCTGGAACGAATCGGGAAATCACCACCGATCCATTCCCGCTCCCAGCTTCCATCGGCCTCGAGACGGATGATGAATGTCCAGCCAGAACCCAGGTCAGCCGAGATCGACAGGACCTGATCGACCTCGATCGCATCACCAGAAGGCAGGCAGGCGCCCCCACGCGGCGTCCCTTCGGCGGATTCACCGGCCCGATCGAGCGCATCCATCAGGACGTCTTCTATCTTGACATTCTTCATGCCGTGAGCGATGCCGCCTTTCCGATTCGCACGACTTTCCCGAGCTTATCGGCCAATCAAGACGCTCTGCCGATGGGGCATTCGCGGGGCGCGAGACTCAGGGCAAACCCCGACTTCAAAGCGGGCGAAGCGTTGTCCTCGAGTTCTCGGAGTCGATACTAGGCGCTCTGCGTGAATCCGCAGGCCGCGAGCGCCTTGCGCAGCTCAGAATTTGGATCGTCGAGAAGAGCGTGAAGGTGCTGAATCGCGGGCCGCGCCCAGCGAGATTCGGGGATGACGAAATCGTATTGCTCCGCCCACAGCGGCTCGAAACGAAGACTCGCTTCCGAGGCAATGGACTCGATCGTCACACCCCAGTCAGCCCGACCCTGGGCGATCGCTGCGGCCACTGCATAATGTGATCGCGGTTCGTAGGGGTATCCGGGGGGCTGCCGTCCGTCGAGAAGCCGGTCGATCAGGATGCGAGTGCCCGCGCCGCGATTGCGATTCACCATCCGAACGGAGGGATCCTCGAGAAGCGCCTCGATCCCGCGCGTCTCCTCTCTTCGCGTCGCGATCCCCTGCATCCGCCGATAGCCGCGAAGCAGCCGGAGACCCGGCCCCAGAAAGGGCACGTTGTACTCGTCCGTGTCGGGATCCAGCAAATGGATCGGTGCGAGATCACATTCGCCTCGTCCCGCTGCCGCGAGGCCTCCATGACTGCCGACCGCGAGCAGCTTCACGCCATAGCCGCCCCGCGCGAGTTCACTCGCGATCAGATCGAGCCCCGCGCAATGACTGCCGATCACGACGAGATCGGCCACTGGGATTTCACGGCCGATCAGCGTCACCTCGACCTGCGTATCCGCTTCGACGAGTTCCGTGTTGCGACCGATTCGAACAAAGCCATCGGCACGACTAAAGCTGGTGACGCTGCCACTGCCCTTGCCCATCGGGTAGGCGGAGAGACGTCGTTCCTCGTCCTCGACGAGCCCGACCAGTAGAAATTCGAGACGTCCGCGTTCGCTCTGGGTCTTGATCGCGAGACGGGCCGGGCGAGTTTCGCGGTCCTCGGTCGGCTGGCCGGCCAGGTCCCTGATCAGCGGGGCGACGAATTCATGAAAGGTGAAGATCGCAGAGGTCGGAAAGCCGGGCAGGATCACGACCGGCTTCTGTCCCTGGGCGGCAAGACAGATCGGCTTGCCCGGCTTGAGGGCGACTCCGTGAACGAGAATCCCCGGCTCCAGTTCCCCCACGACGACCGCGTTCAAATCCCCCTCGCCCTTGGAAGTCCCCCCCGAGAGGAGAACCAGATCGGAATCGACGAGCGCTTCCTCGAGGGCGACTCGAAGCGCGGTGACATCATCGCGAAATGCGCCGTAGAAGATCGGTTCTCCGCCAATTTCGCGAATGGCATCTGCCAGGATCCGTCCGTTGCTATCGAAGACGAGACCCGGTCGCATCTCTTCACCGGGCTGGACGATCTCGTCACCCGTCGACAGAATCGCGACCCTCGGCCGCCGGATGCACTCGACCGATTCGCAACCGATCGCCGCCAGCACGCCGGTCTCTCGCGACGTCAGGCGCGTGCCGGAGAAGAGCACAGTCTCGCCACGCCCCATATCGGTTCCCGCGAAGCTGACCGCCGCCCCCGGCACGCGTGGAGCACGCACGAGCACGAAGTCCGGATCATCTGGGTCGACATCGGTCACTTCGATCGGCGCGACCGCATCCGCGCCTCGCGGCAGCATCCCGCCCGTCGCAATCGTCGTCGCGGTGCCCTTGGAGACTTCGATCCCCGGTTCGATTCCGGTTGCGAGGACCTCCTCGTTCAAGCGCAGTCGAATCGGCTCTTCCTCGGAGACCCCGAACGTGTCCATCGCACGCACTGCGAAGCCATCCATATTCGATCGATCGAAGCCCGGAACATCGACCGTCGCCCGAATATCCTCCGCGAGCACACGACCGAGCGCATGCTCGAGCGAAACACTTTCCTCGCCCAACGCTGCACCACCCACGACCGCGCGCCAGCGGACCTCGGCTTCATCCCGATCCAGTACTTCGAGAAATTGTGTCTGTCTGGCGCTCACGTCGACCCCGTCCCGAAATCATCCGCCAATTCGTCATCGTAGAGGAGGACCTCGACCGTCTCGCCCGCCGGCATCCCCTCGAGCTCGCGAGGCACCACGACTGCGCCCGTTGCGCGCACCGTCGAAGAGAGGATCGAAGCACCCGCAGTCGCGATCGGCGTCGCTCGCCCACCTTCGCTCGAAACGCGCACATAATCCGTTCGACCGACCTCCGACACGATCTTGCGTGCCAGCGACATCATCGATCGACGGTGGGGCCAACGGCGCGCGCGCCCCCCGAGCGAGCGAATCGTCGGCCCCGCAAAGAACTCGTACGCAGCGAGACAACTCACGGGGTTGCCCGGCAAGAGAAAGACGAAACGATCACCGATCCGTCCGATCCCCGACGGGCTCGAAGGTCGCATCGAGATTCCGTGATAGGTGAGTTCTCCGAGTTCGGACAGGAGTCGCGGCGCGTGATCCTCGAGTCCGACGGACGTCCCACCAGAAACCAACACGACGTCCGCATCGTCTCCGGCCATCGCATCGCGAATCCTCTCGGGGTCGTCGGGCAGGATCTCGAAGGGAAGCGAAACGCCTCCGTCCCGCGCGATCAAGCCACGCAGGACGACCGAATTGCTATCCACGATCTGAGATCCAGTCGGAACCGAGCCAGCGGGCAGAAGTTCGTTCCCCGTCACGATCAATCGAATGCGCGGTCGCCGGACGCAGACGACCGCAGCACGGCCGATCGAAGCGAGCAGACCGGCGTCCTGTGGCCGGATTCGCCGCCCGGCGGCAAGCGGCGCGTCACCACGCGATATGTCTTCCCCGATGACACCTACATTCTTCCGCGGCGCGACCGCTTCGCTGATCGAAACGAAACCGTCCTGCTCTTCGCAGACCTCGGCCTTGATGACCGCATCCGCACCCTCGGGAAGGGGGGCGCCCGTCATGATCCGAACGGCCTGGCCGTGCGCCACTTCGGCGGGGTAGGGCGCGCCCGGCAACGAGCTGCCGACGATCTCGAGTCGAATGGCATCGTAGGCGGAGGCACCGAAACTCTCTTCACCCCGGATCGCATAGCCATCCATCGCCGAGCGCGCAAAACCCGGAACGTCGACTTGCGCCTTCACGCTCTCCGCCAGCACCCTGCCCACCGAGTCGAGCAGCGCGACGGACTCACCCGGAAGCAAGCGCACCCGATCGGCGAGGAAGGCTTCGACGACCTCGACATCGACCCGTGTCGCAAATCCACGCATGCGTACGTCGTGCTTCAACCCGCTCACCTCAGACCTCTCTCCGCGAAGTTCTTCTGGCTCGCATGGCCCCGGAACGTCGAGACGGGCAGGAAGTGGCCTCCCTGCCCGCCCCTCGAACCGTTCCACCCCATCGCGGCCGACGCGCACCTGCGATGCCGGCTGCGAATCCGCGGAGGGTCGCCGTCCCCGGCTAACCCGCCGCCTTGGCCGTGAAGAGCTCGTCGCGAATCGGGAAGCGGACCTTCGACTGATTGATGACCTCGAGGGGGACATCGAATTTCATCGCGTGGTCGGGTCCGATCCCCTCGTTCACGAGACAATCGGAGAGGCCGTTGTCCTCGTCCCGCCAGCCGGCGGCGGCGTTGAAATTCCACTCGTCCTGCAGGCAATCCCAACCCTGATCCGCGATCTCCTCTCGGGAAACGTCGGCCCCGTAGAGGAGACCGTAATACTCGCGGACCAGATCCAGCGTCGGTGCGACAAACTGACAGAAACCCGATGAGTCGCAGACCATATTCACGAGCTGACATTCCTGGGAAGCCTGCGCGAGTTGATCCTCCGTGAGCCCTGGATTCACGACCAGTCCGGCCGTATGGTCAGCCCCCATCGGACCCGCTGCGTAGGTCACGCCGGTCGCTTTCAAAGGGCGCGGATCCCAAGCCGGAATCGCCTGGCCACGGCCATGGGGCACGCGCTTATGCCCGGTCTTCTTGCCCGTCGCGACCGCCCCGTCGCCGATCATCCGGCCGCGTTCGGTGCCGTCGGCGATCTCCTTCAAGAGCGCGATCGCAGCGGCGGAGTCTCCCCATTCCATACCGCCCGAATCCATCAGGATGGCGATCGCCGCTCCGGCCTCGATCGTGTCGAGCCCGAGTTCGTCGCAAAGACGATCCAACTCAGCAACCTCGTCGAATGTCTTGATCGCGCAACTCCCGCCAAGCAGCGTCAACGTCTCGAACTCGAGTGCTGAAGTCTTATAGTTGCCGTCGGCGTCGTGAACGATATTCGAGCATTTGACGATGCAGCCGGTCTGGCAGTTATGCATGCCTCCACCGCGGGTCTCGAAGCTCTCGACGATGCGTGCGCCGTCCAGGGTCTCCACGTCGGGTGATTGACCCTCCGTGCGGTTCTTGTACACGAAGGTGTTCAGCATATTCGCCACGGGTACGACCGAGGACGTGCCCTTCTCGAACATCTGCGGACCCGCGAGGAAGGTCTTCGTGTACGACTTATTGAGGGCGTTGAACGCCTTCGAATCGGACGCCTGTCGGGTCTTGGCCTTGCCGGGATCGACGAGCACCCACTTGAGGCCCTTCGATCCCATGACCGCGCCGAGTCCGCCGCGGGCCGCGTGGCGAGCGGGGCGTCGTTCCTGATCCTGGTCGGTACAGGCGACCGAGGCACCGGTCAATCGCAATTCGCCCGCCGGGCCGATCGAGATCACGCTGGCCGACTTCGCCTCGTTCTCGAGAAGCTTTTCACAGCACGCATAATTCCACATGCCCTTGTAATCACTCGCGTCGACGATGGAGACCGCCCCCTCGTCGATCCGCAGGCCATAACGCGCGTCGGAATCGGAGGGCTGACCCTTCACGACGACCGCACGAATGCCGAGCTTCATGAGGTGCTGACCCGGGTTGCCGCCGGCATTGGCCTCTTTGATGCCGCCGGTCAGCGGGCTCTTGCCACCGATCGAAATGCGGCCCGAGGTCGGCGCGGTCGTTCCCGAGAGGACGCCCGGAGCCATGACGAGGACATTTTCCGGACCGAGCGCATCGCAGGCGGGATCGCAGTCCCGGGTCAGGATCTTCGCCGAGAGACCGCGTCCGCCGAGGAGCCTCCACTCATCCGGGAAGGGTTCGTAGGACGTCGTCTGGTCGGTCATGTTTACGATGAGAAGGCGATCGCCCTCGGGTCCGGCCATGTCTGAAACTCCTCACTTCTGAGTGCAACTCGTGCCCGAGAATTCGGGAGAGCGGGGAAGTTGAAACAATCACGACGATGGTGCAACGCATCGGGGCGCTCGATTTCGTGGTCTCGGTCGACCGCTGGGCCGACTCTCATCCACCCGCGATGGCCGCGATCACCTCGATTTCGTCGGTCGCGGAAACCGGCTGAGCCAGGGTCGCCGGATCGCGATCGAGGAGCTCGCCGTTCAGCGTCACCTTCACGAATTTATGGATCGAATGAGTTGCGGGGTCGATCACCAACTCCCTCAGACCCGGGAATTGCTCCTCGACCAGATCGAGACAAACCGCGATCGTGTCACCCGCCACTTCGACCTCGGACTCCCCACGGGTAGGCCCTTGAAAGACGGTGGGAATGTAGACGGTCGCCATGATTCTCTCCTCCTGCTTCGAGCGGGTCGGCAGCGGCCGAACCGGGGCGGCCCGAAGGCGCGATCGCAGCTTCGAGCGAGACCGAGTCTAGCGACGTCCACCCGGACTGACGGGCCTCGATCAGGTCCGGTCCTAGATCGGAAAGTAGTGGCGACGCTTCGCCGGGATCTGCCAGAAACGATCGTCCGGCGCATCGAAAGCCCGCACCCCCGCCGCCCGCGGCGATGACTCGGGCAGCCAGGCGGTCAAGAATCCGTCACGACCCCGACCGTGGTGAATACAGCCGGTGTCGAGTCCGCGCAGCCCGTTGTCGACATGGAGCCCCTGGCGCGCCCAATGTCCGTAGACGATTCCAAATTCGGGCTCGTGAGCCGCCCAAGCGCGATGCCACGCACCTTCGAGCGATCCGGGCTCACGACTCGACCAATCCGAACCCGTCGCCGCGCGCGCCCGGGTCAACCGGGCGAGATCATCGCGCACCGGATCCTCTGAGGGGTCGAGGGCCAGAAAGGCCCGCGCCGCATCACGACCGCCGGCGAGCCTTTCACTCGCCGCCCGTCCACGCGTCACGAGCTCGGAGAGGGACCAGCCCGGCCCGGCCGAGGCGTGAACCATCGCGAAGGGTTGCTCCGCGATCACCCCCGGGGCGACCAGGGGTCTTTCGCGAAGCCAGTCGACCCACTCCATGGCATCCGATGCCCCGAGCACGTCCTCGATCGAATCATTTTCGCCAAGATCCCGCAGGCCGAGCCCCGCAGAAATCAGGTGGATCTCGTGGTTGCCGAGCACATATTCCGCTCGTCCCGCTTCGACGAGCCCGCGAACACGCTCGAGCGCCCGCCGGTTGTCGGGCCCGCGATTGACGAGATCCCCCGTGACCCAGATCGCGAAATCGTCCGAGAACGCGTCGCGCGCTCGCGAATGGAGCGTCTCGAGCTCCTCCGCGCATCCCTGGACATCACCGATGAAGATCCGCTGCATTGCCCGCCTCGACTCCCGCTCGCTCGACTCGAAATCCGGCACGCAGTCCGGTGGTGTGGAAAGAAAAGGGTCTCAATCTCTCGCCACACAGCGATTCGAGAGCCGACCGATGCCCTCGATCTCGCTCTCGATGGTCTCGCCCGGAACGAGATAGCGCCTCGGGTTGCGGACGCTGCCGACACCACCCGGTGTCCCCGTGAAGATCAGGTCCCCCGGCATCAGCGCGCAATCCTTCGAGATATATTCGATCAGCTCCGGGACCGAAAAGATCAGGTTCGCGGTCGTCGATTCCTGCATGAGTTCCCCCGCCACCCAACAACGCAGCTCGAGCGCATCCGGGGCCGAGAATTCGTCGAGGCTGACGAGCGCAGGGCCCATCGGCCCGAAGGCGGTCGCGGATTTCCCGAGGCTGAACTGGGGCGGCTTGCCCGAGAACTGTAGACGGCGATCCGAGATGTCCTGACCCACCGTGACCCCAGCAACGAAATCCCAGGCCTTCACGGCCGGAACGCGCAACGCCTGGCGCCCGATCACGACCACCTGCTCGACTTCCCAATCGACGCGATTCGAGGTGAGGGGCACCTCGGCATTGGGGCCGACCAGACAGGTCGGGAATTTCGTAAAGACCATCGGCGCGTCGGGAATCGGAAGATTCGCCTCCTCCGCGTGATCCTTGTAGTTGAGCCCGATCGCGAAGACCTGGGTGGGCCTTGGCACCGGCGAACCGAGCTTGGCGGGTTCCACCCGCGGCCCGACTTCCCCGGCACTCTGCTTCGAGGCCCAGGCTCGGATCGCATCCCAGTCCGCGAACGCGGACATGGGGTCGGACGAGAATCGCTTGCCGCTGTGGAGCTCGAGATCGATGAAGCGGCCCGCCACATCGACACCGAGTCTTCCCGCCTGATTCACCAATCGCATTTCGCCCTCCCGCTCACACGGAGCCCAAGCGCCGCTCGCTCGCCATCCCTCGTGGACGCCCATCCTACCGACTCTGCCCGACCGCCGTGGACCCGACGGGCAGCGAATGGCACTCCCCACGGGCTTCCTCCACCCAGGAATGGGCAGACCGCCCGTCGCTGGCGCGCTGCCTTGGTGTAACTTGCGGCCTTCGAAACGACCGGTGTCCGCCTCCCCGACCCGACCCACCGAAAGATCGGTGGGCTCGCCCGCCGGGGTGTCGCGCCGGATGGGCGGGTCGCTCACGCGGCTTCGATCGATCTCTGATCGCCGGGGTACGGGATGGAGCGAGCCTGAGACCGCCACGGGGGTTGGGTGGGACGTAGGATCATCATCTGCGATGGAGCCGAAAGCGCGCGCCTTTGGAGCCGCATCGGCACCGACGAGCTCGAGGAACTCACCTGGGTTCCGCGCGACGACGAGGCACGTGCGCGCCCATCCGGATTCCGGATCCTCCAGGGGGGTCTCAACGAGGAGGCGATCTCGAAGCTCGACCCGTCGGCCGATGATGAATACGCGCTCGTCAGCGACGACGGCCCATGGACTCGGCTCGCGGTGCGCGAGATCCGCAAGGTCGACGAAGGCGCGGCCATCCTGGTTCTCTCCGACAGCCTGACCGAGGACGATCTCCCGGAACATCCCTCGCTCCGCTGTACCGGCTGGAGGACACTGATCCGCGATGATATCAACGAAGAGTTCGATCACCTCTCGAATCTTCAGCGGGTCGTCACGATCCGTGAACTGCTCGGTGATCGTGAAAAGGTCGGGATCCTGCTGCAGCCCGACCCCGACCCCGATGGAATCGCCAGCGCCTACGCGCTGCGTAATCTATTAGGCCGGAAACGGACGACCGCCCCTCTGATCTCCTTCGGCGAAGTACGGCGCCCGGAAAATCAGGCTCTCTGCGATGCGATCGGGATCGAAGTGCGCGTGATCGCGCCCGAGGAAATCAACGAGTTTGGCGGTCTCGTGCTGGTCGACGTCCAGCCCAACGTCTTCGGCGACGACCCACCGGAACGACTGAAACAACCCGATGTCGTGATCGATCACCATCCCGAACGCCCCGGCTATAGCAGCACGGTCCGCGATATCCGAACCGGTTACGGAGCGACGGCCTCGATCCTGACGGAATATCTCCGCGCGACCCATACCGAGATCAACGCCAAACTCGCAACGGCGCTTCTCTATGGCATCAAGAGCGACACCCAATACCTGGGCCGGCAGACGAGCAACAAGGACATGCTCTCCTTCACCTATCTCCACTCCTCGCATAGCCCCGCGCTCTTGCGCCGAATCGAACGCCCCGCCCTCCCGATCGGTGGGTTGCAGGCGCTCGGCCGCGCCCTCGCCAAGGCAGAGGTACGGGACGGAATCAATATCCTGGTACTCGGCCGAGTCCGCGAAGACGTGATTCCGCAGGTAGCGGACATGGCTCTCCAAGCCGAGGGGGCCGAATGGTCGATCGCCGTGGGGACCGTCGACCGCAACCTCGTCTTCTCCGTTCGAAACGTCGGCTACGTCCGCGCTGCGGGCGATGTCGTTCGCGCCGTCGTCGAAGGCCTCGGCGTCGGCGGTGGCCATCGTTCGATGGCCAAGGGAATCATCCCCCTGAAGGCCTTCCGTGAAGTCTATGGCCGCGCGAACCGTGTGCAGATCAAGAGCGCACTCTACGACGCGTTCGTGCGGGCGATCAACGAGGATGCGAAGTGAGGCCGCGACCGGAGGCGCTCTCCATCGAAGAGATTCGATCCCGCCTCGCCGACCTCGAGGGCTGGTCGCTCGAAAATGGGAAGCTCCGACGCCTCTTTACGTTCTCGGACTTCACAGAGGCCTTCGCCTTCATGACGCGAGTCGCCCTGCAGGCCGAGAAAATGGATCACCACCCCGAATGGTCGAACGCCTACAACCGCGTGGAAGTGGACCTCACGACTCATGATGCAGGTGGAATCACGCAGCTCGACTTTGCGCTGGCAGCGAGCATGAACGCGGCGACCCCTTAGCTGATCGCGGTCGCTGGACGACGCTAGGGTCCCGGGGCCACAACTCACCTCCCCTAGACCATCGCAGTCCAGGCTTCAGGTCCCGAACGAGCGCAATCCGTATATTTCCCTCTTGCGTCGGAGATCGGAGCGCCGAGCGGTCCGCCGCAGGGACGGAAAGTTGAAGGGGTTGCACGCGCCTACGCATTCACTTCGGGCCTCGTCGAGCGCTTCGCTGCGTGGTGCTCGTTGCAAGAAACCCCCCGGCTGAGCAAGTATAGGTTGACAAGGTCACACGCCGAAGGGTCGGCCAGGGAGTAGCATCGAATGGCAGAGCCTCTGATCATTCCCGATGTCGCCTCGCTTCCCCAATTTGAGGGAAAGGATCTCGGTGTCACCGATTGGCGCACGATCGATCAGGCAAGAATCGATACGTTCGCCGACGCCACGGGCGATCACCAGTGGATCCACGTCGATCGGGAACGTGCGAAACGCGAGTCCCCGTTCGGCACGACCGTGGCCCACGGATATCTGACGATCGCCCTCGCTCCGGCCCTTCTGCCCGAGATCGTTCAGGTCGAAAAACTCTCGCAGATCGTCAATATCGGGATTACGAACCTCAGATTGCGTGAACCGGTGAGAACGGGAAGTCGTCTGCGGCTCGGCGCGATCATCAAGAACGTGCGCACCATGAAGGGTGGGGCGATGCGACTCGCGCTCGATGTCCGCTTCGAGACCGAGGGCACGAAGCGTCCGGTCTGCACAGGGGAGCTCGTCTTCGTGTATTTCCCCTGAGCTTTCAGCGCTCGTCGCCCACCCTCCACCGCACAGAGAATCCTTTGGTTCGTGATGAGCCCGATCTCTGTCATGCTCGCGCAGTGGTCGGCCGACCCGGCCCCAGATGCGCATCGGGTCGGCCCCGAGCGGAGGAGCGGAAGAAAACGCAGGCGTCGAGGAGAGAGCCCGCTCGGGGTATGCTCGGCCTATGAAGATCGCCCTGGCCCAGATCAACCCCACCGTCGGCGACCTCGCCGGAAACCGCCGCCTTGCCCAGGAAGCCTCCGAGCAGGCCGCCTCGGCCGGCGCGGAATGTGTCGTCCTGCCGGAGCTCGCGCTGACGGGCTACCCACCGATGGATCTCCTCGAACGGGATCGATTCGTAGACGATCAGCTCCGCGAGCTCGAAGAACTCGCCAAGGCTTCGCGGCAAATCCCGATCGTCGTAGGTGCCGTCGTTCGAACGGAAAAGGCTCGACCCAAATCGATCGAGAACGCCGCGGTCGTGCTGGCCGAGGGCAAGCGCCTCACCCACCGCAGCAAGACACTCCTTCCGACCTACGACGTCTTCGATGAGACACGCTATTTCGCGAAAGCGACGGATCGGTCGCCCGTCGAGGTCCCGGGCCTCGACACACCACTCGGACTTGCGGTCTGTGAAGACACCTGGTTCCAAACCCGGCCCTATCCCGTCGATCCGGTTGCGGAACTGGCCGCGCGCGGGGCGGGCATCATCATCAATCCCTCGGCCTCTCCGTGGCATGTGGGCAAGGCCGCAGAACGGCGAGCCATGCTTGCGGACGTCGCGAGACGCAGCGGCCACCCCGTTGTGTTCGTGAATCAGGTCGGTGGCAATGACGAACTGATCTTCGACGGCGGGTCCTGCGTCGTCGATCCGAAGGGCGAGGTCCACGCGGCCATGCCGCTCTTCGAAACGGGAATCTCGATCTGCGAGCTTCCCCTCGGACCGGGAACCCCACACACCGAAGTCGGTGACATCGAACCCGTCGCGCAACTCGAATGTGGACTCGTCATGGGAATCCGCGACTATTTCCAGAAGCAGAGCCTACCGCCGAGTGCGGTGATCGGATTATCCGGCGGCATCGACTCCGCCGTCACGGCCTACCTCGCCGTCGAAGCCCTCGGTGCGGATCGCGTGCTGGGCATCGCGATGCCGGGCCCCTTCTCCTCGGATCACAGTATCGATGACGCCTTCGCACTCGGAGAGCTTCTCGGCATCGAGGTGCGCCGCGCCGATATCGCACCGATGTACGAAGCCTATCGCGACGTCTTCGCCCAACTCTTCGGCGAACGCGACGATTACGGACTCACCCAGCAAAATATCCAATCGCGGATTCGCGGTGCGATTCTGATGGCCTGCTCGAATGAGGAGAATCGACTCGTTCTTGCGACGGGGAACAAGAGCGAGCTATCCGTCGGTTATTGCACGCTCTACGGGGATACCGTCGGCGGGCTGGCCGCGTTGGGAGACGTCTACAAGGGTGATGTCTACGCGCTGGCGCGACATGCTAACCGGAACCGCGAGCGAATCCCCATCGGAACGATCGAAAAGCCGCCCTCGGCGGAGCTGGCCGCTGACCAGTTGGACCAGGACGATCTTCCCCCCTACGACGTGCTCGACGATGTGCTGAGCCAAGCCATCGAGGGAGGGCGAAGCTTCGCTTCGGTCGTGCCGCCCACCGGTGTATCAGAAGAGGTTGCGCTCGGAATCGTCAGGCGTCTCGATCGCAACGAATACAAGCGGCGACAGACGCCCCTGGTCTTGAGAACCACAGAGAAGGCGTTCGGGGGGGGGCGGCGTCTGCCGATCGTACATCGCTATTCGGGATAGATCCCCGCAAGATATCCCGAACCACGCGTCGAGATCGATCGAAGCGCACCTCGGTCGTGCCGCGCAAGCGGGTCGCGCGGAAGATCGTGCCCCGATTCTTCGGTCGGCAAGGGCTTCGGATTCACCCACGAATTTCGAGGTCATACCCGAGATGGCGATTCGCTTCGGAGACGATGCGCACGACCGCCCTCGCTTGCCGTTCCGATAGGGTCTCGCGCCAACGTCCGACTCGAACGCGATGGCCCGGCCGAGAGTGGCCTCTCGATGTCATCGCCTCGACGAATTCATCATTATTCGTGTTCTGTACTCGCTTCGAGCGATTCAGAAGCTTGTCTTTGCGAGCCTCCACGGACAGAGCCACTCTGGAGCAGATCCTTCGTGCGAAACCCAGGGGATCTTCGATCAATTCCTCGAAACGAACGAGGGCGAGCCCGTCCGCAACGCGTTCGAAGCCCCGGGAATTGATGAATGCCCAGCGGTGGGCGCATCGTTCCAGGCGGGCGGTCGCGGGTGGTGGCTCCAGTTCTGGGCGATACCGACTCGAAGCGAACTAAAGCGTCGAGCGGATGACGCACGGACCCAGAGCAACACGATGTCCGGATGATCTGCGAGCAGCACGTCCAGGGGGAAGGAAAGGCCGGGGTCGGTGGGGTACCCGTCGAATTCCACCGGCACCTTCACGGCAAAGGAACCACTCTTACTCGCCAATTCCTCAAAAGGCGGCTCACTGGCATATCGATAGGGGCGGAGCCCATCGAAGAGTTCACCGAAAATGGACGTACCGCTTCGCCCACAGCCCCGAATCATGACCGGTGCATTTCTCGAAGCCTGCTGCATCGCGGCGATCCTAGAAATGCCCTCTGATCCGTTCAACGCGGAGGCGTTCAGATTTCGGATCTGCGCTCGTTGATCGCGGCCCGATCGAGCGGACCGCGGTGGCAAAGCGGGCGCGGCCGGCGCACGGGTTCACACCCGCGGCGAACGCGAATAAGAGCTCTCCGTCCTCTGTGGAGACGCGAAGGTGCGATCAATCGGCCGGGGCAGCCGCTTCCGGCGTCGTGTGACGAACGTGTTCCGCGCGCGCGCCGCGAGGGCCTTCCTGTACGACATACTCGACGTAATCCCCCTCGTTCAGACCGTCGTAGTCGCCGGCATTGAGGCCGGATCGATGGAAGAAGACTTCCTTGCCGTCATCCCCCCGAATGAAGCCGAATCCACGATCGCGGACCATTTTCTTGATCTTTCCCTTGCTCTTGGGGCCATTCGGAACCGGGGAGGGGCCATTGCCCGCCTGCGGCGTGCGCTTGCGCCCACGGCCACCGCGACGTCCACCACCACCGGGCGCACGGAAGCGATCGGTGGCAACGAATTCAGATCGGAAGAGGTCGAGGGGGACCGTCAGGTCTTGGAGGCCGTCCTGCTCGGGTGAGAGAAGAACTTCGCCTTCCTCGGCTTCGACTACGCTGTAGCGAAGGCCGGTGTTCTTGTGCGTCACAAAGAGTCCAGATTCAATCTCGTCGAGAGTCAGCATGACGCTTCTCCTATCGCTTTCGGCTGCTTGCCATCGTCTCGTCGAACGCGTGCGCGCATTCGGCCAGGGCGTTGGTCCGGCTCAGTCGGCCTCACTTGCCCGCTTGTTCGTGGCATTCCCGATCGATTCGTTCAGACGTGCCGTCCAACCGCCCCGGAAACCTCGATCCCGACCACCACTCACCGCTCGCCATCCGAACGTTTGAAACCCGTTCGATGGAATCCCTCTTCGATCGAAACTCGGTTGCGTCCCCTCCCAGATTGGGCGAATACGACTTGCCGTGCCCTGATGCCGATCGCCGGGATGGAAAATCGCCGGCGCTGGGGAAGACTTCGACCGACCTGCAGACGGATCCAGAAGTGCTCCGGAGAAGCTCCAGAGGAGTTGAACAGTTGGGTGTGCTCCGAAGGGAATGCGCTCGGAGCAGCGGGCGCCGAGAGTAGGAAAGGTGCCGCAACCGGTCAACGACTTTCGGACCTCCTTTCGTATACCGAGAAACTCCATAAGTGTCTGTTTTAAAACAAAGTTCACAGATATCCGCCTCTCGCTCATGCGCTCTTCTTCTATTTGCGATCATGATCGCATGTATATTTGTCGGCCTCTCGATCCCCGGTTGCCGCGGATTCGACCCCGGGCCAGCGAAGCCCCCGGCAGAGCCAGTCACGGGCACCCTGCGCGTCGGCACCAGCGGCGACTACCCCCCCTTCAGCCACTGGCGTTCCGGCGACGTCGAGCCCGTCGGCTTCTCCGTGGACGTGGCTCGGGCCTATGCCACCGGTCGGGGACGAAGCGTCGAATGGGTACGATTCCGATGGCCCGAGCTGACGGGCGATCTCGAGCGCCACCGTTTCGATCTCGTATTGTCCGGCGTCACGGTGCGCGCTGATCGCTCGGTTGCAGGGCGCTTCAGCCTGCCCCTCACAACGAGCGGCGCGGTCGCTCTCGTCGAAGGCTCCTCGGATCTCCGAACCCCGAGCGACCTCGAGCGACCGGGCCTGCAACTCGCGGTCAACGCCGGGGGGCATCTCGAACGCGTCGCGCGAACCCTGCTCGCCGAAGCCCGAATCCATCCCGTCGACCGAAACGAAAATGTGCTGGGTCACCTCGGGCGCAGCGGCATCGAGGCGGTCATGACGGACACGCTGGAGGCTCCGATCTGGCGGTCGAAGCGTCCCGGACTGCGCGTCATAGGCCCGCTCACCCGTGACCGGAAGGCGGCCTGGTTCCCGAAGGCCAGCGCGACAGAGATCCGCCGTTTCGACGATTGGCTGATTCGCGCCGAGGCGGAGGGCCTGTTGGCGGACCTACGCCGGACACACGGGCTTCCCGAGGCCCGAACGGCGGACTTGCCGCGGGCCCTGCTCGCGGCCCTCGACGAACGACTCTCGCTGATGACCGGGGTCGCGCGCGCCAAACGGACGCTCGGGGCGGCGGTCGAGGATCCGACGAGGGAGAGGCGCGTCCTCGATTCGGCCTCCGCGGCGGTGCGACGCGCAGCCGTTCGCAACGGGATTCCGGCGCCGCAGGACGGGGCGATTCGAAGGCTCTATCGCGCACAGATCGAGGCGGCCAAGTGGATCCAGCGCAACTGGCTCGATTCCCGTAATCCTGGCGCAGCAACCGCGAACACCGCCGCCCAAACGAGCGCTCAAGCCAACCTCGACGAGTCCCTTCGGCCGGCCCTGATCTTCCTGGGCGACCGGATCGCCACGCTCATCGTCCGCACGACCGACGATCGCTTGTCAAATCTCGTCTACGAGGACATCGCCGCCGCGCTCACGAGACACGGACTCCCCGAGGCCCATCTCCACGCGCTCCACGAAGCACTGGCCGGCATCGCGACCCATGATCGATCGCCCCCCCCGAGCAAATCGCGACGACCCTCGAATGCTCACGATGCCGAGGCGGGAATTCCTACGTCCTGAGGAAGAATCGCGCGGCTGCCCCCACCAGCACGGGCAAGAGGAGGCAAAGCGCCCACCGGGTCAATGCGAAGGAAGCCCCGAGAATCGGGATCTCCCAGGCAATGAGTCGATGGACCGCAAGCAGGCTCCATGCGGCGAGAAACGTCACCACCGCGGCGGGTGCCGCTCCCGAACGCAACATTCCGGCGGCGAGGGGCATCGAGATGAAGGGACCCGCCGGAGTGATCGCCCCCGCGGCCGAAGCCAGGAAGAGTCCCTTCCAGCCGGAATTCTCACCGAGCGCCGCCGCGACCCATTCCCGCGGCAACAAGGTCTCCGCCAAGCCCGCCACCAGAAAGGACAAGAAAATCACCGCGCCGAACCGTATGAAGAGGCGCGTCCCACTCCCGAGTGCCTCACCGAGAAGCGGCGTTCCACCGCGCGCGAGGGCGAAACCGCACAACAGCGTCAGCAGGCCCAACACGAACCAGAAATTGCTGTCGAGGATTTTCATCGCCGAGAGCCTAGCTCGACTCGCAGGCACAGCTCATTCGCACCCCCTCGCCGATCGAGAGGGTCGCCGCACGGGTTCTAGTAGAATGAACAACGCGTGCGATGGCGGGGCGTCGCTTTGATCTCGGGTGCCTGCCCCGCGTTCCAGAGCAGACCATCGACGGCATGAGCGGTCGTCGAATGCCCAAGCGATGCGAGCACCGCGACCAGACGTTCGACCGCTTCGACGGCGACCGCACGAATCTCGACCTCTTCCAGAGATCCCGCTGCGAGTCGTTCGCCGCATCGGATCCGCTCGGCCAGCGCGTCCTGGTACACGAGCACGCCCCGGCAGCGAAGCAAATGCGGAACCAGGTTGTCCGCGAAGAGCGTGAGCCGATCAAGATCGTCGAAACGTCCGAAGGGCCCGCGCCCGAAGGCCCGATTCAAGTCGGCGGCTGTGATCTGTGCTCGCTTGAAGAGCGGGACCTCGAGCTCTTCGTAACGCGAAACGTCGCGGTAGAGCGGCATCTCGCTCAGCGAAAGCACCAAGCGCTCCGCGGAAGACTCAGCCGCCTCGACGACCGATTCGAATCGATCCTGGTGCGCGGCGCCCAACCACTCGCCGAAATCACGCCAGGCCTGGGCGAAGAGCTCCATCAACTCCGCGACCTCTGCATGTGAGATGTCCTGGCCCAACAATTCGGCCATCCATTCGGCCGTCACGCCACGGAGATCTGCACCCGACGGCCCACCCACCGCTTCGAATCGCTCCCGGCAAGCCGTCGCGACCGTCTGGTATCCGGACATCCCCGCCCGCTTCGCCAGCACCGGGAACCAGCCCGAACCGAAATTGATCGCATCGAGAAGAAGCGTGAAAGCGAGCATCGTCCCGGCGTCGCCGGTGAAGCGGGTGCCGGGATCGAGATCGTCCGTCCGCCGATTCTCTTGGGCGAGTCGACCTGCGAAGGCATCGAGCCCCGCCCCGTCGATCCGCACGAAGCGAGCGCGGCGCGTCACTTCCGCGGCAGCGATCCGGATCTCTTCAAAGAGCCCCCTCCCCGCACTCGGCGCTCTCACCGACTCGCCTTCGAGTGAGCCGGAGCCCCGGACGCGGGGGCGAAGACCTCGATCGCGCCCGACAGCACCTCGGCGTAGAGCGGCACCCCCCCCAACGCCTCGCCGTCCAGATCGATCGGCGGCGCACCCTCCTTCGCCAGGACCCGGAGGGTCCGCGCGGCATGAAACGAAACATCGGGGTGCCGACCGTGCCGACCCAGATAGAACGAGGGCAGATTCGCGAGCAGCCGGGAGACCGAAAGCCCACGGACGAGCGCGATCTCCAGCCGCCCATCATCCAATCGCGCATTCGGCGCAACCCGCATTCCCGCGCCGAAATAACATCCATTCGCCGCTACGATCATCGATACGGGCCCCTCGTAGAGCGGCTCACCATCGATCTCGACTCTCAGATCCGCCGGCCGGTGGAATACGATCGCCGCGAGCGCCCCCACGACGAAGCCGACCCGCGCCCCGAGCCGCTTGGCCAGCGGGCCCGCGATCCCCACGGTGGCACCGGATAATCCCGCGCTCACCTCATTCACGAAAAAACGCGTGCTGGGCGTGCCCCTGGCATCGAGATATTCCGCTCGGCCCACATCGATCCGCCGGCGTCCGCCCCGGGCGATCAGCTCGAGCGCGGCGTCCAATTCCCGGGGCAACTCGAGGGAACGAGCGAGGTCACAGCCAGATCCGAGCGGCAGCAGGCCGATGGGTGGCCTCGACGCCTCCGGTGTCTCCGCCTCGAGAATCCCGGAGACGATTTCGCTCGTCGTTCCGTCGCCCCCCGCGACGAGAATCTGCTTCACCCCGCGCTCGGCGGCATGCCGGGCGATCCGCGTCGCGTCTCCCGGCGCGGAGGTCGACTCCAGATCGACCCAGCCGAAGACGGATTCGACCGCGTGGAGGATTTCCCGACGGCGACGACCGGTCGCGCCCGCCGCACTCGCAGGATTCAGGATGACGAGGGTCTCGCTTGGCACGCCTTGACGGTACCGAACTCCAACCGCCGGATATCCCCCGGATCGAAAGCGCGGAACCGCTGCCGGTGGGCGGGACACGAAGTGGATATGCTCTCCCCCATGTCCCAGACGATCCAGCGCGTGCTCGTCGCCCTCGCGATCCTCGCGTTGCTCTTCAGCGTCGGCGGCTGGGCGCGGGAACGCCTCGGAATTGCCCTCGACATCGAATCGGTTCGCAATTTCGCATCCGGACTGGGTCCGATGGGCCCCTTCCTCTTCGTCTTCGTCGTGGCCGGACGATCGCTTCTCTGGCTGCCTTCCCAGGTCGTCCTGATCGCAGCTGGCCTGTGCTTCGGAACCTTCATCGGAACTGCGGTGGGCGGTGCCGGCCTGATGATCTCCGGCCTGGTCCTCTTCCTGGTGGCCCGTTATGCGGGGCGCGACGTCTTCGAGAGACGACTCGGCCCCCACGTCCGCGGGCTGCTCGACTTCACGGCGAGGCCGACGGGTGCCGTCGCCTTCGCGCTCGCCTGCGGCTATCCCGTCTCACCCCTCTCACCGCTTCAAGCGGCGGCGGGCTGGACGGCCATGTCGGTGCCCAATTTCCTGATCTCGGCATTTGCGGGCGGACTGATCCGCTCCTCGATCTTCGCCTATTTCGGCGACGGACTGGCCGACGCGAGCTGGTCGAGCCTCGGGCTGCCGATCCTCGTATTCGCCGTTGCGCTCTGCATCCCGCTCGCGTTCCCGAAAGGACGCGCCTGGCTCCGAAACACCTTCGCGCCCGAGCGCAGCGCCGATCCGGAGACGGACTGAAGCACCGAGGAAGCACCGAGAAGGTGGCGCCGCCAGCCCGAGTGGCACGAAGCCATCTCATCGACCCCGCGGTCGCCAGACATCCGTCCTCGGCCCGAGATCAAGGTCTGGCTCGGTCGAGATGCATGGAAGCGCTTCTAGTTACCGGACTGGGCTCTCAGGAGGTTCAGCGCCGAACCCGCCTTGAACCACTCGATCTGCTCTTCGTTGAGCGTGTGTGCGACCTGGAACCCGTCCTCACTTCCGTCCTCGTGATGCACCACGACATCGACCTTCCGGTCGGGGGCGAGATCGGCAAGGCCGACGATACTGATGCGATCCGTCTCCCGGATCTTCTCGTAATCCGTCGGGTCGACGAAGGTCAGCGGCAAAACGCCCTGCTTCTTCAGATTCGATTGGTGAATCCGCGCAAAGCTACGAACGATCACCGCGGCCGCACCGAGATGACGCGGCTCCATCGCCGCGTGTTCACGGCTCGAGCCCTCGCCGTAATTCTCGTCGCCAACGACGACCCATTTCAGCCCACGCCCCTTGTAGTCACGCGCGACGGCCGGAAAGGAGATACCCGTTTCACCGGTCTCGATATTCTTGCCCGTCCCCGCGTCGCCGGTAAAGGCATTGATGGCGCCGATGAAGCAATTGTCGGAGATATTGTCGAGATGCCCCCGGAATTTCAGCCAGGGACCAGCCATCGAAATATGATCGGTCGTGCATTTCCCCTTCGCCTTGAGTAGGAGCGGGAGCTTCTCGAAGTCGGCGCCGTCCCAGGCCGAGAAGGGCTCGAGCAGCTGAAGTCGCTCGCTGTCGCACCCAACCTCGACACGCAGGGAATTGCGCTCTCCCGGCGGCGGCGGATCCTCGTAACCCCCGAAGCTGATCACGAAGCCGTCATCCGGAATCTCGGGCGCCGGGCCGGGCGGATCGAGTTTGAAACGCGTGCCATCGGCGGCCTCGATCTCGTCGGTCATCGGATTGAAATCGAGCGTGCCGGCGAGCGCGTAGGCAACGCAGATCTCGGGGCTGCCGATGAAAGAGAGCGTCGCCTGATTGCCATCGTTGCGCTTCGGGAAATTGCGATTGAATGAACTCATGATCGAGTTCGGCTGGCCCGCTTGGATGCCATCGCGCTTCCACTGGCCTATGCAGGGGCCACAGGCGTTCGCGAGAACGACGGCACCCACGGACTCCAGCGCGGCCTTCTGACCGTCCCGGCTCACCGTCTCGTCGACCTGCTCCGAACCCGGCGAGCACCAGAGCGAGGCCTTCACCTTCGCGCCACGACCTGCCGCCTGACGTGCGATATCGGCAGCGCGTGAGAAATCCTCGTACGAGGAATTCGTGCAGCTCCCGATCAGTGCAGAGGAGAGCTCGAGGGGATAATCGTTGGCCTTCGCGTCGGCGCCCATCTTCGAGACGGGCCTCGCGAGATCCGGCGTATGTGGGCCGACGATATGCGGCTCGAGGGTCGAGAGGTCGATCTCGATGATCTCTTCGAAATAACGACCGGTGTCGGTGAGTATTTCCGCGTCGGGTGTAAGCAGATCGAGGTTCGCCTTCGCGAGGTCCGCGAGTTCACTTCGATCGGTCGCCTCGAGATAGATCGCCATCCGCTCGTCGAAAGGAAAGATCGATGTCGTCGCACCGAGCTCGGCGCCCATATTCGTGATGGTGCCCTTGCCGGTGCAGGAGAGGGACGCGACGCCATCGCCGAAATACTCCACGACGCGATTCGTCCCACCCTTCACGGTCAAGAGATCAAGGACCTTGAGGATCACGTCCTTCGGAGAGGTCCAACCGGAGAGCTGCCCCGTCAGATGAATCCCCACGACCTTCGGGTAGAGCACCTCCCAGGCAAAGCCGGCCATGACGTCGACCGCATCGGCCCCACCCACGCCACATGCGAACATCCCGAGGCCACCAGCATTAGGCGTATGCGAATCGGTGCCGATCATCATGCCACCCGGAAAGGCGTATTTCTCGAGCACGACCTGATGGATGATCCCAGCACCCGGACCCCAGAAACCGATGCCATAACGCGCCGAACAGGAACGCAAGAAACTGTAGACCTCGGCGTTGGTCGACCGCGCATTCTCCATATCGACGTCGGCGCCCTGATGGGCCTGGATCAGGTGATCACAGTGGACCGTCGACGGAACCGCGGTCTCGTCGCGACCGGATTGCATGAACTGGAGGAGCGCCATTTGCGCCGTCGCGTCCTGCATCGCGACGCGATCGGGGCGAAGCAAAAGATAGGAATCTCCGGCGGAGAGTTCCTGACCGCGCGGATCGTCGAGATGGCCGAGCAGAATCTTCTCGGCGTAGGTCAGCGGTCGTCCGAGGCGTTCACGAATCACACCAAGATTGCGATTGAGCGCATCGTAGGTCTTTCGGACGAGTGCGGGTGTCGTCGCGAGAGCACTCTCGTTCCGAGACGAATTGGACGAAGTGGCGGACATGATGGTGGGCCTCCCTGAAAATCCGGGTCGATCTGAAGCGCGCCACCTTAGCGCAGTGATCGATCCACCGGCGGGGGACTCGATTGTAGAATCAACCCTATGAGCATCGAGTTGCGCGAACCGGCCAGCGCGCGAAGCGAAGGCTGGTCGCGTCGAATGCGAAACCATCAAATGGCGTTCAACGAGCGGCGATCTCGTAATAAAGCACCGCGACCGCACGCATCGCGCGACGAAAATCCGCCAGGTCGAGGCTTTCGTTCTCACCGTGGGCCTTACAGATCGGATCTTCGAGTCCCAACAGAAGCGCCGGAATGCCTCCCAGTACTTCCGTGAAGGGCGCAACGAAGGGAATTCCCCCACCACAACCGATATGAACCGGCGCCCGGTCATATCCCTTTCGAAGCGCTCGTTCCGCCGCTTCGAAGGCGTGGCCCTCCGGTTCCATTCGCCAGCCAGCGGCCGCGGCTTCGACTTCGATCTTCACCTCTGCACCCCAGGGCGGATTCGTCGCGAGAAATGGGACGACGCGCGCGCGCATCGCATCCGGATCCTGTCCCGGTGCGAGTCGCACACCGATCCGCGCGGCGGCCTCCGCAATCAATTGATTGCCCGCCTCGGCGATCGGCATCCCCTCGAGCGCGATCACCGAAAGCGCGGGTCGATACCAGAGCCGCTCGTAGATTTCGGCCCCACGTGCGATCAATTCCGCCGACTGCACGAGTCCGACATCCGACCGGAACTCCGCTTCATCGATCGGCAGCGCCTCCATTCTCGCCCGCGCTGCCCGGGAAGGCGCCACGACGTCCGCTTCGAAATCGGGAATCGCAACCGAACCGTCGTCGTGGAAGAGTCGCCCCAGGATCCGCGAGAGCGCGCTCGTCGCATCCGGCACGGGCCCACCCCACATCCCACTATGGACGGGATGATCGAGGGCGCGAACCCGGACGTCGACATTCAGGATTCCGCGCAGGCTCGTCGTGATCGAGGGCAGCCCCGTCGCGAGATTCGCCGTATCCGACAGGACGAGCACATCCGCCTGCAGACGTTCGTGATGGGTGCGCAGAAAATCAGCGAGATGAATCGAACCGATCTCCTCCTCCCCCTCGACGACGATCTTCAGGTTGACCGGAGGCGGTGTGCCCCGCTCGAGCCAGGCGCGCAATGCACCCGCGAAGACGACGATGCCCGCCTTGTCGTCCACGACCCCGCGCCCATAGAGCCGACCCGCTTCGCCTTCATCCATGACACGCGTCGGTTCGAAAGCCGGGCTACGCCAATACGCGTCACGTCCCGGCGGCTGCACGTCGTAATGTGCATAGAGCAGGAGCGTCGGTGCATCGCTTCCAGCCCCGAGCCAGGCCCCCATGACGTAGGGATGGCCACCACCCTGCGAGAGGACCTCGACGTCGTCGAAACCGGAATCCGAGAGCAGCGCTGCCACCGCCTCCGCAGAACATCGCAACTCCGACGCAGGGAATCCCTTCGCAGAAACACTCGGAATTCGAACCAGGCGTGTCAATTCCTCGATGCGAGATTCGAATCCCACATCGATCTGCGCCAGGATTTCATCGGGCATCGTCTTCTTCATTCACAGAGGATACCCGTTCAGTTCATTCCAGCGTGCGTGAAGCGAAACGACGGAGAGGAGGCGTGAAATCGTGAATCCGTCAAAGGCGAATTCCCGGGTCTCACCGGCCGGACTCGCGCAGTTCGAGCAGCGCCGGCAACAACACGAGATTGGCGATGACCGTCCAGGCGACGCCGATCATGAGAAGTTGACCCAGACTCGCCATGCCCCGATGCGGAACGAGCGCGAGAGTGCCGAAACTCGCGATCGTCGTGGTCGCGCTGAACACGACGGCACGGGCGGTACTCGTCCCGAGGAGCGCCTCCGAGCGGTTCTCGCGGATACGGAAGCGATGGACCAGATGAATCCCGCTGTCGACGCCAATTCCGAGCAGCAGGGGGATCACGATCACGTCGGCGAAATTGAAATCGATACCGATCCCGACCATCGACGCTCCAGTCATCAGACCCGCCCATAACAAGGGCAGCATCACGAAGAGTACGTCCGCCAACTCTCGCCAGAGTAGAAAGAGAAAGATCAGGATCACGATGATCGCGGCCGTTAGCGCTTGTTCGAGGGCGCGCACCACCGCCCTCGCGGAAGCGTGGATCCGAATCGCCGGACCGGCGAGTTCTTCGCTGATGCGTTCGCCAGCGGCGACAAAACGATCGAGTGCCCCTTCGATTGCCAGATCTTCAGCGGGAACGATTTGGACGCGGTGCCTCCCCGAGGACGAGAGCATCGACTCGCGGAGCCCCACCGGCAGATCCGGCAACGCAACGGGACGAGCTCGCATCGCTCGTTCCAGGCGTGAGAGCAAGTCGGAGAAATTCCCGAGCAGGCGTCGCTCGAGATCAGCGAGGGTCGTTTCGATCTCGCCCGCGGTCTGGACATCGAGCCTTTCGAGCAGCGTCCCGAGCGCCTCCTCGAGCCGCGCCGCCGCGAGCGAAACGTCCTCGGCAAGATCACCTGAGGACACCTTTTCCAATTCTTGCCGCAGACGCACCATCGCCCGAAGCGATTCGGCAGAAGAACTGGGCGGCGCCTGACGAAGCACACTCCAATCAAGGAAATACGCGATCTCTGCGATCGTCTCGAGCTTCACCCCCTGATCGTCCGGAACGAAATCCGCGAGCGCGAGCGCACGGTCGACCTCGGGCAGCGCAGCGAAGCGCTCAGCCATCAGCGCGGCTGAATTCGCATCCTCCGCCAGGTATTCGAGGGTCCAGGGGGAGCGGTCACTGTCCGTGAGCAGATCCCTGTAGACCCGAACGGATTCCGCCGACGGGTCTCGCACGTTGAGCGGATTCTGATCGAAACGCAGCTTCGGCAGCTGCATGAACGCGAGGATTCCCAGCAATACGGAGACCAGCACGACCGCCCTGGGCCAACGAACGGGCCAATCGGGTAGCCGAAGCGTCGGCACCCCCCCCTGCCTCCGCGCCTCGTCTCCATCACCGATCAAGAGCGCCGGAATGATCGTAAAGCTCGCAATCACGCCGATGAACATGCCGACACCAGCGATCACGCCCAACTCGGCCACACCGATGAACTCGGTGGGGATGAAGGCGAAGAAGCCGACGGCGGTCGTGATGGCGCAGAGCATGAGACTGCTGCCGACCCCGCGTGCACTCTCGACGAGCGCACCCTCGGCGCCGAGACCGCTCACGCGAAGCTCCTGGAACCGCATGCAGAGATGGATGCCAAAATCCACCCCGAGGCCGATGAAGAGGACCGCGAACGCGATGGAGATCATGTTCAGATGGCCGATCGCGAGCGTGGCGAAGCCAGCCGTGAGACCGAGGCCGAAGACGAGGGAGGTGATGGTCGCGAGCACGAGTCGAGCCGATCGCAGCGCGGCAAAGAGAAGAATGGCGACCACCACGAACGAAAGCACACCGGCCCCCGCGACCTGCGTCTTGAGCAAGCTCATCTCGTCGAAATTGAGAACCGCATCCCCGGTCATGCGCAGCCGGTAGCCTCGCTCGGGCACGATTTCGAGTTCGCGACCGATCTGTCTAACCCTGCGAATCGCCTCATGAGCCGCCGCGAGATTTCCGTAGTCCAAATGCGGTTGAACGTGGATCACTCGGCGACGGGGGTTGCCCCGGCTTTCGCCCCAATCGACGATCGACGACCAATCCAGTGAATCTTCGCCAGCGTGCCCGCCCCCGAGCGTGCTGTGCACGGTATTCTCGATCCGGCCCAGAATGGGCGCCAGATCGATCTGGCCAATCTGGCCGCGGCGGAGCGCTTCGAGCGCATCCCGGGTCTGGTCCATCAAGCCGCGCAGATTCTCCTCTTCGATGAGCCCAGCCAGCAGCGGCTGCAAGCGAACGAGGCGGTCCGCCAAAGCGTCGAGCTCATCGATGTCGAGATAGAGCAAGCCATTCTCTTCGAAGAAGGGATCGGCGGGCAGGTAAACCCGGGGAAAGAGACTGGGATCGGCGGCCAGACGATTCGCGAGTCGCAGCGTCGCGCTGCGGGTGGCCTCGGCATCTGGCCCTTCAACGACGAGTACGATGTTGTCCTGAAGCCTCGGAAACGATTCGAGAAAACGTGCGTCTCGGACTCGAAAGGGCAAATCTTCCGGGAAGAGCGCCTCCGTCTCGGATCGGATGCCGAGTTGGGTCGCGGTCGTGCCTATCGCGGCCAAGAAGAGGAGAAGGGCGCCGAGGCCGATCCCACGCCGATAGCGGGCGCTCGCCACCGCCCAGCGCGCCAATATTCGGCCCAACTGACCTTCGAAAGTTCTGGAGTCGGCTCCGGTCACGAAACAGCATCCCCCTGAATGGGCGTTCGAAACCCCGGTCGTGAAAATCGCAGAACATCCTACAGGAGAAGAGCGGAACCCAATCGATCGCCCGGGGTACGCATATCATCGGGAGAGTTCTTTCGAATCCAGTCCCTCGGGCGCAGAAAAAGCGGCCACCGCGTCTGGGGCTCCACGGGAAGCCACGCTGCCACAGACTGTTGCACGATCTAGTGGGTCGAGCACACGGAGGGCGTGAAGACAATCAGATCTGGAGACCCGCGGGCACGCCCCCCTCGTGTCGCAGAATTCGCCCAGTCGCATCATGATCGACCTGCTAGTATGCACGCGGGGTTCCCCTGTGTTCCCACCTCCCCGATGGCTAAGGCTAGACGGGCCCTGGTTCCGATTCGGAAGAGCATTGTCCATTGTTCAGCAAGGCCGAACGAGTTTCCTTCAGGCCGCCTCTGGCTAGTCGAGAAAGCGGCGCTTGCGGACGCAACCAGGCCGAATCCCGAACCGTCTAGATCGAACGAGGAGGAACACGAGAGATGCCTACGTTGAATCGATCCCATGGAATCACGATCGCGCTCGTGGTCGCACTGGCGACCCAGGCGACGGTTGCGCAACAAGTCGCTGCGATCGACCCGTCGGCTGACCCGATCGAGAGGCCGGCCGCCGCCGACAGCTCGGAAACGAATTCACCCTCCGCCAAGATCGAGATCTTCCACACCGGCCTGCTCGAGATCATGAGGCAGGCCAAGGCCCTCGGCTTCGAGGGCCGAATCGACCAACTCGCACCTCTGATGAAGCAGGTCTTCGATCTGGACTTCATGGCGAGCAAGACCGTCGGTCGCCATTGGAAGAAGCTCTCGGACGCCGACAAAGAACTCTGGGCATCGACCTTTGCGCGATTCACCGTCGCCAACTACGCCGGCCGGTTCACGGGTTTCACCGGTGAGAAATTCGTGACCCTCGGCGTCGAAGAGGCTGCGCGAGGCACCCGCGTCGTCCTCACGAAGATCATCGTCCCCGACGATGACGACGTGCAACTCAACTACCGCGTCGTCGAGAGAAAGGGCGAGTGGAAGGTGATCGACGTCTATCTGAACGGCACGGTCAGCGAACTCGCGCTTCGGCGCTCGGAGTATTCCTCGGCCCTCAAGCGAGAGGGATTCGACCAGCTCGTCGCCTCGATCAAAAACAAGATCGAAGACCTCAAGAGCAAGGGAGAAGCGGACGGCTGAAACGGTCCAAGGGGAGGCGGCGGCGATCTGGCCCTACTCGTCGCGTGCCGCGTCGAGCATCTCCTGCGTGTCACCGGAAGCGCTTTCATTCTCATCGCCGTATCGGGGCTCCCCATTCGTGCGATGGTTCTTTCGGCGCCCCCAGATCTCGTCGACCCTGCGCTGGTAGTAGCCGCTGCGCATGGCGGCGTAGAAGTCGACACTGCTTTCTTCGAGCGCCTTGAGATCGCGAAAGAAGCGCTCGCGAGTGCTGATTCCGGAACTTCCGCTGTAGAGCAGGATCTCCGTCGGACCGAGGATCAGATTCGACGGGCCCAGGATGTAGTAGGTCGGCTGGAAAAAACCGTCGATGACCATTCCGATCCCGTCGCGAACATTTCCAGGCCCCAGGATCGGCAACACGAGATAGGAGCCGCTCGGCGTCCCCATGAGCGCGAGGGTCTGACCGAAATCAGAATCGTGCGCCTCGAGCCCCATCGAGGCGGCGACATCGAAGAGGCCGATGAACCCCACCGTCGTATTGAGAACGAATCGGGTTCCAGTGACGCCCGCATCCATCCATTCGAGCTGAAGGAAATCGTTCACCAGAGTCTTGGTCGAACTCAGATTCCTGAACATCCGCGAAAGCGCGTTTCGCACCGATTTTGGGGCGGCCCACTGATAAGCCTCGGTCACCGGATCGAGCATCCACTCATCGACCTGGCGATTGAACGCGAAGACGCCACGGTTCGTCGACTCGAGCGGATCCGCGTAACCGAGCGGCTCCTCATCGAATTCCTCATCGAAGAGATCATCGAAGAGCGAGTCGGGCTCCTCTGCGTAGTCTTCGCCGAAGACCGCCGAAGGCCCAACGAGTGGGAGCACCAAGAGGCATGAACAGATCGAAAGCGAGAGAGCTCGGCACGCGACCTTCGAGGCTTTCGGGCCCGATCGGCGGCGACGGGCTTGGTCCATCGAAGATCCCCCCGCATTCCCAGCGATTCGCTCGGACCCGCACCACGACCCCGCGGGCCGTCTCGGGACGACGCCGACCGGGTCAGGTCCACCCAGGACACTCTACCGGAAGCGGCCGACAACGAGCAGGCGATCCGGAGATTCCAGCCTCCGATCCGCCGGTATCGACCGCCGATCCACCTCGCCGAGCACATCTGGGTCCAAATTCACCCACCCATTGATGACAGTCCGAGAGGCGGTGGGGTAGTCTTCCGCTCCCCACGGAGTGCGCCACCACCCGCCCCAACCGTGGTGTCTCACACCGACCAGGTCGGACGACCGCGAATGCCCGGAACGAAGTCCAGGTTCCATCGCGTCCACCGGACCCGAGATCTGGAAAGCAGGGATCGCTCAATCATCGGCTTCGCACCCACCCCCCCAACGAATGGCTGAACCCTCCACACGAGAGGGAAGAGCTCGGGGCTCTGGCCCATCAGCTTGACCGGGAGGATCGATCGTGGACGTTTTCCAGAAATGCAGGGAATTCACTCGCGTCCAGGACGCGCGCGCTGCCGGCGTCTATCTGATGTACCGCGAGATCGGCTCGGCCCAGGACCCCGTTGTCACGATGAATGGCCAGAAGGTCGTCATGATGGGCTCGAATAATTATCTCGGATTGACGAACCACCCGAAGGTCAAAGAGGCCGCGATCGCGGCGACCCGGAAATACGGAACGGGCTGCGCCGGCTCACGCCTGCTGAACGGCACCCTCGATATTCATACGCGCCTCGAGGAGCGCCTCGCCCATTTCATGAGGCGCAAGGACACGATCGTATTCTCGACGGGCTACGGCGTGAATGTCGGCGTGCTTTCCTGTCTCCTGGATCGCCACGACGTGGCACTCCTCGACAAGATGGATCACGCCTCCATCATCGACGGCGTTCGCCTGAGTTACGGGAAGGCGATCAAATTCCGCCACAACGATCCGGACGACCTCGCAAAGAAGCTCCAGAACGTCGGAGACCGAAAGGGCAAGTTGATCGTCGTCGACGGAGTCTTCTCGATGGAGGGTGATATCGCGCCTCTGCCCGAGATCGTCAAGCACAAACGCGAATATGGCGCCGGACTTTTCGTCGATGAAGCGCATTCGCTCGGCGTCTTCGGCGACCACGGCCGCGGCATCGCCGAACATTTCGGCGTCGAAGAAGATGTCGACCTCGTCATGGGCACATTCTCGAAATCCCTGGCCACAGTCGGTGGCTTCATCGCCTGTGACGACCCGGCGATCATCGAATTCATCAGGCACAACGCCCGGGCCCAGGTATTCACAGCAGCGATCCCGCCCGGCGCCGCAGCCGCCGTCGAGGCGGCCCTCGACATCATCGAGAACGAGCCCGAGCGACGCCAGCAGCTCTGGGACAATTCGAACTACATGAAAAAAGAACTCGAGGGTCTCGGCTTCGAGACCTGCGGTTCACAATCACCGGTCATCCCGCTTCTGATCGGAGACGATATGGCGACCTACCAGATGGCCAATCGATTGCAGGAGGAGGGCGTCTTCGTAAACGCCGTCGTGACCCCGGCGGTTCCGCCCGGACACGGCGTCATCCGCACTTCCTATATGGCGACGCATACCCGTGAACATCTCGATCAAGCGCTTGGTGCGATCGCGAAGGTTGGGCGCGAACTTTCCGTCATCTGAGCGGGGCTGGGCGCGAGTCCGCCTTCGACTCGAAGGATTCCCCCGCAGAGGGCTCGGGCATGGGGTCTGCGGACCGCCTAACGTCCGCCCGGACTGCCCGGCTTCGGCCGCTCGCCGAGCCTCGTCCGACCGATCCACTCGTTCGCGAATTGGCGAGCGACACGCCCCGACCGACCGCCACGTTCCAGAGAAAAACGCAGCGCGGCCTTGCGGCCGACCTCGTCGAGGTCCGCGATCCCCGCTTCATTGAGCCAATGCGCCACGATCGCAAGATAGGTCGCCTGGTCGCATTTATAGAAGCCGAGCACCAGTCCGAATCGATCCGAGAGCGCCAGCTTCTCTTCGAGCGCTTCACCGTGATGCAGCTCGTTGTCCGAATCGACATAGGCCGCGCGATTATCTGCCATCGTCTCCGGCAACAGATGTCGGCGATTGCTCGTCGTGACGACGCAGACCCGAGGCGGACGCGCTTCGATCCCCCCTTCGAGGGCCGCCTTGAGCTCGCGAAAACCGAGTTCGGTCGAACCAAAGGAGAGGTCATCGCAGAAGACGAGGAACGAGAAACGATCGGGCGCGGACGCCGTCCCCGCGCGTAGCATCACCAGGAGCTGCGGAAGTTCCGCCAGATCGTTCCGATCAACTTCGACGATTCGTAAGCCCTGCTCGGCATAACGAGAGAGCAGACCACGCACCGCCGAAGATTTTCCGGTCCCTCGTTCTCCATGCAACAAGACGTCGTTATAGGGCAGGCCTGCCAGCAATTGGCGCGTGTTCCGGTCCAGCGCCTCGACGGCACGATCGACTCCGATCAGGCTTTCGAGGTCGAAACCGGAAACGGCTTCGATCGGCTCGAGCCGACCGACACCTCGCCCGGAACGCCAGCGAAACGCGTGACATCGCTCGAAGGCCTCCCTGCCGGTCGGCGCCCCAACGAATTGTGCGAGCAAACGATCGATCCCTTCCAGAATCGGTTCGAGGCGGGTCGTCAAGCGTTCGAGAAGATCGGACATCGCGCCGGAGTGTAGTCGCCCAATGGTAGACTGTCTGGATGAACGAAGATTGGGGGGACGATGCTCAGTCCGACTGATCTGCCCAGGCGCTGTCTACGAACTCGGAAAGATTGCCCCATGGTGCGGGGAAGGGATGCTCGATCACTTCCAATACCCGCTCGAGGAAGCGGAACGTCATCCCCCAGACGACATGACGATCGGGCTCTCCGACGACGACGCCCGGGAAACGGACACCGGGCAGCTCGGGAACGACATGCTCGACCTGCCGAGACGCCTCGTGGAGCCCTGCCAAGGGAAACCAGAGCGCCTGCTGAACCTCCGCGGGGTCGAGGGCGAATACCTGATGCTCCTCGAGATGAAAGGCATGCGCCGACACAACGAGGCGAGGGGCGACACGTTGGTTCCCGACGTGGTCGTCGATCTGCCCCAGATACTCGGCATTCGTGAGTTCGACACCGACCTCTTCGAAGGTTTCGCGGGCTGCCGTCATGCGGCTCGAATCGTCCCCCATTTCCATGCGACCGCCCGGAAAGGCCATATGGCCGGACCACGGATCGCCCTCGAAGACCGCTCGCTCGATCAGCAGAACCTCGGCGGAATCGGGCCCATCGCGCAGGACGACCGCCACCGCGGCACGATCGTGGTGGGGGGATGCGACGAGCTCCGGGGAGTGGCCCGAGAGTTTCTTGCGTACGTGTCCGATATCCACGGGGTCGAGCTTAGCGACCTCTGAACCGCCGCGAGAGCATCGATTCGGCATTCGGGCTAGGTTGCCCGAAATGGACCTCCCCCGCGCATTCGTTCCTGAGGCGCGTCGTCTCCTCAAGCTGGCCCGCACCGATCGGCGAGCCGCCGAGAAGGAGCTGGCAGCGCTCACTCCCGAACGCCAAGCGACGGTGATCTGTGAGGCGTCGCTCTCGATTCGCCGCCAAATGATCGATCTGCTTCCGGATCCGGAATCGGTGATCCCGCTGATCCCCGAGGCGGAGTTCTGTTATACGTGCCGATCGATCGGACTCGAGGATTCGGCCTGGCTGCTCGAGATGGCCACCGAGACCCAGATTGTCACTTCCTTCGACCTCGACGTGTGGTCGGGAATCCAGATCGACCCCGCGCGACTCGAACTCTGGATGACGGCGCTGGCCGGTGGCGCGGACGAGACGCTGCTCCGCGCCGCCCAATCCTTCGATCCGGAGCTTCTGGTCATCTACCTTCGCCAACACGTCGACGTGTCACTCAAGCCGAGCGAGCAGGACGACCCCGACTGGTCACCACCCGATCGCTCCCAGACACTCGAGGGCCAGTTCTACTTCGTCGCGAAGGATCCGAAGGACGATCTCGCGCCAGTCCTACGACTCCTCCACACCCTCTTCCAGGGCGACTATTGGCTCTATTTCCGGATGATCCAGGCGGTTCTCGTGGAGCTCCCCACGGAGAACGCGGAATGGGCCTTGCGCTGGCGAACGGGTCGCCTCGAGGATCTCGGCTTCCCGTCCTGGGACGCGTCCATGCGGATCTATGGCTTCTTGCGGCCGGAACGAATGGCGGATGTCCCGGACGATGACTCGGCGCTCGATCTCGAGAGCTGGGCGATGCCGGTCTGGCTGTCGGAACTCCCCGGCGCGCGATCCGACGAACGCGCGCTCTTCCGCGCCACTCGCGAGCTCGGTGCCGGGGAACGCAGCGCCCTTTTCTATGCCCTGATCGCTTTGGCCAATCGAGTCGCGGTCGCGGATCGGATGGAATTGGGGGATCCGGAATCCCTGCCGGGCGCGATCGACAAGGCGACGCGCTTCGCGAGTGATGGCCTCGAGCACATCGCGGGAGCGCATGGGTTGTCGCTCGAGGACACGCTTCGCCGGGTCTCGATCGAACGTCTTTTTCGGGTGGGCACGAATCTCGACCGCGAGGCCGCGCTCCCGGAATCGATCGGAATCGGGGATTACGGGGACGATTACGGGGACGATTACGGGGACAAGGACGGCCCCGACCAAACCGACGGCGTCTGAAAAGCGCCCCTCACTCGCGAAGGGTCGCGATTGCTCGAAGCGACCCCGATCGCCGATCCGCAGTCCCCATGGAACCTCGATCACGAGCTGCGAAAAAGCCAGAGGGCCCACCAGAACGAATCTGGTGGGCCCTTTCTTGTGACCTCTCGACGAATTTTACAAGCCGTCCAGCCCGAATCATTCGAGCGGCGAAAGCCTCCAGAAATTCAGGCGGTCTCCAAAACTAGAGATCAACGGCCTTGAGCGTCTTGCGCTTGTTGCCCGTGGCTCGGCCTTCCGCACCCTTGATCAGATCGCGGACGGCGGCGTCGAGCGCGCCGTAGAACTCACCGCCCACGTTGCACTTCTTGACGGCGTTCTTGACGCGAGCCTTCGAGATGATCAGCTCGGCGGGCTTGCCCTTCCTCTTCGCGGCCTTCTTCTTCTTCTTCGCTGCCATTGATTGGCTCCTCTCATCGATCGCGTTCATAGATCGCGTTGCACAACGCCAACGAACCCGAATCACGACTCGCTCTGAGTCACTCGTTGGTTCGACTGGCCCCCCAACAAACCTGCTTAGCAAGAAAACCCTGCCAAACGGCGCGATAATAAGCGTTTCGCGCACTATGTCAATCATAGTACGGCTCCATTTGGCCTCTCGACGCCGAAATCGAGTGTTTAGACCGGAGGGGTTTAGGAGAGGAGGGGCGGCAAGGATCCGCCGAATCCACAACCACTGTTCGCATCCGCGCCCAAGGCCACCTCGCATCATATTGAGTCATCTCTCGCGAGTCGCGCCATCCATGTGGTTCTACAGGGAAATTTCGTATTCTTCCAATCGTCTCAAACCCCCGGAATCGAACCCTAAAGCCCAGCGCAGAGCGATCTCCAATCCCGACTCAGCGATGGCGATCGATCCAGGAACCAGGTCCAACACAACGATGTCACCCAAACCCCACTCACTTCGTTTCCCGACCGATGACGGATTGGAATTGCATTGTCTGCACTGGCGAGCGCCCGATTCCGAGAAGATCGGCACGGATATTCCTCTGGTCCTGCTGCACGGCGGCGGCGCCAACGCGCATTGGTGGGACCATCTCGGTCCCCGACTCGCCGCGACAAGACCCGTCTACGCGCTCGATTTCAGGGGCCATGGCGATTCCAGCCATCCCGAAACCCGCGAGATCGGTGCCTTCAACCTCGATCTCGAGGCCATGCTCGCCTGGCTCGGACGAGCGGAGGTCGATCTCGTTGGCCATTCCCTCGGCGCTACCGTCGCGCTCGACCACGCCAGCCGATTCGCCGCGACGCGATCGATCGCGCTGGTCGATCTGCCGCGCGGCCACACGCGCGGATCTGGCCGCCGAGCTAGACTCGCCCTCTCACTGAAACGGACCTACCGCAGCCACGACGAAGCCGTCGAGCGCTTTCGGTTCCTCCCCGAATCGAGCCACGCGAGCGAAAAGCTCCGTGCTCATATCGCGAACCACTCGGTCCGCGCCGAGCCCGATGGACGCTTCGGATACAAATTCGATCCCGGCTGGTTCGGACTTCCGCCCCGAACCCGACCCGACCCGAAGGCGATCCACTGTCCCGTATTGCTGTTGCGCGGAGCCAAGAGTCAGCTTCTCTCGGCAACGACCGCTCGAGAATTCGTAGCCGAATTGCCCGATGGAAAGCTCGTCGAGATCGCCGAGGCCGGACACCATATCTTCCTGGATCAGCCGGAAGTCGTTCTCGAATCACTCCTCGGTTTCTTCGAAATCTCGAATGCGACGATCTCGGAATGACGCCCCAACTCCGATCGGGTCGTCCCACCAATCTCGCCGCGTCACCCTAACCCTCTCCCGCCGTGGGGCGATGGACTGGAGGAGGGCGAATATGTCCTCTCGAACAAGCTGAACCCGACCGGGGAATCTCTTGGAATTGTCGGGCATCGATCGACTGCTTTCCTTCGCGCGTGAACTGGGTGTTCAAGCCACCCGGCCCCGCGGACCACAGAAATACAAGCGCGGGCCACCGATGCCCGATCGGAATCACTCACGTCGTCTGAAGCGAGCACATCACGACGCGAAAGCGCCGCCATCAGCGCATATCGGCGCAATGGGGCGAACCACCCCGGCGAGCATATTCGAATTCGTACCTGATATTCTCTGGGTTCTTCTTCCGATCCGCCGATCAGGAGTACATGAGATCCGGCGTCACAGAGGATGCAGACCCTCGATCGTGCCTCCAGACCGGGCACAATTCAGACCGATAGATCGGCTAGAACGGAGTCCGTCCCGCTCAGACCTCCGTATGAGCCGGAGTCGACCATGATCGACGATCGGATCACCAAGTTCATGAACCGCGAGGTCCTTCAGAGCGACCCGGACACGCCGCGCCACGAAGTCATCGCCGAGAGGAATTCGACGGCTCAGAGCGAGTTGCTCGTCTGCAAGGACGGCGTTCCAGTGGGCGTCATCTCCGAACGTGATGCGCTCTGTGTGTTCAACCGTTCATTGAGCAGGCAACCAATGAGCGACATTCGTGCGGCCGACATCATGGCGACATCCGTCCATACCCTGCCGGAACACGCGACCTTGGGCGAGGTCATCCACATGATGAACGAACGTTGTTTCTGTCGGGTTCCGATCGTCGATGACAAGAACCGGCTCTCCGGCATCGTCCATCAGACGGATCTGCAGGATGCGACGAACCTCGCCCTCGAGCGACGTGGCGCGGCCTGGAAGTGGCGGTCATGAAGCGAACGGCTGAGCTCCAGACAGCCAATGCCAAACTCGAGCAACTCTCGATTCGGGATGGACTGATCGGCCTATTCAACCGAAGGGCGATGGAGAACAAGCTGACCGAACTCCACATGCTCTCGCAACGCTACGGAAATCCCTATTCGCTCATCCTGATCGACATCGACCATTTCAAGAACGACAACGACGCGCTCGGACACGTGCAGGGCGACGAAGCACTCCAACGAGTTTCAGGACTCATCGAGGCGACCATTCGCACCTCGGATTCAGCTTTCCGATACGGCGGTGAGGAGTTCCTGATCGCATTGCCCGAAACGAGCCACGACAGCATCCGCCTAGCGGCGGAGCGATTGCGGCAGAACTTCGAGACCGAGGCGATTCCGCATCCCGACTCGAGCACCGCCTCGGTCATCACGATCTCGCTCGGACTCGCCGTGGTCACGCCCGCACAACTCTCCAGCTATCCGAGCTGGGAAGAAGTCGTCGAAGAGGCGAACCGCGCCCTCTGTCGCGCGAAACAAGGCGGACGCAATTCTGCCGCTGGAGCGAACCAACGAGATTGACCCCGGTTCTTCACCCCACCGGAGCGCATTACAAAATCCATTCTCTTGCGTCCACCTCGTAAAACGCACATTCTTCTCTTCGAGGAGCGACGTTCTCATTGATCACTGTTGCGCTCTCGGCCACGATTGACGCCTCCCATGAGAGGGTCTGGCGTGCCCTCGTCGATCCCACGGAAAGGCTGCTCTGGGACGAGCGAATCCTTGGGGAAATCACTCTGTCGCGCGGCGGACAGAAGGCGGATGGTTTTGCCCGCATCCGCCGAAAGACCCCGGAGAACAACCTCCACAAGCGGGGCCCCGGGCGGAAGGACCCGTCGCCGGCGCCCCTTCGCACGACCCGTTGGCGCTTCCAACTGGGCGGCACGCCGCTGGTCATGCAGGAAGAAGTCCGGTCTGCCCTTCGACACGGCCGACTCGATTGTCGAATTCTGATCGGTTCCATGCAGTTCGACCAGACCTTCACCCTGCATCCCGAAGATGATGAAACGGGTCCGCGTACGCGACTCGGCATGAAGGTCGTCGCAGGCAACTCGATCGCCGTCATCGGCGAAGTCGTCGGGCGACTCGAAGTCCAGAAAATCGTGATTGAACACGTCGACACGACGCTCCGACAGATCCAGAAATTCTGCGCGTCCGAGGCCTGAGGAACCTCCGTGACCCACCCGGAAAATTCGGCCGCGCCTCGTCACGAGCGCTGCCGCACAAGGCGAACGAGGGGCAACACGATCGGCTAGAGAACCTCTTCCGCGAGCACGCGAAGCGCGTTTACGTCACCGGTCCCCGCGAGCAGCGACCCCACGTGCCGTTTCGCAGCTGCCGCCTTCCAGGCTTGAAGTCGGTCGCGAATTCGGTCCGCCGATCCCACGAGCGCGACGTCGTCGACCAACGCGTCTGGCACCGCAGCCGCGGCCTCCCCCTTCTTTCCGTCGAGAAAGAGGTTCTGGATCTCGACGGCGGCTTCTTCATAGCCGAGGCGCATGGCATAGTCGTTGTAAAAATTCTTGTCGCGTGCGCCCATGCCCCCGATATAGAGCGCCAGGTTGTTCTTGACAGGGGTACGACACATCTCGAGGTCATCACCCATGATGACGGTGCAAAACGGGGCGATCTCGAAATCATCGAGCGACTTGTCCCCATCCGCCTTGGAGAACCCCTTCTCGAGGGGCTCCTCGAAGAGGTCGTAGCGCTCCGGATTCATCCAGACCGGAAAGACACCATCTGATACTTCACCCGCGCATTCCATTCCGTTAGGCGAAATCGAAGCCGTGTAGATCTGAAGCGCGGGGTCTCCGTGGAGGATGCTCTTGAGCGGTTTGCCCAGCCCCGAGCTGCCCTCGCCGCGGAAGGGAATCTGGTAATGGTAGCCCTCGTGCTGAAGACGATCCTTGCGCTCGAGGATCGTGCGGATGATCGCGACGTATTCCTTCGTACGAGTGAGCGGCCGGCCGTAGGCGACGCCGTGCCAGCCCTCGACGACCTGGGGACCTGACGGCCCAAGCCCCAGGATGAATCGACCGCCCGAGAGCGCGTATAGCGTCATGGCGGTCATGGCCGTCATGGCGGGCGTGCGACCGGGCATCTGCATGATCGCAGTACCGACATCGATCTTCTCGGTCTGGGCGAGGATCCAGGCGGCCGGGGAGACCGCATCCGATCCCCAGGCCTCAGCGGTCCACACCGAGGTGAAGCCGAGACGCTCGGCTTCCTGGATCAAATCCATCGGAACGCTCATGGTGGCGGGGGAATAACCGGCGATGATTCCGAGCTTCACGAGTATTCTCCTTGGGGCCGCTCCCCGATTCGGGAAACGAACGGGCAGAACCCGCGACGATCCGATCGCGGATAGAACCACGCGTGGGGGGGGACGGGATTCTTAGCCAAGCGGGTGAAAGAGTCACACCGCTTGAAGAGGACTCTCGGTCTCCAGTTCTTGAGGCGCTTCAAGGGGCAGCTCGATCTGAAAGGTCGCTCCCCGGCCGGGACCCGACACGACCTGGATACGCCCCCCGTGTCGCTCGATGATTCCGTGGGACAGCGAAAGCCCGAGCCCCGTTCCCTTTCCGATCTCCTTGGTCGTGAAAAAGGGATCGAAGAGACGCATCTGCACCTCTGCGGAAATGCCGGGGCCGGAATCCTCGAACTCGATCCGGACGCCGTCGCCGATCGCCCTGGTACGAATCGTGATCGTTCCGCCGTCTTGCATATCGAGCACGTCGCAGGCGTTCATCAACAGGTTGAGGAAGACCTGGTTCAGCTGTCCCGGAAAGCAGCGAACCTCCGGAATCATCCCATAGTCGCGCACGATTTCGATCGATCCCTTGAAGCGCGGCTCCATCAGGGCCAGCGTTCGATCGATCTCGTCGGTCAGCTGCGCCATCTGCAGATCTGCCTGGTCCATGCGCGAAAATGTACGCAGATCCTGGACGATCTGCTTGACGCGCTCGGTCCCTTCTCGACTGCGCAACAGGAGCTTCTTGATCGCGTCCCGATATTGCGTGGCATCGGTGCCGTCCTCCTGTGCCGCCACCAGCTTCTCGATGAATTCGTCGAGCAGCTGCAGGTTCGCGTGCACGAAGCCGATCGGGTTGTTCAGCTCGTGGGCCACGCCCGCAACCAATTGGCCGAGACTCTTCAGCTTCTCGCTCTGCATGAGCTGATTCTGTGTTTCCTGGAGCTCGCGGGTGCGATTTTCGACGCGCACCTCCAGGCTCTCGTTCAGCTTCGCGATCTCGTCGAAAGCCTTCGCATTTTCGATGGCGATGGAACTCTGGTTCGCAAGCGTGCGGAGCAGCTCTCGATCGTCGGTCCCGAGCCGTTCGCCGGAGAGTTTACGCCCGACGGCGATCACTCCCAGAAGGTCGACACCAAAGAGAATCGGGACCAACAATTCGACCTCGAGGGAGTCGTATACATCCCAACAGCTCTCTCGTTTCTCCGAGTCCGGATCGTCGTCGAAATCCGCGCGGGTCAGCTCTTCCCGTCGCATCCACATGTGCTTCCAGAGCGGATGGTCCGAGGGAATCTCCGTACCGATATCGTCTTGGTCCCAATCACCCCGCCACGCCAAGGCGCGCAGGACGCGATCCCCCTCGTCGAAAAGGAGGACCATCGCGCGGCTCACCCCCATCGTGTCCGTCAGCGCAGCCAGGATCCGATCGCCGATCTCGTTCATAGACAGCATCGAAACCATTGCTTCCGAGATCTCGCGTACGGCCTGGCGATATCGCGACCGATCACGATCGAAGAAATTGTCGACGAGCCCTTGCATCCGCTCGCGCAGCGGATTGAACGCGAGGATTGCCAGGAAGAGCAGGATGACCTGAACGCTGCGGACATTCACGCCATAACGCGCGACGAGTTCATCGGCGAAGGTGATCATGAAGGCGAAGACGCCCGTGATCGCAAGGGTCGCTGCGCCGTAGGCCGCTGAAGATTTGGCGGCCAGTCGAAATTCGAAGAATTGGCGCCGGATCATCCCGTAGCCAACGGCCACCGGGAAGAACCCAACCCAGAGCAGGGCGATGTACCAGGGCAACGCCGTGGGCACGACCCACTCCGCGATCAGCGCGAGGAGCGCCGGCAAGAGACTCACCAATCCCGCCAGAAGCATCAGGTCGGCTCGATCCCCGATGCCCGCTTCCCGCGCCTGCCGCCGGCTCAACGCCAGGATCGCGATCGACGCGACGGAGGTACCGATCCCGAACCCGAAGGCCGTCATCGCGATCCAGCTCGGTGGGATCCCCATCGCCGACTGAGTGCCGACCGCGATCATGATCGCCGATGCGATCGCGTAGGGGATCAATCGAATCCGCCTGCGTTTCTCGATCCAATGCGGCTCGATCGGATAGGTCGTGAACAGATGAAAGGTCGTCGCACCGAGAAAGGGCAGGGTCGCGAGCACGCGGGTGGGCGCCCAGGGAATGATGTCGACACGAATCGCCGACGAGAGCAAGACCGACATCGTCGAGCAGTAGAGAAGGAGCGCCCACGATTCCGCGCTCGCCTGCCGCGTCCACCAGACGGTCAGCGCCACCACGAGGTAGAGCGAACTCACGAGGAGCAGACCGAGATGGAGCAGCACATCGCTCGTCTTCTCGACATCGCCTGCGAGCACCGGCTGGAGCGATGCGGTCAGGATCGACCCGTCGGGCTTGAGGAACCGATAGGTATCGACTACCCCGGACTCGAGCGAGGGCGCCCAGAGAATCTGAACCGCATCGACCCCGTCGACGGTGAGGAGTTGATCGCCTTCGTCGACGCCCGCCGCGATCGCCGAATCGCTCATCGCGTGAACGACCGCGATGCCCGAGATGATCGAGGTGCGGACCGGTAGCTGGGGCCCCGGCCGGGGGGAGATCAGGGAGAAAATGGAGAGACCGATGGCCAGCAGCGCCCACATCGCCGCAGCGGTGCCGGTCAGTTGGCGGGTGCGCCTCGTGGTGTTGGGATCCATCCAGCCGGGCCTCTCGGGGGGCCGGACCATGCTAGCAGGCGTCGCCGGCGGCCTCTAAACCCGAGCGGAGGGCATCAGGGGGCCCGACGAGCGAACTCCGTCTCGAAACGCATCGCTCCCGGTTCGCGCCTCGCGTGCGGCGAACCGTAGTTGTAGCCGCGCGTGTTCAGCACGATCACGCCGGGCCGAACCTCGTTGGCGGGGGCCCCGGGACGATCGGGCTCGACCCCCTCTTCGGGAACCCGGGCGACCGCCGCGGGCGGCTGGGCAGCCGGAGGGCGTGCTCGTTTCGCTTCGAGCACGGGGTCGATGCTCATGAGCGTCTCCTCGCCGTCTTCGGCGCGAACCGTCCGCACACCCGGCGAGAGCAGGAGCAGGCATCCGAACACGCAGAGCACACCCGTCAGCGTCCTCATTCGATTCATCAGGAGTCGTCTTTCGATCATCCCACCACCTCGCACTTCGCGAATGATCCGACCGGGGATCAGCTCGCCTGTCTACGAATCGGCCGGTGATGGAATCGCCTTGAGGTCACCCATTACGGAATCCTTCGCGCAAGTCTCCACCCGACGCGATCCAGCCGCGCGAGCCCTCTCCGGGTCGCCCAGGGCGCCACGCAGGCGGGCATAGACCAAAACCGCAAGAATCGAGGTGTTGAAGGGGCCGACGGGGGATGGGAGGAAGGGCTAGATCCCCGAACCGTCCGTCTGTTCCTGGATGTGGAGACCACATTCCTTGACGTCGTCGTTCTCCCACCACCAGCGACCGGCCCGCGAATCCGCGCCCGCCGCGACCGCCCGCGTGCAGGGCTCACACCCGACGGAGGGATAGCCCTGCTGGTGCATGCGATTCGTGGGAATGTTCCGGTCGGAGACATAATCCTGGACGCGCTCGTGGGTCCAATCGACGAGGGGATTGACCTTCACGAGATCGCCGTTCACGGAGTCGATCTCGAGCTTTCGGGTGTCGGCGCGGTTCAGGTTCTGATCTCGCCGCAAACCGGTCGCATAAGCGTCGAAATCCGCCAGATGGCGCCGCATCGGAAGCACCTTGCGCAGCTTGCAGCAGAGCTTTCGGTTGCTGTGTGATTCGTAGAAGAGGTTCATCCCCTTTTCCTGAACCATCTCCTGGACTTCGCTCGCGTTCGGGAAAACCACATCCACCCGCTTGTCGTAACGATCCCGGACCCGGTCGATCAGATCGTAGGTTGCGGGATGGAGCCGACCCGTATCCAGCACGAAGACACGGGTGGTCGGATCGATCTCGTGGAGCATGTCGATCAGGATCATGCCCTCCGGCGCACCGAAGGAAGCCGAAATCGTCAACCGGGGATGAAAATTCTCGACTGCCCAAGTAAGGATTTCCTGGGCATTCAGGGCTTCCATTGCATCGCGCTTGACGAGGCTCAAGACCTCGTCTTTAAAGGGTTTCCCATCGAGTGCATCGATCGCGATCAGCGCCAAGGGAGACTCCAGGGAGCCCCGCCAATCCGGGAAGGTGGAAAAGCGAGGAATAAGACGGCCCTATCGGCCGACCGGGCGGACTCCATGATTAGTACAATCAAGCTGAGGATTCAATTTCCTCATGTTTTAGATAAGTTATTACCGATCCTCAGATCTTGGCCCGAACGGACGCCACCTTGTCCTCCATGCGAACGGCGGATCGATCTCGGCGATCGTCGATTTTGATCACCGTCCCGACCCGCTGAGCGCCCGCTGCGAAAACCGCTTCCTGCATGGCGCGGATGACTGCGAATAGATCCTCGGGCTCGCCCTCGAGGGTCGTGAACATCGAATCGAGCTGCCATCGCACACGATCCTGGTCCTCGAGCACGCGCAACGCGGCCGCCACGTATTCGGAAACCGAGAGACCGACACCGAGCGGAGAGAGAGAGACTGCTGCAATCGCCATGCGGGGAGAGTAGGTCCCTCAGCGCGATCAGCCTCCCCCGCCCGAAACGCCGCCCTCCTTTCGATTTCCCGGCCAACCCGGTGGCCGCGGCCAGAGCTGCACATCGTCCACATCGGGGCGCCCCCGCGCGATCTCCACGATGGGGATCCCCATGACCGGATGCCTAAATCCCGGAGCCAGTTCAGCCATCGGCCGCATCACGAAGGCTCGCTCGTGGGCGCGGGGGTGGGGAACGACGAGATCTGGCAGGTCGATGCATCGATCCCCGTAGAAGAGCAGATCGAGGTCGATCGTGCGGGGTCCCCAGCGCGGCGCGTCGGGGCTGCGATCGCGACCGAGCCGCCCCTCGATCTGCTGCAGTCGGCGCAGGAGATCGAGCGGCGCCAGCCAGCTGCGAAGCTCGAGCGCCGCGTTCAGATAAGCCCCCTGGCCGAGCGGCCCGACAGGCGCGGTCTCGAAGACGGGCGAGGCCGCGAGCACAAGCAGGTCCGCCTCCCGGTCGAGCGACCGGATGACCGACGCAAAGGTCGCCTCGCGATCCCCGAGATTCGCGCCGACCGCGACATAGACGATCTCTCCACCGACTCGCACACCCACCCCCGCTTGCTTTCTCCGCCAGCTGCCGACCCAAGATAGGCCGCGTCCCCTATTCTCCGCGCCCCCGACGGAGCCGACCTTGCCTTCCGATCCCAGCGACGATCTCGAGAACACCGGCGACGCCGGTGAGCACCAGCCGCCCCCCAAAGCCCAACGGCGAGAGGGACGGTGCGATCCGCTCCGGCGCCACCGCCCTACAATCACACCATGAGCCCGACCCAATCCCCACCCCCGATCCCAGACACGCTGGAACCGGCGCTCCGAACCAGGATCCCGGGACCCGAATCCCGCGCCTTGGCCGAAAGGCTCGCGCGGGTCGAAAGCCGGAACGTGACGGCCCTCGATCCGATTCCGATCTTCTGGGAGAGGGCGACGGGAGCCAATCTCTGGGATGTCGACGGCAATCGATTCGTCGATCTCACGGCCGCCTTCGGTGTCGCAAACGTCGGCCACGCCCACCCCGAGTTGATCGAGGCACTCACGATGCAGGCGGGCTCGCTGCTGCATGGGATGGGTGACGTCCATCCTCCGCGGGTAAAGGTCGAACTCTTGGAGCGCCTCGCCACGCTCTACCCCCGCGGCGATTCGGACGAACCACCGCGGGTTCGCAGCGTGCTCTCCTCTTCGGGATCCGATGCCGTCGAGACCGCGATCAAGACCGCTCTGCTCGCGACCGGCCGCGCGGGACTGCTTGCCTTCGAGGGCGCCTATCACGGGCTCTCTCTCGGCGCGCTCGACTGCACCTGGCGCGATGATTTCCGGGCGCCCTTCGACGCCCGGCTCCCGAACGCGACCCGCTTCGCGACCTTCGACGACCTCGACGACGTCCGGCGCATCGCCGCAGAATCCGGGGAATCGATCGGTGCGGTGCTGGTCGAACCGATTCAGGGACGCGGCGGCGAGCGAGTCCCCACCCGCGGATTCCTGCGCGGACTGCGCGAGATCTGCGACGAGGCGGGCTGGCTTCTGATCGCCGACGAGATCTACACCGGCTTCGGCCGCACGGGCGCGATCTTCGCCTGCGATCACGAGAGAGTGATCCCGGACCTCCTCTGCGTCGGCAAAGGCCTCGCCTCGGGCATGCCGATCTCCGCCTGCATCGGCCTCGAGAGCGTCTTCGAGGCCTGGCCTCGCTCCCAGGGCGAGGCCCTGCATACGCAGACCTTTCTAGGCCATCCCGCGAGCTGCGCCGCCGCCCTCGCCTCGCTCGAGGTGTCGCGCCGCGAAGACCTGCCCGCGCGCGCGCGCAAGCTCGGCGCCGAAGTCCTCGAACGATTGCGTGCGGGACTCTCCTCCGTGACCACGGTGCGCGAAGTGCGCGGCCTCGGTCTGATGATCGGCATCGAGTGCAATCGCCCGAAGATTTCCCTCGACGCCAGCGAGCGACTCCTCGAACGAGGCTACGTGCTCCTACCCTCCGGCGACGGCGGACGCGTCCTCTCGCTGACGCCGCCCCTCTCGATCGGACGCGACGCGATCATGCAGGCCTGCGACGCAATCGTGGCCTGCCTCGCGGACGCTGGAGGGTACGAATCGAGATGAAACGCGCCGAACTCGAAATCGAGATCCTCGCCTGGATCGCCCAGACGTCATGGCGCCCCGACCCGGCCCGCTTCGAGCGACTCGCTCTCTCGCTATTCGAATTCCAGTACGGCGCATGTGAACACTATGCGCACCTCTGCCGATCGCTGAAGCGAATTCCAGCCACGGTCTCGCGCAGCGATGAGATCCCGCCCGTCCCGACGGGTGCCTTCAAGGAATTCGACCTGCGCTGTTTCGCCGAGCGGGAAACAGTCCTCACGTTTCGCACGAGCGGAACCACGACCGATCACCGCGGGCGGCTCCACCTCGACACCCTCGCCCTCTACGAAGCCTCTCTGCTCGCGAGCCTGCGCAAGAACTATCTCAGCGATCTCACCGGCCGCAGAGCGACGATGCGTTTTCTCGCTCCCCCGCCCGAAGAGGTACCCGACTCTTCGCTGACACATATGTTTGAAACGCTGCGACGCGCGGAGGGCAGCAACCAGAGCCGATTCGACCTGAGGGAGGGACGACTCGATGTCGAGGCCCTCGGCGCGGCAATCGATCGCGCGCGCCGAGACGACCTCCCCCTCGTGGTCGCCGGAACTTCGTTCGCCTTCGTCCACTTCCTCGACGCCGTCGAAGCGGGAGGAGGCGGCGAGGGCTGGCAGCTACCCCGCGATTCTCGGGTCATGGAGACGGGTGGCTTCAAGGGTCGCAGCCGGGAAATCCCTCGCGAGACATTGCGGGCGATGATCGCCCACCGCTTCGGCCTCGCCGAGACGCGCGTCGTCAATCAATACGGCATGACCGAGCTCGGCAGCCAATTCTACGACTCGACGCTCGTCGATCCCGATGGGCCGCGGAGAAAGCTCGCACCGCCCTGGACACGCGTGCGTTTCGTCGACCCCGATTCGGGCGACGATGTCGAGGAGGGCGAGGTCGGCATGATCGTGATCCACGACCTCGCCAATACCGGCAGCATCGCCGCCATCCAAACCGCGGATCTCGGCCGCGCGATCCTCGACGCGCGCGGGAGGCGGATCGGTTTCGACGTCCTGGGACGCGAAATGGGCGCCGAGGCCAGGGGCTGTTCGGTGGCCACGGATATCATGCTCGAGGCCTCCGGAGACGGGAGCGTAGAATGAGCCGACTCGAGATCGAATGGCCGGACGAGGGGGCGGAGCGCGTTCGCGCGGCGAAGGGCAGGCTCGTTCTGGCGGGCGCAGCGCTGCGCGCGATGTCGTTCGAAGAGCGGCTGGCGGCCGTCGCTCGGGTGCTCGGCGATTGGACCGCAGCGGATTCCCCGTGGCGACGCGAGCTCGCCGCGACCCTGACCACAGAGACGCCCTTCGCGGCGGGAACGATCTCGGAGGGGCTCGAGAGCGCTCTGCGCGCGTGGCATCCAGAACGGCTGATCGCATGCGCGAGGCGAGAGTTGGCGAGCACCCTCGATGGGCGCGGCCCAACGCTCGTCCCCTTCGAGTGGACGACGGTCGTCAGCGGCGGCGCCATCCCGATGCCGACGATCCTGTCGGGATTGTTGCCGCTGGTCCTCGGCTCGCCCGTCCTGCTTCGCGAGACCTCGAAGGATGGCGTGACGGCGAGGCTCCTCGCACGCTCGCTCGAGACGCGTGATGAACGTCTCGCGCGGGGCTTCGAATCTCTGTCCTTCGGGGCGAACGACCGAGCGGCCTTCGATGCGGCGCTGACAGCCCCGTGTGTCGTCGCCACCGGGTCCGACGAAACGATCGCCTCGATCTCCAGACGCCTCCCGCCACGCCAGCGATTCGTCGCCTACGGCCACCGCTTTTCGATCGTCATCCTGGGGCCCGAACTCGTGGGCGATCCGGTAGGCGTCCGCGAGGCGGCGGAGGGGATCGCCCTGGACGTCGCGCGATGGGACCAATCCGGATGCCTTTCCCCCGTGGTGGTCTACCTCCTCGCCATCGAAGCCGATCTCGCCGAACGGATCGCGAGCGAAATCTCACAAGCGCTCAGCGCGCTGGCCGTCTCGATGCCGAGGGGGGAAATCGCTCCCGAGATCCGCGCTCGGATTGCGAACGAGCGCTCACAAGCCAGGATGCGATCCGCTTCGGGCCGGGGCTTGCTATTCGAAGGCTCGGACCACACCGTCGTCCTCGAAGCGGATGCCCGCTCCCGCCCGGCCCCGCTGCACCGCTTCCTGCGCTTAATGCCGGTCGCTTCGCTCGAGGCCCTGAGCGTCGCGCTCGGTCCCTTTTCCGGTCATCTGTCGAATATCGCCCTCGCGGGCCTCCCCGGAGCCGTCTCGGCCGATGGGGAAATATACCGGAATCTCGCTCTACTCGGTGTATCACGGTTTACAAAACCCGGCCTAATGCAGACACCTCCGGTCGATTGGCCCCACGACGGTCTTCCGCTCTTCACCCCCCTCGCGCGCTTCACGGATTTCGCGAAGTCTGATTCCATCCCTCGGTAGAATGCCGAGCCTGATCGCCGCCCAGATCTGGACGAATCCTTAACGAACGTCAGACGACTAAGACGCCTCCAAATATTGTCTCGACCTACGAGGAAGAGTGCCTAATCTGGTCACGCCCGGCGCTTGATCCCGACCGTCGCCGTGCTCCTCAAGATCGCGAAGGGCCTCGGTCGTCGTCCCGAAGAGTTGATCCGCGATCAGCTCGACGGCGGAATGCCCGAAGAGGAGAGATCGGGCATTTCTGCCCAGGCGAATCAGCCCCACCATTCGACCGTAAATCCCCTGCCGGGACCTTCCTCCGATCCCGCGGCGAACGATCCCGCGACAAAGCCGACCGTCAGCGCCTGGCAGCTCGACCTCTCCTCGGACAAGGAATATCCGACCCTCGAACTGCATCCGCTCCAACGCGCGATCGTTCTGGTGGAGCGAGGGGAACTCGACCCCCAGGCCGGAGATCAGCGGATCCAGATGGATGCGGGCGATCGCATCGAGGTCGAAGGAGGGGCCCCCTCCGCTCGCTGATGAAGGGGCCGGAGTCGGCGCGTCAGATGCTCATCGTGTCACCGCTCGGAGACCTCGATCGCCACCTGGGCGAACCGCGACTTTCGGCGCCGGTCTTCAGCTGGCGGGCCCTCGAATCCATCCCGCGACCCCTTCGCACTTCGCAACCCCGGATACGCTCGTGCGCGCACGCATCTGGAAAGGGCCGAATCCTCTACGATTCTACGAGCTTATCAGGATATAGGACTGTATCGGTCCGATATTTACAGGACCAAATCAGTCCGATATATTTCGCGCCTTCCAGAGTGGGTTTCGCCCTCGGAGGCCAGATGTTCAAGCTCAGCAAGACGACGGATTACGGCATCGTTCTGATGGCTCATCTCGCCAGCGAAACGAGCACCCTCGAACCCTCCAGCAACGCCTCCAGCGCCGCCCGGGCAACCCCCCGCGAGCCACAAAATGCCCGCGAACTGGCCGAGAGCTGTGATCTGCCGGTCCCGATGGTCAGCAAGATCCTGAAGGCCCTCGCAAGGGAGGGGCTGCTCGTCTCCCAACGCGGCTCGAAGGGCGGCTATAGCCTCGCCCGCGACCCCAAGAGCCTCCAGGTCTCCGAGATGATTCGCGTCCTCGAAGGCCCGGTGGCGCTCACCGATTGCGCGATCGGACCCGCGCTCTGCGAGCACGAAACGATGTGCGCCGTCCGTGAGCCCTGGCAGCAGATCAGCCGGGTCGTCGAGCGCGCGCTGGAGGACATCACGCTCGCCGATCTCGTCAGAGGACGCGCCACGGCCCCGCGACCCTCGAGCCCCCTCCTTCAGGTCGATGGGACGCGGGACGGCGCCTCCGGCCCGACCGCGCAACGCTCATGACCCGCGCGAGCAAGGACGAACGAGCGATGGCGAACGCGAATCCCGACCTCGAGCATCTCGCGACGCAGGAATACAAATACGGCTTCGTGACCGACATCGAAGAAGACCGCGCCGATCCGGGACTGACCGAAGACGTCGTGCGCCTGATCTCGTCGAAGAAGAACGAGCCCGAGTGGCTGCTCGAATACCGCCTGAAGGCCTTCCGCCGCTTCCGGGCAATGCTCGAAGAGGGCCACGCCGAACCCGAGTGGGCCAAGGTCTCCTACCCGAAGATCGCTTTCGACGAGATCGTCTACTACTCCGCCCCGAAACAGCATATCAAGCTCGATAGCCTCGACGACCTCGACCCCGAGCTGCGCGCAACCTATGACAAGCTCGGAATCTCGCTGCTCGAACAGAAGCGCCTGAACGGGATCGCCGTCGATGCCGTCTTCGACAGTGTCTCGGTCGCCACGACCTTCAAGGCCGAGCTCGAGAAGCAAAACATCATCTTCTGTTCCTTCTCCGAGGCCGTCGAGAACCATCCCGACCTCGTGAAGAAATATCTCGGAAGCGTCGTTCCCTACACCGACAATTTCTTCGCCTGCCTGAACGCCGCGGTCTTCAGCGACGGTTCCTTCGCCTATATTCCCAAGGGCGTTCGATGTCCGATGGAGCTCTCGACGTATTTTCGGATCAACGCGGCGGGCACCGGTCAATTCGAGCGAACACTGCTCGTCGCGGACGAGGGCTCCTACGTCAGCTATCTCGAGGGCTGCACCGCACCGCAACGCGACGAGAACCAGCTCCACGCTGCGGTCGTGGAGCTCGTCGCTCTCGATCGCGCAGAGATCAAATATTCAACCGTCCAGAACTGGTACCCCGGCAACGAAGAAGGCGTCGGCGGGATCTACAATTTCGTCACCAAGCGCGGCGCCTGCCGCGGTTTTCGTTCGAAGATCTCCTGGACCCAGGTCGAAACCGGCTCGGCGATCACCTGGAAATACCCCTCGTGTCTTCTGATCGGAGATGAGTCCATCGGCGAGTTCTACTCCGTCGCGATGACGAATCACCGTCAACAGGCGGACACCGGCACGAAGATGATCCATATCGGAAAGAACACGAAGAGTACGATCATCTCGAAGGGCATCAGCGCCGGCCGCGGAGAACAGAGTTATCGCGGTCTCGTGCGCATGGGCCCGAAAGCGGAGGGCGCCCGCAACTACAGCCAATGCGACTCTCTGCTGATGGGCGACCGATGCGGCGCGCATACCTTCCCCTATCTCGAAGCGCGTCACCCAACGGCGACCATCGAGCACGAGGCGACGACCTCGAAGATCAGCGACGAACAGCTCTTCTTCTGTCGCCAGCGCGGGATCGCCGAGGAGGACGCAATTTCGATGATCGTGAACGGCTTCTGCAAGGAAGTCCTTCGCGAGCTGCCGATGGAGTTCGCTGTCGAGGCCCAGAACCTGCTTTCGGTGAGCCTCGAAGGGGCCGTCGGCTAGGCGAATCGCTCTGGACCTCGCAGCTCGCATTTCACCTTTCTCGAAACGACCGACGATCTGAGACACAGGAAAAAACGATGTCCGACACAGCCCTCCTCAGCATCCGCAATCTCCACGCCAGCGCCGGCGAGACTCCCATTCTCAAGGGGATCGATCTGGAAATGCGCGCCGGGGAGATCCACGCCGTGATGGGTCCGAACGGGTCGGGCAAGAGCACGCTCTCGAATATCCTCGTCGGCAAACCCGGCTACGAGGTCACCGAAGGGGAGATCCTCTTCCGCGGGCGGAATCTCGTCGAAATGGAGCCCGAGCTGCGCGCCCGCGAAGGGGTCTTCCTCGCATTCCAGTATCCCGTCGAGATTCCCGGTGTCGCGAACAACTATTTCCTGCGCACGGCCGTGAACGCCGTGCGTGAACATCGCGGGCTCGACGAACTGGATGCGATCGATTTCATCACCGTTCTCAAAGAGAAGATGAAGCTCGTCGAGATGCCCGAGGACATGATGTCCCGTTCGATCAACGAAGGCTTTTCCGGCGGCGAGAAGAAGCGCAACGAGATCCTTCAGATGCTGCTCCTCGAGCCCAGCCTCTGCATTCTCGACGAGACCGACTCGGGCCTGGACATCGACGCGCTGCGGGTCGTCGCGGGCGGTGTGAACCAAATGCGCTCGCCGGATCGCTCGATGCTCGTGATCACACATTATCAGCGACTGCTCGACCATATCGTCCCCGACCACGTCCACGTGCTCTCGAAGGGCCGTATCATCCGCTCCGGCGACAAGACCCTCGCGCTCGAACTCGAGGCCAAGGGCTACGGTTGGATCGACGATTCGCCGGAGAGTGCAGCAGCGGGGCAGGGGGGGCCGTCGTGAGCGCCGCGCTCGAATCCTTCCGCCGACTGCGCGAGCGTGTCGCGTCGGACCGTAAGATCGACCTGCCCTCGCCGCGACTCGGCGAGCGGCTCGATGCGCTCGCTGCCGAAGGTTTCGCGGCCTTCGAAGCGCAGGGTATCCCGACACGCGCCCTCGAAGACTGGAGGGGAACGAACCTCACCGCTGTCGAGGCGATGGATTTCACGCGGATCGGACCCGGTCGGGATTCGGTAGGGGAGATCGGCGAGGATGCGGACCTCGTCTTCGTGGACGGTCGCCTGCTCGCCGCTTCGGCTTCGCGTGCGGACCTCTCGGAAGGCGTCCGCGTGCTCTCCCTCAGCGAGGTGGCGATCGAAGCGTCGGAGATCCCCGAGACCTATCTCGGACGGCTGCCCGACCTCGAAAAGGAGAGCCTGGTGGCGCTGCAGACCGCCCTGTTCGAAGACGCAGCGATCATCCATCTCGAACCCCGCGCCGAGGCCACACGAACGATTCGCATCCGCTCGATCTCCACAGCCGATGATCAGGCCACCCCCCAGGACAAGCCCACGACCCCGAGCGCGTCCTTCCCACGACTGCTCGTCGTGGCCGAGCACGAAAGTGCGGCGACGATCGTCTTCGAGAGCGTGTCGAAGGGTGACGCGCCCGGTCTCACGGCCTTCGTCGCCGAATATCATCTGGCTGCGGGGGCTCGAATCGAAACCGTCCAGATTCAGGCCGAGGGTGCCGAACGCATCCATATCACCAGCAGCCACGCGAGACTCGAAGGGGACGCCCACTTCGATTCCCATGTCTTCAGCCTCGGCGATGGACTCGTCCGCAGCGAGCTCTCCATCCAGCTCACCGAGCCCGGCGCCGAAACCCGCATGCGCGGCTTCTTCCTGGGCCGGAATCGGGGTCACGTCGACCATTTCACCACCGTCGACCACGCCGCCGAAGGCTGCTCCAGCGATCAGGAATACCGCGGCGTCCTCGGCGACAACTCGAAGGGGGTCTTCCGCGGCCGAGTCATCGTTCGTCCCGGTGCCCAACGGACCCTCGCCCTTCAATCGAATCCGAATCTGCTGCTCTCCAACCGGGCGTCGATCGATACGAAGCCCCAGCTCGAGATCTACGCGGACGATATCCGCGCGAGCCACGGCTCGACGATCGGCCAGCTCGACGCCGAAGCGCTCTTCTTCCTGCGCGCACGGGGGATCGACGAATCGGTCGCGCGACTCGTACTGACCCGCGGCTTCGTCCACGACCTCGTCGAGGGGATCGCGGAAGAGAGTGCCCGCGAATCCGTCGCCGAACGCGTCGAAGAGGCACTCGCTTCGCTCCACCCCACCCTCCTTTCCGCTCCAGCCCAGCGGCTCGATCGCGAGCCTCGTGCCGAAGAGCGGCCCGCGGCTGCAAAGAGCGCCGGCGAAGGGGAAAACGGGCGATGAGCCTGGACGTCGAGAAGATTCGCGCCGAGTTCCCCATCCTCGCAAGCGAGATGCGCGGACGGCCACTCACCTATCTGGACAGTGCAGCCAGCGCCCAGAAGCCGCGTGTCGTCATCGATGCGATGTCGGATTTCTACGCCGCGCATTACGCCAATATCCATCGCGGCGTGTATCAGCTCTCCTCCGAAGCGACCGTGGAATACGAAGCGGTGCGCGCGCGAGTGGCGCGCTTCATCGGTGCCCGCGACCCGCGCGAGATCGTCTTCGTACGCAACGCGACCGAGGCGATCAACCTCGTCGCGCGCACCTGGGGAGAAGAGAATATCGCTCCGGGCGACGAGATCGTGCTCACCATGATGGAGCACCACGCGAATATCGTTCCGTGGCAGATGCTGGCCTCGCGCCGAGGTGCCTCGATCCGCGTGGCCGAGATCGATGACTCGGGCGTGCTCGATCTCGACGACCTGGAGCGCTTGCTCGGACCCCGCACGAAGCTGGTCGCGTTCGCACACGTCTCGAATGCGCTCGGAACGATCAACCCCGTCGCCGAGATCGTCTCCCTGGCCCGCGAGCGCGGGATCGTGACCCTCGTCGATGGCGCACAAGCCGTACCGCACCAGCCGGTGGACGTCGCCACCCTCGATTGCGATTTCTATGCGTTCTCCGGCCACAAGGTCTTCGGACCGAGCGGGGCGGGGGTGCTCCACGGTCGCCTGGAGAGGCTCGAAGCAATGCCCCCCTTCCTCGGCGGGGGCGACATGATCGAGAGCGTTTCCTTCGAGGACACGACCTTCGCGCAGGTGCCCCAGAAATTCGAAGCGGGCACACCGGATATCGCATCGATCATCGGCTTCGGGGCGGCCATCGACTACCTCGAGGAGCTGGGCATGAACGAGATCTCGGCCTATGAACACGGCCTTCTCCTCTACGCGACCGAACGCCTCGAGGAGGTTCCCGGGCTGCGGATTCTCGGTGATGCCAAGGAAAAGGCGGCGGTCCTCTCCTTCGTCCTCGACGATGCACATCCCCACGACATCGGAACCGTGCTCGACGCCGAGGGGATTGCAATCCGCGCGGGACACCATTGCGCCCAACCCCTGATGAAACGAATGGGTGTGCCCGCGACGGCTCGTGCCTCGCTTGCCTTCTATAACACGCGCGACGATGTGGACCGATTGGTCGATGCGCTGATCAAGACGACGAAACTCTTCGCCTAGCCCAGGCAGATGGACGCCCAATGGACGATCTGAGAGAGCTCTACCAGGCCACCATCCTGGGACATAATAAGAAGCCACGAAATTTCCGGGTCATGGAAGACGCGAGCCACGAAGCGGATGGTCACAATCCGCTCTGCGGCGACCAGTTCACGGTCTATGCGCGTGTCGACGGAGAGGGTCATCTCGAGGAAGTCACCTTTAAGGGCTCGGGATGTGCGATCTCGAAAGCCTCGGCATCGCTGATGTCGGATCACGTGAAGGGCAAGGCGCTCGAAGAAGTCCAGGCCGATTTCGACCGCTTTCATGAACTCGTGACCTCGCCACCGGGCGAGGAGCCCGATATCGAAGGCCTGGGCAAGCTCGCAGTATTCGCGGGAGTGCGCGAATACCCGGTGCGCGTGAAATGCGCGACATTGGCCTGGCACGCGCTGCGCGCCGCACTCGAAGGCGACGGCTCCACGATCAGAACCGCCAAGACTGAATAGGGAATACCCAGAGATCCGGAAGGCCCGCAGAGAGCCTGAGGAATCGACGACCGCGACGAAACGAACAACCCCAACGCACGAACGACGAACAGGGTGAAGCGACGATGGACAAAAAGCAGAACACGACCGAGCGCAACGAGGGTGCCGCCAGAGCGGAAGAAGCGAATACTGAGATGAGCCCCGCGATGCAGGTTCGCGACCGCATCATTGCGGTCATCAAGACCATCTACGACCCCGAGATCCCAGTCGATATCTACGAACTCGGTCTGATTTACGGGGTCGAGGTCTCGGACGAGGGCGAGGCCTACGTGACGATGACTCTCACCACTCCGATGTGTCCGGTCGCGGAGACCCTTCCGCCGGAGGTCGAGGACAAGGTGCGCAGTGTGATGGGCGTGAAGGATGTTTCGCTCGACCTGGTCTGGGATCCGCCATGGAGTATCGAGATGATGTCGGACGCAGCACGTCTCGAATTGAACATGATGTAGACGTTTCCGGAATTGAACCTCTCGCAGCGAATCCCGATCCCTGATCCACTGACCGCCCTCTCGGCCCTGTCGTTCTTCGCTTTTGGTGCGCTACTCGTTCTCTACGGCGCCAATAGCAGCGAGCTGATCACTCACCTCGACCTCGACTACGCCGATCTCGGGCTGCTCGGATCGATGTTCTCGCTCGGGCTCGGGGTCGGCATCGTCGCCGCCGGCCCGATCTCCGACCGCCTGCCTCGCCGCCCGCTCTATATCGCTGCGTGTTTCACCGTCCTGGCCGCGACGGCCACACTCAGCGCCGCCACGGACTATCACGCACTGCTGCTGCGTACGGTCGCCATCGGCTTTGGCGCCGGTTTCTACGAGACCATCCTGAACGCGCTCATCGTCGAGGAATTCGGTGCGCGCGCCCCCCGGCGGTTGATCTTCATCCATTCCGCCGCCACGTTGGCCGGGAGCGTGACCCCACTGCTCTTCGAGTTCGCGCGAACCTTTCTCCCACTCGCCTGGTACGACGCGTTTCAGATCGTCGGGAGCGTGCACGCCGGCTTGATCCTCGCCGCGATCTTCGTCCCGATGAACCTTTCGCCCCGCCGCGCGGCCCTCGCGAAGGACGTCGACGAAGACCCGGCGGTCGATGGGAGAGAGAGAGCGAAGCGGGAAGCGGCGCCCATGCCGAGGCGGGACGACCGCCCGGCGTTGGTGGCGATCTGCGTCGCCACCTTCGCCTACGTCGGCGTCGAAACCGCGCTGACACTCTTCGTCGCCGATCACGCGATCCACGATCTCGGCCTGGAAGCCGCGCACGCGGACCACACGATCAGCGCCTTCTGGGCCGGACTCCTCGTCGGCCGCCTCGCGATCGGCCTCTCCCCCCGCCGGGTCGGAGCGGGAACGACCGCCGCTCTCGCCTCGCTGGGCGCGATCCTCCTCTTGTCGTATGGGCTCGGCTGGATCGTCCTCCCCGAGCTTGCGATGGCCGCGATCGGTTTCTGTCTCGGCGGGGTATTCCCCATCATGATCGGGCTGGCGGGAATCGCGCTGCCCTCGTCGGCGGGAATCGCCGTCGGGCTGGCGGGCGGTCTCGGATCCCTCGGCGGCTTCGTCATCCCCTGGTTCACCGGACGCATCGCGACACACACTGCGGAGAGCGGACTCTCGATGGCCCTCACTAGTCTCGCGGCCTGGCTCGGGCTGCTCGTCGTCGCGACGATCTTCGCGCGCCGCCATCCCGAGCGAGAGCGCTAAGCGCGAGCGACTGGGATTTCCGACAGCCTGTGCGGAACTGGTACAGTCTTGGCGTGAGCTCCTCCCCGACTCCACCCCCCGGTCCGATCGTCGTCACGGGCGCCAACGGTCAGCTTGGCCGAACACTTCTCGCGCGACTCGCCATGAGCGGTCACTCCTCCGTTCGTGCCCTCGTCCGTTCCGAGCGCGCGCGTGACACCGTCTGCGCGCTCGGCCTCGCGCCCGCACCTCAAATTCGCGTCGTCGACTACACGAGCCCAAGAGAAATGGGAGCCGCGATCGCGGGCGCCACCGCCGTCATCCACCTCGTGGGCATCATCAAGGAATGGCCCGGCGCGCGATACGTCGAGGCACACGAGCAGACCTGTCACGCGCTCGCCGTCGCGGCGAGCCGATCTGGCGTCGAACGCATCGTCTATCTCTCGATCCTGGGAAGCACGCCCGATTCGGAGAATGACTGCCTCTCGTCCAAGGGTCGCGCGGAGACGTTGCTTCTGGACGGCCGCGTGGCGACCACGGTGATCCGGGTGCCGATGGTGCTTGGCGGCAACGACCCGGCCTCCGCTTCGCTGCGGCGATCCGCACAAGCCAGCAAATTGAGGCTCATCGCCGGCGGCCGCACACTCCAGCAACCGATCGACGCACGTGACGTGATCCGCGCCATCCTGGCGGCCTGCACCGCTGCCCCGGGGCGCGATCTCGCGCTCGATGCGGGGGGGCCCGAATGCCTCTCCCATCGCAACCTGGTCCTGCGAGCGGCACGACTCTGGCAAAACGAGCCCAGGATCGCATCGATTCCGATTGGACCCACTCGCTTCGCGGTCGGAATCCTGGATCGCGTTCTTCGAAATCCGCCGATCACACGAGCGATGTTCGAAATCCTGCAACACGATGACCGTGTGGATCCCGACATCCTCTGTCGCAGCCTCGATCTCGAACTCATCCCCCTCGATCAGACCCTCTCCGACCACGTCGGCCCGGCGAGCGTCGAAATGGCCGCGCATCACAATCGCGACCGTGCAACAGAACCCGGCTCGGATGCCAGAGACCACCAAGGGGATCAGAACGCCCAATGACCGCACCCGACCCGCCGCCGACCCGCCCCTCGCCACCCGACGCCGATGGGCCGAGCCAGAGCGATGCGAAGGGGTCCGCGCCCTGGCAACGGCTGCTGCCCTGGGCGATCACGATCATCTGCTTCGGATATCTCTACACCCGCTTGTCCGGTGCCGCGGCACGAGACGGCCTCGGTCTGATCGAATACCTGGCGGGCGTCTTCGCACGCGTCTCGTGGGGTCGATGGCTCGCGTTGATGATCCCCTACTCGGCCTTCTTCTTCCTGGTCGACTCGCTGATCGTCTGGCGAGTCGTCTCCTGGTTCAACACACCCGTGCGGTATTCGGCGATCCTGCCGATTCGAGGCAGCTCTTATATCCTGTCGATCCTCAACGAACAGGTCGGCAAGGGCGCGATGGGGATCTACCTGAATCGCCGCTACGGCGTCCCGGGCTGGGAAGTCGGGTCGAGCATGATCTTCATCATGTTCTGCGAGTTCTTCTACCTGCTCGGCTGGGCAACGATCGGCTGGTCGCTGCGAAGCGACGAGTTGCCGGAGGTCTTCGGGCTGATCCCCTGGATCGCATCGGGGGCGGCGATCTTCCTCTGCGCCTGGTTGCTCTTCTTCCGGGGCCCCCTCGGCAGCGGCGTCCAGCTTCGCGAAAGACCGCTCTTCAAGAGCTTCCGCGAAGCTGGAGCGCTGCGTTATCTCACGATCGTCGTGCTGCGCTCTCCCGCGCTGCTCGCCGCGGTCGTCGTCTACACCTACGCGCTCGACCTCTTTGGGGTCGATACGAATATGGGCCAGATGCTCGGCTACCTCCCCGTGATCTTCTTCGGTGCCGCAACGCCGGGCCCCATGAGGACGGTGGCGATCACCCTCTGGGTGATCCTCTTCCCGGGCAACGAAGGTGAGATGGCCGCGTTCGGATTCGTTCAACACAATTTCTTCATCTTCTTCAATGCGGCGATCGGCCTGCTCTTTCTCTCACGCGCGAACCGCGAACTCTTCGCGGGCGAGCGCGGGGAAGAGGTCGCCGCTGACTGATTCCGCGACGACCCTCGACCCGACGGCATGCGACCTCCCGTTTCGTCCGCGAAGTTCTCCTTCGCAGCGAACTCGATCCCGGTCGTGGTCCGATCGATCACGAGTGAGGCAACGAAATGGCGTGCGCCAGATACCACCACGAGTCGCAGGGCGTGAGATCGAACTCCGCAGTCGCTCAGAGGGATCCCGAATCGCTCCGTCGGACGCTCATGAGCGTCCACAGCCGATCCGCCATCGACGCGATCGTCGACAGCACGAGCACGAAGCCGAGCCCACGGACCAGCGAATCCGCCGGCCAGGAAAGACCCAGGGCGTCCCGGGTCACGACGACCCCGATCGGCACGAAATAGAAGACCCCATTCCAACGCCCGAGAAAACTCGCTCGCAGTTTCCGACCCGCCAGACTCTCCGAATCGAGGACGTATTGCGCGAAGGCCAGCAGGACGAGGAGCGGAAGCGCGGCGGGAACGACCCCCGTCATCACGAGGGCCGCCAACCCGCTGCAGACGAAGCTCGCGTCGGTCGCGTGGTCGAGGAGCCCACCGAAGGCCGTCACCTCACCGCGCGCTCGAGCCAGTCGACCATCGGCGACATCCGTCGCAACAGCGAACCAGAAGAGTCCACAACTCAGACCGATGGAGCCCCCCAAGATCGCGAAGAAGAGGCAGGGAGCCGAGAGCAGACGCGATACGGTCAAGGCGTTCGACCAGGACAGATGGCGCGAGACTAGCTCTGCCACTTTGGGATCCGGTCGAAGATTCCCTTCCAGCCGAGCCGATCGAAGAGTTCTTCGGTTCTTTCGCGATCCGCACCGCGGTAGGCGAGCTCGGAGAGACTCGGCTTGATGCCCGGCACGTCGCGCACGACGGTCGCCAGACCCTTGGTCTTGAGGGCCCGCGAACGATGTTCCGCGATTCGCTCGGCCATCCGCTTCGCACCGCGAGCGGTGATGGCCCCCCATTCCCCGAAATCCTGGGGGACCTCCTCGATCGTCTCGAAGACGCGCAGGACCGCTGCCGCCGATTTTGCCCCGATCCCCGGAACACCGGGCAAATTGTCGACCGTGTCCCCGACGAGTCCCAGGTAGTCGGGGATCTGCGAAGGTGACACGCCGAATTTCTCTCGCACGGCGTCCGCGTCGAAGGTCTTCTCCCTGGCGAGGTCATGAACGACGACGCGTCCGTCTTCGCGAACGAGCTGGCATAGATCCTTGTCCGTGGTGAGCACCCGAGTGCTTCCTCTGCGACGCACGACTTCGTCACTGATCGCCGCCAGGAGATCATCGGCTTCATAGTCGTCGACCTCATAGGTCGCAAAACCGAGCGCGACCGAGATCTCATGGCACAGATCGAATTGCGGCTCGAGGTCGTCGGGAGGCGCGTCGCGCTGGGCTTTGTACTCGGGCTCCAACTCGTTCCTGAAGCTCGTCATCGCCGCATCGAAACACACTCCGACATGCGACGGATCCTCCTCCACGAGATAACGAAGCAATGTGTTCGCGAACCCATAGGCCGCGTTGCAGGGCATCCCGTCCGCCGCCGTCATGGGTGGCAGGGAATAATAGGCGCGAAAGATATAGACATGGCCGTCGAAGAGATGGACGAGCGGAGCATCCCTCTTTTTGGAGGCCACCCCAGAGCTCCTCTTGCGAGCCACGGAGGCGGCGCTCCTAGAATCGATCGTCGAGTACGGCCTCGACGATCGTGTCCGCTGCGTGTTCGATCGAGAGATCGTGTTTCTGCCCATCCCGTCGACGCACGAACTCGAAGCAACCCTCCTTGAGACCCTTGGGCCCGACCGTCACGCGATAGGGGAAGCCCACCAGATCTGCATCCTTGAATTTCACACCCGGCCTTTCATCGCGATCGTCGATGATCACATCGATTCCGGCCTCGCAGAGTTTCTCGTAGAGCCGTTCACCGGCTTCGTGACATTCGACGTCCTTCGGCTTGACGACCGTCACGACCACCTCGTAGGGCGCCACGTTCACCGGCCAGCAGATTCCGTTCTCGTCGTGGTTCGCCTCGACGACGGCGGCCAGGTTTCGTTCGAGGCCTATGCCATAGGAACCCATCTCGAGCGGGACCGAGGCACCCGTCTCGTCCTGGACAGAGGCCCCCATCGCTTCGCTGTATTTCGTCCCGAGCTTGAAGATATGGCCCACCTCGATCGTCTTGTGGACCGAGAGCGGCTGCTTGCACATCGGACAACCTTCGCCATCTGCCACCTCACGTAGATCGAGCCAACCCTTCACATCGATATCACGTTCGACTTCGATGCCCCTGAGATGGAAACCGTCCTCGTTCGCGCCGGTCACCATGTCGCTGCGTCCCTGCAGCGCCAGGTCCGCGATCACGAAGAGATCACCCCGCCCCACGGCCCCGAGACTCCCGGGCAGCGCACCCAGCAATTTCTTGATCTCGCCGGGCTCCGCCGGGCGCAGGCTCTCCGCTTCGACCTGATCGATCAGTTTCTGCTCGGCGAGCTGATGATCACCGCGCAACAGGATCAGCACGTCCTTGTCATCAATCTTGTAGACGAGGGTCTTGATCTGGCGCTCCCCCGCGGCACCCCCCTCCATCTGAGCAAGATCATCGATCGTCTTTACACCTGGGGTCGGAAATCGATCGGGTGCCGCAAGCCCCTCGCCATCCTCGAGTTCGACGAGAATACTCTCGGCTTTCTCCACGTTGGCCGCATAGCCACATTGGCCACACGCCGCGACCCAGTCCTCACCCGCGTCGCTCTTCAGCATGAACTCGATCGATGTATTCCCTCCCATCACGCCCGACGATGCCTCGACCGCCGCAATCTCGAAACCGAATCGTTTGAACATCCGGCGATAGGCAGCGAGATGTCGATCGAAGGCCGAGTCGAGCCCGGCCGGGTCGAGATCGAAGGAATACGAATCCTTCATCGTGAATTCACGCACCCGCAGCAGCCCGCTCTTCGGACGCGCCTCGTCTCGAAACTTCGATTGAAATTGGTACCAGATCTGTGGCAACGACTTGTAGGAACGAAGCTCCGTTGCGTGAAAGGCGAAGATCTCTTCGTGGGTCATCCCCAGAGCCAGGTCCGCCTGCTTGCGGTCCTGCAACCGAAACATCTCTTCCCCGACGGAATCCCAGCGTCCGCTCTTCTCCCAGATCTCGCGCGGATGCATGCAAGGCAGGCGGAACTCCTGGCCACCGATTCGATCCATTTCCTCGCGCACGATCGCCTGGAGCTTGCGCAGGGAACGGAGGCCCAAGGGTGTCATCGAGTAATGACCCGCCATCAACTGCCGCATGAATCCCGCACGCACCAGGAGCTTGTGTGACACGGCTTCGGCGTCCGCGGGATCGTCTCTCAGGGTGGGAATGAAGGCGCTCGACCAGCGCACGGGCTCTCTCCTTGCTCGATGCTCCCCTGGCGGGAATCCAAGGCTATCTGTGGGACGGAAGGCGCTCCAATGGGGGCTCAGGACTTTCGATGAAACGCACGATCTCAACGCGACGCGGGGCGCCCATGGGCGATGGGACGCGCTTCGAAGTCGCCGGAACATAGCGCCTCCCGCGTAGAGTCCTCGCCGACGCCTGCCGGCGACCGGATCCGAATGCCCTGGACCCCGACCACGTCAGCCAGCCGAAACCGAGAGTTCGACCTGGCGCGTCTCGAAGATCGATTGGATCTCTCGAACCCGCGGTCGAGCTGACTGCGAAATCGGCGACCCATCGAGGGATCCGACCGGAACCAATCCAGCGCGCGTTCCCGTCAGGAATACAGCGTCCGCCGCGTAGAGATCGAAACGCCCGAGACTCCGTTCGCCGACCTCGAAGCCGAGTTCGGCACCAATTTCGAGGACCGTCCGCCGGGTCATCCCTTCGAGCGCACCGTCCGTGACCGCCGGCGTGTCGAGCCGATTGGCTTGGATGGCGAAGACGTTGGTCGCAGAGGCCTCGGCCACCAGCCCGAGCGCGTTCAAGACGAGGGCATCATCCGCCCCACGCAGATTCGCCTCCCGCTTGGCCAGCACGTTGTTCAGGTAGTTGAGGCTCTTCACCCGGGGATCGAGCACATCCCCGGCCGGCCGCCGAAGACTCGAGGTGATCATGTCGAGGCCCCGAGCCTCCTTCTCTGCAGAGAGTTCGACGGTTCCGGCAGCGACGCAGACGATCGCGGCTTCGGGACAGCTATCCGGATCGATCCCCAGCGCCCCCACGCCGCGGCTCACGATCAGACGGAGATAGCCCTCCCGCGGCCCCCAGGCCCGCGTCGTTTCGCAGGCGATCTCACGAACCCGCGCGTAGCCATCACGTGGTTCGATCCCGACGGCCCGACCCGCGGTCTCGAGCCGCTTCATGTGGTCCTCGAGCCGGAAGATTCCTGCAGAAGTCACCCGGATGCCCTCGAAGACGCCATCCCCGAACAGAAAACCGTGATCGAGGAGCGGGATCCGCGCCTCGCGAGCAGGCACGATTTCTCCCTCTACCCAGGCGATCGCCGAATCGTCTCGCATCATCGCCCCGTCTCCGGCGCGCCACGCCGGGCCGAACCCGTCCCGGCCAGTCGCCCAGTGACCCTCACCGCGGCGCCGAGCAGACTCTCGGCGACCTCCGTCTCTCCCAGCCGCTCGAAATGAGGTGACGCCGCCGCGAGCGCCAATACCGCCACCAGATCCCGACGACCATGACCGCTCGACTGCCAGATCGGAACGCCGAGCACCGACAATCCCTCGATCCAGGCATCTCGATTCAGCGCGTACCCCTGCCGCGCAATGTCCGAAGCCTCGGCGGCGGGCAGGGAGTCCTGCTCGAGCGAAGCACCGAAGACCGCGTAGAGCTTTCCGGCGGCCGTCACGTCCGAGGGAACCACATCGCCGATTCCCGGTGCGGCGCGCAGGAAGCCCGGCCCCTCGACCTTGTCGAGGACGCGCAGGCGTCCGTGGCGAAGGCCGACCAGGAAGACCGTTTCCGCGAACCGATCGGCCTCGGCTTCAAGGGCGTGGCGGGCGGCGGAAACGACGGGCTCGCGGCGTTGCGCACCGATTCCCAGGGAGAGCAGCGCCAGCCCCGGGCGATATCGCCCGACCTCGTCACGATCCACGACCTCGCGATCAACCAACGAAGAAAGCAGCCGATGGCAGCTCGACTTGGGCAGATCCAGCGCGCGACCGATCTCCGAGAGCCTAAGCGCCCCGCCCACATCGTGGAGATAGAAGAGGACGTCGAGCGCCTTTTCGACGGTGGCAGCACCAGCCATGGCTTTATCTCCTGGCATTGCGGTCGGGGCGAATCCGGCGGGCCCGACTCGACCTGGGTCCGCCTCGAACCCGTTCTTCCGTCGCAGCGGCTCGACTGGGATTCGTTGGGAAACTAGATGTTCCGAATAATAGACTATGATTTCATTAAATGGAACACCTGCAATCGTGAGAAGCCGCCGGCACGCTTGCGGGACCACATCGAGGGAAGGGAAGAATCGACCGGGCTGCGCCGATCTCGCGCTGCGTGGCCCGCGGAATCAGCGATCGCCGAGCGCGGCGAGGACCGTCGCATGCACGAGGACTCGGCAGCGCCCTCGCGCGTCGGGACCGAGCTGGAAGGGTGCGACCGTGCCGAGGATCGCGCGATCTCGGGCGCTGTGCGCGACGAGAGCGCTCTCGAGATCCACATCCCCGTACAGCGCCTCGTCCCGGGCGCGGCAGGCGAACTGCATCAGCAGCGAACTGGGGGGCAGGGCCCCCACAGCCGCGCGCAACGCCTCCCGCGCGCGATCGGGATCGGGCAACGCGAACGCGAGTTGTCCTCCCCGGCGCAGCGCACCGGGAACCGAGATCGAGCCCCGACGATCATCCACCCCGACCACGTAGCGCTCGACGAAGTCGCCGAAATCATCCCCAGCCGCATCCGTCGCAGCGATGCGATCGGCCCCCTCGGCCTCTCTCGGCGACTCGTCGCGCAGACGAACCAGCAGCCGATCCAGATAGGGCTCGACGGGCGCCGCGGCCTCGAGGCCGAGCTGACGCCGTACCCAGTCCAGGGGCGGCTCGCCATCGAGTCGGTCGACCCATCGCGCACGGCAGGCGTCGATCTGGAGCCAGGGGCTCGCAAAACGACTCGCCCCGGCGCATTGCACGCGAGTACCGCTCACGAGTGCCCCGCCGGGGATCCCCAGGCCCACCGTGGCAGCCGGCTGCTCTTCACCGCCGAACCAGGCGAGCGACGCCCCTGCGAGACCCGAAGCGGCAGCACCCACGACCGACGGTTCTCCCAAGCGGGGAATCAGGTCGGCCAACAGGGCCTCGAGCCCGCTCGACGCGAGGGCGTCCGGGAAGAGGAGCAGGAGATCCCGAGACGTGAACCGCGCACACCCGGCCGCTTCGAGGAGATCGTGCGCGAGATGCTCGATCACAACGTCTGCGGGGTCGAAGATGACCGGGATCGGCTCCACGGGGCCTTGCGCCCAGACCAGCAGGCCGGCCGCCGGCTCCTCTCGCCAGACCCGCCCCTGCGCCAACACGCCCTGGAAGCTCGAGCCCATCAGCACCGCCTCGGGCCAGCGCTCGGCGAGGACCCTCCCGATTTCGAAAGCCGAAGCCCCAGTCGCCGCGGTCGCAAAAAGGAAGCCGCCTCCGATCCGGCCCGCCCCCCCCAACGCCGCCTCTGCCCCGGAGGCCAACTCATCGGCCGCCAGCTCGGGGCGGAGCAACCGGGAGAATCTCGCTGAAAACTCGATCATGCGCCCAGTCGATACCTCGCAGGCAGCTCATCTCGCTACCCGCAATCGCCTCCCAGGGGCCACCACCCCTGCATCGCCTAGCGAAATGGATCCCGGCGGGCCCTGTAGAGGGCGAAGTCCCGGGTTTCGGGCGGGCGGTCCGTCGGCTAGATTGCCGGCGAGCCGCCAACCCTCGGCGGCTCGATCCCCCTGTCGATGGTGCGTGCTGACGGACCCGCCGGAATTGATCCGCTGGTCTTTCTTCACACGGAGAAGGGCCGGCGTTCGGCCAGAGCGCGAACGAGACCAGACGGGTCATCGTTTGCAGACGAGGATCCGAAAGGCGAAACACGACCGATCCCGGTCGCGCATCGCACAGGGGCGCTGGACCTGGTCCGGCCCGTCCCGCGAGAATAGCTTGGCAGACAACGTCGAAAAGAAGAGCGCCGGCGAAGTGAAGAGTGGCGAACCCACGAAGCGCAGCTCCAAGACCAAGAGCTCCGACTTCGAGATCATCGAGACGGGTCCCGAACTCGAAAAGCTCGCGAAGGAATTGCTTCGTGAGGACGTGGTCGCCTTCGACACCGAGGCGGACAGTTTCTACCACTATTTCGACAAAGTCTGCCTCGTGCAGGTCGCGACCCGAAAGAAATGCTGGCTGATCGACCCGCTCAAAATCGGCGGCCCCAGCAAGCTCGCCCCCCTCGCCCCGGTCTTCTCATCTCCCAAGGTCCGCGTCCTCTTCCACGCCGCCGAGTACGACATCTACGTCTTGAAGCGCGATTGTGGTTTCAAATTCACCAATCTCTTCGACACGATGGTGAGCGCGCAGCTCCTCGGCTACCCGGCGATCGGCCTAGCAGCCCTGGTCGAAAGACATTTCGGCGTCTCGCTCCCAAAGGACGAGCAGCGTTCGGATTGGTCTCGCCGACCCCTGCGAGACAAACAACTCAGCTATGCCGCCTCCGACGTGCTCTACCTGATCAAGCTTGCGGAGAAGCTCGAGAAGGAACTGAACAAGGCCGATCGACTCGGCTGGGCAATGGATGAATTCGAGACGCTATGCGGTCGACGCTGGCCCGATCGAGCCTTCGACGAACTCGGCTACCTCCGCATCAAGGGTGCCCGCTCTCTAGATCCGGTCGCCCTCGCGATCCTCCGCGAGCTCTTTCTGCTGCGAGACGAGCGCGCGCGCGAAATCGATCGTCCACCCTTCAAGGTCCTAGGCAACCGAACCCTTCTGGACATCTGCCGGGAGCAGGCGGCCGATCTCGACAGCCTGGGCGAGATCAAGGGAATCAGCGACCTGATCTTGAAGCGCCTGGGCAAAGACCTCGTCGCGGCGGTCAAGAAGGGTCTTCGCAAGCCACATGGGCCGATTCCCAAGCTCGAGACCGGCACCCGACGCCGGATGGATCGTCGAACCGAGAAGCGACTGGCCGCGCTCAAGGATTGGCGCGGTCCGCGCGCCGAAGCGCTCAAGCTCGACCCAGGCGTCTTGTGTCCGAATGCAGCACTCGAGGCGATTGCCTGGGCCGGCCCCAAGAATGCCAAGGACCTGAAGGGGCTGCCCGAGCTCAAGACCTGGCTCGTTCGCGAGTTCTCAGATGAAATTCTGGGCGTCCTCGAACGTCACGACACGAACAACGCCGCGGAAGCCGCCGGCACCGAAAGAGCGGTCGACGAGAAGTCGATCGGAAAATCGCAACGTTCCCGCCGCTCTGGACGAGGACGATCGGGCGCGTCGCGCGCGAAGGCCCGAGCAAAGCGTGCTCAGAGCTCCACCCATCCGAACGCTTCCGGCGAGGCTTCGGATGAGGCCTCACCTAACAAGACAGCGACTTCCGGAAAATCGTCGGCGAGCGCCAAGGGGTCGCCCAAAGCGAACTCCGCTTCCGCGGGGTCGGCGAGCCGAACGAAATCCGACTCCTAGAGATCTGCACCCACGAGAGCCAGGGAAGCAGGCGACGGCTTCGACACGGCGAGCGCCCGTCCGGCGCGGAGATCTGCCTCCGACACCCAAAAGCGAAACGCCCCTCTCGGCCGGTGGCGCCGAAAAAGGCGTTCGTTTCAGGAGAGGGGGATCTCCTGATTTCCAATGAACGGATGCGAAGGAGTCATCGGAAAAACGTTTAGGCGGCAACGGCGTTCGGGGGAAGCGCCTTCCGCCTTGAACCAATCTTGAGTCTTGACCTCGTGGCTGCGACCGGCGAGCGAGCGAGTCGATGTGAGTCGATGGCCCTGGTCCATCCTCTGGATTTACTGGCCAGCCCAAACGAACGCGCCCGTGTTTAACCGCCCGGGCCAGCCAGTATTCCAGATCGTTCTGCCCAGACGTAAAAGCACGATATGTGCCAAATCCGTAGGGGCGGTCGAAAAAATGCCAACTCTCCGTTTTCGCAATCGAAATTCGAACAGCACACGCCTCGATGGATGCTGCGACCGACTGCCGCACAATGATGCGGTTTTGGCGATCCAATTCATTGGTGATTGTCCCAAGAGTTCTTTCCCACGTGTTTTCAGTGACTTGTAATCATATGCCACATTCCATTCCTGCATCTTCAGGCGGCACCCAATTCCAGCCGATCTTCCGGGTGCGGGTCCGGTAGCCAAGACGAGACGAATTCCGGCAGGCAACGCCCGCCTTTCATGCGATGGGATAGACTGCCACGGTGTTCGCCGAACGGCGTCAGGAACTGCTCCGGGCGATGGGCCCGGAAGCCGTCGCGATCTTCGTGGGCGGGCGATTGGCCGTGCGCTCCGCCGACACCGAATTCCCCTTTCGGCAGGACAGCGACTTCTGGTATTTGACCGGATTCGATCACCCGCAGGCGATCGCCGTATTCTCCACGCGCGAGGGGCCTGATTTCACGCTCTTCGTGCAACCCTGCGATCCCGTGGCCGAGACCTGGAACGGCTATCGACCGGGTGTCGAGGGCGCCGTCGACGACTACGAAGCGGATATCGCCTACCCGGTCGAAGAGATTCTCAGCAAGCTGCCCGAGATCCTTCGCGGCGCCGCTCGCCTCTATCACGTGTTGGGGCGCGACCGCGAAATCGATGCACGCATCGTGGCGCTCCAGGAAGAGATCCGCCGGCAATCCCGTGGCGGGGTCCTGCCCGTCAACGAGATCGTCGACCCGCGGCGGATCGTGCACGAGATGCGCCTGCTCAAATCGCCCGCCGAGATCGCCCTCATGCAGCGAGCCGCGGACATTTCCTTCGAGGCCCACCGCCGCGCCGCGCGCATGGCACAGCCGGGTCGCTTCGAATACGAACTCGAGGCGGAGCTCGCCCATGCTTTTCGTTCGAGGGGTGGGACGGGGCCGGCCTACAACTCGATCGTCGGCAGCGGCGTGAACGGAACGATCCTCCACTACGTCAGAAACGATCAAGAGCTGGCCCCCGGCCAAATCGTCCTGATCGATGCGGGGGTCGAATACGAGGGCTACGCGTCGGACGTGACGCGCACCTATCCGGTCGGGGGACGCTTCGAGAGCGCTGCGCGCGATCTCTACGAGATCGTCCTCTCGGCCCAACTCGCCTCCATCGAAGCCTCGCAGCCAGGCGCGACGCTGCCGGAGATACATGCCGCTTCGGTTCGCGCCCTCTGCGAGGGAATGGCCGACCTCGGCATCCTCGAGGGTGAGGTCGATGGCCTCATCGAAAGCGAGGCCTATCGCCCCTACTACATGCATGGCACGAGTCACTGGCTCGGCCTCGACGCCCACGACGTCGGTGCCTATGTCATCAAGAACGTCACCAAAAACGGCGGCGAAGAGACCAAACCGCGACCGCTCGAAGCTGGTATGGCCTATACCATCGAGCCGGGGCTCTATATCGCAAAGGACGATGCGAGCGCTCCGGAAGCGTTCAAGGGCCTCGGTATCCGAATCGAAGACAACCTCGTGGTCACCAAAGAGGGCATCCTGAACCTGACTCGCGAGATTCCCAAGCGGATCGATGAGATCGAAGCCTGGGTCCGCGGCGACTGATTCTGACCCAGCGGATCACGTTTCGCTCTCGCACAACAACGCTGAACCCGTGCAAGATGACGTCGCCCATCCACATGGGCGATCCGAAGCTGACCCATCCGACCCCCACGAAAAGGACCGCTCCCGAATGGCCGACATCGAATCCCTCTTGAAGGAGAGCCGAACGTTCAAACCCGAAAGTGATTTCACCCGCCAGGCCAACTGGAACAAGAAGAAGACCAACGAGTATCGAAAGCTCGGCGAAACGAACCCGACAAAATTCTGGGCCCAGATGGCCAAGCAGAACGTTTCCTGGTTCACGCCCTGGAAAAAGGTGCTCGACTGGAAGCCGCCTTTTGCAAAATGGTTCGTCGGCGGCAAGACGAACGTCTCCTATAACTGTCTCGATCGACATCTTGAGGGTGAGAATTCCTGGCGAAAGAACAAGGCGGCGATCATCTGGGAAGGCGAGCCCGGCGACACCCGCATCCTCACCTACAGCGAACTCCACAGAGAAGTCTGTAAATTCGCCAATGTTCTCAAGAGCCAAGGCGTCAAGAAGGGCGACCGCGTCTGTCTCTACATGCCCATGGTGCCGGAGCTGGCGATCGCCATGCTCGCCTGCACACGAATCGGTGCACCGCATTCGATCGTCTTCGGCGGCTTTTCCGCCGATGCACTGCGCGACCGGATCAACGACGCCGAAGCCAAGCTCGTCGTCACGGCGGACGGCGGGTATCGAAAGGGCGCTCCCTTCGCTCTCAAAGCGACCGTCGACAAGGCGGTCGAGAATACGCCCTCCATCGAGAGTGTCGTCGTCGTCGAACGAACCAAACAACCGATCGAGTTTCGGACCGGTCGCGACATCTGGTGGCACGAGGCGATGGCCGAGGCCAGCACGAAATGTGCACCCGCCAAGCTCGATGCCGAGCACCCGCTCTTCATCCTCTACACCAGTGGAACGACCGGGAATCCAAAGGGCATCCTCCACACGACCGGTGGCTATCTCACTCATGTCACGACGACCTTCAAGGCGATCTTCGACATCAAAGACGACGACGTCTACTGGTGCACGGCCGACATCGGTTGGATCACCGGGCATTCCTATGTCGTCTACGGTCCGCTCGCAGCCGGAGCCACGACCGTGATGTACGAGGGCACGCCCACGCATCCAGGCCCCGACCGTTGGTGGGACCTGATCGAGAAATGGGGCGTGTCGATCTTCTATACCGCGCCCACCGCGATCCGGACCTTCATCCGCCTGGGCGATGAACACCCGAAGAGCCATGACCTCTCCTCGCTCCGACTGCTCGGATCCGTCGGCGAGCCGATCAATCCCGAAGCGTGGATGTGGTACCACCGTGTCATCGGCGGCAAGCGTTGCCCGATCGTCGACACCTGGTGGCAGACCGAGACCGGCGGAATCATGATCTCCTCCATCCCGGGAGCGGTCGACACGAAACCGGGCTCCGCGACGAAACCCTTTCCCGGCATAGAGGCGGATATCTTCGACGAAGAGGGCAACACCGTGAAGGGGGACGCGGGTGGCTTCCTGGTCTTGAAACATCCGTGGCCCGGCATGCTGCGCGGAATCTGGCGCGACCCCAAACGCTTCAAAGAAACCTATTGGGGCACATACGACAAAACTTATTTTGCCGGCGACGGCGCCCATCGCGACAAGAATGGCTATTTCTGGATCATGGGTCGCATCGATGACGTGATGAACGTCTCGGGCCACCGTATCGGTACGATGGAAGTCGAAAGCGCCCTCGTCTCATCTCCGGACGTGGCCGAGGCCGCGGTCGTCGGTCGCCCGGACGAGATCACGGGTACGGCCATCGTCGCCTTCGTCTCACCGAAGGGCACGACGACACCCGACGATGCGCTGGTCGGTCGTCTCAAACAGCACGTCACAAAGGAGATCGGCGCAATCGCGCGACCGACCGAGATTCGCTTCACGAACGCGCTCCCCAAGACGCGTTCGGGCAAGATCATGCGACGACTCTTACGCGATATCGCCTCGGGCAAGGAAGTCGCTGGCGACACGAGCACGCTCGAGGACTTCAGTGTCCTCGCAAAGCTCCGAGAAAGCGACGAAGACTGATCAACACTCGATTGGGACAGACCCTCGCAGCGCCGAGCCATTCACGGCGGTCACGGCGAGTGAACGATAGTGTGTCACGAGACGGGTCCCGGGCGTGCCACAGGAGGAAGACCGATGGCGCTCTCGAAGGCTCAACAGGCGAAGGCCGACACCTACCTCGAAACTTTCATGGCGGGACTCCGACGCCGGAACTCGGGCCAGCCCGAGTTTCATCAGGCGGTCCACGAAGTCGCCAGAGACGTCGTCCCCTTTCTAGAGGACAAACAGGCCTACAAGGACGCCCACATCCTCGACCGGATGACCGAGCCGGATCGCGTGATCGTCTTCCGCGTCTGTTGGACCGATGACGAGAACAACGTGCGAGTGAACCGAGGCACGCGCGTCCAATTCAACAATTCGATCGGCCCCTACAAGGGCGGATTGCGCTTCCACAAGAGCGTGAATATCTCGATCCTGAAATTCCTCGGTTTCGAGCAGGTGTTCAAGAACTCCCTCACGACGCTCCCGATGGGCGGAGCGAAGGGGGGGCAAATTTCAATCCCCACGGCAAGAGCGACGCTGAAGTCATGCGCTTCTGCCAGGCCTTCATGTCAGAACTCTACCGCCATATCGGTCCCAACACGGATATCCCGGCGGGAGATATCGGTGTCGGCGCCCGCGAGGTCTCGTATCTCTTCGGCCAGTACAAGCGGCTCGAGAACGAGTTTACCGGCACGATCACCGGCAAGGGACTCGCTTTCGGTGGATCCCTGATCCGCACTGAGGCGACCGGATACGGCTGCGTCTACTTCGCGCGGGAGATGCTCGGGACCCGGGGCGACGACATCGAGGGCAAGACTTGCCTCGTGTCCGGCTCAGGCAACGTCGCACAATACACGGCGGAGAAGCTGATCCAACTCGGCGCCAAGGTCCTCACCCTGTCCGATTCTGGAGGCTTCATCTACGACCCGAAGGGCATCGATGAACAAAAACTGGCCTGGGTCGCGGATCTCAAGACCAACAAGCGCGGCCGCGTGAGCGAGTACGTCGACAAGTGGGGCGGCGAATTCCACGAAGGCAAGCGGCCCTGGGGCGTTCCATGCGACCTGGCCTTTCCCTGTGCGACCCAGAACGAACTCGAAGAGGCGGAGGCGAAGGCGCTCGTCGCAAACGGCTGCCAGCTCGTTTCCGAGGGCGCAAATATGCCCTCCACGATCGAAGCCATCAACGTCTTCCTCGACAACAAGGTCCTCTTCGGCCCAGCCAAAGCGGCCAACGCCGGGGGCGTCGCGGTCAGCGGCCTCGAGCAGACCCAGAACGCGATGCGCCTATCCTGGACCCGCGAAGAAGTCGACAAACAGCTCCTGGACATCATAAAGAATATTCACGCGACCTGCGTGACCCACGGCAGGGATGGCGACTACATCAACTACGTCCGTGGGGCGAATATCGGCGGCTTCGTCAAGGTGGCCGACGCGATGCTCGCGCACGGGGTGCTCTGATCCCTCCTCGATTCATCGATCACTGCGTCATCCCATGATCGCAACTTGGCGACGGACCGATCCCCTGCGTGATTTCTCGATCCCATCCCCGGGACGCACCCTTCCTCGGATCGGCATGGGATGGGGGCATCACTCCGATTCGATTGGGATTCCGAGTGGGGCTTCACTGCAGGAGGCATCACTCCCGCTCCGGCCGGTATACCACTGGCCACACGAATTCTTTGAAGCGTGGACGACGCCACCTAGCACCGGCTGGTCACGTTCGAGCGAAAATCCGGCTGCAAGTTCGAGAATCGTCCGAACGACACCCTTGTGAACCACGATGAGCGCCGACTCGACGCCCGTCGCGCGAAGGCGCTCGAGCCCTCGAGCGACGCGGGCGCGGAAGGCCGCACGCGTCTCCCCCTCTGGAAATTCGAAGCCGGGTCTCCGGGCTTGCCAGTCGGCGTAGAACTCGGGATCGAGGGCGGCGATCTCCTCGATGGTCAGCCCCTCCCAACGGCCGAAATCGATCTCACGAAAATCGGAATCGATCTCGATCGCGTGCCCCGGCGCGACGACGCGCGCGGACTCCCAGGAGCGGCACAGGGTACTCGCCCAGACCCCCTCGTAGGTCTCCCCTCCGATATGCGCCCGCGATGCATGAACTTGCTCCCGGCCGAGATCAGAGAGCGGCACATCGGTGACACCGTGATAACGAATACTCGACTGGCCGACGGTTTCACCGTGGCGAATGAGGATCAAACGCCCCAATCGGTCGATCATCGCGTCGTCTTCTGGACCATGTAGAGAGCGTCACCCGCGGAATGTGCGTCGTCAACTTGGAAGCGCCGGACTACGATCACGAACTCGCTTCATCCGATAGACTCGATGGGCGTGGCCCACCGAAATGTCGACGCTACGAGATCCACCCGCGAGAACCACCCGAACGATGCCCGCATTGACACCCATCTCATTCCCGATCGAAGCCGGGCTGCGCGGTCGCCTGATCAGACGCTACAAGCGTTTTCTCGCGGATATCGCCCTCGACGACGGAAATGAGCTCACGGTCCACTGCCCGAATCCCGGAAGCATGCTCGGCACCCGGAACCCGGGCTCGGCCGTTCGCTGTTCGACCCACGACAACCCGAAGCGCAAATTGCGTCACACCCTCGAGATGATTCGTGTCGGCCGCGTGTGGGTGGGGCTGCACGCTGCCCGAGCGAATGACGTGGCCCACAGAGCGCTCGAACGCGGGGCCTACACACCTTTCGCGGGCTACGAGAAGGTCGAACGAGAGGTCACCGCGTTCGAAGGGTCGCGTTTCGACTTCCGACTCTCGGAGCACGCTTCCCGGGATGAGGCCTGTTGGATCGAGGTCAAGAGCGTCACCCTCTGCTCGGATCGACGAGCGCGCTTCCCGGATGCCGTCACGACGCGTGGACGTCGCCATCTCGAACACCTGATGGCACGCCGCGCCACGGGAGAGCGAGCCGCGCTCCTCTACATCGTCCAACGAGCCGATGCCGACTCGGTCGCCCCGGCCGAAGAGATCGATCCAGAATATGCGAAGACGCTGCGCGAGGCCGCCCGGGCCGGCGTTGAAATTCACGCGCTCTCCGCCAGAGTCCTCGCGGATCGGATCCGGCTCGAGCGCATCCTGCCGATCCTGCTCTGAGCCGCGAGCCAGCGTCGCCCGAGCGGGCCTCGAAGGGGCGCGACCTGCTATCAAACGAGCATGCGCCGAGCGAAGAAAACGAGCGGGCGAGCCGAGCGCGCGCCCTCGGAGATCCGCAGGGTCCGCGCACCCCTCCTGCGCTGGTACGACGCCAACCGCCGCGACCTGCCTTGGCGCCGCACGAATGATCCCTACGCGATCTGGATTTCCGAAGCGATGCTCCAACAGACTCGCGTCGAGACGGTCATCCCCTACTGGAAGCGATTCCTCGAAGCCTTTCCAGATATTTCGAGCCTGGCGCGGGCGGAGCTCGACGACGTCTACACGGTCTGGACCGGTCTCGGTTATTACTCACGCGCCCGCAACCTGAAACACGCCGCGGAGACCCTCGTCGCCGAGCATGACGGGCGCCTCCCGGACACCGCAGAAGAATTGCTGAAGCTCAAGGGAATCGGGCCCTATACGGCGGGTGCTGTCGCCTCGATCGCCTTCGATCGCGAAGCCCCCCTCGTCGATGGAAACGTGATTCGGGTCTTCGCGCGATGGATCGGGATTCGCGAGGACAGCGCCACCCGGACCGTCGTCGAGCAGATGTGGGCGATCGCGGCCGAACTCGTGAAGGGGAGCCGTCCCGGCGATCTGAATCAAGCCTTGATGGAGCTGGGCGCAACGCTCTGCACTCCGCGCAATCCCCAATGCCCGATCTGCCCACTCCAACGTCGTTGCGATGCAAATGCACAAGGCGACGCCGAATCGCTTCCCGTCAAGGAAAAGAAGGCGAAGCCGACGCGCCTGCGCGCGATCGCCGCCTCGATCGAACGCGGCGGAAAGATCCTCGCCGTGCGAAGACCCGAGACCGGATTGATGGCCGGACTCTGGACACTTCCGGGCGGCCCGATCGGGGTCGCAGAGGAAGCGAAGGATCGAATCGGTACAGTACTTGCCGAAACCGTCGGGCTCGAAATCCGGGACGTCAAAGCCATCGGCCGCGTCGAACATCTCTTCACCCATCGTCGTCTCGAACTGGAAGTCTTCCGCTGTCGCGTCGACAAGGGTGCGCGGGTCAGGCGGTGTGGATTCGTCGCACACCGCTGGCTGGCCGCCCGAGCCATTCTCGATCTCGCCCATGCCGGACCCACTCGCAAGGCGCTGAGCCTGCTGGGTGTCACCGACGAGACATCGGCCCGCACGGCGCGGAGGACGAACACGTGATCGAGGAGAGCGGCGGGCGCAAGACCGGAGACGCGGACGAGGAGAACCCGAGAGACGGCAGCTTTGCCGATCTCCTGGGCGAGGCAAAGCCTCTCGATCGCGCTGCTGCGCGACATGCACCCGCACCACCGCGTCCGCGCGCGCAACACCGCCCGGCTGATGACGAGTTCTCCGGGCGAAAATTTCGTTGGCCCGATCCAGACGATCGGCACCGTGCCGCCGCCGATGGCGTCAGCGATCGCGATCTCCTCGCTCTGGGACGCGGCGAAACCGAGCCACTCGAGCGAATCGACCTGCACGGCACGCGACGCGAGGCGGCCGGCCGCCTCCTCACCAAGCGTCTCGAAAGTGCGTGTGCCCAGGGACACGATTGCGTGATCGTGATTCACGGCCGCGGACAGCATTCCTCATCCGGTGAGGCGGTCCTTCGCGACGCACTCCCGGGCTGGCTCACCCGTGGCGCCAACGCGCAGCGTGTCCTCGCGTTTGCACCGGCACCCGGTCGGCTCGGCGGACTCGGTGCGACGCTCGTACGCCTGCGACAAAAAGAGCGCCAGCGCTGAGCGCAGGGGACCGGTGGAAACATTCAGTCGCCGGCTTCGGGGCGTGCCGCGCCTCGCGCGACCAACGCGGCGCGGATCGACTCGATGCGATCCCGATTCGCACCCATATCGCCATAGCCCATGCGTGACGTGGAGCGCAGCGCGATTTCGTGAGCGGCCGGGCGCAAATAGAACTCGACATCGTCGCGATAGCGCATGAGCTTCGTGGTAAAGACAGCGTGTAGGTAGCCCTCGGATCTCGTCACGATCTCGACGTGCGGGCGGCTCTCGAGCTCCGCCTCGAGTGCGCGCCAGGCGGCGTGCGGAACACCTTCGATCTCGATGGCGGCAATCGCGTGTCGTTCATCCTTCGCGAAACTGGAGACACAATTCGGTGACGCGGGGCAGGGCTGGAGTTCACCTCCCGTCACGCCGAATATCCCCCCCCCACAAGCCGAGATCACCAGCATCACGAGTCCCGTCAGGAAGACGAGGCCAGCACTCGCGATCCTTTCCTTCATCGGAATCTTCGCGTATCGAAGTCGACGAAAGCCACCGCGCGACTCGCTCTTCATTCCCGGCTCCACTCTTCGCCGTAGTCGATCAGGACCTCCGCACCGGGTTGAACGTTCCGAATCGCGTAGAGCTCCGCATCTCGGAACTCGGCATTCGAAGGGTCTCCATGGTTCAGGAATCGAAGCGCATTCCTCCCACGAATGCCCACCTCGCTCCCATCGACATCGATCAACCAGAGCACATAGGTGCCATTTTTGGTGGTCCGATCCCCTTCAAAGCGACCGATCCATTGTCCCTCTCGCAGTCGCCGACGGGCAAATACACCCTTGCCATGAATCCCACTCTCGCGTACTTCGATCTGCGCGAGCATCTCCCGCTCGCGTTCGCGTCGCCCCTGCATCTTCATCAGAAGCGGTCCGCCGGCCCGAAGACCATCGCGTCGGGGGACAGGATTCGGCGCAGGAACGCGCTCCCATCCTCATCGGGCGGGAGATCGACATCGAGACGCGACGCGAATCCCGCCAGATTTACGCAGCGAAAACTCGCGCGCACATCGTCCATCGGATGCGAGCGGATCCCGTGGTCTTCGAGAGCGACCGTCAGACCGATATCGTCGAAGGTCGGCAGGACCAGGAACGAACGAAGCGCTCCGCTCGAGCTCCGACCGAGGGCCTCACCCGCCACGAGGGAATCCTCCTTGCGTGCTTCGAGCAGGCTCACGATCAAGCGGGCGAGCGCGTCGGCGCGGGAGGCAAGCGCGCCAGAGCGCATCATCACGAACGGCCGTGCCGCTTCGACTCGCGGCGTAGGCGGAGTGGGTCGATTTGACCGACTGAAGCGTGCACTCGTCATGGGGGCAGACGAGCAGGAGTTCGAACTCGTCACCACCGGAACCGCCCAAAGATCCGTCGCTTCGGGCCGATCCACTGACACCCACCCGAAGAATCGTCTGTTGACCCCCCCAGGAGTGCCATCCGCGCTCGGCGAAGAACGCCGGCGTTGCCGGAGGCGCTCCCGGAAAGACCACCGCCAATTCGAACGCCCGCGCGCGCATCTCATCACAGGCGCGCTTGAGGAGTTTCGTCGCGACCCCGGGTCGGTGAAGAGGTTGCCGATGCCGCCCGCTGGAATCACGTATCCGAGAATCTTGAGATCCCGCGACAGAATCGAGAGCAGAGCCAGGATCCGATCCTCTTCGGCCGCAACGAAGACGTTCTCGTCGGACCAGGTCGGATCAAATGCCTCCTGCTGCCGAAAGCGATCCCCGGCGGTCCAGCCTTCGGCGAGCCGCCAGCCGTCGAAGGTGGCGGCGACCTTCATTCGTTCCCTGGCTTCGAGCGTCCGGATCTCCATCGTGGGATGAGTATACTCGCGCCCCGAGAAGTCCCCCGCCACGTCTGCTGGCTCACCACGAGAATCGTCCCATGACCGACTCCCCCCCCACTGCAACCGTCCAAGCCAGAGCAATCTACAAGGAAGGTTTCGGCTTCTACGTGAAGGACCAGATCGAAAACGCGATCACGCGCTACCGCGACGCCCTCGAAGTCGACGGACAGCTCGCGATCGCCTGGAACGGACTCTCCATGGCGTTGGCCAAGCAGGGAGACCTCGATTCGGCACTCGAGGCGGCGCAAAGACTCGTCGAACTCGAGCCCGAGGACCCGCTCTCCTACACGAATCTTTCACGGATCCTCGTGCAGCAGGGCAAGATCCCCGAGGCCGAGGACGCGCGTGCGAGGGCCATGGGCCTTCAGATGAGGGGAGAGGATCGATGATCGATCTGAAAAGAGAGGCAGACGTCTTCGTGCTTCGTTTCGATGTTGCCGAGAACCGTTTCCGACCGGACAACCTGGCGGCCTGGCACGAGGCCCTCGACGAGGTCGAGGGCGCGGGCAACCCCGCCGCCCTCGTGACGACCGGCACGGGGAAATTCTATTCCAATGGCCTCGACCTCGATTGGATGCTCGGCGAAGCGGACGAAGAAACCCGCCGGACCTATATCCCGAGCGTCCTCGCGCTGATGGCGCGTGTGCTGACCTTTCCAGCGATCACCGTCGCTGCGATCAACGGCCACGCCTTCGGCGCCGGCGCACAGATCTCGCTGGGCCACGACTATCGGGTCATGCGCACCGAGCGAGGCTATTGGTGCATGCCCGAGATCGACATGAAGTCGCCCCTTCACCCCGGCATGATCGCACTCATCAAGGCACGCGTCTCCCATCAGACCGCCCACGAGCTGATCGTCACCGGGACGCGCTACACAGCGGAGATGGCGCTGGCAAAGAAAATCGTCGATCACGCGGTGCCCGAAGCGGAGGTGCTTCCGAAGTCGATCGAGATCGCCGCCGCACTCGCCCCGAAAGCAGACCCCGCAATGGGCTTGCTCAAGCAGGGCTTGTACCCGTACGTCCTCGAAGCACTCGCTGGACCGATGAGTACCCCGAGTTGAAGCTGCTGGCTCCTTCCCATTGCGACCGAGCCCGAACCGATTGGTTGACGCCCCACGACGCTCTGTAACTAGCCGGTGTTGCGCAGCCCCGCTGCAATTCCGTTGATCGTCATGTGGATCGCACGCTCGATTCGTTCGAAATCCTTGCTGTCTGCATCGAGCCCCCGGCCCGACTGCTTGCGATCGAGGAGCTCGACCTGCAGGTAAGAGAGGATATCGAGATAGGGCGCTCGAAGATCGAGCGCCGCGCGCAGCCCCGGGTCACGCGCGAGGAGTCGACGCTCGCCCGAGATGTCGCGGACGGCGCGCAGGGTGCGCTGAAACTCTTTTTCGATTCGTAAAAAGATCTCCGATGCGCCGTGAACATCATTGGCGAGCACCGCATAACGCGCACCGATGTGCAGATCGGTCTTCGCCAGTACCTGTTCGAGGTTGTCGATGACAGTCCGGAAATAGGGCCAACGTCGATACATCGTCCCGAGGCGTAACAAGGCCTTTTCCCGCCCCCCCGGATGCGCCTCGCAATAGGCGGCGACACCCGAGCCAGCGCCATACCAGCTCGGTAACAGGATCCGAGTCTGATTCCAGGAGAATGTCCACGGGATCGCGCGTAGATTCTCGATCGCGCGTGTATCCTTCCGCTTGGCCGGACGGCTCCCCAGATTGAGCGCCGAGATCTGCTCAACCGGGGTCATCGCATAGAAGACGTCGACGAATCCCTCCGTCTCGTATACGAGATCGCGATAGGCGTCGCGCGAGCCGTCGGCGAGGGACACCAGGGTTTCGCGCCAGCTCGCGGATGGCTCCTTCGAACGCGCGGAGATCCTATCGACGAGAGAGGCTTCGAGGGTCGCTGCTAGAAGAAGTTCGAGGTGGTAGGTGGCCGAACTCACGCTTCCGTATTTCGAACCGATGACCTCACCCTGTTCAGTCAGTTTGATCCGCCCGTCCACCGTCCCGGGCGGCTGCGCCAGAATCGCGCGATGGGTCGGCCCCCCGCCTCGAGCGATGGTCCCGCCGCGCCCGTGGAAGAACTCGAGCCGAACCCCCTCTTCGCGAGCTTGGGCCGCGAGCTCGCCCTGCACCTGCTCGAGAGCGGCACAGGCTGCCAGGTAGCCCCCATCCTTCATCGAATCCGAATACCCGAGCATCACCTGCTGACGCATGCCGCGCGCTTCCAGCTGTTGGCGATAGCAGGCAGAGCCGTAAAGGCGTCCCATCGACTTCACCGCGCCGCGCAGGCTCTCGATCGACTCGAAGAGCGGAACGATGTTGACATCACTCTCGAGACCGGCCTCTCCCCGGGGCCGCACAAGTCCGACCTGACGACATAGCGCGAGCAATTCGAGGACGGGGATCGCGCCCTCGGTATCACTGATCACGAGATCACGGATCGATCGCCCCTCCGGCGGAATCGGCACGCTCGACACGAAATGCAACGTATCCACCACTTCGCGGGCGTCTTCGGAGAGGCCAGAATCAGGAATTGGAATGGCCTCTTTCGCGAGCACGACCTCCTCGAGAAAGGCCTGTTGATCGTCGAGCGAGAGCTCATCGAGAGGGCCGTCGATGGGGCAGATCAGCTCCGCGCGAGCCTGGCGATGTCTGGATCGATTCTGTCGGATATCGAGCGACACGAACTCGAAACCAAAGACGTCGAGTTGCGCGATCAGGCTCGCCAGCGCGCGCCCCGCCAAACGAGGAGACCCCTTCTCGATCAGGCTATCTCGGACGAGTTCGAGGTCCGCAGCGAGCGACCGTGCGTCCGGATAGCCTCCAAGTTCGCCTGGAGAACGCCGGACCAACCCCTCCTCGAGCGTCTGCTCGAGCCGCACCGCGATCGCATTCAGCTTGAGCCGATAGCGCTCCGACGTGTTACGCCCCTCGACGCGTGCGCGCAGCGCCGGTAACTCGGCAAAATCACGCTCGATCGACGCTTCCAGTGCCGAAGAAACGGACACCCGCCTATCCGAAATCGAGAGTTTCTCGATCAGCGCATCGAGCTCGCGGCGATAATGCCGCAGGATCGCGGCGCGGTACTGACGCAGCGCCTCCGCCGTGATATCGGCCGTGACGAAGGGATTGCCGTCGCGATCCCCTCCCATCCAGCTGCCCACGCGAATACTTCGATGTGCCGCATGAGCCACGTCCACGGAGGTGGTCGTCTCGTCCGCTCCATACACATCGCGCAGCGCCGAAAGCAGACGCGCCGTCGTTCGAGGTAGGGCCCGTACGAATACCTCCTGCAGGACATTGATCGCATAACGCACTTCGTCCAGCGGGGTAGGCTTGCGCGTGCGAAGCGTCGTCGACAGCCAGAGCCCCGTGATCTCACCGAGGATCTCCTCTTCTGTCGCGAATCGGTCCGAATCGAACTCTCCCTCGCGCTGGGTGAGCAGCGCGTCGATTCGATCGAGGGTTTCGCGCAGAGACCACCGCAACGCCTCGGTTGGATGTGCGGTCAACACGACGGTCGCACGCAGGTCTCGAATGCGTTCGGCGACCATCGCGCCGGGAATACCGGCCTTCTTCGTTCGTTCGAAGAGCGAGTGAAAACTTCCGGCCTCTCCGCGCCTACGCCCCTTCTCCGCATTTCGCTCCTCGGCGATGTTCAGGAGCCAGAAAAGCAGCGTAAAGGCGCGCGCGACCTCTCGCAGCTCCGCAGCGCTCAGGCGTTTCAAGGTCGTGACGAGCTTCTTTTCGTCGGAGGTCGCATAGCACACGCGAAGCCGTACGCTCAGCTCACGGATTTCTTCGATCCGCTTCGCAAAAACCAGCCCATCCTGCTCCGCGATCACCCGCGCATGGGCATCGAAGAGAAACTCCAGAGTCTGTGCGTGAAGTCGTTCGGCGCGATTTCGTTTCGGCATCGGAACCAAGAATACACCGACCGGAGCCCGAACAATCGACTCCGTTACCAGGCGTTCCGCGACAATCGACCTAGCAGGCGACCAGGGAAAAGGTGATCAGACCTCCGTCAAATCCCGGAGCAAGGCCTCGAAATCGGCGGGCAGCGGAATCTCCACGCGAATCTCATCCACATCGAGCTTCGCCGCGTGCAGCATCTGCCTGGGCGCCTGGACCGGTATCTCTTCGCCAACCCCGCCGTATTCCGCATCGCCCAGCACGGGATGGCCAATATGGGCCATCGTCGCACGAATCTGATGAAGGAAACCCGTCTCGAGTTTGACGTCGACGAGCGTCGCCGCCTCGAAGATCCGAAGCGGCCTCGCATAGAGGCGGCAGCTGCGGCCATCGGACCGGACGCTGACATGGGCGGGCTGATGGCGCGTGATCGCCAGCGAGAAATCGAGTCGGCGCGCCTTCTCGTAGCGTCCCGCGACGAGCGCCAGATAACGCTTGTCCACGCGGTGGTCGCTGAACGCGCCCCGCAATCGGAGCCACGTGGCCTCCTCGGTCGCGAAGACGAGGACGCCTGACGTGTCGACATCGAGGCGGTGAACCACGCCGGACCGCAGACCCCCCTCGCCCACGCCGAAAATGGCAGGCCGCCGGGCCATGACCGCATTCAAAACTGTGTCGTCCTGGTCCTGTCGAAGCGGATGAACGCCAGCTCCGGCAGGCTTGTTGACGACGAGCCAGCCCGACCCTTCCGAGACGACCTCGCAGGCGAGATCGAGACGCGGTGTCGGAGATTCGTCCTCGGCGCGAAGGGAGCCGACGATCCCGAATCGATCACCGAGCGCGGCCAGGCGGGATTTACCCGTCAGATCCAGAATCCGGCCCGCAAGGCGAACCTGCCCGGTCTCGAGCAGATGGCGCACCCGTGCGCGGGAGATCTGCAGCCGGTCCGCCAGAAAACGATCCAACCGCTGACCCACCTGTCCCGCCTCGACTTCGATCGTTGTTGGTTCCACGAACCTCTCCAGGGCGCCTCGGGTGAAAATGCGAGACCGGGGGCCCTTTGGGCCACCCCGAATCCCCGAAGGTGCAGACCCTAGCAGGATGGACCCCGCTTCCCCTCGGCTCGCACCCGGGAAGCGCTCGGGGTACTCTCCGGCCCTCCCGCGGCCCGAATCATGCCCCTCGGCTCCCCGCAGCGGACAGCCCGTAGCGCGTGCGGACGGACGGACCAGAGAAGAAATCAGACGAATCCGATGACAGCCGTACCCAAGAAGCAGTCACCCCGATCGCACGCGACCAAGCCCACGGGAAGGGTGGACGCCAAAGCCGATCCGAACGCCGACGCGCGACATATCGCGGTCATGGACACGACGCTGCGCGACGGAGAGCAGACTCCGAACGTCTCCTATACCCCCGCCGAAAAGCTCCAACTCGCGCGTATGCTGCTTTTGGATCTCGAGGTCGATCGGATCGAGATGGCCTCGACGCGCGTCTCCGCGGGTGAACTCGAAGCGGCGCAGATGATCACGAAATGGGCCCGCAAGGCGCGCATGATCCAGCGAATCGAAATGCTCGGCTACACCGACGGCAAGAAATCAGTCGATTGGATCTGCGAGGCGGGTGGCAAGGTGATGAACCTCCTGACCAAGGGCTCCGAGAAGCATTGCGTCGAACAGCTCGGCCTCCCCCCCGAGGAACACCGAGCCAGGATCTCCGAGACGATCCGCTACGCGCGCCGAAAGCGGCTCACCGTCAACGTCTATCTCGAAGATTGGTCGCGGGGCGTCCGGGACTCCTTCGACTACGTGTTCGGGATGGTCCAGACCCTGCGCGAGCTCCGCGTCGCGCGAATCTATCTGGCGGACACGCTCGGGGTCTTTTCGCCCACCGACGTCACCCGCTATGTAGGCCTCATGAGCGCGACCTGGTCCGCGGTCGATTTCGAGTATCACGGCCACAACGATTACGGCCTCGCAACGGCCAATTGTCTGGCCGCGATCCAGGCGGGGGCACGCGGTGTCCACACCAGCGTGAACGGCATGGGCGAAAGAGCGGGCAACTCCTCTCTCGCTGAGGTCGTCGCGGCCATCCACGACCACAGCGACACCCGAACGTCGATCCGCGAGGATCGCTTGACGACACTCTCCAGCATGGTCGAAACCTTTTCGGGCAAGGAGCTCTCCGCGAATACGCCGATCGTCGGCCGGGACGTCTACACCCAAACCGCGGGCATCCACGCAGACGGCGATGCCAAGGGCGACCTCTATGGGACACGCCTCGCACCCTCCCGCTTCGGGGGCGCCAGACGTTATGCCCTCGGAAAGCTCTCAGGAAAGGCCTCCCTTGATCACAATCTGACTGCGATGGGCATCGAACTCCCGGAGACCGATCGCGATCTCGTTCTGAGCCGAATCGTCTCCCTTGGCGACAAGAAACACATCGTCACGCCGGACGACCTGCCACATCTGATCGCCGACGTGCTCAAGACACCCGACGATCAATTCATCAAGATCGAAGATTATCGCGTAAACGTCGCCAGTGGAGATCCGCCCCAGGCCAAAGTCGCCGTCGCCTACCAGGGCATCCTCGAAAAAGCTGAGGCCAGTGGTGACGGCGGTTACGATGCATTCATGAATGCCCTCAAGAAGGCCGCCAAACAACTTTCCATCGAGGTCCCCATTCTCGTAGATTATCGGGTACGGATTCCGCCGGGTGGGCGCACCGGAGCGCTCGTCGAAACGACGATCACCTGGATGATCGAAAAAACGACGCCCTCCGGTCGCCGCAAGTCGGGCGAGACCTTTTCGACCCTCGGCGTCGACTCGGATCAACTCGCCGCCGCGATCATTGCCACGGAGAAGATGCTCAACGCTGTCGTCACGCGACGTGGCAACAACAAGTCGAAGAAAGCCGCCAGTCCGAAACGTCGCACGTCGGACGGGCGAACCCGGTCCGGCGGTTGAACGCGCGTCTGGTCCGATTCTCGCGGCCTGGCACGCGGAAGGGATACCTCTTCGTTTCCCGCCGTGTCTCAGCACTTCTGCTGGCGATGATGCTATTTGGCTCGAGCGGCTGCGAGACCTTTTCGCGCAAGCAGGCAGAAGCCGTCTACGGCCCGAGCGAAGGCATCCTCGAGACCGTTTCCGTGCTGCGCCGCCACGTCCCCGACGATACCTATCGCTTTCCCCCAGCGAGCGATTTCAGCGGGCGCAACGTCTACCGTACCTCGCTGCTCCGTCTCGAAAACCTCGAACGCGCGGAAGCGAATGCCCTGCGCAGCGGCTATATGGATGCGGTTCTGCTCTTCGCCAAGGCCCGCGCCCTCGAACGATTGCGCGGCTTCGATCTCGCCGCCCAACACTATAGAGAGAGCGCCCGGCTCTCCTCCGAGCTTCGCCCGAACGCGCTCGAGAGTGCGGCGTATTGCGAGCGAATTCAGCAAGCCCTCTCGATCGGGATCGACCTCGTCGACCCGATCGCCGACGGCGGTGTCGCGCCCCTCCCCCTCGATCCCGAAAGCATCCGGATCGATCTCGACGAGCGAATCGCACGCCTCTCTCTCGTCGAGACCGAGCTCGACAATGGCCACTATCGCTATCTCGCTCAGGAGGAGATCGAGCGTGCTGATATAACCCGCGCGCAATATTTCGTCGCACTGCGATTCGTCTTAGCGGATGGCGCGCTCGTCGCGCTCCAGGAACTCCAGCGGGTCGCGACCCGCCACGGAGCCAGCAAGAACCGCTTGGGGCACCTGCTCCGGCTCGCCGACTTCTACGCACAGCTCTCGGCCGAGTATGTCGCCGCCGTTCCCCCCGAGAGCCTCGGCTTCGACCCGGCTCGATTCGCTGAACTCGCCGACGCCGCGATCCAACTCTTCGAGCTCGTCGCGAGCCACGACGGCCGAACCGAGAAGATCCAGGCGACGCGCAAACTCGAAGCCTTCCTCGCACTCACTCTGAGTATCGATGCTGACCGATTCGACCGCTAGGCGATTGCGCCTGAGACGAGAGCGAGAACTTTTCTCCGCGCGTCGCCGCTCGAATCTGTTTGCATGTCTCACGGCGACCGCGCTCGCGTTTCTCGCCATCGCATGCGGCAAGCCACCGACGATCATCGTCGACGAGCTACTGGAGCCACTCACAACGCCGCAGCCCTGGCTACCGGGAAACGCGGATCTCGCCGCCGCTCGCCTCGCCCGAGCGGCCCTCATCGCCCGAGCGCCCCTGGGACCCGAAATGAATCCGGAGAAAATAGACCTCGACGCGGCGCCCACCCCCCGCCTGGCGGTCGAGAAGGTTCTCGCGGAACTCCGAGACCTCGAGATCTCCCACGGGCAGAAGGACCTCACCGCGCTCGCCATCGATCTGCGAAACGCGACCCTCGATGACCCGATCGCCTATCGCACCGCTTCGCGTAGGTTGCGACGTCGATCGGGGCTGGACCCAAGGCTGGGCGGAAGGCTGGACCGTACGATCGGCGATGATCCCTTGAAACTGGCCGGGCGCCGCCAATTCGACGGCTGGCATCGCCTCTGGGCCCGCAGCTTCAATGCCGTGTCGCAGCCGCTGGGCAATTCAGTCATCACAGGCTTCGTGATCGCCCCCTTCCAGCTCGCGAATAGTCTGATCCATTACTTCGCCGAGTTCTCGAATCACGAACCCCTCTCCTTCACAGACCGCCAGGCACTCTCGCTTCGCCAGGAATTTCTCGCGCGACACCCCACGACCTCCGCGACCCCCGAACTGGAAAAGAAGGTCGAACGCGACGTCCTTCTGCTCGAAAAGACGCTGGCCCTCCGACGAGTGCGCAGCGCCGAATCCGCCGTCGGCGCCGCGGCGCCCGCGCTCGCCCACCACCACGCGATCGCCGCGATCGAGATCCTCTCGAGCCACCCCGATCAGAACAGCCGCACCCGAAAACAGGCTGTTCGTCTCGTGGAATCAACGGAGGCCAGCCTGAAAGAACGCGCTCGACTCGGATCGCGATCCCTCGAGGCGATCGCGACGCGGCCCGAATTCCGCGAGGCGGAACTCACCCTCGCGACGACGCTCCTGGCGAATACGATCGATCGCGAGTCATTCATCTCACACCTCGACGCCTACCGAGACACCGCAGGCCCCGAGGCGCTAGGCCGCACTGAGTTCATCCGGGCACTCTCCCAGCACGAGAACGGATTCGAAGCGGCGGCCCGCAAGCGGCTTCTTCGTGTCTCGGGCCGTTCGGCGGAACGCGACGCGATGGCCCGACATGCGCACGCGCTCCTCGAAAACGATTGGCAGAATCCTCATGGCGCCTTTGAACGTCTTGAGCGAAAGGGATCTCGCAACAGACTCGCCTGGCGGCTCGCCGGCGAATGGGTCAAGCGGCCGCGCTACCCGAACCTGCCCACGCCGGTCGCCTACCTGATCGACACACCGACGATCGTCATGACGATCATTCTCGCTCCCCTGCGTGCGATCATCTCGCCCTGGACCGGTGTGCCGGATTTCCAGCGTGCGACGGCGCTCGCCGGCTACCGCTATCTGATCCGCTTTCCGGAGGGAGAGCAACAGCGACCGGTCATTCGATGGCTCTACGAATACGAACGCGATGAGGAACGGTGGGGCCGCGCCCTGCGCATGGCGGATTGGATTCGCGAATTTGATCCCGAAGAACGTGCGGAACTCGTCGAGAAGACCGCCGAGGAGCGATCGGCGCGTGTCGAGCGCCTCGACCGCCGCGATTTACGGGGATCGATTCTGCGGGGCATCGCCCAGGAATTTCCGGACTCTGCAGGAGGTCAGCTCGCCGGCCTGCAGGCGCGAAAAGAACGCGAAGAAGCGAGTCCACAATCCATCCGGATCACGAAGGAATTCCTACTGGAGAATCCCTCCGTCGCAGGCGAGGGGGGCCTCGGCCTCAACTCGAAGCTCCTGAACGACGATCCGACGGATGGCGAGCTTCATCCGGAGGGCATCGTCCTGCGAGGCGGTCGGGTACTCGAGCTTCGCCTGATCGCCGAGGGTGGAGACGACGAAGACCCTCCGGAGCCTCGAGTCCGCAAGATCTCGAAGAAGCGGCTGGCACGCACGGCAGCGGCGTTGGCGGAAGCCGTTCAACTCAACAGCCTGATCGATGTCGATGCGCGTCAAGCAGCTGATGCGAACCGCGATACCTACCTCGAGCGCGCGGGGCTGCAGCTCACCGAAGATGTCGATGCGCGCCCGGCCGCACAATCGTCATTCGTCTACCGGAGCCTGCGCGAACGTTATGGCATGGTCCGTGGCCGCGATTCCATCCTGCCCTTCGATCTCGTCTTCCGCGGCAGTCTCGGCGATTTCACCCTGGGTGCCTTCCCGCGCTGGCGCCTACCGCGCGAAACACAGGACGCATTTCTGTACCGCTAGCTCAACCCTTCGGCGGCGTCTCGCTTCCGGAGTGCGGCGAACGGAATTCAGGGCCGACTCGCCTCTTCCAGCAACTCGATTGGATGGACGATGGATGCCGCGAATCCTCGCTCCGCCAATCCTGCGGCCAATTGCAGGGCGCACCCCGGATTCGCCGTCGCCACGATCTCGGGATTCGCATCCACGAGCGCGTCGAGTTTGGGCGACAGGACCCGCTTCGACATCTCGGGTTGGGTCAGATTGTAGATCCCCGCCGCACCGCAACAGGATTCCGGGTTGCGATGAGCGACGAGCTCCAGGTCGGGAATCGCCTCGAGGAGTCGGCGAGGGGCATCGGCGATCCCTTGCGCGTGGATGAGATGGCAGGGGTCGTCATAGCAGATGCGCTTCGCGATCGGCCTGAGACCCAGCTCGACATCGGCCTCATCGAGAAACTCGAGCACGTCTCGCACTCCGGCGGCGACCGAGGCTCCGGCCTCACCGACCCAGTTCTCGATCTCGCGAAGAGCCGCGCTGCATCCGGCGGAGGTCACGATGATCGCGTCGAGTTCCCCGACCTCGCCCCCGAATGCACCCAGGTTTCGTTCGGCCAGATTCCTCGCGAAGGCGAGATCACCGCTGTGGGCCTGAAGCGCGCCGCAACAGCCCTGGCTCTGCGGCACGATGACCTCATAGCCCGCGCGAGAAAGGACGAGCCGCGTCGCCTCGTTGACGCGACCGAAGAATTCCGGCATGACGCAGCCCTCGAAGAGCGCGACCCGGCCCTTTCGCTCACCGATGGCCGAGGTGTGCGGCGGCATGCGGCGGCGTTTCGCCATGGGCGGAATCGTCGGCAGGAGCTTCAGCATATCCGCCAGACGCCTGGGTAGAATACGCGCGCCCAGATGGTCGAGCCCCAGCGCCTGGAGGAGCGAAAGGAGCACGACCATCAGCCTCAATCGCCCGGCTCGAGGAACGATCTGCCGAAGCGCCAGGCGTTCGATCCGGGTGGCGAAATTCAGGCCGCGACGAGAGAATCGAATCGCTGCTCGCGTATTTTCGAGCATTTCACCATATCGAACACCACTCGGACAGGCGGTCTCGCAAGCACGGCAGCCCAGACAGGCAAAGGCTTCTTCTTCGAGGAGTTCGGTCTCTTCGAGTCGCCCCTCGGCGAGACCCCGCATGAGATAGACCCGTCCGCGGGGGGAAGCCGTCTCGCGCCCAGTGGCTCGGTAGGTCGGGCAGCTCGTTAGACAGAGTCCACAATGGACGCAGTCGAGGCTCTCGGAATAGAGCGTTTTCTCCAGCAACGAAGCCAGCGACGCTTTCTCCACCCTCGTATCGCCTACGCGCTCGGGATCAGCGGCCACGTCGTGGCACCTCCACTCCAGCGGCAACGAAACGCCCGGGATTCAGCACACCCGCCGGATCGAATTTAGCCTTGAGCGCCGCCGCCAGCCCCTCCGTACCCGCAAGAGAGCCGAATACTTCGATCTCGATGCGCCAGGCGGCGGGAATCTGCTCGAAGGTCACGAAGCCGCCTGCCCGCTCGGCGCAGGCGCGAATCGCGAAGAGCGCATCGATATTCGAGACCTCCCCGCGCGCATGGATCACGCCGAGTCCCGGATCGATCGAGACACGCAGTCCCGCCGCGAGCATCTCGCGGCGCACCATCTCACAACGAGACCCGAGCACACGCACACGCAAGGCGACCAAATCGGCCTTCGCCGCCTCCTCCGTTCTCGCATCACGAAGCGCGTCGATCCGCTCGACCCCGACCGCTTCGAGGGAAGACCCCTCCGCGAAACGCGACCGATCGTGGGCCACACCCGCTTCACTTCCACCGAGTTCGATGAAGACCTCGCTCGTTTCATCGCCCGCAGCCTCGGTCCAAACGAGTGCCCGCACGCTCGTCAAATGAGCGAGCGCGCGAAGCGCCTCGAAGCGCTTCCGGTCCGTCGGTCGCCGTACGCGATAGGCCTCCCGCACCGCGGGGAGCGGACGCAGCCGAAGCCAGGCCCCCGTCACGACGGCGAGGCTCCCGAAGGAGCCACAGTAGAGCTTCGCCAGGTCGTAGCCGGTCACGTTCTTGACGACCCTCCCCCCACATTTCGATGCGACCCCCTCGCCCCCGACGACCTCCAGGCCGAGGACGGCATCCGCGACCGTGCCGAAGGCCTGGGCTCGAGGCCCGGTGACCGCACTCGCGATCGTCCCGCCCAACGTCGTTCGCGGCCCCGGCGAATCGAGCGGCAATTCCCAACCCTCTTCGCCCACCCGCATCCGAATCTCCGAGATCGGAGTCCCGGCCGCCGCGTGCACGACGCCTTCATCCGGCTCGAACTCATCGATTCCCGAGAGTCGACCCAGCGAGAGTCCGAGACGGATCGAACGCGCGGGATTCGCGCACGCGAGTCGGGTCTGACCCCCGAAGATCAAGAGACCCGCTCCCTCCTCCGCCGCCGCGCGAACGATCTGGGAGATCTGGGCCGAGCTCGAGGGTTCATAGATCTCTTCGACGATTGCGCCAGGAATCGAGACGCGCTCGCGTCGCCGACTCACATCGACGCTCGACAGGTCGCCGCTCATCCCAGCGGCACCTGGTCGTAACCCCGCGCCTTGGGATTCGCCTCGACACAAAATCGCGTCGTCGGGATGATCTTGCCGGGATTGCAGACGCCATCGGGATTGAAGACCTCCCGCAACCGGTACATGGGCTCGAGGTCGTCGGGACCGAATACGAGGGCCATGTAGTCGCGCTTCTCGATGCCAACACCGTGCTCCCCGGTGATGACACCACCGACAGCGACACATGCTTCGAGGATCTCTTCGCCGGCCTGGACGACGCGCGCGAGCTCGTTCTCGTCGCGGCGATCGAAACAGATATTCGGGTGGAGATTGCCATCGCCTGCGTGGAAGACATTCGCGAGCTTGAGCTGATAGCGATCACAGATCTCGCCGACCCGGGCGAGGATCTCGGGGAGATGGACGCGCGGAACGACCGCGTCATGAACGTAGAGATCCGGTGCGAGGCGCCCCATCGCTCCGAAGGCACCCTTGCGCGCCCGCCAGAAGCGGTTGCGCTCTTCCTCGTCGCGCGCGACCTCGATCGCCTGACATCCTTCGGCGTCGCATGCCTCGCGGATCGTGCGAATTTCCGCTGCCATGCAGACGGGGTTGCCGTCGAGTTCGGCGATCAGGACCGCCCCTGCCGTCGTCGGAAGACCGGCCGCATAGACGCTCGCCTCGACCGCCTGGATCGTACGCCTGTCGACGATCTCGAGTGCCGCCGGAACGACACCCGAACGAATGACGCGCCCGACCGCTCGGCAGGCGGCGACGACGTCATCGAAGATTGCCAGCATCGTCTCGACGCCTTCCGGGATCGGCGTCAGGCGAACGGTGACCTCGGTGACGATGCCGAGGGTGCCCTCGCTTCCGACGATCGCTCCCACGAGGTCGAAGCCGGGCGCCTCACCCAATCGGTTGCCGAAGCGCTGGACGCGGCCATCGGGGAGCACCATTTCGAGCGCGAGCACGTGGTTCGTCGTCGTCCCGTATTTGAGGGTGTGGGGTCCGCCAGAATTCTCGGCGACATTGCCACCGATCGTACAGGCCAGCTGGCTGGATGGATCGGGGGCGTAGAAGAGTCCGAGAGGGGCGACCGCAGTCGAGAGTTCAGCGTTCACCACGCCGGGCTGGACGACCGCGAGTCGATCCTCGGCATCGACTTCGAGGACCCGGTTCATACGGGAACACTCGATCAGCACCGAGCCGTCCGTCGCGTGCGCGCCACCGGAAAGGCCGGTTCCCGCACCTCGGGGCACGAAGTGGATCTCGAATTCTCGGCACGTTCGGACGATCCCGACGACCTCTTCCGTGCAGGCGGGCAAGAGAACCGCAAGCGGTCGATGCGGCTCGAGGGGCAAACCGTCGCATTCGTAGGCGAAGAGCTCACCCTCCCGCGCAAGACAATTCTCGGCCCCTACGATGGCGCGCAGACGCGCGATCAAGGCCACTGGAGCAGTCCGTTCCCGCTGGATCTCGAACGAGGGTTCCAGGGGCGATTCCGCGGGGTTGAGAGGAAGGTCCGACATCGATTCTTCGTGGGTGGGTCAGGCGAGGCCGAGGCGTTCGAGATCGTCCTCGTCCAGACCCAGATAATGTCCGACTTCGTGCCGCACCGTAATCTGAATCTGCTCGATCAGATCCTCTTGATCATGACAGATCTTCTCGAGATTGCGCTTGAAGAGAAGGATCCGATCGAGATCGAGTGGCTGGTCGGTCGACATCGCCTCGGTTCGAGGGACGCCCATGAAGAGACCGACCGTCTGCGGAGAAATCCGCTCCTCACGGACGAGATCGAGGGTCGGAAAATCCTCGATCAGGATGCTCACACCCTCGACCTGCTCGCGGATCGAGCGCGGCAGATTGGCGATGGACTCGTCGACGGCTCGAGCGAAAACCGCTTCCTCGATCACGCTCGGCAGGGGGAATTGCTGGGGTTCAAGAGAATTCGCGCGAGCGAAGGCCTCCGACGCGCTCTCGAGTCCAACCGCGGGGGCGCCGCCTTCGTCGCCTCCGTCTTCGAGTCTTTCGAGAACGAGCCCGAGGTGATAAAGCGTGTGCGCCGAATCGGGATCGATCGCGACGCCACGCTCGAGAACTCGTTTCGATTCGAGAAATTGCCCGAGCTCGAAGAGGACCTGACCCTCGAAGGCACAGTAGAGACCAAGTTCTCCGCCGGCCTTCGCCGCGCGACGGACCAGGAAGAGCGAGCCTTCGAGATCGTCCCGGTAGAAGAGGGCCTTACTCTTCAGGTAATAGACTTCGGCCTGGAGCGGGCGGTCGGGTCGAGGGAGGTGGGGCCGACCCGAGAGCAGCTCGTCGGCCAACCGCGCAGCGGTCGCGAATTCGCCGAGCTCCTCGATCAACAATTCGATTCGATTCAGGTGCGCGGCCGTGAATTTCCCGTCGGCCAGAGTCGCGCGATCGAACTCGATCAGCGCTTCGTCGATCCGCCCGTCGTCCCAGAGGATCTCGCCACGACCGTTATGGGCCTCGGCGCCATCGGGATGCACTCGGAGCGCTTCGTCGAGCCAGGCGAGCGCCTCCTCGATCCGACCTCCATGGGAGGCCTCCATTGCCTGATCCAGGCAATCCCAGTAGCGGTCCTTGTCTTTGCGCATCGTTTCCGTGTACAGCCCTTCGCCCGCTCGAAATCGCCGCCGGCGATCAGGAGGGCAGCGTAGCGTAACCGCTATACGAGAATTGTCTCCCCTGCTTGGGCTCCACATGAACCCTCGGGGATCCAGACGCAGGCGCGCTATCCTGGCTACGAGCAGGCCCCGAGCGGGGGACCCAGGAGGCGGGACCTCATGCCCACAGGAAGCGCGCTACCCGAGGCGACTTCCCTCCAAGCAGCACCGAGCGATCAGACGTCAACCGTCCGGCGTCTGCTCCCTCAACCCGGAGGAAAGGAAGCACTGGTTGGCTTTCTGCTGGCGATGGCCCTCATCGCCGCCGCTTGTGCGGCGCCCCCGACCGGCCCCACTTTCGCGCTGGCCACGCACCCGCCCGAACATCGCGCTCGGATCTATCTCTTTCGCTCAGACGATCGCCCCAGCTTGTCGAAGGTGCGCGTCACGATGGACGGACGCGATCTCGGCACATTCCGAAACGATGAATACGAGATGCTGGAGGTCGCGGCGGGGTCCCATCACCTGCGCGCGGGTCTGCGCAGCTTCGCGCTCGTCGCGTGGGGATGGAACGACCAGCGGATCCGGATCGAGCCGGGCGGAACGAGCTACGTCCGCCTCTCCGTTCGGCTCACCGAGCGCGCCCAGCCAGGTGGACGCAATCTCGAGATCGCCGGTCGAACGAGCGGCGCGGCAAGCGAAAACGTCTATCTCCAGATCCTGCCGGAAGACGAGGCGCTGCCCAGGCTTCGGGTGGCCACTCGCCTCGTTCCCTGAAGAGCCCGGTCGATGCGATGGGACGGGTGGAGTGCTCGATCGCCGCGGCGCTTGGTACCCGAAACCCCGAAAAATCCTGACAGGATTCGCAACTCGACGGGTAGTATTAGGGATTTATTGTGCTTTTGGGGGGCTGTGATAATCTGATCGGGGGCTCTTTAGGCCGCAACCGGGAGCCCTTTCTCCCTTAGAGCATCAGTGCGGGAACAGACAGAACGCACACTGGCTGGTCCCAGGGCCCATTCCGAAAGGAATGGGCCCTTCTATTTGGCGCGCGCGAAGGCGCGCTTGGGCTGAGGGCTCCTTTTTGGCGCGCGCGAAGGCGCGCTTGGGCTGAGGGCACTCGTCTCGCGCGGCTGCTTTGCTCACCTGGGCCGAGGGGGAGGGGTGGTGGGCCTGCCTGGACTTGAACCAGGGACCGTCCGGTTATGAGCCGGTTGCTCTAACCACTGAGCTACAGGCCCTCCGCCGACAGGTTACCGCGTTCGACGGGTGAACGGATGCGAGCCGCAACGTTGTCGAGCGCCCGCGTAATTGCGAGAATCGGCGCCATGACAGATGAAGCAGTGGGGCATTACGTTGCGGTGATTGGGGGCGCCACGGCGGGAGCCGAGGTGGCCAGTCGCCTGGCGGATCGCGGCGTATCGGTCTTCGTGTTCGAACAGAACAGGCGACCCTACGGCAAGATCGAAGACGGCCTTCCGCGCTGGCACGAAGCCTTGCGCAAGAAGGAATACAAGACGATCGACGAGAAGCTCTCGAAGGCAGGCGTGTCCTTCGTGCCCAAGACCAAGATCGGGCGCGACATCGATTTCAAGGAACTCGTGAACGACTGGGGATTTTCCGCCGTCGTACTCGCGAATGGCGCCTGGCATGACCGACCAGTTCCGATCGAGGGTGCAGAGGCATATGTCGGCAAGGGCCTCGCCTACCAGAACCCCTTCGTCATTGCTTTCAACCATGCCGAACGCGGCGATCTGCCCGAGGCAACGTATGAGGTGAAGGACGGCGCGATCATCCTCGGCGGTGGCCTCGCCTCGATCGATGTCGCCAAGATCCATACCCTCGACATGACACTCGGCGCGCTCGAGGAACGCGGGATCGAAACGAATATCGAGGAACTCGAGATCAAGGGCATCCCGAAAACCCTCGATAAACACGGTCTCACCTGGGAGGAACTCGGGATCGAGGGCGCGACGATCTACTACCGCCGACGTGTCGAAGACATGCCGCTCATGAGCGCTCCCGAGGGTGCGGACGAAGTGCGGATCAAGAAGGTCGAGGCCGGCCGCAAGCGCATGCTCGACAAGAGCACCGGAAAATACATGTTCAAGGTCGAGCCGCTCTCCGCGCCCGACGATCTGATCGTCGAGAACGGACAGCTCGTCGGAATCGTTTTCCGCCGGACCCGGATCGAGAACGGCCGTGTCATCAAACTCGATGGGACCTACGAAGTCCGCAGCCCCTCGGTCCTCAGTTCGATCGGCTCGATCCCGGAAGCGATCCCGGGCATCGCCATGAAGGGCGAACTCTTCGATTTCAAGGACTGGGATATCGGTCGCCTCGAGGGCTACCCCACCGTCTTTTCCGTCGGCAACGTCGTGACCGGCAAGGGCAATATCGTGGCGTCGCGAAAGCACGCGACACACGTCAGCGAGGAAGCCATCGAGGCCTACCTAGGAGTGTCGGATGAATTGGACAAGAAGGGGCGTGAAGCAGCCCTCGAAGCACGCATGACGCATAATCGCGGTGCAGAAACGGCAGACAACGTTCTCGAGAGCCTCAACGACGCCGAAGCACCGAGCGCCGAGAAAGTACAGAGCCTGCTCGGCAAGGTCGCAGCCTTACATAAGGCCACCGGTTTCGAAGACTACAAGTCCTGGCTGAAGAAGGTCGGGGAACCCTGTTAGGTACTCCCCGTCAACTCTCCGGAATCGGCGGCGGCGGCGGCGCAAAATAGCCCACGAGCGCCTCGACATCCGATGCCGCCACCCAGCCGGTCATACCGGAACTCCACACGAGGGTCTCTCGCGTCACGCGACCCGCACCAATGGCCTGCGCCATTTGCGCCGGGGCAAAGGGACCAACCGATTCGCCTCCTTCGGCGACATGCCAGAGCACGCTCGGAACGGGCGGCGGCGATGCGGGAGGGGAACCCATCGGAGCTGAAGGATTCCCGCCTCCATTGGACCCGCCCATCATTGCACCCATCGAATGGGTCATGGCGAGCCCCATCCCGAGACCCACGCCGGCTCCGGCCAGGCCGCCAGCGGGATTTGCAGCGGCTTCGGGCATCGCGTTTCCGAGCTGATAGGCCTGAAAGTTGCCCATATCTCCGATCGCGTTCATGCTCGCCCGTGCATCGAGGGCGCGCTCGACCTCGGCAGGAACCGATACATTCACGATATAGAGCTGCGGAACCTCGAGACCGAATTCATCGTCGATCCGCTCGACGACCGCCTTGCGTACCGTCTCGGAGAGTTCGCTGTAGTTCTGGGCGAGATCAAGAACGCTGATCCCAGAACTCGCGAGGACATCCGCGAAGGTCATGGAGATGATCGAACGAAGCAGCGCCGAGACCTCTTCGGCTTCGTAGACGCCATCGGTTCCGACGAGTTCGGATAGCAGACGACCGGGGTCGACGGCCTTGAGCGTGTAGGTCCCAAAGGCCCGAACCCGAACCGAACCGAAATCTGCATCGCGCAGCGGAACGGGATTCGAGGTGCCCCATTTGAGATCCGTGAGCTGACGAGTGCTGACGAAATAGATCTCCGCCTTGAAGGGCGAATCGAATCCGTGCATCCAACCCAGCAGGGTCGATAGGAGGGGAAGGTTCTTCGTCTCGAGGCTGTAATGGCCCGGACCGAAGACATCGGCAATCTGGCCCTGATGGACGAAGACGGCCGATTGTCCTGGGCGGACGATCAACTGGGCACCCCATTTGATCTGGTTGCGGTAGCGCGGGAAGCGCCACACCAGCGTATGCTGGCTATCGTCGATCCATTCGACGATATCGATCAGCTCGGCTCGCAGTTTCTCGAAGAGTGCCATTATTCATACCCCATTTATGGATGATGCGAAGCCGACCGAATTCGGCCTGGATCCACATGAAAGTGTTAGTTCAGGATCGAGACCAGTAGGTCGAGAATCGTTCCGGCACCACCAGTCTTCCGGTGGCCCCTAAAGATCGACGACCCGCGATGAGGATCTTCGATCGCAGCGAGCTGGATTCTTCGAGACGCGGCGCGCGCTTCTTCGCTGACGCGAGAATCACGTGCGGCTGCTTCGGCACGCACGGCGCTATCGGCACGCCCCGACAACACGAAGCCGGCAATCCGCTCGAGTTCGTTCGCATCCAACCAGGTCCCGTGTTCGTGGCACCGGTCGATGACCACGCCGGAACGCCGTCGAAAATTGCGTCGAACCATCATCGCATCGCAGGTGGGACAGCGACGGTATTCGACGCGATCCTTGGCCGGATTTCCGCCGGCGACACGCGGCGCGGCATGTTCTGCGCCAGCAGCTCGCTCGCGCGCAGCCGCCGTCGCGCGATCGACCAGCATCTCGAACACGTCGTCCGGTGTCCAGAGGCCGTGGCATTTTGCACATTCTTGAATGACGAGCCCGGCAATCTCGCTCGCCACCATCCACCTCTCGCAGCAGGGACAGCGAAGCTCGGGAGCAGTCTGAGGGGGAGCCTGCGGCTCGAATCGGATCCCGCAGGCCAGGCAGAAGCGAGCGTCATCGAGATTGCGCGCCATGCACTCGGGGCAGATCAGGCTCCCACGTTGCGGTGCCTGGATGATCCCCGCACCGCAATAATCGCAGATCTCGTCGCCATCCCGGGCGACGGCCCCACAGGCACTACAGCGCCGAACCGCCGCGTCGACCCCTGTCGGCGGTATCGCCTCGAGCGCCGTCCCACAACGACAATCGAAGGCGCTCCCCACAACCATCAGCGTGACATCGTATTGCGCATGGCAATCTGTACAGGCGACCAGCTTCACGCGATCCGTATCGGATCACCCGTGTGGGGGCTTGATCCCAGCCCTCGCGGACCCGCGCAGGTAGCCGGCAAGAGTCGCCGCGATCCGGCTCTAGCCTTCGAGATACCCCTTGAGCGAGAGGCTGCGACTCGGGTGGCGCAGCTTGCGAAGCGCCTTCGCCTCGATCTGGCGAATGCGCTCACGGGTCACGTCAAAATCCTGACCGACTTCTTCGAGGGTGCGATTGGCCCGCTCACCGATTCCGAAACGCATCCGCAATACGCGGGCCTCACGGGGCGCCAGAGTCGCCAACAACTCGCGCGTATGTTCGGCCAGGCTCGACTGAATCACGGCTTCCGCCGGACTGATCGCATTCGGATCTTCGATGAAGTCGGAGAGACGACCCTCCTCCTCCTCGCCGACCGGGGTCTCGAGACTGATGGGATCGTTTGCGATCCGCAGAATCATCCGAACCTTTTCGAGGGGCAACTCAAGACTCTCAGAGAGTTCCTCGGGCTGGGGCTCCCGACCCAGAACCTGCACGAGCTGACGTGTCGCTCGAACCAGCTTGTGGATCGTTTCGACCATGTGGACCGGGATGCGGATCGTGCGGGCCTGATCCGCGATCGCCCGGGTGATCGCCTGCCGGATCCACCACGTCGCGTAGGTCGAGAATTTATATCCTCGGCGCCACTCGAATTTATCGACCGCCTTCATGAGTCCGATATTGCCTTCCTGGATCAAATCGAGGAATTGCAGACCGCGGTTTGTATATTTCTTCGCGATGGAGACAACGAGGCGAAGGTTCGCTTCGATGAGTTCGCTCTTGGCTTCTTGAGCGGATAGGGCCGCGCCATCGACCTGATCGAGAACGCGTTCGATCTCGGCCAGCGTCAGCTCGGTGTCCTCCTGCAGGCGCGCACGGAAGCGATCGACGTTGGCGAACTGTTCGAGTTTCGCATCGATCGACTCGCGATCGCCCCCGAGTCGCTCGAGCACCTGCTTGCCACCGGCGCTGCGCTTCTTCGACTGCTCCAGCATGACCCTGAATTCTTCGGCATCCATCGCAAAAGGGCGCACAATTTGATTCGCGCGCTCGTCGATCAGGCGATGGCCCTCGAGGAGTTCGCGCAGACAACGATCGAGTTCGCTGTAGCGATTTCGGCTGACGCGCTGCTTGCGAAGTTCTTTTGCGGCCTCTTCGTAAAATCCGGCCACTTCGGCCTCGCACGCGAGGCAATCGTCCCGACTCATCACATTCCGGTCGAGTTCTTTTCGCCGCTCCGCGATGCTGTGCTCGATCTCTTCGAGACGCGTGATCGCTGCCAGAAATTTCTTCAGGGTCTCATCGACCGGCAATGCGTTCTCGTCTTCGAGACCATCGACGGCCTTCTTGAGATCGAGTTCGCCCGTGCGGACGGAATCACCCATCTCGATCATTCGTTTCAGGCAATACGGATTCGAAACGAGCGCGGCGAAGTGAGCCCCGACCGCCTGTTCGATACGCTGAGCGATTTTGACCTCACCCTCGCGTGTGAGCAGTGGGACCTGCCCCATTTCACGAAGATAAACGCGAACCGGATCCGCCCCGCCGACGTCTTCTGCGGTGCGCTCACTTTTCTTGGAAACGCGATTGGGCTTCTTTGCATCTTCCTGTTCGAGGGACTCGCTGCGAGCGAGGGGAATATCATATTCGTGAAGAATCGACAGAACACCGTCGAGGTCCCCGGGGCTCAGACCCTCACCCTCGAAAGCCGTCCGGAGATCCATCCGGTCGACGCCGCCCCTCTCCTGACCCACCTCGATCAATTTTCGAACGGCTTCCAGCCCGAGCAGCGCGTCGTGATCGTGGGGGTCGGGGTCGGGGTCGGACGGCGCTGCAGCAACTTTTTGAGTGGCTTTGGAGGGCCGCTTCGTTTTTGCCGCTGTCTTGCCTTGCGTCTTGCGCGCTCCGCCGGACACCTTCGACGTGGATTTTTTCTTCCGGGGCCTGCCCTCGGCAGCAGTCGCTTCGGAGACGTCCACGGGATCGGCGATATCCGCGATGCTAGTCGCCTTCGCGCGACGGCCTCGGGGCTTCTTCTCATCGGTGTCTGAGTTTCCAGCTGCGCCTTTCGCCTTCACCTTCCGCACACGTACAGGCGCTGGCGACGCTTCGGTCGTTTCGACCGGCGTCATCGGCATCTGGCCGTCACTTCCACTAGTGCTGCTCGAAGCCGGCTCTGCAGCCGACCCCGTGTTGAGCGCGTTCGAGGCCATGGGGGGGTCCTCCTTGGGCTCCAAAATTCTACTTCCGATTCCGACGCTCTGCCGCCTTCCCCGGCAAGATTGCGTATCGGGACGGCCAATTGCTTACGCGTTGCCACCCGGCCCAACTCCCAAACGGGTCCGCCGTTCTAGAAGTTGTGCCTGTTTCTCAGCTAGGAGTGCATCTTGATCAGCATTCGGGTCACGCATTCTTCGATTCAATTCACGTTGCCTCGCATCGAGGCCCCTGCGTTCGAACCAGCCGACCAGATCCGCCAGCACGAGCTCCTCGCTTCGCTCGGAGTCCAGAGACGTCTGGTCCATCGCGATTTCCCGCAGGCGTAGCCTTGCTTCCTCGTCGAGCCGTGATTCGATCGCGAAGACGTCGACACTTCTTCCCTGTGAACCAGAATCACCAGGCAGTAGGAGGCCATCACTTGCCGCTTCGATGATCTGCAGGATGATGGATTTCCATGCGCCGCCCGGAAGTATTTCTTGAAACGTCAGGGCTGTTTCATCCCCAATGAGATTCGGATGCTGCAGGCAAATCCTTGCGAGCGCTCTGAGTTGGCGCTCCTCGGGTGCATCGCGCCGCTCACGCGTGAGCCCGAGCGTCTCTTGATCGACCTGCGGGGTCGGCAAATGACCACGCGCTGCGCCACGAACGATGGCGCCGACCGCCGAAGTCGAAGCATCGATGGCCATCGCAACTCGTCGGATATACTCGTCGCGCGACACGGGGTCCGAGACACGCGCAACAAGCGGTGCAACGTGGGATACGACATCGGCTTTCTGGTCGGGCGTCGCAATCCCTTGACGCATCGCGTTGCGAATCGAGAGTTCGAGCGCGTCCGGTGCATCGTCGACGAGTCCGCGAAGCGCGTCCTCGCCCTCTTTGTTGAGGTAGTCGTCGGGGTCCGCACCACCGGGGATCAGGACCGCGCGCACTCGCAACCCGTGGGGAAGCAAGACCGCGAGCGCCTTCTCGGTCGCCTGTTGCCCAGCGCTGTCCCCGTCGAAGACCAGGACGACCTCTCGGGTGCGCCGGCGGATCTGGGCGCCGTGCTCGACGGTAAGCGCTGTTCCGCAGGTGGCGAGCGCTTCACCGATCCCGGCGCGGGCAAACGCGATTCGATCGAAATAGCCCTCGCAGAGAATCACGCGACCCGAGCGTCGGATCGGCTCGAGTGCGGCGGGATATCCATAAAAAGCCTGACGTTTGTGGAAGACCGGGCTTTCGGGGGTGTTCAGATATTTCGGCTCTTGTTCCGCTTCGAGGGCGCGACCCCCGAAGCCGATCACGCGGCCGCGCACGTCCTGGATCGGGAACGTGAGCCGGCCGCGCAGCCTGTCGTAGTGGCCCTGACCGGATTTGCGCTCTGCGAGCAGACCCGCCTGGGCACCGACCTCGCCCTTGATCCGATTCTTCTTGAGTCGCTCCGCCACCGCGTCCCAACGCGCGGGTGCAAAGCCGATCGCGAATTCGTCCGCCGCCGCACCGTCGAAACCGCGGGAGACCAGATAATTGCGCGCGATCTCGCCCTCGGGCATGCGGAGCGCCTCGCGGTAGAGATCCTGGGCGAGCCGATTGGCCTCAAAGAGGCTGGCCGTGACCCCCGCGTCGTGCCCATCTCGTTCTTCGGGGATCTCGATTCCGAGCTCCGCCGCGAGTGTGCGCGTCGCCTCAGGAAAGGAGAGGCCTTCATGCTTCATCAGGAAGCCGATGACATCACCGCCTTCCTGGCAGCCGAAGCAATGAAAGATCTGTCGATCGGGATTGACGTTGAACGAAGGGGTCTTCTCGTTATGGAAGGGACAGAGCCCCTTCCAGTTTCGACCCGCCTGCTTCAGTTCGACGTAGCGAGAGACCAGGGCGACGATATCTCCCCGGTTTCGGATTTCGTGGATCGTAGACTCGGAAATCCGGCTCAAATCCGCCCTCTCGCTGGATGCACGGTGATGCTAGTTCAGCGTCCGCCGTGCTTTCTTGAGCGCCCGCTTGCGCGCGGCCGCTTCCTTCTTCTTCTTCCGAATGCTCGGCTTGTCGTAATACTCACGACGTCGAAGCTCCGTCAGAATGCCCGCCTTCTCGCAGGTCTTCTTGAATCGCTTCATAGCGCCCTCGAAGGACTCGCTATCCTTGATCTTGATCACCGGCATGTTCTTTCCCCTCGCCTTCGCGGGAGCACAATCTTCACACGACCTATCACACGGCACTTTTTCTTGTTCTGGCTCTTGCGATCTACGCCGAACGTCGAACCGGGCCGGTCACGCATTCATCTGACTCGTCGCCAGATCTCACGCCGCAATCTCGATCGGCTGTGAGCGAGTCGCCCGGAGGTTCTATTCGTGGCACGAGAAGTTCTCCTCGGCCCCGTGGTCGATTGTCGATTGTGCCTTCGCTGCTATTTCTCGTTCAAATTCGTGTCCGCATTCCGCTCGGTCGCCCCTCGCCGAATGCCCAAACCCCGTTCCACTCGATTCCGCTCTGCTCTTCTCTTCTCTTCTCTTCTCTTCTCTTCTCTTCTCT
>PBFW01000075.1 GCA_002719955.1 Deltaproteobacteria bacterium | reverse complement strand
GTGCTCGAAGCGAGCTTTCTTTCGATCGCTTCCGGAACCTTCATCTACGTCGCGACCTTCGACATCCTGCGCGACGAGTTCCCCGCATCGGGCGGACGCTTCGCAAAGTGGCTGCTCCTGAGCGTGGGCGTCGCCTCGATGAGTCTGCTGGCGCGGTGGACGTAAACGAGGCTCTGCGGAACTCGAGCGGCATTCTTCGCCAAGACCCCTGAGGACCCTCCAATGGTTCCCGATCCGCTCCACCCCGCCATCGTTCATCTCCCGATCTCCCCGCCACCCCGATTCCCGGGCTCGCGGTCCTCGGATGCTTGCTGATCGACGGGGGAGGATCAGGAGGACCGGGTCGGGCAGGTCGTGGCCGAACATCCCATCGAACCAGCCCCCGCGGCTGATTATTTCGCCGACGACTGATCCGGCGGGGGACGCCTAGCGTTGCGTCGCATGACCCCAATACTGAAACGCGGCGATCTTGGGGGTTCCGGGGAGATACATGGTTTCCATCTCCTCGATCTTGAAGCCCGCCCCTTCCAGGGCTCGCGGAATTTCGCGATTGATATTGCAGCCGCCGGCGAGCTTCTTCCAGACCGGGTTGATGCGATCCTGCCATTTGCGGACGTTTTCGTCGGGTGCGGCGCCGTGCTCCGCGAAGAGCAGGTGGCCGCCGGGTTTGAGAACGCGGCGCATCTGAGAGAGGGCCTTCGCGAAATCGGGGATCGTGCAGAGCGTGAAGGTGAGCAGCACCGTATCCGCGCTGTCGTCGTCGAGCGGAATCTCCTCGCCCGGTAGGCCGAGCCACTCGATCGGGAACGGTGCTTCGGCGATCCTGGGCGCCGCCTTGCGACGCATGGCCTCAGAGGGCTCGAGTCCCCAGACCCTTTCGACCCGGCTCGGATCGTAGTAGGGGATATTGATCCCGGGCCCCATCCCGACCTCGAGGATCCGACCCCGGGCCTGGGGAACCACCTTTTCACGCTGTTTGAGGATCGGACGCGTCGAACAACCCACCTCGATCAGCTTCGGCACGACTCGGTCCTCGTAGAATCCCATTGCGCTCTCCTCCGGTAGATCCCATTCGACTCGGCCCGCGGCGCGACGGACGGGAGCACCCGATCCACTCGTGATGCGTGGCTTCGGGGCCGGCCTGTGCGAGAGTTCGGTGCCGCCAACAACCCCCCGAGCTTCGGGTTGGGTCCGCAGCCTCGCAAGTCCCCAGATGTGATAAAGGGAGTTCGCCATGATTCCGTTACCTCGTCGCGCCCTACGCCAGCTCGGAACCCTCGCCACCCTGCTGCTGGTCTCCACCGCCATGGGCTGTTCCGGTCTCGGCGGACCACGGCCCGAGGGCCTGCCGGATGGAATCAATGACACTTTCCTGTCCGAGGACCTCGACGTCGAAAAATATGTCGAGCGATTCGAAGGTGAATCCCGCGCGGTCTTCGCCGAGCGCCACGCGATCGTCGATGCCCTCGCGCTCTCCCCGGGCGACGCCGTCGCGGATATCGGCGCAGGAACCGGTTTTTTCAGTCTGCTCCTGAACGAGGCTGTCGCGCGGGCGGGCACGGTCTATGCGGTCGAGATCTCGCCGCGCTTCCTCGCACACCTGCGTGAGCGTGCCGCCACAGAAGCCCCCGACACGATGCGCGTCGTCGAAGGCAACGCGCGTTCCGTCGCGCTTCCCGATGCCTCGATCGACCTCGCCTTCATCTGCGACGTCTATCACCACTTCGAGTATCCAGAAGACTCCCTCGCGAGTCTGCACGCTGCGATTCGCCCCGGTGGCTCCCTCGTTCTGATCGACTTCGAGCGCATCGCCGGTGAGAGCCCGAAATGGCTCTTGAAACACGTGCGGGCCGGACGCGACGTCTTTCGGGCCGAGATCGAAGCGGCGGGCTTCAGGCTCGCCGAAGAGATCGAGCTCGACGGGCTCGACGACAACTATTTCCTTCGTTTCGATCGCATCGAATGAACCTGTGAAGGTCCGACTCCACGGGCCACCGAGCGCCCTCTGCACCCTGGAGAAATCATGCCCGCGTCCCCCTCTTCCGACGGCGACACCATCACCACCCCCGATGTTCTCACCGAACGTGTCGATCATGTCCTGATCATCACCTTCAACCGCCCCGAGCGAATGAATTCGATCGGCGGCAACGTGATCAGCCTCCTTTCCGAGATCTTCCTCGAGGCCGAACACGACCAGGAGATCCGAGCGCTCGTCCTCACGGGCGCGGGCCGAGCCTTCTGTTCGGGGCTGGACCTGAAGGATGTCTCGAGCGGAAGCACGAATTTCACGGATACGAGCACGGGCTTCAAGATCAACGAGACGCCGCCTTTCGTCATGCGGCGAATGGATACCCCGATCGTCTGTGCCTTGAATGGCGCCGCCGCGGGTTATGGGATGGATCTGGCCCTCGGTTGTGATTTCATCCTCGCTTCGGAACGGGCCAGGTTCGTCCCGCCCGTCCGGCGCGGCGTGATCCCCGAGAGCGGTGGAACATGGTTGTTGCCCCGCCTCGTCGGATGGCACAAAGCCTGCGAGATCACCCTGCTGGCCCGCCCCCTCGAAGCACCCGATATCGAACGCCTCGGCCTGGCGAATCGCGTGGTCTCCCACGACGCACTCATGGGTGAAGCGATCTCCTGGGCGCACGAGCTCGCGGCGAACGCACCGCTTGCCGTAGCGGCCGCGAAACGCTCGATGAGACTCGGACTCGATTCGACCTTCGAAGCGAATTCGAATGCGGTCATGGCCGAGTTGATACAGCTCTTCCGCAGCGAGGATTTCAAGGAATCCCTGATCGCCTTCATGGAGAAGCGGCCGGCTAGATTCGAGGGGCGTTAGACGTACCTTTTGGGGCCCCTCGGAAGGATTCCACACTCGACGGGAACGCATCATGCGTTCTTGGTCGAGGCGCACGAATTCTCTGCCCCAACCTCCGACCCGCTTCCCCAACGGCCCCTATTCCCCTTGAAATCAAGCTTTCACGTCCGTCCGCTGTCTCTGGGGCGCCGGCAAAGGAGGCCGAGCGTGCGGGGCGGGAAGGCGCCCTCGGAAGGCCGCGAATGGCAGGGGCGATCACCTGACCTAAGCTTGCGCGCCCTCCCCACGCCAGGGCTGGAGAACCCGAGAAGGACCCGATGACTTCATGAAAACGAAGCTCCAGATCCTCGCTTCGATCCTGCTCCTCGCGACCGCGCTCTCGGCCACCCTCTGCTCCGCAGCCGATCGGTCGATGATCCTCGCCACAACGACGAGCGTGCGCGACTCCGGACTCCTCGACGCATTGCTGCCCTCCTTCACAGAAGAAACCGGAATCCGCGTCCGAGTCATCGCCGTCGGAACGGGTGCAGCGCTTCGCATGGGCCGCGAAGGCGATGCCGATCTGCTCCTCACCCATGCCCCCACTTCGGAGAACGCCCTGGTCGACGAAGGTGTCGTCCGCCGGCGCACACCCTTCATGGAGAATTTCTTCGTGATCGCCGGCCCGCGCAGCGATCCGGTCGGCATAGCACGAGTCACCTCGCCGGAACGAGCGATCCAGAAGATCGCCAGCGCAAAGGCGGGCTGGGTCAGTCGTTCCGATGACTCGGGTACGCACAAACGAGAGAAGTCGCTCTTCGAAGCGGCCGGGCTCGATCCCGATACAGACTGGGAGGGTTTCGTTCGAACCGGAAGCGGGATGGGGCTCTCGCTTCAGGTCGCGGGCGAACGCCGCGCCTATCTCCTGAGCGATCTCGGAACCTTTCTCGCCTTCAAGGAGCGCATCGACCTGGTCGCCCTTTCGACGCCCTCTCCCGCCCTCCGCAACATCTACTCCATCCTTCAGCTCGACTCGGATCGATTCGAGCGCCCCCTCCACAGCGCCGAGGCAGAAGCACTCGAACGCTTCCTCCTCGACGCCTCTGTCCAAACGCAGATCGGGGTATTCGGGCATGAGCGCTTTGGACGTTCTCTTTTCAGCCCGATGGCCGGACCGGCCTCTGACTCGGGGGACTAGGGTTTGTCGACGGAGGAGATCCTGCTGCTCGCCGAAATTACACTCCGCACCCTGTGGGTCTGCGGTTCGGCACTCCTGTTGGCGCTGCTCGCCGGTGTGCCCATCGGCATCGCGCTCGGCTCTCGCCGTTTCGTCACCCGCGGCCTGCTCGTGTCGTCCGTCAACGCAGGCATGGGGGCGCCTCCCGTCGTCGTCGGTCTGATCGGCTCGATCCTGCTCGCGCGTAGCGGCCCCTTCGGCGGATTCGACCTGCTCTATACCCCCTACGCGATGATCCTGACCTCGACAGCGATCGCCCTTCCCCTCGTCATCGGGCTGACCCTCGCCTCGGTCGGATCCCTCGACGAGGAATGGGATCTGCAGGTGCGCACCCTCGGGATCGGGCGGGGGTGGCGGATCTGGTTGCTCGTGCGCGAAATTCGGGTGGGCTTGCTGGCCGCCGTGATCGCGGCGATGGGCGGCATCCTCTCCGAAGTGGGCGCCGTCAATATGGTCGGCGGTAACATCGCGGGAGAAACCCGGGTCCTCACCACGGCCATTATGATGCATACGAGCATGGGCGAATACGAAATCGCGTTGGGACAGGCGGCGATCCTGGTCGGGAACATGTTGCTGCTGGCTGGGCTGCTGACGTGGATCCAACAGAGCGGACGGACGCGATGAGCCCGCGCGCGACCCCCGATCGGATCGCGCTCTCCGCCGACGGGCTCTTCTGCCGGCTCGGCTTCGGAGCGGATCGCTTCGAGCTCAGGGTCGACGCCCTCGATCTCCATGCGGGTGAGGTCCTAGTGATCCTCGGGCCGAACGGCGCGGGAAAGAGCACCCTCCTACGGGCGCTGGCCGGACTCGAGCGGAGCGCGAATCAACGTGCGATCCGGGGGGGCCCCGGTCCGGTCACGCTCGTCTTCCAACGTCCCGCAGCACTCAGCGGTAGCGCCGAGTTCAACGTGCGCGCCGCCTTGCTCAGCCAGAAAATGCGCGAAGAGACGCGACGAGAGCGCATCGCGCACGCGCTCGCAAGATTCGACATCGCCCACCTCGCTCGCCACGATGCGCGAACGCTCTCCGGCGGCGAGTTGCGGCGTCTGGCATTGGCCCGCGCGTTCGTGTTGGAACCCGAAGTGCTCCTTCTCGACGAGCCCTTCGACGACCTTGATGCCGAGGGGCAGCGTTCGCTCTCGCTCGACCTCCAACAAGCCATCGCAGACACGAATGTCGCGGTCGCGATGGTGACGCACGACCTGCGCCGGGCCCTGCTCCTCGCGGATCGCATCGCGGTCCTCGCACGGGGAGAACTCGTCCAACATGGCCGGCGCGACGACGTGCTCCTGCGACCCGATTCGACGGAGGTCGCCCGCACGGTCGGCATGATCAACCTCGCCAAGGGCCGCGTCCGCAGACGTGAAGAAGGCGTTTCGTGGGTCGAGATCGATGAGGGCTTCGAGGTTCCGACCGCGAAAGACCTCGAGATCGATCGAAAAATCTGGATCGGCATTCGGCCGGAACACCTCAAACTCGATGTCGGCCGCGGCGATGGCCAACCGATCGGAAAAGCGATCGTGTTGAGTCTCGTGAGCGATGGTCTGGCGACGGTCGTGACGCTGCGCGTACGCGAGCACCTCTTCACGACTCACCTGCTCTCGGGGCGCGGACTCGCGCGTCGATTGCAGCCCGGAGATCCGGTCTCACTCGCCGTCCGACCCGACCAGGTCCACACCCTCCCCTGCGACTGACGCGATGAACCGGCTCGATCCGAGGCGCAAATCGCAGGAGACACGAAGCGTCACCCACCTGCCCGGCTTCGACCGCCGACAGAGGGGCATGGGCAAGGGATGCGAAAGTCCGTTGTGTCCCGACGCCATCTCTTGCTTTCTCCTCAGGAAACTCAGGCTTCGACCCGATCTGCACGACCGGAAGGCCTTCGCCTCAGAATCGGTCGAAGCTCCGGCGTCGCGTGATCCGAGACCATGAGGCCCGAACCCCAACCGAATGCATCGACGCATCGCTGTTGGTTTGCGAGCGATTCCATCCGAATTCGATCCTGATCGACCAGGGGAGCTCCGACGGCTTCCTCGACGAACAGCTCAGACCAGAACTCTTCGAGGCGGCCTGCGCGCGATCGGGGCAAGCACTGACCCTGCGCATGCAAGAGGGCCACGACCACAGCTATTTCTTCATCGCGAGCTTCATGGCCGACCGTGTCGCCACGCAGCCAGGGCGCTCAGCTGAGCTTGCTCAGCACCTCCACGTTGGCCTCGGCCTCGGCCGCGATATCGACCAGGCGGTCAATCTCGACACCCGATTGCTGCCCGAGCACGATCAGGCACTCGGGCAACTCCGCAGAGTCGACGGGCCACCCCTCCTCGATCTGATCTGCGATGTGGTGGCCCAATTCCATCGCTCGAGCAAGACTCGACGCGCTCTCGGGTGCCTGACTCGAATTGTGATGTGCGAGAACCGCCTCACAGAACTCCTCCGGAAATCCCCATGAGGCCAGCACCATCGCCCCCAGCGAAGCGTGAGTCGCATCGAGGATCGCTTCGACCGATTCTTCGCTCGGCGCCGATCCATCGTCCTGCGGAGCGGGAAGCTCGGCCACGAAGGCCAATACGACGAGTTGTCCGAGGTCCTGCAGCAATCCCGCGAGAAACCCGGTCGATTCCCAGGGCGGCAATTCCAGCGTGATCTCCTGGATCGCCGAAGCCACTAGCAGCGAGTGCTTCCACAGCCGATGCGCGGACTCTCCCAGCCCCGACGAGCGCAGGAGCGTCGACCGCAAGGCAACGACGATGACCTGGGTGCGCGCCTCGCGCACACCCATTCGCATCAATGCATCCCGCACATTCGGAACCTCGGTCGAGCCTCGAAAATATGAACTATTGGCGACCCCCATGATTCGCGTCGACAGCACTGGGTCCCGGCTCACGGCGTCTGCGAGTTCGTCGAGGTCGACTTCCGGCGATTCGGTCAGCTTCACGACCCGCTGGACCATCGGCGACAGAACCGGCAGGCGCAATCGCTTGCGTCGAATCGCACGGATGAGCGGCTTGACCCAGCGCTCCTGGCCGCGGTCGCTGTCCATCAGAACACGCGCCCGGGCCATCGCTATTTCCATGAAACGCGCACTCGACTGTGTGCCAATCCCCTTGTTTTCGATTTCCTCGACGTCCGCACCCAAAACCGTTCTACCTCCAGGGCAACCCTACGGCCGCACACGAACGCAACTTGATCAGCGAATTCCACCCGGAACTGCCCAATGCCCCCCGCGTTCCACGAGGTGCGCTCGAAGGCAGGATCGTAAAGCCCATCGCTTCTGAAACCGATCGAAGAATGAGAAGAAGGGCCCGCTGGCCCGATCGGTGCTCGATGCGCAGATCCCTCTGGACCAGCTTGATTTCCCTCGCCCTCGGCTCCATTCTGATCAGCGGCGGCTTTGCGCCGATTCCGATGCCACGCGAGCGTTCGGACCCCGCGGACGATCCAGCGGACACGCCCGCAATCGAATTTCCCGCACAAATCACTTCCGAGAAGAGCGGAGGCCCCCTCCCCCGAGCAGCCCCATCGGCGCCACCTCAGGACGGGTCGATCGGACGCAACGCAGAACCAGGGGAAGGAGCGGAGTCCTCCCCACCCGACCGCTCCCTCGCCCGCGCCTCCGAAGACGAGATCCGGCGGGTGCTCCACGAGGCGATCAAAGTCGCACGCCGGACTCGGCCGCTGCGCGTGCCTCCCGCCATCATCGACACCGTCGTTCGCGAAGCGCGTGTCCGCGTCGTCTTCGAACTCGATGCCATCCACCGCCCAAGCCTCGTCGACAGCCTCCCAATCACCGCTGCCGATCTCGCACACGTGTCGGAATTCGATGGCGACCGGACCGCAATTGCGATCCTCGACACGAGCATCGAGGGAACACATCCCTTCTTCGAAAACCGCCTCGTCGAAGAAGCCTGCTTCTCGGTGCTCGGGGGGGGGCCGAATGCATCGTCACATTTGTTCGGACCCGGCTCGGTCGCCCCCTGCGCGCAGAGCCAATGCAACCACGGCACCCACGTCGCCGGTATCGCCACCGCCGTGGCCTCCGACAACGAGAGCCTGACCAACGCGATCAACGTCCCAGCCTGTCTATCCAACGTCATCCGCGTCGGTTCTACGACCGACACGGATACCGTCTCGAGCTTCATGAATGCCTCGTCTTTTCTCTCCGTCCGCGCGTTCAGCCAATCCGTGGAATCTGCAGCACTCGGCGGGGGGGCGCGCTACGCGAGCGACACTTCGACGGGGACGCCCCATGTCTCCGGCGCGATCGCCACGATTCGCGAGGCCCATCCCACCGCCACAGTGGCTGAAATCGAGAATGCGATCGCCCTCTCGGGCACGCCCGTTCTCGACGACCGCAATGGCGAAACCATCCCGCCGTCTCGAGGTTCAGGCTGCGATCGACCTCCTGGCGGCCTGGCTTCCCCCACCCCCCAACCCCCAACCCTGTCAATCCCCCGGTCGGCAGTGGTGGCGCGGCGGCGGTCGCCGCGAGCTCCTCAGGCGGCGGCGAAGGCTGTGGCCTGGTCGGGAGCGAGCCCTTCCTGGCACTAGGCCTGGCGCGCAGCGGACGGCGGGAGCGGGAAGCGGCTCACGACCGGGGCGAGCCTTTGGCGGACATCAGGCGGAGGGTGTCCTGATCACGAGCATCCGAAGTTCGGTCATGTCCTCGATCGCGAATTTAACCCCTTCGCGACCGATCCCGCTCTCCTTGACACCCCCATAGGGCATATGGTCGACACGCCAGGACGGAACGTCCCCAATCACGACACCACCGACCTCGAGTCGCTCCCAAGCGGCCTGCGCCTTGTAGAGGTCTCGCGTGAAGATCCCCGCCTGGAGTCCAAAGACCGAGTCGTTGACCTGATCGAGCGCGGCATCGAAATCATCGAAGCGAGACAGGACAGCCACCGGCCCGAAAGCTTCCTGGCAGACCACCTCCTGGTCGGGGGGCACGTCCTCGAGCAGCGTCGCCTCGAGCATCGCCCCCTCTCGTCCCCCGCCACAGAGCAGGGTCGCGCCGGAGGCGACCGCGGAATCGATCCAACCGTGAAGCCGCGTCGCTTCTTTCTCTGAGATCATCGGGCCGATGAAGGTCGACTCCTCTTTCGGGTCTCCCATCCGAAGCGAGCGCGTCTTCTTGACGAGCCCCTCGCGAAAGCGCGCGTAGAGATCGGCGTGGACCAGAATACGCTGAACCCCGATACAGCTCTGACCGCTCTGGTAGAAGGCGCCGAACGCGATCCGCTCGATCGCATCGTCGATGGCGGCATCTTCATCGACGATCACGGCGGCATTGCCACCGAGCTCCAACACGACGGGTTTCTTCCCCGCCCTCGCCTTCAGGTCCCAGCCGACACCGGGCGAGCCCGTGAACGAGAGCAGCTTCAATCGATCGTCTTCCGTGAATCGAGCTGCCCCTCCCCGCGTGCAGGGAAGAATTGAAAATGCACCTTTGGGCAGGTCCGTTTCCGCCAGCACCTCACCGATCACGAGTGCACCGATCGGAGTCATGCTCGCGGGCTTCAATACGAAGGGACAGCCGACGGCCAGAGCCGGAGCGACCTTGTGCGCCGCAAGGTTGAGCGGAAAGTTGAAGGGAGAAATGAACGAGCACGGCCCGATCGGAACCCGCCGCCACATTCCCGAATAGCCGCGAGCGCGCGGGCTGATATCGAGAGGCATGACCTCACCCCCGATTCGAACCGATTCTTCCGACGCGATCCGAAAGGTATCGATCAGCCGTCCGACCTCACCTCGCGCATCTCGGATCGGCTTGCCCGCTTCGATGCAGAGCGCAGCGGCCAACTCCTCGAAGCGCTCCTGGAAACGCGCGACACAATGATCGAGGACCGCCTGCCGCTCGTAGGCCGCCATCGCCGCCATCGCCCCGGTCGCTTCCACCGCCGCGTGAATCCCCCGATCGATCGCGTCGTCATCGGCCAGCGCCACGCGCGTCGCCACTTCGCCGCTGAACTTGTCGAGGACCTCGAGGTCGTGATTCGGGGCCACGGCCTCGTTGGCCAAGTAGTAGGGATAGGTCGCCGCGAGTGACATGAATCCTCCGGGTCCCGGCTCCAGACAAGTCGGGCGAATGAAAGCGAAATGGGGCGAAAACAACGCATTCCCAAACCGCTCACTCCAGCCGAACCTAGCCCAAGCGGCCTTTGTAAGCAGTCTGCAAGGCCCCCGTTCGAGTCAGCAGAAGCCTCTGTGGGGGCTGTAGATTTCAGGCTCTCTTGCCGATGAGGGAGCATGGACGAATCGAAACGGCTGCCGCCCTGGATCCGTCTTCCGCTGATCGGCGCGGGGCTCTTCTTCGCCGGAGGGATGCTCGCGTTCGGGTATTCCTACCGCCCGCTCCACGGTGCGATGACGTGGAAGGTCGAAGAGCTCGAGCAGCGCATCGATGCACGCAACCTCGAGAACCTGAAACTCGGCGACGAGCTCGCGCGTCTGCGTTCGCAGCAGGCCGGCCGAATCGATCCCGAAACCCTTGCTCAGGTCGAGCGTGAACTCGACAAGACGAAAAAAGCGCTTGGCCAGAGCGATAAGGATCTGAAGCGCAGCGATCGAAAACGCAAGGAGGCCATTTCGAGCGGAAATAGATGGCGCAAGCGCTACGAAGATCTCCGCGACCAGAAGAGCGTATCGGCTGCGCAGGCCGCACCGGAACCGGCGGACGTGATCGCCGCCGCAACGACCGACCAGACGGAGGCATCCGGGGGACCGGCCACCGCTTCACCCACTCCGGCGTCGCCAGCCCCCACCGAAAGCGGCATCCTTCCCGTCGACCCGAACGCGAACGCTTCTCCCCCCTGAGTCGATGTGGAAGCTCCGGGCTGCGGCCCCGGATCGGGATCGGGATCGGGATCGGGATAGGGTCGCGGAGGCAACATCCGATGTCGGTTCACGGCGAGTATAGTCGCGCACTCGAAACATTGATCGCCTGCGTGCGCACCCTCGACCGGCCCGACCGGGAGAGCCGCATCGAACAACTCGCGAACGCCCGCGTCGACCGCAATCCGGACCTGTCGACGGCCGCGCGCAACAGCCTCGAGGCGCTGCGAGACCTAGCCGAGACCGAAGCGACACCCACCCGCATCGCGGAAGCCAGCACGCACCTCTTGTCCCATTGTCGGATCATTCTCGGCACCTCGGAATAGCGATCGGCGTTCCTCACCCGCGGCCCCCTTGGCGAGCCGTCACCGCCGATACCCGCGGCATCGCCTTCGTCGCGCCCGCGGTCCGGTCCTCGCAGGGATCCCCTCTAGACCCCTTCACCGAGCAGGTCAACGCGGTAATTGCCGCGACGCTCGTCGTATTCGAGCCTCACACAGCCCTCTTTCTCCGCATCCTGAAGCAGCTCGGCAAAGTTGCGATACCCCGCACTCGTCTCGTTGAAGTCGGGATGAAGCCGCCGAAGCGCCTGTTTGATCATCGAGCCCCAGACGGCGTCGTAATCCTTCGAAAGATTCTCGAGAATCTCGAGCATGAGATCGATCGCATCGGGTTGATCCTCCAAATCCCCCACCCCCGCCGGCCCAGATGGTCCCGGTGTCTTCGCCGCCGCCTTGGTCTTCGAAGCCTTCTTCTTGGCCACCGCAGGCTTCTGTTTATTCTTCTCGGCGCGTTTGCCCGCCTTGAGATCCGCCGCCTTCGCGAGATCATCGTAGTAGAGGAATTCGTCGCAGCTCCCCATCAAGAGACCGGAGGTCGAGTTCTTGACACCACAGCCGATGACCCGTTTGTGATTCTCCTTGAGTTTCGAAACGAGCGGAGAAAAATCGCTGTCACCCGTCAGGAGCGCGAACATTTCGATGTGATCCTTCGAATAACAGAGGTCGAGCGCATCGACGACCATCCGAATATCAGCGCTGTTCTTCCCGCTCATCTTCGAACGCGGGATATCGATCAACTCGATCCCACGCGCGTGAAAGTCGCGCACGTCGTTCCGGTATTGGCTCCAATCGCAGTAGGCGCGCTTGTAGACGATCCGCCCCTTCTCGAGCAACCGATTCAGGATCAGGTCGATATTCAGCTGCCGCCATTTGGAGTCCCTCGCTCCGAGGGCGAGATTCTCATAGTCGACAAAAACAGCGATCAAGGGTTCTTCGGACATCGTGCGTTCTCTCCGAGCAGCTCATCAATTGGGGTTCATTCAGCACCGCTGATCATCGCAGCCACGATCTCACCTCTCATCGGGTTCACCCAGACAGAGCCGCCAGGTCGCAACCTCTCCCAGCTCGTCTATTTCGCCAACGAAGTGACCGGGAGCTTCGGACATCGGATTCAAGAAAGCTCGCCACGGCCGGCTTCGCGCGAAAAGTATCCAGCCGGGCCCCTCGCCCGGCCCCCCGTCCAGCACGACCATGCCCTCACCGTCGAAATAGGAGATCAGGATCGATCGTCCCTCGATCCACACCTCGGCGTCGTCGCACTCGAAGGGCTCGAGCGCTCCACCTGCCTCGGCTTTGACCTCGACCCGACTGCCTGGATAGTGGACGCGGCTCATTTCGTCTCCGTGCTCGCCCCGTCGACCGGGGTCACGGTGGTGTTCACATGGGCGCTGGCTCGCGAGGCGAGAAAGAGCGCGACCCCCGCCAACTCCTCGGGCGTGCCGACCCGGCCGAGGGGCACCCCCTTGGCGACGATGTCGCCGAACCGCTCGAGTGTTCCCCTCGTCACACGACTCTGGAAGCACCCGGGAGCGCCGCATTCGCGATGATGTGTTTGCGCGCCATCATCCAGCGGATTCCGCTGCCACCGCCCGTCACGAGCGCGACCTTGCCGGCGGTCGAAAAAAGATCCCTCATGGCTTCTCCGGAAATAGACCCGACCAACCGGTCCCTTGATGGGCATCGAGTATAGGCGCTCAAGCCATCCCACTCGCCTCCGCCGCCTCGACCCACCGTTTGGGTCTGGCGTGGAGCGAAGCGCACGATAGCCTCCCACCCGAAATGCAGACCTCCGCGCTCGAATCCGACGATCTCCTTCCGGGTCGTGCGACTCGCGACGGCACGCGGCGCTACGCGGACCGATTCACGCGGGGCGCAGAACCCTTCGCAATCGACCATTTCGACTGCCCCGACGCCCTCTGGCTCTCCTCGATCGCGCTCGGAACCCTCCGCGGCGATCCGGGCGGCGTCGACGATCTCCTCTATCGAAGCGTCGTCTCCGATCTCCTCGAATCCGGCACGAACGTCTTCAACACCGCGCTCTCGGATCGCTCCCAGACCAGCGAACGGGCGATCGGGCACGCACTCCGCCGCGCCATTCGCGAAGGACGGACCGCCCGCGACGAAATCGTGGTGGTGACGAAGGGCGGTGCGCTCACCCCGGACCCCGATCGGGCGAGGAGCTACACATCCGTCCAGCGCAACCTCTACGAAACCTATATCGATTCGGGTCTGCTCGACGCGAGCGAGGTGACCCGCGGCCACTCGATGGCGCCGGAGTTCCTGCTCGACCAGATCCAACGAAGTCGACGCAATCTCGGCCTCGAAACGATCGACTACTATCTGATTCAGGAGCCCGAGATCCATCTGAAGGATCTCGGATCAGACGGTTTTCGCCACGCTCTCGAACGAGCCTTCGGCGCCCTCGAACAGGCGGTCCAACGCGGCTGGATCGGCGCGTTCGGGCTGGCGACCTGGGAGGGATTTCTCGTCCCGGATTCCGACCGCAGTCATCTCGGTGTGGTCGATATCTTCGAGACAGCGCTCGACGTGGGACACGGTGACCATCACCTGCGCGCGATCCAATTGCCCTACGGGCTGGCGATGGGCGAAGGGGTCGCGCTCGACAGCCAACTCGGACCCGACGGCCATAGCCGGGCCATTCTCGACAGCCTTCGCGATACGGGGACGGTCGTCTTCGCGAGCGCACCCCTCTACGGCGGTCGACTCGTGGGGGGGGTACCGGATTTCGTGCGACAGGCCTTTCCCGAAACGCCCTCCCAGGCGACCGCCGCGCTGCAATTCGTCCGCAGCACCGCCAGCATCACATGCGCCGTGGTCGGAATGCGCGAAACCGCCCACGTCGAAGAGAACCTGCAGTTGGCCAGGATTCCCCGCGCCCACGCGGAAATCCCCGCGCGCCTCTTCGCAGAGGCGAGACGCGCGGAAGCCGTGAGGGCGTGATCCGAGACGGCGCCTTTCGGTCGCGCGGCGGCCGATCCTCTACACTGGCGAGATGTCGGATGGAACGATCGGTGCGGGCGAGGTCACCGGCCTGCTCAGGGTCGCTGGGTCGGATGCCAACAGGGCCGACCGGCTCTGGGAACTCGTTTATCCGGAGCTGCGCAAGCGGGCCGCCTACCTGGTGAGAAACGAGAGGAGCGATCACACGCTCTCCGCCACAGCCGTCGTCAACGAGGCCTTCGTGCGACTCTCTTCCCGAATGGCCCACGAGTGGGAGGATCGATCCCATTTCTACAATGTGGCTTCGGGGATCATGCGCCACGTCTTGATCGACCATGCCCGTAGCCATCGCGCCCAAAAACGCGGCGGGGGAGCGACGAAACAGGAACTCGACGAATCGGTCTTTCCCAGCGTCCAGGCCGATGAGGAGGGCCATCAGATCGCGGAGCGCGCGCTCGAGAGCCTCGCCTCAGAGCACGAGCGCGCCGCGCTCGTCGTGGCCCTGAGAGTCTTCGGCGGCTTGACGATGCCCGAGATCGCTCAGGAAGTGAAAATGGCCGAGCGCACGGTCAAGAACGACTGGGCCCTGGCCCGTGAACGTCTCGCCGAGATCCTCGCCGAGTCCTGATCGCCTGATCTTTCGGAGCGACCCCGCCTGGCGCCGGACGGGGCGGCGCTCAGGCGATCATGACCATTTCGAGTTCTTCGAGCCGAGCTTCCATGGCACGGCGTGTCCGAAAGAGGCTGATCTTCACCGCCTGATTCGACTTCCCCAACTCCCCGGCGATCGCCCGGGTCGGCCGATTCTCGCCGTAGTAGAGATCGAAGATCTCGCGTTGGGCCGGTGAGACGCCTTCGTCGAGCACGTCCGCACAGACCCCGAGGATTCGCGACGCTTCGACCCGACGATCGCTGGACGCCTCGGGGGGGACAGGCGCGACCGCTTCGATCTTTTCGATCGGAACACCGACCGGAGTCTTCTTGCGAAAACGACGGCAGAGCTGGTGATGGGCGATGCCAAACATCCACGTCAGGAGGGCGGAGCGCCCTTCCCAGGAGCCGACACATCGAAAGACCTCGAGGAAGACATCCTGCACGACGTCTTCGGCCTCGGCCGCATCCCCCAACCGCTTCGCCGCGAAGCGGTAGATGCGCCGGGAATAGAGTTCGTGCAGACGCGTAAAGGCGTCGGCCTCACCCGCGAGAATCGCGTTGACCAGTTCGCGATCCTGTCGGCGACGCTCCGCTACGGCTGGATCGATCGGACGGCCCGTCGCGAAGGACAAGACGGGTGCAGCGTGGCGGTCGATGTTGGCGATCTCGGGTGCGGCGGAACTCGGAATTGCATGGCTCATCGGATCTTCCTCTCCGTTGCCGGCGCGCTCTTCAAATCCGCGCCCTTTCCCTCGAAGGCGAAGAGGCCGCAGGAATCGGGCAATTCGATCCAAATAAACTCGATATTTTATCCCCATTGGAAATCACGCCCGGCCCTGCCCCAATTTCCGCAGGCCCGTCTTCCTTGGGATCAGCGCGCTCGCGCGCACGGGCAACGACGGGCGGCCAGGGGGCGCCCCGACCGAAGCGGAATCCGTCGATGCGATGGCGTCGCCCACCGCCTGAACCACCGGAGCAGAGGGCCAATACGAAAAACCCGAAACACCAAAAAAGGTGTTCCGGGCATCCCTGGGAAGGGGAATTCGGCTTTTGTATTAGGGAAGTAGGCCCAGCCCGCAGATTGTGTCAAGAATTCTTGACTCGTCGAAAACTATTCCCCGGGAGGATGTCCCAGGGGGTAATTCGCGGCTCTCTCACCGTCTGATCCGCTTTGATGGCCCCCGTCGCTCAGTGGGCAACACGCCAATTCTCCCCCGCGGCGATATCCACGACCAGCGGCACCGAGAGTTCTGCGACCTGCTCCATCCGCACTCGAACCAACTCGCAGAGATCGACTTGCGCCGCAGGGGGGGTCTCGAAGACGAGTTCGTCGTGCACCTGCATGATCATCGTCGCCTCGATCCCCGAATCATCGAGCGCCCGATCCACATCGACCATCGCTTTCTTGATCAGGTCCGCCGCGGTCCCCTGAATGACGGTATTCGTCGCCATCCGCTCCGCCGCCTGGCGCAGGACACGATTGCGAGAAGCGAGATCGGGCAGATAGCGACGCCGCCCCATCAAGGTCCGCACGAAACCGTCCTTCTTCGCCTGCTCCGTCGTGTCGTCGAGAAAGCGGCGCACCCCTTCGTAGCGAGCGAAATAATCATCGATCGTTTGCTGGGCCTCTCCGGCGGCAATCCCGAGCTGCTGCGCGAGCCCGAAGGCCGAGGAGCCATAGATGATCCCGAAATTGACTGCCTTCGCCCGCGCGCGATCTTCATCACTGACTTCGTCGAGCGCGATCCCTGCGACCTCCGCGGCCGTTCGGCGATGGACGTCGTCTCCGTTTCGGAAGGCCTCGATGAGCGATCGATCCCCGGAGTAGTGCGCGACGATCCGGAGCTCGACCTGGGAATAATCCGCCGACACGAGGACCTTCCCCTCGGCGGGCACGAAGGCCTCACGAATGCGGGCTCCCTCGGCGCCTCGAATCGGAATATTCTGCACATTTGGATTGGAGGAGGAGAGTCGGCCGGTCGCGGCACCCAGCTGATGGAAACTCGGATGGATGCGCCCGGTCCTCTCGTCGACGAGCGGGGGCAGCGCATCGATATAGGTGCTCTTGAGTTTGGAGAGTTTTCGCCAGGCGAGGACCTGCCCGGGAAGTTCGTGGTGCTCCATGAGTTGTTCGAGCACGCTCTCCGCCGTCGAATAGCCCGTCTTCGTCTTCTTGAGGATCGGCAAGCCCAGTTTTTCGAAGAGGATCACCTGAAGCTGCTTCGGGCTGCTCACCAGGAACTCCTCGCCCGCCAGCCGATGGATCTCCTTCTCGATCCTCGCCAGTTCCTTCGCGTATTCCTTTGAGAGATGGCCAAGATGGTCTTCGTCGACCCTCACGCCCGCCCGTTCCATGCTCGACAACACGCGGGTCAGCGGAAGTTCCACCTCGTGATAGAGCACGCTCAGCCCATCGCCGCCCAGGCGCTCGTGCAATTCGTCCGCGAGCGCGATCAAGGGGATCACCTGCTCCGCTGCCCAGACGGAAACGACGTCGACGCCCAGGTCTTCGGCACTCTTCGCCTTGGCTCCACGACCGGCAACATCTTCCCAGGATCGAATATCCCGCCCGCAATACTGCTTGGCGATGGGCGTCAGCTGACGGGCACCCGTCGGGGCGAGCAGTTGGCCCGCGATCTCGACGTCACTCTTCGGGAGTGGAAGCGCCAGCCCTCGGCCCGCACACAGGCTCTGGATCGCCTTCGAGCCGAAACCGATCCAGCCCGGGACATGCTCACCGCCGAATACAGACAACAACATCACGAAGACCGCCTCGGGCGAAACGCCCTCGCGATCGAGCAGCTCTTCCCCCCGAAACGCGAGGTAGACGGCCGGCGCCTCCGCGGTCGAGAGAGCGAGACCGATCATTCGACGGGACACCGCCGTCCCATCCGCCGCCACGGGATGCATCGCGACGCAGGCCGCGGAGGCGAGCCTCTGACCGAGCCCCCCGAGCAGCGCGTCGTCCCGAATCACTTCGACTTCGACCTCCGGCGCCACCACCTGGCCCACATCGACAGCAGAACTCACCCCCTCGGCCGGGGATGCAGCCCCCTCGTCGAGGCGATCGAGCAGCCGGGTGAAACCGAATTTCTTGTAGAGCTCACGCAGCCGCTCGTGATCGGGCTCTTGGCGGTCAAGTCCGACCCAGCCCGCCTCGATCGGCACATCGCCGCGCAGCGTCGACAAGACGCGCGATAGACGCGCATCGTCGGCATGCTCGAGCAGACCCTCCCGCGCGCGCTTCGCCTTCACCTCCTCGGCCCGCTCGAGCAGCTCATCGAGGGTCCCGAACTCGAGGATCAGCTTCGCCGCCCCCTTCTCGCCGATCCCCTTCACGCCGGGAATATTGTCGCTCGGGTCACCCACCAGCGCGCGCATGTCGAGCAGCATCGACGGCGGCACCCCAAAACGCGCCTCCACGGCGGCTTCGTCGATCTGGCGCCCCTTCCCGGAATCAAGCAGCTCGACCCCTGGACGGACCAACTGCATCAGATCCTTGTCCGTGGAAACGATCCTGATTTCCGCGCCCTCCGGCGCCGTCGCCACAAGGGTGGCGATCACATCGTCGGCTTCGAAATCGGGCACCTCGATCATCGGCACACCGAAGGCCGCGCAGAACTCGGCGACGATCGGAAACTGAACCGTGAGGTCTTCGGGCTGCTTGTCCCTGCCCGCCTTGTATTCCGGAAAGATCTCGTTTCGAAAGCTCCCGCCGCGGGGATCTGAGGCGACCGCGACGTGGGTCGGACCTTCCTCGCGAATCACCTTTTCGAGCATCGTCACGAATCCGTAGGCGGCGTTCGTAGGTGTCCCGTCGGGCGAACGCAGATCGGGAATCGCGAAAAAGGCTCGATAGATGGCATTTGCGCCATCGATCACGACGAGGCGTGCGGAGTCGGCAGATCTGCTCACCCGGCGATGTTATCGCGCCTGAACCCGAAGCGATCCCCGGGTGGAGCGAGCGGGCCCGCGGCGGCGCTCCAGCGCGGGGGATCGGCGGACACATCCCCGGAGCTTCGGGTCCGCCCTGCGAGACCCACGGCGGCTAGAGGGGAATCAGAGTCGACTTTCTCGGCTCCGTGGGAGGCGCGAGGGCGACCCTGGACGGGTCGGTCAGGATTCCACGAAGCACCGTATCGATCGCGTGGAGGTAGAGCGGCTCGAGCGGACGACGACGAATCTGTCGTCGCGCCCTGGTGTTGTCGGACTCGATCAAGCTGTTGGCGATCGACCAGAGCACGTGCGCGATCTCCCAGGTATCGCATTCGGCGAACTCCCCGTTCTGCACGCCAAATTCGAGGGCAGCGTGAACGACCTTCAGATTCATCTCCCAGAAATCGGCGACCTTCTCGATGACATCCCTGGGCAGATCACCGATCACGCTCTCGTTGTCGACGGCCCAGAAGATCTGGAAAAAATCCGGGTGGTCGAGCCAATGAGCGAAATAGAATTTCGCGATCGAGCGAATCCGCTCCAGCGCGGTTTCGCCCTCCCGGCCGGCCGAGGACATCTGCTCGTGGAAGGGCTCGTAATTATTTGTGAGAACGGCGACGTATAGATCCGCCTTACTCTCGAAATAGCGATAGAGGGTTCCCTTGGCGACACTGGCCTTTTCGGCCATCTCGTCGAGGTTGGCTCGCATGAAGCCATCCCTGAAAAAAACCTCACGCGCCGCCTCGAGGATGCGGCGCCTGCTCTCGGCCTTCTTCTGGTCTCGTGACATGAACGAATTGTGTTGCTCCAGCCAGAAAATGCAAGGACGTGGGCTGAAGGAATCGGACAAGCCGCGGGTGGATCACGCTCCCGCGCAATGTGTCGCTTTGCCACTCGCCTCCAGGCGGCTAGCCGATCGACTAGCCGTCTATAGGCGAGAGGCGAGAGGCTTCTGAGTGCATGCGAGCCGTCTCAATGTAGCGCAGGGTTTGAGCACGCTGGACCTCGATCTCTTCGGACCGGAGCGGGCGAACTTTGCGGGCAGGAACCCCGGCGAAAAGAGTCGCAGGGGCGACTTTCTGCCCCGGACGCACGACCGCGCCGGCCGCGACCCACGCATTCTCGCCGACTTCGGCGCCGTCGAGCAGGATTGCGCCGATGCCAACCAGAGCACCATCGCCAACCCGGCAGCCGTGCACGACCGCCCGGTGTCCGACGGTGATCTCGCTGCCGAGGATCGTCGGAAAACGATCCGCGGTCACATGCAGGGTGGCCTGGTCCTGAATATTGGTCCGCTCACCGATCCGGATCCCCTCGACGTCACCGCGCAATACCGAGCCGAAGAAGACGCTCGAGTCCTCGCCGATCTCGACGTCACCGATCAGAGCCGCACCAGGTGCCACCCACACCGAATCATGTAGGCGCGGCCGCGCGGTACCGTAGGCTCGCAGAATGGCACCGGCACGCAGATCACTCACGTACGCCGACCCGAGATCGAGACGCGTTCAGGAATTGATCTCATCACTGCCCTCGTAACGCATCGCATCGAAGAGGATCGTCTGGATATAGCGCTCTCCAAAGTCGCAGATCACCGTCACGATGGTCTTGCCGGCGTTCTCGGGTCGCGATCCGAACTCGATGGCCGCCTGGACGTTCGCACCCGAAGAGATCCCACAGAGCAAGCCCTCTTCCGACGCGAGTCGGCGTGCCATCACGACGGCCTCATCATTCGAAATGGTGACCACGCCGTCGAGGCGGTCGGTTTCGAGAACCTCGGGGACGAAGCCGGCACCGATGCCCTGGATCTTGTGGGGTCCGGGCGAACCGCCGGAGAGAATCGGGCTGTCCTCGGGCTCGACGGCGATCGCCACGAAGCCGGATTTTTTCGGTTTGATATAGCGCGCCACACCCGTAATCGTTCCACCCGTTCCGACGCCGGCGACGAAGGCGTCGATCGTGCCGTCCGTATCCTCCCAGATCTCCCGGGCCGTCGTGTTGAAGTGGATCTCGGGGTTCGCCGGATTTCGAAATTGCTGCGGCATATATGCGCCCGCGGTCGCTTCGGCGATGGACGTCGCGGTCTCGACGGCGCCACGCATCCCCTTGCTGCCTTCGGTGAGTACGATTTTCGCTCCGAACGCGCGCATCGTCGCGCGCCGCTCGGGGCTCATCGTGTCGGGCATGACGATCACGCAGGGATAGCCCTTCGTCGCCGCGATGAGTGCAAGGGCAATCCCGGTATTCCCGCTGGTGGGCTCGACGATGGTCGATTTGCCCGGCACCAACTCGCCCGATTTCTCGGCCGCCTCGATCATCGCGAGACCGATCCGATCCTTCACGCTGTTGCCCGGATTCGCGGACTCGAGTTTGCCGAGAATCGTCGCGTGACAATCCCCCACGACGTGGTTGAGCTTGACCAACGGTGTCGATCCGACCAGATCGGCGACGGACGATGCAATCTTCATTTCTTCGTTCTCCCTTGCTCGCGTTCCGCTCTCTGTCGAATCCTCGAGTCGGTGGCGCCTCGCCCCATGGCTTCAGGATACACCCATGTCCCGCAGGCCGTCAGTGAAGGGCTTCACACGGCTCGCATCCACGACGGGGCCGACCAGTTCCCCGAGGAGCACTGTCAGATAGGCACCGGGCGGAAGCCATACGCTCAACTTGAAGCCAAGCCCCCCCTCGATCGATTCGATTCCGAGTCCCTCGGGCTTCACTCGCAGCGGGCGACGCGCCCCACGCGCGCGAATTCCCCGCGGCAGTACGAGCGTCGCCAGATCGGGGAGTTCCAGACGGTCGAAGATCGCCCGTTCGAGCTCCGCAACATCATCCGTCGGCGCGCGCATCTTCGTTCCGAAAATGGGACCCGTCGCGCTGATCTCGAAGGCCTTCGCCCGGGGTCGCTCACGCGCGAGATCGTCGACCCAGAAGAGGCCACCACTCTCTTCGACGCGAGCGATATCGCCCAATAGAACATCATCGAGAGCGTCGGTCCGCTCTTCGAGCACCGCGTTGAACACCTCGGATTGGAGCGCAGAAACGAGGAAACGTGCGGCCCTTCGATCCCGCGGAGGCCGACCGTCGGCAAGCAATCGACGGGCCTGTTCGGCGTTGTCGCCCTCGCGACCGAATCGCTGCTCCCCGTATCGGTTCGGCATCCCGCAGCGCAGGAGCGAGGCGGCGCGTTCCCGAATCGGATCGAGTTCCAGCGGTCGATCGCCACGTAACACGATCTCGAACCGATTTCCGCGCAGGTGACCGGTCTTGATCTTGTGTGGATGGCGATGGGCCTCCAGCACCTCGGCCGAATTCAATTCGAAGTCGAGGGCGCGTTCGGGCTCGACGCCTTCGAGGGAGAACCATTGGCGCGTGATGGCATGGCGGTCCTTCCTGCCGGCATACCCCACATCCCTCGGCGAAACCCCGCCCGCGCGGGCGAGTTCGCGCGCGACCTGCTCCGTCGTCCGACCCCGTTTCTCGACGAAGACGAAGGTGTGATTCCCCTCGCCCGCCGTCGCATAGAGCGGCTCCTCCACGACGCAGAAATCCTCGGGTGTCGAACGGATGCGCAGGGCGTCACTCGAACTCGCGGCCCCCTCGGCGCCAAGCCCTTCGTCCTCACTCATGCGTGGGCCGACGATTCCCGACCGACGCGGCGCTCCGCCTTCTCGACGGGCGCAAAAGAGCGGCGGTGGATGGGACAGGGCCCCTCGCGCTCGAGCGCGGCCATATGTTCGGCGGTGCCATAGCCCATATGCCGATCGAATCCGTAGGCCGGATAGCGACGGCCCAGGGTCACCATCTGTGCGTCGCGATGGACCTTGGCGACGATCGAGGCCGCGGCGATGCTCGCATCCTTCTGGTCGCCCCTGATGATCGAAGTCTGGGGAAGATCGACGCCGGGGACGGTGCGCGCGTCGACGAGCAGGTGCCCGACCTCGGTCGTGCGAGCAAGACTCGCCACCGAACGGCGCATCGCTTCGAGCGCAGCGTGGTAGATCCCATATTGATCGATCTCCTCGGGCGTGACCTCTCCGATGCCGACGCCGATCGCGATCTCCCGGATCTCCATCGCCAGCGACTCGCGCAGCGTCCGCCGCACCCGCTTCGAATCGTCGAGTCCGCGCAACACCATCCGATC
>PBFW01000074.1 GCA_002719955.1 Deltaproteobacteria bacterium | reverse complement strand
CGCCTTCCTCCTGAACTATGTCCCGAGCATCGGCTCCATCATCGCTGCGCTGCCCGCCGTCCTCCTCGCCCTCGCTGAGCTCGGGCCAGGGAAGGCGCTCGCGATCCTCATTGGCTTCCTGGTGATCAACACGGTCATTGGGAACGTCCTGGAGCCGCGGATCATGGGACGGAAGCTGGGGCTCTCACCGCTCGTGGTGTTCCTCTCCTTGATCTTCTGGGGTTGGGTCTGGGGCTATGCAGGCATGCTGCTGTCAGTCCCTTTGACCGTCATGGTGAAGGTCATCTTGGAAGGCCGAGAGGGGACCCGCTGGATCGGCGTGCTCCTCGGCCCTGAGGCCGAGGCTCGCGAGGCGGGCTCCTCTTAGGAGTCGAGCTCTTCCAAGAGCGCCTCGATCTTCTCAAGCGTCGCCTCATCCATCTCTTCGCTGAGCCGGGCGCTCGCTAGGAGGTCGTGCGCGTCGCGGAGGAACTGCTTCCGCGTCGCGAGGGTGATGGGCGCTGAGAGGGCGTCCCTGTCGGGGGGGAGCAGGGTGGAGGCGTACTCGGGGTGCACCATGGGGTCTTCGCCAAAGCCCTCGAAGAAGTGCTTGAGCGCTGCCTGTACCTGGCTGTCCTCCTGGAAGTCACCCTTCGGGTACTCGTAGCCGCGCTCGTCCTGGATGATCCTGCGCAGCTCGCGGCGAACGAGGAAGCGGACATCTTCGGTCGTGAGGTGCGTCTTGAGTCCGCTGTAGAACTCATCGAAGCCCGCATAGTTGGATGTGTCGCGGTCGTCACAGATGGCGAGCTGGGCCATCCTGCCCGGGTCACGATCGTAGTGGCCCTCGGCGAAGGCCTTGACGGTCTTCAGCTTCGTCAGGCGTAAGACCTCCTTCGCCTGCCAAGCCTCCCAACGGCGGGGGGTGATCTCTTTGTCCGGCTGTACGCCACCGGGGTCCTTGATGGTGCCCTCCTTGTCGCGTTCGCGGTGGATCGAGCGTCCAGACGGGAGCAGGTAGCGTGCGATGGTGAGCTTTACGCGGGGCGCGAAGTCGAACTCGCCGTCCTTGTTGTGGTCAATGCTCAGGGTCTCCCACTCGTCGTGACGGCGGTTCCCGTTCTCGTCGATGGAGACGTCGTCTTGCCCGAAGGGGAGGAGGTTTTGCACAGAGCCTTTCCCGAAGGTTCGCTGGCCGATGATGACCGCGCGGTCATGGTCTTGGAGCGCTCCGGCGACGATCTCGCTCGCCGATGCGGAGTGCCGGTTGACCAGCACCACGACAGGCATGTCCTCGGGGACGCTGGAGGGCCGACGCGTATAGAGCTCTTCAGGCTCTTTGACCCTGCTGTCGGTCGTTACGACGAGCTTTCGGCGGGGGAGGAAGAGGTCCGCGACTCCACGGGCTTCTCTCAGGAGGCCGCCAGGGTTCGAACGCAGGTCTAAGAGTATGCCCCTCGCCCCTTGCTCAAGGAGCTCGTCGAGCTTGCTCTGGACCTCCCTCGAGGCGACCTCGTTGAACTGGGTGAGCTCTATGAGCCCGATGTCCCCAGGGAGCATCTCGCTGAAGACCGTTGGGATGGTGACGAGCTCACGCGTGATGGTGACGGCCATGTCCTCGGTGGGGAGGTCGAGGGCCTCTGGGTCGTCTCCTTGACGCCACACATAGATCTTCACGTCTGTTCCAGGCTCGCCTTTGAGCCGGCGGACGATGTCGTCTTGAGAGTGGCCAATGGTGGACCAGTCGTCGATCTTGACGATGCGATCGCCCGCGGAGATATGCGATCGGTAAGCGGGGCCTCCGAAGATGGGCCTCGTGATCGTGAATATGGCGGTGTCGGGGTCAATGCCTACATACGCGCCGATCCCCCCATAGATGGCCTGCAGCTCAGCTGTGAACTTCCCATAGGACTTCGCCGGCATGTATGAAGAGTGCCGATCGAGGCTCTCCAGCATTCCGGCGAGGGCGGCCTCGATGAGTCGCTCTCTGTCGAGTTGGTCGGCCTCTAGGTGACGCGCCTGGATGAGTCGTATCAGGCCCTCGACGCGGTCATCTTTAATGTCGTCCTCTCTGTTGAGGCCGCTCTCTATGAGCTCTGCGTAGAGCTTTCGTTGGTTGACGACCTCACGGTTCAGGTGGCGCCGGACGGCCTCTGTGTGGAGATAGGCCGCTGCGAGCTCTCCATCTCGGCCAGGTCTGGTCGCGAGCCGGGAGAGCTCCTCGTTGGCGGTGGTCATGTCACCGATCTCAGCGAGGGAGAGCGCAGCCTTGGCCCGCAGCGTGGGGTCGCTGGATTGCAGGAACCCAGAGAGCACTTTGCGGCTGGCGCGCTTATCGGCGCCGCCCCCCCGCGAATGCGCCGTAACAGCGAACTCCATCCGGACGGTGGGCTGGGTGTCAATGTCTTCGGCTTCGGCGAGGAGCTCGGAGATGAGCGAGTCGAGGAGGTCTGAGTCAGCGCGCCTGAAGTCGTCGCGACGCAGGAGCTCGAGCGCAGCGACCTGGTGCTCACGGTTGTCTGAGGCGTAGATCTCTCTCAGCTGAGCGATCAAGAGGTCATAGGGGACCTCGTCTCCTTCAAGGCGGAGGGCTGTGAGGAAGAGCCTGGCTCCGCTCCCGCGGCCCTCGATGGCGAGCGCCTCGTCTACTAGGGCGTCGAGGTTGACGTCTTCAAGGTCTAGGGAGCTCTCGCTCAGGCTGTAGGCCTTCCCCCAAAGCTCATTCAGGCTCATCTCTTCGGCCTGACTTGTGGCATCTGCGAGCGCCCTGGTGAGGACATCTCTTGAGCTGTCCTGGGCGTGGACGTCGGGTGCGATGAGGGAGAGGGCGAGGAGGAGTGCGTATCTCATGGTCATAAGCCTAGTGGTTACCTTCTGTCCTAGAGTACGTCGCCGGAGACCGAATAGTGGGGGCCACTTCGGAGTTCCGGGGCGCGCGAAGACCTGCGGGTGTAGGATGCACCCCAGCAGCGCAAGCGATCTACGTCGAGCGCGGGCTCAGCCATGAGTGAAGGAACAAGACAAGCTCCGGGAGAGGCTCCCTTCAGCCACCTAGACCCAGAATCTGGGGCCTCCCGAATGGTCGATATCGGGGGGAAGGAAGAGACCGCTCGGACGGCGATCGCGGGCGCGGTCGTGCAGATGTCGACAGGGGTGCTCGCCCAGGTCCTCAGCCAGGGTGGGCCAAAGGGCCCGATCCTGGAGGTGGCGCGTGTGGCCGGCATCCAGGCCGCGAAGCGTGCGCAAGAGCTCATACCGATGTGCCACAGCCTCGCGCTTGATTGTGTGAGCGTCGACTTTGAGGCTCACGAGGAGCTCGACCAGCTCTGGGTCCGCTGTGAAGCCTCCTGCAGCGGGGCGACAGGGGTGGAGATGGAGGCTTTGACGGGAGCTAGCGTGGCCTGCCTCACGGTCTATGACATGGTCAAAGCCGTGGATCGCGGCATGAAGATCGAGTCTTTAGGGCTGCTTGAGAAGCGCGGCGGGCGGTCCGGGGTTTGGGTGGCTGAGGAATCAGGGTGATGCATAGTCTGGGATCCGGGTAGTCTGGATCGCTATGCTCTGCCACTAGGGACGTCGCCTGGAGGCGGCGACCTGCATCAAGACCCTGGGAGGACGACATCACCGACCCCAACGACACACGTATTGACGTCAAGCTGCTCAAGGGCCTCGTGCGCCTGATGAGAGGCGGTGACGTGACCGAGCTAGAGGTTGACGACGCCGAGAAGGGCCTGCGCATTCGCTTGAAGCGAGGCGGGGGTGACGACGTCGCTGCGACGCCGACCGTTCAGGTCCTCGGTGGCGCCGCTCCCGCGGTGGCGCCTGTGCCCGCAGAGGCGCCAGCGCCTCAAGAGGCCGAAGCACCGAGCGAGGCTGAGGGGATCAACAGTCCGATGGTCGGGACCTTCTATCGCTCCTCCTCTCCGGACGCTGACCCCTTCGTGCGGGTCGGTGATCGAGTGGAGGAGGGGACCGTGGTCTGTATCCTTGAGGCCATGAAGGTCATGAACGAGATCCAGGCCGAGAAGTCGGGCGAGATCGCTGAGGTCTTGGTCGAAAATGGGGAGCCTGTCGAGTTCGGCCAGCCGCTGTTCTTGCTTCGTTAGGTCATGTTCAATCGGATCCTTGTCGCCAACAGGGGTGAGATCGCCCAGCGAATCATCCGGGCCGCGACGGAGCTCGGCGTCGAGACCGTCGCCATCTACTCTGAGGCAGACGCTGACGCGCTCTACCTGCGGCAAGCCAGCGAGACGATCTGTGTAGGCGCCGCGCCTAGCGCGCAGTCTTATCTGAACGTGCCCGCGATCATCTCGGCGGCTGAGATCGCTGACGTGGACGCGATCCACCCCGGCTACGGATTCCTCGCCGAGAACTCGACCTTCGCCGAGGTGTGTAGGTCTTGCAAGATTCAGTTCATCGGCCCGGACCCCGAGACGATCGCTGCCGTCGGCAACAAGGCCAACGCGCGGGAGATGGCGATCAAGGCTGGCGTGCCCGTCGTCCCTGGGTCAGATGGGCCTGTCAACGACGAGGCGGAGGCGCGGGCGGTGGCCGCTGAGATTGGCTTCCCCGTGATCATCAAGGCCTCCTCAGGGGGAGGCGGTCGCGGGATGCGTGTGGCCCACAATGAGCCTGCGCTGGTGAGCGGGTTTCACGCCGCGCGCTCAGAAGCCGACGCTGCCTTTGGTGACGACACCGTGTACATAGAGCGCTTCGTCGAGCGCCCCAGGCACGTAGAGGTTCAGATCCTCGGCGACAAGTTCGGGAAGATCCTCCACCTCGGCGAGCGCGACTGCTCTGTTCAGCGCAGGCACCAGAAGTTGATTGAGGAGTCTCCCTCTCCCGCCCTGGATGATGCACAGCGGGAGATGATCGGGGACGCTGCCGTGCGGATGGCTGAAGCCGCTAATTACCACAACGCTGGGACGGTGGAGTTCCTCCTCGCTCCTTCGGGTGACTTCTACTTCATCGAGGTAAACGCGAGGATCCAGGTCGAGCACACCGTCACAGAGCTCGTCACCGGCTTGGACTTGATCCAAGAGATGATCCGGGTCGCGGCAGGGGAGCCCCTCTCCATTGATCAGAGCGACATCGAGATCCGAGGGCACGCGATCGAGTGCCGGATCAACGCAGAGGACCCGGCTAAGGACTTCCAGCCTAGCCCTGGTCTCGTGGAGAGCTTCGTCCCTCCCGGGGGACCAGGGGTCCGCGTGGACAGTCACTGCTTCAGCGGATATCGAATTCCGCCGAACTACGATTCGATGGTCGGAAAGCTGCTCGTGCATCGTCCGACCCGGCAAGAGGCCATCAGGACCATGCGCAGAGCGCTCTCTGAGTTCGTGATTGACGGCCCCAAGACGACGATCCCCATACACCTCGACATCCTCGGTCATCGAGACTATCGAGCCGGGACCCACGACACGGGGTTCCTGGAGCGCTACTTCAGTTGACCCGTTAGGGCGAGACGCTAACCATGAATCAAACTCAACGCCGAAGAGTCACCTTCTTCCTCCCCCTCTTGGCCGCATGCGTGGCAGACAGTCGCTGGCCGCGCATCGAGACTCAGCAGTGGCCGGCGCCCATGCAGGATGTGCCCGGAGCCTTCGAGTCGAGCTCCTTGCAGGGTGTGGTCCTGAATGAGCCTGGCTTCGAAGAGGTCTTGGTCCTCCGTTATGGAGACCCCGTTCAGGTGCGGCCCGCAGGCGAGACGGCCTCTTATCCGCTGCCCTTTCACGACAAAGAGGTGCAGCTCAAGGCTGGCTCGTTGGTGCTGTGCAGCCCAGGCGGTAAGGTCGAGATCCTCTGGGCAGGGGGCACCTCGATCGTCTTCTCTGGGCGTACCACCGGGCTGGTCGGTTCGCCGAGCAGAGGCGAACCCACCTTCGCTTTCGTAGAGCTTGAGAGCGCGATCTTGGACCTGCGCTATGGCGATCAAGTGCGCTTGCTCGGTGGGGCTTTGATCTCTGCTGAGGTCGGGCCCCTAGCTCTAGAGCGCTTGAACTCCAACATTATGCGGATCGAGAACCAGTCCAAAGCAGACGCACGCATCATGTTCCGCGAGGCTGACGTTCACTTGGGCCCTGGTGAAGAGATTCATTTGCCGCTCCTCTCTGCGGGAGGTGACCCCTGGACAGGGGCGTTTGACGATGGCTCGACTAGCGACGCTATCCCGCTCAATTGGGAGGGCGACGCGCATGTGTTCGGCGAGGCGGGCGGGGTCAGGGTCGTGCCTGGCGGCGACAACGAGTTCCGCGGCTTGGGCCTGCGCATGCAGCTCGACGCAGGTGAGTCCTTCTTGCTTCACGGTTACACAGCCGCGGGCCGCGCAGCACCAGCCCCTGAAGGTTGGAATGAGCCTGGAGCCCCGGTTAAGCCTGATGTTGACGTGGTTCCCGAGCCTGAGCTTGAGTCTGAGGTGTGGGTCCCTGTGGACACAGCCCCAAGCGGCGGCGAACAAGCCTCTGCAGGAGGCGGCGCGTGAGACCTCACGTCGGGGCATGGTTGACTAGGGGAGGAGGGCGATGAAGCAGCGCGCAGTGATCACTGGCGGCGCTGGATTCCTCGGGAGCCACCTCTGCGAGCGCTTCCTCTCTGAGGGCTGGGATGTCCTCTGCGTAGACAACCTGCTGACTGGAAACAAAGACAACGTCGCCCACCTGGAGGCTCTCGACAGCTTTGAGTTCTTGGAGCACGACGTGACCAAGTACATCGACGTGGATGGGCCGGTCGACGCGATCCTCCACTTCGCCTCTCCTGCGAGCCCGATCGACTACCTCGAGCTCCCCATCCAGACGCTGAAGGTCGGCTCGTTAGGCACGCATAACGCCTTGGGCTTGGCCCGCGCGAAGGGCGCGCGCTTCCTCATCGCGTCCACCTCTGAGTGCTACGGCGACCCGCTCGTTCACCCCCAGACGGAGGACTACTGGGGCAACGTAAACCCCGTGGGTCCGCGCGGCGTCTATGACGAGGCGAAGCGCTTCTCTGAGGCGATGACGATGGCGTACCACCGCTATCACGGCGTGGACACTCGGATCATCAGGATCTTCAACACCTACGGGCCCCGGATGCGCCTGAATGACGGGAGAGCCCTCCCGGCGTTCATGTCTCAGGCCCTCCAGGGGAAGCCGCTCACCGTCTTTGGCGACGGGTCCCAGACGCGCTCGTTTTGCTACGTAGATGACCTCGTGGAGGGGATCTGGCGACTGCTGGCCTCTGATTTTCACGAGCCCGTCAACGTCGGCAACCCGAGCGAGATGACCATCCGCGAGTTCGCCGACAAGGTCATCGCGTTGACCAACTCAGGCTCAACGGTCACCTATCAGGAGCTGCCCGAAGATGACCCCAAGGTGAGGCAGCCCGACATCACGCGCGCGCGCGCTGTGCTCGGCTGGGAGCCCAAGGTTCAGCTTGATGAGGGCTTAGAGCGGACCCTCGGGTGGTTCAAAAAGAGAGTTCAAGTTCAGGGCGAGGCCCCAAGCGAGGGCTAGCCGATGTGCGGCGTTGTCGGAGCGATCCTGCGGGACCAGCCGGCGCTGGAGGGCATCCTCGACGGCTTGCGCGTCCTCGAATATCGAGGCTATGACAGCGCAGGGGTCGCTGCGGCCCTCCCAGAGGGGGTCGCTATCAGGCGCCGCGCTGGGAGGATCGAGGCGCTCCGCGCTGCCCTTGAAGACGCTGCCCTTGAAGACGCTGCCCTCGAAGACGGCGCGCTCAGTGAGGCGCGCTGCGGTGTGGGGCACACTCGCTGGGCGACCCACGGTCCGCCTAATGAGCTCAACGCTCACCCGCACTCCGATCAGTCTGGTCGGATCGCGCTGGTGCATAACGGGATCGTCGAGAATCACCAAGAGCTCAGGCGAGAGCTCGAAGAGCAGGGCGTAGAGTTCCGCTCGGATACGGACACTGAGGTCATCGTGCACCTCATCGCCAGGGAGCTCGAGCGGCTCGAAGGGGAGAGCGGAGAGGCCGCGCTGGCTGATGGGGTCAGAGAGGCCCTCAAGCTGGTGGAGGGCTACTACGCCATCGCCGTCCTGAGGGCAGGCCCTGAGCCAGAGCTCGTGGCCGCTAGGCAAGGACCCCCCCTGTGCATCTGTGTGAATGAGGTGGGCGCCTGGCTCGCATCTGACGTCCTCGCCTTGCTGCCCCACTCCCGCGAGGTGGTGTATCTGGAAGACGGAGATGTCGCCCGCTTGGCGCCCTCACACTATGAGGTCTTTCGCCCCGACGGCGAGCGTGTCGAGCGGTCACCAGAAGAGATCGAGTGGCGCGCGGAAGATGCCGGCATGGCCGGCTTCTCGCATCACATGCAGAAGGAGATCCACGAGCAGCCCGCCGTCCTCGGCAGGACGGTCGCCGCACGCGTTGGTGATGGCGACGCTGATTTAGGCTCTGGATGGTCCGATAGTGAGCTCGCCAAGCTGGAGCGAGTTCAGGTCTTGGGCTGCGGGACTGCGCTCCACGCCGGGCTCATCGCCCAATTCTTGATCGAAGGGCTCGCCGGGCTCCCGACGGACTCCGACTACGCGAGCGAGTTCCGCTACCGCTCCCCGCGCTTGGTGCCTGGGACCTTGGCGCTGGCCATCTCTCAGTCCGGTGAGACCGCCGACACCTTGGCTGCGCTGCGCCTCGCGAAGGAGCTCGGTTGTCACACCGGCGCCATCTGCAACGTGCCGGGCAGCTCGCTCGTCCGCGAGGCAGACTCTGTGTTGCTCACAGACGCAGGACCTGAGATCGGCGTGGCGAGCACTAAGGCCTTCACGGCCCAGGTCGCCGGCGCCTACTTGGCCGCTGTGCGCTTAGGGCGCGCTAGGGGGGAGATCGATGCTCTCGGAGCTGACACCCTCCTTGAGGCGCTGCGCGGCGTCCGCGCAGGCCTAGAGGTCGTCCTTGGCGATGAGACGGTGGCGCTCGTGAAGGAGGTGGCGCGGTCTAACCAGGACGCGAAGGGCTTCCTCTTCCTGGGGCGTGGGGTGAATTATCCAGTGGCCTTGGAGGGCGCGCTCAAGCTGAAGGAGATCTCCTACGTTCACGCAGAGGGGTATCCGGCTGGCGAGATGAAGCACGGGCCCATCGCTTTGATCGAGCCTGGGATGAGTGTGCTCGTCGTGAACAGCGAGGGCGGCGTCGCAGAGAAGGTGCGGTCTAACCTGGAGCAGGTGAAGGCGCGCGGCGGGCGCGTCATCGTCGTGGGCTCCGACGAGGAGAGCCTCGCCCTCGCGGATGAGCGCATCCCTGTCCCCGCTACGAGCGAGTGGGTTTCGCCGATCCTGAACGTCGTCCCGCTGCAGCTCTTCGCTTATGAGATAGGGCTGCTCAAAGGGTGTGATATAGACAAGCCTCGAAACCTCGCCAAGAGCGTGACCGTGGAGTGAGCTGGCTGTGAACAAGGAAATATCGAGATGACACGTGTTTTGGTGACAGGGGGCGCCGGCTTCATCGGCTCCCACACGGTGGATGCGCTCCTCGCGCGCGGCGATGAGGTCTGGGTCTTGGACAACTTCAACGACTTCTATGACCCCGCGATCAAGCGCGCCAACGCGGCTGCTTTCAGCGGAGCCCACGTCGTCGAAGGGGACCTCCGTGATGAGGCTTGCCTGGACGCGCTCTTCGCTGAGGGACAGTTCGATGGCGTCATCCACCTCGCAGCCATGGCTGGCGTCAGGCCGTCCTTGGTCGACCCGCTCCTCTATGAGGACGTCAACGTGCGCGGGACCCTGCTCCTGCTCGAGCGCATCCGGCGCTGCGAGGGCTGCCGCTTCGTCTTCGCGAGCTCGTCGAGCGTCTATGGCTCGAATGAGGACGTCCCCTTCAAAGAAGACGATGACATCCATCGCCCCGTCTCGCCTTATGCCGCGACGAAACGGGCAGGTGAGCTGCACGCGTTCACCTATCACCACCTCTATGGGATCCCCACGAGCTGCCTGCGCTTCTTCACCGTCTACGGTCCGAGGCAGCGCCCTGAGATGGCCATCCACAAGTTCGTCCGCATGACCTTAGCTCTGGAGGCGCTCCCGTTCTTTGGAGACGGGACCACAGCCCGGGACTACACATATATCGACGACATCGTCCAAGGCGTCGTCGCCGCCCTAGACCGCTGCGATGGTTACGAGATCTACAACCTCGGCGAATCACAGACGACGAGCCTCGCGGAGCTGGTGGAGACCATCGCCGCAGCGCTCGAGACCGAGGTGGTCTTAGACAAGCAGCCCATGCAGCCTGGTGACGTGGTGATCACTTATGCCGACGTGTCTAAAGCCCGAGAGCGCTTGGACTACGCCCCTCAGGTGCTGATTCCAGAGGGTGTCGCGCGCTTCATCGACTGGTACCGCACCGAAGGACCGGGCGTTAAGGCCTGATTGCCCCGCAGGGGGCGCCGACCTAGGATGTGGCGCGGAGGGGGGCTGAAGCGTCCCTTCTGAGCACACTCAACTCTTCACTGCTGTCATGAAAGGCGTCATCCTCGCCGGTGGTTTGGGCACTCGCTTGTTCCCACTCACCAAGATCACGAACAAGCACCTCCTGCCGATCTATGACCTGCCGATGATCTATTACCCGATCCAGACGCTGGTCAACGCGGGGATCGATGACATCATGATCGTCACCGGCGGGCGGAACTCAGGCGACTTCCTTCGGCTGCTAGGGAACGGCTCCGAGTTCGGCTTGAAGCACCTCAACTACGCTTATCAAGAGGGGGAGGGGGGCATCGCCGCTGCCTTGAGCCTCGCGGAGCACTGGGCCGCTGGGGACTCCATCGTCGTCGTCCTCGGGGACAACCTCATCGAAGGCAACATCTGCCAGGCTGTCACTAACTTCCGTGAGCAAGACGGTGGCGCCAAGATCCTCCTCAAGGAGGTGCCTGACCCCGAGCGCTTCGGCGTCGCGACGCTGAGCGGTGATCGGGTGACGAAGATCGTAGAGAAGCCCGCGCAGCCTGAGACGAACCTGGCTGTGATCGGTATTTACATGTACGACGGGACGGTTTGGGACATCATCGGAGGGCTCGAGCCCTCTAAGCGCGGTGAGATGGAGATCACCGATGTGAACAACCACTTCATCGCTGATGGGACGATGACCTTCGAGGTCCTCGACGGTTGGTGGACCGACGCGGGGACCTTTGAGTCGCTCCACCGCGCATCGAATATGGTCGCCGATGGAGGCGCCAACAAGGTCGGAGACTGAGCGAGCAGGGGCCTAGGTTGAGTCAGAATAAGCGGGTCCTCGTGACAGGCGCGGCTGGGATGCTCGGGAGTCAGGTGCTCTTGTCAGCGCCAGATGGTGTTCAGGCCATCGGCACCGACCTCGTCGAGGCCGCTGGCGTGCAGGAGGTCGGCGTCGACCTCGCCGATGAGAGGCAAGTCTTCGAGCTCTTTGAGCGGGCCGGTGAGATCGCTGGGGTGATACATACGGCGGCGTATACAGCTGTGGACCTCGCTGAGGAGCAAGAGGAGCTCGCGATGCGAGTGAACGGCACCGCTTGCGCGGTGCTGGCTGGGGCTGCGAAGGCCGCCGGTGTCCCTCAGGTCCTCGTCGGGACCGACTTCGTCTTTGACGGCGAGAGCGGCCGCGCCTACCTCGAGGACGACGAGCCCAACCCGCTCTCTGCCTATGGGAGGACGAAGCTGGCTGGGGAGCGCTTCGCCCTAGAGGCTTATCCTGAGGGGACGCGGATCGTCCGTACTCAGTGGCTCTACGGACCCCGCGGAAAGCACTTCCCCGGCACCATGCTGGGTCTCGCTAAGGAGCGCAAACAGCTCAAGGTGGTCGATGACCAGACGGGGTCACCGACCTCTACGCTGGAGCTAGCCCCCGCCCTCTGGGACGTGCTGGAGCGTGGAGAGGAGCCCATATACCACGCGGCCTGCGAGGGGGATTGCACCTGGTTTGGTCTCGCCTGCGAAACCATGGCGGCTGCTGAGGTCCAGGGGGTGGAGATTGCCCCTTGTTCTACCGACGAGTTCCCCAGACCTGCGAGGCGGCCTGTGCACTCCGTGTTGGATTGCGGTCGCCTGACGACGCTGCGAGGGAGGGCTCTCGCGCCTTGGCAGGATGCACTCAGGACTTATCTCGGGAGCGAATAGATGACGACCCAGACCATCTTGGTCACCGGAGGAGCCGGCTTCATTGGCTCAAACTTCATCCACATGCTCGCCGAAGAGCGGGGAGATTGGCGCGTAATCAACTTTGACGCGCTCACCTACGCCGGGAACCTTGAGAACCTGCGTGCGGTGGAGGGCTGGGATGGCTACCAGTTCGTCAAGGGAGACGTCTCCTCTGAGGCTGACGTGATGGCCGCTCTAAAAGCGTGCGGTGATGGGCCCCTCAGCGTTGTTCATATGGCCGCAGAGAGCCACGTGGACCGCTCTATCCTCTCAGGCTTGCCCTTCGTCCAGGCCAACGTCGTGGGAACTCAGGTGCTCTTAGATGCCTGCAGGGCCCGTGGCGTCGAGCGCTTTGTTCACGTCTCCACGGATGAGGTGTACGGATCACTCGGGGAGGAGGGGTTCTTCACTGAGACCACACCCTTGGCCCCTAACTCGCCATATAGCGCCAGTAAGGCCTCTAGCGATCTCTTTGTCAGGGCGGCCTTCCACACCCACGGCTTCCCCGCGTGCATCACGCGCTGTTCGAACAACTATGGGCCTTATCAGTTCCCTGAGAAGCTCATCCCCCTTGTGATCGCTAACGCTCAGGAGGACAAGGACCTCCCGATCTACGGCGACGGGATGTATGTGAGGGATTGGCTCTATGTGAGAGATCACTGCGAGGCGATCCTGGCTGTCCTCGAAAAGGGTGTTCCTGGCGAGGTCTACAATATCGGTGGTAATAACGAGGTGCCGAACCTGGAGCTCGTGAAAGAGGTCCTCGCTATCCTTGGAAAGCCTGAGTCGCTGATCACCTTCGTCGCGGATCGGCCCGGCCACGATCGGCGCTATGCCATTGATGCAGGCAAGATGCGAGACGAGCTAGGGTGGGAGCCGCGATATGAATTCTCAAAGGCGCTACCGCTGACCGTCGAATGGTACACGTCACAAGTCGAGTGGTTGCAACAGGTTAGGACGGGCGCTTACCGCGATTACTACGACACGCAGTACGCGAGTCGCACGAACGCACCCTGATCGGTTCATGGCTCAACCTGCGGGCAGGTCTGGCCGATTATGAAGGGAAGACCCTAGGCCCCTTTTGGGCCGGGTGACCACGTCCCCGAATCCAATGAATCAGACTCTCAAGCGCCTCTCGCTCTTAGGCCTCTGCCTCCTCACCGCCTGCAACAGCTATCCCGACAAGCGGTTGTTGCAGTACCTCAACACTGACGGCTTCGGCAAGAGGTACACCGGCAACGCAGAGGAAGAGAACTACATCACTATCGGAGACAGGATCACCGTCAGTGACCCTTACAACATCGAGCTAGAAGAGCTCACCAAGAAGGTGGGCATCGACGGGACCGTCCAGCTCCCGCAGCTCGGCGCCGTTCACGTCGCGGGTCTCACCCGCACGGAGATCGAGGCCCTCTTGAGAGAGAAGTACTCGCCCATCTTTGTGGACCTCGACCCCATGGTCAGCATCTCGACCACAGGTAAGAAGTACTTCATCTTTGGCGAGGTCCAGTCTGAAGGAGAGCAGCCCTTCGAGGGGGACCTGACCGTCTTCGAGGCCGTCAGGGGAGCTTCGCCGCTCCTCTCTAGCGCAAACCTGGGCAGGGTGAGGCTCATCCGCCCTGACCCCAAGGACCCCTTGATCATTTATGTCGACGTCGAAGACATGATGTCTGGGGACTCAACCTTCAACGTGAAGGTGCAGGAGTTGGACATCATCTACGTGCCCCCGACCATCGTGGCTCAGTTCGGGTACTTCCTTGAGAACCTCGTCTTCCCGATCAAGCAGGTCGTCTCCGGCCTCGGGAACGCCATGTTCCTCGCGGGCGGTAGAGGATTCCGGAACAGGAATGGAAACCAGGGCGGAGTGTTCTAGGCGTCTCTTATGGCCATTATTCAAATTGAAGCGCCCGGACAGCTGCAGGAGTTCCTGCAGGTCCTCAAGAAGCGCCGCTGGCAAGCCCTCCTCCCGTTCGGGTTCATCCTGACGCTGGGTGTTTGCTTCGCCATCGTTGTCCCTCGGAAGTACAAGGTGACCACGCAGGTGGAGCTCCGGGAGAACGTCTTTGACGCGGGGGAGCGACGCAGCGTCAGTCCCTCTACGAGCCTCCGGG
>PBFW01000073.1 GCA_002719955.1 Deltaproteobacteria bacterium | reverse complement strand
GTCCGGGAAAATGACCTCGCCCGCGATACCGTCATCGTCCAGCATCTTGATGCGCTCCGAATGATTCCAGGCGCCTGTCAGCGCGGTTTCGTGCCCCTTGCGCCACTCCCGATTGATGTCCTGGATGAGGAAATGTTCCTCCGCGGCCTTGGTCGCCGCAATTTCTTTCGCATGGGCCACGTCGAAAGCTTCCCTGAATTGAGGGTCGAGATATTCGCGATAACCGCCTGGCAGAAGGCCCGCGTGACAATCAGACGAAATGACGAGATGACGATCCATGGTGATCTCTCCTTTGAATATTCGAGGGAAGGTCCAGGTGAGGGCGCGTGCCGCGTTGGATCAGGCCCCGATTCGATCGGCCGCGGGACCCATTTGGTCCGCATATTTCGAGAGTTGGTCGAGATCGAATCCGTAGACCTCGGCCGCATTGCCCCCGAGCATCTTTCTACACTCGTTTTGGGCAACCCCCGCGAAGGCCTCCGCGAGCTTCTCCGCAGTATGCGGCCAGGTGCCTTCGATATGAGGATAATCCGAACCCCACATCAGCTTGTCGACGCCGATCTGATGGCGCATCTTGACGACATCCCCCGCCATGAAAGCTGCGCCCATATAGCAATTCTGGGCGAAATACTCGCTCGGTGGCCGCGGCAATTCGCGGCGCATATGTCGGAACATGGGCATTTCGTATTTCTTGTCCAGCTCCGCGAGTTCGGGGACCACCCACGTCGCCCCCATTTCGGTCATGACGAATCGTAACTTCGGGTGGCGTTCGAAGACTCCCGACCAGATCAGGAAATTCAGGGGCCGGCGAGCCCACCAGGTGATTTCCGAGAGGAAGATCCCGAGCGATCCCTTGTAGTCACCGTAGTTAGGGGTCCAGCCGACATGTGCATGAATCGGCAGATCGAGGTCCTCGCAGATCGCCCAGAGCGGTTCGTAACGCGGGTGGTTGTAATAGGGATGACCATTGGTGGAGACCGGAAGCACGATCCCGCCCGTTACCCCGTTCTCGCGTAGCCAACGGATCTCGGAGACGGTCGCATCGATGTCATCGATCGTGATGAGCCCCACGCCGGCGCGTCGGCCCGGCACTTCGGCACAGAAATCAGAGAGCCAGCGATTGTAGGCGCGACAGCCTTCGAACCAGATCTCGGGGGCCTGCTCGTATTGATAGGTCATGAGGCCGACGTCGAAAGGTGTGATGGTCTCGAGGCTCGCACCCGGATAGATCACTTCGGCGACGACACCATCACCGTCCATCTCATCGAGCCGCTGCTTGGAATCCCAGGCTCCGACCATCTGGCTGCCTTGATCCGTGACATCGATGTCGAAGTCGGCGACAGCTTCGTCTCCGTAGATCGCGGCGCCCGTGTGCTCGGCCCTACGGCGCTCTTTGCCTTCCACGTCAGCATTCCAGGTGTCGAAAGCATCGCGATACGCGGGAGAGACATAGCCGCGCGCCTGGTCGGGCAATGGACCTGCATGGCAGTCGGAAGAAATGAGCAGATATCGATCCATCCTTGTTTCTCCTTTTCCTGGGGCCTCGCACGGTGCGGGCTCGGACCACCGGATCCCTCCTGACTTCGCGAGGGCATCGTCGGGCAACTGGATGATGATACGCGCAAAAAAGGACCGCTGCGAAGTTTTTTGATCTCGTCCTCCTTCGGCCAACGGCACTCGCCGCCTGGTACGGAGGCTCCATTTCTGCGCTGGCCCGATCTGAGCAGGAAAGTGTAGGATGTCCGCATACGAGCGATCGAGGAGGGATCCGGAATGAAGTTCTCACTGATCTATGAAGCGCAGACGGTCGATGCCTCTCGGGCAGGCGATATCAAGGTCTTCCAGGACGCCGTCGAGCAATGTCTGCTGGCCGAAGAAATGGGTTTCGACGTGATCTGGGCGGTCGAACACACCGCGCTGACCAATTACGCGCACATGAGTGCCCCGGAGACCTTTCTCGCTTTCATCGCGGGTCGGACCAGCCGCATCCACGTCGGCCACGGTGTCGTCTGCCTGCCGCCCGCGATGAACCACCCGGTCAAGGTGGCCGAGCGGATCGCGACGCTCGACATTCTCTGCGAGGGACGTCTCCACTTCGGCGTTGGAAAGGGCGGGACCCAACAGGAGTCCGGGACCTTCGGCTACGACCTGGAGACGCTTCAGCCCCAGATCGACGAAGCGATGTATCTCATTCCGAAAATCATGGTCCAAGACGAGATCGAGCACCACGGCGAGTACATTGATATTCCGTCGCGCCCGATCCACCCAAAGCCCTACCAGGACCCTCATCCTCCGATGTATCTGGCCTGCACACGAACGGACTCCCTGGTCTGGGCGGGGAGCCGTGGGATGGGGGGGCTCGTCCTGGGGTTTGGTGGACCCGAGGAGGTGGCCAGGAAGAACACCGTCTACCGGAAGGCCTGGGCGAACCGCAAGGAAGAAGAGCAGGTCGGCTACAACCCGATCGAACATCTGGCCGCCCTGTGTCCGGCGATCGTGTTGGAGGATGGGCAGCAGGCGCGTTCGATCGGCATTCGCGGTCAACGTTATTTCATGGAGGCCATCTCGCATTGGTACACGGGTGGCCCCCTGCCGGACCACACCAAATGGGCCGACGATGACTTGATGGTCACGCAGACGACGGGCGAAAGCGTGATCCGTTCACGCTGGGCGTCCGAGGAGTTGGTCGTCGACTTCAGCGACCCGTCCCTGGCCCTGCTGAACCCGAATCACGCCTATGGAACGGTCGAGGATGCCATCGGATACGTGGGTCGCTTGAAGGAGGCGGGGGTCGATGAGGTGCTCTTCATGTGCCAGATGGGCACGGTTCCGCAGGACGCTCAGCTGGAGACGATTCGAAATATCGGCCGCCACGTGATTCCCTACTTCAAGTGATCTTCTCAGCGTCGGGGCGGCAGTCGGGTTGGGCGGAGGGTCGGTGCCGACTCCCGTGATCACGGCTTCGGGGGGCCTCAGTCTTCTTCGAGTCGGATCGCGTCTTCCGGGCAATTGAGTTCGGCCTTGCGCGCGGCGGCCTCGTGCTCGCGGGGGATCTTTTGACAGAGCAGCACCGCGTGCCCGCACTCGTCCTCCGAAAAGACGGCTGCGGAGAGCTCGTAACAGCGGCCGTGTCCGACACACAGGCTCTCGTCGAGGTGGACCTTCATCAGACGACTCGTGCCCTCAGCTCGCCGGCCACACGAGAGGCAGGTATTGCACCTCGCGGATGCCTGCGCTGTACGTTGGGGTCTCACCGGGTTTTACGGAATAGTCCGGAATCCGTTTGTGCCACTCTTCGATTGCGACGCGCAGCTCGATGCGTGCGAGATGCGAGCCGAGACAGCGGTGCGCACCAGCACCGAAGGCGAGGTGTCGGTTTCGCTCGCGCGCAAAGTCGACGTCCGCCGCGTTGCCGAATTCCTCGTCATCGGTATTCGAAGCGCCCAGGGAGAGCGTGACGAGCTGGCCCGCCTTCAGGTCGATTCCACCGAGGGTGATATCCTGTTTCAGCAGGCGGGGAACGCCGGTCACAGGGGTCTCCCAGCGCAGCAGCTCCTCGACGGCGCCGTCGAGCAATGTGTCGTTCTCGACGAGTCGTCGCCGCTGCTCGGGATTCTCGGCGAGGTAGGCGATGCTGCAGCCGAGCGTGGCCGTCACGGTGTCGAGGCCGCCCAGCAGAAAGAGAAAACAGATATCCAGAATTTCGTTGTGGGAGAGCTTCTCTCCCTCGAGTTCCGCCTGCATGAGGTAGGTCATCAGATCGTCGCGCGGATCGCTCCTGCGCTCGGCGATCAGATCCTCGAAATACGCATAGATGCTCTTGCCTGTCTCGATTCGGATGGCCTGCACCTGGTTCATATCGTCGGTCAGGGTCTGGGGCCGGATGATGCCATTTTTCATGCGCAGGAAATGGTCGAGTTCTTCTGAGGGCAGACCCATCAGGTGCAGAAACGCATTGCAGGGCAGGGGAATGGCGAAGGCTTCGTCGAATTCGCACTCGCCAGCGTCGATGAAACGATCGATCAATGCGTTGGCTTCGGCGCGGATCTGAGGCGTCAGTTCTTTCATGCGTTTCTTGGAGAAGCGTGGATCGAGGATCTTGCGGTATTTGGTCTGTGCCGGCGGGTCGATCTGTTGCGGAATCATCGGGCGTTCGGTGCCGAGCGCGATCTGCAGATCCATTGCGGAAGAGAAGATCTCCGGGTGACGGAGTGCCCAGGTGACGTCCTCGTAGCGCGAAATGATGGGCGCGCCGTCGATCGCCGACTTCGCGACCGGACAACCCGCCAGCATCTTTCGATAGACGGGCTGGGGGCAGGCGGCGATCTCGGGGTCGAAGAGGTTGACCTCGCCGGTCTCCAGATTCGGGTTCTCTGCCATCAGCAATGCCTCCCTCGTTCATCCGACCGTGGGCTATGTTAGAGTAGATTGCCCAGGCCCGGCAGCCCGTTTCGTGCTGCACCCGCGACCCGCTTCTCGGAGATCGTGCGGCTATCCGAAGACTTCCCCTATGGGCGGGATCGGCCTCGCCGGATCGGCCCCGTCCACGATCGCGCGCATCCGCCCCTCGACCATATAGGCCCAGTCGGGGTGGGTCAGCACGTAGAAGCGCTCGTCGCGAATCGCCTGCAAGACGATCTCGCCAGCTTCCCGGGCCGTCTTGCCCGCGGCGAGGAGCTTCTTCTCGAGGTCGACGATCTGCTGTCCCTCCTTTGTCCGCGTGGGCGAACGGACAGCATCGGGTTTCAGCGTCTCGAAGTTATCGAAGACCTCGGACGCCACGAATCCAGGACAGAGGACGGAACTCCTGACCCGCTCGCCCTGTTGGGCGAGCTGATCCTGGAGCGCTTCGGAGAGTGCCACGACGCCGTGCTTGGCCGTCATGTAGATCGCTTGTGAGTCGCTCCCAGTGATGAGGCCGCCCATCGAGGCCGTATTCACGACATGGCCCTCATCGCATTGAGCGAGCATGACCGGCACGAAACTGCGGATGCCGTGGACGACGCCCATGACCATGACGTCGAGATGCCATCGCCACTCCTCGAGACTGCTCTCCCACAGCAGCGACTTGCTACTGGCGACGCCGGCGTTGTTGCAGAGTACGTGCACAGCGCCGAACGCCTCGAGCGTTCGGTCGGCGAGGTTCTGTACGTCCTCCGCGCGGCTGACGTCGGCGGCTATGCCCCGAACCTCGCCGAGCTTCGCCACCGCGGCTACGGTCTCCATGAGGGCCTCTTCGCGAACGTCCGAGAGGACGACCTTCATACCCGCGGCGGCGAAGGCCTCTGCCATCCCGCGGCCGATGCCGCTCGCGGCACCGGTCACGACGGCGACGCGTCCTTTGATCTGCTTCATCGTGGATTCCTCTTCTCTTCCGGCGCGAGGTGCGGGCTCCGCACCGAAGGTCGACTCTACCCCCGAGAGGAGATTCGGTCATGGGTCGCTATTCGCAATTCGCGTCAGAATGTTATGATCGGGGGCGCTCCGCTTTTGACCCATTCTCGAGTCGAGGTGGGCGGTTCTAGCTCTATCGGGCAGGTCTCTGTGCCGTGTTCGTGGAGTTCACGGGTTCGCGCATGACACATCAGGAGGAAATAATGAGTACAGCAATCGATTACCGCCTCATTTCGACTGACGACCACATCATCGAGCCGCCCGACGTATGGGAAGGGCGCTTGGAAAAGAAGTTCCAAGATCGCGCACCTCATGTGATCGTCAACAACGATATGGATTATTGGAGTTTCGAGGAAAAGCAGTCACCGAATATCGGGCTCTCCGTGATGGCCGGTCGTTCCTTCGAGGAATATACGACTGATCCGGTTCGCTTCTCGGGAATGCGCAAGGGCTGCTACGACCCCAAAGAACGCCTGTTGGATATGGATCGTGACGGGATCGAGGTCTCGGCGCTCTTTCCGAGCGTGCCGGGGATGGCGGGGACGCTCTTCAGCGAGGCCGAGGACAAATCCCTCGCCCTTCGTTGTCTGGAGACCTACAACGATTGGTTGTCGGATACCTGGTGTGCGGCGGATCCGAATCGTTTCATCGGGCAGATGATCCTGCCTATCTGGGACCTGGACCTCGCCATCAAGGAGCTTCAGCGCGGCCTCGGCCTAGGCCACAAGGCCCTCTCGTTTCCCAATGCGCCGGAGAGTCTCGGTCTGCCGAATATCGGAGACGAGCATTGGGACCCGCTCTGGGACGCGGTCGAAGAGGCGGGGATCCCGGTGAGCATGCATATCGCTTCGGGATCGATGCGTGATTCTCCGATGCCCCTGGCCGTCGCAGCGGGGACTCCTGCGGAAGTCTTCGTGACCGTTGCTCCGAGCAGCAACTTCATCAGCGTTGCGACGCTGCTCTGGAGTGGTGTGCTCGTTCGTCATCCGAAGCTGCGCTTCCTGTCGGTCGAGGGCGGAGTCGGCTGGCTCGGGTACCTGGTGCAGCGCGCGGACGAGGTGTACATGAAGCACCGTCATTGGACGAAAACCAAGCTCAAGGAGCCGCCGAGCTTCTATTTCAAGCGTCAGGTCTTCGCGAATTTTCTCGATGATGCGGTCGGACTCACGACCCGACATCATATTGGGGTCGAAAATATCATGTTCGAAGTCGACTATCCCCATAGCGATACGACCTTCCCGAACTCACAGGAGTTGGTGGCCAAGCGCTTCAAGGATGTCCCGGCGGACGAGACCCGATTGATCGTTCGTGATAACGCGATCAAGTTCTTCGGATTGGACTTGCAGTAATCGTTGGGCGTGCACTAGACGCGCTGTAGGGGCGGGTCCGGAGGTTCGGCGCGCGAGACTATTCGTTCGTGAGAGTGTCCAGTGTCTGTTGCGCTTCAGAAATGAAATTCTCGATGATCTCTGCAACCGACAGGATGTCGTCGATGCTGCCGACTCCCTGACCGGCCGGCATGGCGGTTCGCCCGGGCCTCATTCGCTCCTCTTCGTTGAACATCATCACGTCCTCGTTCATGCTGTGTAGGAGCTGGTCGGGAAAGGGGAGGAGTTCCTCCGTTCGGCGTGCCCAGTCGTCGACGTAGTCATTGCGAAGGACGCGCATGGGCTTGCCTGAATAGCATCGCGTGATCGTTGTGTCGGCGCTCTCAGAGCGGACGATGCTCTCCTTGAAATATTTTGCTGCACGCGCTTCATGTGAAGCGATGAAGCGCGTGCCGACCCAGATACCCTGCGCGCCGAGGCATAGCGCTGCCGCAAAGCTCCGGCCATCGACGATCGAGCCCGCGGCCAACACGGGGATATCAAGGGCATCGACGGTCTGTGGGATGACGGCCATGCCTGCGACGAGTCCCGTATGCCCGCCCGCTTCGGTGCCCTGCGCGACGACGGCATCGCAGCCGGCGGCCTGCGCTGCAATGGAGTGATCGACCTTGCCACCGATCGCCATCACCTTGAGGCCAGCATCGTGACAGCGCCCGATCACCGGTTTCGCCACGCCAAGACCCGTGATCAGGGCCGCGGCGCCTTCCGTTTCGATGATGGGGACGGCGGCGTGTACTTCGTCGGGCAGAGCCGCGAGCAGATCTACGCCGAAGGGTTTGTCCGTGAGTTCGCGCACGGCGCGCATCTCCTCTCGGAGCAGCTCGGGCTTGAGCCCGGCGGCCCCCAAAACGCCGAATCCGCCCGCTTCGGAAACGGCTGCGCACACCTCCGACATGGCGACGCCGCCCATGCCGGCGAGAAAGATCGGAATTTCGATCCCGAACAAGTCACAGATCGGTGTTCGAAAATTCATTATTTCCCCTTTTGGACTCGAGCACCATGCTCGTGATGTGCTCGCTCCGAACCTGATGTCGACCGCTGAGCGAGCTGATTGGCTTTTTTCGCCGAAGCGATTGTGAATGCAGCGATCTCGAACCTTCGAGATCAGTCGGGCGTGCGGCGCAATCCTATTCCGAATCGCGGAAGGTGCGGGTGCCAACTTCGCAATCGAGCAGGAAGAGACCTCCCGGAGCGTCGGCGACCCTCTTCAATCGCTGGACGATATCCGAGACGGCCGCTTTCTCCTCGACCTGCTCGGTGACGAACCACTGTAGTAAAGGTGACAGTGGCGTGGTCCTTCTCTTGCGTGGCGAGCTCCACGAGGGTGTTGATGCGCTCGCTGATTTGTTGCTCGTGGGCCAGGGACGCCTCGGGAACCGCATGCGAGGATTCCCATTCGACCGGCGGACCCCGGAGGGCCTTGAAGTAGGACGCGGCCGCTTCGGCCGTTGACGAATTCGAGCGTCTTGGCGACATGGCTGAGTTCTTCTTGGATTTGGGCGCGCATCCAGTTCGCAAAATCGTTGAGGTTCTGGGCCCTGAAATGGGCCTTCATCGAGAGCTAGAGATACGACGAGTAGCTCTCGGCGTTGATGGCCGCTTCGATCTTTTCGCTGATCATGATCGTCTTCCTTCGTTCAAAGGAGAGCCCGCGCTTTCCCCAGGAGCGGTTGCCCGGCGAGTCTGCGCGCCACCGCGGATGATATTCCATATCTGCTCGCGGGCCTCTCGGAGAATCGGTGCGGTGCAGGGCCGCGCGATTGGCCTGTTTCCGTTCGAGGGCCCCGAATGAGACGCTTTGCCTCGGTTCGTGCGGATCCCTGTCTCCGCAATCGATCCAGGCGTGATGGATCTGCGTAACCCGTCGGGGCATTCGGGTTTTTAGATTGTCAGCCGAAGAGCGGCGGTCGGTCAAGCGGCCCGCGTGCTCTTCGCTCATGATCTTGCGGCGCTGGCGCCTCGACGTGGTTATTCTCGCAGGCAGCGACGGTGTTCGGGCGTCCCGTTCGAACGATTTCATCAGAAAGGAAGCCCCCATGGCTGGAATCTTCGATCGTTATCAGGTCATCGACACCGACACCCACGTGACCGAGCCCCCCGATGTCTGGACCGAGCGCGTCTCCTCGAAATGGGGAGATCTCGTTCCGCATGTGATTCGCGATCCCAACGGGGGCCCGAAGGATTTCTGGGCCATCGGAGATGAACTCTTCATGCCTGCGGCCGTCTCCGCGATGGCAGAGTTCGAAGGGATGCTTCCCGATTTTCCGGACACGCTGGCCGACGCGATCCCGGCGTCCCACGACGCGGGCGAACGCCTTGCCTACATGGACAAGGAGGGCATCTACGCGCAGGTGCTCTATCCGAATGTCGGAGGCTTTGGCTCCGCCACTTTCCTGCGGCTCAAGGAGCCCGAGTTGATGCTCGAGTGTGTGAGAGCCTACAACGATTTCCTGATCGATTGGTCTAGTGCCGACTCGAAGCGGCTGATCCCGTTGATGGCGACACCCTTCTGGGATGTCGACGCCGCGGTGAAGGAAATCGAACGCTGCGCCGAGAAGGGGCATAAGGGCGTGATCTTTGGTGGTGAGCCCGCGGACTTCGGGGAACCCCCCATCACCGATGCCCATTGGGATCCGATCTGGGCTGCCGCCCAGGACGCGGAGCTGCCCATCAACTTCCATATCGGAGCGGGCGCTGTCGGCGACCTGCTAGGCGGAGGCGAAGGGCTTGGTGTTCGAACGGCCCTGGCGCGCATGTGTACGCAGCTCTTCATGGATAACGCCAAATGTATCGCGGATATCATCTACTCCGGTGTCTGTCACCGCTTTCCAAAGCTCAACTTCGTGTCGGTGGAGAGTGGCGTGAGCTGGCTGATGTTTGCTCTCGAGGGTTTCGATTGGCAATGGCAGAACAACGGCGTCACGAGTGAGCACCCCGAATACGATCTCCTGCCCAGCGAGTATTTCAGACGGCAGATCTACGGTTGTTTTTGGTTCGAGACCGACGGTCTGCGCGGCGCGCTCGAGAAATACCCGGACAATATCCTCTGGGAGACCGACTTTCCGCACCCGACGGCCATGGCACCAGGGCCCAAGTCGATCGCCCAGCATCCGCGCGACTACGCAGAAAAGGCGCTCGAAGGCGTACCGGAGGACACGATTCGCAAGGTGATGCGGGACAACGCCGTCAAGGTCTATCACCTGGATTGAACGCCGATTCGACCATGGCGCTCAGCGAGGCTTCTGAGCAGTGGCGGCCGACGTGGCCGGACCGCGCTTCGGCTAGTGAATCAGTCCTCGTTCCTTGAGTTCGGTCGTGATCTCCTGTTCGGGGAAACCAGTCTCCTCATTCCATCCGAAATGCTTCCAGTGCAGGGAGACCATTTCATCCATGGGCAGGGTGATCCCCTTCAGATTCCCTGTCCGCAGCGGTGGATTTCCGACCACTCGCCCGGTCATGATGGCGTCTTTGGGCTGGACGCCGTGCTTCACGCTGAATAACTGCCGCAGAGTCTGGATCCTCAGGCCGATGGCCATGTACTCATCGGCGGAGAGATCCCATCCAGTGGTGTGGTTGAGCATCTTGAACAGGTTCCAGTGGTTCAGCCCCGCGATCAAGGCGAAGAAACAGCCTCCCGCCGCGTCGTTGAGTTGCTTGTAGCAGGCGATAGCGACGCTCTTCGCGGCCTCGTTGTCCGAGGGAATATATTCCTCGGATTTGGGATATTTTGTGACCTTGGGGGCCCAGGAGACCTCTTCCCAGAGGCCCATCATGTTGTAATACATGCCGGCCCCGATCGTATGTCGGCCGGGTGTCGGGTCCGCGCTGTAGTGAACGCCGAGCATCGGATCCAGCTTCGGATCGTGCATCCCGGGCTCTTGCCCCCCGACATGAACCGCGAATTTCTCGGAACCCTTCCCGATTTTCTGGGCGCCGACTCGGACGCCGTCGGCGAGTAGATCACCGATCCCCTCCCGGTGGATCATCATCTCTACCAATCGCGAAGCGGCTTCTGCATCGCCCCATTTCAGCTGTAGACCTCCGGTATCGTCTTCGCTGAGGATGCCGTTCTCGAAGCACTCGATCGCGAAGGCGACCGTCGTACCCGCTGAGATGCTGTCCATTCCGGCACGGTTGAGGTTCTCCGCAATCAGGAAGATCGCTTCGAGATCATCGACGAGCAGCAGTGCGCCGAGGGCCCCGCAGCTCTCGTATTCGGGCTTGTGGGTGTGGGCGATCTTTCCGTCGCCGAGATCGCTGATGTCGCAGATATCTCCGCAGCCGATCGTGCAGGAATAGCAGGAGTAGCTCTTCAGCTTTCGCTCCATGATGCGATCGGGGTTCAACTTCTTGTATTGCTTCATTCGGAAATCCTTGACCGATCCCCCCCAATTCTTGACCGGTGAATCTCCGTTGGGCAAGCCCATCGTGTTGTTGGCGGGCGTGCCATAGGCCTTGTTCATCATGACGGCCATCATTCCATCTGTCGCAGAGACCGTCTTGACCCTCTTGAGCAGCATGCTCATGATCGGGAAGAAATAGCCCTTGAAGAAGCTGGGCCAGGTTGCCGCCTTGAACTTGGCGCCTACCTCCTTGTTGTAGACCTTGAGCGCCGCTGGATCGTGGATCTGCGTTCGCGCCTTGCCGGTCATGACGACGGCCTTGAGACGCTTCGAACCCATGACAGCGCCCACGCCCGAGCGCGCGGCGATCCTGCCGCCGTCGTTCACGATCCCCGAGATCAGGGAAAGATTTTCTCCGGCCGGGCCGATCGCAACGACCTTGGGTGCCAACCTAGTCCTGCACTCCTCTTCGAGGAGGCTCTCGGTTTCGATGGCGTCCTTGCCCCAGAGATGGGAGGCGTCTCGCAATTCTGCGCCCTCTTCGTCGACATAGAGGAAAACAGGTGTGGGCGAGATTCCCTTGAAGAAGACGGCATCGTAACCACATCGCTTGATCGCGGGCGCGAAATTGCCCCCGCAATTGGCGTCGCCCCAACCGCCCGTGAGCGGCGATTTACAGACGGCCATCCAGCGACCGGTCACGAGGCCTCCGGTATCGGTCAAGAGGCCACTGGTGAAGCCCAGGATATTCTCCGGTCCGAGCGGATCGGCGTCGGCTGGGATGTTGTTGTAGAGGTAATAGGCCCCGAGGCCGACTCCGGTCAGTACATTCTGGTAGACCAGATCCGAGATGGTCTCCTCGGAGATTTCACCTGTCGTGAGATCAACCTTCAAGATCTTGCCCTGATAACCGTTCATCTGTGCTCCCTATTTGAAATCCGGTTCACTCGGCTTGCCAGATTTACCGGCGAAAAACTTGTTTTCCGAACCTACCCGCCAGCTCGTGCCGAGAGGAGACTGACGACATCCCCGTCCTTCAGCCGGGTATTCAGCTTCACGTGTTCGTAGTTCACGGCGGCGAAGAGAATCCTCCTGAGCGGGTAGGGGATGCCCAGCTTCTTGAGGACATCATTCAGGCTGGCGCCTTCGGGCAAGCTCATGAATCCATCGTCGTCGATATGCTCGAAGCTACAGAAGCCGGAGGCGTAGACCTTTACGTTCATCGCGTGCTCTTGTTTCGTTGGACAATCCTCGGCACCCAGTTCGTCGCTGGAGACTCCCCGTGCCGCAGCGGAGAGTTTATCCCGTGTATTCCCAAAATGCGGTCGCGGGCCCAAAAGCTCTTTTCGCGCCCCCCGGTGCCCCCCCCCGAGATCTGGAGACCTCGGGAGATTCGGATCCGGTGCTAGAGCGCGTCCGACATCGGGCCCAGCACGTCGGCCAGACGATCAAGCTGTTCCAGGTCTGCAATCATGGGCACGGGAATCACGTCTGTGGCGCCCGCGTCCGCCAGTCTTCCAAAAACCTCTCGGAGCCTGCTCGGGTGCGTGGTCGAAATCGAGGCTGCGAAATGTGCGCTCTGTTTGGCGTTCAAGTGGTCGTAATGACGCCGCAGATAGTCGCGCGTGCCGGATTCGGCGGCTGGACCGAGTGCGAAGAAGAATGTGGCGAGCAGACGGGGCTTGCCCTTGCGGTCGGCTCTTTTCCAGGCGTTTCGGAAGAGTTCGAAGTCCCGGGTCATCCGTTCGAGATCGGGCGCGAGCCCAAAAGCGGTGAGGCCCTCCGCCCATGAAACGGCGTTGGAAATCAAGCGCGGCGCATAGCCCCCGAAGAGGAGCTCGGGTCCCCCAGCCCTTGCGGGTGGCGGTCCCACGCGGAGCCCCGATTCCGTCACGGGATCACCTCGCCAGATCTGTTGCATGAAAGCGATCTGTTCGCCGAATCGCTCGTAGCGCCCGGCGGCGTGCGCTGGGGCCGCCGTGAAGTCCGGAAGATCGGCGTCGGGCGGCGCCTGGCCAGCCGCGTGGGAGAGCGCCGGCTTGCGCGCGCCGACACCGAGACCGAGCCAGAGCCGTCCGCCGGAGACCGCATCCAGGCTGGCCGCTTGCTTGGCCACGATGCCAGCGTGATGCAGAGGCAGTACGAGTATGTTGGTCAATAACCGCACGCGCTGGGTCATGGCCGCCGCGACGGAGAGCGCGACGAAGGGATCGTAGGCCTGGCTCGTCAACAACTCGCCGGTGGCAAGGCACTCGAAGGGGCCGGCGTCAGCCCGTTCGGCCCAGCGCGCGATGAGCGTGGGATCGGCCCCGGGAATCATGCTCGGAAGTCCCACACCCAGGCGCGTTGCGGACACGCTTTGCCCCCCTCTTCGTCGGACGTCTAGGATACCGCGCTGGTGCCGTCTCGAAGCCCGCCGGCCCCTCTCTTTCGTCGTTCTGCCGGCTCGACCACGGAGCATGTGGACGGAGAGTAGGAAGCCGTTCCGTGCGGATGGTCTTCGGGTGGAACGGAGACCAGCGGCGTTTCGGAAGCGGCGGATTTTTCTCGCTTTCAGTCGAGCGCGACGCCGTCGACGGTCTAAGCTGGTGTTTCGGCGTCGAAGAAGGCGCGGTTGGGGGACAGCTTCGAATGGGGACACCCTGCGAGCTTCGCGGCCCGGCTCTCAAGGTGGTGCTGGGCAGCATGACGGCTCAACTCGGGCTGGGCTGCATGTATCTCAGCCAGACCCTCACGCCCGCGGTGCTGGCGGAATTCGGCTGGTCTCGGGGTGATTTCATGGCCGCCGGCAGCCCGCGCACTTTCGTGGCCGCCCTGGCGAGCCCCATCATCGGGATGTTGACGCACCGCTTCGGGGCGCGGCCGGTCGTCGCCGTCAGCCTCTTTCTCTTGGGCAGTGTCTATGCGTTGACTTCGAGGATCGACGCCTTATGGCATGTCTTTGCACTTAGCGTCTGCCTCGGAGTCGTTGTTGCCGGGGTGGGGGATATCGCGGTGGGCACCGTGATCTCAAAATGGGTCCATCGCTCACGCGGTCTGGCCCTCGGCCTCGTCTACAGTGGCTCGAATTTAGGAGGCCTGATCGTCTCGATCCTCGGGGCCTGGTGGCTGCTGGAGTACGGGTGGAGAAGCGCCTATCTCGGAGTCGGTCTCGGCGCGCTGGGCCTATTGCTTCCGATTTCCCTGTGGTTGATCCGAGACCCCCCAGTGGGTTTTGTCCCAAGCGGACTGGAATCGACGGATTCGCGTGAAATGGTTCGAGTCGATTCCGTCGAGGAAGTCGCATTCTCGGACGCGATTCGAAGTCGTGACTTCTGGGTCCTCGGCATCGCGCTCTTCTTCTTCTACTTCTACTACATCGGCCTCACCTCGAACCTCGTGCTCTTTCTCACGGATCAAGGCATCTCCATCGCGCGGGCCTCCGCCAGTTTTGGCGTCACGGTCTTTCTCGGTGTGACCTCGAAGGTCGGCATCGGGCTCTTTGCGGATCGCTGGCCAGCCAAGATCGCGCTTCTGGTGAACTTCGCGCTGGTCGCCCTGGCCTCGTTTTTGCTTCTCGGGATTCCTTTCACGGGCGCGCTACCCCTTTTTGTCGTGATTCACGGTGTTGCGACTGCGGCTCAAAATGTCGTCTATCCACTCGTCGTCGCCGAGCGTTTTGGCACACGTTCGATGGCGCAGATCTACGGCGCCCTGATGCTCGCCCTGCTTCCCGGCGGAGTTCTGGGCCCGATCTTCGCGGGATATCTCTTCGATCTGCAAGGGAGCTACGAGCTGGCCTTTCAGATTTTTGCGTTTCTCAATGTGTTGGGATTTGCGGCGCTTTGCAGCGTGCGCGGTCGCGGCGGGTCCTCCGCCCTAGCGTGAGGCGCGACGCCCTCCTCGCACTCGGGCGGCGGCGATCGAACCCCGGGGATTCCGATCCTTCGCCTGGCGGCAGGCTCTCCCTTTGGAGTGCTATGTGGGAATCGTGTGGCCCTTTCGTTGGCCGGGACCGGCCGCATAGGCATCCGCGACTCGCTCTGCGATCCGAGAGTTGGAGATCGATGGACGAGAACGACGATCTCGCGAATTCGTGGCTCTTTCGGGGACTCGAGCTCGAGCAGCTGGCAGCGTTCTACGAGGAGGCGCCCACCATCCTCGAGCCCGGCGACTCGTTTGGGGAGCTGGCCGTGGTCGATGAGGCTCCTCAAGCGCGTAGTGCGAGCGCGGTCGCCCATGAGGATTGCGGTCTCCTGACGTCGGCGGGGATGTTCTCCTGACGGGGCTCGGAGGCGCCGACCTTCGGCGGCGAGGATGGCAGGGCCCGGTGCTTTCCCATGAATAGCGTCCGCCCGCGGCCGATTCCATGGGGTCGGTCAGCATGAGGTCGTCTTGCTGACACGGAAAGCGCACCGTCAGCATTTGGATGCGCTCGCCGGTCAGGCCGGAATGATCCTATTCCCAGGACTCATTGGCTGCGGCCTTACGACCGGTGATGCGCCCGAAGAAGGTCGCATCCGCGACGGATGTCCCGCTGCAATAGCCCCAGGAGGAGCGCGGAATACCGCAGGCGTTTCGGCCGGCCGCGAAGAGTCCCGGCACGTCCTGCCCGTCCTCGGTAACGACCTCGCCACTCGCGCGTGTCTTGAGCCCCCCTAACGTGAAGGTCAGGTAGGGTGCGATTCCATAGCTACATTCGATCGCTGCATAGGGCGGCGCATTGAGCGGCTTGATCCAGTCCGCGTGTTTTCGAAAGACGGGGTCCTCGCCCCTCATGGCGTTCTCATTGTAGACCGCGACGGAATTCTGGAGCGTCTGTGGCGGGAGTTTCAGAGCCGACTCGAGATCCTCGATCGAGTTCTCGGTCGCGAGGAGTTCGAGTCCACTCTCCGGGTAGCCGAAGATCTCGTTGTCCGCGATCAGATAGGCCCGTCCCTGGCGTTTTGCATGCTCCGCGCAGCGGCCGTGATAGGAGTCCTCGTTGATGAAGCGCTGGCCGTATTCGTTGACCAGGATCCCCTTGGTCAGGCTCGAGGGTGGATACCAGACGACGGTGACGAAATACTCGTCCATGTGAATGGCCGTTCCCCGGGCGGAGAGGCCCATGCGGATCCCCGCTCCATCGTCGTACATATTGCCGACGGGTGAGACATTTTCCTCAAGCACGCTGGGGACATGATTACGCAGCATCTCGCGGTTCATCACGAATCCGCCCGCACACAGGATCACGCCGCGGCGCGCGCGGATAAAACGTTCCTCCTGGTCCTGTCGCACGACGACGCCGCAGATTCGTCCGTCCTCACCCCGCACGATCAGATTCAGGACGCGCGTATCGCATTGAACGCGCACGCCGGCCCGCTCGGCGTTTTCCGAGAGAATGCGAAAGAGGATGGGACCGCCCTCGGCCTGGTTTTGGACCTTGTGGCCGCGTGCGGAGGGTCTCGCGAGCTCCCGGAAGGGGTGCGCCTTCTCGTTTCCCGACCAGATGAGACAATCGTCGTTGGGTTGTTCGGGGGTGCGGTCCGGATAGATCGAGTCCTTGAAGGGAACGCCCTGCTCGACCAGCCAGTCAAAATGGCCGACGCTTCCGTCACAGAAGAGCCGCACCTTTTCCTCGTCGGGGTCATCCGCCGAGGCCATGATGAAACGAAACATGTCCTCGGTCGTATCCTCGAGGCCGACCGCCTTCTGGACGCGGGTCCCGCCGCCCATATAGATATGCGCGGTCGACATCGCCGTCGTCCCGCCGCCGCCGCCTGCGCGCTCGAGCGCCAATACGTCGGCGCCCGCGAGTGCGGCTTCGAGCGCGGCACAGACGCCCGCGCCCCCGTATCCGACGATCACCACATCCGCTTCGTCGTGCCAGGTGATCACGCGGCTGAGGGGTCTGGGCTCCGTCGCCAGAGACTCCTTCGGCAGATGGTCGCGGCTCTCGTCGGTGGTTCCCACGGCTCTTGCTCCAGCCAGGCGTTCTTGAAGGTCGTAATCGCTCATCTTTTCTCCGGTGGTCGCTATTCAACTCGAGCGAGATCCCGCTCTAGGTCTTTCGCTGATTGGGTCATGCTAGAGCTCGTCCTTGCAGAATACTCCGCCCTTGATGATCGCGTTCAGCCGGCTGCGATCCTGGAGTACGCCCATCTGGGTGATTGGATCGCCATCGACGACGATCAGGTCGGCTAGCTTTCCGACACCGATGCCACCCAGATCCTCTGGCAGTCCCATCGGTACGGCACCATTGCTCGTCGCCCAGCGAATCACGTCGAGAGAATCGATGCCGACGACATCGACATAGAACGCGAGCTCTTCGGCATAACGTCCGTGAGAAAGGAAATCGAGCCCGAAATCGTCACCGCTCACGATGCGAACTCCGGCCTGATTCGCGACCGGGAGCATCTTCTGGATCTGCTTGAAGCCGGCCGCGAGGGGCGCCATCTGTGCCGGCACCCCAGCTCCAAAACCCTCGCTCTGCTTCAGGAGCTGGTGGGTAAAGAACATGCTGGGGACCAGCGTCGTGTCCGCGCGCAGCATCAGCTCGATGCACTCTTCATCGAGGTCGTCGGCGTGGTCGATGATGTCGACACCTGCACGGATGCAGGCGAGGATCGAATCCTTGGCCGGGGCGTGTGCCCGAACCCGAGCGCCACGGGAATGTGCTGCCTCGCAGATCGCCTCGAGTTCCGCCTTCGTGAGAGAAACGCCGGTATGGGGCCTTTCGGTCGCGTGGCCACCGCCGGGAAAGATCTTGATGATCTCGACGCCCTGTCTGATTTCCTCCCGAACGGCCTCGCGGAAAGACTCCGGCCCGCTGCAGATGTGATGGCCGCCGTGGTTGGAGAGCTCCCACCACCAGGACTCGGCGTCGCTATAGCCGCTAGGCACATCCAGTCCCCGGCCTCCAGCGACCAGGCGTGGGCCTTCGACCAGGCCGTCCTCGATCGCGAGCTTGCATTGTGGATCGATGGCGTCTCCGATGCCGCCCGCGCTGACGACACCGGTGAAGCCACAGAGAAGGGCCGTACGAAGGTTCGCCGCGGCAGCCAGCGTCAGATAGCCTGGCGGCTTTTCGAGGCCGAGCGGCGAGGGCATGACACTGATATCGCGATAAGTGGAGTGGAAATGACAGGAGACCAGCCCAGGCATCAACGTCTTGCCCGCGAGATCGATCGTGCGATCACCGGGCAGCGATTCGATCGGAGCTCTCTCGACCGCCGTGATCCGTTCGCGCTCGACGACGACACACGCACCGGGTCGCATCGCGTGGCGACCGTCGAGCAGGTTGGCCCCTGTGAAGACGATTCGTTGCATGCGTTTCTCCATCGCGATCGGGTCCGCATGAGACCCGATTCGAGGGGGCTTTCCGCTCGGCCTCTTCTTCAGGAAAAGGGGTGGTGCCGGCCGCGCGAAGCCCCAACTATACTGCGAAGACGGCGTTCGCAGGAGTCCTCCGGGCGACGACGCACGATCGATGGAGCGAGCGATGATCGACTACGATCCCTTCAGTGACGAGGTGCTTCGGGATCCCTTTCCGATCTACCGTCGTCTACGCGAAGAATCTCCCGTCCACTATATAGAACGATGGGATTCGTGGGCCCTCTTTCGCTTCGAGGATATCTGGCGGGCATCGTCGGATGCGGAGCACCTGACGGCGACCCGGGGAACCTCCTCCCCGTTTCTGCTCACGAAGGCGATTGCTGCTTATCCGAACCTGACCCATATGGACCCACCCACGCATACGGTGCTGCGGCGGCTGGTCGCCCCCTATTTCATGCCACAGAGGGTGCAGAGCCTGAAGGAGGAGATTCGGACCTTCGTGACAGAATGCATCGATTCTTTCATCGATCGAGGCGAGGGCGATGTCGTGGACGATCTGGCTCAGATCGTGGCTGTGCGGATGGGGTGCCTGGCGGTCGGATTCCCGGAGGAGGACGCCGGATATATCGTGGATCTCGTCAGGCGATTCATGTCGCGCCAGGAGGGCGTGGAGGGGATGAGCGAGGTCGGCATCAAGGCCTTCGCGGAGATGCGAAGCTACCTGGCTGGCCTCTGCGATCCGCACCGCGCGCTCGCGGGCGGGCCCGAGAATGTGATCGAGGTCTTCGTGCGGGCAGCGGCGGAGGGACTGATTTCCGAGCAGGAACTCGGGGATCATCTGGCCCTGATGCTGATCGGGTCGACCGAGACCTTTCCAAAGGCTTTCGCAAATGCCGTGCTCTTTCTCGCCCAACATCCGGATCAGCGGGCCGAGCTGGTCGCCGATCCGACGAAGATCCCGCGCGCCCTTCGCGAATGCCTGCGCTACGGCATGCCTACGCAATTTCTCATGCGGAGCGTTACGCAGCCCTTCAAGATCCGCGGGCAGGCGCTCTCGCCTGGGCAGTCGGTGATGTTCATGTACGCTTCTGCGAATCGAGACGAGCGCGAGTTCGAGGATCCGGAGCAGTTCGATATCCACAGGGTCTCGCCACGGATTCTCACCTTTGGTCATGGCATCCATCGGTGTCTCGGAGCGAATTTTGCAGAACTGGAGGGGGCGCTACTCCTGGAAGAGCTGCTTCGCCGCATACCGGAATACGAAGTCGAACTCTCGGATTCGAGGCGCCATGTGACCGAGTTCATTCAGGGCTTCGAGCGGTTGCCGATTCGCTTCGTCAGGGGGGCACGGTGAGGGCGCTTGCATGGGGCGTGCAAGCCCGCCTCCGTCCTAGATTTGCGAAGATTGTTCCTTGTCTGAACCCATCAGATGGGGTCCTATCTATTCATGACGTGTGTGATTGATTGACGACGAGTTCCTTGCCGAATCCCTCCCCGACCCACCATCCGACTGGCAAGCCGCCCGAGCATGGGCTTCGGCTCGCTCCGATCGTCTCGTTCAGCATTGCGAGCATCGGTGTGACGGCCATGGTCTTTCTCAACGCGCTCTATCTGTTCAAATACGCGACCGACGTTTTGCTGATCGCGCCGGGTGTGATGGGATTGATCTACGGGGCGGGTCGGATCTGGGATGCCGTTTCCGATCCGCTGATCGGGCGGATGTCCGATCGCACCCACTCCCGATTGGGCCGACGGCGCTCCTGGATCTTCGCCTCGATTCCCGCCACGAGCCTCGCTTTCATGATGCTCTGGGCGCCTCCGGAGTTCCTGGTCGGGCCCGCGATCCCACTCTGGATCGGCGTCGGGCTGGTTCTCTTCTCGACCGCCCAGACGATGTTCAGCGTTCCGCATTACGCGCTCGGCGTCGAGATGACGAATGAGCACCACGAGCGCACGCGGATCTTCGGTCTGCGTCAGCTGATGAATGGCGCTGGACTCCTCGTGGGTCTCGGAGCGTTTTTTACGCTGGTACGGGCGGAAGACCCGCGGTCGGTCGCGCCGATGCTCGCCGTGGCGCTCTCGATCCTGGCCGCTTGTCTGACCGCGATCGGAATCAGTCGTTTGAGAGAACGCGCCGACTATCAGGGCCGCGGTGGCGAGAATCTGACTCAGGCCTTCTGGGATATCTTTCGCAATCCGCACGCTCGCCTGCTCCTGACGATGTACGGAATCGAGTCCTTTGGTCTGGCGACCTCCGGAATCCTCTCGCTCTACGTGACGGAATATGTCGTCAAGGCACCTGCGACTTTCTACCTGATTGTGCTGATGCTTCATATCGTCCCGTCTTTCATTGTGGCTCCACTCTGGATTCGGGTTTCGAAGCGGCTCGGGAAGAGGCGTCTTTGGTTCTATTCCACGATCGTCGCCTCGATCGCGTACCTGCTCCATTCCTTTTTGGGCGAGGGCACGATCGTGTTTTGGTGTGCGATTTCGATCGTCCAGGGAACCACCGCGGGTGTTGCGCAGGTCGTTGGTCCCTCGATCAAGGGCGACGTCATCGACTGGGACGAACTCCAATCAGGCGAACGAAGGGAGGGGTCCTACCTCGCGGCGTGGACCTTCGTTTATAAGAGCGCGGGCGGTCTGTGTGGAATCTTTGTGGGCTTCGCCTTGCAGACGGTCGGATTCGAACCGAATGTCGAACAGACAGAGGCCACGAAGTGGACGATCCTGCTGCTCTACGGTGCGCTCCCCGCTGCGGCCTACGCCGCAGGCGCCTATCTGCTCTCCCGCTTCAGATTGAACGAGGCCGAACATGCGGCCGTACGGGCCGAGCTCGACGCGCGAGGGCGGGCTGATTGAGCATGAAGCAGGGCCTTGCGGGGAGGGATCCAACTTGACGTCTGCAGGACGACGCACGAGTCTGGGTTCGGACCACGGCGGAAGGTTTTGAGAATGAGCGACCAGATCCTCGACGGCATTCGGATCATCGAGCTCGCCCAGGGAATGGCGGGACCAGTTGCGGCCATGATGTTGGCGGAGTCGGGTGCCGACGTGATCAAGGTCGAAGGACCGGGGGGGGATCCCACCCGTGCGAAGTCGGGCTTTGCCGTCTGGAATCGCAGCAAACGCAGCCTGGTGCTGAATCTCGAGACCGAAGAAGGGCGCGCCAGCCTCGAAAAATTGCTTCGGAGCGCGGACGTTCTGATTCACGACAAGGGCCCGAAAGCAGCTGCGGAGAAGGGGCTCGACGATGCGACGCTCGGCGCGCGCCATCCGCAGCTCATCGTCTGCAGCGTTCCCGCGTTTCCGGTCTCGCATCCCGACGCAGATCGACCCGCGAAGGATACGCTCGTGCTTGCGCGTGCGGGAATCCTGGACGAGCAGCAGGCGGTCTCCCGCGAAGGCCCCACCTTTCTTCGCATTCCCCTGTGTTCGATCGGAGCCTGGCATCTCGCTGCGGCGGGGATCGTCGCGCGCCTGATCGCGCGCCAGCGGGACGGCGTCGGCGGGCCCGCACACACGAGCCTGCTGCAGGGCGCGCTGATCCCGATGACGATGCATTGGGCGACGGCGGAGCGACCCACCCAGAGTTTCGCGCGCGGCATGCCGAAGAACGCCGGTGATTCGCTTTTCCGTTGCGGGGATGGCCAATGGATCCACCTGATGGCGAATCCCGATGCATCACCGCTGATGCGAGAGGCCTTCGCCGAGATGGGGGAGGAGGGCGTCGAGCGCGCCAATGCGAGACATGAAGCCGGGCAGATGGGCATGTCCTTTCCCAACTTCGGTGCCAACGTCGAAGCCCTCGAGTCGAAGCCGCGCCAGGCCTGGCTCGAGACCCTGTGGGCGAGCGATGTTCCCGTTCAGCCCTGCCTGGCCCTGGGCGAGCTCTACTTCGACGAGCAGGCGAATTTTAACGATTATGTCGTGGATATCGATGATCCCGAGCACGGCAGGACGCGTCAGCCCGGACATCCCTATAGCACCACTCCCGACGCTCGTGTCCAAGGTCCCGCCCCGACGCTCGGTCAACACAATGAGGAGATCTTCGCCGAGACACCGCGAGCCGGCTTCGCGGTGTGCGGTTCATCTTCGGGCAAGCCGCCTTTGGCGGGGCTCAAGGTGCTCGATTTCGGCAATTTTCTGGCGGGCCCCCTCGCCACCATGTTGATGGCAGATCTCGGGGCAGAGGTGATCAAGCTCGAGGCGACGACGGGTGACATGATGCGCTTCAGCGTCGAACGCGTCTTTTCGGGCTGTCAGCGGGGAAAGCGCGACATCGCCCTGAATCTGAAGGACTCCGAAACGCGGCCGATCGTCGAGAAACTGGCGAAGTGGGCCGACGTGGTGCATCACAATCTGAGGTATCCGGCCGCACGTCGATTGCGAATCGACTACGACTCCTTCAAGGAACTCAATCCGGATCTGATCTATTGCCATACGAGTTCGTATGGCCCGAAGGGGCCGCGCGCGGATTGGCCCGGATTCGATCAGCTCTTCCAGGCCGCTTCGGGCTGGGAATACGAGGGGGCGGGAGAGGGCAATCGACCGATGTGGCATCGCTTTGGCATGATGGACCACCAGAATGCCCTGGCTTCGCTGACGGCAACGTTGCTGGCGGTCTACCACCAGCGAGCGACGGGGACGCCGCAATTCTGTACTGCCTCCCTTCTGGGCGCGAGCATCCTGACGACCAGCGAGACCTATGTCGGTCCGGATGGAGAACTCGCCCCCTATCCCAAACTCGACTCCAATCAGATGGGCGTTTCCGCCTATCACCGCATCTTCGAATGTGGGGACAAGCGCTGGATTGCCGTCGTGGCGGAGTCCGAAGAAGAGCAGCGCGCCTTTCTCGGGGCAGTGGGCGTCGACACGCCCGAAGGACTCGAAGCGGCGATTGGTTCGCTCGCGCAGGAACCGCTGCTGTGGACGCTCGAGCAAGCTGGCGTTCCCGTCGCTCCGCTGCGGTTGGATCAGATGGATGCCTTCTATTCCTCGAGGGGCTCCGAGGAGGCCGGTCTGATCGCCCGCTATCCCCACGCCAGCTGGGGCGAGGTCGAGCAGATCGGATCCCTGTGGAATATGGGTGATCTGCCACCGAGTCTCGACCGGGCCTCACCCGTGTTGGGGGAGCACAGCCGCGAGATCTGCGAGGAGATCGGAGTCGACCGGGCGCTCTACGAAGCGCTCGAGGTGAAGGGGCTCGTGATCGGGAAATAGAACTCGCGGTGCGGAACTATTCTCTCACCACCTTCGTATTCGCTACCAGCGGTTCGCGGGCGCCCATCAGCCGCAGGTTGGCCGTGCCCGATCGATGTCCCATGGTCCTCAACCAATTCGGCCGTCCGGGGTCTCGCTCTGAGACGACGATCGTGACGCTGCCGTCGGCGTCATAATGGGCGGTGCTCTTGTTGAGATGGACGGGCGCCTGGGTGTAGTCGAGGGATTCCGTCCAGAGGTTGTTGATCTGGAAGCCCCATGTCGTGCAGTCCGGAATCGTCGGGAGATGGATCACCCATGACTCATCCTCAGCGAGCGTCCAGGCCGTATTGTAGTAGAAGATATTCGGGTCGCCGCCCATGGCTCGCATGCGTTCAGGATCTTGCAGTGGAAGCTGATTGAAATCCGGGCGCATTCCGGCGGAGCGGTCCGTCCAGTGTTGGGCTGAGGTCTGGACGAATCGTGCCGTATCGATCAACCCCTCCGCGGTCGAACCAAAGCGGCATTCCACCACTTCTCCCGATGATGCCACCCGGGCGAATGAAATCTCGAGCCTCTTGTCCAGGGCATTGTCGAAGGTGCAGCGCACGAGCAGGCTCTGCGTTCGGGCATCGGTCGTGAGTGTCTCGGCACCGGCTTCCCCGCTCGAAGTCGTCGCGGCTGCACGGATGAAGATTTCGACCGGGCCCGTCTGGGCTACGGGTAGGGAGCTGCTGTCCACACTGCCGGTCACGCAATTCGAACCGTCCGCTTCCTGCCCGGTTGCGATCACGCTGAAATACGAGCAGCTGCTGAAATCGCCCCGCAAGCAATATTCGTATTCGTCGCTCAGCGCCGCGCCGTAATAGAGAGTGTCGGGGTTATCACCGCCGAACCCCTTGATTCGATCATTGCAGAGAACGTGGAGATAGGGATGAGCCGGGTCGGCTCCCTCGACATTTCTTTCGAGGCCGGTGCGCAGGAGTCTGGACAGATATCGCAACCCCTCGGCGGCATCGAGTTCGTCCAGGGGCAGATCTTCCCTGATCAGCTGGGCGCCCGCTCCCTTGAGCTCTTCGCAGAATTGTTCCCAGATTTCCTTCGCATCGTCCTGCAGTCTTGTCGTAGGCATATTCCTGGTTCCTCGGGCTGATTCGGGGTCGGATGGATGGAGACCCTGAAAGTAGGCGATGCACTTCCCTCTAGCCGGGCCCGCTCGCGTGATATAGTCGATCACATCAAGAGGAGGACTCGATGGGACGCCTTTCCGGAAGAATCGCGCTCGTGACCGGGGCCGCCAGTGGCATCGGCGCGGCCACAGCCCAATGTTTCGCGGGAGAGGGAGCTGTGGTCGCCGGCCTCGATATCCAGCAACCCGATGCGGCGAGATGGAAGCGCGTCGAGGAACTCGCGCCCGCGGCGAGTTTTCACAGCGCGAGCGTTTCCTCGGAGACCGAGGTCAAAGCCGCCGTCGCGGAGATCGCCGAGCGGCATGCGGGCTTCGACATCTTGGTCAATGCGGCCGGTGTGGCCGGCGGGGGGCCGCTCGAATCGATCGAGGAAGGCGAATGGGATCGCATCGTCAACATCAACCTCAAGGGCACCTTCTTGATGTGCAAGCACGCCGTCGCACCGATCTTGTCCCGGGGCGGGGGGGCGATCGTGAATATCGCGAGCGTCGAGGGGTTGGTGGCGAGTGAGAACTCATCCCCCTACGCCGCTTCCAAGGGGGGCGTCGTACAGCTGAATCGGAGCCTTGCGGTCGACCTGACCCATCGTGGCATTCGTGTGAACTCCGTCTGTCCGGGTCTGATCGAAACGCCCATGGTGGAGGCCGTGACCAAGGCGACCGAGGGTCCCCTGGTCGAGATGAGGGAGCAGTTCGTCAATAATCATCTGATGCGTCGCTGTGGTCAGCCCGAGGAGATCGCGAATGCGATCCTCTTCCTCGCGTCTGATGAGGCCTCCTTCGTGACGGGTGCCACGCTTGTCGTCGATGGCGGTTGGACGGCGGGTCGTAGGGGAAATGCAGATCTCTTCGACCTTTGATGCCGGTTGCTTCTCGGGCTTGTCAGGATTGCAACGGTGAAATCCTTCGAGGGGCCCGTCGAGGATCGGGGAATGCGAGTGGATCTTCGGGAGATCATCGGGGAAGGGACCCCCTCGGTGCACATACCGCGGGCGGAAGGAAGCGAGTCATGAAGGATGAATACGACGCGGTCGTCGTCGGCGCGGGGATCGGCGGTGTCATCTGTGGCGCTTATCTGGCGTCCGGGGGCCTCGATACCCTGGTCATCGAGAAAGCCGACCGGGTCGGCGGGCGGATGAAGCTCGACAAGACCTCCCCGGGCTTCACGGGTTTCGAGCATTGGGTAACCTTCGGCCAGGGTTGGGGAGGTGGTGCCTGGTATAAAGCCGCTCGTGAGCTCGACGCCGACGTCAGTTTCTATGAGATTCCGGAGCCCTGCCTCTACTACCGGGGGACGGGCAAGGGCTTCGAAATCGCGCCGCGCTGCTCATCCGCCTCGTCGCTCCTTTCGTATTACGAGAGCCTCTTCCCGACACCGCTTCCGGAGGCCACGCGGCAGGAGTTCATTCGCGCGTTGAATTATGCGGGATCGATCCCCTACGAAGAACTCTTCTGTGAGCCGCTTGCGAATATTCCCTTCTACGACTGGAAGGACAAGCTGAGTACGGATCCCGTGGTGGTGGGGTTCTTCGCTTCGATCGCAGCGAACTCGACCATGTGTGAATCGGACGAGGCGATGAAACACCTGTCGGCCGGTGGCCTCCTCAGCATCTTTCGATTCTGGTGGATGACCGAGGCGCATTGTGTCGCCTTCAAGCCCGATTACGTCGAAGGCCTGGTTAGACCCTTCGCCACCGCGATGGAGCGCGATGGTGGAGAACTCGCGTTGGGCTGTGAGGTCGTCGAAGTGATCGTCGAAGACGGCGAATCTCGTGGCGTGCGCGTGCGCGACGAGGGCGGAGTCGTGCGCGAGGTGGGCGCCCAGAAGGTGATCGTCAATGGCAGCTTCCTGGATATCCCGAAAATGTTTCAGGAGGTTCCGCCCGAGGTCCAGGTTTCGGTCGACAGCTTCCGCTCCGTCGCTTTTCACGACTTCACCGTCTATGCGGAGATGAAGCACCCGATCACGGAAGAGCCCCATCCGGTCTCCGTCGTCGATCCCGAAACGGGCAGCAATCTCCTGATGATCTGGGCGCTTTCCAATGCCTTCTCGTGGTACGCGCCCCCGGGCAAGCAATTGATCTTCGCGAGCCGGGTTCTTCCCATCGATGAAGAGGAGCGGAAGAAGGTGCGGAAGACCCTGAAAGTGGAAATGGATGAGATCATCGAAGAGGTCTTTCCGGGCTATGGCGCCGCGGTCGAGAAGAAGCATTACTCTTCGCATTATCCCCTGTGGCACTACCAGCACACCTGGTATCCGAAGATTCCCTATCGTTCGAAGTCGGTGAAGAATCTCTTCTTCGTCGGAGACTGCGTGGAGCCTCAGTACAGTGTGACCGTGGATGCGGCAGCGAGTACGGGTGTATTCTGTGGAAAAGCCATTCTGAGGCTCGAGGGGCGGGAAGTCTGAACAGGTGATCGGGTCGCTCTTCGGGTCGCGAGGCTGATCCGGGTCGGGCGGTCGAAGTGCGCGCGAAGCAGTCGCTGCGGGAGTGCAATATGCAGGATGAACAGAGCAAGCAGGCCCTGCGAGCACGCCTCGCGGAGTGGGAAGGCCATACCCTCGCTCGCAAGCTCGAGAGTCGGCCCGAGCGAAAGCAGGACTTCAAGACCCAGGCGATGAAATGGCCGGTGAAGCGTCTCTACACGCCCTTGGATCTCGAGGAGGCAGATTTCGACTACGCGCGTGACGTGGGTTTCCCGGGTGAGTACCCCTTTACCCGTGGCACCGAGGCCAACGGTTACCGCTCGGATCTCTGGACCATGATGCAGGTCACGGGCTTCGGGACCGGCGAAGACTGGGCGGAGCGCGGTCGCTATATGTTGGATCGAGGTCTCACGGGACTCTTTCTCGAATACGACCTGCCTACCACTAACGGCTTCGACTCCGACCACGTGCTGGCTGCCGGCGAGGTCGGCCGGGCGGGCGTGGCCCTCGATTCGCTGGAAGACATGGAGGCCCTGCTCGATCTCCCCTTCGAAAAGCTCGAGCGACTCACGTCCATCTGTAACGGTCCCCAGACCATCAATCTGGCGATGATCATTGCCGCACTCGAGAAGCGCGGGGTCGATCCCGATTGTTTCACGCTGCAGATGCCCAACGCGATCCTGGTCGAGTACACCTGCGTGGGGCGCTATATCTATCCGCCCGATCATGGTCTGCGCATCGCCACCGATGCCATCGAGTATACGATCAAGAACCATCCGAACTGGATCCCCATCTCGGTCGTCAGCGCGCAGATCTACGCCGCCTACGCGAATCCCGTACAGGAGCTGGCCTATGGCTTCGCGATCGCCAAATCCTATATCGATGCAGCGCTCGAGCGCGGCTTCGACATCGATACGCTGGCACCCTATTTCAGCTTCGTGACCGGGATCGACATGGACTTTTTCGAGGGTGTGAGCAAATTGCGCGCCTACCGAAAGATCTGGGCTCGCATCATGAAGGAACAATACGGGGCCACGGATCCCGAGGCCATGAAGCTGCGGATCACGGGATCGCCCGGCACGATGTCGCTGACGCTGCAGCAGCCGATGAATAATATCGCTCGCCTGGGAATCCAGATGCTCGCCTGTGCCGCCGCCAATGGGGGCTACGCGATGAACACGCCGCTGCATGACGAAGCGCACGCGCTGCCCACGGAAGAAGCGATCGCGGTGGGCGCGGGAATCCAGCATATCGTGGCCCATGAGAGCGGTGTGGCCGACACCGTCGATCCCTTCGCGGGCTCCTATTATGTCGAGAGCATGACCAAGCGCATAGAGGAGGCGGTCTTCGCGGAGCTCGAGAAGATCGACTCCATCGGGGGGGGGCTCGCGGCGATCAAGGCGGGCTATTTCCAGAAGGAATTGGCACGGGAACAATTCGAGCGCATCCGAGCCATTGAGACGGGCGAGCGCGTCCTGGTGGGCGTCAATCACGCCAACCGCGAAGAGGGTGAGCGAAGCATCGAAATTCATCGCCCGGATCCGGAGGTCGAGCGGCGGCAGATCGAGAAGCTGAAGCGCCTGCGAGAAAGGCGCGACAACGCGGCTGTCGAAAAGAGCCTCGATCGTTTGCGCGATGCGGCACGCGGCAGCGAGAATCTGGTGCCGCCCTGCATCGAGGCCGTGAAGGCCTACGCGACCCATGGCGAAATGTGCGACGCCCTGCGCGACGTCTTTGGCGTGTATACCCCCGACTCGACGACCACGGGCGTCTAGAGCCCGGCCACAAGGATTTCTCTCCCATGGCTCGCATCCGCGTTCTACTTGCAAAGCTCGGCCTGGACGCACATACGATCGGCGTCACGGTGATCGCCCAGGCGCTGCGTGACGCCGGAATGGAAGTCATCTATTCCGGCCTTCGGCAGACCCCCGAGATGGTCGCCAATACCGCCATCCAGGAGGACGCGGATGTCGTGGGGCTCTCCAGTCTCTCGGCCGCCCATATGTCGCATTTTCCACGGGTGGTCGAGTTGCTGTGCGAGGGCGGGGCAGGGGATAAACTCGTGCTCGGTGGAGGCGTGATCCCGGAGGAGGACGAGAAGGCGCTGCTCGAAGCGGGGCTGGAAAAGGTCTTTACCATGGGGACCGAGACCGGCGAGATCGTCGCCTATATCGAGGACTGGGTGGCCCGCCGCGACGCGCAGCGCGGGACGTGAGCGAACTCGCGCAGCGCGCGCTCGAGGGCCATGTCGCCAGTGGTGCGCGCATCATCCGCTGGCTCGAAGATGGTGAGCGTGCGGGCATCGAAGCCCTCAAGGAGCTCTATCCGAAGAGCGGGCGCGCCCATCTCGTGGGGATCACGGGGCCGCCCGGCGCGGGCAAGTCCACCCTGGTCGACGCCTTGATCGCGGAGAATCGCTCACGCGGACGACGGGTGGCGGTCGTGGCCATCGATCCCTCGAGCCCTTTCAGCGGTGGCGCGATTCTGGGGGATCGTGTGCGGATGCAACGCCACGCGACGGATCCCGATGTCTTCATCCGCTCGATGGCGACGCGCGGCCAGCTCGGCGGTCTGTCACGCTCGACTTTCGAAGCCACCGCCGTGCTCGATGCTATGGGCTACGACATCGTGATGGTCGAAACCGTGGGGGTTGGCCAGGACGAGCTCGAGGTCGTGGACCTCGCGCATACGACGCTGGTCGTGAACGTGCCGGGGCTGGGTGACGATATCCAAGCCATCAAGGCGGGTATCCTTGAGGTGGGCGATGTCTTCGTGCTCAACAAGGCGGACCGTTCGGGGGCGGACGATACGGAAAGGGCGCTGCTCACGATGCTGCATCTGCGCGGGGTGATCGAAGGCGTCTGGGCGCCGCCGCTTTTGAAGACCGTGGCCGTGCGCGAGGAGGGGATCCCCGAGCTAGTCGACGCCTGCGATGCCCATCGCGCCGACCTCGAAGCGAGTGGTGCGCTCGAAGGGGCGGCCGCGACGCGAGGGGAACATTTCTTCGCCGAGTTATTGCGGGATTTTGCGGTCGAGAAGATCATCGCGAGCGCGACGGCACGCGCGTTCTACCCGAAGCTACTCGAGTCCGTGCGTGCTCGGGAAATCGATCCTTATACCGCTGCAGAGCAGCTGGTGTCTGCCTTCGAACCGAATTTCGACGATTGATCAAAAACCGATGCCCATGAGAACGAACGCGTGGCTTTGCGTACTCGGGCTCTCACGCGTTCGCCGCCCAGTCTCCCAGACGGTCGATATGATGGGCCGAGGAGCCGAGCGTCAGCTCGATCTGCTTGGCCCAGAAGCAGTAGCGGTGCAGAGGGTAGTCGAGGTCTACGCCGATGCCGCCGTGTAGGTGTTGCGCGGCGTAACTGACCCGGTGGCCGGCGTCCCCGGCCCAGACCTTGGCGATCGCCGTCTGCTCGTGGGCCACCTTGCCGACGTCGAGTCGCCAGACCGCCTGTTGGGTCGTCACGCGCAGACATTCGATGTCGATATAGGCATCGGCAGCCTGGTGGCCCACCGCCTGGAACGTCGAGAGCTTGCGACCGAATTGCTCGCGAGTCGATGCATAGTCGGCGGTCATCCTTAGCGCGGCCTCGCAAACGCCGAGCTGCATCGCACAGAGCGCGGCCAGGGATCGTTCGAGCGTCCAATCGAGGGCTTGTGAGCCGGATTCGGAGTCGGCGAGCACATCGTTGGTTTCCACATGAACCCCGGTGAGTCGGATCACGAATTGCGCTTCGAGAGATGTCGACTGTTGTGGAGCGAGTTCGACCCCCGGCGCACGGGGATCCACGAGAAAGAGCCCGATTCCCCCTTCGGCCTTCGCCGGGACCAGAATCCGTCGCGCGACTCGTGCGGCGGGCACGCAGATCTTTTCACCCGTGAGGCGCCAACCGTCGGCATCGCGTATCGCCTGGGTCGTGAGTTCGCGTGGATCGTCGCTATCGGGCTCGATCAGGGCCGCACTGAGAATCTCGTCACCCGAAGCGACTCCCGCGAGCAGTCGGCTCCTCTGCGCCGGCGTTCCGAATCGGGCGATCGGCAGAGCGCCCATCACGAGCGTTGCGAGGGCGGGAATCGGGGCCACCGCGCGGCCGACCTCTTCGAGCAGCAGCGCGACTTCGCTGAATCCGAAACCCATACCGCCGTATTCCTCGTCGATGGCGAGTCCCAGGAGGTTGGCGCGGGCGAACTCCGCCCACAGCTCCCGATCGAAGTCGTGTCCCTCATTTTCGAGTTCGCGCAGTCGCTCCGGATTGGCGCGATCCTGCAGGATTTGGCGGGCAAGATCGCGCAGCGCCTCCTGCTCTTCGCTGATCCCAAAGTCCATTCCGGGCTCTCCTCCGCTCTCAGCGCGAGGCGCGGGGCATCTGGAGCCCCACCGCCGAGATGAGATCCCGCTGGATCTCGTTGGTCCCGCCCCCGAACGCGGCGAGTGAGGCTGTGCGATAGGCGAGTTCCAGCTGCCCTTCGAGTGCCGCTTCGGGCGAGCCGGCGCGGACGCAACCGGCCTCCCCGGTGATCTCGCCGAGCAGACGAATCGCCTCGATACTGAACTCGGAGCCGTAGACCTTGGCCGCCGAGGCGCCGGCGGGGTCCAGTTGGCCTTTTTCGCTCGTCCAGGCCTGTTTCCAGCGGATCAGGCGATTCGCTTCGAGTCCGGCGCGTACCCGGCCCAGGTTCTGCCGCACCCTCGGCCGATCGATCAGAAGAGTTCCGTCGGCGAGGCGCTTGTTCCGTGCGTAGTCGATGATCAGGCTATAGAGATCCTCTTCGGGCCCGGAATCAGCGATGCCCACTCGCTCCCGATTGAGCTGGTTCGTCATGAGATCCCACCCACCATTCTCGGGCCCCACCATCGCCGAAGCCGGCACGCGGACATCCTCGTAGAAGGTCGCGTAGGTATCGAGCTGGCTCATGGTGCGGATGGGCGAATGCGAATATCCCGGGGCGGTGGTCGGCACCAGGAACATGGAAATACCGGCGTGTTTGCGCGCCTCGGGATCCGTGCGGGCCGCAAGCCAGACATAATCGGCCTGATCGGCAAAACTCGTGAAGACCTTCTGACCGTTGATGATCCACTCGTCGCCGTCGCGATCAGCGCGCGTTACGAGCGAGGCCAAATCGGTTCCCGCACTCGGCTCCGAATAACCGATCGAAAAGAAGATCTCGCCGGCCAGGATCTTCGGGACGAAGAATTGTTTCTGTTCTTCCGTGCCGAAGCGTGCGATCGTGGGTCCGACCGTGTCCAGCGTGAGAAAGGGAAAGGGAAAGCCCGCGCGCCGAACCTCGTTGCCAAAGATGAATTGTTCGATGGCCGTGCGGTTTTGGCCGCCGAATTGGACGGGCCAGCCGACCCCGAGCCAGCCGTCGCGCCCCATCTGCTTCATCGCTTCGCGGAAGAGGGGCCCACCGCCCTCGCCGCTGCCCGCACATTCCTCGCGCAGATCGGGTGTCATCAGCTCGTCAAAATATGCGCGCAGCTCGTCGCACAGCGCCTCCTGCTCGGGCGTGTATCCGATGTACACCTTGGCCTCCAGTGAAAATGGCATCGCTCGGCGAGACGTCTTCGGGCCTGTCTCCCGATCGGGTTCCGCTCCGGATCGGAGCGCGATTATGCTCGAGCGTCTACCGGCTCGCAATTGGGCAGATCGGCTTCGAAGCGGCGAAGAGGGGGCTATGGGTGGGTCCGATCAGGATCGCTGATGCGTCCCCATTTCGCGTGTCGATTGGCGTATCCTTCCGCTCCACGAAAGGGATGAAGAACATGAAGGATGCGGCCCCGCAGTGGCCCCTGGCCGGATTGCGCGTGCTCGATCTATCGACACAGATCTCGGGACCCTATTGCACGAAATTGCTCGCTGATGCGGGGGCGGACGTGATCAAGCTCGAGTCGCCCGAGGGTGGGGATCCCCTGCGTCGCTGGAGCGCTTCGGGGGCGGAAATTCCGGACGATCAAGACGGGGCCTTGTTTCAGTTCCTGAACGCCTCCAAGCGCAGCGTCGTCGCCGATCTGGACTCCTCCGAGGGCCGTCGACTCGTTCTCGATCTCGCGCCTTCGATCGATCTCGTGGTCGAGAGCTTTGGCCCTGGTGCTATGCAGCAGCATGAGCTCGCCCTCGAGACGCTGCAAGCGAAGAACCCGGCGCTCTCGCTGGTTTCGATCTCGGCCTGGGGGGCGACGGGCCCCTGGGCGGATCGTCCCGCCACCGAGTGGACCCTGCAAGCCGCCGTCGGATGTACCGGCTATCGGGGGCTGCCCGAGCGCGGACCCGTCGGAGCGGGGGGGCGCCTGGGAGAATATGTCGCCGGGATCTATGCGGCGCTCGGCGCGATGGGCGCGTGGCTGTCGAGTCGCAATACGGGACGCGGTCAATCCGTCGATCTCTCGACCTACGAGGCGATCCTGAGCTGCATGACGACCTATTTCGATCTGAGTAGCCAGTTCTTCGGAGGAAGCCTGGATCAGGCCGTCGAGACCCCGTCGATCGAACGCGCGAAAGATGGCTGGGTCGGGATGTGCACCTATACCGGTCAACAATGGAAGGATTTCTGTACGATCATCGGCCACCCGAAAGTCGGCGACGACGAGAAATTCTACGACGGCGCCGTCCGCATGCAGCACCGGGAATTTCTCGGTGAGATCATCCAAGCCTGGATCAGCCAGAGAACGGTCGATGAGGTCATCGAGACTCTCAGCCTGATGCGCATTCCGGCGGCGCCGATCGGAGATGGCCGGAATCTGCCCGGGATGGACCATTTCGTCGAAAGGGGGGTCTTCATGGAGAACCCCGGCGGTTTTCTGCAGCCGCGCCCCCATTATGTGTTGGGCGAGGGGGTGCTGCGTGCCCCCGAGTCGGCGCCGAGACTGGGTGAACACACCGAAGAGGTGAAGACCGAAGCGGCCCGCGCGAAGCCTCGCATCCGTTCGGGCTCGGCCGATGGAGACGTGCTTCCGCTGGCGGGCCTGCGGGTCGTGGATCTCACCCAGTTCTGGGCGGGCCCCGCCTCGACCTCTTTCCTGGCGGATATGGGTGCGGATGTCGTCAAGGTCGAGTCGATCCAGCGCCCGGATGGGATGCGTTTCGTCGGTTCTGTCCCCAACGACGCGCTGTGGGAGTCTTCGACGACCTTTCACGGGGCCAATACCGGTAAGCGCGCCGTCACGGTGCAAATCGACAGCGACGAGGGGATGGCACTCCTGAAACGACTCATCGCCGACGCCGACGTGGTCACCGAGAATTTTTCGGTTCGGGTCATCGAAAATTTCGGTCTCGGTTGGGACGTGATTCGCGAGATCAATCCCCGCGCGATCATGATGCGGATGCCGGCCTTCGGGCTAGATGGTCCGTGGCGCGACCGCACGGGTTTCGCGCCCAATGTCGAGCAGGTCAGCGCGCTCGCGTGGATCACCGGCTATCAGGATATGCCGCTGGTCGTGCGCGGCGCCTGCGACCCGATCGGCGGGATGCATGCGGTCTTTGCGCTGTTGATGGCGCTCGAACGTCGTCGCGCGACCGGCGAGGGGCAGCTCGTCGAGGTCGCGCTCGTGGAGCCGGCGTTGAATATCGCGGCCGAGCAGGTAATCGAATACTCGGCCTACGGCCAACTGCTCTCCCGCCAGGGCAACCGGGGACCCTACGCGGCACCGCAGGGTGTCTACCCCTGTGCGCAGGGGGAGGAATATCTGGCGCTCGCCGTCGCCACCGACCAGGAGTGGAAGGCGCTCGTTTCTCTGCTGGGAGATCCCGCTTGGGCCCGGGATCCCGAATTGGCCGAGGCGGCCGGGCGGCGGGGCAAGCACGACATGATCGACGGGCACCTGACGGATTGGCTTGCCGACCAGACGGCGGAGGCGGCGGCGGATCGGTTGGCCGCGTCCGGGGTGCCCGCTAATCGTGTGGTCAACGCCTACCACGTCATGCCCAATCCCCAGCTCGAACATCGGCAGTTCTACCAGGAGATGGAACACCCGCATATGGGCCGCAAGCGTTATCCGGGATTGCCGATGCGTTTTTCTGCGCTCGGGCCGCACCTGCATCGATCCCCCCCGCCGACATTGGGTCAGCACAACGACGAAGTTCTCGGCGGGGATCTGGGCCTGTCGCCCGAGGAACTCGAGCGCCTGCGCGAAGAGAAGATCATCGGCGAGCGGCCCACCTTTATGTGACTCACCTACCGCTGGGCGTTCCACGCTGTGTGGGCTGGAACGAGCCGGTCGGCTCGATCGCACGAGTTGACGACGAGAAACCAAACGCGCAGCATGCTTCCGAGGGTGTCGAGAGCGGCGCCCCTTGAAAAAGATGGAGGACCATGATGGCCGATTCAACGAATTCCGAGTTCCTGGGGAGCCTGCGATCCCATCTCGGCGCCAAGGGTACGCCCGCGATTGCGCGCGACCCGGTCAATCAACCCATGATCAGGCATTGGTGTGATGCCATGCAGAATGCCAATCCGATCTATACCGATCCAGATCGGGCGGCCAAATCCGTTCATGGCGAGATCGTCGCGCCGCCGACGATGCTGAACGCATGGAATATGCTCGGCAATATCGAGCGCCTCCCGGATCCGCGCGATCCACAATCGAATGTCGTCTCCCTCCTCGACGAGGCGGGTTTCACCTCCGTCGTCGCGACCAACTGCGAGCAGGAATACGAGCGCTATCTCCGTCTCGGAGACGAGTTGAGCGCCGTGCTGGTGCTCGAAGAGATCTCCGAGGAAAAGCATACGGGGCTCGGGATCGGCCATTTCGTTACGACGATGAACGAGTATCGGAACCAGCATGACGAGGTCGTCGGGCGCATGCGATTTCGGATTCTGAAATTCCGACCCGGCACGGGAAAGATCGCTGCCGCTCCGGACGGAGCTGGCCCCCCGACTGCTCCCGCCGCGAAATCGTCTCCGGTGCCCCCTCAGAAGCGGCGTGAGTCCACACTTCGCTTTGGTGAGGCAGCGGTGGGAGAGGAATTGCCCGCCTGCCCAATTCCGATCACGACGACCCTCATCGTGGCCTGCGCGATCGCATCGCGGGACTACCAGGATGTTCATCACGACCGAGATCTGGCGATCGAGCGGGGCTCGCCGGATATCTTCATGAATATCCTCACCTCCAGCGGCCTCTGCGGTCGCTATATCAGCGACTGGGCCGGTCCCGAAGCGCTCTTGCAGTCTCTTTCGATCCGACTGGGAGCGCCCAATTATCCTGGCGATACGATGACCATGTCGGGCTCGATCCTGTCCAAGGAGGAGCACGACGGGACGGGACTCGTTTCGCTCGGCCTGCGCGGCCGCAACGCGCTCGGCGATCACGTCACGGGCACCGTGAAGCTGGCCCTTCCGTTCGCTGCGGGTGTGTGAGGTGTCGTCTCCCGAGGATTGTAGGCTGCGGTCGGGTTCCGGCGATGCCCGAAGGGACCCAATGAGCCCGATCGGAATCGCGGATCGGGGGCCGATTCGTTTCGGGCGCGGGGAATCATGAGATGACCCTCGTTCTTCCGGAGACCTTCCGGTACGAAAGACAGGGTCGGATCGCGGTGATGACCATCGATCGCCCCGAGAAGATGAACGCGCTCACGACGGATATGTTGGTGGCGATGGATGCTGCCTTCGAGGATTTCAACGAAGATCCCGAGCTTCTGGTGGCGATTCTTACGGGGGCCGGGCAGAAATCCTTTTGCGCGGGCATGGACCTCGAGGAAGCGCTGCCCGCGGTGATCGGCGGAAATCAGGCGGGCTACGAAGACCCGGTCAAACGTCCCTTCGCGCAGGTCTTCAAGCCCATCATCGCCGCCATCAATGGCTTCTGCATCGCCGGAGGCATGGAATTTCTCGAGGGTACGGATCTGCGCATCGCCGCGGAACATGCCGTCTTCGGGTTGAGTGAAGTCTGCTGGGGGGTGGTTCCCTCCGGCGGTTCCCATATCCGTCTACCGCGGCAGATTCCGTGGGCCATCGCCATGGAGTTGATTCTCACGGGCGAGAATATCGACGCCAGGAGGGCTTGCGAGGTTGGACTGGTCAATCGCGTGGTTGCCGGCGATCAGTTGATGAGTGAAGTCATGGCATTGGCCGAAAGAATCTGCCAGAACGGGCCGCTCGCTGTTCGGACCGCGAAGGAAATTGCGGTGCGCGGTATGGGCCTCGAGACGGGCTATTTGCTCGAGAAGACGTTCTTCGAACGGGTCAGACTCTCGGAGGATGTGAAGGAGGGCGCTCGCGCTTTCGCAGAGAGACGCAACCCCCGTTTCGGGGGCCGCTGAATCTCTTCCGCGGGCGGGTGTGCATCTCGCGCACGGGCCCTTTTGCAGCTCGCTATTGAGATGTCGGCTGGAGTCGAACCTCGAGTTCGGGATGGGAGCGCGCCCAACGCGAGGTCACCCAGTCCGGTTCGGACTCGAGCTGGTATTCGGGGTAGCGCTCCAGCAATTCCTCGAAGGCGATTCGGGATTCCATGCGGGCCAGTGAAGAGCCCATGCAGTAGTGGGATCCCTGGCCGAGGGAGAGGTGGCGGATCTCTGGTCGGTGGATGTCGAAGAGGTCGGAATCCTCGAAGACGCGGTCGTCGTGATTGGCCGAGCCATAGTTGATCAAGACGCGACTATCGGCGGGAATCGTGACACCGTGGAGCTCGACGTCACGCGTGGGTCGCCGGGCGAGTGCCTGGGTGGGGGCCTCGACCCGGAGCATCTCCTCGACCGCGCCGGGAATCAGCGAGACGTCCCGGACGAGTTCTGCGCGCTGCTCCGGATGCCACGCGAGCAGCGCGATACCGTTCCCGATCAGGTTCATCGTCGTATCGTTCCCGCCGATGATCAGCAGGAAGCAGAAACCCATCAGTTCCTCCGCCGTCACGCGCTTCCCGTCGATCTCGGCATCGATCAGAGCGCTCATCAGATCGTCCCGCCGCTCTTTGCGACGTTGTGCGAGCAGTTCGTCGAACTCTGCGAAGATCAGCTTTGCGGGCTCCGTGATCTGGTGCTCCTTCGGGCCGGTTTCGATCATCCCCTCGGTGCACTCGAGGAAGATCTCTCGTCGCTCCTCGGGGATTCCGATCAACTCGGCGACGACCCGGCTCGGGAGCTGGGCAGCGAAGCTGTGCATCAGATCCACCACCGATTCCCCAGCGAGATCGTCGAGCAGCTTGCGTGTGATCGCGCGAATGCGCCCCTCCATCGCGGCGATGCGGCGGGGCGTAAAACCACGGGAGATGAGATTGCGCAGCTTCGTGTGTCGTTCGCCGTCGAGATAGACGAGCATGGGTGGAAGCTGTTTCGATTCAGCGACCCCATTCACGGTGAAGGTGTCGTGATCAAGCAGGATCGATCTGACATCGGCGTAGCGCGATACGATGCGAAGATCGTGCATCTCACTGTAATAGACCGGGAATTCGTCCCGCAGCGTTCGGTAGATCTCGTAGAGATGTGCCTGATAGAACGCCGAATGTGGATCGCAGACAAAACCGCTGACGGGTGGAGCACTGATGGATTGGACCATGATCATTCCCTCTGGTGTTCGTCGTTGAGCAGTGCATCGTCGGGTGCGTTCGAACGGGTCCCCGCAAGGTAGTGCGTTGTATCAGCGATGTCGGCGCGAACCCAGATCGGCCTCAGGGATCCAGCGTGGCTCGATGGCCTCGGGAGGAGATCGAAATTGCGTCGTGCAGCGACCTCTCGAATCCACTGCGAGGATCTGTAGAGAGCGATCGCGTGCTCGGATTCGATTCGAGGTGTCGGCGCATGCTGTCCGCCACCACCTGGTGGCCGATTCGGCTCCAGTGTTGATCGTAGGTGTAGTAGACCTGTTGGCCCTCGAGCGCCCGTTCTCGGAGGGCTGCGGTCGGGCTGATGCATTCGATTTCTTCTACTTCGCAGAAGCGGAAGAACACGATCTCCGAATTGTCGATCCGGTCAAAGAATCGCTTCTTGAACTCGGCGGCCGTGGGAAGTCCCGCCTTTCGATAGGCACTGAACGCGTGCAGTTGCTCTGGTGAGAGTCGCTCCTCGATCATGGGCATGATGACATGGGGCTTGCTGGGGGCGTAGATGAAGATCAGGCGAATCTCGTGTTCGCGACAGATCCGGATGAGCTCCAGGAGGCTTTTCTTCGCCATCTTCCAGCCCTTTGATTCGCTGAATTCGCGCTCCGTCAGGTCGAGCTGAGTCAGGCGTCTTGGCTTGAAGGAGTAGAATTGTCGACCCCCACCCGCCTCGAACTCGACCGGCATCCAGGAAAGCGCTGGCGACTCGGGCACGGGGGCGTCGGCATGGATTCCACCGAGTCGATCGGAGACGAAGGCCCTGAAGGCCAGGACGATCGGGGAACTCTTGAGCCTGCTCCGGGCTTCTTCGAGGCGTTCTGCAAGCCAGCTCTGTGGCTCGTGGCTCGCGTGAAGCCTGAAATCATTTCCCTCGTAGACCGTGCAGAGGACTGTTTTCGGCTTCAACTCGTCGAGATAGGCGAAGAGATGGTTGCGGTAATCCCTGGGCGAGCCGCCCGCCATCCCCAGGTTGTAGATCGGCGTCCCAAGGCTTCGCGCTAGACGGATCGGCCATATCTCGTCGTCAGAGACCCGCGAACCCTCGGTGAAGGAATCGCCGAGGGCCACGATTTCGGAGCTGGCTAGCGAGGGAGGGTTGCGAAAGCCGCGATGATCGACGCTCAGGGTGATGTCGACGGGAGGGAATCCACTCGGAGCGTCGGGGTACGAGCGTGCGGCGTCGGGTTCGTCCACGAAATGGACCGCATAGCGTGCGTTGGGTGGACGGGTCCTGAGCATGCCCGTTTGCCAGTCATGGGGCCAGCGATCGCGTTGCTCGAGCGTTTCGACGAGATAGCGTGGTTCGGCCAAACGTCGGGCGACGAGATCCACCACGCTGAACGCGAAGAGTCCGGAGAGGGTGACCGCCGAGACACGAAAGAAGAGCTGGCGATCCAGGGCGACCCGCGAGAGGAGCAGGGTGGCCGCTCCAATCAGGAGTGGGCCGAGAACGAGGGCGGCATAGGCGTGGTTTTCGGAATAGCGGCCGAGGATCACATCCTCCTGCCGGACGATCAGTTCGATCACGTCGCTGGGGAGGGTCCAGAGCATTGCGACCGCGATCAGCAGGAGGAGCGCGAGATTCTTGCGGGCGGTCACGTCGATCTCTTCTGACAGCGGCGAACGTTCTCGATCAGGAGGGCTCGCTAGGTTCGTGCGAAGGGGGTCATTCGGAGCACTGGAAGCAGCCTGGGCATCGCCATCTTCTGGTAGCGAACATAGGGCCCCCGCCCCTGGCTGATCTCATCGAAGACGCGTTGCCGCTCATCGCCCTCGAGGAGTTCGACGCGCACCGGAATATATTTTCGGGCGACCCAGATCCAGGCGACGGGCTGGGCCATCATGTTGAGTGCCCAGGAGGGGTGTCGCGGGGAGCCGCCGAAGGAGCCGATCACGACGTAGGCGTTCTCGAGCTTCCGGTAGGGGACGACCGCCGTTCGAAGGTGCCCCGTCCGTTTACCGATCGTCCGCAGGCAGAGCGTCGTCTGGTAGGGGATTCCGATCGCGAAGGCGAAGACCGCGGAGACCAGCGAGACACCCGTGAAGCGGACGATCGCTTTGTCGCAGAACGTGCCGGCCGGCGTCAGCGTGATGCCCATCAGGAATTTCTTGAATGCCTTCAACATGTCGCTCGCGCTCCCAATGGCTCGTGCCAAGCGAAACCTTAGTGCAGTCTGGTGCGAGGGGTTCGGCGTATTTCGGGTACGGCCGAAAAACCGCGTTCACCGGGATGGGCAAGTAGAGCGCTGTCTGGCAAGCTCCCGGGGAGTCCGGATGACGAAGGGGAAGAAGGTGCCGGGAACGAAACGATTGCCTCTGGATGGGCTGCGCATCCTCGATCTCAGCACAGAGATCGCGGGACCCTACGGGACGAAGCTCCTGACGGATGCGGGGGCCGATGTGATCAAGCTCGAATCGCCGGAGGGCGATCCGCTTCGCCGCTGGAGCGCCTCCCACACATCGATCGCCGAGGCGGGGAGCGGAGCACTCTTCAAGTTTCTCAACACCTCGAAACGGGGTGCCGTCGCCGATCTTGAGAGCCCCGCCGGGCGAAAACTCTTTCTCGACCTCGCGGGGAAGGTCGACGTCGTGATCGAGAGCCTCGGTGCCGGTCGACTCGAGGCGCTCGGTCTTGGCTGGGGCGTGCTGCACGAACTTAACGCCAGGCTCTCTCTTGTCTCGATCTCGGATTGGGGAGGGAAGGGGCCCTATGCGGAGCGCCCGACCACGGAGTGGATCCTCCAGGCGGCATCGGGCGCCACGGCGTTTCGAGGCCTCGCCGAACGCGGGCCTGTGGGAGCCGGTGGGAGGGTCGGCGAGTGGTGCGGCTCGGCCTATGTCGCCACCGGTGCCCTATCCGCTTTTTTTTCCGCTCGCCGTACCGGGCAGGGGCAACACGTCGACCTCTCACTCTTCGAGTGCATTCTCCATTCGATCACGATCTATCACGCTTCGATCGACTCGCAATTCCACCCGGGTCCGATGCCGCTCGTGCTCGAAACGCCCTCGATCGAGCCGGCCAAAGATGGCTGGGTCGGTTTCTGCGCGTATACCGGTCAGCAGTGGAAAGATTTCTGTTCGATGATTGGGCGCCCCGATCTGGCCGAAGAGGAAAAATATTTCGACCAGATGGCGCGCATGAGAGAGCTTTCCGTGATCCAGGAGGCGATGCATTCCTGGACCCTCGAACATACGGTCGATGAGATCATCGAAGTTTCGAGTTTGTTGCGAATTCCCTGTGTTCCAATCGGCAACGGTCGGACGGTGCTCGAGATGGCCCATCTGCGCGATCGCGGTGTATTCATCGACAATCCCGCCGGCTTCAAGCAGCCCCGCGCTCCCTACCGGATGGCGCACGAGCCCCGGCCGCTCGTCGCGGCACCGGTGCTCGGTGAGCATCAGTCGGAGGTCGAGGCCGTGGCCTCGAGCCCGCGACCGAGTCCGAGCGAGGCGACCGGTGAGAGCGCATTTCCCTTCGAGGGGTTGCGAGTCGTCGATCTCACCGCCTTCTGGGCCGGTCCGACCGTCACGAATTTTCTGGCCCAGCTCGGTGCGGACGTCGTCAAGATCGAGTCCATCCAGCGGCCCGATGGAATGCGTTTCATGGCCACCGTGCCCGGGGATCGATTCTACGAGTGGGGGCCGGTCTATCACGGCGTCAATCCAGGCAAGCGCTGCCTCACCCTGGACCTGAATCAGGATCGGGGCCTGGCCATCCTGCGCCGATTGATCGAGGGGGCCGATATCCTGACCGAGAATTTTTCCGCGCGCGTGATGGAGAATTTTGGATTGACCTGGGAAACGCTTCAGGAGTGGAACCCCAAGCTCATCGTCGTGCGAATGCCGGCCTTCGGACTCGATGGTCCGTGGAAGGATCGGGCGGGCTGGGCATCGAATGTCGATCAGGTCAGCGGCATGGCCTGGGTGACCGGCTACGAGGATTTCCCGATCATCGTGCGAGCGGCCTGCGATCCCGTCGGTGGCATGCACGCCGCTTTCGCGCTTCTGCTCGGATTGGAGTGGAGGCGACAAACGGGGGAGGGCCAGCTGGTCGAGGTCCCTCTGGTCGAACCGGCGCTCTCTCTGGCTGCCGAGCAAGTGATCGAATTCACCGCGAACGGAGATCTGCTCACCGCCTCCGGCAACCGCGGTCCCTTCGCTGCTCCCCAGGGCATCTATCCAACCGGCGACGAGAAGCCCCTGGCCATGGCCGTCGCGACCGATGCACAGTGGTGCGGCCTCTGTGAATTGCTCGGGTCCCCGAGCTGGGCGCTCGAGCCGGGTCTCGAAACCCAGGCGGGTCGGCGGGCCGCGCACGACGCGATCGATGCCGAACTCTCGAAATGGTTCTCGGAGCGCCCCTGCTTCGAGAGCGTCGAACGCCTGATCGAAGCAGGAATTCCGGCCTCCTGGGTGACGGATGGGCACTCGGTTCGGCCTCACCCGCAGCTCGAGGACCGGGAGTTCTTCCAGACCCTCGAACATCCCGAGGCGGGCTCGGTCGACTATCCCGTACTGCCGATGAAATTCTCGGGGCTCGGACCGAAGCTTCATCGGGCTCCGCCGCCGACGCTCGGGCAGCACAACGAAGAGATTCTGCGGGGGGAACTCGGGATGAGTTCCGAAGAGATCGAGGCGCTGCGCGAGCACGAGACGATCGGGACACGTCCGGCCTTTCTCTCGGACGAGTAGCGACCTTGGACGGCGACGTCGTTCAGACGATGGCCTCCTTCTCCAGCTGGCGGATCTCGTCCTGCGAGAGGCCGAGCAGCTCTCCATACACGTAGGCATTATCCTCGCCATAGCAGGGACTGGCACGGTCGGTAGGCCCCCCCTGGTAGGCGGGGGTCTCGGAAAATTGCATCGGAAGATCCTTCACGGGAAAGCGTCCGATCTCGCGATGGGGCAGCTCGGTGAGCCATCCCAGATGTGCGAGCTGAGGGTCGCGTTCCACCCGCTCCTCGGCCGTCTGGCAGACGCCGGCCGAAACACCGACGGCCTGGAGGGCCCCCATCAGTTCCCAGGCGTCCCAACTTCCGGTCGAGCTGGCCAAGGCCGCGTCGAGCGCGTCGGCATGTCGAATGCGCTCCGCCAGCGTGGCGAAGCGCGCGTCAAGCGCCCAATCCGGCGCGCCCAGGACCTCGATCAGCGCCTCCCACTCCGTCTCCTGCATGCAAGCGATGGCGATCCAACGATCCCGGCCGATACCAGCGACTTCCGGACCATCGCAGGGGTAGGCGCCGTGGGGGGCAGCGGCGATATTGGGGGAGCGATTGCCGGTGCGCCGATAGGCGCGACTGTTGACCTGGGCATCGAGAATCGCCGTGCCGGTATAGTAGATACCGGGTTCGAGCTGTGAGCTGTCGATATAGATCCCCTTTCCCGTGCGGCGTCGGTGGTAGAGTCCGGTCAGCATTGCGAGCGTGCAGTTATAGGCGCCCACGAAATCCAGGTAGGAATAGAGCCAGCCGCAGGGCGGCCAGGTTTCAGGCAGGCCCGACAGCTCCGTGATCCCCGTGATCGCCTGCGCGATCGGTCCGACGGATCGGTAGTCGTGGTAGGGTCCCTTGCGCCCCATCCCGGATTGCTGCACGTAGACGATGTCGGGCTTGATCGCACGAAGCCCCTCGTAGCCGAAGCCCCAGCGCTCCATGCGGGTCGCGGTGAAGCCTTCCACGACGATATCGCTGATCTCGACGAGCTTCTTGAAGATTTCCCGCCCGCGTTCCTCGTTCATATTGAGCGAGATTCCGCGTCTGCCGGCATTGGTATCGTTGAAATAGCCGCCGCGGTTGATGTTGCGAGGAAACTGGCCCGCGTCGGTATGGTCATCGGGTACGACGGCCGGAAAACTGCGCAGCATGTCGAGGCGGTCACGCCACTCGACGCGAATGCACTCCGCCCCCAGGCTCGAGAAGATCTTGGGGCCTCCCGCGCTGGCGAGCAGCCAGGTGAGGTCGAGGACGCGCACCCCTTCGAGGGGCAGCTGCCGCCCACTCCGGTTCTCGTAGCCCGGTGTGGCGGCGACGGGTCGCGCATGGAACGTGCGCTGCGTGCGGGTCTCTGCCTCGCGGCGGATCTGCTCGCTGTGCTCTCCGAGGTGCGGTGCGCGTGGGCCGATCCTTGAGGGAACCTCTTCGCAGTCCCAGCGGCCCGTCGGATAGCGATAGGCCGCGGCCACGTCCGGGTGTTCGATCGTTCCGAAGGTGGAACGCGCATTCCAGTTCGGATCGTCCAGATTCTCCTCCGGCTTGCGAATCGGCGCCCACATCTGGCCCCGTTGCTGAGCGTCGTTCCAGACATCCTCCATATTCGTGGTCATCACCAGCTCGCGGGTGACCTCCTGAATATGATTCGCTTCGGCGGCTTGAACGGCGGGATCCCGGAATTTTTCATCCGTGAGATCAGCTGCGCCACCGTGCTTCTTCAGGACGTCGACCAGCGCGTCGAAACTAGCGCCCGTTCCCATGCCCATCCCCGGTACCTGCAAGCCGGCCAGCATATAGCGACCGTCTCGGGTGGGCGTGTAGCGGAAGCCGAAGCTGGGTATCGCCGCCTTGTTGTAGATCCAGGTCGGGACATCCATCTCGGTCGTGACCGAGCAGACTTGATGAATCGAAATGTCGATCCTTTGCCCCTCCCCGGTGCTCATGCGGTGGTGCAGCGCAGCGAGGACTCCGATGGCCGCGTGATCACCCGCCAGGTGATAGGCCTGCCACATCTGGGGTGCGATGGGCGGAGTGTCCTGGCTTCCATCGATCTTGCCGGGATAGCGCGTGTAGTTCATCTGCCCGCCCAGTGCGAGATGCACCAGATCGCAGGCCTTGAGATCGCGCCACGGGCCGTTCGGACCGAAGGGTGTGATCGACGCCCAGATGAGGCCCGGGTTCTCTTTTCGCAGTTGCTCGTAATCCGCACCGAGATCGTCAAAGCGGCCGGGCGCGGCGGACTCCAGGATGACATCCGCCGACCCGGCGAGACGACGAAACTCCGCGAGGCCCTCCGCATCGTCCAGGTCGAGTGCGATGCCACGCTTTCCCACGTTGTAATGCCAGAAGAAGAGACTGCGCTCGGGGTCGGGCAGATCGCGATAGAAGGGGCCGATCTGACGCGAAGGGCTGCCTCTGGGTGGCTCGATCTTCACGACGTCCGCCCCCAGCGTCGCGAGGACCTTGCCAGCGAACTCGCCTCGCTCGTCGGCGAGTTCGAGCACGCGAATTCCCGCTAGGAATCCAGCGTTTTTCAGATCTGCTCGGTTGGTCGACATGCCCTTTTCCTCCTGGCGGGTCCGCAAGGTATCACCGGCGCGAGGCTCAGCCAGATCCACCGTTGACCAGTCGGTGGGTTCGCGTTGGATCCCTCCGAGGCGCGAAATCGCCGAAACGGGCCAGCCGGAAGCGGGATGATCTCAGCGTGTCTGGGCGGTGGTTCCCCGAGCGGAATTCGCGGCCGCACTCCGCCCGGCCATCCTGCCGAAGAAGCTGGCGTCGCCCAGAGAGACCCCACTGACATAGTTGATGCCAGCGATGCCCGAGGTGGTACGGCCGGCGGCGTAGAGGCCGGAGATGGGTACGCCATCGGGGGTCAAGACATCTCCGCCCGGGAGGGTGTGGAGGCCGCCCAGGGTAAATGTGGCGTACATGACCTTGTCGGTGCTGCAGTCGATGGCACCGAAGGGTGGGCTGGTAAGGGGTTTCAAGAACTCGGCGCCCTTGTGGAAGACCGGGTCCGTACCCGCTTCGGCGTGTCGGTTGTAGAGTTCGATCGTCGTCTGCAAGGCACCGTCGGGGAGGCTCATCTGGCGCTCGAGCTCCTCCAGGGTCTCGCCAACGAAATCCACTTTGAATTCGTAGCTATTCAATTCATAGGTGTCGTTGTCGTGGATGAAATAGATCTCTCCGTTCTGGCTGAAGAGACTGGTCTGGCCGATGCGCCCATAGTAGGCGTCTTCGTTGATGAAGCGCTGACCGAAGCGATTGACGAGGACGCCGCGCACCATTCGCCGCGGAGGTGTCAGCGGAATCGCGCACTCGGCGGCGCCCATGCGCATGACTTCCCCCCCCGCACCCATCCCCATCCGGATGCCCCGACCATCGTCGCCCCCGGAACTGAGATGCAACGAGCATTTAGCCACTTCCGGACAATGTCTCGCCACCATTTCCTCATTGAGTACGAAGCCGCCCGAGGTGAGCACCACTCCGCGACGCGCGCGAATCGTGATCTCCTGACCGTCACGCCGCGCCACCAGTCCCGTGACCCGACCCTCGTGATCCAACACCAATGTCTCGGCCAGGACATCGTATTCGGTCCTGGTGCCCGCTTCCTCAGCCGCTTTGCACATATGCGCCATGAGAAATCCACCTGCGGCGGCTTCGACCATTGGCTTGTGGCCCCGGGGAGCGGGTCGCGCGATCTCGTTGAAGGGCCAGGCGTCCTCGCCCCCAGTGAAGACCAGGCAGTCGTCCGTGTCCGATTCGCGGGAGGGCTCGGGATAGAAACTATGCTTGAAAGGAATGCCCTGTTCCAGGAACCAGTGGTAGTGGGCCACAGACTCGTCACAGAAGAGACGGGTCTTGGCCTCATCGGGCTCGGCTCCGGTTGCGGCCATCAGGAACTTGAACATCTGTTCCGGGTCGTCGTCGAAGCCGCAGGCCTTCTGGACCGGGGTGCCGCCACCCATATAGATCACGCCACCGGACATGGCCGAGGTGCCACCGCCCGCGCTTGCCCTTTCGAGCACGAGGGTGTCGGCGCCGGCCGCCACCGCTTCGAGGCTGGCGCATGCGCCGGCGAGGCCGAAGCCGACGACGACCACATCCGCCTCGAGGTCATATCTCTTGATTCCCGCGGCTTCACGTGGTTCGGTGGCCAGATTTTTCGCTTGGGTCATATGGGTTCCCGCTCGAGAGTTCGCTTCATATTACATCGTAGACCCCGGATGCCGCAGGTCATCGACCGCACCGCACCGCACCTGGGATGGGCGGGAGAGGGCGGTGATCGAAAGCCTAAGGCCAAGGGTCACTTCGACCGGGTTCGTGATCCCTTCGGAAACCGACTAGGCTTGGAGGCCTCCTCATTCGAAGACGACCGCGGGGGTCGGTTAGAGGGTTCAAGATGAGATGCCATTTCTTCGTCGTGTCCTTCCTCCTCTCTCTGGGCCTGTTCAGCCTCTCGAGCGGCTGTGAAAAATCCGGAAATCGCGGGGAGGAGGCGACATCGAGTGCCGCTCTTCCGGCTGTTGAAGAGCACGTGGAGGCATTCGCCCAACCGCTCAAGGACGCGTATTTCGGGGATCTTCATATTCACTCGAGCTGGTCCCTGGATGCCTTCGCTTTCGGGGTGCGGGTCGGTCCCGAAGAGGCCTATCGCTATGCGCGGGGTGGAGCGATCGATCACGTGTCGGGCGCAAAGATCCAGATGAAGGGTCCGCCGCTCGACTTCATCGCCTTGACCGAGCATGCGAATTATCTGGGGATCCCGAGCGCCGCGCAGGACCCGGAGAGCCCGATCCACGATCTTCCGCTGATCCAGGGGTTGCTGACATTGGACCCCGTGATCAGGGGCGAAGCGCTGACGGCCCTCTTCGAGAACATCTCGAGCGATACCTTCATTCCGGAGCTCTCGAATGAGGCGGTGGTCGAGTCGGCCTGGCGAGAGATCATCGATCTGGCCGATCGTCATGACACCCCAGGAGAATTCACGGCCTTCATCGCCTACGAGTACACATCGATGCCCGAGGGACAGAATCTCCATCGAAACGTGATCTTTCAGGACTCGAATGTCCCGACGCGGCCCTTCTCCACCTTCGATAGTCGGAATCCTGAAGATCTGTGGGCCTGGATGGAGGGGATCCGCGCAACGGGTTCGGACGTGATCGCGATCCCCCACAACGCGAACGGCAGCAACGGCTTGATGTATCAGCAGGTCGATCAGTCCGGTCGTCCGATGGACGCGGAATACGCGGAGCTTCGGGTACGCAACGAGCCGGTCGGTGAGGTGATGCAGATCAAGGGGCAGTCGGAGACCCATCCGGGGCTCTCGCCAAACGACGAATGGGCAGGCTTTTCGGTGCTGGACACGATTCTCGGGCGGCCCACGGACAAGAGCCGACTGCAGGGGAGCTATGCCCGCCGCGCACTCATGGATGGGCTCGAGATGGAGGAGCAGGGTGGATTCAATCCCTATCTCTTCGGCATGATCGGCGCCTCCGATGGGCATAACGCTTCGAGTCCCGTCGAGGAGAATAATTACACGGGCAAGATCGGGGTGGTCGATGGGACGCCGGAGGTGCGCATCATCCCGCCGGCTAGCTCTTCGGATCTCGATATTGGCGACCTGAGCAGTGGCTCGCCATTCGGTGCTGCGGGATTGGCGGGGGTCTGGGCCGAAGCGAATACCCGCGCACACCTATTTGCCGCGTTGCGGGCACGCGAAGTCTTCGCGACCTCGGGGCCGCGCATCCGCGTACGGTTCTTCGCTGGCTGGGAACTCGAGCCGGCCGATCTCGAAACGGGCATGGCGGAGGCGGGTGATGCGCGCGGCGTTCCGATGGGTGGAGAACTTGGACGTGCCGATCCCGGCTCGAGAAGTCCCACCTTCCTGATGCAAGCGCTGCGCGATCCGCTCGAGGCTCCCCTCGAGAGGATGCAGATCGTGAAGGCCTGGGTGGAGGGGGGCGAAGCCCGTGAGCGTGTCTACGATGTCGCGTGTGCGGATGGAGAGGCACCGGAAGTGGCGAGTCATCGCTGTGCACTCGGGGTCGAGGCACCAGATCTGAGCGATTGTAGCTACGACGCCTCGAAGGGGCGCTCAGAGCTTTCGACTGCGTGGTCCGACCCCGATTTCGATGCCGATCAGCGTGCTTTCTATTACGCGCGCGTGATCCAGATTCCGACTTGCCGATGGAGCACATTCGACGGGCTTCGGCTCGGCGTGCCGCCTCCGCCCGGCGCGTCCGCCTGGCTCCAGGAGCGCGCCGTGACCTCACCGATCTGGTATCGGCCCTAGCCAGGGGAAGCGGCGGATCGCATGGACCTCATTTCTTCTCCGCGGTGTAGCTCTCGATGCCATCGCTGGAGTCGGTGCGAACCGGAAACGCGCGTTCACAGTCGATGCGATCGAGGAACCCGCCATAGGTGAAACCCGTCTGGGCGGGGCTCGAGAACATCTCATGCGGCCAGGCGAGGGGTCTGCGGCTCAGGCTCTCCAATCGATCGAATTGGGCCTCGGGAATCTGGACATCGACGGCGCCGAGATTGTCGCGCAATTGTTCGACGGTGCGGGCCCCGACGATCGGGATCGCACGAGGTGAGCGTTGTCGCAACCAGCGCAGGGCGAGCTGGGCGGGGCTGCAGGCGAGTTCCTCGGCCACCTTTTCGAGCTCGATGACGAGGGCCCGTTTGTGGTCGGGGATGTGTCCCCCGTGTAGCTGGTTGCGCTGCGATTCGTCGCCCCCGCGACTGCCCAACGAAAATTTTCCCGTCAAGATTCCCTGGTCGAGCGGAGACCAGCAACACAGAGCGAGATCGAGGGCTTCGGCCATGGGCAGAAATTCCCCCTCGATGCCGCGCTCGCTGAGGCTGTATTGAACCTGCATGGCCGCCGGGCGCGTCGAGCCTCGCAACTCGGCGAGCGTCGAAGCGCGCGACATCACCCAGGCGGGTGCATCCGAAAAACCGATGTAGAGGACTTTCCCCTCGCGCACCAGATCGTCGAAGGATTGCATCACCTCCTCGATCGGCGTCAGGAAATCCCAGACGTGAACCCAGTAGATATCTACATAGTCGGTTCCGAGGCGCTTCAGGCTCGCCTCGAGTGAACGCCGCATATGCTTGCGCGAGTTGCCCGCCGCGTTTGGATCACGTGCCTGAGGCCCTGCGGTGAATTTGGTCGCGACGACATAGCGATCGCGCTCCGAGGCGATGAACTCTCCAAGCAGACGTTCGCTGCTTCCGCCCGTGTAGACGTCCGCGGTATCGATGAAGTTTCCGCCGGCCTCGGCGAACGCGTTGAAGACCGCACGGCTCTGTTCGGCGGAGCTTCCCCAACCCCATTCCTCGCCAAAAGTCATGGCCCCGAGACAGAATTCAGAGACCTTGAGGCCCGTATTGCCGAAGACCTGGTATCGCATCGCTCGATCCTCCACGAAGGGGCTGGCACCAACGTATCACGCTGGCGCGTAGGTGCTCGCTGCGCCCAGCGAGGCGAAGGCCGCCATCACTTTCCTCGACCTCTTCGCCGGGTCGTCTCGGGCAGACTTCGAATTCACCGAGGCCGTTGTCGATGGAACTCAAGGGGTGGGGCCTTCGGCTGTGGGGAGGGCTTCCTGCAGAGTCGCGATCGGAGCGAGTTGGCGTAGGAATTCGAAAGATCCGTTCCGCATGGATGCCGCGCCGTCCAGGAAGCAGCGCAGAGCGAGCCGCACACGACGCCCCCGATACTCTCGCGCCAAACGCCGATCGCGGCGAGATCCGCGGGCCGGATCGAGGGATCGGCAAATCCCATGACGACGTTGACGGGTCGCCCAACAGAGGAGACATCGGCTCGCATTTCATCGAGGTTTCGTAGCCCGGGGGCATAGAGGACGTCCGCCCCGCGGATTCGAAAGCCTGGAGTCTACGAATCGTCTCGTCCAGGTCCTGGATTCCGTACAGAAAATTCTCGGTTCTCGCCGTCAGGAGGAGGGGGCGAGGAAGGCCGAACCGCCTTGACAGTGGCTCGAACGCGTTCGATCTCGAAATCGTAGATCGGCGCATGCAATTCTCCGGAAGCGTCTTCGATCGAGGCACCAACGGCGCTGCAGGGCCAGGCCTCGCCGATCATTTGGCCGCCTCTTCGGGCGCCACGGAATAGCCATTCTCGAGATCAGCGCTGACCGGCAGGTGGCTAGCTTCGACGATGGCACGGCAATTTTCCAGGATCTCTCGCCGGCTGGTCCGTCTGGAGCGAGAGAATTGGAGAGCCCGAGGCGAGTCGTCCTGAGCGCCTCGAAGCCGAGATGGGTCAGGAGGCGCGCCGTTCCGGTACCCCAGGGGTTCGAAAGCGGGAAAGGTTCAGTGCGCTGGTGCATCTGCTCGAAAAGGGCTGCGCATCGCTCAATATCCGTCGTGTGGCCCTCGCGGGATATAAGGGATAAATGGAGCTGGACAACACATCTGCCCAATGCATAATTGGGCGGGAATCCATCAGCAAAGTGCATGGGTTGAATATGACCCTCGACGAAATCGAGACTTTTCTGTGCATTGCCCAGCTCGGGAGCTTCACCGAAGCTTCCCGACAGCTCGGGCGGTCGCAGCCCGCCATCAGCCGCCGCGTGCACCAGCTCGAGGAAACGCTGGGCGCCGCGCTCTTCGATCGCCTCGGCCGTCGCGTGTCTCTCACCGAAGCGGGCAAGGTTCTTTTGCCCCATGCCGAGAGCGCGCTTGCCGCCGCGCGCGATGCGGAGCGGGCCATCCGTGATCTCGTCGACGTCGGGGGGGCGCACGTGTTGCGGCTGGCGATTGTCGGGACGCTTGCGGATTCCCATCTCATCGACGCCCTGCGGGCCTTCGAAGCGGAATTCGTCGACGCCACGGTCGAGTTGCAGACCGCGACCAGCCGCGAGGTCAGTGCGTTTGTGCGAAATGGGGAGGCGAATCTGGGCCTACGTTATTTCGAGGAGTTCGACCCGGCGCTCGAGTCGAAGCTGCTCGGTGCGGAGAGACTCTATCTCGTCGTGTCGGCACGTCATCCGGTGCGACAGCGACGTTTGCGGACGTTGCGAAAATTCGCGCGCGAGCGATGGCTCGGATTTCCGCCCGAGCGCGGCCAACCGGACTCGCTGGGGCAGCTGCTCGAGCGGACGCTCTCGCGCGCTGGCATCGAGGATGCTCGCATTACCCGGGTGGGCAGTCTCACCGCACAGAAGCGACTCGTGGAGGCGGGGCTGGGCGTGGCCCTCATGCCGCGTAGCAGCGTCGAGGAGGAGCTGCAGATCGGAAGCCTTCGCGCGATCGAGATCCAGGGCATGCAGCTCGAGCAGCCGGTTTTCGCGGTGTGGCGACGGGGCGGCCACGAGAGCCCGACGGCGTCGGCCTTCCTGAAGCTCCTGGGCGAATTTACGCCGGGTCTGCATTCCTGAAAACGAGGGGCGGAGCCAGCAGCTTCGGGCTTCGACTCGAGAACACAAAGATGCGGAGTCCCCTGATTGCGGGCGACCGGCAAGTGAGGAAGAAATGGATAACGAAACCAACAAGCAGATCGCGCGGGATTTCATGGATGCGATGTCGAGTGGCGAGACCGAGCGACTGTTAGCGATGTATACCGACGACATCATGGTCTGGACGGCGGGTTCACTCTCGATCTCGGGTCTTCACGATGTGGCGGAGGTGATCGCTCTCTCCGATGGCCTGCTCGGGGCCTTTCCAGAGGGTCTTCAGTTCAGCATCCAAGCCATGACCGCCGAGGGGGAACGGGTGGCGATCGAGGCCGAAGGGCTGGGGACCCACGCGAGCGGCAAGGTCTACCACCAGCACTACCATTTCCTTCTCATCATCCGAGACGGCAAGATCTCGCACATGAAGGAATATTTCGACACCGTACTCGCGCGTGAAGTGCTGCTGGGGGGCGGCCCCTGATCCGCGCGCTTCGCGCTTCCTGTTTGAGACGAGCGGCGTGCGTCCCGAGTCAGGAATTCCAGCGGGTGCGCAGCGAGATCCCCGGCCCCTCTTTGAAGGGCCGTATGAGTTCGAAGGTGCGTTCGTAGCCGGTATGCTTCTTCTTCCATTCTCCCCCGAGTTTTATGTATTCATCGGAATAGAAACCCGCCCCCTGCAAGATCGAGTGCCCCGGCATTCCCCCGCTCACCTCACCGGGATTCACCACATAGTCATGGAAATACCAGACGCCCGTCGCCCTGTCGGGGCCGGTGATCGCAAGTTCAGGGCAATGGACCTGGTGCATGCTCGCGACATCCGTTCTTTCAAGGGTACCGAGCAGGAACTCGATGATGGCATCCACTCCGCTCGCCGAGTAGCGACCCTTGTCGTAGGTGACTTCGGCGTCTTCGCTGAACACCTCTCGTAATTCGCTCCACTCCTTGCAGTCGATGCAGCGAAGGTATTTGTACTTGAGGCGCTTGATCGCTTCGAATTCTTCCAGTTCGGACATGTTGCCTCCATGGACCGCGCCAGAATCGAATATCTCCAGCCCGTTTTCGGTGGGTACAGACGTCGCGGCGAAGTCGGTTACGTGTTGGGGTTGGGCGCGAGGGCGTCGAGAGTCTCCTTCACGACTTCGAGCGGCGCCCGTGCTGGCATCTGTACCGCGGGCATGTCCACACCTCGCGCGTAGAGTTCGGCGAATCGCTCTCGACATTGTTCGGGGGTTCCCGTGATCGCGAGGGTGTCGAGCAACGCATCGCTCACGCCGGAGGCGACGCTTTTGTAATCCTCCTTCCAGAGCTGCACGAGACGCTCGACCTCTTCTTCGAATCCGTAGCGGCGAACGAGTTTCTGATAGGCGTCGCCGTACGCCGCGATGAAGAACGCGACATGATCCCGGGCCAGCGAGCGAGCGTGCTCTGGATCGCGGGAGGCACAGGTCAGCATCCAGGGGGCCAAGTCGACGGCGTCGAGCGCCCGCCCGGAGCGCGCCGCCCCCCGCTCGAGGCGCGTCAGGAATCCGTCCAGACGATCGGGGGCAAAGAAGGTGGGAAGCCAACCATCCGCGATCTCCCCGGTGAGCTCGAGGTGGCGCGGCGAGAGCGCCGCGAGATAGATGGGAATCGCACCCCGGGGCGGTTCGAAGCCCAGAGAAAGTCCGCGCATGTGATAGAACTCGCCCTCGAAATCGACCCGTTCCCCGGAAAGGATGCGCCGCAAAAGCGGTACCAGTTCGCGCATGCGAGAGATCGGACGATCGAAGGGAACACCGTGCCAGCCTTCGACCAGGGTGCGGCTGCTCGGTCCGAGCCCGAGGATCGCTCTGCCTCCGGAGGCCTCGTCGAGCGTGGCCACGCTCTGCGCGATCATCCCCGGAGTGCGGCTGAAGATGCTGATGACGCTCGTCCCCAGCTTGATGCGGGAAGTCCCCCGAGCAATCTGGGTCAGGGCCGAAAACGCGTCGCGCGCCCAGGTCTCGCCGACCCAGAGGGTTTCGTAGCCCTGTTCCTCTGCGCGGCGTGCCAAGCCGACGAAGGTCTCCGCGGGGAGTTCATCCCAACCCAACACCAGGCCCACACGGAGTCTCTCGGCTGCCACGATTGCACGTTAAAGCAGAATGGAAGCGGGGAGCAACTCGAAGTAGCCGGTCTGCGCATTCGATCGTCGGGGTCTCTCGGCGGGCCATTTCGAGGGCCTTCGGGGCCGCTACCGTTCTGGTGGGCACCCAATATCCCGGGCGATCTGTCCGCGACACTTCGAGGAGCACGTGATGCGAGTTGGAATGACGATTTTCTGCCAGAACGCCAATGATTGGGATCGCTTTGAAGCGGAGGAGCGCGGGGAGGCGGTCGCCGCGCGAGCCGCGACCTCCGACCGAGGGATCTTTCTCGAAGAAATCGAGCTGGCGAAGACGGCGGATGAGTTGGGATTCGACACGGTCTGGACGGTCGAACATCATTTTACGCCCTACACGATGGTGCCCAACCCGCTCCAGCTTCTGACCTACCTCGCGGGTGTCACGGAGAACGTGGATCTCGGCACGATGGTCGTCGTCTTGCCGTGGCATAACCCGGTGCGGGTTGCGGAGGACGTCAATATGCTCGAGTCGCTGCTCGGGGATCGACGGTTGATTCTGGGCGTGGGGCGCGGGTTGGGGCGCCGTGAATTCGGCGGACTCAATATCGACCAGAACGAAGCTCGCGGTCGCTTCGATGAGAGCCTCGCGATCCTGAGAGAGCTTTTGGCCAAGGGCGAAATCCGGGATCACAAGGGTGAGTTCTACACGATCAAGCATCTGCGCCTACGCCCCCAGCCCGAGGCCGACCTGACGGATCTTCTCTATTGCGCGGCCGGCTCCCCGGAAACCATGGAGATCATCGCGAAGATCGGTGTGAAGGCCATGGTCATCCCGAATACGGACCTGGAAACTTCGCGTCTGGGTCTTCAGAGCTACGTCGATCTGCGGCACGAGGCGGGTTTCGAACCGGTCGATACGCGCCTGGCGGTCTGGACCTATTGTGCCGAATCGGAAGAAGAAGCCCGCGGGCCCGCGGAAGAGTACATGTTCGCTTATGCAGACACCGCACTGCGGCATTATGAATTGATGAGTGGACACCTCGGCAAGATCAAGGGATACGAGGGGTATGCCGCCCGATCCGATGCGATGGACTACGATGCATCGGCCTTCGCCAAGAGCTTCGTGGGGGGGCATCCATGGGGCACGCCCGAAATGATTCTCGAACGCACGCAGAAGTTGGCGGAGACCTTTGGCACTTCCGAGATTACGTTCGTTTTCAAGTTCGGCGGGATGCCCCTCGAGTTGGCCCAGAAGAGCATGCGACTCTTTGCGAAGGAGGTCATGCCGGCGCTCAAAGAGCTGAATCCGGCACCGATGGCGGTCTCTGGGAGTGCGAAATAGCGCGTCGGTGGGCAGCGCGACGCCTATCCTCTGCTTCGGGCGCTCCGGAAGCCCCCCTCAAAAAGAGCCGGCGCAGGCAGCCTCGAACGGGCTCGCCGCCTTTTCACCAGGAGACTGGAAGCCTCGCCAGGCCGTGAAGGTGGAGCTGAGGCCTGTATTCGGGACAATCGGTCTCGAGCCGCAATCCCGGTAATCGTCGCACGAGCGTTCCGATCGCGTGCTGGATTTCGAGCCGCGCGAGCCGCGCGCCGAGACAATAATGGGCGCCCATCCCAAAGCTGTAGTGATCGATATTTTCGCGCGAGAGGTCGAGGCGATCGGGATCCTCGTAGCGCTCGGGGTCGCGGTTGATCGCGGCCCAGATGAAGGTAACGGGATCGCCCTCCGCGATCACCCGATCGTGGAAGGGGATTTCTTCCGCTGCGAATTTCGTCGTCAGCTGTACCGACGTATCGTAACGAAGCAGCTCCTCGGTGGCGTTTTCGATCAACTCGGGGTGGGCGCGTAGCTTGGCCATCTCGTCGGGATGGCCAAGCAGAGCCAGTGTCGCCTTGGCGATCAGGTTCGCGGTCGTATCGTGGCCGGCCTGAAAGAGCAGGATCGTCGTCGCCACAATATCTTCGTCCGTAAGGTCATCCGCTTCGTGCTGCACCGCCAGCAGGCGTGAGAGCAGGTCGTCTCGCGGATTCGCCCGGCGCTCGGCGACCAGCTCCATGATATAGGCAGAGAAATTCTCCGCGGCGTGATCGCCCAGGCGATCCATCTCGGGTGTGAGCTCCTCGCCCTCGTCTGCCCGGCGGGCGAAGGTCCCGGCCAGATCGCGGATTCGTGGAACGTCTTCGACCGGCGCGCCGAGCATCTCGCAGATCACCGTCACGGGTACTCGAAAGGCAAAATCAGCGACGATGTCCATCTCGCCTCGATCCTGGATCGAGTCGATCAATTCGTCGACCAGTGCCTGCACGCGAGGGCGAAGCTTTTCGATCGAACTCGGCGTGAAGGCCCGGTTCACCAGTCCTCGCATGCGCGTATGTCTCGGAGGAGGCTGGAATGCGAACATTCGCCTCATCACGCCGATGAAGGCACCCTCGTTGCCGATTCCAGAGAGGCCGAGAAAGCGTTCATCCTTCACGAGCGCAGCATTGCGAACGAGCGCGCTGGCATCGGCGTGGCGGGTGATCACCCAGGGTTTTCCGAGTCGCGCGACGGGGGATTGCCAGATCGGGGCGACCACGCGAAGTTGGTGGTAGAGCCGTATCAGGTCCGGCCCCCGGCGCCGCCAATCGAGGATGCGGGCGAAGATCTCCTCGGGCTCACTGGGCAGATCTTCATAGGGAGCGCGCATGGCTCAGCGCCGTGCCGAGAGGGCTCTGACGACCGCAGATTCCCCATCCGGAATCTCGCAGGTCAGGCGCCCGATTCCGTCGATCATCATTTCGGCCATCGCCTCAGACTCCGTAGATCCGTGCCGCATTGCCATGCGCGATCTTCTCGAGCTGCTCTTTCGTGATGGCTGATCCGAGATCGGTCAGGATCTCTTGTGAGTTCGGCCAAGCAGAAACGCTATGCGGGTAGTCCGAGGACCAGAGCGCCGTATCGGCTAGCCAGGGATAGCTTTCGACGAGATCGAAGCCGACCTTGTCGTCGAGAATCGTCACGAAGAGGTTCTCGCCCATGTAGTCGGTGGGACGTTTGGTGGTCGATACGGTGCGATCACCCAGGGTGGAACGGACCGTGAAATTCTGTTCCATCGTCTGCACCCAGAAGGGAAGCCACCCGAAATTCACTTCGGCCGCCACGATCCGGAGGCCCGGATGCTTTTCGAATACACCGCCATAGACCATGTAGCTGAAGGGGCGCACCGACGAAAAGAATCGATCGACGGTTCCGGCTGCGGTGATCTTCATCCCGACGAGCTCGTCCCAATCCGACGCGATCGGCTTGCCTCCAAAGGTCCGATGGAAGGTCAGGGGGAACCCGGCCTCAGACGCTCGCGCGAAGAGCGGATCGTAATAGGTGTCGTGATAGGGGCGTGTCGGGATCCCGGGTAGGAAGCCTGCTTTCGCGCCTGTTTTCAGACAGCGTTCGAATTCCGCTACGCAGATCTCCATGCCGTCGTCCACGGGAAGCATCGGTAGGCCGAGGATATTCTCTGGTGCGGCGGCCTGGAATTCCTGGAGCATCCAGTCGTTATAGGAGCGAAGGCACGCCAGGCTCAGCTCACGATCGGACTCGGCATAGCAATGAGCGGCATAAGCGGGGTAGACGATCGAGACTTCGACGTGGTCCTTGCGCATATCCTCGACATGGGCTGCGCCCTCATAATTACCCGGCAAGATCTCGTCGAAACGCAGGCCGGCCATCTTCCTGTCACCGATTGCCCGGCCCGCTGTTGCTTCGACACCGAACGTTCGGCCCGGGGGCTTGCCATCGAAGCTCCAGCCGTCACCACCATCCGCGCCCGGCAACATCTTGGGGGCGCGGTCCTTGAAGGCTGCTGGTACCCCGTCGAAGACATGGGGCGGCTCGTTGATATGACTATCAGCAGAGATGATGCGAGTCGGTACGAAATTGGCCATGATGAATCCTCGTCTATTGTCTTTCGTTCTGTGTTCAGGCGGTCGTTAGCTCTCGGGCGGCGCCTCGATTTCGTAGAGTTCGGCGGCATTCTCGAAGATCAGCCGATGTCGAACCTCTTCGCTCAATGATCCCAGGCTCGAATCGATCGTCTCTTGGACCTCATCACCAAAGATCGATGTGGGGTGGGGAAAATCTGTTTCGAACATGATGTTCTTGTGCCCGACACGGTCGACGATGGCATCGGAGGTAATCGTCTCGAACCAGCAGCATGCGTAGACCTGGCGCCTGAAATATTCGCTTGGGAGCATCTTGAAGTCTGCGCGTTCCTTGGCGACCGCCATGGCCTTGAACTGGTAGTCCGCGCATTCGAGGAGGAAGGGGAGCCACCCGACTCCGCTCTCCACCGATACGAAGCGAAGGGTGGGGAATCGCTCGAGGATGCCGCTGAAGAGCAGGTCGAGTACGTGTGCGCCGTTGGTCATGAAGATCTTCGCCCCCGCGCGTGCGGAGGTTGCGGAATACCCTTCGACCTCGACGCGGTCGTCCGAGAATTCATCCCCGAAATCGCCGCTGCCGATATGGAAGCTGACCGAGAGATTGCAATCCTGGGCCGCTGCCCAGACCGGATCCCAGTGACGGCTGGCGAGCAGTGGCAGGCCAAAACTCTGGGGCTCGCCGGTGAAGAGCACGCCCCGATGACCGAGGGGCGCGCAACGTTCGATCTCCTTGACCGCGGCCTGGACATCCCAATAGGGCAGGGTCATGACGGGAATCAAGCGTTTGCTGTCCGCGGAGGACCAGTCGATCAGGAAGTCGTTGTAGGCACGTACGCAGGCGAGCTTCGCTTCTGCATCGTCGAGTCGTCCGAAAACCTGATTTCCGAATCCACCGACATTGGGGTAGAGGACCATCGCCCAGATTCCGAGTTCGTCCATGTAGCGCAGCCGCGCGTTGGCATCGTAGGAGCCCGGATGGGCATCCTCGTAGGTCGGTGGATGCGCCGGATAGGGCTCCTTCCAACCGGCACAGGCGGTGACACCGACGCCGTTGATCCACTCGTCGCCGATATACCAGGCCTGTTCCTGTTTTTCCGGGTCCCACTCGACGCGCGGGACGCGGTCGCGCAATCGTGCCGGTACTCGGCTCGTCCAGAGATCGGCCGCTTCGGTGACGTGGGTGTCGGAGTCGATGATCGTGTATTTGGCTGCGTTGGCCACGGAAGGACCTCCCTGAGATGATTTCCATCCACGCTAGCGAATCAGGTGGCGAATCGGTCTCCCGCGCCGCAAATCGTCTCCGGGCCCCGCTCTCGCGAGGTCCGGGCGAGTGTGAATCGCCGCTCGCGTCGTCTCGCCCTGCTAGGGCTCCTGCGAATATCGGACCCACATATGCATACAAGAGCGCACGAGGGAAGAGGGCCTGAATTCGGGGCCACCGCGGGAGAACGCCATGTCCGGCATGCGCTTCAGGACCTGTTCGAACGCCACCCGCATCTCCATGCGCGCCAGATTGGCGCCGAGACAGAAATGGGGCCCGATTCCGAAGCCGAGATGTTGGGGATTGCGATCGACGCGGAAGGTGTCGGGATCCTCGTAGATCTCCGCATCTCGATTGATCGATGAATAGACGAGGCAGACCTCCTGGCCCTTCTTCATCTCTTTGCCCCCGAGTGTGTAGTCTCGGGTGAGGGTGCGGCCCATGGTCCGCACGGGTGAGACCACTCGGACCATCTCTTCCACGGCACCCCTGAGGAGGGAGGGGTCATCGATGAGCTTCTGGCGCTCGTCTGGGTGTTCGATCAAGAGCTGCATGCCACCCGAGATTCCGTTTCGGGTCGTCTCGTTCCCGGCGATCATCAATACGACTAGGAGCATGACCAATTCGTCGTTGGCGAGTTCCACACCCTCGGCGGTCTGGTCCTCGACGATCGCCTGATTGACGAACTCCCTGTCGAGAAGTCCATCGTCCTTGGCCCCGGTCAGGATGCTCATCAGGTCATCCTGGGGACGACTGCGTTTCTCCTCGATCAGTCCGGTCACATATTGCCCGTACTCCAGGAAAGCCTGGGCGGCCTTGGACATGATCTCTGGTTTGTCATGGTTTCCATCGGATGCGATCAGATCGTCCGACCATTGATGGAATTGTTCGTGATCCTGTTTGGGAATGCCGATCATCTCGGCGATGAGCAGGATCGGGAGCGGGACTGAGATGCTCTCGACGAAATCGCATTCCCCCTTGTTCGCGACCCGATCGATGGCTTCGGTCGTGATCTGGCGGAACGCCACCTCGAGCTTCTTCACCATGCGCGGCGTGAAACCGCGATTGATCATCTTGCGCAGGATTCCGTGTCGTGGTTCGCTCTCGTCGATGAGGCCAGCCATCGTTCCGCTGCCGGGTCGGATTCCGAATTCGGAGGTGAAGATCTCCTGGTGTTTGGAGATGAACTCCACATCGCGGTATTTGGTGATGATCCAGAGCCCGGTTTCTTCCGACCAATAGAGGGGATCGTTCTCGCGCAACCATTTCAGGCGCTCGGCCATTTCGTGGCCCGCCCAGGAATCGGACTGGACGAAATTACAATCGATTTCCATATCTTGAATTTCCTCGTGGGTGGCCCGGGGGCTCCGGGTGGCTCTTTTCCGCCCCCGCAACGGAGCGCACAGAGCTTTTCCGTCAAGAAATCTGCGGGCGCCTCGGGAGCACGGGAGAACACGGCGGATCAATGTGGCAGCACACGCAACGATGAGGCACATCGCCTCATCGACCGAGCGGATTCCGGTGCGAAACGCCTCTACGGCCCACCGCGTGATCGACTGGATTATTGCAACGACCATGCCGGATTCCCCGGGCGACTGACCGAAGCACGTCCTCGATCGCCCCTGTTCCCGAATCGCGGCGCACCGCTAAGATGGCCGCGCAGCGTTCGGTCGGCGGCTGTCGTTCAGGCCCATTTGCCTCGCGGCACACCCCGACGAGGGAGGGGAGCGGCGCCATCGCGCCCGACTCGAATGCGGCCCGCCCCGGGCCGAGGGAGGAAGAGGAATAGATGCTCAAACTACACTTTGCGCCGAATTCGCGCGCCGGTCGAGTCGTCTGGTTGTTGGAGGAACTCGAACTGCCCTACGAGATCAACAAGATGGCCTTTCATCCGAAGGATCTGAAATCCGATTCCCATCGCGCGAGGCATCCGCTCGGACGGGTGCCGGTGCTCGAAGACGGCGAGCTGACCCTCTGGGAATCGGGCGCCATCGTCGAATATATTCTGGAGCGATACAAGAATGGTGGACTCAAGCCGGCGGTGGGGGCTGCTGAGTATCCAGCCTATCTGCAATGGTTCCACTATTGCGAAGGCATGGTCATGCCCCCGGTGAATACGATCGTCGTACAGACCGTGTTGCTGCCTCCCGACCGACGGGACGAGACGGCGCTCGGCCAGGCCCAGCGTCTGCTGACGAGGGCCCTGGCTCCGGTCGACGAAGCGTTGGCAGGCAACGAGTACCTGATCGGCGACTTTTCGGCGGCAGACATCATGCTCGGCCACGCCGCCTTCATGAGTCATCGCCTGGGCTGCGTGACCGACGAGATGCCCGACCTCAAGGCTTATGTGGCGCGCATCGATGGGCGTCCCGCATTTCAAAAAGCGATTACGATGCAATAGGCCGGGGCGACCTCGGCGATCCTTCTTTTCCGGCCTCTGAAAGGAAAGGGGCCGGTGACGGGCGTCGGCCTTCGGCGATGATCGTATGCTGTCCCGCTTTTAGGCCGCGAGCATCGCATCGACCAAGCGCCCCTGGATCTTTGCGGCCTCGGCCAGTCCGCCTCGCAGGGTTCGCAGCGTTTCGGCTGCCCACGCTTCCCCGCGTTGTGTATGAAGCAGGATGACGAGTTCATCGATCTCACAGAGCAGTTGGCGATAGCGCTCGAGCGGGTCCGAGGCCGTCGCGCCCGGATTCTCCCCGGGAGCGATGAGCCCCTTCGCGCGGACTGCTTCGAGCGCGCCACGGCGAGTCGCATCCAGGATCGCGGACTCCTCCTTCAGGGCGCAGAAGAGATCCGGCCAGATCGCTCCGATCCGCCGCAATAGCGTCGTCATCTGACGTCGTTCTCGCCGCCCCCGTTCGTCGAGTTCGCGACTTGGATCATCGGCGGCGAGCGCCTCGGACACCTGACTCAGTTGTGCACCGATCGATTCGTAGAACATCCTTATTCTCAGACCGCCCTCGGTTCAGATCAGCGCCAGACCAGGCTGAACCCGTTTTCGCGTAGGATCCAGCGCTGTTGGTCCTCGGGCAGATTCGTGATCAGGCCGCGGAACTCATTGGGATCGGCGAATCCTTCGGCATGCGGATAATCCGACCCCATGGCGATCATCTCGTGGCCGACCTGCGCCACGATCGCCTCCACGTCGTCCTCCGGATAGGGGGCGACCACGAGATGGCGCTTGGCGATCTCCGTCGGCCGTTCCTCCAGCGGTCCGCCAATCCACGGCCCATTCCTCCCCATGCCCCGCATCTTGTCGATCCGGCTCATGAAGTAGGGGAGCCAGCCCGCACCGTTCTCGATGCTGGCGACCTTGAGGTTTGGATAGCGCCCGAAGAGATTGTCGTAGATGAGTTGGGAGAGCGCCGCCATCATGGGCACATCGCCGTAACTGTTGAGCCATTGCCAGGCCGACATCTCGAAGACTGGCGGTTCCGCCTCGTAGCCCCAGGACGGCGCCAGCAACGCGTTATGTCCACCCTCGCCTTGGTGGTAGAGAATCGAGAGATTCGCCTCGTTCGCGCGTGCCCAGAAGGGGTCGAAATAGGGATCTCCCTGAGACCGACCATAGGCGTGACCGGGGCGAAGGTTGATCAGGCGGGCCCCGGCCTTGATCACCCTTTCGAGTTCTTCCACCGCCATGTCGAGGTCGAGCAATGACAGGTGCGGGATGCTGAAGATGCGGTCCTGGTAGGCGTAGCCCCAATCGTCCTCGATCCAGCGGTTGAGGGCACGGAAATACGCGTAGAGCATCTTGGGGTCATCGAATTTGTGCTCGACGGAGACCGCTGTCGAGAACATCGCGCACGCATCCATGCCCTGTTCGTCCATCAGCTTGATGCGATCGTCTCGATTCCGATAGGAGGGGAGCTGCGGCATCAGTTCGTAGGGCTCGTCGCCCGCACCGGATTTCAACTTTCGCAGGTATTCCTTGAGCGAGCCCGGCCGCATGACCCAGTTTTCCTGTCCCGGAAGGCGAACCTCCGGCGCACTCTTTTCGGGAATGCGATCCAGGTACTCGGGCTCCAGATGGCGCGTGAGCGCGTCCTCGGTTTCGTAGTAATGATTGTCTACGTCGAAGAGGCCGTATGAGGTATCGGTCATGATCGTTCCTCGCTCTGGCTCGCGAAGTACGTCTGCCTTGCCACCTGATGCAGGTTGGCGGCCGGCGCCTTTACGCGGCGACGCTCCGATGATACCCGAGAAGAGTAGGCCGCCACCCCACCCATTTTGACGTTGAGGCATTACCTGGATCCAGCTGACGCTTCCGTGCTGCGCTCTCGCGACGAGGGTGCTGATCCGGGAAGTGGCCGATGCCGACACACCCGTTCCGCCGCTGGCTGCGGGCGAGGGGGATTTCCAGTGGCCATCCAATGACTGCCTCGGGGCACGCGGTGGGACGGGAGTCGGTTCAGCCGGGCGGGCGTCCGATCCACCGGGGTTCGTACAAGTCGCCGTGCCAGTTGTATTCGCCCACCCGAGGTCGCCATCCCGGCTACGCCACTCGACGACGGCGAGGGTGCCGACACCCGTCCGGTAGAAGCTGCGCGGTGTTCCCTCGTAAGGAGTGCATTCGATCGAACTCGTCCTCGAGTTCGTAGGTGTCGCGACCCTCGCCGGACTTGATACGGATCAGCTCGCCGGCGTCGATGAGATAGCCATTCTGAACAGAACCCTTTCGGAGATCCGACCAGTTGTTGCGGGTCTGCACGAAGAACGTGAAATCCTGTCCCTCGCGCCCGAAGCTGCCATAATCGAAATTGCCCGACATCGCAAAGCCGTAGCCGGACGACGACTCGGGTCGTGGGCTCCAGGAGTGGTCGCGGGGCGCCGGTCAGTTGACCTCGTAGTCGACGCCGTGCACGCGCACGTTCCCAGTGACATGCATCATCTGATCGAGGTGTCCGTGTCGGCTCGTTGCCTGGTCCTCGAAGGCCGTGCCGGTTTCGCTGATTATGGTCCGGAGGCATCGTCGCCCGGTAGTGCAGGTCGAAGCGGGTATCGTGCCCGCCCTCGTAGCGGACTTCCCATTCGGAGACGGGCCTCGTCATCCGAACCGAGAGTCCGCTTGCAAGATCGTAATGGTCGAGGTTCGTCACCGGCATCGGAACATGGCTCTGTTTGTCGGTGTAGAGGACGCCCAGGGCGCCGGCGTGCGGATCCGGGTCGTCCCACGCGAAGCAGGTCGATTCAGCGACCCCGAGATTGGTGCGAAAGGCTGCGCGCAGAGGGCCGCGCAGGGCCTGTTCGGGGACCGTCCAGGTGAATCAGTTCGTCTCGAGCCATCGATGATCGCGATCGCGGGGCTCATGAAAATACATGTCCCGCCGCTGGATCACGGACCCGAGTTTTTCCCGGGTGCTCATCGCCTCACTCATCGCAACCTCCCGACCCTCAGATGAGATGGAGCGCCCGACTGGCCCGATGGAGCTGTTCACGATAATCCGGGTGAGCCAGCTCGATAATGGCGCGCGCTCGCTCCTTGACCGATTTGCCCTTGAGGTTGGCCACTCCGAACTCGGTGACGAGGTAGTGGGTGTCGCTTCGTGGGGTCGTGACGACGGTGCCCTCGGCCAGGACCGGAACGATGCGGGAGACCGATCCTTTGCGCGCAGTCGAGTGGAAGGCCAGGATCGATTTCCCGTCCTTCGAATCGTAGGCGCCCCGAACGAAATCGAGCTGTCCGCCCGCGCCGCTGAATTGATGGCCTCCGAGCGATTCCGCATTGACCTGTCCCGTCAGGTCCACCTCGAGGGCGGCATTGATCGAGATCATCCGCTCGTTGCGCGCGATCACCGATGGATGGTTCGTGTAGGTCACGGGGTGGCTCTCGAAGTCTGGGTTGTCGTCGACCAGAGCGAGATCGTCGGCATCCCCAAAGATCAGCGTATACACGTGCTTTCCCGGCTTGTCCGTTTTTCGAACTCCGTTGGCCGCTCCGGAGCGGACGAGGTCGAGTAGCCCGGGGACGAGCAACTCGGTGTGAATGCCGAGGTCGCGATGGTGGGCGAGCGCCTCGCAGACCATGCCGGGCAGGACTCCGGAGCCGACCTGAAGCGTCGCGCCATTCGGCACGAGTTCGGCGATGCGTGCTGCGATCGCTGCATCCTCGGGACCCCCCTCCACGCGGGCGACCGGAGGCAGCGGGACATGATTCTCGACGATCGCGCTCACTTCGCTGATGTGCAGGAAAGCGTCTCCGTGGACGCGAGGCATCTTCTCGTTGACCTCGACGATGACCTTACGGGCACAGCGCAATGCCGCATTGATGAAGTCGTTATTCGTCCCGAGCGTGAAATAGCCCGCGGTGTCCATCGGCGATACGGTGGTGAAGGCCAGATCGACATCCATCGTCTCCTCGATCAGGCGTGGGATCTGATGGAATTGATGCGGTAGGTAGGAGACTCGCCTCTCGCGGATATTCTCTCGCTCCACGGGTCCGACGAATTGGCAGACACGCTCGATCTGGGGGGCGATGTCGGGGGCGCAGAGCGAATCGGTTGCGTAAAAACCGGGTGGCCCACAGAACACGCGGAGCCGGGCGAGGTTACCGTCTCGCATGCGGCTCGCGAGCGCCCAGAGCAGTTTTTGTGGTTCCGCCAATCCGGTGCCGAAGATCAGCATGCTGTCGTCTGGCAAGCCGGCGACCGCGTCCTCCGCCTTGCAGAGTTTCGCTTTGTATTCCGAGATGAATCGCAGCGTCGACGACATCAAGATCCTCCACTCTGCGTTTGAGCCGGGGTCGCTCGAGACCTGACCGCTATTCTAGGCACACTGACGCGTGTATGCTAGAAAGACCCAGCCGATCTCGGTCGGAGCGTGCTGGCGGATCTGTGGCGGCAACTCCGCCTCGTGGATGGCCTTCGGGACGTGTCTTCTGTGCAGCGTGAGGGGGGCGGGCCAATCAACGTCGCGTCGATCGTTGCCGAGCCTCTGCACTCGAGGGCAGAGGCCAATCCGGCGATCGTGGCGATCCGATCGGGGGCGGGATCTTTAAATAGGGCGGCGGGCTGGCCCTTCGAATGGGCGCGTCGGCGCCCCGGCTCGCGCTGGGGTAGGGTGCGATGCCGTTCACTTTTTCTTGCAGCTGATGCTGAAAAAATGAGCATGTCCTTTCACTGCGGAAACCGGAAGGCGAAGGGAGCGCGACAGATGTCCACGGTCTCGGGAAAAGCACCGTTCGACGAGCCTTGGGATCGCCTCGCCGACTTCCTGGGTCGCGAAACCTTCCCCGACTCCGCCGGGCTTCGGATTGTCGAGACCGCTCGGCCAGTGGGCGGAGCCTCCTGGGAGACGTTTCTCGTGAACGTCGAGTTCGAGGTCGCACAGCGCAAGGAGTCGCACCGTGTCGCCGTCAAGCGCGCGCCCGCGACCGGTCCGCTCGCACCCTATCTGGTCAGCAAGGACGTTGCGATCTTCAGCAATCTGGCGGAGAGCGATGTCCCGGTTCCTGAGTTGCTCGCCTGGACCGAGGATCCGTCCATCTTCGTGCGACCCTTCACGGTGACGGGATTCATCGAAGGGGACTCACACGACATCACGAAGGTCGAGCGATGGTCGGTTTGGCAGGAAGATCGCGAGGCGCTCGGTCGCGAAATGATCGACGTTCTCGCGGCCGTGCAGCGGGTTGGTTGGAAGGGGACCAGCCTGGAAGCGGCATTGGGTCCGAGAGGTGCGGCGGACGAGCGGGTGGCGCAAGTCGTCGATCGCTACCTCGATCCCTTGCTCGAGGAGGCTCGCGCCCAGCGGGTGGGCGTACCACTATGGAGGGAGATGGGCGCCTGGCTGAAACAGAACGCACCGCGGGATGCCGAGTCGGACCTGGTGATCGTCCACGGTGATTTCCGTTTCGGGAATTTCCTCTGGCAGGGGACTTCCATCGCCGCCGTCCTCGACTGGGAACGGGCCATGCTCGGTCCACCGATGCAGGAACTCGGATTCTTGTGCATGCCGCTTTCGCGGAGGAAGGAACCCGAGATGATGGCCAAGGCGATTCGCTTCGATGCGCTCGCCAAGCATTACGAGGGGGCGACGGGCCGCAGCGTCGACGTGGCGCAAGTCCAATTCTACTCCGTGCTCTGGCAGTTCATCGAGGGAGTCAACGGTACGCGTGGCGCGATGGCGCCTGCAGCGAGGGGACATATCGGTACCGGGGGTATGATCCAGCCGAATCTCGTGGCGCGGCAGACGCTGCAACTGATGGATGACTTCGAGGCGGGACGCCCGCTGCGTTAGGGCCGAGCTACGATGCGGCCCGAGGCCGTACAGAACGTCCTCGGGAAGGCGAGAGATTCCTGAACGCGAAAGTGATGCCCGGACGAGCGCAGGTTGGCGCTCGAACAAGGGGGGGGCGCGGTGTCGCCCAGCGCGCGTAGCCTTGGGCTCTAGGTGGCGTCGGGAGGTGCCGGCGGGACGGGGACGCCGCCCCCCACGCCGGTCGTCTGGCCGGCAATCGCGATTTCGGGGGGCGCCCCCCAGGCCGCGGGGCCGTAGGGGAAGGGCAGAGTGGTCCCGTCGATCAGGCCGGCCCACACACAGAATTGCGGCGCATCCACCGTTCGGCCAGAGAAGCTCATCGGGTTTTGGTGGGACGCGAGATAGGCGCAGACGCTGCCGGGCACGTCGACGCTCACCCCGCCCGCGCCCGCGATGCCCTCTCGACTCGTGACCTCGACCATGCGCTCCGTGGCCACGACGCCGGGCTCGAGATTGATGACGGCGATCTTCTGAGCACGGAGTTCTTTGGCCATCCCCGTGGTCGCGCGATTGATTGCGGCCTTCGTGATTGAGTAGAGGAGGGGCCATCCACCGGCGCCCGGTAGATCGCGGGTCTCGTTCTGGCCGGCTCCCGAGGAGATGTTGATCACGATGCCCCCGCCCTGTTCGCGCATGCTCGGCAGGACGTTCTGGATGAGAAGGAGCGGGGCGGTCACGTTGGTGGAAAACGCGCGGTCGTAATCTTCGATCGGCGTATCGGCGAAGCATTTCATCCCCTCGCCGTGGTCGATCCCGCTATTCACCAATACGTCGATCCGACCGAACTCGTCGAGGGTCCGCTCGATGGCCGCCCGGCAGGACGCGCGATCCAGCAGGTCCATGCGACAGGCGAGCGCGCTTCGTCCCCGCGATTCGATCTCCGAGACCACGGTGTCGAGGCTTCCCGGAAGTCCCCCTGGCTCGGAGCCCTCGTGCAGCGTCCGAGCCGCGACAGCGATATCGAAACCCGCTTGCGCCAGGTGGCGCGCGCAGCCGCGACCGATTCCGCGGCTCGCACCCACGACGAACGCGACACGGTTGGATGCCATCCCACACCTCATGGCGGTCTATTGACCGCCTCATCAAATCAGCATGTTAAGGATACTCTCTGCGACGTCCCGGTCGCAGCGATCGGGGACTCGAGCCGATCTAGAGTCGGTACAGGCGAGCGGCGTTGCCACCGATGATCTGGCGGGCCTCCTCGTCCGGGACATCTGTGAAATGGGTTTCGAGGATCTGCTGGGACTCGGGCCAGGTGCAGTCCGGGTGCGGGTAGTCGCTCGCCCACAAGAGGTTTTCGACGCCCAGGACATGTCTCTGTGCAACGCCGAAGGTGTCCTCTTCGAAGGTCGCGGCCATATTCTGGTGCCAATAAAAACTCGGGAGCTCTTTCAGCATGTCGTAGTGATCCCAGCCATGACGGTGTTTCATGGTGTCGAGACGGCCGAGATAGAAGGGGATCCATCCGAGGCCCGATTCGACCAATACCACTTTGAGCTTCGGAAAACGCTCGAAGACACGACCGACGATCCAATTCGCGATGACCTCGGCCATGAAGATCGGTGGCAGCGATTGGAAGATGCCCCTGGCCGGCGTCGTGTCGTAGCCCAGGATATTCCACAGTGCGTCGTTGGCGCCCACGTGCTGACTGATCGGAATGCCCGTCTCTTCGATCGCGGCCCAGAGCGGGTCGTAGGCGGCGTCGAAATAAGGTGGCAGACCCAGTTCGGTGGGATAAAGGGGGAGTTGGAATGCGCGAGCTCCTTCCCGGGCGAGTCGCTGCACTTCTGCGATCGCTTCGCCGATCTCCACGATGGGGACGATGTAGACGACGACGAGTCGCTTCGGGTCGGTCGCCGCGAAATCGAGCGCCGCATTGTTGAAGGCCTGGAAGCAGGCCAGGCGGCCGCCTTCCGGGATCGAGTTATAGGTGATTCCGGCTTCGACACTGGTGTAGAGCACTTCGGCCTCTACACCATCGATGTCCATATCCTTGAGTCGCTCGACCGGATCGAATTCCCCCGCCCGGCCCGCGGCTTCCCAGGGCCGCTTTTCGCTGGCCACCGGGAGCGCTGGCGCCGGGGTGTTCTCGCGCTTCGGTTTCGCCTTCTTGGCCATGAGCGCCAGCATCTCCGCGCGGGCGTCCTCGTGGGCCTGGTGGTATTTCGAGGGGAGATGTTCGATCACCGCATCGTCGCGGATCGTCACGTGGGAGTCGGCGGAAATGAGTCGCTCTTTCGGCATGGGCTTGTCTCCTGTCGTTTCCTCGATGATACGTCGGCCCGCTTGGGAATTCGCCACTCATTTAGAGGCCATGGTGCGGGTTCGGTGGGGTGGGGAGCAGCGCGCGGGCGACCCGTCCTCGCTCCGGGAGAGGCTGAGACCGCCGCGAGATTCCCCAAGCTCACGCGGCGGGGATGAGGTACACAGATTGGGATGAGAATCCGCGTCGACCGCGAAAAATGTACGGGGCACGGTCGCTGCTACACGCTGGCGCCACAGGTCTATCAGCCCGACGACGAGGGATCGTGCATCATCCCCAACGAGCAGGTTTCTGCCGAGCGATCCGAGGTCGCTCGGCGCGGGGCCCTCAATTGTCCTGAGGATGCGATCGAGATTTTCGAAGAATAAGCGGAGAAGGAGGCACCATGGCCGGTGACACATTACGGTTCGACCGAAACGACCCCGAACGTGCGCGCGACCCCCGCGGCCTGTACAAATTGCTGCGAGATCACGCACCCGTCATGAACATGGAGGAGGGGCCTCGTCCGGGAACGCTCGTTTCCCGCTACGAAGATGTACTCGAGGTCTTGCGTCATCCAGAGATCTTCTCGTCGAACGACGATGCCATCGATATCGGCCAGAAGAGACCGATGATTCCCCTGCAACTCGACCCGCCCGAGCAGACGAAATTCCGCAAGCTGATGGCGCCGCTCTTTGCGCCGAAGGTGGTGGATGCCCTCGAATCCCAGACCCGACGTCTCACGGTCGAGCTGATCGATCGGGTGGCCGAAAAAGGCGCCTGCAATTTCCATGACGCCATCGCCGAGCCCCTGCCGAGCACGGTCTTCTTGCAATTGCTGGGTCTGCCGGTGGCGCGAGCGGCGGAGTTCATCGCCTTGAAGGACGGGATCATCCGTCCCCCGGCCGAGACGGAGGCCGAGCGACGGTCCGCGGTCCTCGGGACCGGAGAGAAGATCTATGCGGTGCTCGAGGAGGTGGTGGCGGAGCGCGTCGAAGAGAGGCGTGATGATTTCATCTCGGGATTCCTCGACTCGGAGGTCGATGGCGAGCGGCTGACACCCCAGGACGTGGTCGATATTGGCTATCTCTTCTTTCTCGCGGGACTCGACACGGTGACGGCATCGCTCGATTGCATCCTCGCGTACCTCGCGCAGCATCCCAAGGCGCGCGCATCGCTCGTCGAGGATCCGACGTTGATTCCGAACGCGATCGAGGAGTTGTTGCGCTTCGAAACACCGGTGACGGCTGTGCCGCGGATCGCGACCGAGGATACCGAGATGGCCGGTTGCCCGATCGCCAGGGGAACCCGCGTCAATGTCATGCTGGGGGCGGCCAATACGGACGATCGTCTCGTGAACGAGGCCGACGAGGTCGACTTCCACCGCGAGGTCAACAAGCATCTCGCCTTCGGCGCCGGGGCGCACCGCTGCCTGGGCTCCCATCTCGCCCGCATGGAGCTGCGTGTCGTGCTCGAAGAGTGGCACGCACGGGTACCCGACTACTCCGTCGCGCCGGGGGTCGAACTCGACTACTCGGCGGGGCTTCGCCAGGTCGAGAATCTCGAACTGGTCTGGTAGTGCAATGGCCCCGACTCGCCGGCGCGTGATGCGCCTCGAAGCCGGATCTCAGCCGCGGGGTTTGCTGGGCATCGCGTTGCGTCGAACCTGACTGAAGGGGACGCCTCGATCCGCCGCGGGCTCACGCGGCATCTCGAGCAGGCGCTCGCTGATGATATTGCGCTGGATCTCGGTGCTCCCACCGCCGAGTTCACTGCCCTGCCGCGCGAGGAAGCGTTTGCCGACCACACCGCCCTCCGGGTTGCTGGCCTCCCATACACCCGTGTCGGCCCCTGAGATCTCGAGGGCGATATCGGAGCGACGCACCGATACACGGGCGCCCATCAGCCGCAGGATCGCTCCCGCCGGAGGTCCGAGCTTCCCTCGCATCATCGCGTCGGTCACGCGCTGCGAGGTCTGGTCTTGCACGAGAGAGAGCACATGCGCCTCCGCGACCAGCTCTCGCACGCGCGGCTCTCCCGTGAGCTCGAGTCTCTGGGCCAGCGCCACGATTTCGTCCCGACGACTCAAGGGCATCAGGCCGCCGCCGCTCACGTAGGGGGAGGCGCCGCCCATCGAGTTGCGCTCGTGGACCAGCAAGCCGCGTACGACCGTCCAGCCCGCGTCGATTTCGCCGAGCACGTTGGCCGCGGGGATCCAGACGTCGTCGAAGAATTCCTGGCAGAACTCGTCGTCGCCCGCGACGCCGCGGATGCGTTCTACGGCGACGCCCGGTTGATCCATCTTGACGATCAGCACGCTGATTCCGTCGTGCTTCGGCAGATCCCAATTCGTACGCGCGACGCAGATCCCGTAGTCGGCAGCGTAGGCCCCCGAACTCCAGACCTTCGATCCACTCAACACGAAGCCATCCGCCTCGGGGGTGGCTCGAGTCATCACCGATGCGAGGTCGGAGCCGCCAGTGGGCTCCGACAGCAGTTGGACCCAGGCTTCGTCTCCATTCAGGATGGCGGGCAGATAGCGCTTCTTCTGTTCCTCGGTCCCGAACTCGAGCAGGGTGGCGGCGATGATTCCGAACGTCGGGACGTTGAGCGTCAGAGGCATTTCGTAAGGGGTGACCTCTTCGTCGAAGGCCTGTTGATGGGCCAGACTGAGCCCCTGACCGCCATAGGCCTTCGGAAAACAGATCCCGGCGAAGCCGCCGTCGAAGAGCAGGCGTTGAAGCTCGCGGGCCCGGGGCCAGCGCGCCGCGTCAGCGTGCGACCAGGGTTCCGCTCGTTCGGGGGGCATATTCTCCTCGAGCCACGCTCGCGCCCGCAGCCGAAAAACTTCAACGTCGTTCTTTGATTCCGTCTCGCTCATCTCGCACCTCCCTCATCGAGTTCAATTCTCGAGGCGATGCGTTCCCGGTGCTCGCTGGGGGTGCCGTAGAGCACGCGGTTCTGCGTGGCTCTGCGCAGATAGAGGTGAGCATCGTGCTCGAAGGTCACCCCCATTCCACCGTGCATCTGGATGCATTCCTGTAGCACCTGCACGCTGTGATCACCGATATAGGAGGTCGCTGCGCTCGCGAGCACACCCGCCCCCGCTTCCCGGGCTTCGACCGCGCGGGCGGCGGCGTCGGCCGTGGCGTGGCTCGCCTCGACCCACATCTTCATGTCTGCAAAACGGTGCTTGAGGGCCTGGTAGGAGGCGAGGGGTCTTCCGAAGGAAAAGCGGTCGAACATATACTCGAGGGTCGTTTCGAAGAGTCGATCCATCGCGCCCACGCTTTCAGCGCATTGCAGGACCAGCGCGATCTGCAGTTGGCGTTCGATGTCGTCGGCGGCTCCAGCGAGTTCTCCGAGCATGGCCGCGCCGGGAATAACAACCTCGTCGAAGCGTAGCTCGGCAAAGCGTCGCACCAGATCGAGGCTCTCCAGCGGGGTGCATCGGAGGCCCGGCGTCTCCGCCGCCACCAGGAATTGTGTCGGACCCTCGGCGGTGCGCGCGGTGACGAGGAAGTGGTCGGCCTGCGCGCCCGCCTCGACGGGTGTTTTGACACCGCTCAGGACGAAATCGTCCCCCCTCGGCTCCGCTTCGAGCGCGATATCCTCGGGCCGCCATCGTCCCGCGGGCTCGAAGAGCGCCCAGGCGGCCACGAGGTCCCCTTCGATCAGCCCGGCGAGCAGATGTTCTCGTTGGGACTCGGTCCCGCTTTGCGCGATGGCCGCGGCGACGAGATTGGTCGGCAGCAGGGGCCCTGGAGAGGTGAGGCGCCCGAATTCCTTGGCGATGATGACGAGATCGATCAGCCCTCCACCGAGGCTGCCCCCACCGAGATCTTCGGGGACGAGCATCGAGGTCCATCCGAGTTCCGCTCCGCGCTTCCACCAGCCGCGATCGAAGCCAGCGCCGTCCTCGGCCAGTTCGCGCACGGCCGTGAGGGGCACCTCGGATTCCAGGAATTTGCGTGTGGTGTCGCGTAGGAACTCTTGATCGTCGCTGTAGGCGTAATCCAAGCGGAGCCTCGAAAGAAGGGGGATCCATACTATGTCGCAGCGGCGCGATGCTCGGTAGGGCCAGACAGACTTCGGGAGGCTCCCTCGGTAGAGCTCAGCGATGCCCCTTCGCCGCGGGGCAGCCGCCGCCTAGCCAGCGGGCTCCGCCAGCGCCTTGATCTCGAGGAATTCCTCGAAGCCGGCCTTGCCGTTCTCGCGTCCCAATCCCGAACGCTTGTAGCCACCGAAGGGGACGTCGGGGCCGTACCACATGCCACCGTTGATCATCATCGTGCCGGTGCGGATACGCCGGGCCACGCGGCGGGCCCGCTCGATGTCGGCGCAGAGAATGCCGCCCGAGAGCCCGTAATTCGAGTTGTTCGCGATCCGGATCGCATCCTCCTCGTCGTCGTAGCCAATCAGGCATTGCACGGGGCCAAAGAATTCCTGCTGGGCGACGACCGAGTCCGGCTCCGCCACGAACGCGGTCGGCTCGACGTAATAGCCCTTCGGCTGATCTTTTGGTCGACCGCCGCCACAGAGAAGAGTGGCGCCGTCTTCGGTGCCCTCCGCGATTAGGGCCAGGACGCGATCGCGCTGCTCGGCGCTGCACTGGGGACCCTGGAGGGTCTCGGGGTCCTTCGGGTCGCCCACTTTGATATTGGCCATGGCGGCTTTGAGCTTCTGCGCGGATTCGGCGAGTTGGTCTTTGGGAACGAGGATCCGCGACAGGATCGCGCAGCCCTGTCCGGAGTGCATGCAGACGCTGGTCCCGGCTTGAGCCGCGATATCGGGAATGCCGGGGAGATCATCCATCAGCAGCAGGGCCGATTTGCCTCCGAGTTCCAGAGCGACCCGCCGGACGAAGGGCGCCGTTACTTCGAGGATGCGCTGACCCGTGGCCGTCGAACCCGTGAAGGACACCATGTCGATCCTCGGGTCCCGGGTGAGTTGCTCACCGATCCCGTTCTGTGAGGACGTAATGGTGTTGATCACGCCGGGGGGGATGTCGGTGTTCTCGTGAAAGAAGCGGCCGAGCAGCAGCGTGCACCAAGGGGTCGCGGGCGCGCCCTTGAGTACCACCGTACAACCGGCCGCGAGCGCCCAGCCCACCTTCTTGAGATTCAGCTCGTGAGGGAAATTCCAGGCCGTGATGGCCGCCACCACACCCACCGCCTCGCGTTCGAGCCAGCGCCTCGCCTCGCCCGCGCCCAGCGGTGCGGCCTTCCCCAGCTCTTCGGTCCACTCATATTGCTCAAGGAAATTGGCGTAGTAGCCGAGGCTTTCGATGGGTGCGTCGATCCCCGGGCCATAGGTCATGTTGATGGGGCAGCCGACTTCGGCGACATAGCTCTCGCGGAGCGCATCGAGATTCTCCTGGAAGGCGTCCTGAAGCTGACGCAGGCAGCGCGCGCGCAGACTGTGATCGCGGGACCAGTCGGTTTCGTCGAAGGCGCGGCGCGCCGCGGCGATCGCACGGTCGATGTCGTCGGCGCCCGCGTCCGCGGCGACGCCGATCACCTCCTCGGTGGCGGGATCGATGTTTTCGTAGACGAGACCGCCGCTTGCCTGGACGAGTTCTCCGTCGATCAGGAGTCGTTCCTCACGAAAGAAGTCGGTCATGTCGGGTCTCCGTCGGGTCCGTCGCCCGGGCGGGGCGCATGATTCGATTCGTTGGGCGTGCGCCGAGTATATCCCTGCCACGGCAGGTCGTCCGCCCGCCGCGACGCGAGAGGCGGATTTCCGGCGGCTCGGTGGGTCGGCGATCCTGTCCTAGCCTGGGTGGATGGAAAACGACCGCAGCGAGCCCTTCGCGGAGGGGTCTCCCTCGGCGGCACGGGCCCCTATCAGAGGATCGTCGATGTGGCGATCGGAGAACTCGATCCCGAGGTCCCGCACAACACGGGGATCGCCTTGCTCGGGGATGCACCCCGCAACGCGCGGGGTCGTGTGGAATGCGAGGTCGATTTCTTCATGCTGGTCCTGATCGGCGGCGCGGACATGCTGCTCTCCGACGTTCCGGATCGGGGCTCGAAGGTCGCGCTCGGCATTTTCAATGATGCGAGTGCGGGCAGGAGTCTCGATGCGGCCGAGCCGCGGACTCTCGAGGTCGCGGGTGATGGTTTTCTCATGCGCCGCGGTTACGCACTCGTTCGGAGCGGCTGGGATCCCACACTGACCTCCGGCGGCTTGGGCGCTCGCTTCGCGACGGTGCTTCGTGATGGCAAACCGCTCGAGGCCCGCGTCCGAGACGAGTTCTCCTATGGGATTTTCCCGGCGAGGATTCCCGATCGGGCTTCGCTGAGTGACCCCGCGCTTCGCAGCGCCCCCGCCGTGCTGACCGAGCGGCAGCGAGAGGGCGACCCTCCGCGCGTGATCCGCGAGGAGGATTGGGTCTAGCAGGACGATCGACATCTGGCGTTATGCACGGGGCATTTTACTTCCGGAACGATCTATGACCTGCGATATTCGCCGGCGGGTCCACCCGTGCTCGGAATCGGCTTTGCCTTCGTGCGCGATCTCATCTCCCATCTTCGCTATGCAGAACACGACCGGAGCGGACGCGCTAATCCGCCACTCGGCGTCCACGCGCCGCGATCGGCGTGGGCGTCTCCCAGAGCGCTCTTTTCCTGCGTCGCTTCCTCGAGCTCGATATGAATCGCGACGAAGCCGACCGGCGTGTATTCGACGGGCTTTTGTCGCATATCGCGGGCGCTGGGAAGATCTTCGCCAATCACACCTTCGGCCAGCCGGGTAGCACGGCGGGTCAGCCCCTGCAGCGCCTCTTCCCCGAGCTCTGGTATCCCTTCGCCCACACAGCGGTGCCGATCCACTGACCGGAGAAAAGCGGGGCCTGCTCTCCGGAAGACCGACCGATCCAAAGATCATCGAGGTGAATACCGCCGCCGAGTATTGGCATAAGGGCGCGTCGCTATCGCATACGGACCCGCTCGGTGAAAAGGATCTCATGCTCCCGGATTCGCTGAGACTCTTTCTGATCGCGGAAACCGAGCACGCGGGCGGGATGCTGATCCGAGATCGGACATGTGCGAAACGCGGCAACCCGCGTCGGCCGAATGCGGCGCTGCATGCGCTCTTGGTCGCTCTCGACGAATGGATACTCGATGACCGCGAGCCGTCGGGGAGTTGGGTGCCGCGGCTGGCCGACGGGACCCTCGTGCCACTCGAGGCCTACCGGGTTCCGGTCCTGCTGGAATTCACAGTCGCGGCGCGGATGAACGGGGTTCGAATTCCGGGCGATTGGGTCGAGCCGTCAGCGCTGGACGGAAAGATCTACGACGCCACCTCCCGCAGGTGGATTCGGACGGCATCGAACTCGCCGGCTTGAAATTGCCGGAGACCGCAGCGCCCTGGCCAGCTATATGGGTTGGAACGTTTTCGGCGACGGATTCCCCGCTCCGGATCTCTGCGGGCGCAGTGGCAGCGATCTGCCCTTTCGCCTCGAACGCGACCCCAGGGATCCGCGAAAGCCCGTTCGAGAGCGCGACCCCACCCATGTGGGCTATGTCGAACGAGTGGTCTCGGCGACACAGGATCTCATCGTGCGACGTCTGCTCCTGCCCGACGATGCTTCGCGCTATGTCGCGCCGAGGCTCGAGCGAATCGCGGGTCCTGGCAGCGCTGACCGGGTCGCTGCAGCGGCTTCGAGCCGAGCATCGACGCAATCGTCGATGCTCGGACTCGCAAGCTCAGACCAGATCGAAATCGTCGAAACGGGGATTGTCCATCTCGTCTCGCAAGCGATCGAAGGTCCAGGGCCACACGGCCGGAACACCGTTGGCATCGAGATACCAGCTATTGCAGCCGCTCTGCCAGATCGTCGACTTGGCGGCCTCTTTACGCTCGGCATCGAAGCGTTCCATCGCCGGCTGGGAGACGCTCACCTCGTTGCAGGCGCCCGTTCGGACCTGCTCGACCAATTTCATGATGTAGCCGAACTGCATCTCCGCTACGTCGATCAGGGAAAAATTCCCGACGGGACCGTTCGGACCATTCAACATGAAGAGATTCGGGAATTCCGGAATCGTGATCGCCATATAGGCGAAGGGGCCATCCTTCCAGGCCTCTTCCAGCGCGAGACCGTTGCGGCCGATCACCTCCATGGGTCGCATGAAACGATCGACGCGGAAGCCCGTCGCCAGAATCAACACGTCCAACTCGTGCAATTTGTCGTCGCTCGTTCGAACCCCCGCTTTCTCGATCTGTTCGATGCCCTCGGTCACCAGATGGGCACTGGGTTGTTGGATGGCGTCGTAAAAATCCTCCGACATGATCAGACGCTTGCAACCCGCCCGATAGTCGGGCCGCAGTTTTTCACGTAGGTCGGCATCCTGAACGCTGCTTTCGAGATTGTTGACGCAAACGTCGTGGATCATCGCCAGCTCGGGCGAGTTCGCATCGACGACGGCGTTGGCAAAGCCCTCGGCGAAGGTCTTCGCGATATCGGCTCTGAGGGCCGTCATCTTCTCTGGGTGGTCACGAAAATCTGCCTTCTCCTCCTCGGTGAAGGCGGGATTCTCCTGGGGCGAGACCCACTGCGCTGTGCGTTGGAAGAGCGTGAGCTCCTCCACGTCCTCGATCAGTGCGCCCACGATCTGGATCGCGGTCGATCCCGTTCCGATGACGCCGACGCGCTTGCCCTTGAGGTCGAAGTCGTGGTTCCAGCGGGCGCTGTGAAAGGTCTCTCCCTCGAAGCTGCCGAGTCCTTCGATGTCGGGGTAGGAGGGGACGTGGAGGACGCCCGTGGCGGCGATCACGAAATCGCCGACGTCCGTCGAACCATCCGACAATTCGATCTGCCAGCGGCCGTTCTCGAACTCGCAGCGGGTGATCTCGGTGCTGAACTTGATCTGTTTGTCGATCCCGAATTTATTTGCGACTTCCAGGAAATATTGCTGGATCTCGGCACCGGGAGAAAATCGATGGCTCCAATCCGGATTCGGAGAGAAGGAGTAGCAGTAGAGATGTGACGGAACGTCGCAAGCGAGGCCTGCGTACTCGTTTTCTCGCCAGGTTCCGCCGAGACGATCGGCCTTCTCGTAGATCGAATAGTCGAAGCCGGCCTCCTGAAGCTTGATCGCGCTGAGGATTCCGGACATTCCGGCGCCGATAATGATGAAACGCAGATCGTCGCGGGTCGATCCCTTTTGGGTGGTCATGTCTACTCCTCAGTTCATTTGGCTTGAGATTTTCGGTCACGCCCGATGCACGCGTGCACGCCGGAACCAGATCGAAGAAGAGTGTTGGCGAGCAAGCCACTGCTCGATCACCTACGCTGTTTTCTGTTGATGGAATACAAGGTTGCGAGCGATTGGTGGAGGCGTCTTGTCTGCTCCGGTCCCGTATCTGGTCTTTTCCGGCCACAGGGGATGTGATGCTTCTCCCCGACGTCCAAAGGCAGGATGGGCAGGCTCCCATGGTCGTCGAGTCCGAATCGAAAACGGGTCCCCATGGGTCGCTGAACGCGATCCTGCCCCTGCTGGGAGTTCTCGAGGCTCAGGGCTTCGATGCAAAGGCCCTTTTGCATCGCGCCGGAATTCCGGCGACAGCCCTCGAAGATGTCCAGATGCGTCTTCCGCGGGAGCTTCTCGAGCGATTTTGGCAGATCGGAAGCGAGGTCATGGGGGACCCGGCGATCGCGCTGCGCGTCGCCACCCTCGCCAATACCAACACGCTCGGCACGATCGGGTATCTCGCCTCGGCGAGTGAATCTCTTCGCACGGCCCTCGAGATCAACAAGGATCTGACGTCGCTGCTTCTGGAGGATGTCGTATGCGAATTGGAGAGCGTCGGTGAGGCCGCCTTCTTTCGATGCAGCATGGGTCCTGTTTCGCGCAGGAGTCCCTATTTCATGGAATATGCGATCGGGCTGACTGTCACGATGAGTCGCCTCGTCGGCGCCGTCGGCACAGATCCGCTCGAGGCGAATTTTACCTATTCGGCTCCGGCCCACGCGGACGAATACGAGCGGATCCTTCGTTTACCCGTTCGCTTCGATGCGCCGGAAAATGGGGTTCTCTACCCGATCTCGATGATGGATGGCCTGAACCCTTCTGCGGATATTGCCCTTCGGCAACTTCTGGAGCAGCACGCCGCGGATCAGCTCGCCAAGATTCCCAGCGGCGATCCTTTATCCCACCGCGTCAGGGTGCATCTAAGATCCGTTCGTCCCCTGCGTGGACTGACCTCGAATGCGATCGCCGCTCGATTTTCGATGAGCGACCGCACGCTGCGGCGACGTCTGCGCGACGAGGGCACGAGCTATCAGGAGATCCTGGACGATGTGCGGTCCGAGCTGGCACGGCATTACCTGGCGAAGGAGAAGCGCGGGATCGATGATGTCGCCTATATACTGGGATTCTCGGACCCGAGCGCGTTCACCAAGGCCTTTCGTCGTTGGACCGGTATGACCCCCGCCGAGATCGCACGAGGGGATTCCGCCTAGCGGAGTGGACGGGAGGTCGGCGTCGACGAAAGAGTGGGTCTCGTGGTGCGCCCCAGGGAGCGAAGGGACGACTCGAGGCATGATTCCCCATGACTGCGTGGGTTCCGATCAGGGATTTGCGTAGAGAGGAGATGAGCGAGTGGCAAGAGCGACCCGAGAGATCCCCGAGGCCTATTTCGACATTCTCGAGTCGAAATGTTTTCCGCATGTCGCGACGATTCGGCCCGACGGGATGATCTCGAACAACCCGATCGGCATGCTCTGGGACGGGAAATACGTTCGTTTCAGTACGACCAAGGGGCGCGTGAAATATCATAATCTGGTGGCGGATGACCGGATTGCCCTCTCGATTCCCGATCCCGGGAATATCTGGCGATATATCGAGATTCGCGGCCGAGCCACATTGGAGGACGATGTTGATCGCACCTTCATCAATCAAATCGCGCGCAAATACATGAACGAGGACGAATACCCCTTCGATCGGCCCGGGGACGAGCGCGTCACGGTGACCGTACATCCCGAGCAGGTCTCCGCGGTGGGCGTGAACCCGGAGTACAACGGGGGGCAGGTTCCCGAGGAATGGACGAAGGGCTGATCGCGGCCCTGCTAGGGGTGAACCACTCGGGCCTCGGGAACGACCGCTTCCCCGGCGCCGATGGTCCGATAGAGGAGGGTGCCCCGGGAGCGGTTGCGGGTGTGCAGCCAATTCGCACGATCTCCGGCGGAGGCGGAGATCCGGATCCGGGTCGCGCCATCGACGTCCGGACTCGCGGTTGCGTCGTTGCGGTGGGCGTCGGCGATCGGCTCCAGCCAGTGGTTATTCGCCTGGATCATCCAGTAGTCACAAGCGATCTCGGGAATTTCGACCTCCAGGGTATCGCCTTCCCCGAGATCGAAATAACCACTGAAATAACGTGTCTCCGGATCACCGCGCACCGCGTCGTCGAGCTCGGCCGGCATCTGGATCATCTCGTTCGGCCGCCTGGCGAATACCTCACTCCAGTGCAGGTATTGGTGGAGCAGGGCGTCGATCTGCGCTGCGGTGGCCCGGAGTCGGGTCTCCGTTGAAGCGGTCTTTTCGGGTGGAGCGGATCGATCGCGCCCCTCGCTCCGATCAACGGAGATCTCGGCCCGCGGCGCGGATCGTCGGCGGTAGATTTCGCGTACCATGAGAACGCGTGTCGTGGCCTTCATGCCGAGCGGCCGGCCCGATTGTGAGGTCGCTGCGCCAACGGGGCTCGCCTCGATGGCCAGCCTGAAATGGCCGTCGGGGGAGAGTTCGAGCGCTTCGAGGTTCAAGTAGTCGTCGAGATCGAGCCCAGCGCCGGGTCTGGGCGTGTAGAGCCCGAAGGCAATCCGATCCGCTCCATGGCGCACCCCCTCGATCAGATAATGCGCCTGCGGGTCGAGCTGCATCTGCCCCATCCGACAATCCGGATTCGCACCGGCCATCGGGAACCGGTTGTAGCCGAAGGCGGCCGTGGAGGCTGATGGCGCCGGGAGGCTGCGTTCCATGATGGAGGCCGAGAGACGGGTCAGGTAGGCCACGCCCTCCGCGCGGGTCGTGGCATCCGGAGCGGCCGCTGTGATGGCGGCCAGTCCTTTTCGTTGGACATCGAGAAGGGCCTGGTAGCCAGCACTCATGGGTGGGGACTCGCATGCCGTCGTTCGGCCTCCCCTTCGCGGGGTATGTCGAAATGGCGGGTATAGGAAGAGAATCGTTCGGCGACCTCGTCGTCGATCAGACCGAATTCCTCCAACGTGTAGGGGGCCACGCCGCGTTTGCCTTTCGGGTTGGCCAGGCGCCATTGCTCCACGTCGTGCCTGAGGGAGGCCGGCATTTCCATGCCGAGTCCTTGGTAGGCCTTCGCCAATGTGTCGGCGGGCGAAACGACCAGATCATAATAATCGACGTTGACGATGCGCGCGGGCCCCTCTTCCGATGTCGCGAAGCGCATCAGACGGTCGAGGTGGCGGGCGATAAAATCGAACATCTGGGCGCCGACTTCGCCGGGATCGATCCGCCGCATTCTGGGCACGCGGAAAGCGGCCGTGAGCCGACAGAGGGAAGCGAGGGTCTGAACCGGGTCGCGGTGGGTCATGACGAAGGTCGCGTCCGGGTGGACGCGCAGGATCTCTTCCATGGCGATGAGGTGGTTCGGATATTTCAGAGCCCACCGCTTGCGTGTCCCGCCCCATTGTAGGAGCTGGAGTTGACGCTTGTGCGCGCGATAGGCGGCCGCTAGATCCAGATCCGAGAATAGGTACTCCACGTAGGAGGGCACGTTCATGTAATTGTGGAAGCCGATGGCCGAGAACGTCTGCGCCAGAAAATGATGGCATTCCTCGGCACCCTCGGCGTCGCGAAGGTGAATCGCGTCGAATTCGCTGATCTTCTTCCGCAATGCGTCGTCGTGGGCGCGAACGGTCGCGATTCGCTGCTGGCGTGATTCGGGGTCGATCGCCGGGGGGGGGCAGGGCGAAATCGTCTCCCAGGTCCTGATCAGCCGCAGGTCGTGATTGCGATCGAAGAGTTGTTGGAAGAAGGTGGTTCCCGAGCGCGGCAAGCCGGTCAGGAAGATCGGGCCAGTGATGGGCTCATCGAGGATTTCGGGGTGATCCCCAACCCATTTCAGCGTGAGGAGCCGATTCGCCAGGGCGTGGGTGAATTCGCTGTGGGTCTCCTTCAAACCGGACTCCGGCAGGTCACCCTCGCGGTTGACCGAATCCACCAGCGCCTCGAGATTCGCATCAAAGAGATACGCCTCGGGGTCGTCTAAGCCCGCGACCGCGCTTGCATCGCTGCGAATGCGGTCGGCGACGATGCCCTTTTCATCCCCCACGGCGGAATGCTCCCTTTTCGATCGCGCCGACGGCGCTGCCTCTGGCGGCGCGATCAGGAGCCGCGGCGGATGTCCCAGAAATTGGGCTTGCGCTTCTCGGAGAACGACGCCGGGCCTTCTGCGCACTCCGCCGAGTCGAACCAGTCTGGATACATCGAATGGGAGATCACGCCCATCTCAGAGTAGCCATCCATTTCCTGGTCGAAGGAAGCCTTGAGGATCTCGAGACAGCCAGGGCTCAAGCTCAACATTTCTTCGCACCAGCAGTCGACGGCGCCCTCGAGATCCTCGAGTTCGACAACCTCGTTTACGAGTCCCATCTCGTAGGCGCGCTGGGCCGGATATTTGCGGCAGAGCATCCACATCTCGCGGGCCCGTTTCGCGCCGATCACCTTCGAGAGATAGGGAACGAAGAAACCGTCGGCGGGGCTGCCGACCTTGGGCCCCGCCTGGCCGAAGATCGCATTGCTGGCGGCGATCGTGAAATCGCAGCAATAGGCCATATGGTTGTGGCCACCGATGCAATAGCCCTGAACTGCGGCGAGGATCGGCTTGCGCGAGAGGCGCATCAGGCGGTTGTGTGGATAGCGGTTGTAGAAGGCTTGGCGAAGCCCCCATTTCTCCCATTCGACGTCCCCGCCGGTCCCGAAATTCTTACCGCTACCACAGAGGACGATCACGCCCACCGAGGGGTCGTGATTGGCGTCATAGAAGGCGCGGAACATTTCTTCGACCGTGTCGAGCGTCATGATGTTGTATTTCTCGGGCTTGTCGATCGTGACCCGAGCGATGCAACCGTGGAGCTCCAGATGCTCTTTCTTTTCGTACACGATCTCTTCGAAGTCGAGTCCCTCTCCTTCTGTGCGCTGCCACTCACTCCAACTCATTTGCGAGCCCCTTCCGATCTGCCTAGGGGATCGCCCCGGCCGTCTTGAATCGTTCGATGTCGTCCCAGGTGTAGCCGAAGAGTTCCGTTAACAGGATCTCCGTGTGCTCGCCGAGCTCGGGACCGAGCCCTTCGACGGCGCCGGGTGTCTCGCTCAGGCCGATGGGCAGTCCACGGATATCCACCTCGCGATCGACCTCTTCGCAGTGCGTCGTCATCAGGTAACGATTGTGCCACGCCTGCGGATCCGCCACGAGGTCCTCAAAGGTTCGGATCGCCGAGGCGGGAATTCCGGCCTTCTGCCAGCGGGTGAGCCATTGCTCGGCGGGGCGGCTCGAGAGGATTTTGTCGAGACGCCCGACGAGCGCACGCGCGTTGTCTTTCCGAAGCGAGGCGTCCGCAAAAAGTGGGTCGCCGACGAGGTCATCGTCACCGAGCGTGCCACAGAGCTTCGACCAGGACGTTTCGCTCCCGTCGAGGGCCAACACCACCCAACCGTCCTCCACCGGAAAGGCATTTCGCAGGGGCTGTGGGCGGTCTAAGCGAGATTGTTGGCGCGCCAGCCGGCGATCGCCGGTCGCCAGATAGGCCTGGATCGCGGGCGCCGCGAGGAAGAGCTGGGCGCCGTATAGGGACGCATCGAGCATCTGCCCCCTTCCCGTCCGTCGTCGAGCATGGAGCGCGATCAGGATTCCGAGGGCTGACATGAGCCCGCCATAGGCGTCGCCCGAGCCCATGCCGAGATAGATCGGCGGCTGACCCGGCTCCCCGAGGTGCGCCATGATGCCGGTGAGCGCCTGCACGGTCATGTCGAAGGAGGGGCGATCGGCGGATCCATGGGGGCCGTAGCCCGTGTTCATGGCGTAGACGATTCGCGGATTGATCGCTCGCAGCTTTTCGTAGTCGAGGCCCCAGCGTTCGAGCAGCGCCGGCGAGAGATTCGAAAGAAAGACATCCGCGTTTTCGACCATCCGATACATGATCCCACGACCCTCGTCCGTCTTGAGATCGAGGGCGACGCTCCGCTTGTTCCGGTTGATCACGAGGAAATATTGATTCCAGTCGCCCACCGGCAGCGCCTTCAGGCTCATGACGCCGCGGCCCTGATCGCCGCCCTTGGGTCTTTCGACCTTGATCACGTCGGCTCCGAAATCTGCAAGATGCTGTGCACAAACGGGTCCCTGGAACCAGACGGTGAGATCGATCACCCGGATTCCATCGAGCGCACCCCGGGTCGTCGGTGTTTCGCTCGCCTCAGGCACGGATCACCCCCTGCGTTCCGAGGGCGTCGATCTCCCCCTCGGAAAGGTCCAGAAGATCGTGGAGGATGCGCGCAGTGTGCTGACCTTGTGTGGGTGGCCGTCGGTCGAGTCGAGCGGGGGTCTGCGACATGTGGATCGGAAATCCGAGTGTCTTGAAGGCCCCGCGGCTCGAATCCTCGAGGGCCAACACATAACGATTCCGTCGGGCCTCGAGATCTTCCGCCGGATAGTCGAATTCCTCGATCACATCGGCGGAGAGTCCGCGCGCTTCGAAGGAAGCCCGCCACTCCGCCGCGTCTCGCAGGCGAATCGCGTCTTCGATCACGGATATCAGCTCGCTTCGATGCTCTTCGGTTCGTTTCAGGTGGTCGTCAAAACGCGCGTCGTCGGGCCGGACGCCGATCAACGTCGAAAAGTCAGGCCACCAGCGATCCGTGTCCGGCATCGTCAGCGTGACCCAGCGATCGTCCTTCGTCATGAAGAGGGTGCCGCTCATCGGGTTGCCTCGGTCGGCCTGGGCCATGGGTCCCAGGAAGGCCTCCCCCCGAATGGCGAGATAGGCCTGGAGATCGAGGCTCGCGCCGTACATATTGCCCCCGAGCAGCGAGGCATCGACGATCTGACCCTGTCCACTCTCGGCGCGGTGATGAACGGCGGCCATGACCCCGAACGCGAGCATGATGGCGGTATACATGGAACCGGATTCGGGGAAGACCGGCGGCTGCCCCGGCTGGGGGAGGGTGGGCATCACGCCGGTTCGCGCCGCTGCGATCGCATCGTCCGCGGGCAGATCGCAGTCGGGTCCCTCGGGACCGAAGCCACTGCCGCGTGCCACGATCAGGTGAGGCCGGTCGGCCCGCAATGCTTCCGCGCTCCAACCCCGAGCGGTGAGCTCCGCGATCGGCCAATCGACCAGCAACACATCGGCTCGATCGAAGAGCCGCTCGATCAGATCGCTGCCGGTCGCGTCGTCCGAGCGGATCGCTGCGCTGCGCTTGTTTCGGTGGGCGAGTTCGGCGAGGTAATCCCACTGCGCCTCGGGTTCGAGTTCGGCCTGCCACGCGTGCGGCATATCGGGATCGTGCACGTGGATCACATCGGCCCCGAAATCCGCGAGCATCGTCCCGGCGAGCGCCGACCAGAACGAGCGAGAGAGATCGATGACCCTCAGATCATCCAGCGCCGCGTGGCTGGCGGATAGCGGGGGAGCAGGCATTTCGCTCAAGCGCTCACACCTCCCAGCGTGCGATTTCGGAGAGCGTCTTGTCTTCGAAGGTCCTGGTGTCGGGCAGGGGGGTGCCGAGCCAGTCGCGGTAGAAGGTGTCGAGGTCGGGCAGGAACTCGAAATCCGGCGGGCAGCCGCGCGGGACCGCCTCTACCTCGAGTTGGGTGCCGCAGCCCGGACAGGAATATTCGCGCAGTTGTATCCAATCTGGATCGGGCTGGTCGATTCCGCGGTAGATCCGGTCGAGCGATTCGCGATCCTCGTGCACATAGATCAGCGCCTCGAGCTTCCAGTTGACGCGGTAGTCGTCCCCGAATTCGAAGCCGCAGCGACACTTGACGACGCGCCGCGCTCCCGACTCGACGATGAAGAGCGCAGGCGTGAGGGGGAGCAGGATGCGCTCGTTCCAGTCGACGCGTTCCTGCTGGATCTCGATCCAGACCAGCAATCGGTTGGCGTCCTTCGGGCTGCGCATGATTTCCTGGACGCGCAGCCAGGGCAGTTCTCCATCGACCAGGCGTCGGATCTCGTGGGGGTTGTACTCGGACATCCTATTTCTCCGCCTCCTTTGTTTCGAAGCAGAAATCGTCGGGCAGCTTCCAGAAGGCCCGGAGTTCCTGGCCGTATTCCGGTGTGAGCTCCATCGAGGTCCGCCACATATTCGTTACGGCAGATGACATCCCCTCGCTGGCCTCCACGCGTTTTCTCTCCGCGCGCCACCAGTTCTTGAATGGCACGCCGCGTTTCTTGCGTTCCTGCCGGATCTCTGCGCGTGCCTTTTCAGTCGCTCCGGCGTCGACGGTCCAGTGGTCGTCTTCGTCCCGGTGCGCCACGACGCCATAGACATCCCGCGCCAGGCGTTCGCGCGTCCAGGAACGCTCGAGATCCTCTCGAACGTTTTCGGGATCTCGTTCGATGGGATCGCCGAAAGCTTGAGAGCCCGAGACCGGCTGGATGATGAGATCGTGCTCCTTGAGGATGTCGCCGGTCGCGAAGGGAGCGATCACATCGGTCTGAAGATCTTCCGCTTCGATATTGCGAGCGAGGGTCGGATCCTCCGGATCGCCACGCTCGTGAACGAGCGGCTTGCGCGCGTCGATCAGCGCCTTGACGTTGGTCCCGCGCGCATAAGAGGGCCGATCGGGCGGCGTCGGGTAGGCACCGAACATTCCGTGGTTCGGAATGATCTTGCTGCGCAGCCCCGCACAACCACAGATATACTCGATCCCCGGTGTGTTCTTCACCATCCACACGACGGTATGCCCGAGGCCACCCCGGAATTTCCCGAAGCCTCCGGAATCCGGTTCCAGGTTTCGGCCCAGGTAGAGGATCGGGTAGAAGAACTCGGTGATTTCGGCGTTTCCGAAATCAGCATTCGGCGTGTAGATCGACCAGGCGCCGTTCTCGCCGTCACCGATCGCCCGGGCGGGCGAGCCATTGCTCGCCTGCTCCAGTGTCTGCCCGATGGTGTAGACGCCGTATTGATTCTCGCCCGCGAACTCGCCGACCATGGTCGTGGCGCCGCCCGCTGCGACCTCCTCGACGAACCCGCGCGCATAGTAGAGGCGGCCCAGGGATTCATAGAGCGACGAGAGCCAGAGCACCGCGGGCGCCCACGCCAACCCGGAGGCGGCAAAATAGTTAGCAGGGTAGGGGTTTGCCCAGGATCCTTCAGGTGGAGTCTCCAGATCCCAGGCGGCCACCGTCCCCCAGTTGAACATGTCGAAGCCGACCATATGGGAGAAGCCGTTGAGGAGCGCGGACACGATGGCGTCCGGTGTGATGTTCTCTCCGAAGGGGACCCAGGCGCTCGCGCCGCGCAGGGAGAAGCGGATGCGTGCATCCGCGTCGATCGTGATTTCCTGGTTCAGGTTCATCAGGTAATCGGCGTCCTGGTCGGGCATGATCACGCGCTTGCCCTTCATGGCGAGATCCTTGAAAGCCGATTTTCGGATGCGCCCCGGAATCGTCTGGGTTCGAACGCGCGTCACCGCATAGCGACGCGAATCTTCGATGTATTCCCGCATGGCTTCTTTGAAGAAATCGGCGCCAAATTTTTCGACGACCTCCATCAGCCGATCGCGAATCGTGAGACAGCCGGCGAGGCGTCCCCGCGAATCACCTATGACGAGTTCCGGGATGCGGGTACGACTCTGGATGCGCTTCGCGTACCAGGGGTAGAAACGATCGTTCTCACCCACGCGTTCCATCGTGAAGGGAATGCCGTCGGAGAACGAATCGGGGTTCATGAAGCTGATCGCACCGGGTAGCACTGAACCGGCGTCCATCACGTGACTCACGGAGGCGGCCCAGGCGATCAGTTCACCCTCGAAATGAATCGGAATGACGGTCTGGAAATCCGGCGAGTGGATCCCCCCGAAATGCGGGTCATTGTTTTCGAAGATATCGCCGGGATGGAAGCCGGGCATCGATTCGTAATCGCTCTCGATATATTTGCGGATGAGCAGCGAGAGGAGCCCGGGATGGGAGACGATGCCGCGGGAGGTCGCGACGGCTTCGCCCGTCGGAAGATGGATGCTCCACAGCGCATCTCCGCCTTCGACGGCGACCGGCGATGAGGAAACCTTGCAGCCGACGGTCCACGCCATCCCGCATACATTGAGCAGGATCTGCCAAAGGGCTTCGTAGTTCCCGGGATCGGCCTCCTTTCGCGCGAGGGTCTTCAGCCCGAACATATGGCCGGTTTCGGTGAGCAGGCGGTCGCTCTTGGCCAGTTCATCCTTGAGCTGCATCGGTGCTTCTCCTGCGGTCATGCCTTTCGCTCCAACCAGAAGATGGCGTGCTCGTCGATTCGGAGCTTCCAGTCCTCGGGGATGAAGAGCGTGGTATTGGGCGCCTCGATGACGGCGACACCGTCGAGGCGATTGCCCGGCTGAAGCTCGCTCATCTCGAAGAGCTCCGCGTCCTGCCATCGACCCTTCTGGAAGACGGGGCGGATGCCCTTGCGCGATTGCGGGGGGGGCGATTCGTCTTGGAGGATCTGGCGGGCCAGGATCGGCTTCACGGTGTCGACCTGGGCGATCACGCCGACTTCGGTGACCTGATATTGCGGATCCGTCGGTTGGGCGGCGAGCGTGAACATCTGGCGGAAGGTCCGGTCGAAGAGGTCGAGGAGTCGCCCAACATCCCTCGCGGTGTCCAGGCGGGTGGTGGGGGCCTCGACCTCGACGTCCTCGAGCTGTCCGTAATGCCGGATATAGGCGATCGGGTGGACGGAGATCTGGCCGGCATCGAAGCCCTCGGCGCGGAGTTCCTCGACCAGCTCGGTTTCGAGGGAGTCCCAGATCTCGGAGATCGCCTCGGCGGATTGACGATTCTCGGGCGAGTCCTCGCGGCCGATCATCTTCGTGAGGCTGCGATGGCGGCGATGGGCGTAATCCATGCAGGCTCCGCCCCAGGCCGAGAAAGCCCCCGCGTGTGGGACCGTGCAGACGGCCTTCCAGGGATCGTCCGCCGCGTAACCCAATAGATGGAGCGGGCCGCCGCCGCCATAGCCGAGCAGAACGTAATCACGCAGATCGTGTCCGACCATCAGACTGCGTACCAGATGCTCGCGCATCGTGATATTCACGAGTTCGAGGCATTGTTCGGCGGCGGCGTAGGGGTCGAGTCCGAGGGGGGCCGCAATCTTCTCCGTGAAGACATCGATCGATTTCTGTTTGTTGACGTGGACGCGACCGCCGAGATAGTAGTCCTCGTTCAGGAGCCCGAGCATCAGATTGCAGTCGTTGACGGTCGGGATCTCATTCCCCGATTCCTGGAAGACCGGGCCGGGCGTTCCCCCCGCGCTGTCCGGGCCGAGCTTGATTCGGCCGGTCTCGGGATCGAGTCGGATATAGGTCCCCGTTCCGGCGCCGATCGACTGGATATCGAGCATGGGGACATTCACGAACATCTGTTGGAAGGGGGGCTCGCGGTTGATCGGAAGATTCCCGCCCGTGATGGCTCCGGCGTCGAAACTGGTTCCGCCCACATCGGAGCAGACGATATTCTCCTCCCGGAGCGTGCCCGATAGATGCTGGGCACCCATGATCCCTCCGACCGGGCCGGACATGACCGTCTCGAACAGACGCGGGTAGCGAATATTCGTGACGCCTCCATAACAGAGCACCGTATTCAGCGAATGTTCGAAACCCGACTTGACCAGGGCATCCTCGATGCGTTGCAGCTGAACCCGCGCCGGAACGGAGGCATACGCCTGGATCGCGGTTGCATTGGCCCTCGAGATCTCGCGCACGGTGGGGGCGACGTCGCTCGAGAGTGTGACCGGGACATCGACACCGAGCTCCTGGCAGACACTTTTCGCGATTTCAGCGGCGCGCTGTTCATGGGCCGGGTTGGCAAAGGAATAGAGGAAGACGATGGCGAGTGATTCGATCTTTTCTTTCTGGACCAGATCCCGGACCGCTGCTTCGACCTCGTGCTCGTAGAGCGGGATCGCCGGGTCCCCGAAGAGATCCATTCGCTCGGTCGCCCCACGCGTAAGGTGTCGCGGGATCAGGGGCTCGCGATGCTTGCGGTATTGCATATGCGTGATCTCGGACCACTGATAACCGATGAAGGACTGAGAGCCGCGGCCCTGAACGATCATGTCCTCGAAGCCGCGCGTGACGAGCAGGCCCGTTCGCAGGCCCGACAGGTTGATCAGCGAATTGAGCATACTCGTGCCCGTATAGATCGCGGTTTCGGCGGATCCGCAGACCTGGGCCATATCCCGATCGGGATCGAGGCCCATATAGCGGAGCGCTTCCTCGAGCGACTCCATATAGCCGATGCTCTCATCATGCGGCGTCGTCGCCGCCTTGCCGATCACGGAGTGGCCATTCTCGTCGACGATGATTACGTCTGTCATCGTGCCGCCGGCGTCACAGGCAATCAAGTAGCGGGACATTCGGGCCTCATGGTTGGCTTCGAAGCTGGGCGAGGAGTGGTCGGGAAACTCGGCAGGGAGAATCGCGAAAACGCAGGGGCCTCCGCAATACGCCGGGTGAGGTATTGGCGGTACAAAATCAGTCGTTCGGCCCAGGAACGAACGACATTGCCGTCTCCGCGCGGGTTCCTGGACCGCGGTCAGGCCTCCGAAGCCCCACGATGAGGCGGGGTGGGAGGGTTTCGAGAGGGATCGGGAATCCCCGCGTCGATGAAGGAGCACAGGGCGGTGTGGCACCGGATGGATGCGCGCCGAATCGTCTATGTGGCTGATGGATCACCATAGAGCGACCAGATGCGCGTGAGCGCCTGGACCCGCGATCGAACACCCAGTGTCTGCAGGATATTTCGTATATGGGTCCGGGTGGTGGCCTGGGTGATTCCGAGTTCCACGGAGATCCCCTGGGTATCGAGTCCGCTCATCATGAGCGAAGCAATCTCCCACTCGCGCGGCCGAAGGCCGAGTTCCGGGGCGGGTGGCTCGTCGATCTCCGTTTCGAGTGGCGCGGAGGTGAAGCTGAACATGAAACAGGCCGGGGCGCCTTCGGGACCTCGTATCTGGAGCGTCGAAACGAACACGCGGGTGGCCCGGTCCGCGTAGGTCCGGGTTGCATAAGAGCGGCGTCGCGGTGGGCTCCCCGAGGCGTGGGCGGCGACCATGACCAGGTGGAATCCCCAGCTCGCCTCCAATGTCTCGGGGGTCGAGAGAATATCTGGTAGGCGGGCACCGACCGCCACGGTCGCGGGGCAGCCGGTCACTTCCTCCGCCGCCTTGTTCCAATAGACGATTCGGCCGCTCGCGGTGGTAATACTGAGTGCATCTCCCGCGCCCACGACGAGGCGCGAAAAATAGTCGATCAGGTCCATCGAAGGATTGGGTTCAGCCATGTTCGGTCTTGAAAAGAGGTCCTCGAGTGCCGGAGATGGATTCGCTCTCCCCGAGGATTCTAACGCAGGCAGACGTCGATCGATTGGCGGGGGCTGGCACCTGTCGAAATGCGAGGCCACAACTCGGACGACGGAAGTGCGGATGACCAGTCGCTGGCGATCAGGATGGGAAGGCCGGTATGCGTTCCGATCTCGGCCGCGAAACGTCTTGCTCGTCACCTCCCAGCGAAACGGGTGAGGTACAGCGCATCGCTTCGGCTGTCCGCGCGGCCATCACCGGAAGCGAAGGGAATCGGTCCCTCGAGCCGCACCAGATATTCCGTTTGGGTGGCCTCCGACTCGCTCCTCGGTTCCGGAGCGTGTTCGCGTGGGCAGATTCGTACGTGGGTGAAGCCTTCGGCGCTTCGACGCGTGGTGGCGACCAGCGATTTCGCGACCGAGCACGTACGGCCTTCTACGAACAGAACCTCGCCCCGGTCGCGGTCGCGGTCGCGGTCGAAGAAGATTTGACGTTTCGGCAGACCAGCCCCAACGAAGGCGATCGCGGCTCCCCGTAAACCAGAGCGCAACCCGCCCATCGAACCAGGGAAATTTGACTCGTCCTGAATCCCAGATCCTCGAAGCACAGGGCGTGGCCGATCGTGACGACGATCAGGCTGGGAAGCAGCCAGAGCCTCATCCGTTCGGCACCGAGCCGGTAAGGGTTCGAAGACGGCAGCGCGCGTCGGGGCATGATCTCCGACGGATCGAGCAGGCGATGAACCTCTTCGAGCGGCACCGACTGCTGGAGCGCGGTGCGGACCGAACCCAGGGGCTCTCCGCACCACAGGAGATCGAGATGCTCGGGAAGTTCCGCGAGGAACTCGATCGCTTCGCTGTGGAAGCCCAACATCACGCCATCGTCGGGTCCACCAGAGCTGAGGAATTCCACACTCGTGTCCCGCCCGGGATCCTGTAGAGACAAGCACTTCTGCACGATTGGCTCGAGGCTCGCATCGCAGTCCAGATACCAATTCACGTTACCCGTGAACTCGCCGGCCATGAAGATCTCGCAGCGCCTGAGGCGCCAGTCGACCGGAGTTCCGGCGTGCTTCACTCGGACGATTCTCAGCGATGACTCGCTTATGGCTCCAATCTCTCTCGGGCATGAGACTCAACGGAGAATCGGGTCCCGACTGAAACCCATCTTCATCGCTCGCCCGGGTCGGACGTCGTCCGCAGACCGCCGACGTGGGGTAGAGTCTCGGGTTCGGGGGCGAAGGAGATCCAGCATGGCATTCGATATCGACGGTGCAGTCGTTTTGATCACCGGAGGTAATGCGGGCATCGGCAAGGCGACGGCGATCGCGCTGGCCCGCAAGGGCGCCCGGGTAACCTTCACCTCGCGCGACGACGCGCGTGGCAAGATCGCGTTGGACGAGATTCGTCAGGCGTCCGGTCGCGACGATGTCGGATTGCTCGGACTCGATCTCGCTCGACTCGCCTCGGTCCGCAGGTGCGCCGAGGCTTTCGGCGAGCAATCCGATCGCCTCGATGTACTCATCAACAATGCCGGGATCGCGCTCACACGCGGCCCGCGCCAGGAGACCTACGACGGGCTCGAGATGCAATTCGGGGTCAATCACGTCGGTCATTTCCGATTGACCCAACTGCTCCTGCCGCTGATCCGAAAGAGTGCGCCGGCGCGCATCGTGAATCTCTCCTCCGCCGGCTACCTGCTGGCCCCCGATGGCCTCGACTTCGACGATCTCCAGTCCAAGAAGGACTACAAGGGCTTCCCCTGCTATGGGCACTCGAAGCTCGCCAATATCTATTTCACGACGGAGCTGGCTCGGCGTCTCGAAGGGGCGGACATCGCTGTGAACGCCGTGCATCCCGGCCTCGTCGACACGGAACTCGGACATCTTCGACCCGAGGACAAGGCTCGCTTCGTGCGCGAAGAGGAGAAACCTGCAAAGCAGGCCGGCGCGGGAGGCGGGCCGGACCTGTCCTCGCTCGGAGCGCCGCTCACGCCGGAAGAGGGTGCGGCGACTTCGATCCGGGTCGCCTCAGCGCCCGACGTCGAAGGGATCACGGGACGCTATTTCGCGGACTCCGAGGCCACGGAACTCACGCCGGTAGCCTCCGACGCCGAAGCGGCCGGCAGACTCTGGCGGGCCACCGAGGCGTTGCTCGCCGAGCTGGGCGTCTGAGCACACCGATCACGCCGTGCCGACGAGCCCGTGCTGGCTAGGAGGATTCGTTGTTCCCGATCCCCCGCGACACGATCGGGACCATGGCCGCCACGCCGAGCACCGTAGAAACGGCTCCGAGAAGCGTGAAGTTCATGGCGAAGTCGAGACCGGCGCCTGCGAGATAGAGGGTGCCCGAGTGGAACGCGGCACCGACGATCAGCAGGATCGAGGCCGCCTTGGTCAGGGTCGACTGGGGATCGGCGATTCGGCAGATCAAGGCGCCGAAGATGATATTGAGGAGGGCCTCGAGATTGCCATGTGAATGCGCCATGGCGAGCAGGTGTTTAGCGGTGCTCTGGCTCCATTCGGGATCACCCGCCTGCCCCTTATTTGCCAGGAACATTCCCAACCCCAAGGTGGTCAGGAAATAGACGAGCCCGAAAAGGATATTCTTTTTGCCAACGTCATTATTCACTGGATTTCTCCCTGGCACTGGTTCATTGCGGCAAACTGAGCGTCGCGCGGCCCGACCATAGGACGTTCCGAGGTTTCGATCATCCATATTCCTGCTTCGCTGTCAGATCTGCGTGATCTCGATCAGCTGAACCGTCGAGCCCCCGATGAACTCGGCGCTGTTCAGGTAGACCTCCTGAACCCGGCAGAGCTGGCCGCCCTGTTCGGTCTCGAATGCGTATTCGAGGATCGGCTTCAATCCCTCGGGCGCGAGGTCGGCCACGACTTGATCGATATCGCGCACGGCGAACGCGACGTGTTGAAGGCCCTCACCATGCTCGCGGAAGAACTCGGTGTGGGGTGATTCGCCTTCGAGGACCTCGACGAGTTCGACGAAGACCTTTCCCGTATAGGCGATGGCCGCCTTCATCTTCGCCTCCGCGGGTTCTCCCTTGAATTTGAAATTCGTCGATGCATCGAGCTGGTAGTCGTCGATCGAGAAGGGTCCGATTCCGAAGACGCGTTCCCACCACGCCGCGGCCTGGGCGCAATCCTCGACGACGATCCCGACATGGGAGATCGGGCCGAGCTGGACGAGGGGGGTTCCGGCGGCGCTGGGTGTCGTCTGTTTTTTTGAGGACAGGGTCGTTTCTCCTGGGTTGGGTGAGTGGGGTCGTGGGAGGCGCGTCAGGTGCTGAGAATGGTTTCACTCATCACGATGGTACTCATGCTGTCGAGTTCTGCGAATGAGAGGAGGTCCTTCACGGCTCTTTTTCGATTCCCGCGACCGCCGTAGAATTGTTCGGGATCCGCCGCGATCGCCGCGGACGCGACGGTCTCGCTCACGATCGCGCGGATCGGCGGCGCGCCGGATGTGAGCGCCCGGGCGACGGCGTTGCGGACGTAGCGCTGCAGGGGGTGTAACGCGAGGGAAAGCGGTCCGTGGGAGCCCTGCCAGCGGGCATAGAAGGTGTCGTCGTCGAGCGTCCGGGGCTTGGGGAAAGTCGTGACGAGGGCGATTCCGGGACAGGGTTCACCGCTCCTCCAGTCGCGGCGCACGTGATCGCGAAGAATCGATTCGGTCACGAGGTAGCCCGCCATTCTCGGCGCGAGCTCCTTTACGATCGACTCGATGTGTTCCCGTTCATCGAGACAATCGATCCAGAGCGACAGTTGCGCATCGAGCAGTCCGGAGCTGTTGAATTGTGGAACGCGCTCGGCGTCGGAGTCGGTGACGTCCGCGACGCCGAAGCTCACGCGTTGCGCTCCGGCGGCCTCGAGCGCGGGAGCGGCCCCGAGCAGAGCGTCGTGCAGATCCCGCCGCGAATGCGGAATCGTCCCCGGTGGTGCCTCGCCGAGCAGATAGATCAGTTTCTCCATCGTTTGGAGTGTACCGAGTCCAGCGGACGAATCGGCCTGTCGGGTGGACTGATTCTGGGACCGCCGCGGCCGAGTCGACTCTTCTCCACAGGGTGTCTTGACGGGCGCGGGGACAGCATGGGACCATGCCGGAGCGGTCTCTCATCTTTTGTGGCCGGAAGGGCCGAGTCCCGATGCGAATGGCCGGAAGGTGAATAACATGGGTGTCATCAGGTGGGGTGAAGGAAGGGATCAATCGGAGGATTTGGGCCCCGGTGAGGTGAACGCGTCGGTCTATTCGGATCCACAGCGCTTCGCGCTCGAGCGCGATCGGCTCTTTCGCAACACGTGGCATATGGCCGGACGGGTGGAGGAACTCCCCGATCCGGGGGATTTTCTGGTCTGGGAAGAGCTGGGCCAGTCGGTCGTCATCGCGCGTCAACCCGATGCCGGACTCACGGCCTTCCATAATGTCTGCCCCCATCGCGGAGCCCGGATCGTCGGGAAGAGCGGTCATTGCGACAGCGGCCGGTTGACCTGCCCCTTTCACAGTTTCGTATTCGATCTCGAGGGAAAACTGGTCAGCGTGCCCGAAAAGGAGACCTTCGATCCCGCCCAGCTCGTGGGCCTGCGCACCGCCGAAGTGGCCGTCGGAATCTGGGGGGGGTGGATCTGGATCCATTTCGACCCCGCAAAGGCGCCTTCGATCGAATCCTATCTCGGCGAGCTCGTCGACGAGATCGGGTGGTACGGGATGGAGGACTGGAAATATCATGGCGGGTCGAACTGGGTCGCCGACGCCAACTGGAAGGTCGTTCTCGAGGCTTTCCTCGAGTCATGGCACACGCCGACGGTCCACGCCCGCAGCGTCCGGGGGGGCTTCGACGTCGCGCGCTCGACCTTCGCGACCTTCGACCCACACTCCATGATGGTCGTGCCGCTCACGGCGCTCGATATCGATTCGGCGCCCGAGCCGGTCGAGCATCAGCAATACGCGGATTGCCAATATCTCCTATTCCCCTGTGCCTTCCTGAATATGTTTCCGGATCAGGGCTATCTGATCACCGTGTATCCGATCGACGAAAACCGGACCTCATGTCAGGGATATGTGATGGCGCGCAAGACCGCTCCAGAGGGAACGGACGCTGCGACCTGGGATCGCAGCGTCGAATCGAGCTTCGGCGTGATGGATCGCATCATGGAAGAGGATCTCTCGATCGCCGCCGAGGTCGATGCGATGAAGCATTCCTTCGGGTATTCGAAGAATATCTACAATCGACTCGAGTGTCGGATCAGCGCTTTTCACCGGCTGATCGATCAATTCGTCGCCGATTGAACCTCGTGACTCGAAGCTGGATCGCTCCGCTTCGATCAGTTCGAGATCAGGTCGAAGCCATTATCCCGTAGGATCAGGCGCTGTTCGTTCGCCGTCAGTGACTTCACCAGTTCTGCGAAATCCCCAGGCAACTTGGTGCCCTCCGGATGCGGCCAGTCGGAACCCATCGCGAGAGACTCCGCGCCCATCGCCTTCACGATCGAGGGGATATCGTCCTCGGGGAAGGGCGTCACGCGCACATGTCGGTTCCAGATCTCGCTCGGGCGCTCATCGAGGCGTCCACGCCGCCAGGGGCCGTTGCGTCCCATGGCCTTCATCTTGTCCATACGCCGGACGATATAAGGTGCCCATTCGGCTCCGTTTTCCACACTCACGACCTTCACATTGGGGAAGGCCCCGAAGAGACCGTCGAAGATGAAGGCCGAGAGCGTGTCCATGATGGGGCGATCGCCATAGCAATTGGTCCACTGCCAGGCTGACATCCCGAAATTCGTCGGGTCGCCATCCTCGCCCCACTGGGTGGAGACATTCCGGTTGTACCCCGAGTCCGTGAGATGCAAGGCCACGGTCGTGCTGGCTTCGTTCAGACGCGCCCAAAAGGGGTCGAAATAGGGGTCGGAAGGCGCACGCCCGTCGACCGCTCCCGGTCGCATGCTGATGGCGCGCACTCCCTTCGAGAGGGCCCACTCGAGTTCTTCGACGGCCTTGTCGCGATCGCGAAGCGAGATCGTCGGCAGCGCGAAGATGCGGTCCTGATAGGCGAAGCCCCAGGTCTCCTCGAGCCAGCGATTGAAGGCATGGTAATTCGCGTAGAGCTGCTCCGTGTCGTCGAAGAGGGGTTCCACGACGATCGCGACGCTCGGGAAGAGCAGGCACGCCTCGACGCCTTGCTCGTCCAGCGAAGCGATCCGCTGATCGCGATCATGATATTCGGGGCGCGGCGGCTCCCACTCGTAATCGCCCTCGTTGACGACACCCGATTTCATCTGGTAGAGCATTTCCTTGAGGGAGCCGGGCCGGCCGACCTGGTCATAAACCTCGTATCCGTCGACGAATTTCATCGGTCGATCACCGACCATCAGGATTTCCTTGCCCTCCTTCATGACGGTGCGAACCGCCTGGTCGCGAAGGCGTGGCTCGATGTAGCGAGTGAAAGAGTCGCGCGGCTCGTACATGTGATGATCACAGTCAAAGAGTCCGTACCCTAGTTCGCCGACGGTGGTCGTCGTCATCGCGCTCGCTCCTGTCTCGCTCGGCCTGGATGGACGCGGCGGATCTCACTCTAGCACCGTGACAGAACGACACCTTCGCATCCGCAGGCTTGAGGAACACCAGCAGGCCGCCCATCTGGTGTAGCGTTCCGGGCGAACGGACAACCGACGAGGAAGCGTCATGCAGTTCGATATCTTTTGTGAATCCCAACGGGTCGGGCCGATTGACGAGGCGAGCGTCTATCGCGATGTGCTCGAACAAGCGCGGCTGGCCGATTCGCTCGGGTTCGGGACCTGGTGGGCCGTCGAGCATCATGGCGCGGTCGAGTACAGCTACAGCGCGGCACCCGAATTGCTGCTCTCCTGGATTGCCACCCAGACCCGTCAGATTCGCCTGGGACATGCGGGGGTCTTGGCGCCCTTCCGCATCAACCACCCGATCCGCGCCGCCGAGCGCGCAGCCATGCTCGACCATATCAGCGGTGGTCGGGTCGAGTTGGGTCTGGCGCGATCCCTCGGTGGCGAATGGGATGTCTTCGAGGTCGATGGGGAGCGTACCCGCGATCAGCTCATCGAAGCGATGCAGATGATTCCCAGGATGTGGACCGAGGACAAATTCTCCTGGGATTCGCCGGCGATCAAGATTCCGGAGCGCAATATCATTCCGAAGCCGGTTCAGCGCCCCCATCCTCCTCTCTGGCAGGCCGCTGGCAGCCCCGCGTCCTTTCACCTGGCGGGCACGATGGGCGTCGGCGTGCACGCCAATACCTTGCTGACGGGACTCGAGGGGCTCCAGGTGCTGCTCGGGGAGTACGACCGCGGGATCTCGGAATGCACGGAGCCCGCCGGTCGCTTCATCAACGAACAGCGGGCCGTCTTCACCTTCGTGCACGTTGCGGAGAGCGAACGAGCGGCCATCGACAGCGGCGCCTGCAAAGCGGCGCTCTGGTACATGGCGCGCATGCCCGTGGTCTTTCATGCTCCGCCCGACGCGCTCTGGAATCTGATTCGTGGGGGGCTGCTGCCCAACGATCCGACGGCGATGCAATCGGTGACGGATTCGAATCCTGCGGATGTTCCGGCGGAGGACGAAGAACTTCCCGCGATCGAGCTCATCAAGCGCTATGCGGCAGGAGACGAAATTTCGAATGAGGAAGCCTACGAGGTGCTTTCCCCCATCGCGTCCGTGATGGTCGGGGATCCCGAGACCTGTCGCCGCAAGGCGGAGGGCTATCGCGATCTCGGAATCGATCATCTGATGTGCTTTACCCAGATCGCGGACCTGCCCCAGGAGAAAGTCCTCGAGGCGATTTCGAACGTGGGCAAATACCTGATTCCGCATTTCGATGGCTGAGGGCAGTATCGGGGAGCAAAGCCCGAGTACGAACCGCCCTGACCGCGGGATCTTAGTCAGCCGATCGCCCGGACGGCCCTCTCGGCTCGCGTCGGGTCGTCTTTGCAGGAGACGGGGATCTATACCCGGACACGAAACCCGATGTATCTCGCCATGGGTCTGCTCCAGGGCGGGACCGGGCTCCTTCTCTCCAATGCCTGGATAGTCGGGCTGGTCCCCGTCACCTGGCTCGTGATCTATGTGATCGCGATCCGTCATGAAGAGGCCTATCTCGAAGAGAAATTCGGGACGTCTGATGGGGCGTATCGGGATTCAGCGCGGCGCTGGCGATAGCCGCCGCAGCGATTCGATCGGTCATCGGCGGAAGCTACTTGCAGCGCAGCAGGCCGGCGGGGTCGTAGGTCTCCCATTTTTCGAAGAAGGGGCTCCCTCGCATTCGAGAGATCTTCCAGGCGCCGGACTCCAATTTGAACTCATAGAAATGCTGACCCTCGGTGTGGCTTCGCGTGTTCTTCGGTCGATTTTGAGGGTCGTAGCCTGCGTGCACGAAATAGTCGCCGCCCGTCGCCGTGTCTCCCGTCACCTTCACCTCGATATTGGAGATCGAGATGAACGAGCACCTGACGTTGGGCAGGATTCTGGTGACGAAGATCTCTCGAAGTTGTTCTTTGCCCGTCGCGGATTCGAAGCCGTAGACCGAGAGGTCGTAGACGACGTCCTCGCTGAAGATGGTCATCAAGCGGTCGATGTCCTTCGTATCGACGGCCCACGCGTAGGTGATCGGAAGCCGCGCGATCTCGACTTCGGCGATCGCTCGTTGATGTCGAGCGTGATGTCCGCCGTCGCTCCCGTGCTGCGCGCAAGAGGTGGTGACCAGGCAAGCCCAGAGCAGAGCCAGAGTCCATCGTTTCATCAAACTTCCTCCCCCATCCCGATCGAGGATGGTCCGTTCAGTAGTGGATCCGAGCTGCCAGGCGTCTCTCGCAGCGTTGCAGCTCGATCTTCGTCCCCCTCCTCGCTAGAAGACGAAATAGAGCAGCGCGTCTCGCAGATCGAAGGCAAGGCTGCCAGCGAGCACGCCGAGCATCGCGTGCACCCAGAGGCCAAAGGGCGTTTTTGGATCGACTTTCGCCCGTTTCCGGCTGAGAAGGACCAGCGCTGGTCCCCAGCAGATGAGGTGCATCAATCCAACCACGCCAACGGTCACGTCGAAGAGAGGAACGGCCATGGGCACATGGCTGAGAATGAAGCCGGCAGCGGCGGCCCGTGCTTCGAGCGAACGGGGCACGAAGAAGAGACTCGCGAGAAAGACCGGGAAGAGGACGCCGAGCAGCCAGACGCGCAGCCAGAGGGGGACTTCCTCGACCTGTCCCGACCACGGCGACTCGGGCGAAAGGCCCGAGTCGACGCCCAGGGCAAGGGGGGCGAGCATCGCAATCAGGATCGCTGCGAGAACGAGGCGCCAGAACCAGGACAGCTTGGACATCGAAGTTCCCTTCCTAGAGAGGCTTTTCCGGATCTTTGGTCGAGGACCTGAGCCGATGGAACCCGCTCCGCAGGTCCTCGAGCACTGCGACTTCGCAGGGGACCAGCAGGAGCGTGAATGCGGTGGACAGCAGGACGCCGAAGGCCAGGGAGACCGCCATTGGGACCATCATCTGCAGGGGCACGCTTCGCTCGAGAATCAAGGGGAGGAGCCCTGCAAAGGTCGTGAGCGAAGTGAGCAGGATCGGGCGGAAGCGACTCGTGCCCGCCGTGACGAGTGCCTTCGCGGCGTCGACGTCCTGCGTCCTCAAGCGATTGTTGAAGTGGACGAGCATCAGGCTCGCGTTCACAACGACGCCCGCCAGCGCGACCATCCCGACGACGGAAAAGAACGTGAGCGGCATCCCCATGATTCGGTGGCCCAGGATCGCGCCCAGAATTCCGAAGGGAATCACGCTCATGATGATGAGCGGCTGAAGGTAGGAGCGAAGCGGGATCGCCAGAAGCGCGTAGATCGCCGCCAGCGCCAACAGAAATCCTCCGAGCAGGCCCGTACTGGCCTCGGCGTCCTCTTGTTGAGCGCCCTCGAGTCGGTAGCTCACACCGGGGAAGCCCGCGAGCAGATCGGGGAGTTGCTCGACCAGCGCACGGGTGGCGCGCGCGGGTGTCGTGCGCGCGCGATCCACGTCTCCGGCCACGTTGACCACGCGCGCGCGGTCGACCCGGCGGATCGAGGGCAGGGCTCGCTGTGGCGTCAAGCGAGCGACCGTCGAGAGCGGTACTTCGGCGCCCTCCCGGGTCCGTACCCGGAGCGCATCGAGGCCCGCCAGGGAGCGCCGCTCCGCGAGGGGGTAGCGAACCATCACGCGCACCTCATCGACACCGCGTTGGATCCGCTGCACTTCCTCGCCGTAGAACGCCTGCCGGACCTGCCGCGCCAGATCCTCGAGAGTGAGCCCCAGAGGTCGCGCCTCGGGGCGAATTCGCAGCTCGATCTCCCGCTGGGCCGAGGAAAACGAATCCTGCAGGTCGATGACGCCCGGGATGACTTCGAGACGAGCGCGCACCTCGCGGGCGGCGCGCTCGAGCGTTCCCAGGTCGGCGCCACGAAGCTGGATGTCGATGGCGCGTCCGGCGTTGAACATGTCGGCCGAGAACACCAGGTTCGTGATCTCCGGCCGGAGCGATACCCGTTCGCGCCAGCGATCGGAGATCTCGTGGGCTCCCAGCGAGCGCTGGGAGCCCGGACTCAGCGCCAATGTGACCTCGGCGATGCTCGCATCCCTCGCCGCCTCGGCACCGAAGGAGACTGTCAGCATCTGTCGGAAGGGCTGTTCGCCGATCGAGGAGATCACATGATTCACCATCGGGGCCTCGTCCGGGGCGCGCTCTTCTTCGAGTTCTAAACGAAGTGTGTGAGCCGAATGCTCGATTTCCCGCACGATTGCGCGGGTCGCTTGGATGGATGTGCCCGGTGCCATCTTGAGCACCGCGGACACATGGTCCCCCTCGACGGGCGGTAGGAACTCGTAGGCGACGCGGCCGCTTCCGAGCAGGGCCACCAGGAGCACGATCAGACCCGCGGAGCCGGCCAGGACCAGGTAGCGCTGTCCGATCGCACGCTCGAGCAGAGGCCGATATCGGTGGGTCACGAAGCGTTCGAGGGCGGCACTCACCCTTTCCTGGATGGCGTACCAACCCGTCCCCCCTCGCTGTTCTGCCAGGCGCACCGTGGCGAGGTGGGCGGGCAGAATCCACTGCGACTCGACGATCGAGAAGACCAGGCAGGCCATCACGCCGATTCCAACCCCAGAGAACATCGCGGCCATATTCCCGCCCACCAGAATCAGCGGGGCGAAGGCCGTCATCGTCGTGAGCACCCCGAAGATCACGGGGACATACACCTCCTTCGTCCCCTCGATCGCGGCGCGGAGCCCGGCGACCCCGCGCTGCTGATGGCTGTAGATATTCTCGCCGACCACGATCGCATCGTCCACGACGATCCCCAGCGCGAGGATGAAGGACATCACCGTGATGGTGTTGAGGGAAAAACCCAGCCAGGGAAAGAGGGTCAGCGCTCCCAGGAAGACGACCGGTAGGCCGGCGGCGACCCAGAACGCCAGCCGAAAGCGCAGAAAGAGGGCCAGCACACTCAATACCAGTGCAAGGCCTAGCATTGCGTTTTCGAAGAGGGTGCCGAGGCGTTGGCGGATTTCGTCCGAGTGATCGAGCCAGATCCCGACGCGGATCCCTTCGGGCAGCCAGCCCGTATCCTGCTCGAGATAGGCCCCGACCCGATCGCGGATATCCAGCGCGTCTTGACGCCCCACCCGCAGCACCCGAACCATGACGGCTCGATCTCCGTCGATCCGGATCTCGAGATCCCGCTCCTCGAAGCCGTCCAGGACGCGGGCGACGTCACCCAGCGCGATTTCGGTTCCGTCGATATCCGTGAGCAGAATCAGTCGCTCGAAGTCACGGCCCCAATGAGCCTGCCCGGTCGTGCGCAATCGAATCTGTCCATCGCTCGCACGCAGCTTGCCACCGGGCAGGTCGAGCGAGGAGCGGCGAACGGCGTTCGCCACCTCGTCGAAGCTGAGCCCATAGCGCCGCAGCGCCTCTTCGGAGACCTCGATGGCGATCTCATAGGGCCGGGCGAAATGGAGTTCGACCTGGGTGATGCCCGGCAGGGAGAGCAACTCGTCGCGCAGACGCTTGCCCGCGCGCTTGAGTGTATGCTCGCTCGCGTTTCCCGAGAGGGAGAGGTCGATCACCGGAATGTGTACGACGACGTGATCGACGATCGGCTTCTCGGCGTTGTCCGGAAAACGCTCGATCGTGTCGATCCGACCGTTGATATCGGCGAGCACGACGTGGGGGTCCGCACTCTCCAGGAGTTCGATCGTGACGCGACAGGCGTTGTCGATCGCGAGCGACTGGAGATGTTCGACCCCCTCGGCGCCATCGAGGCTTTCCTCGATTCGCACACAGATCGATTCTTCGATCTCCGCGGGAGAGCCGCCGGGATAGGCCACGGTGACCTGGATGATGCCTGGACTGATGTCGGGGAATTCCTCGCGATAGAGACCGCTGGCAATCACCAGGCCGGCGATGAGGATGAAGCCCATCAGCAGGTTCGCACCGATCGGATTGGTCGCGAACCAGGCGATGATGCGGCTCATGGGTCGGCCTCGATCACGGGGGCGCCGGCGACGATGACCGCCATCCCCTCGACGAAGAGCGGCATGTCGGAGATGCAGACGCGCTCACCCGACTGGAGGCCCGACGTCACCACGACCTCGTCGCCCTCGACCCGCAATACTTCGACTTCGCGTTCGCGCAGGCGACCTTCTTGATCGACTACCAGCACGCGGCTCTCTCCGCGCAGGGCGAGGCGCGGCAGGGCCACGGCCTCGCTTTCGACACGCCCGTGAATCTCGGCCTTCACGAAGAGACCGACTGCCAGGGGCGCGGAGACGCCCTCGCCGGGCTGGCCATAGGGCGCCTCCACTCGGGCGATCACGCTGACCATTCGAGTGCGTGGGTCGATGCTTCCGTCGGTGCGTACGATGCGTCCATGCCAGGAACGTTCGACGCCGCCGAACTCGGCGCGCAGGGTGACCTCGGGACCGGTGTCCGGGGCCAGCATTCCGCTCGTCGACGGCCAATCGAGGAAGATGAGATCCCGGTCGGGCACCGGGAGCCGGACCTCGGCATGGTCGATCGCGTAGAGAGTCCCGACCGAGTGGCCCCGCTCGACGAACTCCCCGACATCGACGCGCTTTTCGCGCACCCGCCCCGCGAAGGGGGCGCGGAGTTCCGTGCGATCGAGATTGCGCTGGGCCTCCTCCAGATTGACGCGTGCGTTTTCGAGGTTGGCATAGGTCACGCGCTCGGCGCGGTGGGCGTCCGCCAGCTTCTCCTTCGAGACAACGGCGTTACCCGCCAGGCTTTCCCTGCGTCTGAGTTCCTGACGAGCGTAGGTGTGCTCGGCCTCTTCGTGGATCACATCGGCTCGGGCGCGTCGCAGCGCGGCCGTGTGGTCCGTCGCGTCGATGCGCAGAAGCGGATCGCCTGCCTCGAAGGCCCCGCCGTCGGCAAGCGCCGGTGAGACCCAGGCGACGCGTCCCGAGACCTCGGGCACGAATTCGCTCTGCACACGCGGGACGACCGTTCCCTGGGAGAAGACGCTGAGTGCGATCGGGCCACGTGCGACTTCGAGCACGCGTACCCTGGGATCCTCCTCGACCCGCGGGCTCAGCTCCACCCGTGAAGGACTCGCCAGCAGGATCATCGAGATCCCACCGAAAGCCAGCAGCACCAGGGCTGCGAGGAAGAGTTGTCGGCGGATGCTCTCGACGTGCATGGAACTCCCGGGCGCGCTCCCTCGCCGGGTTTCCTTGCGCCAAAAAGAATCGACCCGACGTCCCTCGGACGTCCACGGTACGGACCGCTGGATCATAGTAGGTTATCGAGGCCGCGGGGTGCGCTGGGGTCTCCAGCCGGCGCTGACCGCCTCGAAGGACCGCCGGCGGCGGACTACCCTCTCGAGCCGATGATCGAAGTCGATCCGACCCTCGCTTTCCGGGAGCTGCTCGCTGCGACCAGCGGGACGATCATCGAGCGTGTGATCACGGTCGCTGAGCCCCTGCGGACGCGCGTCACGGTGTTGCAGACCCGCGAGGAGAAGCGCCAGCAAGCGGAGCTCGTGCGCATCCTTCAGAGTGTTTTCGATCGCGCCACGCTCATCGAAATGACCGATCAGGCTTCCGTGCCAGGAGGCCACGCCGGGTCGCCGATCAGCTGACGCAAATCTTCGATGGCCAGAACGTCCCAGATTTTTTTCAGCGCGCTCGACCGTACACTCCTGAAAGGTTTCCAGTCCTTTGGCGGCTATCTGCCGGGCGTCTCGGTCCCGCTGGTCAAGGAGAAGATGCGGGAGGAGGCGGTCAACGTGATTCTTCCGGGGGAGGTGGGGCACCTGCGGCCCCATCTCGAGGCGCGCCGAGCGCAGGGCGTCCGCATGGCCGTGAACTTCCCCGGTGAAGCACTCCTAGGGTGTGGGGCCGCGCGAACCAGACTCGAGGCCTTCATGGCGGCGCTGCAGGAGCCGGCGTTCGAGGTGACCTCGGTCAAGGCGACGCCGATCTATTCGCAGATCTCGCAGATCTCGACCGGAGCGGACCAACGCGTTCGGCCCGGGAACAAGGCGCGATGTCGCAGCCAGTGCCATCGCAGGCGTGAGATTTCGTAGCGCGGAGTTCGAGCGGAAGATGGATATCTTGTGATCGAGGGGTTGATGAGAGGGCTTCCGCCGTGGCAGCGGTGGTCTGTCGAGGGGCCGCCGCCGAGCGGGTGGCGAAGGTGAGCGCTAGGGCGTTTGCTCGGGTCGGCCGTCGTGCGGGCACTCGCGCGCCTGTTCTGCCCGGAAGCTTTTGCGAGGTGCTACCGTCGAATAGGTCATGCGCCGGGGCGGTCGCGCGTTCTAAGAAGGGCATCATCATGGGCATGCCGGTTGAAGATCTCATCAAGAAGAGCGGGATCGGCGGCGATCACGCCACGACCGTGACCTTCTTGCCGGAGCCATCGCCTCGGGAGAGGTGGGCGACGATCTTTTCCGTCGACGATCATGTGGTCGAGCCACCGGATATCTTCGATGGGCGCTTCGCGGCCCGATTCGCCGACGAGGCTCCTCGCGTCGTAGAGACGGAGGAGGGTGGCCAGGCGTGGCTCTGGCAAGATCAGATCCTGCCCAACGTCGGCTTCAACGCCGTGGCCGGACGTCCGTCGGAGGAACTATCCTTCGAGCCCACGCGCTTCGAGCATATGCGTCGTGGAGCCTGGGACGTCGAAGCTCGGCTTCATGACATGGATCTGAACGGCGTCTGGGCATCGGTCTGCTTCCCCTCGTTCCTGCCCGGATTCGTCGGACAACGGCTCACCCTCTGGCCCAAGGACGACGCGCTCGCCAAGGCGGCCATGCGCGCCTACAACACATGGCATCTCGAGGCGTGGTGCGGTGCGGATCCGGATCGTTTCGTCCCTCAGCAGATTGCCTACCTGCGTGATGCCGACGAGGCGGCGGAAGAGATTCGCCGCAACGCCGCACTCGGCTTCAAAGCCGTGACCTTTTCGGAGGCGCCCTACAAGCTCGGCCTACCGACGATCCATTGCGGTTATTGGGATCCCTTCTTTGCGGCCTGCGAGGAGACGGGGACCGTGATCTGCTTGCACGTCGGCTCTGCGGGAGAGACGCCGACGACCTCGCCCGACGCGCCCCCGATGGTCATCGGCCAGCTCTTTGCGGCCTCGGGGTTCACCTACGCCGTCGATTGGCTCTACTCGGGCGTCCCGATTCGATTTCCGAAGATCAAGATTTGCATGTCGGAGGGCGGCATCGGGTGGGTCCCCGGGGTCATCGATCGAATCGAGAATATGCGGGCCCGTGATGTCGTCAGCGACGGTTCGGTCGATGCGGATCTCTTCCGACGCAATTTCTGGTTCTGCGCGCTCAACGAACCCTCGGGATATCGATGTGTCGACGTGATCGGGATCGAGAATATCCTGGTCGAATCCGATTACCCCCATTCGGACTCGACCTGGCCTGACACCCAACCCCTTCTGGCGCGGCATCTGGCGGAACTGACCATCGAGCAACAGCGCAGGATCTGCTGGCAGAACGCGCTGGATCTTTTTGGGCACAGCGAGCCTTCGAGCCCCTTGCCCTGAGGTCCCAGCCGCGCGCGCCAGCCAGCGCATTTCCAATCGCCGCGCAGGGAGGTCGGGAATCCGTCTCCGCGCACGGCCCGAAACGAGCCAATCAAAGGGCAGGAGACCGCGCAGCGATGGGTGCCATCTATATTCTCGATCGAGTGAGCTTGCCCTCGAAGAGCGTGTCGGCCTATCAGCAGGCGATGCGCGATCGCTACCTCCCCGGTGCGCTCGAGCGCGGGATGGAATGGGTCGGAAGTTGGGTCACGCCTCCGGTCGAACTCGAGGAGGGCAATGAGTTCGTGACGCTCTGGTCCCTCCCCAATATCGAAGCGTTCTGGGCGATGCGCGCCGCAAACGCGGCTCCAGAGGTCATGGCGTGGTGGGCCGAAAGCGACCGGATGACACAGAGCCGGGAGCGCAAGATCATGACCCGAGCGGAGATCTCTTGATGCGGCTGATTTCGCTCGTCCATCTTCAGCCGGAGGTCGATGCTGCGCGAGTGGTCGAGTTCGAGTCCTTCGTGGCGGGATTGCCGAATGAAGTCGCCGCTGTTCGCCGTGCGCATCTCGGCAGGCAACTCTCGGGTCAGGTGAATGCGGGGCATTACACCTGGGATACGCTGATCGACGGTGAGGATGTGGGCGCCGTATTGGAGGCACCAAGCTTGCTCGCCCTGCTCGATGGCGGCGACGTGATCGAGCGGCTCGACTCCGTGGCGTTCGAGTCCGAGAAGCCGGGCATCGCCGAGCCGGGCATCGCCAATTGCCTGAAGCGTACCTTGTTGGTCCGCACTCTCCCCGAGACGCCTGCGGAAGTCGTTACCGAATTCGAGCGCGACATTCTCGGCATGCCCGACCGAATCGAGGGGATCCGCAATTGGGCGTTCAGCCGGGTGGATCATTCCCTCCTTCCATCCCGGTGGACCCATGTCTGGGAACAGGAATATCTCGACCAAAGTGGCTTCGACACGAGCTATATGATGCACCCCTATCATTGGGGCGTGGTCGACGCCTGGTTCGACCCGGAATGTCCACAGCGGATCATCGATCTGCATTTCGCGCATGCGTTATGTCACGCGGATGCGACGATCCTGGGATGGCAATAGATCGCCGGGTTCTACCGGCCCGAGAGAGGACACCTGAATGCCCGCTGCAACCATCCCGAGCGATATCGAAATCGCTCAAGCCGCCGAGATCGAACCGATCGAGAAAATCGCGGCGGAGATCGGCCTGCAAGATGGAGATTTCGATTGCTATGGGCGTTATATCGCCAAGCTCAGCCCCGAAAAATGCAGGTCGCTGGCGCGTAGCGAGAAAGGGCGTGGAAAGCTCATTCTCGTGACCGCCATGAGTCCAACGCCAGCCGGCGAGGGCAAGACGACGACCTGTGTCGGGTTGGCGGACTCCCTGCGGGCCCTCGGCCAGAATACGATGCTCTGCCTTCGTGAGCCCTCCCTGGGGCCCTGCTTCGGAATGAAGGGAGGGGCTGCGGGGGGCGGCTATTCCCAGGTCCTTCCCATGGAAGAGATCAATCTCCACTTCACGGGCGATTTTCATGCGATCGGCCTCGCGAACAACCTGCTCTCCGCCGCCATCGACAACCATATCCATTTTGGCAACGAACTCGGGATCGACCCCCGAAGAATCACCTGGCCGCGGGTGGTCGACATGAACGACCGAGCCCTGCGCGGACTCGTCGTCGGTATGGGTGGCGTCAGCAATTCCGTCCCTCGCGAGGATTCGTTTCAGATCACCGTGGCATCGGAGGTCATGGCGTGTTTCTGTCTCTGCGATGATCTCGTCGATCTCAAGCGCCGGATTGGCAATATCGTGATCGGACACGGCTATGACAGGCAGCCAATCTGCGCACGAGACCTGAAGGTCGATGGTGCCATGGCGGCGCTTCTCAAGGACGCGATCCGCCCGAATCTCGTCCAGACCATGGAACACACGCCGACGTTGATTCACGGCGGGCCCTTCGCGAATATTGCTCACGGCGCGAATTCGATCATCGCGACGCGTGCGGCGATGCAACTGGCCGACTATGTCGTGACCGAGGCCGGCTTTGGTTCGGACCTCGGGGCCGAGAAGTTCATGAATATCGTCTGTCGCAAGGCGGGTTTCAGTCCCGACGTGGTCGTCATGGTGGCGACCCTTCGCGCCTTGAAGATGCACGGTGGGGTCGCAAAGAGCGACCTTGGCAGCGAGAACCTGCCCGCCCTCTCGAAGGGTCTCGACAATCTAAAGCGTCATATCGAGAACGTTCATTCCTTCGGCGTACCAGTCGTCGTGACGCTCAATCGATTCGATCAGGACACCGCGGCTGAGGTGACGCTGGCGAAGGAGGAATGCGCACGACTTGGAGTCGATCTGGTCGAGAGCAGGGTATGGCAAGAGGGCTCGGGAGGCGGTGGCGAACTGGCCGAAACAGTGATCGAGGTCATCGGAAATATCCCGCCGGCTTTTCGATATCTATATCCCGATGATCTGCCGCTCTGGCGGAAGGTCGAGACGATCGCGCGAAAGATCTATGGCGCACGCGACCTCGAAGCGGATAAACGCGTTCGAAAGAAATTCCGTGATCTGGACGAGGAGGGCTACGGCCAGCTTCCAATCTGCATGGCGAAGACGCAATACTCGTTCTCTTCAGATCCGAAACTGCTCGGGGCGCCGAGTCAATTCGATTTGACCGTGCGCGACGTCCGCCTGGCGGCGGGGGCGGAATTCGTCGTCGTCTATTGCGGCGAGATCATGACGATGCCCGGGCTGCCGCGGGTGCCCTCCGCCGAAAAGATCGACGTCGACGACGACGGTCGGATCACCGGACTTTTCTGAGGGGCCGGCGATCAGCTCCGGGTGGGGTCAGGATCAATAATAGACGTTGGTGCTGCCGCCGCCGACACTGATCGACTCGCCGGTGAGTGCGCCCGAGAGCGGAGATGCGATGAAGGCGGCGACCTCGGCAATTTCGCTCGCCCGGACGATCCGCCCGATCGAATTATTGCCCACGAATTGATCGAGGAGGGCCTGGACAGCGACGCCCTGCGCTTGCGCTGCGGCCTCGATGCGGGCGCGAAAGGTTTCGGTCTCGACCAATCCGGGCTGGAGCGTATTCACGGTGATGCCATGAGGGCCGAGCTCGTTGGCCAGGACCACGCTCAGGTTCGTGACGGCGGCGTTGCGCATCCCTCCGCTCACCCCCGCAGCCATGCGCGTCGCCAGACCACTGATCTGGATGATTCGGCCCCAACCCTGTTCGACCATGTGTCGCGCCGCGGCACGCGACGTTCTCACATAGCCCAATACCTTGGTGTCCAGGTCGGAGCGCAGGATCGAATCGTCGCCCTCGAGCAGCGTGTCCGCTTTGCCACGCCCGCCGACCGCCGCCGCATTGTTGACGAGGATGTCGATTCCACCCAGGGTTCGGGCCACGAAGTCGATCATCGCTTCGATGTCCTCTGCCTTCGAGGTGTCGGCGACCGCGGGCGTGATCTTCCGCCCGCTCGCTGCGGCGATCTCCGTGGCCGTCTCGACGAGTGCCGCCTCGCCGCGGGCGCAGATGACCACGTCACAGCCCTCGCGCGCGAGGACCTCGGCGATTGCGCGTCCGATACCGCGGCTGCCGCCGGTGACGACTGCTCTTTTCCCGGAGAGTTGGAGATCCATTTCATCTATTCCTGTGAGAGGGTTCGTTGGGTCGAGTCGCTTCGATGGCGAAGATAGACGCCTCTTTGGTCGCCGCCCCTCGATCGTCCTTCACATGGTCGGATGGGATGCTTCTCGATTCGCCGGTGCACTGGGATCGGGACCCTTCCCCTCGAGTTCATGCGATACTGCTTGCCTGGTTTGGGGGATTGGAGGTTGGGATTGGAGGAGGCGGACTGGCGTCTTCCACGGCGAATGGTTCAGATCGCCAGGTGGTGCTCGCGAGACCCGACACTGAGCTAGCTTGACTGAGTCCATCTCCACCTCTCACATGGAGACTACCGTGAAGAATCTTTTGAACTATGAGGATAAACGAGTCGTCATCGTTGGATGTTACTCCGGCATGGGGGAGGCCACGGCGCGCATCGTCGGAGGACTCGGGGCCGAGGTCGTGGCCGTGGATATCAAGAAACCCAGCGTCGAGCACTCGAAATATCTCGAAGTCGATTGCCGTGACCCTTCCGCCATCGATGCCGTCGTCGGGGAGATCGCGGCTGGAGGGCCCCTGGACTCGCTTTTCTATTGCGCGGGTCTGCCCGGTGGCTCCTTCTCCAATGTGGACGTGATGAGTGTGAATTTTCTCGGCCTTCGCCACATGGTGGAGGCCTGCGTTCCGCGCATGAAGCGAGGCGACTCGATTGCAACGATCTCCTCCGGTGCGGGCATGGCCTACATGATGGTTCTCGACCGGCTGAAGGAATTGCTCGCCCTTTCCGACCACGCCGAGGCGTTGAGATGGGTCCAGGGGGCAGAAGCCGAAGGGAGCCTGGAGGGATATTCCTTTTCGAAGATGTGCACGATCGCGTACACGCTTCACAGGGGTCCCCTCCTGACGCAGGAGACGGGCGTTCGAATCAACTGCATCAGTCCCGGCCCAACGGATACGCCCATGATGGGTCATTTCATCGAGAACGTGGGCCAGACTTTCATGGATGATTTCCCGAAACCCATCGGCCGGAACTCGACCGCGGAGGAGCAGGGCTGGGCTCTGGCCTATCTCAACAGTGCAGCGGCGAGTTATATCAGTGGCGAAAATCTGTTCACGGACGGTGGCGCGTCGGGCGGATTGATGACGGGCTCGATCGACATGACGCAGATGGCGTAGGTCGGGAAATCGGGTCGCGTCGCTCGCAGAGAGGACGTGGAAGGATGCAGCTCGAAGTCCCGCTGAGTGTGGTTCGCCCGTCGAAGACCCGACTCGAGACCGGTCGGGGAGATCGTCTACGGCTCGTTTCCGCAATTGTCGGACTCCTCGTCGCGCTGGCCTCGGTTGCAGCGGCCGAACCCGTGGAGAGGGCCGAGTGGCCCCATCCTGGCGGTGATGCGGGGGGCGCTCGTTTCTCGCCGCTTGCGGAGATCGACCGCACAAATGTCGATTCCCTTCGCGTCGCCTGGACCTATCGGCACGGCGATGCCCATGTTCCGGAGGATCCGGGCAGGGTCGCGGGGACGGCGTTCGAAGCGACGCCACTCATGGTCGATGGGAAGCTGATCGTCTCCACGCCCTATAACCGGGTCATCGCCCTCGACGCCGAGACCGGCGCTGAGCTCTGGATCTTCGATCCGCGCGTCGACCGCACGCTCCGCTACACGAACGGCTACCTGAATCGCGGTGTGGAGTCGTGGCGAGATCCGCATGCCAAGGGCTTTTGCACCGCACGCCTCTTCGTTGCAACGATCGACTCGCGCCTGATCGCCCTCGACCTGACGAGCGGGCGGGTTTGCCCGGGCTTCGGGAAGGGAGGCACCGTCGACCTTCACGTGGGCATCGAGAACCTGCTTCGACCCGAACACCACAAGATGACGTCACCGCCGGTCGCGGTGGGCGACACGGTGGTGGTGGGATCCTCGTTGGCCGACAACCGCAGGGTCCAGCCCTCGGGCGATGTACGTGGCTTCGATGCCAGAACGGGCCGTCTGCGGTGGCGTTTTCACGTGATTCCCCGGGAAGGGGAGTTCGGCGTCGAGACGTGGGGCGAGGGGAGCTGGCGACGTGGGGCTGGGGCGAATGCCTGGGCTCCCCTCTCCGCTGACACCGCGAGAGGCCTCGTCTTCATCCCGACGAGTTCGGCGAGTCCCGACTTCTACGGCGGTGCACGCCCCGGCGATAACCTATTTGCGGACTCCCTCGTGGTCTTGCGCGCGGAGACCGGCGAGCGGGTCTGGCATTTCCAGACGGTTCACCATGATCTCTGGGACTACGACAACGCTTCACAACCGCTGCTCGTGACCCTCGAACGCGACGGTGCCGCGACGGATGTCGCCGCACAGCTCACCAAGACCGGTTTCGTGTTCCTATTCGACCGCGAGACCGGCGAGCCCTTTTTTCCGATCGAAGAACGACGCGTCCCGAGAAGTGACGTACCTGGCGAACACGCCTCGCCGACCCAGCCCTTTCCCTCCGCCCCCCCGCCGCTCTCTCCCGTGCACGCACTCACGCGAGATGATCTCTGGGCGCGCACACCAGAACACGTGGAGGCCTGTGCCCAGAAACTGGCCGGCCTGCGTAATGAAGGCATTTTTACGCCGCCGAGCGAGAAGGGTTCGGTTCTCTACCCGGCGATCGCGGGGGGAGCCAACTGGCCCGGAGGCGCCGTGGACCGGCGTACCGGAATCCTCTACGTACCCGTGACGAACATCGCCATGGTCACGACCCTTCCGCTTCTGCCCGATGTGTTGCGGCGCTCGGTCTTTGCTGGTCTTCTTCCCGGACACCGTCGCGTCGCGAAGGCAGCCGCGGAAAAAATCGAACCGCGGGGTGGGGGGCCGTTCCGGGTGAACGGGCAACCGTGTTTGAAGCCGCCGTGGGGGATGCTCGTCGCGGTGGATCTCGCGCGTGGCAAGATCCTGTGGCGGGTCGCGGCGGGCAAGACACCCGATGGGGTCGATGGGGCCGCTGGATTCGGGCCGGCGCTCGTGACGGCGGGAGGATTGGTCTTCCATGGGGGTACGTCGGTGCCGGAGCTGCGCGCGCACGACGCCGACACCGGCGAGGTGCTGGCTTCGATCGAATTGCCCGCGAGCCTGAACGCCGGGCCCATCAGCTATCGCGTGCGGCCCGGTGGCAAACAATTCCTGGTGGTCACCCCGGGAGGGCATCATCTCTATGCGCGCTACCAGGGCGCGCAGATGGGGGATTACGTGATCGCCTACACGCTTCCGGACTGAATCGTCCCCGACGCTATGGCCTGCAGAGGCTCTGCGAGCGGATCCATTCCACCAGGATCCATCGATCCGATTCCGAGAGCCGGTCGGCAAAGGCACGCATGTCCGTGTCGGGCATGCCCTCGGAAATCGACTGGAAGAGGGCCCCATTCGTCGAACCGTGAACCGATCCGCAGTCGAAGAGGTCCGGCGCATCGCCGCGCCCGCCGTGTGGAGGGGAGTGGCAATAGCCAGCGCAGGTCCCGAGAAATAGGCGTTCGCCCCGCGACTTCGCGTCGTGTGACGGGTCGCCCCAACGCTCGACGTCGGGGACTGCGCATGCCAAGGCGGCGAGGACCACGATGAGTGGATGCCACACGCTCATCGATCCCGAGCGGCTCAGTCTCGCCATTCCAGGAAAGCGCTCCTGCTCGATTCCAGGTTGCAGTTCGGATCGCAGCCGTCGCCGGGCGCGGTGTCGCCGTCATCACATTGTTCGCCGAGCTGTATCTCCGCGTCTCCGCAGTGGCCCACGCGCGGCAGAATCTCCAATTTGATGAAGCGCCCGGAGAGCGGGCCCTCGGGTCCGACCCCGCGGTCGGGCACACATGTCCAGACGTTGTCCTCGTCGTCGAATTCGATCTCTCGGATGAAATCCACGGACGAGGCCAAGGGGAAGGCGGTGAACGTTTCACTTTCGGGCTCGAAACGGATCAGCGTGTCGGAGTTCGAGCCCGCTACCCACACGTCGCCGGTTCGCCGATTGACCGACAGGGCGTAAGGGAGTTCTGATCCTTTCGGTTTCGTCGGAAGGTCATAGACCTTCCAGGTCTCCGTCACGGGATCGAAGCGACCGAGCTCGGAGGAGCCGTAGCCCGGCACCCAGACGACGCCGTCGCCGCCGACTCGCAGGCGTCGCGGACCCCGCACAGGGGATTGCCAATGGCGCATTTCACCCGTGGTCGGATCGAATACACCGATGCGATCCGCCAGCAGCTGAGACCACCAAACACGCTGGTCGGGCGCGACGTCGAGTCCATAGGCGATCGGGATCGGCGTGGGTCCCTTCCAATCGAGGGCGCCCGGCAGATCATGGTAGGTGAACGACTGCGTGTCGGGATCGAACATGTTGAGGTGGTTCGAAACGGTCAGCGTGTACCAGATCCGTCCGAGACGATCGAAACGCAGGGTATGCGGATAGACGCCCTTGTCGTCACCGATCTGCGGGTGTTCGTGATTGGTCACGTTGCCGGTTTCGACGTCGAGCTTGGTCATCAAATTCGCTCCGGTGACCGTGATCCACATATTCCCATCGGGCGCGCGCTCGATGGAGTGGGCACCGGGGGGGACGGGCTGATATTGCCGCTCCAGATTGCTTGGGTGGAGCGAAAAGCCGTCCTCTGTGTAGAGCGTTCCGTCGAGCGCAATCTCGAGGTCGTGACAGCCGTTACGGCCCTCCGGATCGACCTCGTATTCCCAGAGGATCGCACGCACGGCATCTCCCGTGGGCGGTCCGGGAATCTCGAAGGCGTCGGGGCCGACGGAGCCGAAGCTCTCGACCAGCTTCGGAATCAGCATCGCCCTGGCTTCCTTCAGGAGCGGTGGGCCGCGAAATTCCATGCGGGCAACGACCGCTTCCCAATCCGCCTGCGTGCGCTCTTTGCGCCACAGCGGATCGCCGATCTGATGACAATTGGCACAGGCCAACGCGAAATTTGAACGCATCGTGGGGGTGGGCCATTGGATGCGGTCGTAATAGTAGGAGGCCGGGAGCTGTGTATGGGGTTCCTCGGCGAGGCGGAGCTGGAAGTCGACGTCCAACCCATTTTCGGTCAAGGCGATCCTTCGTTCACCGAACTCGGAGCCAATGATCTTCACGAAGAGATGCCAGCTACCGACCCCGAGCGGAGGGAGGGCATAATGGCCATGACCGTCGGTGAAGACGCTCACGCTCATTCCGCGACCCTCGTCACGGGCGGTGACCGTCGCCCCGGCGAGGGGTCGGCCGTGATAGTCGAGGATGTCGCCCGTCAGGAGCGCGGTGCGGGCGGCGGGAACGGTCGCAGGTAAAGACGCCGCGGGCGGGCCTTTCGCGTCCGACGGGGCGGGCCCGCTCGGTCCGCTGTCGCATCCCGTGGCGATGAGTAAGATCGCCACGATCGAAAGGATGGTACATGGCCGTGCATCATGAATCTCGTCCATTGGGTCACCCTCTTCAGATCCATCATCCGACCGCGCGTCGCGACGTGAGCCCGTGTCGGCTCTCTCAGCTTAGGTACTCGATGTGTTCTTGCAAACGCGCCCATCACCGAGACCTGACCGCAATCGACGTGCCTCGCCCTATCGCCCCTCTTGCTGAGAGATCTTATCGTTCGAGGTCGGCTCGCCGCCTCCAACGAAGTCGATGCCTTCGCGCAAGAGCGCTTGCCAGAGGCGCCGATCCGGTTTCAGCTCGGAGACCCATTCCTTGAAAGGACGCCCGGCCGATGCGAAGGAGCAGCCTACGCCCGACGCGATGAGTTCAGCGACGCGCGTCCTGGGCAGCTTGACGACGAGGCCTGAATGCTTGTGATTGACGAGCGCGAGAAACTCCTTCCCCACGCGGAGGCAGGGGCCATTCATGATCGTCCCGTCGATGATCCGAAGATCCTCTTTCGCGAGTTCTGTGGCGAGCTGCCAGAAGAGTTTTCCGGGCTCTATCAGATGACTCCGGTGGTCCTGTATCCTGATCGGTCGAATCGACCCTGGGCTCTCCGGGCGGAATCAGCCGGTGTTGGATGGGCATAGCGTATCCAATCGGGAAGAGGGTGGCCCGGAGGGCTGGTAACCGGAGAGAGCGGGCTACTCTGGATTCGAAATCAAGATCGAAGGGAGCGGGGGCCAGGGATGTATCCGGGAAAACACGCACAGGAGACTCCGGACAAGCCGGCCTATGTCATGGCGGGCAGCGGTCGGGTCGTGACGTACCGTGAGCTCGACGAACGCTCGAATCAGTGCGCATGGCTCTTTCGTGAGCTCTCGCTCGAGCCGGGTGACGGAATTGCGATCTTCATGAAGAACGAAGTGGGATTCCTCGAGGTGTGTTGGGGCGCGCAGCGCTCCGGGCTCTATTTTACGCCGGTCAGCACCCACCTGACCGCCGAAGAGATCGAATATATCGTGCGCGACTGTGGGGCCACGGTCTTCATTGCTTCGCAGGCCTTGAGCGAGGCCGCCGCTCCGATTGCAGAGCGGATGACCGAGCTGCGCCGGTGTTTCAGCGTGGGAGGGGAGATTCCGGGCTTCGATCGCCTCGAGGATTCGATCGTGAAGCTTCCCACACGGAACGTTCCGAACGAGCAGGAGGGCTCGGATATCATCTACTCGTCCGGCACGACGGGACTGCCGAAGGGAATCAAACATCCCCTTCCCAGCAACGAGATCGGAAGTGCACCCGTGATGCTGGCGCGCATGTTGAACGGGCAATATGGGATGTGCCCGGAGACCGTCTATCTCTCGCCTGCACCGCTCTACCACTCGGCGCCGCTGCGTTTCAACATGTGCATGGGGCGCCTCGGCGCGACCTCGATCATTATGGAGCGTTTCGACGCTGAGCAGGCGCTCGCAGCAGTCGAGAAATATCGGGTCACCTTGAGTCAGTGGGTCCCCTCGATGTTCGTTCGCTTGTTGAAGCTCCCCGAGCACGTGAAGAGCGGCTACGACGTCTCGAGCCAAGAGGTCGTCTTGCATGCGGCCGCACCTTGTCCGGTGCCGATCAAGGCGCAGATGATCGAATGGTGGGGGCCGGTGATCACGGAATATTATGGTGCGACAGAGGGGCATGGCGCGACTTCGATCGACTCCGAGGATTGGTTGGCTCACCCGGGCTCCGTCGGGCAGACGACCTTTGGTGTGATCCATATCATGGATGACGAGGGTGCCGAGCTGCCCGATGGCGAAACCGGCACGATCTATTTCGCAGGGGGCAGTGATTTCAGCTATCACAACGATCCGGACAAGACCGCGAGCGCGAAGCTCGGAAACGGCTGGGCCACGGTCGGAGACGTGGGCTATGTGGACGCGGACGGCTATCTCTACCTGACCGATCGCAAGAGCAATATGATCATCTCCGGCGGCGTCAACATCTATCCGCAGGAGACCGAGAACCTGCTCATCACCCACCCGAAGGTCGAAGACGTCGCAGTCTTCGGCGTTCCCAACGAGGATTTCGGCGAAGAGGTGAAAGCCGTCGTGCAACCGATGGATTTCAGTGCAGCCGGGCCGGAACTCGGGGCGGAGCTGCTCGAGTTCTGCAAGCAGAATCTTTCGAAGATCAAATGTCCGCGCTCGATCGACTTCGAGCGGGAGCTGCCCCGCGCCGAATCGGGCAAACTATTCAAGCGGCGTCTCAAGGAGCGCTATTGGCTGGGCCATGAGACCCGCCTCCTCTGAGGCGGGTGATGCGGTCCGCACAAAACCAGACTTTATCTCCTGCCTCATATTTTGCTCCCAAGGCCCTGTCATAGAAGAGAATTTCTGGAGAGCTCGGCAGCTCGGCTGGCCATGTCGAGCACGACATCCCCGAAGGCCTCCATCTTGGGATTATCGGCTCCTCCCTGTACGAAACGCGCATAGCCCCCCTCTAGAACGCAGGCCATCTTGAATCGCGCGAGCACGATATAGTAATCCATCTCGTCCACGGGCAGTCCGCTCGAACTCGCATAGCGATGCATGAGTTCGTCGCGCGTGGGCATGCCTTCGTAGTCGACGTAGCCTTGACTCCGGTCCTCGCCCGGGTCCGGCCAGGTCATCAGCACCCAGGCCAGGTCGAGCAGCGGGTCGCCCACCGTCGCCATCTCCCAGTCGACGATCGCTGCCATGCGCGCGGGGGCCCCCCTCTCGAACATCACATTTGCGAATTGATAGTCACCATGGATGATGCCCGGCCGAAAGGAAGTGGGCGTGTGGGCGCGCAGCCACTCGGCGGCGATGTCGAGGCCGGGCAGCTCGCGAAATTGGAAACCCTTGAGATGATGCATCCAGCGATCGACCTGACGCTCGAGGAAACCCTCGGGTTTTCCGAATCCCTCGAGTCCCGCGGCTCGCCAGTCGACCTGCCCGAGTTTCGCGATGGCATCGACCAGCTCATAAGCGAGTCCTTTGCGCGCCTCGAAGTCCGTGTCGAAGGGTGCGGGCCATGTGTCGCCCATATTCATCGGTGACCAACCGTCGACGAAGCCCATGATGTAGAAAGCTGCACCGAGCAGTTCCGTGTCCTCACAGACCGCATAGGCGTGGGTGTGGGGTACATCGGTGTCACGCAGAGCATGGAGTACACGATACTCCCTCAGCATCGTCTCGTTTCGGCCCTTTGGGACCTTGCGAGGAGGGCGACGCAGCGCCAGGCGATGCTCGCCGCGCTTGAGTTCGAAGATCTCGTTCGATGCGCCGCCGCTGATGAAGCTTGCCTCGAGGGGTTCGCCCCGACCGGGAAGGTCGCGCTCATCCATCCACTTCTGGAGCTTTTCGATCTCGATCAATCCCTCGAGTCGATCTTCTGCATTCGTCCCGGTACTCATGCCGCTCTCTCTTCCCGACTTGCTCCGAGTCGCGATGGCTTCACAGGTTTCCGACCTCCAGTTCGAGGATCGCGGCGAATTTCTCTTTCGCGGCCTGCACGCGCGGTGGCAGGTGCTTGCTCGGCCACAATCCCTCCGAGGGCTGGTAGCTCTTCAGAACCTGTCTCGCGATCGTGACGCGATGGACCTCGCTGGGGCCGTCCACGATGCCCATGATCGGAGCCTGCATCCACATATTCGCCAGTGGCATTTCGTTCGAACAACCGAGGGAACCGTGGACGTGTAGGGCGCGTCCGACGATATCCTGCATGACCTTTGGGGTCTGTACCTTCACCATTGCGACATGGGTGCGCGCCAGGTCCTTGTCGCCCTGGTCGATCACCCAGGCCGTCTTGAGAACCAGCAGCCGGAACTGCTCGAGCTCGATATAGGAGTCGGCGATCATATTCTGCACGCTCTGTTTCTTGGCGAGGATGCTCCCCTGCGTGAAGCGCGAGAGGGCGCGCTCGCACATCATGTCGAAGGCATGCTTCACCTGGCCGACGGTGCGCATCGCGTGGTGGACTCGGCCGCCCCCGAGCCGGGTCTGTGCAATCGAGAAGGCCTCGCCTGGGCTTCCGAGCAGGTTCTCCTCGGGAACGCGAACATCGTTGTAATGGATATAGCCGTGGTGCCCCTCACCGATGGGCTCGCCGGGCATTCCCACGTTGCGAATGAACTCGATGCCGGGCGTGTCCGTTGGCACGAGGAACATCGAAGCTCCCTGATGGATCGGAACGTCGAAATCCGTGATGGCCATGACCACCAGGAACTCCGCCAGCGTCGCATTCGAGGAGTACCATTTTTCCCCTTGGATCACCCATTCGTCACCGCTCTTGAAGGCGGCACATTTGAACTCCTTGGGGTCCGAGCCTGCCTGGGGTTCGGTCATTGAGTAGGACGACACGATCTCGCTCTTCAGAAGGGGCTCGAGGTATTTCTTCTTTTGCGCCTCGCTCCCGTAATGGGCGATGATCTCTGCGTTGCCTGTATCCGGTGCCTGGCAGCCGAAGACGCGTGGCGCCCAACTCGAGCGACCGAGGATCTCGTTCATCAGCGCGAGCTTGAGCTGTCCATAGCCCCGTCCGCCTAGCTCGGGCCCCATATGGCAGGCCCATAATTCCTGCTCTTGGACGATCTTCTGCAGGGGTTTGATGAGCGCGTTCGTTTTCTCGTTCTTCGTCTCGAAGGGCGCGCCGCTCCCGGGAAACGCCAGGTCGAGGGGTTCGACTTCCTCGCGGACGAATTCGTCCATCCAGTCGAGTTTATCCTGAAACTCAGGTTCCGTTGCGAAATCCCAGGCCATGGATGGAGCCTCCCCTTCGTCTTGACATGATTCGGCAGGCCCCACTCGCGAGCCTTCACCATGCTAGACCATTCGGAAGCGAGTTTCGTGCAAGTATCAGGTGGACTCGTCCGTCGCCGATCCGCGAAATGCGGTCGCTAGCGACTCGGCGCAAGAGCGGCTCAGGACGTGGCGCTTCAGCTGGTGCGATCTCGCTAGCGACCAATCGAGATGGAAACGAGAACGGCCAGAAGGCTGGCGGCGGCCGCAATAATTTCGGCGTGTCCGTCGATTCCAGATCATCACGCAGCGCTAGGCCTCGTGTCGGGGAGAATGCGGAGCGGCTTGTGCAGGGCGATGGAGGAGATCGGCTTGAGTCGAAAGGCGGCGCAGGAGTTCGGTCAGTTGGGGATTGCGTGCGGTGCTCGCGACTAGACGCTGATGTGAAAATATGAGGAGCCAGCATTCACCGCGTGCGACGATTGAAGAGGGAGCCGCTTCGTCGAAAATCTCGGAACACTCCCCGGCCGTCCGACTTCTGGGACAAGGTCACGAGGGCTCCCTCGAGAACGATGTAGAGCCGATCGGATGGATCACCCTGTTGGATGACAGCGACGTCGGCGGGAAGTTCGAGGATCTCCCCGTGCTGAATGAGCTCGCGAATCCCGTCCTTTCCAATCGCGTGATAGAGGCGCTTTGAGAGAAGTTGGGATTGGCTCTCCTCGGCCGTCGCGCGCGGCTTCGGAAGGAATTCCATTTGGCGATCGGGATCCTCCTCGACGATCTCGTCGAGGGAGAGGAAAATTCCCTCAGTGCTGTCCTGGCCGAGTGAGATTTCTCGAGCGCAGGGCGCTTGCTCGAGGTCCACTTCCGGTAGAGGCTGCGAACTGGCGATGACCTCGGTGAGGACGATCTCCTGAATCGGCGCTTCAATCGATGTCGGCTGCGCCTTTTCCAGCTGGATGCTCGGGGGGGGCAGGCGCTGCTCCGGGATGTCGACCATTTCCCCGAGTGGGATGTCGGGCTTTCGGCCTTCTATTTTTGGGCCCCTCCATAGTGTAGCTCGATCGCTGGAATCACCGACTACGCGGATCTAAGGTCTCGGGCGCGAGCTTCCTTGTCGTATTCTGCGACCGGGCGAGTCCTTGCGGAAGCGTGGAACGAGGGGAAATAATGAGAGATCTGGAAGGCAAGACCGCAGTCATCACCGGCGGCGCCAGCGGGATCGGCCTGGCCTTCGCGGAGTGTTTTGGTCGCGAGGGCATGAATGTCGTGATGGCGGATATCGAGGCAGGGGCGCTGAGAAGGGCTGCGGCTCGTGTCGAGGCTGTCGGAGCGGCGGTTCTTCCGGTCGTGACCGACGTCGGTGACGAGGCTTCGATGACGCTTCTGGGCGAGGCGGCCAGAGAGGCGTTCGGGAATCCACACCTGATCTGCCTGAATGCGGGGGTATCGGCACCGACGGGGCCGATGGAAGAACTCACAGCGAACGATTGGCGCTGGACTCTCGATGTGAACGTCTGGGGAATCATCCACGGGATTCGCGTCTTCCTCCCTGAACTGAAGAGAAGGGACGAGGGGCATGTCGTCGTGACCGCATCCGTGGCAGGGCTCACCTCCTATCCCTGGATGGCGGCCTACAACGCCAGCAAGCACGCGGCCGCGTCGATCGCGGAATCGATGCATAGCGAGCTGCGGGAGGCGGGGTCGCGGGTGAGGGTGAGCTGCCTGTGTCCAGGCGCCGTGGCAACGAATATCGCCGGGGCCGAACGTAACCGCCCGAAGGAGCTGGCCAACGCGAGCAGAGAGGAGGCCGAAGTCGTAGCGCAGCTGCCGGGCGATCTGGAGGAGTTCTCCGAGCGCTTCGAAGCGATTTCACAGACGCCCGCCGACGTCGCCGAGCGCGTGTTGGCAGCCGTGGTCGAGGAACGTTTCTGGATCGAAACTGACGAAGCTTACCGAGATGCGATCAAGGCGCGTCATCGGTCGATTGAGGACAGAACGGATCCTCCCGCGCGTGGAGTCATCCTCGGGCCCTATCTGGAGTCCTGAGAGAGCGCGCAAGATCCCTGGGCGCCGACTCCCGAACAGCCGTCGGGGGATGGTCGAGCCCGCGGAGCCCGAACCCCAGGGCGGAACCACCGCATTCATGAGCGGGCGACTATTCGGCCCGCAGCTGAGATCGATAGACCTTCTCGGCGCGTCTGAAGAGCGCGATCATTTCGTCGCGATCTTCGGGTGACGCGAAGCGCCCTTGATTGCGAGCCCATCGGATGGCGTCCGAGACCCACCCGAGCAGGACCCGCGCATCCTCCGCAGAGCGTCGTGGTGCGCCATCCACACTCACGTAGATGGGACTCGTATGGGCCATCACAGGGATCCCTGTGAAGCCGGCGATCGAGAAGGTCTGGTAGGCGAGTTCCTCGGGCGAGTAGGCGCGGGCAGCGAGCCAGGTGCTGCCCGCGATCGAGACCGACGCCTCGAGGCTGAGGTCGAGCTGTCCATCGGGATTCTCGACCGCCGCGACCACGCGTCCGCCTTCGACGATCTCGAGTCGTGCCACCCGGATTCGCGAACGCGAACGTGCTTTCACGCGGATCCGGTCTCCACTCGCTGCCGTGAGGGTCTCACCCAGCTCACGGTCGTTCGCGCTGAAGGTCAGAATCGGGGCCGTGGAGACGAAGGTGCGACCGGCACGGATTCCATCCAACCAGGCGTCGTAGCTGAAGGCGCCGTCGACCTTTGCGTAGACGCGCACGGAGCCGGACACCTGCGTGTTGTACATCTTGTCCGTACCCGCCGTGGCGGGCAGGTCGAAGCCACAATTCAGGTAGCGATACCAGGTGGCCACGGCGGGCGGCGCGGGCATGACATTCTTGCTCGAAAAAGAATCGCCCCAGGTGAATACATCCACCGCGTCGAGCTTTCCGAGCGCGATATCGACTGCCAATTCGCCGTTGGGCCAGGGGAAATGAGCAGCAGTCACCAACCCGCCCTGCGCATGCGCCGCGTCCGCCTGCGTCGCCATCGGGGGATGGTCGAAGCCACCGGGCACGCCTTCAGAGGGTCCGCCCCAGGTCAGCGGATAGACGAGGCGTTCGATGCCCAGCAGGATCGAGTGGCCTAGCCAGCCGTGGCGCGTTTCCTGGCCGACATAGACAACGTGTTCGGGAAGCGAGCTTCGGCTCGGTGCGCCTGTGAAATGTTCGACGTTCGTGACGAGCGCACCCCATTTCGAGGCCAGGATATTGAGCACATTGAGATCCTCCCCAAGGAGTTCGAGGAGTCCCGCCTCGGGATCGACGAAATGCACGTGGGTATCGCCCGAATACCATCCGGCCTGGCGAATCTCCGACCACCGCTCGAGCTTGACGCGCAGACGCGAATCCTCGCCGGGCTTGATCTCGAAGCCCGTCTTGACCGGCGTGTATTCGAAGCCGCGCATGACTTCGAGGGTGTAGCGGCCGGGCGGTAGGCGCAGACGGCTCCGCCCGGGCACATAGGCCCAGGTCCTGCCCGCGACGACCACATCGTGGCCGACGTCTTCGCGCCAACCGGTCGACACCTCGCGCATATGTCCTTCGGGCGCCCAATAATCCCCCGCTTCGTCCACCACGTTGATCCGGCTCGAGATCGGATCGCCGTGATGGGCATCGACGACCTCGACCTCGAATGTCTGTCGCACGAGCTGTTCGGGATAGGTCCGCCGGGCCGCGACCGGGAGCTGGAGCTGCGAGGTGATCGCTCCGAGTCGCCAGCCGCTGGCGGTCTTGGTGAGCGTGGCGACCAGCGCGACCTGCGTCGTTTGCATGACGATGCCCAGGATGTCGCTGATTCGTGCGCGGTCCCCGTTCACTGCGTAGTGGGCGTGACGCAGATCGATATCGCTGACCGGGGCTTCTCCCCTTGCGACAGCGGCCCGGTAGCTCTTCCGATCCTGGGGCGGGCCAAAGAGCGTCAGGTGTTCGAAATGCTCGGAAAGCGCTGCGTCGAGCAGGGCCGCATTCGAGGTCGCGACGCCGTTCACCCAGTCGAGGAGCACGAGACGAATCGAAGCCTGCTCCCCGGGATGGGCGTTCGCCGCGAAGCAGCAGAAGGAGAAGGCGAGGATCGCCCCGAGAAGCCGCCCGACCCGTCCCCTCGAAATGTCTGCGTGCCTCATATTCTCGTCCCCCAACGGCGCCCCCGGTGCAGCGCGGCGCGCCCGCCGCGCGCTCGACTCGGGAGCGTAGAGAGACCGTTCGCGGTTTCAACCATCCATCTCGCTGCGCCAGCAAGCTCGTTTCGCACAGCTGGCCTTCGAGTTCCTCCGTCTCGCGATCGTGGAATACCCTCCTCATACACACAACCAGGTCGATCTGGGGCCCGATCAGACCCAGCACGAGAGCGAATACCTCACCTCGCTCTGGATGCGTCCGCTGGCGGCGCAGACCCGCCTCATGTGGCGGCCTTCGACAGCGTTTTTGAACCCTGGACGGGTCACAGCCCACGATCGGAAAGGCAGAGTCTCTTGAGCGGGGGCAGGGGGCACGCGGAGCGACAAGCAGGAGGTCGTGCCGAGCCGAGCTGAGCGACGCGTGGTTCTCACGGCCGCAGTCGGCGAAGCGGCGCGTCCTTGGACTTGCCGGGTCCCCTACAAGGGTGAGGAGGCCCGGCACGCTTCATCGGCAGACGGCGATGGAATTTGCAGCCGGTCCCCAGCCACACGCAGCCCACCGGCAGTTCAAGCAGAGCCGAGAAATCGACGATGAGATGCCCATGCGACGCCTCTTCCTGATCAGCCTGCTCCTTGGTCTCTCGACCTCGATCGGCTGTCTGGTCCTCGACGAATTGGATTCGGCCGCGGCCAAGACGCCCGCCACGCACAAATCCAAGGACGCTGCGACGGCGGGGTCGGACGCTCCGCAAGACGCTGGTCCGACCGGGGAGAACCCGCTGCTTGCGGAGTCGAAACGCTGGTGGAAGCGCGCGACCTCTCTCGGGCCCATGGACTCGAAAGCGGGAATCGTGAGTTGTCGGCTGCGAAATGCGACCCCATTCATGTCCAGAAACGACTGTCTGAGCCGAGGCGGAAGCCCACAGAACGTTTCGAGATAGCGCTTCGCTAGGCGTCGGCTTGGCGGGGCTCCACTCGAAAGATCCAGAGCAGGTCGCCCGCCTCTTCGGCGCCCGGAGCCGCCGCATCGTATTTTTCAGCGAGGCCCGCCCGGACCGCGGAGATCTCGTCCCGGTCGTCGGTCTTGACCAGCTTCACGGCGTAGCGCCTGCCCTCGATGCGGATCACGGCCTCCCCATTGGCGACGGCTTCGTGAGGCCATTTCTTCCAGAGCGTGAAGTTCGGAATACCGCAGGGAATGAAGAGCTTTCCGTCGTGGTGGATCATCCACACCGTGCGAGACCGCGGCGGTTCCAGCAACTGGAGTTCGAGCGTGGGCAGGTCCGCTGCGAAGGACCAATCGATTCCATGACTGTCGTTCCAGGGACCGGAGTCCAGCGTCCCTCCGGCGAAGGCCCTGACCGGGCCATCGTGCATGCGGGCGTAGACGGCAACGACCATCAGCAGTGCAATGAGGACGAGGACGATCGACCCCAGCCCGCGCAAAACCTTCTTCATGACGAACCTCCACCCGATTGAATCGACGCGGGACGAGTATGCCACGACCCCAGCGCGCGCCCACTCGGCCGCGCGAGGCGCCGTCCTCGCCGTCCTCGCCGCCGTCCGCCGTCCGCCGGGGCGCCCGGGAAGATCGCGGCGGGTGCTAGGATGGGCCGATGTTCGAGCGAACGGATCCCAGGACTCTGCTGAAAGGTTTGATCCTCGTCGCGATCGTCTACCTCGTGTTGCCCCACGATCTCTTCCCTGATTATTTCGGGATTCCGGGACGCATCGACGATGTCTTGATCATGGCGTGGCTCGTCTGGTTCTATCGGCACCACCTCCGACAATACGAGGCCGGGGCAGCCGAGAGGGCCTCGTCCCGTCGCCCGACGGGGGCGGACACCGGGCCGAACGCGACGGGTGGAACCGAGCGGCCGAACGCGTTCGATCCCTACGAGATCCTCGGCGTCGCGCGCTCCGCATCCAGCGACGCGATCAGGGACGCCTACCGGTCGCGGATGAGAGAATATCATCCAGACAAGGTGGCTCATTTGGGTGAGGAGCTTCGGGCTCTGGCGCACGAGAAGTCTCAGCAGATCCAGCGAGCCTATCGACAGCTCGGGGACTGACGCGAGAGATCGGGCCCCCGGGACGTCACTAGTCGGTGGTCCGGCCTACTCGCGGTCGGCCTCGACGGCGGCAGCAAGCCGGTAGAGGGTCGCCTCGTCCCAATAGCGGCCCACGAACATCGAGCCGACGGGCAGGCCCCGCGAAGCGTTGCTCGGCACCGAAATCGCCGGATGTCCGGTTGCATCGAATTGCGCGGTATTGGCGACACCGGTCGAGATCGCACGCATCGTTTCTACGAAGCTGGGCGCTTCCGACGGCAGCGGCGGTGCCGTCGTCGGCGTCGTCGGCATGACCAACGCATCGATCTCCGCGAGGACCCGATCGTAATCTTGTCTTGCGGCCTCCCTCAAGCGCACCGCCTTGGCATAGACCGCCTCCCCGCCATGCGCTCGTGCATGGGCACCCACCAGGAGCATCAGCTTGACATTGGGCGGCATCTCTTCGTTATGTGTCCGCCAACGGGCAAAGGCCTCGGCCAGACCGAAGGGGATCGGCTGACAGGCGTGGGATGGAAACCCACCCCCGGCGATCAATTCGAAACCGCCGATCAGAAGAAAGGGCAGGACGAGACCACCGTGCACAGCGTGATTGGGAACGGAGACGGGCACAACATGGGCGCCTCGCGATTCGAGGGAAGCGATCGCATCCCGGACGGACGCCTCCACCCCGGGATCCACGGACTCGTGAAACCCTTCGGTGAGCACGCCGATTCTCAACCCCTCGACGCCCCGCGAGGCGGCGGTCGAATAATTCTCCGTCGCGACGATGCCCTGGCGAGGGTCGAGCCCATCCGAACCGGCGAGCACCTCGAGAAGCATCGCGTTATCCATCACATTCGCGGTCATCGGCCCCGTATGGTCGATATGCGCATCGATCGACAGAATGCCCGTATAGGGTACGAGGCCATGGGTCGGCTTCATGCCGACGATGCCACAATAGGAAGCGGGGAAGCGGATCGAGCCGCCCTGGTCTCCGCCGATCGCGAGATCGACCTCTCCAGAAGCGACCAGCGCGCCGCAGCCCGACGAAGAACCGCCGCTCGTGCGCGTTGGATCGTGGGGATTGCGAACCCGTCCGCTCGCACTCGTGTGACTCCCGCCGGATGCGGACAGGTATTCGCAGGTGGCCTTGCCGACGATCTCGACGCCCTCATCGAGCACGCGGCGAACGATGGTGGCATCCTCCTCTGGCACGTACCCATTCAGGAAGTCGCTACCCCCCGCCATCGGCACGCCCGCCAGGGCGATATTGTCCTTGAGCGCGAGCGTCCGCCCTGCGAGTCGTCCATCCGCTCGTTCGCGAACGGAGGTCCGCGTCACCCAGGCGCCGAGGGGGTTCGCTTCCGGGCTCGGAACGCTTGATTCGCGAAACGGCACGCTCGGGCGTTCGGGCTCCGGACACGACGTGATGAGGTCGAGTCCTCCGATGAAACCCTCCGCGAGGGCATGGAGCGTGTCGATCTCCTCGCGCTCGTCCTCTGCCAGCGGAAGGCCGAGCGATTCGGCGAGTCTCGTGAGTTCCCCGGGCGTGATCGGCGGCATCGGCGGCATCGGCGGGCTCCTTCAGGCGCCGCGGATCACTTGCCCCCCGCGAACGCCCGTGAGTTCTCCGCGCTCCACAGTGATGCCTCCGTTCACGATCACGGCTTCGATGCCATCGGCGCGGGTCAGCAATCGCGCGTTGCCCCCAGGCAGATCATTCACGAGTTCAGGCTCGTGATTGATGATCCGCTCGGGGTCGAATAGCACGACATCCGCGAAATAGCCCGTCCGGAGCTCCCCGCGTTCGGGAACGCCGTAGAACGCTGCGGGGACGCTCGTCAGTTTTCGGATCGCGTCTTCGAGAGGCATCAGCTTGCGCTCGCGAATCCAACGGCCGAGGAAATAGGTCGTGTACGCGTGGTCGGCGAGCAGGGTGAGATGCGCGCCGGCGTCGGACAGGCCGATCATGTGGTTGTCATCGCACAGCCCGGGACCACGGGTGTCGTCTCCTGCGAGCGTGTAGCCGAATTGCATATGCAGGTCGTCTTCGAGCGCGATGTCCAGGAAGACGTCGAGGGGATCTTGGCCGCGCGCCGCCGCGATCGCCTCGATATTGCTCCCGACGTGCTTGCGCAGCTCCGAATCTTCGGCGGCGAGAATCGACAAGCCGTCCCAGTCCCCCTGGAAGAGGCGATAGCCCTCGAACTCACCCTCGAGGTCCTCCCGGAAACGGTCTCGGAAGGAGGGGTCTCGAAGCAGCGCAGAGAGGGCTTTCCCCTTCACCTTCGTCGTTTCCTGCCAACTCGGGAGTTGATCGAAAAAACTCATCTCGTTCAGACGGAATTCCATGCTGGTGGGTCGGCAGGTGACCTGGGGGAGGATGCAATGGCCCTCGGCCGTGGCGCGTTCGAGTTTCGCGTTCTCCTCGTCGCCCACGATGCCGAGCAGGGTGACGGGTCTTCCCGTTCGCTTCGCCACGGCGATTGGTACGTCGACGTCCGTGAGGTCGCGGGTGACGATTCCAAAGGCACCGCGTCCGAATTCGGATAATACGCTGGTGAGCTCGATGACTTCTTCATCGCTCGCCAATCGACTCGGCACCGGTTTCCCGTCGCCGCCGACATGGGTGGGGGCCATCGAGGTCGAAAAGCCGAGCGCACCGGCCTCCATGGCCTCGCGCACCTCTGCGCGCATGGCCTCTACCTCTTCGGGCGTGGCTTCTCGCTCCGTTGCGGCCGCACCCATTACGAAGGTCCGCACGGCCGAATGACCGGCGAGCATGCCCACGTTGAGGCTCATCGGATTCGCATCGAGCATGCCGAGATATTCGGAAAAGCTCTCCCAGGTCCAATCGATTCCGGTCCGCAGCGCTTCGAGACTCATGCCTTCGACGCGCGTCAGCATGCGCATGACGCCGTCGCGGTCCTCCGGGCGGCAGGGCGCGAGGGTGAAACCGCAATTGCCCATGATGACGGTCGTGATTCCCTGCCAGCAGGACGGGGTGAGGTCCCGATCCCAGCAGATCTGCGCGTCGTAGTGGGTGTGTGGATCGATGAAGCCCGGAGCCACCGCGAGGCCCGTGGCATCGATTTCGCGCTCGCCGGCACCGACGGCACCCCCCACCTGAGTGATGCGATCGCCGTCGATGGCCAGGTCGGCCAGTGCGCCGGGCTTGCCGGTTCCGTCATAGAGGGTGCCGCCGCGAATCACGAGATCGTGTGCCATTCCTGCCTCCTGGGTCGGCCGGTTGTCATGGGGAGAAAAGCGAGGGCCGTCCGACGGCCGAGTATAGAAGGCTCGGGAGGCCGGATGGCACCTCCGGACCGCGAGATATTTCCGGGTGGATCGTCGGATGCGGTGGTCTTTGCATTCAAGGCTTCCTCCTTCACCATGGAATGGCCCAGGGGCGGCCTCTCTGAGGGTCTCTTGAATCGCTCGCTGCCCGACCTTGATTGCGCAGCGTGTTTCAGCACAGCCGCCGTCCGCAAAAGCGTTTGGGCCCTCGTCGAGAAAGAAAAACCCGTCCATCGGGGTTTATCGGGAAAGTCGGACTAATTGCTCGGATCCGACGCCCCGAGCGAAGCGTCACCTTCCCCGAATAGCCCGAGTACCGTCTTCCGGAGCCAATCATGTCCCGGGTCGCGTTCGTTGCGCTCGTGCCACGCCAGGTGAAGGTCGAAGCCAGGCGCCTCGAAGGGCGGTTCGAGGATGCGGACACCCAGACCCTCCGCGAAGGGGGTGATCGTCCGACCCGGCGCGGAACACAGCAGGTCGGTGCGGGCCACGACGAAGGGAGCGATCGCCAGGTTCTCCACCGTGCAAGCCACCCGTCGGTTCAAGCCCTGCTCGGCGAGAAGACTCTCGATCGTGAAGGGCCTCTCCATCGGGCTGGCAGATTCCTGGGCGAGATGGGCCTCCGCGAGATAGGCCTTCAGGGTGAGCTTGCCACGGATACGTGGATGTTCCTTGCGAACGAGGCAGACGATTCGATCGTGGTAGAGGACCCTCTGCCGAATTCCGTCCGGCGTGGATTCGAAACGTCCGATCGCGAGGTCACGGTCGCCGGAAGCGAGGCCGGCGAACGCCTCGCTCGTCGATCGAATCGGTGCGGTCGTGACCTCGACGCCGGGAGCGGCCTCGCCGAGATGCCCGAGGAGCCGAGGCAAGACGAAGGCCTGAGTGGTGTCGACCGCACTCAGCGCGAATTCCCGCCGAGCGCGCAGGGGATCGAAATCGCCGGGTGGCTCGAGGGTTCGCCGGATCGCCTCGATCGAGCGGCCCAGGGGCACGGCGATCTCCAGGGCCCTCGGCGTCGGCACCATCGAGTGGCCAGCGCGCACCAGGATCGGGTCGTCGAAGAGATCACGAAGCCTGGCCAGCGCCCGGCTCATCGCAGGCTGGCTCAGGCCGACCTCGGTCGCGGCACGCGTGACGCTTTGCTCTCGAAGGAGGGCATCCAGGGCCACGAGCAGATTCAGGTCAATTCCAGCTAAATGCGTCTGACGCATGATATCTATCATAATCATTCATTTGAGTAATCCAAAGGCCCGATCTAAGAATCCCTTGAGCCAATTGGAGATCCTGCCATGGAAACGCCCCCACCTCCGGGCCCGCTATGGCCGAGCCACTTACCCCGCCGGGCGCTTTTCCTTCTCGACGCCGCCTCGGGCCTCGACGAGCAGGTGCTGCGCGACTGGCTCGAGACGAATCGGCCGGCTTCGATCGCGCCGACCGACGTCGAAGCGATCCGGATCCCGAGCTCTCGCCGCCGTCAGCGCCGGCCACACCAGCGCAATGGCGCTCTCGAAGCGGCGCTCGCGATGACGCAGAATCGGGCGGTCGTTCCCCTTCGCGTCGTCTGGCTCGCCCCAGAGCGCGAGGGACGTCGCGAGGCGAGTGTTTCCGATCTCATCAGTTTCGGGGATCCGCGTGACCCGGGACGGGTGCGGGCCGGATGGATCCGGAAATTTTCGTCCGATCGCTGCAGAGTCGTTGTTGGGGAGCCCGCGCTCGCTTCGGATCTGCGCGCCCGATGGCAGCAGGCGCTCGGCGCCGACGTCGCGGAGACCGTTGGTTTCGAACGTTTCGTGACGCAGCAGGCGGCGCTGGCGCTCGACCGGGCAGAGCGTGGATTCCGCGGCGGTCGCTACAAGATCCCCCGTTTCCTCGAGGAGGAAGTGCTCGCGCGCCCGGCCTTTCAGGGCGGGCTGGATCGCCTGGCGCGCGATCTCGCGCGTCCCGCCGCTCGGGTCAAGAGAGATGCGGCTCGCTATCTCCGGGAAATCGCAGCGGATCAGAGCCCGCTCTGGATCGACGTCTTCGCTCGGCTATGCAGATCCTCCTCCACGCGGGGCTACGACCATCTGAACGTGGACCCCGTGCAGATCGATTCGATTCGCAAACTCACGGCGGAACATCCCGTCGTGTTCCTGCCGACCCACAAGTCGAATCTGGATCACCCGGTCGTCTTTCGCGCCCTGCACGAAGAAGGGCTCCCCCCGAGCCACACGGCGGGTGGTGACAACATGAATTTTTTCCCCGCTGGACCGGTGGCTCGCCGCGCCGGGATCTTCTTTATCCGGCGCAGCTTCAAGGACAACGAAATCTACAAGTTCGTCCTTCGAAGCTACATCGATTTTTTGGTGGAGAAGCGCTTCCCGTTGCAATGGTTCATCGAGGGCGGGCGATCCCGATCGGGAAAGATGCTTCCTCCCCGTTACGGTTTGCTCGCCTACGTGGTCGACTCCTATCTGAGAGGAAAGAGCGACGACGTGATCCTCATTCCGGTCTCCGTCGCCTACGACCAGATCTCCGAAGTCGGCGACTACGCAGCCGAACAGCGCGGCGCTCCGAAGCAACGAGAGGGTATCGGTTGGCTCTTTCGTTTCCTGAAGGGGCTCGGGCGTCGATATGGCAATATCGATCTTCGATTCGGCGAACCCCTGTCGCTCCGGGATGCGCTGGGTCCTTCGACCGGAGAGAGCGAAAACGACGACCTGATGGTCCCGAAGCTCGCTTTCGAAGTCTGTGCGCGTATCAATCGCGTAACGCCGATGACGCCGATCTCGTTGGCGATGCTCGCGGTGCTGGGGGCGGGCGATCGGGCGATGAGCCTTGCCGAGATCCATCGGGCGCTGGTCGACCTCGCCCGCTACGTCACGAGTCGCGGGCTGCCCACCTCGGAGAAGATTCGATTCGATTCTGTCGAAGACGTGAGTGGAACGCTTGATCTGCTCGTCGAGAGCCATGTGCTGGAGCGATTCGACGAAGGACCCGAGGTGATCTATTCCGTCGCGCCCGGGCAACATCTCGCCGCGGCCTACTATCGCAACACGGTGATTCACTTCCTGACGACCGCCGCAATCGGCGAACTCGCGCTGCTTTGTGCGGCGGATGCTCCGGTCGGAAAGGGTGCCGAGAAGTTCTGGAGCGAAACCCTGAGAATTCGGGATCTGCTGAAATTCGACTTCTTCTTTTCGGACAAGGAGCAGTTTCGCGAAGAGATCCGCGAGGAACTCTCGTTCAATGCTCGGGATTGGGAGGAGCGGGTCAACGATCCAGATGAGGCCCGTGAACTCCTCGAGTCGATTCGGCCCTTTCATGCCCACCGCACTCTGAGAGCCTTCTTCGAGGCGTACGCCATCGTGGCCGACCGGCTCGTCGTGCGGGGGGAGGAACCGGTGGCAGACGAGTCCGACCTCGTTCGAGAGTGCCTGGTCTCGGGGAAGCAGTATCTGAGGCAGCGGCGCATCCGAAGTGTGGAATCGGTTTCGAAGACGCTGCTTCAGAATGGTGTGCGACTCGCGGAGAATGTCCAGATCCTGGACACCGCGGGGGGTGAGCTCGCGGAGCGGCGCCTTCGCTTTGCATACGAGCTCCACGACACGATTCGCCGCATCGACACGATCGATGCCCTGGCCTCCGCGCGTCGCGCCGGCGCGCTTCGCTTGGGAGATGAACGGGAGGTCTTGGCATGAGTACGGCCCACTATGAACGACTCACCGCAATGGACACTTCTTTTCTGGTGCTCGAGAAGCCATGGAGTCCGCTTCACGTCTCCGCCACCCTGATCTACGAGGCGGGACCCATGGCGAACGCAGACGGCGGGATCGACATCACCGCCTACCGAAAGGCGACGGAGTCCGTGCTCCATCTCATCCCACGATACCGGCAGAAGCTTCAATGGATTCCTGTCGTCGGGCATCCCGTCTGGGTCGACGACCCCGAATTCAATCTCGAATACCACGTTCGCCACACGAGTCTGCCACGGCCTGGGACGGATGAGCAGCTCAAGAAGCTGTCCGCGCGAATCATGGCCCAACCGCTCGACCACTCGAAACCGCTCTGGGAGGCGTGGCTGGTCGAAGGGCTGGAGGGAGATCGTTTCGCGGTCATCAGCAAGATTCATCACTGCATGGTGGATGGAATGGCTGGAAAAGACCTGGCCCAGATTCTGCATTCGACCGATCCGAGAGAGACCGAGCGTGAGAAAGCACCGGTGTGGGCGCCGCGGAAGGCCCCAAGTCCGACGCGGCTTCTAACGGACGAATTGGGTCGTTACGTCGGGCTACCGCGCCGGGCTGCACGAGGCATGCGTGACGCGATGAACGAGCTCTACGAACTTCGTGAGGAGGTCGTGACGCGGGTGCGCTCGGTTGCGGACATGATGAGTTCGATGCGAGAAGAGCCGTCGAAGACACCGCTCAACGAGGCGATCGGGCCGCACCGTCGATTCGACTGGCGGGATATGCCGCTCGAAGACGTCAAGAAAGTGCGTCGAGCGCTGGGCTGCACGATCAACGATGTCGTTCTCGCCACCGTGACCGGGGCCGTCCGCAGGTTCCTCCAGGCGCGTGGACATGAACTCGAGGGCGTCGATTTTCGCATTGCCGCGCCTGTGAGTATTCGCAGCTCCGACGACCGAGACATGGGCAATCGGGTCTCCCAATGGTTCGTTCGCGCGCCGCTCGACGAGAGCGACCCCAGGGCTCGCGTACAAAAGATCCAGGCCGCGACCGAAGAACTCAAGGCGTCGAAGCAGGCACTCGACGCCGATCTGATCATGAATATCGCCGAGTGGACGCCCACGATCCTGCTCTCGCTCGCGAGCCGATCGGCCTCGGGTTCGGCGCCCTACAACATGATGGTGACGAATGTTCCGGGGCCGCAGCAGGCGCTCTATCTGCTCGGAGCGCGGCTCGAGTCGCTCTATTCACAGGTGCCGATTGCAGACAGCACAGCGCTCGGTGTGGCTCTCGTCAGCTATGCCGGGAAGCTCTGTTGGGGCTTCAATGCGGACTTCGAGAGCGTTCCCGACCTGGAACTCTTCGCCGATGCGATCGAGGGGTCCTTTCTCGAAATCGCCGAAGCTGCGTGCGTCACGTTCGATGGGCCGTGTGACGGCGGTGAGAGCCCTTCCTGACCCGAAGAGAGGAGATCAATACCATGCCTTCGCGCAGAGAACTCACGCGGGAAATCGATCGCTCACCGAGTGGTCCAAAAATTGCGGCCTTCTTCGATGTCGATCGGACGTTGCTGGCTGGCTTTTCGGCCGTCGGTTTCATGAAGGAAAAGTTTGCGAATGAGGGCATGTCGTTCTCCAATGTAATGGAGGCCGCTGCGGGGACCTTTCGGTTCGGGGCGAAGCGTACGAGCTTCCCGACTTTTCTCGAGGAGACCTCCACGAATCTGATCGGCTTGACCGAGGAGGAGCTGCTGGAGAAGGGAGAACGCGTCTTCGCAAAACACCTCGTCGCCGACATCTACCCGGAATCGATGGCGCTCGTCAAGGCCCATCAGGAGCGAGGGCATCACGTCGCGATCGTTTCCTCCGCCACGCACTTCCAGATCGATGCGCTGGCCAGAGAGCTCGGGATCGAACACGTATTATGCACCGAACTCGAATTCGAGGATGGGAAGTTCACCGGGAAGGTCGAGCGACCCGCGTGCTGGCAGGAGGGAAAATCCGAAGCGGCAAGCAGCTTTGCCGCCGCGCACGATGTCGACCTGTCGCAGAGCTATTTCTACTCCGACAGCCACGACGATCTGGCGTTGCTCGATCTGGTCGGCAAACCGAGGTTGGTGAATCCAGATCAGGAATTGGCACGGGTGGGCGCGCGCCGGGGTTGGCCGGTCTATGAATTCAGCAGTCGAGGGCGTCCGAGCGCGCGGGAAATCGCGGGGCTTGCCGGGTCGCTTGCCTCGCTGGGCCCGGCGGCGATGGTCGGATTGCCTGCGGCGCTTGCGAGCGGAAGCCTTCGCAAGGGTGCCGATTTGATGCTCTCGACCTATGCCGAGTTGACCACGGATTTGACCGGCGTCTCTCTCAACGTCGAAGGGGAGGAGCATCTCTGGTCCCATCGTCCGGCCGTGTTCATCTTTAACCATCAGAGCGGTCTCGACTCGATCCTGATGGCGAAGCTCACGCGCCGCGATGTCGTGGGTGTCGCCAAGAAGGAACTCGAGTCGACGCCGATCGTCGGTGCTCTCATGAAGGCGGCGGGCGTGGTCTTCGTCGACCGGGGAGATCGGAGGAAGGCGATCGAGGCGATGAAGCCGGCGGTGGACGCCATGCGAAAGGGTCTGTCCGTCGTAGTCGCACCAGAGGGCACGCGCAGCGCGACCAGAAAGCTCGGGAAGTTCAAGAAGGGTGCTTTTCACATGGCGATGGCTGCGGGCGTGCCGATCGTCCCCGTCGTCTTGAAGAACGCGCTCGACGCGCTTCCTCGCAAGGGTATCGTGATTCGCCCGACGACCGTCGACGTCGTCGTCCATCCGCCGATCCCGACGACGGATTGGAAGCCGGAGCAACTCGACGAGCGGATCGCCGCGATCGAGGCGCTCTACGAAGAGACCTTGGGCTAAGGAGACGCTCTTCAATCGAAGTCGCGAGGAGGCCTCCGCAGAATCGATCGAGGCCGTTCCCGCAACATGCCCCGGCAAGCGATGAAAGGACGGGCCCTGGGCGAGCCGGGATCACGTTGAGCGAAAGAGAAGGAGCACAACCCGATGGCGAGAGGCGATCATATCTTCGTTGAGCGCATGGCCGGCCTCTACTCACATCACGGAATCGATTGCGGGGATGGGATGGTGATCCACTTTACGGGGCCGGACCTCCTGCGCGGACGCGTCGAGCGGGGTGATCTCGCGACCTTTCAGCAGGGGGGGACGCTTCGAGTTCGTGCGAAGGAAGTTCGGCGTGAAGCGAGCGCTCCGAGCCTGAGATCGCTGATTCACTTTTTCGTTGATAGTACCGGGAGGCGTGATCTCGCGGGCGAAGTCGATTCGTCGCCCGAGGCTGTCATCGCGCGAGCAGAGAGTCGGTTGGGAGAGGGCCTCTACGATCCGCTCCTCAATAACTGCGAGCATTTCGCAACTTGGTGCCGGACCGGCATCGCGACCAGCCAACAGACCGATCTTCCCCGCTGGCCCACGATGGGGCTGTGGCCGGTTGGCCTTTCCATGATGTGATCGAGGGCGGGGCCACCCGCCCCCCGACGGAAACTGCGGCATTACAGAGGTGGCGGTCTGTCGAGGTGCGCCCCACCGCGAAAGGCCATGAGGCCGTGAGCCGCGCGCTGGCAAAAACGTGACGAGTCATTGAAATCCGTGGGCGCTGGCCCCATGCTCGTGGGATCGAATCCGTTGCTGGCGAATGGAAGGGGCCGCCGAGGCCCCGAGGAGAAGTCCTGTGCAGACCGTCCGAATCATGTGGGTCACCACTTGCGCCTTGATCACTCTCGCGCTTGGGGCGCCTCCCTCCATTGCTGGCGACAAACCGCCCTTCATCACGGAGGCCTATTATCGGATCGAGTGGGGCCGATTCGACGAATTCATGGAGCTCTTCAAGAAGAATCATTATCCGATCCTCGCCCGTTTGAAGGAGGAGGGACTGATCGAGTCGATGACTGCGGCCTTTCCGGTGAACCATGCGAGCGAGGAGTCCCGCTGGGACTTTCGGCTGACTCTGGTCATTCCCGATACGGATGCCTTCGGGAAGGCGTTTCCGGGTATCAAAGAGGAGCTCTACCCGGATCAGGACAAGTTGGCGCAAGAGGAGCAACGTCGTTTCAGCCTGCTCACGGCACATACGGATATCGTCGTTCGCCACGAGGACGTGACGAAGTGGTAGCGCCCCGGCCTCGCGTGCTCGAAACACGCAGTCATCCAATCTGAATCGATCCACGAGACGCGGTGGCCTGGAAGAGGGCGCGATCTCCGAAAGGACTTAGAGCATCGGCGAGAGTTCGAGACCGAGCATCGCCTTGCCCGCGTTCTCGAGGTTGGTATCGATGTCGAAGGCCATGTGACAGGCCATGACCTCGGCATCGCGACGCGCTCTCTGGAACCTGTCCGAGAGTTGGTGTGCACCGGCGCCACTCGCGGCGCAGACATCCGAAACGATCTCCCTGCTCTGGTGAACGACGGTCGCGATCTGGGCCTGTAGGCGCGTGCGATCCTTGGGTTGCGAGCGTTCGCGCAGGGCGCATACCTCGCGCATCGTATCCCGGAACAAGAGTTCCGTCTGCTGGGCAGCAATCGATAGACGGGCGAGGCGGATTTGCGCGGTCGTGGATTCGGCCATGCTCGAATCCATTCCCATGCGATTGCGTTCCGGTAGGCGTTTCGCGTATTCCCGAACCAGGGCCCGAGCCTGCCCGAGCGAGGGCATCGCAGCCGTTGCGGTGAGCAGAGGGGCCATTGGGGTTCGATAGAGCGGTGCGTCGTGAATCGTCGCTCCCGGCGTACAACCGCGATTCATCTCGATCATCGAAACGGAGCGATCCTCCGGCACGAAACAGTTTTCGATCACGATGTCGGCACTTCCCGTCCCGCACATCCCGTCGACGCGCCACGTATCCTCGACCGTGACGTCTTCGAGCGGGAGAGCAAAGAAGCGCGGGTCAGGCGCACCGTCTTCATTCGTCAGGATCGCACCTGCGATCACCCACGTCGAATGCGAGATGCCAGTCGCGAAGGGCCAGCGGCCGCTCAATTCGTTTCCGCCGGTCACGGGACGCGCGATGCCCGAGGGCGAGACCATGCCGGGGGCGAGGATATAGCTGCGGTCGGCGAAGAGCGATTTCTGGAAGCTCTCCGGGAAGAGGCTGAACATCCAGTTGTGTTCGATCAGGAAGGCCGTCACCCAGGCGAGCGAGGCGTCGCCTTCGGATAGCACCAGGACGACCTCGATGAAGGTGTCGACGTCGAATTCGAGACCGCCATATCTTCGGGGGACCATCAGCTTGAAGATCTCGGTCTCCTCGGCCGCCTTGATCGCTTCATCCGTCGGTCGGCGCAGTCTTTCCGAGGCCACCGCCTCTTCGGCAAAGATGTGCGCGAGTGCGCGCGCGCGATCGATCAGATCTTTCGGGGTCGTTGTGGTCGTCATCGTTTGCGCGCGGACCTCATCGGTGAAGGGTTCGTGAAGGGGGAGAAAAGCGGACGATGATCTGATCGGGCCCGACTCATTGCGGTGAAGCGTGCGCGTGGAGCACCAGATCGACCAGTCCTTCGATCGCGGCGTTATCCATGGCGCCTCCGAAAAAGAGGCGCATGACGGCGGCGCCTCCCAGGAGGGTCGTCGCGAGATCCAGATCCGCTTCCGGCGCAACCTCGCCTCGCGAGATTGCACGTCGAAAGGCCTGCGAGATCGGCGCCATGCGTTCGGCCACGAATGGATCGAGCCGACGTGCCAGTTCTGGATTCTTCTGTCGTTCTGCGGCGAGCGTCGCGAGCAAGCCGATGATCGGAGCGCTCTCCGTGAGTTCGAGAAACTGCTCGAGCAGCGACAGGAGATCCCGTCGGAGGTCCCCGGTATCGACCGGCGAGAGGGGCGGGGCGGATTGCAGCGCCGCCACGACAAGGTCGGCCTTGCTGGCCCAGCGCCGATACATCGTGGCCTTCGCGACCCCGGCCCGTTCGGCGACATCGGCGACGCGAATTCCTTCGTATCCCCGCTGCGCCATGATCTCGAGCGTTGCAGCGATGATGAGCCGATCCGCTTCCGGATCACGCGGCCTTCCCGCACGGCCGGGCGGACGCGAGGCAGACGTCTGTGCGTTACTTCGGGCCATCCTCTTTTTTGGATCCTTCGCCTTGACTTCGAATACGAGACCCATAGTATCGAATTCCCGGATGCCCGCATCGGGTCCCAAGAAGTCGCGCCTCGATGGCGGTCCCTCCCGCGCGATTGTGAGAGGGGGTGCCGCATCCGGTCGAGCAGATGAGGTCGTTTTTAGATGAGTGAAAGATATTTTGGCCTCTTTGATCACACGGAGACGCGCCCGGGACAGGATCCAGCCGCCTGGTACGAGGGTCGTCTTGCGATCATCGAGGCCGCGGAGCAGGGCGGCTTCGAGGGGGTATTCCTCGCTGAGCACCACTCGACACCCCTCGGTATGGCCCCATCCCCCGCGTTGCTGCTCGCCGCCGCGGCCGCGCGGACGCATCGGATTCGACTGGGCGCACTGGTTTTCTGCTTGCCCATGTACAACCCGCTCCGGCTCGTCGAAGAGGTCTGCATGCTCGACCATATGAGCAATGGTCGGCTCGACCTCGGCGTGGGGCGTGGAATCTCGCCCTTCGAGCTCAGCTATCACGGCGTGCCGATCTCGGAATCGCGCGCGCGCTTCAATGAAACCCTCGAGATTCTCGAACTGGCCCTGCGAAACGAACGACTCGACTACGACGGTCGCTTCCACCGGTATGCCGACGTTCCGATCGAGCTCCGATCCGTTCAGAAGCCGAATCCACCCTTCTGGTTTGGCATGACGACTCCGGAGAACGCGGTGTGGGCCGGGCGTCGCGGGATGAACGTCGCCAGCTTCAGCCCGAATGCGCCTGCGGGCGAACTCGCGACGATCTATCGCGAGAGTCGGCGGGAGCATCGAGGAAGCATCGAGGACCTCAATCCGAACATTGAAATCCCTCGCATCGGCGCGGTTCGACATATCTACGTCGCGGAGACGGACGATCAGGCGCTGGCGGAAGCCACACCGGCCTACGCGGCGTTCTACGCAAACATCACGAAGCTCTGGCTGAAATTCAACACCGTGCCGGCCTTCTACACACCCGATCTCGACGTCGCGCGAGGAATGGACGTGGCGATCGTGGGTTCGCCTGAAACTGTACGCGAGGAGGTCGAGCGTTTCTTCGATGAGAGTGGCGCCAACTATCTGATCGGGGGCTTTTCGTTCGGGAACCTGACTCAGCAACAAGCGCGGCGATCGATCGATCTCTTCATGAAGGAGGTCACTCCTGCTTTCACGAAGCGATGAATCGACGGTACCGCTCCGGGAGGGAGCCGTGTGAGTAATTCTGGCCAAAGGGTCGTGCTCTCGGACGGGACCGAGTTCGCCACACTCAGGGACGAGGAGGCCCGATCGCTCTCGGGGCGCATCTTCGTGGACACAGAGGTCTTCGAACTGGAGCAGGAGAGGATCTTCGCCGAAACCTGGATCACGCTCGCCCACGAGAGCGAGGTTCCCGAAACCGGCGACTACGTTCTTCGTCGAATGGGACTCGACCACGTGATCGTCAGCCGAGGCGAGAACCGCAGCGTCCAGGTCGTACTGAATTCCTGTGCACATCGCGGAATGCAGATCTGCCGTGCGGATAGCGGGAACGCTCGCTCGCTCGTCTGCCCCTACCACGGCTGGGCCTTCACACTCGATGGAAAGCTGGCTGGCACCCCCCACGAGGCGGAGATCTACGGCGAGAAGCTCTCGCGCGAAAGATTGGCGCTGAGAAAGGCCCGCGTCGAGATTTTTGGTGGATGGATTTTCTCGACCTGGAACGAGGCCGCACCCCCTCTCGACGAAATGCTCGGTGACCACCGCTGGTATATGGAGATGCTTCTTTGCCGAAGTGATGGTGGGCAGGAAGTGCTCGCACCGCCGCAGCGTTTCGTGGTCGAGGCGAACTGGAAATTGATCGTCGAGAATTTTGCCTCCGACCATGGGCATATCGGGACGACGCATCGATCGCTGGCCGAAATCGGGCTCTTTCCCGAAGAACGAGGCCATCACAGCACGACGTCGAATCACAACGGGCACAGCATGCTTCACAACCCGCAACTCGATCACGAGCCCGAACCCGGCGGCCCTCTCGCGGATCTGAAGGTGCATCCCCCGCCCGGAATGCCCGCCGATCTCGTCGACCAGTTACCGAATCATCTGAGCAAGGAACAGCTCTGGGTCCTCGCGAATCGCTACCCGACGACGGGAGCCATCTTTCCCGCCATGGCGTGGGTGGCATTCGGTCCCTTTCCAGCGGGTGAGGAGCTGAGTTCTGTCTACACGGTCCGGCTCTTTTTCCCGATCTCGGCGACCCGGACGGAGATGCTTTCGTTCGCCGTCGCCGAGCGGGAGGCCAGCGAAGAATTCAAGCGCCTGGTTCTTCGTGCGACACATTTCGCGTTCGGACCCAGTGGCGTCTTCGAGGCCGATGATCTCGAGAATTGGACCGGGATGCAGCGCACTCTCGGGGGGGTCGTCAACCGACGCCGGATGCATGTCTACCCGGCCCTTCGAGAGCCCAACGACGAGGGGTGGCCCGGGCCGGGTGAGATCCATCAAGGAACCTGGTCCGATGCGGTTCAATGGAACATGTATCGAAAATATTTCGAGTTGATGACCGCCTGAGGATCGATCGACGCTGGGCGACGCGGCCAGCCCCGCGGTGGGAAGGGTGTGATGAACGATCTGGGATTCGAGATTCGGGGTGAGCCAGCACCCTTCGCGAGCGCGCCCTACGGCGAAGTCATGGATTTTCTGCATCACGAGACGCAGCTATTGGATGACGGTGCGCTGGACGAGTGGCTGGATCTGCTCTCGGATGATATTTGCTATCTGATGCCGATCCGGACGACGCAGGCGCGCACGGGGGGGAGCGGATTCGTGGATGCTGGATTTTACGACGATTCGAAGCCGTCCTTGGCCGCGCGAGTCCAGCGCTATCTGGAGACGTCCTCGGCCTGGGTGGAAGATCCACCCTCGCGCGTGCGACGATTCGTTTCGAATGTGCGCGTTTGGCTGGCGCAGGACGGGGACCGTTATGTGCGGTCGAATTATCTGGTCCTCAGGAGCCGACTGGACGCGAAGGAGTACGAGTTGGTCTCGGCGGAGCGACGTGACCTGCTGCGCCCGATCGATGGCGGCTTGAAACTCCTCAAGCGCCACATTTATTGCGATCAGACGCTTCTGGGCGTCCAGAACCTGTCTTTCCTCCTCTGAGCGCAACAGAAACAGGGTGGAGATAGCGGAATGCGCCTACGAGATCGGATCGTCGTGGTGACGGGGGGAGGGCAGGGGATGGGCATGGCCTACGCCCGGCGCTTCCTCGAAGAGGGGGCCGGCGTCGTGATCGCTGAGATCGACGCGGAGCGGGGTGCGAATGCTGTCGCGGAGCTGCGCGGTCTCGGTGACGTGTCTCTCGCTCAAGTCGATATCTCCGACGAGGGCTCGACCCGAGAGTGTGCTGCGCGGATCGTCGAAGAGAGGGGCCGGAAGCTGACGGATGCAGACGGACGCAACGAATTGATCGAAGCGAGCGAGCGTCTCACCCCAATGGGAATCGCGGCGTTTCAGCCCGAGGACATGACCGGTACGGCCGTCTATTTCGCCTCCGACGATGCTCGTTACGTCACGGGGCAGTTGATCGTGATCGATGGAGGAATGGTCTCGCCGACTTGAGGATCGCCAGTCGCTGGGCTCAGCTCCTGAGCCCCGGATCCAGTATGTCTTCGGACCCATTACGACACGGACGCATTCGTCCAAACCCGAAATCCGTGTTTGGACTCGAATCAGGCGCTTCGAACCCGAAGGGGTAAAAGTGAATTTTCTCCTACTCGTTATATTGTCCGGCCCGCGAGGCGCGAGCCCTGAAGCGGAGACCTAGCACGTGGCCCGCGGCATACTCCTGGTATTCTCCAACCCGAGCGCACCCGAACGCCTGTCGGAATTCAACGAGTGGTACAGCGGTACTCATCTCCCCGAATTTCTACGGCTCCCGAGCGTGGTCGCGGCTCGCCGTTTCGAACTCAGCGCAAGCCAGATGCCGCTTCCGCCCGGTATTCATCTCGGAGGTCGGAAATTCCTGGCTGCGTACGAGGTCGATACGGACGACTTCGAGTCCCTCTCCGCGGAGATCATGGCGACGGCCAAGGACCGGACCCAGTCCGATGTCCTCGAGCGCGATCCGCTCCC
>PBFW01000072.1 GCA_002719955.1 Deltaproteobacteria bacterium | reverse complement strand
TTCCATGGCGGGGACCTTTCTGTCGGTTGGATCGGGCGCTTCGGCATGATGGGGGCCTCAGCGGCTCGGGGAGCCTCAGCCCGAAGGGAGCCTCAGCCCGAAGGGAGCCTCAGCTGGCGCGGAGCTTCAGAGGGAGCGGCAGCTTACCCCAGATGTTTCGAGAGGAGGATCGTGTCGCAGCCGCGAACACCGTGAGGGCGTGATTGACGATCCAAGGCCGATGTTTCAGAGTCGCTTGATCGGAACGGGATTCCATTGGCCCCGTTCTTTGCGGAGCCAGGAGGCGGAGGAACGGGGTCATGATTTTCGACATCGATGCGCATTTCGAACCCGGTGGGGATTGGCTCGATCCCTATCCGAAGCTGAAAGCCAAGCTGCCGCGCTTCCACCCGGCGATCACTGCCGTCGAGGGCATTGCGGGTGATCTCCTTCGCATGGTCCCCGAAGCCGATCGCCCATCGGTCGAGGACCTCGCACCGCCCGGACTCGCCGTTCTCTTCGGGCAGGAGAAGGCCGCGGAGGCCGAACGCCGAGCGGAGTTCGAGGGCAAGAATCAGCGCGCGACCGCCGATGCCGCAGCGCGTGTGAAGTGGCTCGATGCACAGGGCATCGATCTCCAGAACGTGATCTGCCTGGCGGGTTACGGCTATGAACTGGCGATCGGGAACCGGGATCTACCCCTTCTGCAGGAGATCACCGCGACCTGCAACGACTGGCTAGCGACGACCTGTGAGCAAGCCCATGGTCGACTGCTCCCGGTCGCCGGTCTCGAATATACGGATCTCGAATGGGCGACCACGGAATTGACTCGTATGAGGGCCCGGGGCAGCCGGATCTTCCTGATCCCGGGCTATCCCGTCAACGGTATCCCGCCCTGCCATCCGGCTTGGGACCGGGTGTGGAGCGCGGCGACGGATCTGGGAATGACCCCGATGCTCCACATCGGCTACGAGCGGATGGATTTCAATCCCGGCTGGGCCAACCTGGGGAGCGACACGACCCGCCTGCGCTATTTCGCGTCCGGCTTCGGCCACGTCGGCGGACAGATGTTGATCAACGCCTTCATCTTCAATGGCGTCTTCGAGCGGCATCCAGACCTGACGGTCCTTCTCGCCGAGCTCGGCACGGGCTGGCTTCCCTATACCTATCGCGATATTGACGGCCGAATCGAGCCTTCCTCGGAGCTCTTCCTCGGGAAATACGAACTTCCCCTCAAGCCGAGCGAATATATGGCCCGCAACGTGCGGGGGACACCGCTCTCCTGGCCACGTGATCAGCCGATCCTCCAAACCATGGATGATCTGCCGGAAGACATGTTGGTCTTCTCCTCCGATTTTCCGCATTTCGAGGGGTTCAACGATCCGATGGGGTATTTCGGCGAGCATTTCGCGGCGCTCGACGAGAAGAGGCGCGATCGATTCTTGGGCGGCTCGATGCTCGACGCCTACGCGCGGATGGGCGATCCGATTCAATAGCTCGCGCGGTGTCGCTCGATATCCGGAGAGTTCCCCGCGCTCGCGTGTCGGTCTAACGCGTTGCGCTGTACCAGATCGCCGAGGTCGTGGCACGCTCCTGGATCGTTGCGGGCTCGGGGGCATCGATCCCCAACGTCTTGGCGTCATAAGTCGACATGCGGGGTGTGGGAATCTCGAGGACGCGGACATAATAGAAGGCATCCTGGCCAGCGTCGAAATCCGGATCGGTCCACACGGCTTCCAGATGTGCGGCACCGATCGTATTCGTGTAGCTCGCGCTGGGGATGTCAACGCTATTTCCGACCGACTCGAAGAGCCCCGTCTGCTCGTCGCGTGCCCGATCGCCCGAGGCCGCTACGTCGTAGATCCGTTCATAGCTATGGCCCTCTTTGTCGAGGCTGCCCTTGATGACCTGCAGCCGATCGAGGTGGGCGGTGGACGGGTCCTTGTCGGCCCACAGAACGAAAGTGGGTGATCCGCTGGTTTGTGCCGGCAGGTCGCCCCCCATCGGGACCCCCTCGCGATACGCGACACTCAGGAGATCCGGATTCGTGAGGGTCGAGGGATCGAAATCCCATCCGCCAAAGAAGCGCACGCTGATGCGCGGACCGGAGGTCGCGAAGGTCTCTCGGCGCTTGAGGGCTGCGAAGAGAGAGGCGCGAGTATTTTCTTCCGCCCAGATGCCGGCCAATCCTCCTCCGCCCCAGGTCGCTCCCGGCGTCTCGGAGGCTGGAATCAGCAGGGCCTCGGCGGAGCGGATCGCGGCGCTGCCATCGAGGATCGGAAGCTTGCCGTGGTGGCGGTCTTCCTCGACGGGGGAGCTTGCGTTGTGGCTATCGGTGCTCCCGATCACGCCGAGCACGTAGGGGTTCCAGCCCTCGCGCATCGAGAGCTCGAGGCCGAGTCGGAGTGCGTCCCGCGAATAGGCCCCCTTGGGTCCCCCGCCGACCCCCCGGTAGGCGGGTAGGTCGATAATCTCGAAGTCGGCAAAAGGGTCATCTGGGGAGAGCTCGGGGTGGGCCTCGGAGGAGCCCTTTACCTGATAGATCTCGCTCACGGGCTCGATCCGTCGGCGGCGCATCGCCTCGGATTCACTCCAGACGAGATCCTCGATCGATTCGCTCGGGTACATCCGCCCGCCGCTCTCGTTCATGTTATGCGGAATTGCGATCACCGACTGGCCCGCATCGTTCTGGGCTTCGAGCGCGCGCCAGAGATCTTGTGGTCGCTGGGAGTCGATCGAGCTGAAGGGGCGATCGGGCGCCCGCTCAGAGCCGTAGACGACATTTCGATGAATGCCGATACTGCTCCACTCGTATCCGATGAAGGCCGTGAAGACGCCGGGTTCGTCGTGCCGCTCCGCGGAGGCGATCGTATCCTCCCAGGCTGCACGGCTGGCGGTGGGATTTGCACCAAATGCGCCGAAGGTTCCGCTCGTCAGCATGGCTACGCTCTCCACCCAGTAGCGGGAATACTCGAGGCGATTTCCATTTTTCAGAATCTGACGAAGCGGTCGGCGCGTCGACGGGATATCGGGATTGGCCGCGCGGGCGGTCCCGAGAAATTCCGCGTGGTCCGTGATCGCGAGAAAATCCAGGGGCTTCGACAAGCGGATCGGGTAGCCTGCACCATGAGCGATCGTACCGCCCTTGGCGAAATGATAGGCATCGTCGGGGAGGGCGCGGACACCAAAGATGAAGGCGTCCGTCGAATAGCTGGTGTGGACGTGGAGATCCCCGAACCAGGCATTTCGCAGGGGATCGGCGGGGATGCGCGAGCGCGAGGGTGGCGGGATGGCGAGTGCGGCGTCGAAGGCCGGATCGAGGCCGGGGTCTTCGATGTGACCCATTCCCGGGATCATGACGAAGACGAGAAGGAGCACGGCGAGCCCCAGGAACACGAGTAGAATCGATCGAAGAAGGTGAGATCGCATCGCGAGAGGGTGGCGTAAAAGGGGGCGACTGTCGCCGCGGCGGGATCAGGTATCGGATGGGACATCGAAGCGCGTCTGGTAGCGCGCGAAATCCCGGCGAAGCCGGGCGGGGTCTCCTCCCAGGTCGTCTCGGGAATAGACGTGCTCGCCGTGTCTGTTCGAGGGATTTTCGACCAGGGCCGCACGCATCTCCGTCTCCGCTGCGCTCGACCATTCCATTCCGAAGCGCGCGTAGAGCGCACGGACGGTCTCGATCGGCGCCTCTCGGAAATCGGCGAAATGGCTGTGGTGAATCTGCCGGGTGGGGAGTTCGCCCTCGTCGCTCCAGTCGACGAGCCGATCGAAGCTCGCGCGGTAGCGGCGGAGCTGTGATTCGGCGATTGAGGTGACATCGACGGTGTCGCTATGCACCCAGCGCAGATTCGCGATCAGGCTCGTGAGCGAGGCAATGAGCGTCAGTGGATCACGATGGGTGATCGCGACCCGCGCATCGGGATAGATCTCGAAGAGCGTCGTCAGCTCGTGGAGGTGGACGGGAGATTTGAGCACCCAGGCCCTGTGTGCGGAGCGGCGTTGTAGGATCTGCAGCACGAGTCGGTGCATCCGATAGGCGGCGCCCTTGTCCGATGCTTCGAGCCATCCCTCGAAGCTCGGGATGGCATAACGCGTTGTGAACTCCTCGGACTGGAATGCGAAGGACATCGCCGAGAGACATTCCTTCGGCTTGCGCCCGCCGTATTCATGAATGGAGAGGAGTCCACTCACGACGGTCTGGGGCAGGACGAGTTCGCGATCGGCGAGTGCGATTCTCGCGTCCGCCGCGAATTCGAGCGGATCGGGGGAGGGTGGAGGCACGGGACGCAAGAGCTCCCAGCCCTCCGGGACGCGGTGTCGATGATCCGACGCGAGGAGCGCGTGGAGGATCGTCGTTCCGGTTCGTGGCGCACCCGCCACGAAGAGCGGTGCCCTGATCTGCTCTTCCTGGACTCCGGGATCTCGTTCGAGGTAGGCCATCAACTGAAGACGGACCTCGAGCAGACGCAGCAGAAAGCGCCGTGTGATCCATCGGCCCATCGGGCTCAGCCGGGCTTCCTCCTCGAGGGCGGCGAGGAATCGTTCGAGGGACTCGAAGGCGGGTTCCGCCGGGAAATCCGGATGGTCGAAGCCTGCGAGGGTCTGGCTGGCGCTCGGGCGCCCGGATCCCGAGTCGCCCCCCTGGCGCGCCATGGCTTCTTCGATCAGTGAAGTTCGGGTGAGCGGAAGTGCGACTTCTTCGGCGATGGGCGCGATTTCCCCGGCGTTGATCGCGCGCACCCACTCCGGGCGCTCCGATGGCGTCCAGAAGGTCATCTTCGAGCTCCTCCGGTCGAGCGAAGCTCGGTCGGTTTCAAGTTCGGAATCGCCATGCGAGATGGGCCTTGCGTTTGCGGATTTCCGCCCGGCGTGCCGCTTCGCTGACCGCGGGTGTGTCGGCGGGCAGCATCTCCCGCAGCGAGGACAGCTGCACTTTGCGAACGGTCGGTGTGGGGTCGCTCTCGGGCCAGAACCAGCGATAGGTGAGGAGCCCGGCGCGGTGTTCTCCGGTGTCGAGCCAATTGGCGACGCCAGGATCCGCGTGCGCGAGCACGAAACGGATCCGGCCGTCGCCGCTCGGGATCGCCTGATGTTGGTTGATCGATGTGATTCGATGGATCGGATCAACCTGTTCGAACCAGCCCAGGGTCGCGAGCTGGAGTCCCCAGTAGCGGGCCCGGGGGATATCCGTCTCGATGACGAGCGCCTCATCGGGATCGAGATCCCAGAAGAGAAATGAATAACGCGCATCACTGAGTCCCTTTGCGAGCCTCTGTTGGTCGGCGAACATGTTGTCCGTGCCCTTCGCCCTGTGCTCCTTCATGTAGTCGTTCCAGCCGAGGATCGAACGCTCGATCTGCTCGAGGGCGTGGTCGATCTGCCGGGCGAGCGATTTCGGATCAGGGCGTGTGGGCGGTGGGGGATCGTCGAGACATTCGATCGTGAAGACGGCGGGCTCCGCTGGCTGCCAATCGACGTAATACTCGCGCAGAGAGAGCGTGGTGACGTTCTTCGGAATAGGAAAGAAGTCGGGATCGGATCCATCGCCGCCGAAAAGGATCTCGAAATCCTGACCGGCCCGGATCCCGCGGTCGACGGAGGAGATGGCGGCCTTCGTTCCCCATTCCTTCATGTGCATGAAACCCACCCGAAGGGTGATCACGAAATGTTCACAGCTGTGGGTCTTGCCGCGGACTCGGTAGCGACGTTGCGGATCGATGCGCGCATGGTGATAGGCGTTGTCCTGATTGGGGCCGCCCCATTGGCTGAAGAGATCATTCGAGCGGTGAAAGAAGGGGGCGGTCGTGTCGGCGTGTGGGATCGCCCAGCCCAGCCAGCACGAGACCTGATCGGCGAGATGGGCGATACCCTCGACGCGGTCCGCGCTCTCGTTCGGGAAATCGTCTTCGAGGATGCGTTCGCCGAGCGCTTCGACGCGTTGACAGAAGCGCTTCCATGCGTCGATCTCTGGAGTCAGCTCTTTGGGGGACACGAGCATTTCCTTTTTATTGCCGTTCTCGGACGCGCCATTCAGGCGCGCATGATGCCGCCACCGTCCACCATGAAGGTCTGGCCGGTGAGGTATTGGCTCGCATCGGATAAGAGGAAGGTCACGGCGGGCGCAATATCGTCTTCGGGATCGCCATCCCGTCCGAGCGGATGGTCCGCATACATCTCTGCGAAGGCCTTGGCGCGTTCACTGCCCTCGTCGGCGATGGGCATCCGATGGGCCACAGAGGCCGGGCAGACACAATTGACCGTGATGCCGTATCGGCCCCATTCCCGGGCGGCCGTTCGCGTGAGCGATCGCACGGCTTCCTTGGCGGCCGAATAAGGTCCATAACCGGGCACACCCGTGTTTCCCATCGAGGAACCGAACGTGACGATTCGACCGCGACCTCGCTCGCGCATGGAGGGCAATACCGCTTGCATCAGGAAGAGTGTCCCCTTTGGTCCGGTCTCGAGGACGAGATCGAAATCGGATTCCTTCACGTCCTCGAGCTTCGTGACGGGCCGGAAGGACTGTGCGTTCGCGACGAGACCATCGATCTTTCCGAAGGCTTCGAGCGTTGCAGCGACCACGGCGGAACTCGTCTCGCTCCTGGCGACATCCGCCTGCAGGGTGCGATGGGGGACACCGACCGCGGTGAGCTCTTGTGCGACCCGCTCGAGTCGCTCGCGCTTGCGCCCCGTCACCATCAGCTCGGCGCCCGCACGCGCGAGGACTCGGACGATGCCGAGGCCGATACCTCGGGTGCCGCCGGTGACGATGACGGTGTGGCCGCTCAGATTCGTCTGGATTTCGCGATTCACGTCCATCGGCACACGATAGCGGCGAGCTCGCTGCCGGGGCGAATGGATTTCACTCAGGCGCGTCGGCGACACGGAGCAGCGCTGCCGTTGTCAGCCGATTCTCACGACCGAAATCCCGCAATTCGATGCGGATCATGCGATTCACGGGTTTCCCGATCCACGTCGCGTGGCTTTCGACGGGACCGGCCGATGCCGTCGCGAGATATCGCAGGTCGAGCTCGCTGACGACCTGTTCGCGTGGCAGCCCTCTATTGGCAAGGGCGAGGGCCGCGCATTCCACCACGAGCGCAGCGAGCGCTCCTTGCATCACACCCTCGGGATTGAGAAGGGCCGACCGCAGGGGCATTCGAACGGCACCCCGTGCAGCGTCGATCACTTCGATACCGGCCTCTTCGTCCAGCGATCGTTCCACCGGGTTGCGTTCGATGACGAGTGGGGTCGAGAGTGAGGCGATGTCGGGTGCTTCCGCCGGTGGACGGGCGATTCTGGAAAATGTGGTCGTACCGAATGCGTAGACAGCTCCATCGGTTTCGAGTGCGACATGGGTCGTGGCGAGCCGGCGACCGGCGCGAAGCCGCTCTCCGTGAGTCGTGAGCTGCTGGGGGATTCCCGGCTTTGGAATGCGCAGCGACAGATCGCTCGTAAACGTGGCATCGGTCCCGGCGATTTCACGGGTACGGAATCCGCCGACGAGGTCGATCGCCGATGCGATGACCGTGGCGCGCAGGGCGCCCCCGACACAGATCTCAGGATAGGGGTCGATCGTGAGTTCTGCGCTCGGCTCGCTCGTTCGAGAAAAGCCGTAGTGTGTGAAGAAGGGGGCCTTGCGGGCTTCTTGAATCGAGTTTGAGGACACGCTTCTACTCTAGTCGAGTCCGAGGCAATTGGCGTAATAGGTGGTGGTCGCGGGCCAATCCGAGAAGAGGGCCCGAATCTTGACCTTCTGCGCAAGGGCGTCGACGATGCGATAGATGTCACCATCGTCGACGAGGCCCGGGAGGAGGGGCCCCAGATAGAAGTCGCTCGCGCGTCCCTCGATGCGTCCATCTCGGATTCTTCCCGAACGTTCGAGGGTCCAGGTGATGATTTCGAGTCCAGCGGCGCGCGCCCGCTTCGCGTATTCCGTGGCCCGTAGGATGCCCTCTTCATCGAGCCGGAGGAGCATCGAGATGGGCGGAGCGATCGTACGGAAACCCTCTCGCCAGAGCGCCTCGAACTCCGCGGTCGAAGGCGTCGGAGAAGAGGGGGCAGGCTGGGTGAGCCAGATCGCGCGCGCTCCGTAGGCCGGCGCAATGTCGATCCAGAAACGGATATCGTCGGCGTCGAAGGATTGGAAGGCCACGTCCTCGGGCGGCACACCGGCCTCTCGATAGGCATCGAGCAGGCGTTTCGCGCGGTCGCGGGATGCGTGTCGATCCTCGTCACTCCGATCGAAGCCCGTCGATTTCAGCTCGGGTATCATGGAAACGCCCAGCCCGCGAAAGAGTTCGATGCTCTCGGCGTGGGTCATCAACGTCCCGCCGTTCGAATAGAGATCCGTGCGCCAGGCCGGCGTGGCGTCCAGGTATTCCGCGATCGTTGTCGCACGCGGATTGCTGGCATCCATCCGCCCTTCGAGCTTGCGGAACTCCCCAAGAGAAAGGTCATCGGTACAGCAGCGGGCACTCGCGGGTCGCAGAAGCTCCCCCGACTCGGCGTCGAAGGTCGCGGGGCGGAAACCTTCCGAACAGCGTGCAGCGAGTGGGGTTTCGAGGATATCGGTTGTCGTCGCGAGGTCGCATTGCGCATGCCGGCAAACGAGTGCGTGATCTGCAGTGAAAGTCACATCGCACTCGATCGATCCCGCCCCCATGCGCGCCGCTGCGAGATAGGACTCTCGCGTGTGCTCGGGAAATTGAAGCGGGGCGCCGCGATGTCCGATCGAGAAAGGCGACGCTCGAAAGGGCCCCTGACTGCAGGCCTCGAGTCTCTCCCGCAGCGCACCCGGCTCCATTCGGCTCATCAAGTAGAAGGGCCGTGGACCGAGTTGGATCGCGACGGGATCCGATCTCGAAGGCTCGCGAAGGGGTTTCGGGTGCATGACATTGCAGCCGCCTACGAGCGAGATCAGTGTCAGGCACACGATGAGCGTGGGTCCTCGTTTCAGGCAACGTCGGTTTGCGCAGGATTCGAGCCCTTCTGGCATGCTCCTCACTCCGTCTCGATTCAGCTTTCGCTCGTCCACGCACCATGGAGGAATTCCGTATGATCCGTGTTCATCAATCTAGCAGGGGGCGATCTTCATGAAGCTTGGCTGTTCCGTCGAATACGCGGGTCGCTCCGTCGACATTCCGATCGAGCGGATCAAGCGGCTCGAAGCGCTGGGCTACGACTCGGTATGGACGGCTGAGGCCTATGGTTCCGATGCGATTACCCCGCTCGCCTATATTGCCGCCCACACACAGAAGATTCGCTTGGGGACCGGCGTGATCCAGGTCGGTGCGCGGACACCTGTCATGACGGCGATGTCGCTCGGGACAGTCGACCAGTTGGCGGGCGGCGGTCGCGTGATCGGAGGGCTCGGGCTTTCGGGGCCCCAGATCGTCGAGGGCTGGTACGGGACGCCCTGGGGCCGACCGAAGGATCGCTTGCGCGATTATGTCACGATCATGAACAAGGTCTTCGCGCGCGAAGCACCGGTCGAACACGATGGCCGCGAGATTCGACTGCCCTATGAAGGACCGGGTTCGTCGGGGATGGGCAAACCGCTCAAGTCCATTCTCCACTTCGACCAGCGGCCCGCGATCTGGCTCGGAACTGGCGCGCCCGAGATGGTGAAGATGACGGCGGAGTTGGCGGATGGTTGGCTCGCCTTCGGGATGCGAGCGGGAAATGTCGATCTCTTCAAATCCTGGTTCGAGGAGGGCTTCGCTCGCGCAGGAAAGGGCAAGGGTTATGACGATTTCGAGATTCAGGGGGGCGTATCGGTCACCATCACGAACGACGTGAAGGGCGCGCTGCAGGCGGACAAGCCCTTCGTCGCGCTCTATGTCGGCGGCATGGGGCATCCCAAACTCAATTTCCACAACAAGCGGATGCACCGCGAAGGTTGGGGTGAAGCCGCCGATCGCATCCAGGAACTCTTCCAGGCCGGCAAGCGTGAGGAGGCGATCGCTGCCGTCCCCGACGAGTATCTCGACGAGGGCGGACTCTTCGGTGACCCTGCGCGGATCAAGAAACGTTGGCGCGCGATCTGGGAAGAGATGCCCTTCACAGGAGTCACCGTGCGCACCCAGCAGGAAGAGGCCTACGACTTGATGGCCGAACTCGTGGGGACGCGCGACTAACCCGCCGCCCGCCGGGTGCTTGTTCAGTCCTCACCCGTCGTAGCTCCGCGCTGGGAAGATCTATTCGGGCAGCTGGAACTGGGGCGCGCGCTTCTCGAAATTCGCCTTGATCGATTCGATCTGATTCGGGCTTCTGATCAGCTTGCTCTGGAGCCTTGCCTCGAGTTCGAGGCCCGTTCGCTCGTCTGCGTACCAGGCCTCGTCGAGCAGCCGCTTGTCCGCGCGAATCGCGTCGGGAGATTTGCTGGCGATCTCAGCAGCGAGTTCGAGGGCCCCGTCGAGGGGGGCCTCCGAAACGTGGGTGACGAGGCCGAGCGCCTTGGCGGCCGGTCCATCGAGGATTCGGCCGGTGAAGGTGAGTTCCTTGGCGACGTCGAGGGTGACGATATTGCGGAGCGTCTGCGTGATCCCGACGTCCGGAATCAGACCCCATTTGATCTCGAGAATCGAAAACTGCATGTCCGGTGCGGCGAAGCGGATATCTGCGCCGAGGGCGATCTGGGCGCCCGCGCCATAGGCCACTCCGTGAATGGCTCCGATCACGGGCACCGGAACCCGCTTCCACACGATGGCGGCGTGCTGGAAGAAATTCTCCGGTCGGTCGCTGTGGCTCTCGAGTCCGACGCCCAGTGCGGGAGCGGCATCGCCTCCCTGTGTCATCTCCTGGAAGCTCGCCATGTCGAGTCCGGCGCAGAATCCACGGCCATTTCCCGAGAGCACGACCGCGCGGATCTCGCGGTTTTTGATGAGCGATTCTCCCGCCTCGCCGATCGCAACCCACATGTCGTGATTGATCGCATTCATCTTTTCCGGGCGATTGAGTCTCACGTCGGCGACGTGATCCCGAATTTCGATGGTGACCAGATCTGCCATGGTTTCGTCCTTCTCGACCGATCGGCCGTCCGGGAGGAACTCGCATTATAGATGGGATTCGTGGCGCTGGGAGCCGTCGAGCAGGACTCTGCGTGCCGCATCGGGAACCGGATTTCCTATGCTCTGCGATCCCCTGGCGGGATCGAGGAGGTAACGAAGATGAGCGATTTCCGAGCGGATCTGTGCGCGGATCGGGTGGCGTTGGTGACGGGTGGTGGGACCGGGATCGGTCGTGGAATCGCGCGGGCGCTTGGCGAGCATGGTGCCAGGGTCTGTATCGCGAGCCGCCGCTCGGACGTTCTCGAGGCCGCGGTCAAGGAACTCGAAGGGGACGGTATCGAAGCGATGTGGGTGCCCTGTGACGTGCGCGAGCCCGATCAGGTCGAGGCCGTGATCGAGGCGATCCTCGCGCGCTGGGGACGCCTCGACATCGTGATCAACAACGCCGCCGGGAATTTTCCGGCGGCGATCGAAGGCCTTTCGTATAACGGCTTCAAGGCGGTGGTCGACATCGATCTCCGAGGCACCTATCACGTCACCAAGGTCGCCTTCGAGCGCGCACTCAAGGAGGGCGGTGGTCATATCGTCAATATCACAGCGCCCTTCGAACGCATGGGTGTCGCATTTCAGGCACATGTCGCCGCCGCAAAGACGGGCGTCGATTCCCTGACGCGAACCTGTGCGGTCGAGTTCGGGCCCCACGGCGTGCGGGTGAACGCGCTTGCTCCCGGTGCGATTGGCGGGACCGAAGGGATGGAGCGGGTCGGTGGCGGTGACGCGGGCGAGGCTCGCTGTCCACTCCGCTACGTAGGGGCACCATTGGATATCGCCAATGCCGTTCTCTTCCTATGCAGTTCGGCTGCAGCGTATATCTCGGGGCAGGTGATCTGCGTCGATGGAGGGGCAGCGGTCGGGATGATGCAGATCCCGCCGCCGGGGAGCGACGCCTGAGGCATCGACTCCCGAGCATATTCAGCCCGCCGCTTTTTCTTTTTCGACCTCGGCGATCTGCGTCTCGATGACACCGATCAGCGCTGCGGCACGTGGATAGCCCGCATATTGCGCGATCATCAGCGTGAATTCGCGGACCTCGTCGGGAGCGAGTTCGCCGTTCTTGAGGGCGGCCTTCACTTGAATTCCGAACGTCATCGTCTCGCCTTTTTCGGCGATGATCCCCAGCAGCAGGATCCGTCGATCGCGGATCGACAGGACATCCCGAGACCAGACCTCGGCGAAGACCTGCTCGAGCATGACGTCGGTGAATGCATTGCCCTCGGGCGGGGCGACGACATCTCCCGCATAAACCTTTTTGAGCATCTCGAGTCCGCGCTCGCGGCGTTTGGTATCGGCCATGGTGGGTGGTTCCATTTCGTTGTTTGCACTCGCTGGGGAGTCGCGTGGGTTGCTTGGGATCGTGTCGACGTGCGCGTACCTCGTAGCGCACTGGCCCGGATTCTATCGAGATGAGGCCATCGGCGAACCCTTTCGTGCCCCCTCCCTAATGATTTTCGTGCGCAAGCGCGGCTCAGCCGATCGGGCTACGAATCTCGCGCTGCGGAGCGGCCTGCACCAGGAGGACGAGAAATGAGTCATCCCGGAATCGAGGGCAAGGTGGCGATCGTCATGGGCTCGGGGGGGATCGGTGAGAAATACGCGATGAGCGGCCTGACTCATTATCCGACCCGCGAGTTGGGTCACATGAATATCCGTGTGAAGGCGATCGCGCCGGATCCGACGGATACGCAGGCGATGCAGTCGCAGGTTCCATACGAGGATCGATCCGGTCTCGTCGCTTCGACCCCATCTCCCGGCTCGGCCAGCCGAAGGATCTGGCGGCGGCCTACAACCCTGTGCGACTGCGGGGCCTGACGGCTGCCTCCCTCACCCATGGCAGGGCGCGGCCCCACGCGAACCTCATCCGTTCCGTGCGGTCGGGTGTCGTGTCGCGCGCATGTAAGATGCTTGGTGCGCACGACCGGGCTGTCGATGCAACCAGCTGGACCGTCAGCGCGCCGAGCTGAACCAGAGCACGACGCGGTGCACGGTCGGATCGCCTGGCAAGGCAGACATAGGTGTTTTGCCGCGGCTTGCTAGCGGCCTTTGGGTTGCTCGAAAGCCATATCGGCCATATCCCAATAGCCACGCAGATTCGTGAGTTTGCCCGCTTCGTTCACCTTGTAGGTGAAGATGCCGCTGACGACCGACGTGACCCCATTCGAGAATTTCATGGTCAGGGTCAGATGATGCGCGGACTCCATTCCCGCCGTACGGGAATCGCGCGCCTCGATCTTGATCGAATTGGGGCCGATATTCTTCTCCCAGAAATCGGCGAGTGCAGTCTTGCCGTGGACGCCCGCGCCGTCCGGGTTGGTCGGTGCAACACCGATCGGGTCCTCGACGTGGATATCGTCGGCCATCAGGCCGAGCCAGGCTGATTTGTCGCTGGCCATCGCAGCCTTCCAGGACGATCGGGCGGCCGCGAGGGCGGGGTGTTCTTCGTTCATTGCAGGGACTCCTCGACTTTCTGAGTAGCGTTCAGTTCGTCGCCGTGGCCGTCACTTCGCCGTCTGCCTCGATGAAGTCTTCGATCACCTGGTAGAGATAGTCGCAATCCTCCCGGGTGAGCGTCGGCTGGCAGGGCAGCATGATGCCGTGTTCCATGATCTGATCGCAGGTTCCGAGCCCATCCGGATGCATTCTGAATTCCTGATTCCGGAGCATCGGATGTCGGGTGATATTTCCGGAGAAGATCACGCGGCTCATGATACCGGAGTCCTCGAGCTGAATCTGGAATTTGCGTCGGTTCCAGCCGGTTTCAGGTCGAAGCTGGATCGGGTAGCAGAGCCAAGTCGTTTCGGTCTCGGGGAGGATCGTCGGGACGATGAATTTGTCTTCGTGTTGGCGAAGGAATTCGGTGTGCCAGTTGAAACGCTCTTCGCGCAGCTTCCAGAGCATGTCGATCTTGTCCATCTGTCCGAGGCCGAAGGCGGCGCCGCATTCGTTCGGAATGAAGCCATAGGCGTTCTCCTCGAAGATGAAGAGGCCGTCGTATTCGACCCCGCCCATCTCTTCGAGGAAACGGCCATCACTTTCGTTCATTTTCGTGCCAAACATCCACTTTTCGGACGAACGTCCCCACGCGCGCAGCGCCAGGGCGCGGTCGAGGTATTTGTCGTCGTCGAAGAAGACCATTCCGCCATTGCCGAGCGCGGTGATGATGTGATGGATCGAGAAGCTCGTAATCGAGATGTCGGCACGGGTCGCGGTCTTTCGGCCGCGCAGCGTGCCGCCGAGGGTGTCGGCGCTGTCGTGGATCACGAAGAGGTCGTGCTCGTCTGCATAGGCGCGCACCTTGTCCCAATCGCAGATTCCGCCCACGAGATCCGGGATCAAGATTGCGCGGGTCTTCTCGGAAACGACATCCGGAATCTGATCGACGTTGAGCTGGTAGTCCGAGAGCCCGACGTCAAGGAAGACCGGCGTGCAGCCCACATGATAGATGGCGGCGACGTCTGAAGAAAAGGTGAGGGCGGGGGTGATGACCTCGGAACCGAGGGGGAGATTTGCGAGCCGCATCGCGATCATCAGGGCGGAAGAACCCGAGTTCACCATCACACCGTGCTGCATACCCATATAGTCTGCGACGCGCTGTTCGAACTCCATGACCTTTGCGCCGGGGACCAAGCCCATCGGATCTGAGAGCTGCGCGTTCACTCGGTCGATTTCGTTCTGATCGAAAAGAGCACCGCCATAGCGGACGATGCGCGCTGCGATTCGGGCCATCGCTAATTCTCCTGATCGGTACGGGTTGAAAGCGAGGTTCACACTGTAGGTCAGCCGGTCGGGCTCGCTCCACACGCGAAGCGACCCTGGATCCGGTTGGCCCCCAGCTCGTTCCTTCCCCTGTGTGGGGCTCGCAGTCTTCCGGCAGGGGATCGGAAGGGCCATTGGAAGAGGAGTTGCTCAAGCAATTCGACGCTCTGGATTTTGTTGCACTCAGGGCGGGGATCCCGCGATCCGTCGCGACACATCGACACGAAGGGGTGGCTCTGCTCGTGACATTGCTCGGGGCTCGTGCAGCCCTGCTAGGACGGCTCCCCAGAGTCGAATATCTGATTACCATGCTTTCGACGGAAGAGGCCGACCATCGTCGAAACATCGTCACGACCCCGTTGCTTTGACGCCGATGCTGTCAGATTTTTTCGTCTATCGCGTACGAAGTGAGGGTTGAAGGGGCCGGTTCCGGAATGCCTGCCGGCAGGTCCGAATACCAATGCATAGGCCCTGCGGGCATCCAGAGCGCGTTGGCGATCGTTCCCAGACCCACAACAAGCAAGATCCAGGAGGTTGGATTCCGACCCTCGCTCATCGGTCAGTCTTTTTCATCGGTAGCGCTCAGAGTTCGAGGAGCCGGGCTGCATCGTCGTAGTCGACGAGCCCGAGGCGTCCGCCGAGCGCCTGCTCGTAGGAGCGAAAGCCGATGAGCTGTTGAACTCGCTCGGGGAGGCGTCTTGCAACCTCGAGTGGAGTGGTCAGCTGGTGATTTTCCTCTGCGCGTAGCCAGCCGAGCACGAATCCTGCGTGGAGGGCGATCCTCCATTGGTCAGCGGTGCTATTCGGTCCACCGCCATGGATGATCTTGCCGCTGTAGAGGAGCGCGGCCCCCGCCTTCATCGTCACCCGGCTCATCTCTTCGGGACGCACTTCGCGCATCGGGTCTGTCCAGCGGTGGCTTCCGGGGACGACGATGGTCGCGCCGTTTTCCTCCGTGAAATCGGTCAGCGCGAAGATCGCGGTGATCGTGATCTCGTCGGAGGGTTTGATCGCCGAGGGCCAGTTGAGTTCATCTCGATGCAGGAGCTGGCTTGTTTCATCGGGGCCGATGCAGATCAGCTGCGCGGTGTTCAGGTAGTAGTTGTCCGCACCGAGATAGTGATCACCCATCGCCTGGTAGAGGGGGTCGCAAAGCAGCGCCGACCAGCCCGCGCTCTTTTCGCAGAGCCCCGTGATTCGCTTAGTCGATTTTCCGTGAAAATCGATCCAAAGGGGTGAGGGATGGGTGCTCCCGGGAGAGTGGTCCACGATGTAGGGCAGCAGTTCGCATTGCATCTGGTCAAGCAGAGGCTGGGAAATGAAATCGTCGACGATCATGCCACCGTCCTCGTCCAGGGCCTTCCAGATCGCGTCTGGATCGGCTCGGCGATCGAGGTGGGTGAGCTCCAGCGGGCCTGGTTTCGAGTCGGCGTCCGTCAATCTTTTCTCCAGGGTGGATGGATCAGGCATCCGGTAGAGCGAATTGCGGGGTCGGGTATTGAGAGGAGATCCCGCCGTCAACGGGTACGACGATCCCGCTCACGAAACTCGCCTCGTCCGAAGCGAGGAAGACCGCGGTATGGGCGATATCCTCTGGCGTTCCGAGTCGGCGCACAGGGATCTCGGTTTCGAATCGCTCGCGCCCCCCCTCGATCGTGGCGAGCCAGTCCATGAATCCGGGGCTGCCCATCGGTCCGGGGGCGATCACGTTCGAGCGGATGCCGTATTGGCCGTATTCAGCGGCGATGCTCTTGCCGAGATTGACGACGCCGGCCTTGGCCATACCGTAGGCGGCCAGGTGAAGGACCGCTCCGAGGCCCGCGCCGGAAGTCGTCATCAGGATGCAGCCGCTTTTCTGCGGAAGCATCACGCGCAGTGCCGATTGAGTTCCGTAGAAGACCCCGTCCAGGTTCAACTCCATGATCGTTCGATACGCTTCGGCCGTCATCTCTTCGGTCGACTCCGGCCTCGCGCCGCCCGCGTTGTTGAACATGACATCGAGGCGCCCGTAATCCCGCGTCGCCCGGGCGACGAGATCCTCGACCTGATCGGGCTCGGTGATGTCGGCCTGGTGCGCAATGGCTTGGCCGCCGGCTTCCGCGATGAGCCCGACCGTCTCTTCGGCGCCGCCTTTTTCGATGTCGTTGACGATGACGGTCGCGCCTTCTTCGGCGAAGCGCAGAGCGCTCGCGCGGCCGATGCCGCTGCCTGATCCGGTGATGATCGTGATCTTGCCTGCGAGTCGATCGCTCATGTCAAACCTTATATCTGCGGATGGACCGCGTCGGGATTGGATGCATCCGAGTGGAATCAGTCTAACACGCGGTCGATCGGGGCGAATTCGGCGAATGCGTTCCGGGGGAGATCTGGCGGATGGAAGACGATGAGCCCGGCGGGCTTCGCGCGCCCTTCTCCGGGCGAATGGACGATGCACGGGAGTGTCGAGAATAGCGGATTGACTTTCGGTCACGGCGAAGCCGAGAGGCGACTACCCTAACGTTCGGTGTGAACCTATCCTCCGCGCCGGTGGGCTGGGCGCGCCTGCGAGTCGTCCACCGAGGCTGAGTGATTTTCATTGGGTCGTCTGGGTAAATACACCGGGGGGTGAAATGACGATTGAGGGAATGGCCGCGGCGCCGTTCTGGCCCGTGGTCCGGGTCTTCGAAAAACAGATCGATTCGAGCGGAGGGGGTGCGGCCGTCTGCGTCTACTACGAGGGTCGCAAGGTCGTCGATCTCTGGGGCGGTGTGCGTGATGAGGCCGGTCGTTCCTGGCGTGAGGACACGATGGCGATGTCCTTTTCGACCTCGAAGGGCGTCACCTCGACCCTTCTCAATATGCTCGCCGATCGCGGCGAACTGGCTTACGACGACCCGATTGCCCATTATTGGCCGGAGTTTGCAGCGGGCGGAAAAGGGAATATCAGCGTCCGCGATCTTCTGACCCATCGCGCCGGACTCTCGCGGCTGCGTCCACTCCTCGATCGGGGGGACCGCATCCTCGACTGGGAATATATGGTCGACCGCCTCGCCCGAGCCGAAGCGAAGCCCCAGCTGGAAAGCGCCTATCATGCGTTGACCTATGGTTGGCTGACCGGCGAGTTGATTCAGCGCGTCACCGGACGATCCCTTGCAGATGTGATCCGCACCGAACTCGAGGAACCGCTCGGCCTCGACGGCATCTATGTCGGGGCCCCTGCCGAGGCGCGCGCCCGAGCGGCGCAACTTTCTGCGTGTCCGGGCTCGGAGCGACCGGGCCTGATCGCCGCACTCCTCTCGGACCGCGCGACCGACGCATTGACACGCCTTCATCGTCTCATCCGGTCGCCGCTCGACGTCAAACATATCCGCGACGCGCTCGTCCCGCCGGATAATGCCAAGACACTCTTCGAGGAGCGGATTCTCGGGGTACCCGTGCCCGCCGCAAATGGACTCTTTACCGCGCGTTCGCTGGCGAGGCTCTATGCGGTGATCGCCGAGGGGGGGAGTCTCGATGGCGTCGAGCTCTTCACGCCTGATACGGTCAGGCAGATGAGCCGGGTCCAAGTGAAGGGTCGAGACCGGGTGATGCCCATTCGAATGGGTTGGCGGCTCGGGTACCACACCGCCTTCACCTGTCGAGGTGGGCTCGAAACCGCATTTGGCCACTTCGGGTTTGGCGGATCCGGCGCCTGGGCGGACCCGTCGCGCAGACTCTCCGTTGCGATGGTCAATAACCGCGTCGGGGGGACGCCCTTTGGCGATTTTCGGATCGCCGCGATCGGCTCCGCGGTCCTGCGGGCTACGAAGAAGCTTCGATTGCGGGGCGCTGGGTCGAATGGTGCGCTCGAGTCCGAGGTCTATTCCCCGGCTTGAGGGCGTTTGATCTAGAGCGATCGCCGCTTCTCGATGTCGGGACGAGTGAGGGAGGCCGCCCGTCGTATTGCGATGAAAACGGGGCGTCCGGATCCATCCGGACGCCCCGTTTCATTTGGGCAGTCGACCACGACGGGCCGAGCCGAACGAGGGCTCTAGGCCTTGATATTCGCGCTCGCCGCCTTGGCCGTCTTGACGATGACGCTGGCGACCTTGTAGGGGTCGGCATTCGATGCCGGCCGCCGATCCTCGAGCCAACCCTTCCAGCCGCCTTCGACGGTCGCGATCGGGATTCGGATCGAAGCGCCGCGATCGGATACGCCATAGCTGAACTGATCGATCGACTGCGTCTCGTGAGCACCGGTCAGGCGTTGATCGTTGTCGGCACCGTAGACCGCGATGTGTTCCGCGATGACCGGCTCGAAGGCCTTGCAGATCTGGTCGTAGACACCCTGATCACCGCAGGTGCGAAGCAGTTCATTGGAGAAATTCGCGTGCATGCCCGAGCCGTTCCAATCGCCCTTGATCGGCTTCGGCTCGAGGTTGACCGAGTAGCCGTAGCGTTCGGCCGTTCGCTCGAGCAGGTAACGCGACACCCAGGTCTCGTCACCGGCGCGTGCGGCACCCTTGGCGAATACCTGGTATTCCCATTGGCCACACATCACCTCGGCGTTGATGCCTTCGACGTTGATGCCCGCGTCCAGGCAGAGGTCGAGATGTTCTTCGACGATCTCGCGACCGATCGCGTTCGCGGCCCCGACGGAGCAGTAGTATTGGCCCTGGGGAGCCGGAAAACCACCGGGCGGGAAGCCGATCGGTGCGTTGTGCTCGTTGTCCCAGATGCAGTATTCCTGCTCGAATCCGAACCAGAAATCCTCGTCGTCGTCGTCGATCGTTGCGCGCCCATTGCTCTCGTGGGCGGTACTGTCGGCGTTCAGGACCTCGGTCATGACGAGGTAGCCATTCTTCCGACCCGGGTCGGGGAAGATGGCGACGGGCTTGAGAAGACAATCCGATGCGCCGCCCTCGGCCTGTTCCGTCGAAGAACCGTCAAAGGCCCAGATCGGGGCGTCTTCGAGATTGCCGCTGAAGTCTTCGACGATCTTCGTCTTGCTTCGCAGGCTCTGGGTCGGCTTGTAACCGTCAAGCCAGATATATTCGAGCTTTGCCTTGGTGCCCATCGGGGGACCTCCATTCGTTCGTTCGTTGAATCGGGGGCTGACATGTGCGTACTCGGCGAGTCAGTCTCTCGAGCTCTTGCAATCCAATGGCTCGAAGAGTCGATTCAGGTTCAGGGAGCGTGATTCCAATCCGTTCTGTCGTTCGTGGAGACGCTCCCAGGGGCCGAGCCCGTCGCCGCGAGGCGGACGCGAGCACGATCGCAGCCGGGTTCTAGCCATGGCTCCCTCGTCCGCTGGGCGGCGTCGGCGACGCGTGCAGGGGGCGATCGCGAGCGATGGGCAGAGCTCCACAATCCGCCGGAAATGAAGCAACGACTGTGCCAAAGGCCGGCCCCGATCTCAATCGTTCGGAGGGACAAATTCGGTACCGAAACGCGACTGAGAGCCGTCTGGGCAGCCGAGTACTCCGCTGGTCGACCACGGGTGCGCACTTTCTTGCCCGTTCAGAAGGCAGCCTGCCCGTCGAGTGTGCAGCTCCGGCCCGTTGAAGGTGCGCATCATGGGGCGATCGCCGCACCCCCAGTCGGAACCCCTCGGGTTGCTGACAACCCCTTCGAGGCGTCCTGCGCCGATGAGATTCCCATCGGAAAGCCAGGTCGGGTTATTCTCGTGGGGCCATTCCAGGATCTGATTGAGGTCTGCGCTCCGGAGCATTCCCTACCCTCGGCTCTTTCCGACGCGCAGGAGACTCCCCGATGCAGTCCCCGAATTCGCCACGCTTCGATGCGTTCTGCACGATGGACGCCGTCCGGCGTCTTCGTCTCGTTCCGCACCTGGGGGGGGCGTGCTCTTTTCGACCCTTCTGGTCACTTCTGCAGCGGATGGGATCCGGCCGGTCGCGGGCTGGGCCTCCTTCGAGATGCCCGCGGAACAGGTTTTTCCGTATACCACCTATTTCCGGGTGACCCGTCCGGATCCGCATCTCTGTCCTTCTCAGATCCGCGGTGGGTTTTTTGTCGAGCGCGTGAATCGTAGAAGAGCGCGATGTGCTGATGGGACGGGTGCAGATAGAGTGCCACGCGGCGCGGGTGGATTTTTCGACGATGGGGCTTTCTCGATCGGAGGAAGTCCAGTTGCGGGCCGACCTCCTTCGCCAAGCAGGCACTGGCGCGCGGCGAGTTCGCGTTCGTCGAGTTCGGAGCTGGAGCAGAGGTGCCGTCGCTCTTCGTGACCGACGCCTGGCGTGCCGTGACCGGCACGCAGTCGAGCGAGGGACGTTTTTTTCGGCGTCGTCGACAGCGGCATCCGGTGTATCGCCCACCCCTGTCCCAGCTTGGTCGGCTTCGAGCTGAACGGGCACCGGGTCCACTGGCTTCACGAACTCGACCTGGGCTCGTCCTCGGGTGCGACTTCTGAAGAACTCAGCCTCGGACTCGACGCGCTCTACTCCGGATCGGGACTGATCGGCTTCGGGCATCACCACAAGATCATCGGGGCGGCGGGCTTCGGGAGGTAGCTGCGGGCCAGTGAGGCCTACACGAAGGTCGAAGGCAGTGGTCCGCCCGCTTGCGGTGGATTCACGTTTCCGCCGAACCCCGCCTGCCTACCCGGGGATTTCTGCGAAGCGCCCGCCGGAACCTGTTACGTGGCGGATCGTCCCGGGACCTGCCAGCAAATCCCGGGCGCTTGCATTACCCTTTTTAATTCGGTCTGCGGCTGCGATGGCATGACCTACGCGGACGATTGCGATCGACGCCAAGCGCTGGTCGCCCTCGATCAGGCCGGGGCCTGCGAGCCCGCTGGCGATTGACTCGCGGGAGGACTTCTCTCTAGAATCGACGCTTGACCCGGGTTGTGGCGCGTCCCGCGGCGGACGTCGTGAAGTGCTCTGGACGGCGCGATCCCGGGCGGTGGATTCAGAGTGGCCAACCCTTTCACGACCAGAGATCGCCCGTAGATCGTCGGGCGCATTCGGAGATCCGAGAAAATGACTGCTTCGCCCCAGACCCTCGCGACCCCGATGGAACGCGCGCCCGACCCCGGTCTCGACTACGTCCCGATTCCGAAGACCCGGTATACGAGCGCCGAGTACGCGCAGCGCGAATGGGACCATATGTGGACGAAGACCTGGACCTGTGCGGGTCGCGCCTCGGATCTCGAACGGCCGGGTGACTATTTCACCTATGAGTTGGGTCCCGAGTCGATCCTCGTGGTCAAGCAGCCCGATGGCTCCATCCGCGCCCGCTATAACGTCTGCATGCATCGCGGCAATCGGCTGCGGGAACCCGGGCGCGGCCACGCCGAGAAATTTTCCTGCCTCTACCATGGTTGGGAGTTCGGGCTCGACGGGCAGCTGCTTGCCGCCCAGGACCCCGAGTGCTTTCCCCAGGGCATCAGTTCAGAAAAGCTCTCCCTTCCCCCCGTCCGCTGTGAAGTGTGGGCGGGCTTCGTGTTTGTGAATCTCGATTCTGATGCTTCGGCTCTTCGCGACTATCTCGGTGAGATTCCAGAACATCTGGATCCCTATCACTTCGAAGGCTGGAAGATCGCCTACGACTGCACGATCGAGATCGAGTGCAACTGGAAGGCCTGCGTCGACGCGTTCAACGAGGCCTATCACCTCGCCGCGACGCATACCTGGACGCTCGCGTTCAGCGACGATGTGCGGACTCTCTACGATTGCTACGACAAGCACACGCGCATGATCTTTCCCGAAGTCCAGGCGAGCCAGCGCCATCCCGGTGCGAATTCGGTGACGCCCGAGATCAAGAAGATGTTTCTCGAGCGGATCGGGATCGAGAATTTCGAGGGCACCCCCCAAGAAGCGCGTGAGGCCTTCGCCCGACAGCAGCGGAAGATCGCACCGACGATGGGGGCCAATGTCGACGATTTGAACGAGTCACAGCTCTGTGATGATTTTCACTACACGATCTTTCCGAATATGACCTTCAATGCCCATGCGCTCTTCACATGGGTCTTTATGCATCGTCCGCACCCGACCGATCCGAACAAGATGTACTTCGATTTCATCAGCATCATGAACGCATCGGGGATCGACGTGCCGCGACCGGAGAAGGAGTTCTACTCGACCGCGAACGGGGACACGCTGGATGGCAAATGTGATGGAGGCGAACTCCTCGACGAGGATCTCTACAACCTGCCGCGAATTCAGGCGGGGATGCACTCGGGCGCTTTCCAGGATCTGCATCTCGGTTCTCAGGAGGTTCGGATCCTCCATCATCACAAGGTCCTCGAGGAATATCTCGAAGCGGGGCGATAGGCGCGGGTGGCGGAGAAAAGAACGGAGGCCCTGCGCTGGGTCGAGATCCCGATCGCGCTCCCGCCTTCGGGAAGGACGGAAACTTTTTCGCTCGGGGATCTCGAGTTGCTGCTCTGCAACGCGAGCGGGACGCCCTACATTGTGCGGGACGAGTGCCCCCATGTCCGTACGTCGATGAAGGGTGGGGTGATCAGGGGGACGATCCTCGAATGCCCGCTGCACGGCGGGCTGATGGATCTGCGTGATGGATCGCCCAAGGGGATGCCGATCCGTTCGTCGGGGACCTGCTTCCGGGTGCGCGCACAGGGTGATCGATGGCAGGTTGGACTGCCTCTCTGACGCGGGCCCCCCGGCCTTCAGTCTCCGCCCCGGTCAGCTCCCTGATGGCGACGACCAGGCTCGTTCCTCCACGCGTTCGACGATTCGCCATCCCACTTCTCGTCGCTCGAGGGCGTCGTTGTAGAAAATTCCTGTATGAGTGAGCACCCGCTCGCCGTCGACCCGCATCTCCACGTGGCATGCGACCGGGACGCGGGCCTTGGCGTGGTCTCCGTCGAGGTCGAGGCGCAATCCGCCGATGATGCGTTGCGCGGCGACCATGGTTCCCTCGAGGCTCGCCAACCATGCCCGATACTCGCGATAGCTGGATTCGGTTCGGCCGAAATCCGAGAGGTCGACCCGTGCATCAATCGCGAAGGTCGTGTCGTAGCGCTCTAGGTCGAAGGCCTCCGCCGCGGCGAGCTGTCGATCGTATAGATCGATGATGGCGAAACGATCCTGCATCTCTTCGAGCGTATAGCGTCGGTCGGTCATTGCTTCTCCAGGGGTCGGCTGGGCGATCCCCAATTGAATCCGAGAGATCGTTGGAAATCTGCGGTGCAGTGGTGGACGAATCCGCGTGGGCGCGGGTAGAGTCCTCGAGTCCAATCCTGTCGGGAGGAGGCGCGGGCGAGAGATTCTGATCGCTCGTGGGAGGTGAGTGTGATGACGTCTTCTACTTTCGTCAAGAAACGCGATGGGCTCTCACAGGCCGATTTCTTTCGCCCTCGGACTGAATGGACTCGGGACTTCGATCTCGTCGACCACCCCGCGACTGCGACGAACCGACGCATGTCGATCGCCGGTGATCCGCCCTGCATCGGGGTCGCCGAGAACCATGGGTCCGACGACATAGAAAGCCTGGAGAGTCCGGCGGTATTCTATCGGCAGGCCGATATGGACGAAGTGGGCGTCGTTCATGTCTTACCTTCGGATCGGCCGAAGCCTTGAAGGGCGGGTCGGGAGAGATCGATCTGGCGTCCCCCTTGCGGAACTGGGTGGAAGCGATGACGGGCGCGCCCCTTGTGAGGGCGGCGCGGCATTTCGCAGGGGCGAGCCGCGAGGCCTGGTGCCTCGATGCGGGCGAAGGACTGGAAACGCAACCGCTCTTCCTGCTACGCGATAAAGGCGACGGTCAGGGGAGCGCTCGAGATGCGGCGGTCCTGCGAGCGTTGGCGGGTTCCGCTGTGCCCGTGCCCGAGGTCGTGGCGTTCGATCCATCACGATCGCTCCTGCTGCTCGAGCGGATTCCGGGGCGTTCGGATTTTCCTGCCGTCGATCAGGAGTCCGAGCGCGAGCCGACCGCGAAACATCTGATGGAGTTGACGGGTCAGCTTCACGCCCTTGAGGTGGGCAGCCTGAATATTCCCCACCTCGAGCTGCCGGGCCGGCCCGAGGATTGCGCTCTTGGGTCCATCGAGCAGGTTCGCGCCGCGCTCAGAGCGCTCGGAGGGGCCGCGGATCCCTTCTTTTCCTTTGCACTGGATTGGCTGCAAGATCACGTCCCCAGTGACGTCTCACGTTATTCGCTCGTACACAGTGATATGGGGCCCGGAAATTTCCTCTACCAGGGTGGGCGCGTCACAGGGATCGTCGATTGGGAAGTCGCTCATTACGGTGATCCGATGGAGGATCTCGCGGCCATCGCCATACGCGATATGGCGACCGCGGTCGGTGATCTCCCGACTCGCTTCGAAGAATACCGAGCCAGTACGGGGCGCGAGGTCGACCTTTCGCGCGTGCACTACTACCGCGCCCTGGTGCTCGTTCGGAACAGCCTGATGATCGGTCTTGGGCTCGCTCGCCCGGCACCGGGCTTCGATGTCGTCGAGATGACGATGTACCAGACGCTGCTCGCGCGAGCCGCATCCCTCGTCCTGTGTGACAACCTGGGAATCGATCGGCCCTCGGCTTCGGCCTCGCTCCCGCCGCTCGACGGGGAAGCGCCGGTCGACAAGATGCGCGGACCCTTCCTGGCCACCATGGCGCGTGATCTCGCGCAGACGGTCGCACCGGCGATCGATGATCCGACGGCCGGAAGGGTCTGCGCGGGGGTCGGACGGGGATTGGAAATGCTCGAACACGAAGAGCGGGTGGGGGGGGGCCTCGATCGTCGTGAGAACGACGATCTGTCCGAACTCCTGGGACGAAGCGATCGGGGAAAGCCGGAGTCGGAGCGCGCGCTTCGGGTCCTGCTTACGGGGTCGGGCGCTCGCGACGTTGACCGCGCGGCCCTTGCGAGATATTTCGCCCGTCGCTTCCATCGTCTTGCCGAGCGACGGCGCCCGTTGATGGGCGCATTCCTCGACCGGCTCCCCCAACCGCTGGAGGCAGCTTGATCGGACGCGACCCCAAATTGATCGTCACGGCCGAGGATGACCGATTCCACGCGCCGACGACGGAAGCAGTCAGCTGGATCGAGACGATGTGGTTTCCCTTCTGGTCACCGGAGGAGGCTCTGTCCGGGTCGGTCCGCGTCTGGTTCAGTCCGAACGCGGGACAGCAGGGGGGGGCTGTCGCGGGTTGGCGCGGTGCGTCCGAGGGGCTCTTCGGCGATCGCTGGACCGAAGATTTCGTTTCGGCACCCGATCTGATGGACCTGCGACTCTCCCGGGGCCTGCAGATCGAATGCCTCGCGCCGCTCGAGCGCTATCGGATACGACACGAAGGCCCGCGCTTGCATCTCGATCTCCAATTCGAGGCGATGATGCCGCCCAACCCCGTGCCGCCCGAAGAATCCCCGGGCATGTTTGCCGGGCATTTCGAACAGCCCGGTCGCGTTCGCGGAGAAGTTCGAGTTCGCGATCAGACGCTGCCGATCGACTGTTATTCGATTCGCGATCGCTCCTGGGGGCCGAGAGAGATGCCCTCCGAACTGCGCCTGGGCAACGCTCACGGAACGGCGCAGGGATTCGCGTTCTTCACCTATATCAACCCCACCCCCGATGGGGTCGAACGCATCACGAGCGGATATCTGTTGCGCGAAGGGGTGGCCGCTCGAATCGTCGACGGTGTGCGCGAAACGGAGTTGATCGACGGGCTGCCGGTTGCGATCCGGCTCGAGGCGATCGACGCCGCGGATCGTCGTCTGGAGGTACGAGGTGAATGTGTCAACGTGATGGCTTCGAACGCCGGTCACGGGGTCTACGCCGTCCTGAATCTGGTTCGCTGGGAGCACGAGCGTGGTGCCTGTTGGGGCGAAAATCACGATGTCTGGTCCGAACGCGCGTGGCTCGAAGCGGGGCGGCCACCGCTCTGATTCTTGGCGCGATCCGCTAGGTGACGAGCGCTCCGCGCTTCGTACCGGGCTCTTGGCAACGCTTCGGCCCGAGGGATTCTATCGGTCCTCCTCGTCCCGACGTGCATCGCCCGGTCGCGGGTACATCCCCGCGACGACGGCGTCCCAGTCGCGAGCCGTTCCCCCGTCCTTGAGCGCGATCAAACGCCGGGCCGTCTCGCCGACGATGACCCGCGGTTCCGGATCGTGGGCCGATAGTGCAGTCCAGACCGCTTCGGCGACATCTTCGGGGGTCGATGCTCCGGGGCTGGGCGATTCGAAGGTGGACTCGAGGGCTCGGCGAATGCCGGCTCGAAAAGAGTCGTAGGGACTGTCCGCGGGCCGCGGGAGCGCGTCGAGCGACCGGACCGAAGCGATTCCGAAATCCGTCGTCGTCGGTCCGGGCTCGATGATGACCACGCCGATCCCGAAGCCCGAGACCTCGAATCGCAGGACATCCGTCATCGCCTCGAGCGCATATTTCGAGCCATGATAGGCCGCACCGCCGGGAAAGCTGAGGCGTCCTCCCATACTCGACAGATTGACGATGCGTCCGTTCCGCTGGCGGCGCATGCCAGGCAGGGCCCGCTGGCAGAGCGCGAGGGCCGCAAAGACATTGGTTTCGAATTGGGCGCGGATGACGGAGAGTGGCATTTCTTCGAGTGGTCCCTGTTGGCCGAATCCCGCGTTGTTGACGAGCCCGCCGAGGGCGCCATGGTTCGTTTCGATTGCTTCGATGGCCGCGCGTCGCGAATCCGCATCTGTCACGTCGAGGGAGAGCAGCTGGCAGCCTTGTTCGGCAAGGTCGGCGATCGCTTCGATGCGCCGGGCACTCGCGTAGACGGGCCAAGCTTCACGGGCCAGGCGCAGGGCGATGGCTCGACCGATCCCCGAGGAGCAGCCGGTGACGAGCGTCGGGCGAGGTGTGGGCTCGGACATGTGTGAGGGCTCCAATCGGATCGAGGGCAGAGCGCGGATTCGCTCTGCTCGGGTGGCTTCTGGGAGCCCTCTCCATGATGGTGCAGATCGGACCAGAATTGGCCACCATGAACGATCGCCCCAGGCGACCCAGCGTCGCGCGCGGCCCGTCCACAAGGGGTGGGTCCCGGGAGGAGGAAGCCCGTGCTCGATCTGGATCCCGATACGCTGTTGACGACGACCCGTGCGGTTCGAAAACGTCTCGATTTCGACCGCCCGGTCTCCCGCGAACTGATCCGGGAATGTCTCGAGGTCGCCTTCCAGGCCCCAAATGGCGGCAACATGAATAATTGGCGCTGGATCGTGATCGATGATTCCAGTTTGATTGCGAAGGTCGCTGAAATCTACAACGGCGGCCTAGACGACTATATCGAGACGATGGCGGACACCGGGGGCTATCCGGGTGCTGTCGTGCCCGGAGCAGACCTGATCGGCGACTCCGTGGAGCATCTGCGCAAGCATTTCCATCGATTGCCCGCGGTGCTCCTGCCGGTCTTTGCGGGACGTCTGGAGGAGGCGAACGTCTTCTTCCAGGCGAGTAGCTGGGGCTCGATCACTCAGTCCGTCTGGAGCTTCATGCTCGCGCTGCGCGCGCGGGGGCTCGGTAGCGCCTGGACGACGGGGCACCTGTGGCGAGAGCAGGAGATGGCCAAACTGCTCGAGATTCCCGCCCACTACACCCAGGTGGGTCTATTCCCTATCGCATACACGGTCGGGACCGATTTCAAGCCCGCCTATCGCAAGCCGAGCGCCGAGGTGATCGGTTGGAACGGGTTTTCCTGATCGCGATCGAATCTCGGTCGGTTCCGCGAGGGGAATCAGGAGCTTGCGGGGCTCTGCCCTGCGGGTGATTTCGGGTGGTTTCGGCTGATTCCACTACCGAATCGCTTCCGAATCGTGAGTGAAGTGGGTTTATTTCACGTCATTCCTGTGATGGGGGTGTCCAAGAGATATCCGAATGGCTATATAACCTTGTTCAATCGACTGACCGATCATCAAGTCTATAGGTTTCCGTTAAATGAGTTCGTCGTCCCGTCCGCCCCTGGAGGCAGCGTCTGCAGCGGCCGACGAGCCTCGCCCTCGAATCGGGCAGCGTCGCGAGCGTCAGCGCCGGGAGGCGCGGCGCGTGATCCTCGATGCGACCGAAGCGTTGATGATCGAGAAGAACGGCTCGGGTTTCTCGATCCGGAGCCTCGCTGAGCGATCGGGGTATTCGGCGCCGACGGTTTACCACTATTTCGGGGACAAGGACGGTCTGATCGACGCGCTCCTCGAGGAGCGCGTCGCACGGCTCGCGGATCAACTCGAGGGGATCGCTCCGACCGGCGAACCTCAGGACGACCTGCGCGCCATGCTGATGGCCTATTTCGAGTTCAGCACGGATCACCAGACCTTTACGCGTCTCATGTGGACGCTCTCGCGCAAAGGCGAGAGCCGCATGCCCGAGGCGATGGCTCGGATCCAGAGCTGCATCGAGAGCGCCATGGAGCGTTTCGGCGACAGTGGGGATCTCGGTCCCTTCGACACGAATAGCGCGGGACAGATCCTCTGGGCGCTCGCCTACGGACTCGTCTCGCTTCGCATGACGCAGCCCGACTTCAATTTGGAAGACAGCCTCGCCGAACGAGCGCTGGACGCCTTGTTTCTCGGTATGGCCGAGATGGAGAATACGTCGCAATGACGGCTTTCAGTTCGAACCAACCGATCACCGAGGCGGCCCGTCGTGTGGGTCGATCGGTCTGCGTGCGTTCTGGGGGTGCAAGGCCGATCCCCCTCGTTGCCGCACTCCTTTCGATGTGCCTCCTCCTGCTCGGGGGCTGTTCTGAGGACGAAAAGAAGGTCGAAGAGCTCTTGCCTTCGGTTTCCGTCTTTCGTGTGGAGGCGGTAGCGCTCGATGAGGAGATCCGCGCGAGTGGCGATCTGCAAGCGCGCTTCCATACGATGATCGCCGCTGAAGTGGCGGGTCGCGTGACGGAGCTCTCCGTCGACGAGGGAGGGGCCGTGGAAGCCTCTGCGGTCGTTCTTGAGATCGATCCAGAAAGACGCAAGCTCGACCTCGCAGCGGCCGAAGCGGAATTGGCCCAGGCGCGCGCGAATCTTCGTAAGGAACGTAGCCAGGCAAAGCGGATTCGCGAGCTTCGCTCGCAGAGCGTGTCTTCGATCCAACAGCTCGAAGAGGCGGAAACAGCGCTGGCCTTGGCGCAATCCGCCGTGCGTGCCGAAGAGGCGGCGGTCGGGGTGGCGCGGCGGGTGGTCGCTGATTCGAGTGTGGCGGCACCCTTTGCGGGGTTCGTGGCTCGCCGTTCGGTCGAACTCGGCGAGTTCGTTCAGCCCGGAACCGAGCTCTTCGAGCTGGTTTCGCTCGATCCGCTGGAAGCGCTCTTCAGCTTGACAGAACTCGATACCGAGCGAGTGCGATTGGGGCAGCGTGTTTCCATCGCCGTCGGCGCTTTTCCGAACCGGACCTTCGGCGGGGTCGTGACCTTCGTCGCTCCGGTCGTCGACCCTGCGACGCGCACGCTTCGGGTCAAGGCGGAAGTCGACAATTCGGAAGCCCTGTTGCGGCCAGGGCTCTTCGCGCGAGTGAATCTCGGAGTCGCACGGCGCGAGAACGTGCTGATGGTTCCGGCGGAAGCGCTGCTTCAGCGCGCCGGTGGTGCCTCGCTCTATCGTCTGATCGACGGCGATCGCGTGGAGCGCGTGGCCGTCGAAAGTGGCGCGATGGTCAATGACATGATCGAGGTTCGCGGTGACGTGCGCGAGGGCGACCGGATCATTCGCAGCGGACATGGTGGACTCGCCGACGGCATGACGGTCGTCGTTCGCGAAGGCGCGCCCCCGCCCATGACGACGGCGGGGACCGGGAAGCGAGGCAAGGACTCGTGAGCCTCTCCGAGCTTGCGATCGATCGGCCCGTCCTGACATGGATGATGACCCTTGCGTTGGCGGTGTTTGGGATCATGGGTTTCATGCGTCTCGGAATCGATCGATTTCCCGACATGACCTTTCCCTACGTCGGTGTCATGATCATGATGGAGGGGGCCTCGCCGACGACGATCGAGGACGAGATCGTCGACGTGCTCGAGGAAGCCTTCGCCACGATCGAGGGCGTTCGCCACACCTTTTCGACTTCGGCCCAGGGCATGGGGCGCGTCATGATGGAGTTCGAACTCGACCACGATCTTGATGTCGCCGCTCAGGACGTGCGCGACAAGATCAACATGAGCATGAATCAGCTGCCGGACGAGATCGATCCGCCGATTCTCGGCAAGGCCGACTTCTCGATGTTCCCGATCATCTACGCACCGATCATGTCGGATCTTCCGATCACCGAAACGACCGAGTACGTGGATCGACATATCAAACCGATGATCGAGAGCATTCCCGGTGCGGCGGGTGCCGAAATCTACGGAGACCTCGAGCGCAATATCCGGATCTGGATCAAGCCCGACGCGCTGCGTGCTCGGGGACTCTCGGTGAGTGATGTCCTGATGGCTCTGCGTCGCGAGCATGTGGAGCGGCCCGGTGGGTTCGTAGAGGGCTCCTCGGTCGAATGGGCACTCAAGACCGACGCGGAGTTTCGCTCCATCGACGAACTCGCCCGTATGGTCGTGTCCTGGGAAGGAGATGCGCCGATTCGCCTGCAGGACGTCGCCCGAATCGAGGATGGCTCCGAGGATGTTCGGAAGGCGTCGCACATGAACGGCAAGCCGGGGCTGGCGATTGCCGTCAAGAAACAGTCGGATGGGAATACCGTGGCCATCGTCGATGAGTTTTATCGGCGCATGGATTTGATCCGCGGGCGGACACCCGACGGGATTGACATCATCGGGCAGGAGGGCTTCATCGATAACTCGCGAACGATTCGGGAGTCCTTCGAGGAGACGATCGAGGCGCTCTGGATGGGTGGCCTGCTCGCGGTCGTCGTGGTGTTCATCTTCATGCGGCGAACGCGGCCCACGATGATCGTGGCGGCGGCGATTCCACTTTCGCTGGTCACGACTTTCGGCATGATCTGGATCTTCGACTTTACACTCAACACGATGACGCTGTTGGGCTTGACCCTCGCGATCGGTGTCGTGATCGACGATGCGATCATCGTCCTCGAGAATATCGAGCGCCATCGGGAGCTCGGAAAATCGGCATTCGTTGCCGCCCGCGACGGCACGCGCGAGATCACCTTCGCCGCCATCGCGGCTACTTTTTCCGTCGCCGCGGTTTTCCTCCCGGTTGCTTTCGCGAGTGGGCAGATGGGCAGCTTCCTGACCGAGTTCGGCGTCACCGTTGCGGTCGCCGTGATCATCTCCCTCGTCGTTGCCCTCACACTGACGCCGATGCTCGCGGCTCGCATGCCGCCTCCGAAGCAGCGCGAGGTCGGGAGTCTCTACGACCGATTGGAGAAATGGTTCCAGGATCTCGAAGAGGCTTATGCCTCGACTCTGGATTGGACACTCGCGAATCGGGGGCGGACGACGCTCATCGCGATCGCGGCCATCGCCATCGCCGTTCTCGCTGGTTCGCAGCTCAAGGGGGAATTCTTCCCGAGTTCGGATTCGGGCTTCATTTCGGTCGAATTTCGCACGCCGCCCGGCACCTCTCTCGCGGGCACGCTGAAGATTCTCGAACAGAACGAGGCTTGGCTGATGGCCCAGCCCGAGACGGCTTCCGTCTTCGGGGCGATCGGTCCGACGAGTATGGATATCGGGGGGCCCAGCGATGGTTTCTTGAATATCCGCCTGCAGGCCCGAGACCTCAGAACGCGAAGCTCGGAAGAGATCATGCGCGCGGCCCGCCTGGCCTTTTCGAAGATTCCCGGACAGGATTTTGCGATCGTCGATCCAATGGCCTCGAGTGATCGCGATTTTCAGATCGAGATCGTCGGTGCGGCGAGTCTCGAGGAACTCGATCGTTATTCCGATTTGATGCTCGCCCGTCTAGCCGCCGAGGGTGGTATGGTCGATCTCGAAAAGAGCCTGCGCGTGGGACTCCCCGAGGCGCTCGTCGTGCCGGACCGCGACAAGGCTGCGGCACTTGGAATCGATGCCGCTACGGTCGCCGAGATCGTACACGCCATGATCGGCGGACTCGATATCGCGACCTACCGAGATGGCGAAGAGCGGCACGACGTTCGAATCCGGATGGAAGAGGGCAACCGCGGTACCCTGGAAGACGTGGGGAATCTCTGGGTTCGAGCGCGAAATGGCGAGCTGGTTGATTTGCGCAATGTCGTGACGGTCGAGCGGAGTGCTACCGCGTCCGCAATCACCCGGACGGATCGAGTGCGGAGTGTCGAGTTGATGGCCAGCCTCGAAGGGCTCGCCCTCGGTGATGCCGTCGAGCGGGCCCAGCGGATCGCTGCTGAGGTCTTGCCGCCCACGATGACGCTTCGTCTCGCCGGCGATGCGGAGGCGATGCGTGAGTCCGGCGAACAATTCATGATGATGCTCGGGCTGGCGGTGCTCGTCATTTATATGGTCCTGGCGGCACAATTCGAGAGTTTCCTCCAGCCCCTGATCGTGATGGCCGCTCTGCCCTTCTCGATGGTTGGCGCATTGGGTGGCCTCTGGCTCTTCGACATGTCGCTCAATCTCTTCAGCATGATCGGGATCGTATTGTTGATCGGGCTCGTCACGAAGAATTCGATCCTGCTCGTCGACTATGCGAATCAGCTGCGCGAAGAGGGGCTCTCGCCCGAGGAGGCGATGAGAAAGGCGGCCCCCGTGCGCATGCGGCCGGTCTTGATGACGGCGCTATCGATGATCTTCGGGGTTCTGCCCACCGCGGTCGGATTTGGCGCGGGGTCGGAGACGAGGGCGCCGATGGCGGTGGCTACGGCAGCGGGGATGTTCACATCGATGTTGTTGACTCTCCTGATCGTGCCGGTCTTCTATCTCGGCCTCGAGCGAGTGCGCGTCTTCTTCACCCGGCAAGACGATTCGGCTGTGGGCAGCGAACAGCTAGCCTGATGCTGGAGCGATGGGGATCGGCACGGAGGATTCGTGAACGGAGGACAGGGGAAGCGGCTCGCGGTCTTCGTCGCCTCGACCTTCATCGATGAGGTTCGGGCCGAGCTGACGCTTGCCTTCGACGCGACCTTCGCCGAGCGGGGAGGCGATCCGGTCGCCGAACTCATCACGCGGAGCGGCCGCGGCGAGCATTTCGATGCTGTGATCTTCTCCCTAGATGTTCCGATGGGGTCCGAGGTGATCCGGGCGCTTCCACGAGGGCTGCGCGCGCTCGCGACCTATTCCGTAGGCACCGACCACGTCGATTTGGGGGCGGCTGCCGATCGTGGACTAGCGGTTTTCAACACGCCCGGCGTTTTGGCGGACTCGGTCGCGGAGAATGCGATCTTCCTCATGCTGGGGGCCGCTCGGCGCGCGACCGAGAGCATCGCCCTCCTGCGGAGTCGCTCATGGTCGGGCTGGAATCCGACTCAGCTCGTGGGCGTTCAGCTCTCAGGGCGGAGTCTCGGCATCCTCGGTATGGGAGATATCGGTGAGCGGATTGCGAGGCGCGCCAGCGCCCTGGGGATGGAAATCCTCTACTGCAATCGGCGCCCGCTCCCGGAAGGCCATCCGCTGGCCGAAGGCTATCGCGCGACAGCTGGTGAGTTGGTGGCCGAGAGCGATATCCTGATGCTGGCCTGCCCGTCGACCGAAGAGACACGGAGAATCGTCGATGACGCGCTCCTGTCTCGGGCGAAGGCCGGCATGATCCTGGTGAATATCGCACGCGGGGATGTGGTTGACGACGATGCCCTCGTCGACGCCCTCCGCGAAGGGCGGGTCTGGGCCGCCGGGCTCGATGTTTTCGCCGGCGAGCCGAAGGTGGATGCGCGCTATTTCGATTTTCCGAACGTCTTCATGGTCCCACATATCGGTAGTTCCACGATCGAGGCTCGGCTCGGAATGGGCCGGATCCTGATCGAGGGACTCAGTGGCTGGGAGGCTGGGGGAGAGGTCCGCAATCGGGTCGCCTAGGCGGAATGAATGCGGTTCGAGGTGGATGCCGTGTGTCCACATCGAATTTCGGTTCGATGGATCTGTTTCTTGGCTTCCAGCGCGGATTCCATCGCGATAGCCGCTCGTTTTCGAGGGGAGTTATTCCGAGCTGCGCCTGGCTGCCGACAGCCCCGCCTTCCTTCCGAAGAAAGTACAATCTCCGAGCGACATCCCCGAGCTGTATCCCTTGCCCCAGCGCGGCAGGCCACATGCCGTTCGACCCGCCGCGTAGACTCCGGGAATGACTCCACCATCGGTCGTCAGGACCTCGCCGGTTGGTTGAACGCTTAAACCACCGAGCGTGAAGAAGGGGTAATAGGCCTCCTTCAGGTGACACGCGAGTGCGGCGAAGGGCGGCTCGTCGAGTGCCTTGAGCCAATTTGAGTCCTTCAGGAACAGGGGATCCTCTCCCCTGGCGGCATGGCGGTTATAGACTTCGACGCTCGCGACGAGGGTGCCCGCAGGCATTCCGAGTTCGGCTTCCACTTCTCCCCATGTCTCGCCGACCGCGGCGATCTCGATTTTCGAATATTCCGAGGGCTGCTCGAAGATCGCGTCATCGACGAGGAGGTAGAATTGATCTCCGATCTGGCTGGCGATGAAATGTGCGACCCGACCGGCGTAGGCGTCTTCGTTGATGAAGCGCGATCCCTTGTCGTTGATGAGCATGCCTTTGACGTGGGATTCCGGTGGATAGAAGGGCAGCGTCAGGAAGAGTTCATCCATGTGGATGGCCGCTCCGCCCACGCTCATCCCCATGCGAATCCCGCTGCCGTCGTCATAACCGCCGGAGAGGCCGTCGTCGGCGAGGCGTTTTCGGAGCGGCGCGTATTGTCGGAGCATTTCTTCATTGAGCGCAAAGCCGCCCGTGCTCAGGACGACACCACCGCGGGCGCGCGCGAATTTCGTCTGGCCCGCCTGGACGACGACGAGGCCGCAGACGGCGCCCGCTTCGTTGGTCACGAGCGCGAGCGCGCGAGTGTCGAAATGGATATCCACGCCGAGTGCCTGCACACGTTGCGTCAGGGCATCGAGCAGGAAGAATCCACCGGTCTCCCCGATGGCTTCGGGCAGGTGGCCACGCGGGCAGGGCTTGGCTTCCTCCTTGAATGGCCACGCGAATTCGCTGCCGGACAGAATCAGACAATCGCCGGTTCCAGGCATCACGGGCTTTCCGGGGATATAGGTATTGCGATAGGGAACGCCCTGGGTTTTCAGCCATTCGTGGTGGTCGAGCGCGCCCTCTGCATAGATCCGCACCCGCTCTTCGTCGGCGTCGGGCCCGCCGGCCATCATCATGTACCGAAAGAAATCCTCGGTCTTGTCCTCGAAGCCGTTCTCCCGTTGGGCGGAGGTTCCGCCATTGCCGCCGAGGTAGATATCGCCGCCGGCCATGGCACTCGTCCCGCCACTGCCCGATGCGACTTCAAAGAGCGCGATCGAGGCGCCGGATTCAGCGGCTTCGATCGCAGCGGACGCACCGGCCGCTCCGAAGCCCACGATCAGGACATCGGCCTCGAGGTCCCATCCTGGGACATCGCTCAGGGGGCAGGGGCGGCTCGTGGAAAAGGATTCACTCATCGGGGGGCCTCGGACTCGATCTGCGGCTGATTGGACGCGCAGGGAGACGGTGACTTTGGAAGTCTGCACGCTAGCGTAGGATCGCGTCGATCGAGCGCTTCGACGTTGGGCGGGAGGGGCAATCGAGCCCGCCCTGCGCCGTCGGGATGAATCTACGGGAGAGACGAAAATGGGTCTGAGTGAGTCGGAAGAACGAATCCTGAGCGGTCGGATCTGGGACGATTTCTGCGATCGCCTGAAAGCGGCGGGTGCGCTCGTGCGTTCGGAGGGGACGCCGAAGGACGTTCAGAATCAAGCCTTGGGATATCGCTTCTTGACGCGGATCCTGCGCGCGGGTCTCGAGCAGGCTGTCGATTACTCGGATACTCAATTCCCCGCGTTCTACCGGCTCGCGGACGATACGAAGAAGATCCTGAACGACAATCCCGACAACTACTACGAGAATTGCAAGATCGATAGCCGGTTCGACTACCGGATCTCAGGCCACCGGGGAACGGTCAAGTGGTTCAGTCTCGGAGTGAAGGCCGGGGCCGGCAGCCCGGGCGCGATGGCGAGCACCGGCGAGATCGATTCCAGCCAGATGACATTCAATGATGATGGCACCTTTGAAATCCTGATGAGCCGGGAGAAGAAGCCAGGCAATTGGCTTCCCATGACGGAATATTCGACGAATATGGTCGTTCGGCAGACCTTCGGAAATCGTAAGAAAGAGAAGAGGGCCGAGCTCGAGATCGAGTGTCTGAATCCGGAGCGGCCCAATAACAACCTGGACCCGATGCAGCTCGAGGAGCAATTCAACCAGACGCTCGGTTTCCTGGAAGCGACCGTCGGAATCGGTTTGCAGTGGACGAAGATGTACAAGGAGACGACGCTGAATGCGCTCCCCCTGCACGATCAGCCGATGCTTCACGCGGCGGGTGGCGATCCGACGATCCACTACTATCAGAGCCATTGGGAACTCGCGCCGGACGAAGCCCTGGCCGTCACCATCGAGGGGATGCCCGAGTGCGCAACCTGGAATCTCCAGCTCTCGGATTTCTGGATGGAATCTCTCGAACATCGCTTCTTCGAAATCTCGGTCAACAAGTTCACGGCTCGTTGCGAGAGCGATGGCACGATCAAGATCATGATCGCCCACGAAGATCCGGGCCCGAGCCATCCGAATTGGCTCAACACGCTGGGCCATAGCGAAGGCGGCATGCTCGGACGCATCGTCAGCGCCGATGGCGGCTGGCCCGACGAGTGGAAGACCGAGGTCGTGAAGCTAGCGGATGTGAAGGGCTAGAAAGCCGCTCCGCCGTTCACGGTCAAGGTGGTACCCGTCACGTATTTCGCTTCGTCGCTTGAAAGAAAGAGGCACGCGTTCGCGATATCGTCGGGTTCCCCGAAAAAGGGCAGGGCATTCAGCTTCAGCACGTATTGTCGAAACTCCTCCGTCATCGTTTTCATCTCGGATTCCGTGAGGACGAGCCCTGAAGACACGCAGTTCACGCGTACGCCGCGATCGCCGAACTCCGTCGCGAGGGAGCGGACCATCACTTCGACCGGCGCCTTAGTAGAGAAATAGATCGGCATTCCCGGGGCGCCGTTGCGTGTGCCGGATGTGCCGATCGCGACGATCGAGCTCGTCTCGGATGCCCCGGGTCGGGCGGCGTCGATGAGCGCGGGCAAGCTGTACTTGAAGAGCCAGAGCATCCCGCGAATATTCGTGGCGATCGAGTCCTCGAGGATCTCGTTGTCCATGTCGAGAATGCCCGCGGTCTTCTCTCCGCTCGCCGTTGCGGTCGCTGCGGCGTTGGCGATCAGGTTGTCGATGCGCCCGTAGCGGTCGAGGGCTTCGGCGATCAGGGACTCTATCGAGGCTTCGTCATCGAGATTGCAGGCGATGAAGCTCGTGTCTCCACCCGAATCGAGGATCGACTTGACGACGGCTTCGCCACGTTCCTTGTTGCGTCCGCTGACGATGACCCGGGCACCCTCTTGCGCGAATTGTGCGGCGGTGGCGGCACCGAGTCCGCTCGTCGAGCCGGTGATGATCGAGACTTTTCCTTCGAGGCGACGGGCCATGGCGGTCTTCCTTAGCGTGGCTGTGGGGTGTACCAGATCGGGGACGAATAGGCGCGATCCTGGATTTCTCGCGGGATTTCCTCTGCGAGTTCGGCGCCGAGTCGGACGGCATCATAGGTCGTCCAGCGCGGTGTGGGAATTTCGAGAATGCGAACATAGTAGAATGCGTGGAGCGCTGGATCGAAATCCGGATCCCGCCAGAAGGCTGCGAGCGCAGCGTCTCCGACTGTATTGGTATAGGTCGCCTTTTCGACATCGACGGTCGAGCGAATCGGCTTCGGTCCCCGGAAGAGCCGCTCTTTTCGTCCATCGGATAGACGCGCGTCAAAGACCTTTTCCTTCAGCCGCCCGTCCGGCTCGCGCCAGCCCTTGACGATCTGGATGCGATCGAGATTCGCGCCATTGGGATCCCTCAGGGCGCTCACGAGGAAGCGCGGGGCGCCCGCGCCATCGCGGTTCGCGAGATCCGAGCCCATCGGCACACCCTTGCGGTAGCCGATCCGAGTCGAATCGGGGCGAAAGGCATCTGCTTCCTCGAAATGCCAGCCGCCGAAGAAGCGAAGCGTGATCCGCGAGCCCGTCGTTGCATAGACCTCCCGCCGCCGCATGGCGTCGAAGAGCGCTTCGCGTGTATTTGCGCGTGCCCACACCGCCGCGTAGCCCGACGCGACGAAGCTCCACGAGAAGGTCGTCGTCTCCGAATTCGGGTCCGAAGCTTGTAAGTTGGATGGGGCGATTCGCGTCGGGCTCGGTTCCATGATCGTCAATTTTCCCCAGAAATCGTTTTCGGCGGCGGTGGCAAGGGAGGTGTGGGAGTCGGTGCTTCCGATCAGACCGAGCTTGAAGGGATTCGTCCCGAGGCGCGCCTCTTCGCCGAGTCCATTTTTGAGGGCCTGGCGCAGATATTCGTATTGGAGCTGGCCATCGGTCTTGCGCACGGCCGGAACACCGATATTCCCACCATCCCAATTCTCGAAGTCTGCGAATTCGTCATCGGGGGAGAGCAGGGGATGAGATTCGCTGTCGCCCTTGATCTGCGTGATCTCGGCGATGGGTTCGTGGCGCGTGCGTCGGATCGCATAGTCGCGATCGAAGGCGCGGCCATCGCCGTCCTCGAGCGAGAACATCTGCCCATTGCTCATGTTGGGATTATGCGGAATCGCCAGAATCTGCCCGCCTGTTTTTCGTTCATAGGCCTCCATGAAATCCCAGAGGTCCTCGGGGCGATCGCCCTCGAAAGAAGATTTCGGAATCAGCAGGCCGGCCTTCGACGCGTCGTCGCGGTAGACGACGACGCGATGAAGATTGTCGCCCCCTGGCATCGCGCTCCACTCGTAGCCGATCATCGCGCTGAAACGACCCGGGTCGTTGTGGTCGTCCGCGAGCCCGGTGATCCGATTCCAGATATTTCGTGTGAATTCCGTGTTGTCGACCAGCGGTTCCGACTTCATCAGGCTATCGATCAACTCGCTGATCACCGCAAATTGTTCACGACCGTCACCACGGATCCCGTCCGAGAGGCGCTTCGCCGCGGGATCCTCGAGCAGTCTCGCGTCTCCAGCACGAAGGCTGGGCAGCAGTCCCATATATTCCGCGTGGTCCGAGACGACCAGGAAATCGAGGGGGACATCGAGCCGAACAGTCATTCCATTATGGGCCCGGACGGATTCTCCGCGCGCGAAGCGATAGGCATCGGCGGGGGAGAGGCGCGTGTTGCCCATGGTATTCGCATCCATGCTGAAGGAACTGTGGACATGGGTATCGCCCCAGAAGACTTCGGTCGGGAAATCGTCTCCGAAGGTCGGCGAATACTCGACCGTCGCAACCGAGAGGTCGGCGGGTGCGGCGGGCGCGTCATTGGATTCCGTGTGGCCAATGGATGCGCCCACGAGCCCGACTGCGATAGAGGCGCCGAGCCAACTCAGTCGGACGCTGCCGGCGCTGAGCAGGAAATCGAAGCGAAGCATCTGCAGTCTCCGGTGGGGTGGCGACGAAGCCGCAACTGTAGTGCATCATGCATCGAAAGGAGGACGAACGAGATGAGTGACGCGATGAGGAATCCGGTGGATCAGCTGACCTTCCCGCCCGAGGTCGAGAAGGAGATGCAGGAGATGATCACCCGGGTCGGTGGCGAATTCTGGGGACGAGAGGGGCTCGCGCCTTCGGCCCGCAGCCTGGCGACGATGGCGATTCTCTGTACCCGAGGTCTCCACGAGGAGTTGGCGATCCACGTTCGGCTGGGTCAGGAACAATTCGGTGTCACACGTGCGGAGATCTGCGAGTTGATTCGGCATTGCGCGCTCTATGCCGGCTTCCCGGTCGCGGTCTCGGGCTTTCGCACCGTCACACGGGTTTTCGAGGAGATGGATGCAGAATAGACGCAGCGATCTCGCAGGAAGTCAGTGATCCCGTGTGGGTCGCCGAGGGCAGGGTCACGCAATCTCCCGATGGCGCGCTCACCGTTTGGTGGAGCGATCAAACAATGGCTTTCTTCAAGCGCGGCAAGAATGACAAGAAGCCCGGTGGTGATGGGTCCGATCCGGATTCGGCGATCACTGAATCGAACGAGAATGCACCCTCGCGGCTCGGGGTCGTTTCCAGTGTGCTTTCGGTACCGACGGGCGAGGAGGGCGAGACGCCCTTCGCGGATGTCGTGGCCCGTCGTTTCGGGCCCCAGAGTTCGGAGGACGCCGATTCGTCCGCCCTTTCTCCCCGCCGAGAGCCAAATGTCGACGAGGGCGCGCTTCTGGATTCGACGCCGCCCCGGTGCCTCGTCTCCCGCGGATCTCTCTTCGGGCCGGTTCGACCATCTTCGAGCCGTCGAACCGCTTTTTTCAGATCATCCGGCGACGCCGGAGCTCGATGTGGACCCCATGGCTCATCTCGGACGCGCAACGACGATTGCTGGTGAAATCGTCGCGGAGGAGGATCTCGAGATCCAGGGCACGATCGAGGGCTCGGTCCGACTGACGAATCACCAGGTGACCGCCGGCAACGAAGGACACGTGAAAGCCAGTGTTGCTGCGAACACCGTGATCGTCTGCGGCAAGATCACGGGCAACGTCGTGTCTTCGGATCTGCTCGGGAAATGACCAGGCTTCCCTTGGTCTCCTGCTGCCGGCGAGCGTGATAGAGTCGGGGGAGCCGCGCTGAGCGCGGTTGGAGGAATGCCCGTGCCCCCCGAGCCCTTCCGGATCGAGATTCCCCAGCCGAAGCTGGACGATCTTCATCGTCGGCTCGAACACGTCAACTGGCCCCACGACTTCGATAACGACGATTGGTCCTACGGTGTGCCGCGGGCCTACCTCGAGGAGATCGTCGAGTATTGGCGGGACTCTTTCGATTGGCGTGCTCAGGAGGCCACGTTGAACGAGCTCGCGCATTTTCGGACCGAGATCGACGAAATCCCGATCCATTTCGTGCACGAGCGAGGGCGCGGACCCGACCCGATCCCCATCGTCCTGAGCCACGGCTGGCCCTGGACCTTCTGGGATCTCAAGGATGTGATTCCCGCGCTCGTCGATCCCGCCGCCCATGGAGGCGATGGCGCCGATAGTTTCGATGTGGTCGTTCCTTCGCTTCCTGGGTTCATCTTCTCGACGCCGCTCGCGCGCTCGGGTGTCGGCCCGTTGGGAACGGCAGATCTCTGGGACACGTTGATGCGCGACGTTCTCGGTTATGAGCGTTATGCGGCGCAGGGTGGCGACTGGGGCGCGATGATCACGACCCAGCTCGGGCATGCATATGCCGAGCACCTGATCGGGATCCACCTCACGAATGCCTCTCCCGTCCCGAGCTTTACGGGTGATCGCCCCTGGTCGATCGTCTCCGTCGGGGGCGGGGAGGGAAGCGATCCGGGTCTGATCGATTTTCAGAAACGCTTCGCCTCGCATATCGCGACCCATATGCTGCACGCCCAGACGATCGGTTACGCGATGCATGATTCTCCGGTGGGGTTGCTCGCGTGGATGCTCGAGAAGCGCTTTCGATGGGGTGATTGTCGGGGGGACGTCGAGTCGCGCTTCAGTCGAGACCACCTGCTGACGACAATGAGCCTCTATTGGTTGACGGACAGCTTCGTCACCTCGGCGCGCTATTACAGCGAAGCGGGGCGGGAGACATGGGTGGCTGCGCGGGAGGGGATGCCCCAGGTTCCCAGCCCGACGGCGCTCTCGCTCTTTCGACACGATATGCCGCCGGGCGAGCCGGATTGGGCGAAGGATTATTTTGACCTTCGTCAGCTCCGCATCCGGGACGAGGGTGGCCATTTTGCTCCCGCCGAGAACCCCGGTGCGGTGATCGAGGATATTCGGGATCATTTTCGATCGCTTCGCTGAGAGGACGGTCGCATAAGCTGTATCGGATCTCCTGCCGAGGTCTGGCTCGATAGAAATGAGGCATACGCGACAATGTTTCAAGGGTGGTGGATCGTTGGGACGCATTTTACGGCCCAGCTCTTTGTGTCGGGTTTCTTTATCTACAGCTTGCCGCTGCTCTTTCCGGCGGTGATCGTTGATTTTTCGACGGATGCGACGACGGTCAACTTGTTGCCGAGTGCGGCGAGTCTCCTGGGGTTGGTCGTCGCCCCGTTGACCGGTCCCCTCGTCGACCGCTGGTCGGCCAGGGGCTTGATGATCATCGGTACCCTCTGCCTGGTGTTGGGGTTGTTGGGCCTTTCGTTCGCGCAATCCATCCTTCAATTCGTGGTGATCGGCGCGGTCTTCTTCTCGATCGCGCAAATTCTGTTGGGACCGCTCGCGGGCTCGGCGGTCGTTTCACGCTGGTTCACGTCGACGCGTGGGCGGGCCCTGGGCATCGCAGCCATCGGCACGTCGATCGGTGGCATCTTGCTTCCCAAGGGTCTCGGACAGGCGTTGTCGACGGTTGGGTGGCGCACGGGGCTCCAGGGGATCGCACTCGCTTCGGCGGTCTTCGTCCTGCCACTCCTGGTCTTTCGATTCTGGGATCAGCCGAGCGACCGGGGCGTGGAGGCGGAGGCTGACGGTGAGGCGGCCGGTGCCCCGCAGACGCACGGGGAGCTCGCGACGAACAAGGAGATCCTGACGCGCCCCGCTTTCTGGCTCTTTACGCTCAGCCTGGGTTTCTTCCTGGCGTCCTACACCGCGACCCTGGCCAATATCGGGCAATTCTGTGCGGATCTGGGCTTCCCGGCGGATGCCGCGGAGAACCTGATTCCCGTACTCGCCCTGTGCGGAATCTTCGGGAAGCTGGGTTTCGGCTATCTGGCGGACCGGATTCCCCTCAAGGTCGGTTTGATCGCGGCGATCGGCACGACGGGATTGTCGCTGGTGCTCTTTTCGCTCGAACCGAGCTATTCGGTGATGTTGGTGGCGGCCGCTGCGATGGGCGTGGCGAGTGGCGGCATCCTACCGGTCTGGAATGCGATCGTCCCGGTGATCTTTGGAGTGCAGAATTTCGGACGCGCGATGGGCTGGATGATGCCGGTGATCGGGATTCTCGTGACGCCTTCGTACCTGATCGCCGGTGCCATTCGAGACTCGAGTGGGAGCTATGTGTTGGCTTTTCAGGTCTTTCTCGGCGTATTGGGGGCGGCGGTTCTGCTCATTCTCCCGCTCCGGGTGGTGGGGGAACCGGCGTCCTGACCCCTCCGGTGTCCGGTCGGCCGGGGGGGTGTCTTCTCGCGGTCAGCGATCGGGCACGTCTCTAGCCCGTCACCGAGGGGCTGTTCAGTCCGGAACGCAGCATTGGGAGAGCGACCGTCATGGCACATGATCTGGTCATCAGGAATGGCCGCCTGATCGATGGTACGGGGGGGGCGCCGACTCTCGGCGACCTCGCCATCGATGGCGACACGATCACCGCGGTCGGGCAGGTCGCCTCGCCCGGGCGTCGCGAGATCGACGCGGACGGTCATGCCGTGACGCCGGGCTTCATCGATCTCCACACCCACCTCGATGCACAAATCGGTTGGGATCCCTACCTGACGCCGATCAGCTGGCATGGCGTGACGACAGCGTTGCTCGGTAATTGTGGTGTGACCTTCGCTCCGGTTCGGCCGAATGACGCCGCGAAGCTCGCAGCGATGATGGAGACCGTCGAGGATATTCCCCGCGATGCGATCCTGACCGGATTGCCCTGGAATTGGGAAGGCTATGGCGGCTATCTCGATTCGATCGAGGGGATCGCCCCGGCGATCAATGTCGCCGGCCTCGTTGGCCACTGCGCTGTTCGTTATTACGTGATGGGCGAGCGCGCCGTGGACGAGCAACCCACGGAAGCGGATCTCGAGCGTATTGCCGATGTTGTGGCTGAATCGATCCGCGAGGGAGCGGTCGGTTTCTCGACCTCGCGGATCATCGGACATGTGCTGCCCGATGGTCGTGACGTGCCCGGAACCCACGCCCAACATTCCGAGCTGATCCGGATCGCCGAGAGCGTAAAGGCCGCGGGCGGCGGGCTGATGCAGAATATCCTCAACATGTCTGGCGATTTCGATGGCGAGATGGAGCTGATCCGGAAGCAGGCGCGGGCGACGGGGGATCGCGTCCTCTTCAGTATCACGGCGGGCCGTTCCGACGGTTCGGGTCGGCTCTTCACCGACAAGATCGATGCGATGCGGGCCGAGGGTCTCGACGTGAACGGCGTGGCGATTCCGCGTGGTTCAGGCTTCGTCGCGGGACTGGTGAACACGCTCCCCTGGAATCACGGCGCTTGGAAGGATTTCGCCGCGCTCGACTTCGCCGGCCGCTTGGCCGCGCTCGACGATCCGGCGACTGTTGCGCGGCTCATCGAGGATGCGCAGGCGGATACGGACTATTTCTCGAAGGTGCCGCTCTATTGGCTCGGTGATGCGGAGACACCGAATTATGTCTTCGACGAGGAGAGTGCGGTTCAGACCTTCGCTGACCGGGCGGGGGAACACCCTGCGGAGACCTTCCTTCGCATGAGCCGAGAGAGTCGTGGCGAAGCACTCTTCGTGCTGCGGCTTTTCAATCCGAATATGCGGGCGGTTGCCGATCTGATCTCCCGGGGTGAGGTTCTTCCGGGGCTCGGGGATGCCGGGGCGCATGTGGGGCAGGTGATGGACGCGGGATGGTGTTCGTTCGTGCTCTCTCATTGGGTGCGAGAGGAGGGGCTCTTCGCCATCGAAGAAGCCGTTCGCCGAATGACCTCGGCGCCAGCGCGCATCATCGGTCTCGAGGATCGCGGAACGCTGGCGGCCGGCCGAAAGGCCGATGTCAATGTGATCGATCTCGGGCGGGTCGGTGAGTGGATGCCGGAGTTCGTACACGATTTTCCGGGAGGTGCGGGTCGCTTCGTGCAGCGGGCACGCGGCTATCGCGCCACGATTTGTAACGGTGCGCTCATCCTCGAGAACGACGAACTCCTGGGTGCGCGCGGTGGAAGGGTCCTACGGTCCTGATCCGGTCCCCCGGATCCGCCGCGCTCAGATCGCCGGGCAACTGCCCCCGTCGACCATCAATGTGTGGCCTGTGACATAGAGGGCATCGTCCGAGAGCAGGAAGCGTGCGGCGCGTCCGATATCGTCAGTCGAATCACCGAGCCGACCCAACGGGTTGCGACCGAGGATCCGGCTCGCCATGGCCTCGTCCAACTCGAAGGCGCGCTCCATCGCCGGGGTAGAGGCGAGCGGTGCGATCGAATTCACGCGAATCCCATCGCGACCCCATTCCCGGGCCAGGGCACGTGCGAAGCCCCTCTGGGCGCCCTTCACGCCGGCGTAGGGGGCGAGCTTTGCCTTGCCCTCGAAGCCCGCCTCCGAGGTCATCAAGAGGAGCGAGCCTCGGCTCGCCTTCAGGGAGGCGAAGCCCTTGCAGGCGAGCGAATGGAGCGCCCGCAGCGCGACGTCCACGTGATTCTGGAAATCGGCGAGGGAGACTTCGTGAAGCGGGATCGGGACCGGCGAGAGTCCGCTGGTCGCGTTGTGGACGATCCCGTCGAGCCGCCCATCCCCGTCGAGGACGGCGTCGATCGCGGCGCCGACGGAGTCTGGATCACCGACGTCACAGCGGACGAAATGTCCCCGGCCTGGGGTGGCGTTGATCTCATCGGCGACTTCGCCGCCCTCCTTCGCACGCCGTGCCGCAATCCAGACGTTCCAGCCCGCTTCGCCGCAGGCCAGCGCAATTCCACGACCCACACCGCCGGTCGCGCCGGTCACGAGGATCGTCTTGCGGGGATCAGCCGTTGCCGATTGGGTCGTCATAGGGAGCGCCCTCCGTCCGCCGAGAGAACCCGGCCGGTCAATCCGACCGCATCAGGAGAGAGCAGGGTTCGAACGGCGCCGGCGACATGTTTTTCGATCGTTCCCGGAAATCCCGCGAGGGGGGGGGCGGGGGCGACGAGGTCGCCCTCGATCAAGCCGATTGGCGTGGTGACCAGATTGCATCGAACACCGCGCGCTCCCTCGGCGGCGGCGAGAGACCGGATCAGCGAGAGGACCCCGTCCGAGATCGCAAGCTCGGGTGTCCAGCCCGGGGCATCGATCGCCGCAGGGGACTGCACGACACCGACGATCGCACCATGGTCAGCGACTCGTCGACTCGCAGCCCCGAGCGCGAAATTCCAGAGCAGGTAGGGAAGCTCGAAGCGCTCACGCCAGGCGGCGGGATCGACGTTCATCAGTTCGGCGCATTTGGGCGGCTCGGGGGTGACGAGCCAGGGAGCAACGATCACGCGGTCGCGCTCTTCGGCCGCGCTCGCTTTCGAACGCCAATCCTCGAATTTCTCGGGTGCGCTCGCCAGGGGGAGGGCGGCGAACTCGGCGTCTAGCGATTCCGCCAGGCGAAGCGTGGCCTCCGCCTTGGTGGCGAAGAGAAGGGGGCGTTGCTCGGGCATCCGAATCCTCCGGCGTGCGCGCGTGGCTGAGTGGACTTCGATCGTCGCGTCGATTTCGTGCGATTGACGCCGTCGCACCCGACGGACGATACTACGCTGCCGTCGGATTGAAATCGCGCCGAATAGAAGCGCGGAGGGGGAGATCGCGTTGTCGACGAATTCGTCCAGCCTCGAAGATCGGGTCGCGATCGTCACGGGAGCCGCCTCGGGAATCGGACGCGTTACGGCCCTCGCGCTGGCGGAGGCGGGGGCATCGGTCCTGCTCGCCGACCTGAACGGGGAGGGCGCCGAGACGGCCGCCAAAGAGATGGCTGCGCGCGGGCTCCGCGCGCGCGGTTTCGCGGCGGACGTGGGCGACGAGAAATCGATCGAAGAAATGGTGGAGGCGGCGGTCTCGATCTTCGGTGGACTGGACATCCTTCACAATAATGCCGCCGATTCAGATCCCGCCCTCCAGAGTCGCGACCTCGGCGTCGGTGAACTCGAGACCGAGGTGTGGGATCGGACCCAGCGGATCAACCTGCGTGGCCCCATGCTCGGCTGCAAACATGCGATTCCTCGCATGCTCGAGCGCGGCGGGGGGGCGATCATCAACACGTCCTCCGCGTCGGGTCTGACGGGGGATTCCGCACGCACCGCCTACGCCGCCTCGAAAGCCGGCCTGCAATCCTTGACGCTGTCGGTCGCGACGCAATACGGGAAGCAGGGGATCCGCTGCAACGCGATCGCGCCGGGTGTGATCTTGACGCCCGCCCTGGAAGCCAATGTGTCGGCTGAACAGGTGGCGGTCTACCTCAGCAATACGTTGACCCCGCGCCTCGGTGTTCCCGAGGATATTGCGGCGGCCGTGGTTTTTCTGGCCTCGGACGCGGCGTCCTTCATCACCGGTCAGATCCTGTCCGTCGATGGAGGGCTGCTGGCCCACCATCCGACAGTCTCCGAAATTCGAAAACTCGTGGAGGGCCCGTCTTGAGCAAGGCGATCTTCGACGCGCTCTTCGAGCGCTATACGAAAGCCGTCACGGCGACCGACGTGGAAGCGATCGTTTCGGTCTACGCGCCGGAGGCTCGGATCCAGATTCCCGTGGGAGGCCCCATCATCGACGGGATCGACGCGATTCACGCGTTCTATCGGGATAACGAGCTGGCGGAATCACTCCGCATCGCGGGTCCCGCATGCGTGGCCGGGTTCGAGGCCGCTGTGCCCCTGATCGCACGCGTGCGCCAGGGGGGGCGGCTCCTCGAACTCGATGTGATCGATGTCGCGGAGATCGATATTGAGGGACGCGTTCTCAGTATGCGCGCCTTCTTCGACCTCGAGGGCGCACGCGTCCTGGATTGAGCGCGGCTCGCCGCCCGGCTACATCGAGTTGAAGCCGAGCATGAATTTGCCGGCGGTGGCACCACCGTCCACCGGTAGGTCGATTCCGGTCACCCCGCCGCTCGCGTCGGAGGCGAGGTAGAGCACGGCCTGCGCGATCGCTTCGTAGCTCACGTTTCCGGGGATGCCGCGGTTGTTGTTATAGGCCTGGGTTTCGTCCTTGATTGCGGTCAGCTTCTCGAACCACGGACCGTACATGTCGGTGTTGCCTCCAGCGGGACAGACCGAGTTGACGCGAATCCCCGAGCGCCCGAGTTCGAGGGCGGACGATTTCGCGAGGCCGCGGAGCCCGAATTTGCTCGCCGAGTAGGCGGAGACGCCGTTCATTCCGACGAGCCCGTCGATCGAGGCGACGTGCACGATCGATCCAACCTCCTGGGCCTTCATCGTCTCGAGGACTGCGCGCGTTCCGAGATAGGGACCGACGGTATTCACCTCAAGGATCCGTCGAAAAATTTCGGGTGGCGTGTTTTCGAGGGTGCCGAGGTGAAGGATGGCCGCATTATTCACGAGTATGTCGACCCGGCCGTGGGCAGCGACGGCTTCGTCCACGACGCGTGACCAATCCTCTTCGCTCGTGACATCGAGGGCGGCAAAGGAGGCCGCCTCCCCGAGTTCGGCGGTGACTTTCTCACCCTCTTCGACGAGGATATCGGTGAGGATGACCTTTGCGCCGGCGGCGACGAGGGTCTTGGCGATGGTCGATCCAACGCCGCGGGAAGCGCCGGTCACGATGGCGACGCGATCATCTAGACGGGACATGGCGAGTTCCTCCGAGGGGCGAGGCGGCGCGTGCGCCGATTTGGAAAGACTAGGCTAGCAGCCACGGATGCATCGAGGACGCCGAATTCCGAGGGGGGCGAGGCGGACTTTTGTGTGCCGAATTTCGGGTAAGCTACGTGATGAACCGAGAGCGGGAGGCGATATGGCGCGATTTCCTTTTGGCGTTCCGAATAGTTGGTATGTGGTGGCCTATTCCGATGAGCTGGCCCCGGGACAGGTCCAGCGTCTTCAATATTTCGGCCGGGACCTCGTGGCGTTTCGTGGGGAGAGCGGAGAGGTGGCGGTCCTCGACGGCTATTGTCCTCATCTCGGCGCGCATCTAGCGGTCGGTGGCGAGGTCGTCGGCGACACCCTCCGATGCCCGTTCCACGCCTGGCGCTGGGACGCCGAGGGCGGCTGCGCGGAAATCCCCTACGCGAAACGAATTCCGCCGAATCTTTGTGTCGAGTCCCTTCCGGTCATCGAACGCAATGGAATGGTCTTTGCCTGGTACCACGCAGAGGGGAAGGCTCCGGACTTCGAGATTCCCGAGGTCGAGGGTTGGGGCCAGGACGGCTGGCTCGCTTCCTGGCTGCGTTGGGAGTGGACGATCAAGACGCATCCGCAAGAGATGGCCGAGAACGGGATCGACTGGCCGCATTTCGACACGGTCCACGGATTGCCCGTTCCGGAGGATCGCAGCTGTGAGTTTCGATCTAACTCATTTCTCTGGCACGTCGGGGGGGCGAAGGACGTCAGCACCCTCGGCGGGCAGACGACCGAACTCACGATGCACGGTGAGAACTGGGGCATGGGCTTCAGTTGGCTCAAGCAGAGCGCGATCTACGACACGGTGGTGGCCACGGGATTGACTCCGATCGACGGGGAGACGACCCACGTTCGGATGGGTGTCATCGCGCGCATCGGCGATCAGGACGAGCCGGGTGTGCGAGCGGAAATTCGCGCCTTGATGGACGAGCACGCCGTTTTCGCCAGCCAGGATCTCGACATCTGGGAGAACAAGAAATACCGCGTGGCGCCGAGTCTCTGCGAAGAGGATGGACCGATCGCCGACTATCGACGCTGGGCGTCGCAGTTCTATTGAATCGAGCGACGTGATGTCGCCGAGAGGCGTCGTGCAGACGAGCAAGGACGATCGCGGCGAGCGGTTCCGTCGAGGCGGATCACGAGCGGACCCCGATGATTGGCGCATCCGGTCGGACCGGATCGGGGAGACCCTCATAGCCGCGGGGATGAAGTTCCCCGAGGATCCTCCATCGGCCATCGGGCGTCCTGAGCGTGCGTCCGGGTTCCACGAGGTCACGGGCCTCAGGAGCTTGACGACGGGCCAGGGCGCACGGTATAAAGAGATTTGTTCGATCGAATAAAGTCTTGTCGGTCGTCCCGGATGGGTCGATCCGACGAGCTCGGAGTGGGTGCGCCATGGCCAGACGAGGTTCGGCAGCCTCGGGATCAACGTCGAGGGATGCATCGACCCGTGAGCATATCCTTCAGACGGCACTCGACTCCTTCTCGCTGCATGGATTCGAAGGCTCGTCTACGCGTTCGATCGCGGCCGCCGCGGGCGTGAACCAGGGACTCATTCCCTACTATTTCGGTACGAAGCAAGCCCTCTGGCGGGAGGCTGTGGATCGGGCCTTCGAGGAACTTCATGCCTCGGTCGGAGACTTTTTCGGTGCGTCCGAGGCGAAGCCCTCACGAAACGATGTGGCCTATTTGGTGCGGCGTTATGTTGAATTCGTCGCCGCCCACCCCGAGTTCGTGCTCATGATGAACGAAGAGGGAAAGCGCCAGGGCCCACGCATGCGCTGGATCGTCGACCGGCATGTGAAGCCGCTCTTCGAGGGATTGACGAGCTTCTTCGAAGAGGCCGGAAGCGAGATGCGCGTGCCGGGTCACGTCGATCCCGTCCACATCAACTACATCTTCATCGGGGCTGTCGCCGCGATCTTTCATCAAACACCGGAATGCCGTCGTGTTGCGGGCTACGACCCGATGTTGCCAGCGTCGATCGAGGCGCACGCCGATGCCCTCGTTCATCTCTTCCTGGGTGATTCATCACTCGGAAAGCCGAGCTAGCTGAATTTCGAGGTCGAGAAGGGACCAAATCATGAAACTGGCCACTTTTACGCACGCCGAATCGACCCGGGTCGGTGTCGTCCACGGGGACGAGATCGCCGATCTGGGAGGCAGCGAACTTCCGGAGGACATGATTTCGCTGCTTGCCGCCGGCGCCGCCGCCCTGGTCCGCGCCGAGGAGGTGGGGGAGGTCGCGCCGAGTATCGCACTCGATGCGGTGCGTCTGGAGTCGCCGATTTCGCGTCCGCCGAAGATCCTCGCGGTCGGCTTGAATTACGCGGATCATGTCGCCGAGGCTGGGATGGAAACGCCGAAGCACCCGATGATCTTCAACAAGCAATCGACGTCGGCCAATGGACCCTACGATCCCTTCCATCGGCCGGATTATTCGACTGCACTCGACTATGAGGGCGAACTCGCCTTCGTGATCGGGAGACGATGTCGTCATGTTCCGCGCGACCGCGCCCACGAGGTGATCGCCGGCTACACCGTTGCGAATGACGTGTCGGTTCGAGATTGGCAGCTGCGTGTCCCGACCTTCACCATGGGCAAATCGAATGATACGCATTGTCCGCTGGGCCCGTGGATCGTGACGAGCGACGAGATCGGCGATCCGCATAGCCTGGAACTCAAGACCTGGGTGAATGGAGAGCTGCGGCAATCGACGAATACCAAGCACCTGATCTTCGATTGTTTCACCCTCGTCGAGCATCTGACGACCGCGTTCACCCTCGAGGTGGGGGATGTCGTCCTGACCGGCACTTCGGGGGGCGTAGGGATCGCAATGAAGCCACCGCAGCTCCTGAAGGCAGGTGATGTCGTGAAGATTGCGATCGACGGAATCGGCGAGATCGAAAATGGCGTGATCGAGGAGCCCGCAGAGACGACACGAATCGGCTGAGTCCCGCCAGGCCGGTGGAGACCGACGATGAGGATACTCCGCATGACGATCGTCCGTGATCTTTCAAATCTCGCTAGTCGTCGAGATTCGGTGCCCAGCTGGAGCCATTGATATGCGAGCCGCCGTCGACGAAGAGTGTATTGCCGGTGAGATAGCGACAGTCTTCGCTTGCCAGGAAGAGAGCGACCGGGGCGATATCTTCGTAGCAGTCCCCGATCCGTCCCATCGGGTTGGCAGAATCCGCGGCTGAAATCAACTCGGGGTGTTGGGCCATCGTTTGCGCGAAGGAGTTGGATTTTGCAGCGGGGCAGATCACGTTTGCCGTGATGCCGTCGCCCGCCCACTCCCGTGCCGCCGTACGTGTGGCGGCGCGCAACGCCTCCTTGCTCGCATTGTACTCGGTGGTCCCCATATGGGCGTTGACACCGTTGAGCGAGCAGACATTCACGATCCGGCCCCATCGCTTGGCTTGCATGATTGGGTGTGCCGCGACCATCGCCCAGAAGGGTCCCAGGAATCCGACCCCCAGACCGTGGTTCATGAGTTCCACGGTCTTCTTCTCGACCCGGCCAATGCGGCCGCCACCCCAGGCGTTGTTGACGAGAATGTCGAGCGTGCCGAAATGATCTACGGTCGCCTCGACCATATTCTCCACGCTGGCTTTGTCTCCCGCATCCGTCTGGATGAAAAGGGCATCCTCACCGAGCTCATCCGCGGCGAGCTTTCCCGGTTCGGGCTTCAATTCGGCGACGACGACCTTCGCTCCCTCTTCGACATAGCGTTGTGCGATCGCGCGGCCGATGCCGAGTCCGGCACCGGTCACGATGGCGACACGTCCGTTGAGCTGACCCATGGGTCATCCTCCTCCTGGTCTGGGAATGGTTGATGGCGGTTGATGGCGGTTGATGGCGGTTGATGGCGTGCCCACGTATTCGACTAGCGGATATGCATCGGCATGCTGGTGATTTCGCGCAGCATGAGATTGCCGGCATCCCAGGTGGTCTGGCTACGGTCGATCGTCGCGGTCGAGGGCAGGTGGTCCAGGACGAAGTCGACCAGGGTCGTGACCTGGAGCCTCGCTAGATGGCTCCCGAGGCAGTAGCCGGAGCCGAAGCCAAAGGAGAGGCTACCCCTCAGATCCCGCTGGGGATCGAAGGTCTCGGGGCTCGGGAAGACGCGGGGATCCCAGCCTGCGCCCATGATCGAGAGCAGGACCAGCGAGCCTTTCGGAACCGTCTGTCCCTCGAACTCGACGTCCTGCGTCGCGACCCGTACCAGATATTTCGTGGGGCTCTCGTATCGGAGTAGCTCCATCATGCCATTCTTGACCAGGCTGCGGTCCTCCCGCATGGCTTCCATCGCCTCCGGGTTGTCGAGCAGGGTTCGGATGGCGAGCGAACTCGTGAGCCGCGTCGTATCGGTGCCCGCCGCAACGAGGATTACGACCGCGCGGACCACGTCCATCGGATCGACGTCGCCTCGATTGTCGGCAATCTCGACGACTTGGGAGACGAGATCGTTCTGGGGATTCGATCGTCGATTCTCGACGGTTCGGCCGAGGATGTCGATCATCGTCACCGCAGCCACTTCCGCCTTGTCGCGATCCGAATCGGAGGCGATCGGATTGATGCCCCGGAAATACGACGGGCCAGCGCTCAGGAAGAGCTCCGCATCCTTGGTGGTCTCATCGATTCCGAGGAGCGTCGAAATGACGATCAGGGGCACTTCCTGGACCACCTTGACGACGTCGACATCGCTCTCCGACCGCAGCGGTGCGCAGACCTTGGAGACGACTTCGCTCACGGTCGTCGCCATCTTGCGGATCATACGGGGCCGGAAATCCTGCGCGAGTAGAACGCGAAGCAGATTCGCGCGCTTGGTCTCCTCGCCCTCACCGGTGGACAGCGAATTCTCCAGCGTGGGCCATCGTTCGGCCCGCTCGGCCATCGCCTGCTTGTCGACGACGCCGGACTCCGCGAAGTTGCGCGTCATCAGGGGATGGTCACAAAAAGCGCGCACTGCATCGTAGCCGTGAACGGCGACGGCTCCGAGATCCTCGAGCGGTAGGAAACGGTTATCCGTGTGGATGTCCGCGAAGACCGGCTGGGGGTTGGATGTGTACTCGAGGGTGAAGGGATGGTGGGACGGAAGGCTCATCGGGTTGAATCTCGTCTTCTGGGTGTTGAGAAATATCGCTCGGTAAACATCGATGGCATCGAGCTGATCGGCCCCTCGATTCGGCTCGAAACTCTAGCAATTAATCAGGGAGGGCTCGCCGTTCTCGGAAGAAGGCTCGGATGTCATCGACGATGAGGTCCGGAGCCTCAGCGGCCCCAAAATGCCCCCCTCGTGCGAGCCGCGACCATCGCTGAAGATTCACGTGCTGCTCGACGGTTTTGCGCGGCAGAGGGAAGACGTCTTGGGGAAGCACGGCAAAGGCGGCGGGCGCTTCGATCGTGGGTCGTCGGTCGTGGCTCGGTCTCCAGGGCTCGCGTGCGGTTTCCCAATAGAAGCGCATGGAGGTTCCGATCGTTCGGGTCAGCCAGAAGAGGCTGACGGTCGTGAGAAGATGGTCTCGGGTGAACGCGCTCTCGACGTTGCCGCCACAATCGGACCAATTTCGTCGGCGTTCGACGATCCACGCGGCCAGGCCCGCCGGCGAATCCTCGAGGGCGTAGGCGAGGGTTTGTGGATCGCTCGAATGAACGGCCATATGGCTTGCGGAAAGCGGTTCGCAGACCAGACGGCGAGCGTATAGATCCGCCTCTTCGGGTGCGTAGTCTTCTCCCGCGACGTCGTAATAATTCAATCCGGGAATCGCCGGAAAGGCTTCGTGAACTCCGTAGAGCTGATCGGCATATTTATGGCCGAGCTGGGCGGTTACGAAGGCCCCCCAGTCGCCGCCCGCCGCTGCGTATCGCTCATGGCCGAGTACGTCGGTCATCAAGGTCGACCAGAGATCCGCGGTCTTGATCCAGTTGATTCCCGGCTTTTGAAGGGGGCTCGAGAAGCCGAAGCCGGGAAGCGATGGAACGATCACGTCGAACGCATCTGCGGGATCTCCGCCGTGGGCCGCCGGGTCGGCGAGCGGTTCGATCACATAGCGATAATCCCAGAAGGTCCAGGGCCAACCGTGGGTGAGCACGATCGGGGTCGGATTCGGCCCGACACCGGATTTCTTGAGATAGTGGATCGGGACGTGATCGATCTCCACCCTCCAATGCTCGAACGCATTCATGACTGCTTCTTCCCGCCGCCAGTCGAAGCCGTCGATCCAGTAGTCGACGAGCTCTCTTAGATAGCTGCCATTCATTCCGTATCGCCAATCGTCGTTGGCGAAGTCGGAGGAAGCGCGGAACCGTTTTAAGCGATTCGACAGATCCACCAGGTCCTCGTCGGGGATTTCGATTCGAAAAGACTCGGGTTTCATGTCTTTCCTTTCGCGTCTAACGGCCGGGGATCATCGACTTGATGAAGGGCCGAAATAATTTGGATTGTGCGACCGGATCGAGCCAGCGATAGAGCCGGCCCGAGACCATGATTGGCTTGCCTCTCTCGACTGCTCTGAGGCCATCTCGGACTACTGTCGCGGCGTCATACCACATGAATCCGGGAAGGGCATTCTTCATCGCCATCATACCGGCGGTCTCGTGGAATTCGGTATGCGTGAACCCGGGGCAGAGGGCGGAGGCGTGCACGCCGCTGCCCCTCAGTATGAGAGCGAGCTCTTCGGTGAGGGCAACCAAGTAGGCCTTCGAAGGGCCGTAATGTGCTCCCGCCGGGCGCGCGAGTCGGCCCGCGAAGGAGGAGACGTTCACGACGCGGCCGAAACCACGTTCGCGCATGGGCGGGACGAAGTGGTGACACAACTGCGTCACGGATGTCATCATGAGTTCGAGGAATCGGGCCTGGGGTGCCCAATCCTCCTCCTCGAAGAGGCTCGGCCCGGCGCTGCCGGCGTTGTTGATGAGATAGTCGATCGCGAGACCCTCGGCTTCGACGTGCGTGAGGAGAGTTCTCGGAGCCGCCGGGTCGGAGAGATCGGCGCTCACATTTCGGACGTCAACACCAAATTCCTCGGAGATCGACTTCGAGACCTCTTCGAGCTTCTCCTTTCGACGTGCCACGAGCAGGAGGTCGAGCCCCTGTGCAGCGAGCTGGCGGGCGAACTCGACGCCGAGGCCGGCCGATGCTCCTGTGATCAGTGCAGTCTTCTTCATTCCATGATCTCCGGCGAGGGCGTCGCATGAGCATAGCGTCTCGGGCCCTTGGCAGAGAAGAGGGGATCGGGCGACGTTGAATTCACGTTGTTGAATTCACTGTTTCAGCGCCTAAGCTTCTACTCGAAGTAGAGCATATTCCCGAAGACCAATAAGGAGATCGAAGATGGATCTGGTGATGGAATGGCTGCCGCGCCTGGGTGCGTTGTTGACGGCCGCGATTGGCACGGCCGGTTTCTTCAAGCCGACGCTGATTACGGATGGCTGCGATATCGAGCTCAAATCGGCGAAGGCCCTCTCTGAGGCTCGCGGCGTCTTTGGCGGAATCATGCTCGGGGCGGGAGGCACCGCGCTCGTGCTCGGTGATCCGAATGTCTACCTCGCGCTCGGGCTCGGCTGGGCGGGTGCGACGCTGGCGCGCTTCGTTTCGATCGCGCTCGACGGCTCGACGCTCAAGGAATCGATTCCGCCGATCGTGGTCGATGGAACGGCCGCCTTGCTCTTGCTGTGCAGCCAGCTCTAGCAGGTCGCCCGAATCGTATCGCGCGGGCGGACAGGACTACCCGGCCTGACACCCGGCACCCGACGATGTCTTTCCGCAAGCTGTCCGCTAGCGCGGGTCGTTCTCGTTTCACAACGATTCGGGTGGCGGGGGCAGGGCCCTCTCAGCCGGGGACCGGCGTGTAGCGAATCATCATGCGGGAGCCGTCGGCGTTGCCGCTGCGCATGATGTTGCGCCAGTTGGCGATCTCGTCGGGGTATTTCGCTTCGTACGCGGTCAGGAGTCGCTCGACATGTTTCGGGCCCTCGACCTTTTCCGCACGTGCATCGAAATGGGGTGCGTCTTTGAAGGCTTCGTCGGGGCGGCCGAGCCAGCTCTTCCAACGGCCGTAATCTCCCACCCAGATTCGTGCCCGATGGAGGCCCTGGGCGAGCGCACCCGCCTTCCAGCGATCGCTCGCCACGGTGACAATGACGCTCCCGTCGAGCCAGGCGTACCAGACCTCCGCATGGCAGGTGCTCTCCGCACCGTTTGCGAGCAGCGGCGAAATGTAGACGAAGGGACTCCGCTCGAGCAGGGCAGTGGGGAGCGGGATGCTCTCGTGATGTGCCGCGACGGTCGGTTTAGCGAGCCCGCCCGTCAGTCCCGCCACGCATCCCAAGGCGCCCATTCCGCTCCATGCGACGCGTCGTCCGAATGTTCGGCGGGTGATGTCGGGGAGAGTCCGAGATGGGTTTTCGAATCGGATTTCCGCTCGTCCGGCCGGTTCTTCATCGATCATTTCGCTTCTCCTCGGTCGCGGGATCGCCACGGGGCGCGTGGTGTAGGCCCAGAGGATATCAGGGCTGCTTTCGGGTCGTCAGATCGGGTTCTCAGATGTCGCCCGTAGGATCTCGATGGGTCCGTTGTCGCGACTCCTTCATCGGTTAGGATCCACGCTCTGAGAAGTCGAGACGAGGATTTAGCCAAGACTCGAACGAGTCGCGATCCATCGTTCCAGCCAAGACAGGGAGCCCCGAGAGGACATGAGCTACGACAACGATCCCGCCGCCGCCGCGGGAGAACTGCGGGCGAGTTGGCCGAAATCCACCGATGATTACAGCGTGATCCTGGTCGACGAGCCCAGGCCGAATATTCGACGAATCACGATGAATCGACCCGACAAGCGAAACGCGCTCAACCATGCGTTGCGAGCGGAGCTGCTCCACGCGCTCCGCGATGGGGATATGGAGGACGATGTGCATGTGCAGATCGTGAGAGGAGCGGGCAAATGTTTCTCCGCCGGCTACGACCTCGGCGGAGGCAACGACGGCCTCGAGTATCCCTTCTTTACGCCGCCCGGTGAGGGGCAATATCCGCGCCACGTCACCGAGGGCTGGATGAGCATCTGGGAACTATCGAAGCCCGTGATCGCTCAGGTTCACGGTTATTGCCTAGCAGGCGGAAGCGAACTCGCGACTGGCTGTGATGTCGTCTACATGGCCGAGGATGCTCAGATGGGATATCCCGCCGTGCGCTTCGGTGTTCCGGATATGCAGTTTCACGCCTGGCTCGTCGGCATGCGGCGGGGGATGGAGATGATGCTGACCGGCGACTCGATCAGCGGGACCGAAGCCGCCGAGCGCGGATGGGCGACTCGTGCCTATCCCGCTGACCAGCTCGAGGAAGCCACGCTCGAGATGGCGACGCGCATGGCGTCGTTGCCCACCGATATCGTTGCGCTGAACAAGCGCGCCGTCCATCGCCAGATGGAGGTGATGGGGATTCGTCAGGGCATCCGCCAGGGAACGGAACTCTGCTCTCTTGCGATCCATCAGAAGAGCTTCGATGAGTTCATCAACCAGACGGGCTCGGGTTCGGGCAAGCTCACGGGCGCGCTGCAGAAGCGCGACGAAAAATTCGGAGATTACCGGACCTCCGACGAGTAGGCGGCTGGGAGGTATCCGAGAGGTCTACTCGTACGGGCGCGCTCTCAGCGCTTCGTTGGGCGCGGCCACTGGAGAAACAAGATGCAGGTTTGGCGATTTTTCAAGCCCGATGCCCTGGGGTTCACCTTTCGGCTGGTCCGCCAGACGCTGATCGACCGTCTGACGGGCGCGGCGCCGCTGCCTCTTCGCGTTCGAGATTTCGTCGCGGCGCATGCCCGCCGCGGGGATCCCCAGGATGTCCTGAAGACGATGGATCGATTCGCACGCGAAGAGCGATTTCTGATGAATATCGGGCCCGAGAAGGGACCGCTCGTTCGCGAACTCCTGGAGAAATTGCCGAGCGACGCGCGGATCCTCGAGCTGGGAGCATTCTGTGGCTATTCGTCGATCATGCTGGCCGACACCCTCGGTTCGGCCGGCCGGATCGTCTCGCTGGAGGTGAGCGGCGCATCGGTCGAAGGCGCCCGCGCCAACGTCGACTTCGCTGGGCTATCCGGTCGAGTCGAGATTATTCATGGGGGTTCGACCGAGACCATCCCCAGCCTCGAAGGAAGCTTCGACCTCGTTTTCCTGGACCATTGGAAGGACCTCTACAAGACCGACCTCCAGGCGATCGAGGCAAAGGGCCTTCTGCGCCCGGGCAGCATCGTCGTCGCGGACAATGTGGGGCCGCTTTTCGGTGCGACGGAATATATCGACTATGTCCGGAACTGCGGCCGCTACGACTCCGAACATCGCGAAGCGACCGTCGAATATTCGTCGGTGCCCGACGCGGTCGAGATCTCGGTCTACCGACCCTGATCAGTCGGATTGCTCCGGCTCGATCCAGGGTGTCCCCGGTTGCCACCACCCCTCGGCATGTGCGCCGACCTTGCGGCCATCGAAGCTGATCCATTTCTGGGGAGCGAACTCGATCACGACACGGCCCGGAGAGTCGAGCCGTTCGATCCAGGCCTCCGGCCCCGCTTCGCGAATGGCTCGCGGTTGTCCGGGCAGGACTTTCTCCGCGAGTGCGCGATAGAACCAGGCGTGGTGCTGTGAACCGTGGTCGTGCACGCGGGCGAGGGTCTTCGCCGTGACGGTCTGCTCGTCCTCGAAGGCGACGATGATTGAGCTATGTGGACGGGCGCGCAGAGCGGGGACGCGTTTGCGTTCATCGGTGCAGGTCACCCAGAAGCGTTCCCCGTGCCAGATGTAGAGATGCATGACACCGACCGGCCAGCCGTCGGAGGTCGACCACACGACAGAACATTCGTGATGTCGTCGAAGGAGTTGGTTCCGTCGCGCCTCGTCGATTCCATAGAGCGAGACGTCATCGTAGTCTTCGAGCCGGGAGGACGGATCTCTCGAACTTTCGGGTGACGAAGCGGGCCGGGGCGAAAGGCGGTCCATGACTGACAGACAATCTACGCGCGCGGCCCGTCTTTCAGTTGGTAGAGTCTGCCCATTAACTGCGAAACGAGGCCGCCCACCGGCAGCTGCACCTCGCCCTGATGCGCGAGCTTGAGCGCCCAGGCGAGATCCTTCTCGGCCAGGCGTGTGTTGTAGAGCATGACGTTCTGAAAGGCCTCGCTGTCGATCACCTCCTTGGGGAGTTCCTGGCTTCCGAGATAGGCCAGCATCATCGGTGTGATCTGGCCATTCGACTGCCCCGCCTGTTTGAGAATATCGAGGGAGAGCCCCGCGGATTTTGCGAGTGCGGCGGACTCATAGGCGGCGGCCCATTGGATATAGGTGATGAGGTTGATACAGAGCTTCAGCTTGGCGCCACAACCCAGGGGCCCGGCGAAGATCGGCTCGGTATCGGTGATCGCGTCGAAATAGGGCTGGGACTTTTTATACGCCGATTCAGCGCCACCGATCAGGAGCGTCAGCGTGCGTTTGATCGCTCCTTCGGCGCCGCCGGTCACGCAGACATCCATGACTTCGATGCCCTCGTCCCGGGCCGCCGCCTCGACCTCTTCCACGGTCTCCGGAAGGATCGTGCTGTGGATCAGAATGATCCCGCCCTCGCTCATGCCAGCGAGTAGCCCGTCCTCGCCATATACAAGGGCCTTGACGTGCTTATCCTCGGGCACGCAGATCCCGACGATGTCCGAGTTGGCTCCGACTTCGCGGGGAGACGAAGCGGCTTTGGCACCGCCCGCGACGAGCTCGTCGACGGGTTCGTCGACGATGTCGTAAACTGTGGTCGGGAAGCCGGCGGGGGCGAGATGGGCGGCGACGGGTTTGCCCATGACGCCGAGGCCGATGAAACCAGTGCGGATGGTCATGGAATTCTCCTGGATCGGCGGTCGGGTGCTGAGTCGAGCTGGCCGATTACGCTGGGGTTCGTTGAAGCGGCGGAAAGCTAGCATCTACCGAGCCCGTGGATAGCACCGATCGGGGCGGGCCCCAGCAGGTGATTCGACGGGAACGACCACGCGAGTCTCGAGGTGAAGGGGAAATGAAAGCGGCGATCACATTCGACGAGGGAAATCCCACGTGAGGCCCCCTCGACTCGCGGCGCGCGAGGAGAGCGATGTTCTCAGGCGCTGTGTGGAGGCCCTCGATCCCGAAGCCCCGGCGGATTACCGGGCGCTGGCGGCCCTGCTCGCCTGCAAATGGGCGCGGTCGCGTCCCCGGCGCGTCGGGTTGGCGGGGGGGCAGGGCGCGGGTAAGTCGACCCTCGGTGCACTGATCGAGTCCGCATGTTCTGCGCTCGGTCTTCGCGCGTGTGTCCTCGGCCTGGACGACTTCTATCTGGGCGTGGAAGCCCGTCGGTCCCTGGCGGCGCGCATTCATCCCCTTTTCGAGACGCGGGGACCACCGGGCACCCATGACGTGGCCTATTGCCGCGAGGCGATCCTGGCCCTCGGGAGCCCGGGCCCGGTCAAATTGCCCCGATTCGACAAAGGACTCGATGATCGTGTGGGCACGCGCCTGGTCGAGGGACCCCAGGACATTGTGGTGCTCGAGGGCTGGTGTGTTGGAGCGGAGGCGGTTGACGAGGAGGCCCTCGAAGAGCCGATCAATTCGCTCGAGCGCGACGAGGATCGCGGCGGCGATTGGCGGCGTTATGTGAACACCCAGCTCGCGGGTGACTATCGAGCGCTCTATCGGATGCTTGATCAGAGTGTTTTCTTACAGGTGCCGAATCTTCACGCGGTACGGCGATGGAGGGGAGAGCAGGAACGCGATCGACCACCGGAGAGGCGACTCGACGCGCCTGGAATCGATCGCTTCGTGCAGCATTTCGAGCGCGTGACCCTTTCGATGCTCGCGTGCTCGCCGGGAAACGCAGAGGTCACAGTGCGACTGGCGGAAGACCATTCGGTCGCGGCCATTCAGTTTCGAGAGGGTGTGTAGCGGTACTGCCGAGGCGTGAGAGGGGTGCTGAGGAGGTGGCTCGATCCCCGGGAATGGGGGGATCGTCGCGCTTCGTCGGCTGCTCGATTCGTGTAACGTAGAGCCTATTCGGGTCGCTGAAATCGTCGGCCGACCCCCTTTGGGTAGGAGATCGTCGAGAATGGATGTGAAGCCCCTGGGTGGTGCGTTGGGTGCGGAGATCGTCGGCGTCGATATCCGCGATCCGAGCGATTCTGAAGTCGCGGATATCTACGCGACGCTTCTTGACCACGAGGTCGTCTTCTTTCGTGACACGAAGATCGATGACGATCAGCATCTCGCCTTTGCGGGGCGATTCGGGACACCCAGCGTATTTCCGCTCTCCGCCGTGATGGGCGAGACAGAACCGAGCTTTCAGGTGATCGCGGACGGACCGGATAGCGAGCCCGCGACCGACTATTGGCATACGGATGTGACCTGGATCGCCGAACCGCCGCACGCTGCATTCCTGCGTGCGACGATCGTGCCCGACCATGGTGGCGACACGATGTGGGGATCGATGACGGCGGCCTACGATGCCTTGTCGCCAGCGGTACAGGATTTCTTGAGTGGCCTACGCGTGCGGCATGACAACACGAGTTTCATCGAGGGCATGATCGATAAGTTAGGTGAGGAGATGGCACGACCACTCGCGCAGAAGCTTCGCGAGGCCTATCCGTCGGTCGAACACCCGCTCATCCGGACGCATTCTGAGACAGGCCGCAAGGCGATCTTCTTCGGGGGAGGCTTCATGAGGGAGATTCTCGGATTGACTTCGAGCGAGAGCGACGCGATTCTCGATTTCCTTCGTCGCCACATAGACCAGCCGATTTTTCATGCGCGCTGGCGATGGACGCTCGGGGATCTGGCCTTGTGGGACCAACGATCGACCGTTCACCGCGGGCTGGCCGATCATTTTCCCAGGAAACGAGAAGTGCGTCGCTGTGTCATCGATGGAGACCGACCGTCATGAGCGAGGGAAACGAGATGACTCGAATGACGAGTGTGCGCACGCGGGCCCGTTGGTTCTCGCCCAATCCCGACAAGGCCTGGGCCGAAAAATTCTTTCTGACCTTCGTTCCGGTCTTCTTCATCTACAACGGCGTGATCCAGTGGCTGGGGTGGCTCGACACGAATACGTTTTGGCATGTCGCGCAGAATTTTTGCATGTGGGTTCCCTATTGCATCCTCCTGCCCGCATGGCTGCGTCGCGATTCCGCAGTCGCGTGGCAGGACAGCTACTGGTTCAAGTTCAATCTCTACATGTTCGTTTTCGTTTTCTTCGTGACTTATTTCCATACGGAATATTTCTTCGACGTGCTCGGGCTCCGCTATCGCTTCGATGACGTATCGCTCTATTTCGATGCGGCGCTGGTCGGTCCGGACGAGGCGACGGCAGCTGCGGAATACAAGAAGGTTCCGCTGGGCATGTACTTGAACGCGGTGGCGTTCTTCATCGTCTATCACACGGTCGCGATCGTGTGCATGCGGCGCGTTCGCTCGATCACGCTCGGCTGGCTTACGCCCGTGCGACGAATTGCTTGGATCGTGATCGTCACACTCTCAGCGCTTTTCTTCGCGTGGGCGGAGACGCGGCTTTATATCACACAGGCTGCTTCCGGGAATGTCTGGTACGTGGATCTAGACGCAATGCTCGCGTGGGGTTCGGTTTTCTACTCGATGTATTTCCTGGTGAGCTTTCCGAATCTCTTTCGCATGGACGAGGAGATGAGCGATTCGCGCTGGTCGCTCTCGCGGGCATGCCTCGAAGCGAGCGCAGCCGGGGCGATCAGCCTGCTGCTGATCGATCTCTGGGCAGGGTTCCTGGGGCCGATCGTCTGAGATGAGGGTTCTGGTCACCGGTGCGACCGGTCTGATCGGTTGCCATAGCGTCGCGGCTCTGCTGGATGCGGGCCATTGCGTGCGTGTCTTCGTACGCGATCCCGGAAAGCTCGACGCCGTCTTGGCACCCTTCGGCCTGAGCGAGGCGAGGGTGGAGGTCGCAATCGGCGGCGTCGGGGATCGCGATGCGATTCGCGCGGCACTCGCTGATTGTGGGGGATTGTTGCATTGTGCCGGGCTCTTCTCTCCCGCGCGGGAAGATGAAGCGCTCCTCGCCGAGACGAATGTCGAGGGGACTCGAAGCGTGCTCGAAGCGGCGGCAGGAATCGGCCTCGAGCGTGCGGTCTATGTATCGAGCATTCTCGCGCTCTTTCCTCCGAGGGGCGACACGATGACCTCTGAAGACGAGGTTGCAGAGCCCGCCTCGATGTATGCGGCGACCAAGGCGGATGCGGAGCGGATCGCGCGTGAATTCCAGACGCGTCTGCCGGTCACGATCATCTATCCAGCGGCGGTCCAGGGCCCCGATGACCCGACCTTCTCGATCGGCCCCCAATTGGTCGCGAACGCGCTGATTTCGGGTGAAGTCCTCGTGACCGAGGGAGGGCTCGCGACGACGGATGTGCGAGATCTGGCGGCTGTGATCGCGGGGATCTTCGACGGGAAGACGAACGCGCCCCGCTTGATGGGCCCGTCCTTCTATTTACGACACGACCGCTACCACGCCCTTCTCGAGTCGCTCTCGGGGCGCTCGCTCAAGGCGCGGCGAATACCGGGTTGGCTGCTGCGCCTCCTCGGACGGGTGGGAGATGTGGCGCAACGCCTCGGTCACTCGGTTCAGCTCACCTACGAAGCGGCGGAGGTTCTGACTCGCAGCGTGGCGGTCGATGATCGCGAAGCGTGTAGAATTATCGGACGCGAGCCGATCGGTGAAGAAGATTCCTTTCGGGATTTGATCGCTTGGATGATCGCGGCCGGTCATCTCGACGCTGCAGCGGCGGGCCGGGTTGGAGTGAAAGGGGCCGCGAGAGATGCGGCCGGAGATGAGGCGAGAGACGCGGGCACCGCGCGCTGAGAATCGAGCGGGCACCGGATCGATCGACGAATGAACGCGCGAATCCTGCCTCGCGAAAGATCGACGCTGGCAGAGGAGGAAAAGACCTTGCGGATCAAGATCGATCTTGCGCTCTGCCAGGGACATGGCCAGTGCGCGGAGGAGGCGCCCGAAGTGTTCAGGGTCGTCAATAATCCCACCGCCTACGATCACACCGAGTTGATCATGGAGTCCCCGGACGAGGCGCTGCGGCCGAAGGTCGAGCGCGCGATTCGCTATTGCCCGAACAGGGTGATTTCGTTCGAGGGCTGATGGGGCTTGGGATCCGGAGCGATCCGTTCGACACGGCGCTACAAAGGATCTACCGCGGCGATGCCGCACCCATGATGCCCCGGTTTTTCGACTCCCTGTCCTCTGGAACTCTTCGCCGGATCACCGGGTGATCGCTACCTTAATATTCTTCCAGGAGTCCCTACTATGATCCTCGATGTCTTCTCTGAACTTCAATCCGCCGAGGCCGGTGGTCATGGCTTCGAAGAGCAGCTCTTTCGCGACGCGATCGAGCAGGCGAAGCTCGCCGACGCGGTGGGCTTTGGAATCTGGTGGGCGGTCGAGCATCACGGATATCCGCCCTTCAGCTATTCGTCCGCGCCGGAGATGATGCTCACGGCGATCTCGCAGCACACCGAGCGCCTGCGCCTGGGGCACGCCGGAGTGCTCGGCCCCTTCGCCATCAACCATCCGATGCGCATCGCCGAGCGGGGAGCCTTCCTCGACAATCTGAGCGGGGGTCGACTCGAACTCGGGATCGCACGTTCGGTGCCTAACGAGTGGGAGACCTTTGGCTCGGATCCCGACGAGACTCGGGCCGAGGTCAACGAGGCGCTTCGGATGATCCCGCAGATGTGGGCCCAGGACGTCTTCAAATGGAAGAGCGAGCGCATTACGATCCCGCCCTTGCAGATCGTTCCCAAGCCTCTGCAGCGCCCGCACCCGCCGCTCTGGGTGGCGGCGGCGACGCCGGAGGGCTTCGAAGGGGCGGGTCGCCTCGGTGTGGGGGTGCTCGCGACCGTAATGCTCCAGCCCGTCGAGCAACTCGGGGTGCTCTTTGATGCCTACCGCCGCGGTCAGGAGAATAGTGATCCGGTCGGCGAGTTCGTGAACGACCAGCGCGCCGCGTTTGCCTTCTTCCACTGTGCCGAGACACGCCAGCAGGCGATCGATAGTCGGGCGAGCGAGGCGGCGCTCTGGTTCATGAACGCTCAGCCCAGGCTCTTCTCGGTGCCGCGCGATATGTGGATCGAAACCGTTCGCGACCGTACCCCACTCTGGGGAAATGCAGAGAATCGCGTCGTTGCCGACGAGGACCAGAGCGGCGGGGATCTGGAGGATCCGCATCCGATCGTGCGACTAATGAATCGGCAATGGGCTGGGTTGGAGATCGACCCCGTCGAGGCCTATGAAGCGCTCGAGCCAATCGATTCAGTGGTCATCGGAGACGCGGAGACCTGCTTGCGCAAACTCGACCGCTATGGCGAGGCCGGCGTAGATCGGCTGATGTGCTTGATGCAGATGGGACATATCTCCCAGGAGAGCATCCTGTCTTGCATCCGCACAGCTGGCGAACTCGTGATTCCGAAGCTTCGCTAGAGTCCGTCCGCCCGGAACAATCTCCGCGCTACGCCCCGATTTTGTTTCGGGCCACAATGGGAAAGGTCCCGAAGCCGGCTTCAGCGAGAGTTGCCAGGGCGCTCGTTAGTCGAGCAACGCCGCATTCACACCCTTCATCAGGTGGCCGCGGAGCGGATAGGTGTTCGAGAGCAGGAGCTGTGTCATGAAAACGACCGTGATCTCCTCCTTTGGGTCGACCCAGAAGAAGGTACTCGCCGCGCCCCCCCATCCGAAGGTGCCCAACGAGACAGGGAGCCCGGTCGCTGCCGGGTCGGTGATCACGCTGCCGGTAAGCCCGAAGCCCACCCCGAGGCCATCGTTCGCGTAGACCTTGGCCGTCGACAAGCTCAGTGGACGGAGGCCGAAATCGACCGCTGGAAGGTGGTTGGCCATCATGAGTTCGGTGGTGGCGGGGCTGAGCACGCGACGTCCATCGAGTTCGCCCCCGTTCGTGAGCATTCGAGCGAAGCGCATATAGTCAGCGGCGCTCGCCACGAGCCCGCCGCCTCCACCGGGCATCGCTGGTCTCTCGAGATAGGCGCTGGTGTTCGGCGGGTCGATGAGCCGCATTCCGCCTTCCGCCGTCGCGCTGTAGAGTGCCGGAAAACGATCGACCTTCTCATTGGGAACATAGAAGGCGGTGTCCTTCATGCCGAGGGGGGCGAAGAGGTGTTCTTCGAGGAAATCCGGAAATGATTGGCCCGAGCTGATTTCGATCAGGCGTCCGAGCACATCCATATTGATGCCGTAATGCCAGGCGCTTCCGGGTTGCATGACGAGTGGGAGTTCACCGAGCCGCTCGACCATGTCTTCGAGCGTGGCTGCCTGGTCCTTTCCCGCGTCGCCCAGGTTCGTCGAAGCGGGCAGGGGGCGCATCCCCGGCGTGAGGCTCGCATCGACATATCGCTGCCCGAGGGGAGGTGGAGCGATGAAGTGATAGCTGATTCCGGAGGTGTGTCGGAGCAGGTCGAGGATGGTGATCTCACGGGTGGCAGGGGCGATTCGCGTGTCGCCCTTCTCGTCCCATTCCATCACTTTCATCTCGCCTAGGGCCGGAATATATTTTGAGATCGGGTCGGTCAAGAGAAAGCGACCGCGTTCGTAGGCGATCATCGTCGCGACGCCGGTGATGACCTTCGACATCGAATAGATCCGGTAGATCGTATCGGGGCGCAGCGCGCGCTCGGCCTCGATGTCCATCTGTCCGTAGACGCTTTCGTGGACCACGCGTCCTCGGCGTGCGATCAAGAGCTGGTAGCCTGGGAGCTGTCCCCGATCGACGTAGCGCTCGAGTACCCGGTCGAGTCGTCGCAGCGCCTCGCTCGAAAGACCAGCGGATTCGGGCGTTCCCGACGTGATCGAGGGATCGTCGGGAGCCGCCCCGAGTCCGTCCGCGCAGGCCGAGGTGAGAAAACACGCGGCGGCGAGTGCGAGGGTGAACGTGGCCGGTTTCCTGCGAAGCGTGCGGCTCGCAGCATTTCGTCGACTCATGCTGTCCTCTCGTCGTCTCGCTGTCAGGGAAGGAGTGCACCGCCATCGACATCGATGGTCGTACCGGTCACGTATTCGTTCTCGATTAGAAAGAGGATCGCCTGTGCGACCTCTTCCGGTTGACCCGCGCGTGGGATCAGGTTCTGCTTTGTCGTTTCGGAGAGAACGAGGGCGTTCTTCTCGAGATCTGGCGAGAGCATCTCCGTCACGATCGCGCCGGGCGATACGATATTGATCCGCCGTGGCGCGAGTTCGGGCGCGACGGCTCGGACGAAGCCCTCGACCGCATTGCCGACGGTCGAGATGGCGGACATTCCGGCCATCGCTTTGCGCGCCGGGTAGCCGCTGACGAGCACGATCGTTGCATTTTCACTCATCTGGTCGGCGCCGAGTCGAACGGCATTCGTGTAGCCCCACAATTTGTCGAAGGAGCTCTGGAATCCGTCGAGATCCATCTCGAGGAAGGGGCCGACGGCGCGCCCGCCGCCGGTTGCGGCGCACACGAGAATGTCGAGGGGGGCGAGTTCCTGGAAGAGGGCAGAGAGCCCTTCGCGATCGCGAACGTCGACGTCGCGGAGTTCTGTGGACTCACCGAATTCCGCCTTGGCACGTTCGCGTCCGGTGGCGTTTCGGCTCGCGGCGACGACGCGGGCTCCGCGGCGCTCGAGTTCGAGTGCTGTCGCGAGGCCGATTCCGGCGGAACCGCCGAGCACGAGGGCCCGCTTTCCAGTGATGTCCATGGGGTGGGTTCTCCTGGGCGGGGTCGCAGCCGCGGTCCATCGAGGGGCTGAAGGGAGCACCGTGCGCTGCCGCTCGGTTGAGTTTGGGTTGACCATCGCAGCCTGACTCGATGAGGGCAAGGTCGGTGGTGGGAGGTCCCCAGTAGGGCAGAAGCAACGTGATAGACTCTGCGGCCCTTCGACTCGCTCGGAAGAACGGGGAGGTCCAGAAGGATCTTCTGGCTCCAGCGGTGTGGTCGGGTCGCTCGAGTCAGAGGGATTCCACGGAAGACCTTCGGAGATGGCATGCCGATCTATTCGTACGGACGCGCACTCACGCTCAACGCAGAACGGAATCCGGATGCGGTTGCCTTCATTCTCGAAGGCCAGTCGGCGACCTTTGGGGAACTCGATGCCAGCTCCAACCGCCGCGCGCGCGCGTTCGCGAGGCTCGACGTGAGTGAGGGCGATTTCGTTACGATTGCCCTGCCGAATAGTCTCGAATTCGTCGAGTCCTTGTTCGCTTGTTGGAAGCTCGGGGCGACGCCGCAACCGATCTCGGCTCGACTTCCCGAAGTCGAAAGGTCGGCGATCATCGAACTCGTCGATCCGAAACTGATCCTGGGCGTCGAGCCGCGGGGTGGTCGAATCAGTCTCGCAGAGGGCTTCGACGTCTCGGACGAAGATTCCGGTGGGTTGCCCGACAAGGTCTCGAAACATCGCATTGCGATCTGTTCGGGTGGCAGCACGGGGCGCCCCAAGGTGGTCGTTGATCATATCCCCGCGCAGGTCGATCCCGAGATTCCCCACCATGGGCTCGGCTCGGATGCGAGTATTCTCGTCCCCGGGCCGCTCTACCACTCCGGACCGCTGATCAATTGTTTGACCGTTCTGCTTCTCGGTGGGAAGGTCGTTGCCATGTCGCGCTTCGACGCGCGGGAATCTCTGGCGCTGATCGCGAAGCACCGACTCCGACTGGCGATCGTCGTGCCCACGATGCTCCTGAGAATCTGGAAGCTTCCGGAGGAGGAACGCAAGGCGGCCGATCTGTCGTCGATTCACCGCGTCATCTCGGGCAGCGCGACGCTTCCGAATTGGCTCCAGCGCGAATGGATCGAGTGGATCGGCCCCGATCGCGTGTGGGAGTTCTACGGAGGCAGCGAACGCATCGGCGGTACGCTCATCTCCGGTCGGGAATGGCTCGAAAAGCCAGGCTCCGTCGGTCGTGTCACGCACGGCCGCAAGCTGCGCGTGCTGGATTCAGCCGGCCAGGATCTCGGCCCGGGCGAAATCGGCGACGTCTATTTCATGCCGCCCGACGGACCTGGATCGACTTATCATTACCTGGGTGCCGAGCCGCGTCGGACCCCGGACGGATGGGAAACGCTTGGGGATATGGGGAGGCTCGACGAGGACGGTTATCTCTTTCTTGTCGACCGGCGAACGGATCTGATCATCTGCGGCGGCGCCAATATCTATCCCGCCGAGGTGGAGGGCGCGATCGAGTCCCATCCGGAGGTGCATTCCTGTGCCGTGATCGGTCTGCCGGACGAGGATCTCGGGGCGAGAGTGCACGCGATCGTTCAGACGGTGGCACCCGTCGAGGCCGACGAACTCAGGTCCTTTCTCGCGGACCTGCTCGTTCGCTACAAGATTCCGCGTAGTTTCGAGTTCGTGGAGGAGCCGCTCAAGGACGATGCCGGCAAGGTGCGTCGACGAGCGCTGCGCGACGCAAGGGTTTCCGAGTCGGCTGGCGGGTGATCGTGCGGGTGTCGCGGGGAATGCAGCTCGAGCCTCTCCGATCAGCCGAGGGCTCTCGCCGTGTCGAAATACTCTTTGAATTCTGCGACCTTCCCCTCCCGTACGGTGACGAGGTTGTGGTAGCGGTTGGCGTAGGGCTTTCCGTCGAAGGTGCCCTGCGATTCGACCTCGAGGGCGACCTTGTCCCCCTCGGAGATCATCGACAGAATCGTGAAACGGAGTTCGGAGGCCTCGAGGAAGCCGGCCACGAATTCGCGTGAAATCGAGTGAAATCCCGAATAGGGGCCATCCCCGAGCACCCAGGTTCGCGCGTCATCCGTATACGTCGCGAGGACCGCGTCGGGATCTCGCGAGTTGATTGCGTCGTAGTAGGCACGGGCGACCGCTTTTGATTCTTCGCTCATGATGCCGGGAATTCCTTGTTCTCGGTCTAGGGCGTGTACCAGATCGGTGAGGTCCAGGCGCGGTCCTGAATCGTGAGCGGAATATCCGGGTTCCCGCAGCCAGCTGGTTTCTGGCCGGGAGCGCCCGCGTTGCAGATCCGCGTCGAGAAGCGACAGCTCGGGTTCTCGAAGACACGTGCGTAGTAGACCGCGCGCTGGTTCGCGTCGAAGTCCGGGTCGCGCCAGACCGAACAGAGCTGATTTTCGCCCGGACCCGAAACCTCGCAGGTCTTCGGGTCGACACTGGCGCCGTTTTCTTTGCTTCCGGCGACATCGACGACTTGTTGATGGAAGGTGCCGTCGGGATCCGCCCAGCCTTTCACGATCTGGACGCGCTGCAGAAGATTGCCGGGGTGTTTGGCGGTTCCGCTATCGCGCATCGCGGAGACGACAAAGACCGGCGCCTCCGCCCCCCTGGTGCGTATTGGAAGATCGGATCCCATCGGCACGCCCCCGGCATATCCCTCCGAGACGAGTGCGTCGGAGTCGCAGAGATCTTTGGGATAATCCCAGCCGCCGAAGAGCCGGATGGTCATGCGGGGCCCGCTGGTTCCGTAAACCTCGCGACGGCGGAGCGCTTGGAAGATCGATTCGCGGCTGTTTTCCTCGGCCCAGACCGCGGCGAGGCCGCCGAGGTTGTAGCCCGGGCCCGGGACCCGCGCGTCGAAGGTCTGCGTCTCCCACTCCTCGGTCGGGCCGGGGGTGCCGGCGTGGATATCGGTTGCCGCAATCATGCCGAAGCCATAGGGATTCACACCGATCCGGTCCGCTTCCCGCATGCCTTCGATTAGCGCATAACGTGCGAAGTCGAGTCGCGAGCGACATCCCTTGCCTCCGAGCGCCCCCCAGCCCATTCCGTCCTGGCAGTCTTCGACCTCGTGGAGCTGTCGAAATTTCTCGAAATCACAATCCTCATCGGCCCCGAGGACCTTCCACATTCCAGAGCGGCACTCGGACTCGCCCTTGATCTGCATGATCTCGACGACGGGTTCCATCCGCGCGCGAAGGCTCGCCAGACGTGCCTGTTCCTGGCGGGTCGAATGCTCGGGATATTCGATCGTGAAGAGACGGCCATTGCTCAGGTTCGGGTTGTGTGGGATCGCGAGGACATCACATCCCTCCACGCCGGAAAGGCATTGTCGGTCGAGTTCCTGCCAGAGGCCGAGTCCGCTCGGCTGGTCCGAGAAGGTGATCGGCTTTTCGATGACCTTGTCGTTTCGAAAGATCACGTTGCGATGGACCTTGGTGAGGTTTGGGGTCGCTGTGTGCTCATAGGCGACGAAGGTCGTGAAGCGGCAGCTGGGGGCGTCGTCATCGAATTTTGCGGCCGCCCTCTGGAGATCCTTCCAGGTGTCGATCAGACCCGCGCGGCAGAGCGCGCCGTCGGCTCCGCACAGCGGTGCGGAGTTGAGGCTGGCCACCCGGCCCACGATATCCTTTGTTCCCGCTCCGACGCTCGCCGGATTGAAGGGGCGCCGGTAATTCTTGCAGAGCTCGGTCGAGTAGGCGTCCGACTCGGGATCCGTACAGAGTCGAACCCCGCCGAAGGCATCCGCGTGATCGGTCACCGCGGCAAAATCGAGCGGGCGCCCGATTTGGAAGGGAATTGTGCCCCGACCCTCCTCGTCGAGCGGTGGGAGCATGCGGGCCTCACCCCGGGCGAAGCGATAAGCGTCTTCGGGGTCGAGCCGAGTGTCGAAGATATATGCATCCATCGAATAAGAGGTGTGAACGTGCAGGTCCCCCCAATAGACGTTGCGTTCCGCGTCGTAGTCGGCGCAGCGTTCACCCGCCGGCCTGTCGGCCGCTGCCGCGCTTCCGTCGAGCATGCAGGCGACGCCTACGATCAGGCACAGGAGAGGGATCGAGTTGCGGAACGCGGGTGGGGCATCCCCATGTATTCGATCTCGTTCGCGAAATGAAATGTCGTGGTCGAGGGGTAGGGACGGCATCCGCCGAATGGTATAGAATCGGTTGCGCGCGCGCAGAGGGATCTTCGCCCCGCCGGAGCCGAAGAGTCGCCTCCCGATGGGTCGGGATCCCGGCTCCAGAGGGCCCGGAGTCTCAACGAAGGCACTCGATGTCCACGGAATCCGGCCGTTCGCGAAAGTTCCTTTTCATCCCGATCCCGGTCGTGGTTGTGATTGCGTTCGTCGTGCTCGGCGTCGCTTTGCGGTACACGGTCTTCGCCCCGGATCCGATCGAAGTCCAGGTCGAGCCGGTCGCTCGCGGACTCGTCGAGTCGACCGTCACGAATTCCAAGGCGGGGACGGTCGAAGCGCGTCGCCGATCCCGGATCGCCTCGGAGATCGGCGGACGCGTGATTGCGATCACCCACCGAGAGGGGGCGCGGGTCGTCGCGGGAGAGGCGCTCGTCAAGCTCTCCAGGGTCAGCCATGCCGCTCAATTGGAGTTGGCCATTCAGGGTGTAGCGGTCGCGGCCGCTGGCTTCGAGGACGCCTGTCTGCGACGCGATCGTGCTCAGCGCGAGCATGCCCGGACCGAACGCCTGGCCGCCAACAACATCGCCTCTGAGGACCGGCTGGACGAATTCCAATTCCGGTTCGATTCGGCGCGGGTCGAGTGTGACGGCGCTCGCGCGGAGTTCGCGCGTGCTAAGGCCCAGAGGCTCGCCGCCGATGCTGAACTCCGAAAGACGGTGATCGTTGCTCCCTTTAGCGGCGTCATCGCCGAGGTCAATGTCGAACTCGGAGAGTGGGTGACGCCCTCGCCTCCGCTCCTCACATCACCTCCCGTGATCGATCTGATCGACCCGACTTCGATCTTCGTGAGCGCGCCGATGGACGAGGTGGACTCGGGGGCGATTCGGGCAGGCCTTTCCGTCAAGCTCACGATCGACTCACGACCCGGTGAGACCTTCATGGGGAGTGTCCTGCGCGTCGCTCCTTACGTACTCGACGCGGAAGCGCAGAACCGGACGCTCGAAATCGAGGTGGCGATCGATGATCCCGCGATCTCGGAGTCGCTGCTGCCCGGAACCTCGGCGGATGCCGAGGTGATCCTCGAAGCGGTCGATCGCGTATTGAGAGTGCCCGCTTCGGCGTTGCTCCAGAATCAGAGAGTGCTGGTCCTCGTGGGGGGCGAACTCGTGGAACGGTCGATCGAGATCGGACTTCGCAACTGGCAATTCGCCGAGGTCCGCACCGGGCTCGAGGAGGGCGAAAAAATCGTCGTCTCCCTGGACAAGCTGGAGATCGAGGCGGGTGCAAGGGCGGTCGCGAGAGATGGTGGTCCGGGGAACGATTCGTGATCCGCGTGGAGGAGTTGTGGCGCATCTACCTGATGGGGGATCACGCGCTCCACGCGCTTCGCAACGTGAGTGAAGAGATCGCCGACGGTGAGTATGTCGCGATCATGGGACCCTCGGGTTCGGGCAAGAGCACGCTGTTGAATATATTCGGCTGTCTCGACTCCCCGAGTCGCGGACGCTATTTCCTGGCGGGCGCGGACGTCGCTGGACTCGACGAGGCCGCACTGGCCGAGATTCGTCTTCGTCGCATTGGCTTCATTTTTCAATCCTTTCACCTGGTCCCGCGGCTTAGCGCCGTTCAGAACGTCGAATTACCGATGATCTTCGCGGGGGTCCCCCCCGCCGAGCGTCGAGCGCGAGCGGAGTCGGCGCTCGCAGCGGTTGGCCTCAGCGATCGCATCGCACACAAGCCGAACGAGCTCTCGGGTGGACAAAAACAACGGGTCGCGATCTCTCGCGCAACCGTCATGGATCCTGGACTCCTGCTCGCGGATGAACCCACGGGCAATCTCGATAGCGGATCGGGGTCCCAGGTTCTCGATCTCCTGGCGGGGTTTCATGCGCAGGGCCGGACCCTCGTCGTCGTCACCCACGACCCGAGCGTGGCCCGCCGTGCGGATCGAGTGATCGTCATGCACGATGGCGAGATCGTGAAACGCGTGAAGGGGTCTGATGTCAGCGATCTCGCGAGCCTCTTCAAGATCGAGAATCCAGCCGACGGGAGGCAGCCATGAGCTTCCTCGACCTATTGCGCTTCGCCTCGCATGCGCTCTTGCAGAATCGGCGGCGCAGCGCCCTCTCGCTTCTCGGGGTCGTGATCGGTGTGGTCGCCGTGACTTCGCTTACGGCGATCGGGGAGGGCGCTCTGCATTTCGTGACCGATCAGTTCGCGAGTCTCGGAACGTCGATCGTGATCGTTTCGCCGGGCAAGAACGAAACGACGGGCGGTATGCCGCATGGGATCGGCGGAATTCCTAATGACCTCACACTCAGGGATGCGATCATCCTTGAACGGCGAGTCCAGTCAGTGCGCGCCGCTGTCCCGATTTCGGTCAGCACCGACACGATCAGCCATCTCGAAAGAGATCGGCAGGTGATGATCGTCGGAGCGACATCCGAGTTTGCGCGCCTTCAACAACTCGAGATCGCGACGGGTCTTTTCCTTCCGGAGGGCGAACTCGACCGCGGCTCTTCGGTCGTCGTACTTGGAAATCTCGTTGCAAAGGAACTCTTCGAGAATGCGAATCCGGTCGGAGCGACCGTTCGGATCGGTGGTTGGCGGATGCGCGTGATCGGCGTGCTTCGGGAGCGGGGAACCCAGCTGGGGATGCAGGTCGACGAGAGCGTCTTCATCCCGACCGCCTCGGGCATGCGAATGGCGAACAAGAGTTCGGTTAGCCGAATCATGCTCGAACTGCTGCCGAGGTCTGATCCGAAAATCACCATCGCAGAGGTCAAGAAGATCCTGATCGAGCGGCACGACGAAGAGGATTTTACCTGTATCAGTCAGGATGCGGTGATGTCTTCGCTCGCTTCGATTCTCGGAATCCTGACGATGGTGGTGGCGGGGATCGCGTCCGTCAGTCTGGCGGTCGCGGGGATCGGGATCATGAACGTGATGCTCGTCTCGGTGAGCGAGCGGACTGATGAGGTCGGTCTTCTCAAGGCTGTCGGGGCGACCGGACGCCAGATTCTGGCGATCTTCCTGCTCGAGGCAGCGATGCTCTCGTTTGTGGGTGGGCTCTTCGGCTTGGCGACGGGGACGCTGCTCGTACTGCTCGGGAACGCGCTCTATCCGGCCGTGAATGCGGTCACCCCGCTCTGGGCGGTCATCGCTGTCATGGCACTCTCTTTGGGAACGGGCATCGTCTTCGGTGTCCTTCCCGCATGGCGCGCTTCGCGGCTCGACCCGGTCGCGGCACTCCAGGGGCATTAGGCGGAGGTCGATCGATGGCTCAGATCGAAATCGTCGACCTGATGCGTCTTTCCTCCGGGGCGATGGTCGGGCATCCCCTACGTTCGATCCTGTCGATGCTCGGGATCGCGATCGGCGTCGCCGCCGTCATCATGCTGACTTCGCTCGGGGAGGGAGCGCGGCGATATATGGTGACCGAATTTTCACAATTCGGGACAAATGTTCTCGCCGTCAATCCGGGCAAGACAGAGACGCACGGAATTCCTGGTGCGTTCGGGGGGACGACGCAGAAACTCACGATCGACGATGCGGAGGCGCTTCGTGGGATTCCGATTCTTGACGCGGTCGTTCCGGTCGCCGTCGGGCAGGCACGCGTCGAAGGAGGCGGACGTGGTCGAAGCGTCTTCGTGAACGGTGTCACCGCGGAGTTCCCGGTCGTCATGAAATTCGATATTGGGCAGGGGGATTTTCTCCCGGCGGGTGATCCTCGACGCGGCAGTTCCGTGACGGTTCTAGGCCCGACGCTCAAGCGCGAACTCTTCGGCGAGGGCAACGCGCTTGGACGCTTCGTGAGAATTGCCGGGGCGCGTTTGCGGGTGATCGGCGTGATGGAGCCCAAGGGGCAGGTCCTCGGGATGGATATCGATGATGCCGCCTATATCCCGGTCGCGACCGCCATGCGTCTGTTCAATCTCGAAGAATTGCAGGAAATCGACATCGTCTTCGCGCATGAGGGGCTGACCGATGCAGCGATCGAGGCCGTGCGCGCCGTGCTGATCGATCGCCATCGCGGCGACGAAGACTTTACGATCGTTTCGCAGTCTGAGATGTTGAAGGTCTTCGGTCGCGTGATGGATGTGATCACCCTCGGCGTTGCCGTGATCGCAGCGATCTCGCTGTTGGTCGGTTCGATCGGGATCTTCACGATGATGTGGATCTCGGTCGGGGAGCGGGTCTCGGAGGTCGGGTTGATGCGGGCGCTCGGAGCGACGGGTGAGCAGGTGCAGACGATTTTTCTGGCCGAAGCGATTCTGCTGACGATGATGGGAGGGATTTCCGGTCTCTTCCTGGGACTCTTCGCGACACTCGTTCTGAAGCTCGTCCTGCCACAATTTCCGGCTGGGGCGCCGATCGAATATGTCGTGGCCGCGATCGTGGTCAGCGCATTCGCGGGTCTTCTGTCCGGAGTCGGCCCCGCCCGCCGCGCCGCGGAACTCGAACCGATCGCCGCCCTCCGGTCGGATTGAGACGAACCTTCCGGCCGCCGCACCGGTCGGGTGTGGGGGCGCTCATGGTCAGTTGGCATGATACGCGCTATTCGGGCGGGTATGAATTGCTACGAAGACATCGTACTCGGGGTCGAATTCGAAATTGGGCGCCACACTCCGTCGAAGGAGGAGATCATCACCTTCGCACGGCAATGGGACCCACAGCCCTTTCATCTGGACGAGGAGGCTGGGCGGCAGTCGGCGATCGGCGCGTTGTGTGCTTCATCGTGTCATACATATGCGATCTCCTCGCTGATCCATTCGAGGAGTCCACACAGGCTGAAGACCGCTGCGATGTTGGGCATGCAGATGGCATTCCCGGCACCGGTTCTTCCCGATGAAGAGCTGGCGATGTACGAGACCTATCTGGACAAGCGCACGTCGATCTCACGGCCCGGGTTCGGAATCGTCACGAGCCTGACCTGCATTCGCAATTCGAGCGGGGATGATGTCCTGACGATGAAATCGAGTTTTCTGGTCGAGCGGAGCGGCGATGATCCCTGATCCGTGTCGCTCGGAGTGAAGGCGCTAGGTTTGGGTTGGTGCGGAGAAGAGCTCTTCGAGTGCTCGCTTGAGGGAGGCGGTGAATGCGCTCCGATCTGCGCGCTGTGCGCGTCCGTTCTCTTCCTGTCGCGCGCGATCGGCCAGAGCGTGGAAGAGAAGGAGGAGGCGAAGCGTCCCCGATAGGGGTCGCGCCCATCGCCTTCGATGGCGTCGAGGCTCTGGCCGATTCGTTGCACGACCGTGCGTGTGGCCGGATGCAGGGTTTCGGTGCTGAGACCCTGGGCCTGGATCCGTAGATAGGCCTGCCGGGAGGGGTCGTCGAGCTTCGGCGCGAGGGGTGCGACCAGAATTTCGATGAGCGCCGAGAGTTGTTCGCCGCGTCCCTCGACTTCACGTTCTTCGAGTAGCTCGCGTCGGTGATCGTCGATCGCCGTGCGATGGAATTCGACGATCGAGGCGAGCAGTCCCTGCTTCGAGCCGAAATGGTATTGCACGGCGGCGACGCTGCGCTGCTCCGAGGCTCGGGCGATCTGTCGATGCGTGACGCGTCGAAGCCCTCCTGGGCAAAGAGGCGCTCCGCCGGCCGCAAGATCTCCCCTCGCGTCTTTTCGCTACCTCGCCCCGTATTTGTCGATCGGGCACGCGTCGATATCAAGGAGCGCCCTCGAGCGCCGGGTCTGTCTCGCGGAGGCGATATTTCAGCCAGTCCATCTCGTAGCTGTTCTGGAAGCCCGCTTCGGTGTCCTCGAGCAGGTGGTCGAGTGCCGCCCGACGGGTTTCGAGGGCGGTGCGATGCGTCGGGTCGCCCGCGAGGGCGATCTCGAGCAGATGCAAAGCCTCCACGTTTCGTCCCGCCGCGACGTGGCTCGCGGCATGATCGGTCAGCGCGTCGACCCCGGCGAGCGAGGCGATTTCCGGCTGTACGGCCGAGATCGGGACGGCATATAGTTCTGTCGTCGAGTCGAAGTGGAACCAAGTCGAGCAGTACTCCCAGATACTCTTGACCGTCCAGGAAACGCGCCCATGAATCTGGCTGACTTCGAGCTCCGGCGGTAAAGTGATTTCCTTCATCAGCTCGTGCACGGTCTTTCCGGCATTCATTCCGGCGATCGTCTCATCGTGTACATGCCGAACCGCTTTTCGCATTTTGATCAGGTCCGCGAGGATCTTCTGCTTGCCGATGATCGGATCCTGATGGCTCGGAACGATCATCTCCGGCTCCAGTTCGATCTGGCGCTCGAGGGAGGCGATATACTCGATCGGCTTTCGTACCTTCTCACCGCGCATCGTGAAGATATTCGGAAATTGCGAAAAAATCGGGCCGAAGAAATCCCCCGAGAAGAGGATCCCCTGGTCGGGTAGCCAGAGGCAGAGATTATCCGCCCCCTCTGCGCCGGGTGTCGGAAGGACCTCGAAGCGCACGCCCCCCTGTTCGAAACGCAGGATCTCGGGTTGGTCGACGAATGTCGTCGGGTCGACACCGCCATGGGCGAAGGGATCCTTCTTGAGCGACATTTTCGGCATGAAGGGGAAGAGCGTGCGATTGCGGAACCAGAAATAGTCCTCGAGTTCCTTCAGGTAGCGCTGCTCCTCCGAGTATTCCCGGCGGGCGATGGCCTCGGTTCCCTCCTCCAGCGAGAAGGGTGGGCGGCCCGCATGGTCCTGGTGGGAGTGGCTGAGGATCAGATGGGTGATCGGAGTACCGGGGACGGCTCCAGCGAGGAGGCGCCGTTGTTTGGCGGCCTGAAGCGAAAGGCCGGTGTCGAAGACGACATGCCCGTCGGGCGTGGTGATGAGCTGCGTATTCGCGACTCCGGGTGTCTGGTAGACGTTCTTTGCGAGCTAGCGGACCTCGATCGGGATCTGAATGAAGTCGTCCGAATGGCCGGCTCCAGCGTCCTCCGGGTCCGAGCGGCGGGCCGTGACGATGTGAATCGCGAGTTCACCGGCGAGTTCCGCGGCGTGGAGCTCTACCGCGTGGCCCGCTTCGCTCAGGATCGCGAGATAGAGCTCGCCTGCCAGGAAAATGAATAGGCCTCCGAGGAGCAGGTTTCGGTGATGAAGGGGGCCGGGCAAATCGAGCATGGGTCCCGGTCCTCATGCTAGGATGCCTTTACGCTCATGAAACCCGGCCGCGCAACGATTCGCGCGCCCGCCTGGAGACCCCATGCCCGGCCGTTTCAATCACATGGAACTCACCCTTCCGATCGGTGGACTCGAAGCCAATCGCAAGGAGATCGCCCATTTCTACGCTGACCTCTTCGGTTGGGATTCGTTGGATGTCCCGATTCTCGGCCAGATCGGTCTCTTGCTTCGTACGGATCCCGATACCAGTCAGTTCATTCTCGTGACCGAACAGCGGGTGCATGTCAGCAGTCCCGGATACGATCATCTGGGCATCATCTACGACACCCGCGAAGAGGTCGACGCACTACTCGAGAAGTCGAAGGGGTGGCAGGCCATGGATGACCGAGTCCAGATCAAGGAATATGAAGATCTGGTCAATGGTGGGCATACGACCCACGCCTTCTATGTGAAGCACCTGCTGCCCATCTGGTTCGATGTGCAGAATCAAGAGTACGCGGAAGGGGCGGGGCCGGAGCGCTCATGGACTTTTGATTGATCGGAGTGATTGATCGGAGTGACCGACCAGCGGGCTTCAGTCGCTGCCCGCCAGCGGAACATATTCCTCGAGTGTCCTTCGGAAATGTCGAATCCGGCTCTCCTGGTAGACGCTGAGGCTGATGCTCGGTTTGCGGGAGGCGCGGAGTCCGCGTTGGACCTGCGGCATCACCTCCTGATCTTCGTCCAGCACGGGTCCGAAATACGAGAGTTCGGGCACGTCGCTCCACTTTTCGTGTTCCTCGAGCCAGCGCCGCTTCGCCGGGGTCGGCCGCTCTGCTCCCACTGGGACCGGTTGCAGGATCATCACTTCGAAGAGGCACGAGTTCGGGTCATTACCATCCGGTCGCGCGCGGTAGAAGAGCGGCGAACCCAGGCCGCCGAAGAGCACGATATTCGGGAAAAGGCTGTACTGGATCACGTCCTGGATTTCGGCGTCGCTCACGCTGCCGGTGTCCACGCCCATCGCCTCCGCGATTCGCTTGCGCGACGCCTCGACCATGAGCGATCGGGTCGTGGCTCCCTCCGGTATACGCGTTCCGGGTTCGAGCATCCCGAAGCGCACGGCCATGTCGATAACCCGCTGGTCCGATATCTCGTTTCGGACATGAGGGCTCGGGATGCCCGAGGCATTCAACATCCGGTTGTGGTGACGTTGGTCGGGCCAGACATCGTATTGCGAGTTGGCGTCTCCGAAGAAGGGCAGATTGCCGGGGTGGACGCCGATAATATGGTAGGTCTCGATGAAGGCCTCTATGGCGATCTTCCAGTTGCAGGCGACGCGGCGTTCGACACGCGCTGCAACGAAGCGGTCTTCGAGGGGCCAATGTCTGAAATGTCGAGGTAGATCCTCCAGATAGGCTTCGAGCGGTTCGGCCTCGGGATCGAAATGAACGAAGACGAAACCGCCCCAGGTGTCGACCCGCGCCTCGGGCAGGCGAAAATCGTCGTTCTCCACCTGGGGGAAATCCCAACGGCAAGGAATTTCGGAGAGATCACCTTCGAGGCTCCAGATGAAGCCATGGTAGGGGCAGCGGATTCGTTCCAGAGATCCATCCTCGTCACGCAGCCGGGTACCCCGATGCAGACAGGCATTATGATAGGCGCGAAGCTCGCCCGTGCGGGTTCGCAGGATGATCAGCGAGTCGTCCGCGATGTCGTAGACGAAGGAGTCGCCAGGATTCGCGACATCTTCGACGCGTCCGGCGATCTGCCAGACCTTTCGCCATAGGCCCTCGACCTCGCGCCGGTGGTACTCAGCAGAGAGGTACACGTCGACTGGCAAGTCGTGTGCACCTAAGGGAGCCGCCGCGCTTTCGCGCAGGATCGCGGGCGGGGCAGCCCGGTCGCCGTCGATGATGTCCTGGTAGGAGGGTCCGGGGCAGCGGGTCATCGGTCGTCATTTCTCCGTCTCGGGCTTGCGGCCCAGTCTAGGGGCTTCCGGGAGACAATTCTTCTCTGCGTCCTTTGGATCAGAGGGTGCGACGTGGATTCCCTGTGCCAGAATGGAGTCGAGCGGTTCATCGCGTCACCGTGCCTTCGGCGGGGGCCCGTGAGCGCGCGGGCCGCCAGGAATCATGATTGAGCAAGGGGGGCATCGCGTCCTCCGACGAGTCGGACGAAGCGATATTCGATGAAGCGCGGGCAGAGTCGCGACAAGGAGGAAGCATGCTGGACGTACTCATCAAGGGTGGGACGATCGTCGACGGAACGGGTCGCGCTTCGCGCCATGAAAACCTTGGGATTCGCGACGGACAGATCGTCGCGATCGGCGCGATCGACGAAGATGCGCGACAGACCATCGATGCGACGGGCCGGGTGGTCGCCCCCGGTTTCGTCGATGTGCACACACATTACGATGCGCAGGCTTTCTGGGACGGAACGCTGAGTCCGTCCCTCTACCACGGCGTGACCACTGTGATTGCCGGCAATTGCGGCTTCAGCATCGCGCCGCTCTCGCCGGAGGCGGGTGAATATCTGATGAAGATGTTGGCCCGCGTCGAGGGCATGCCTCTCGAGAGTCTGCAGCAGGGCGTGCCGTGGAACTGGCAGTCCTTCGGCGAGTATCTCGATCAACTCGAAGGTCGCCTGTCGGTCAACGCGGGTTTCATGGTCGGTCACTCCGCGCTCCGCCGAACGGTCATGGGCGAGCGGGCCGTCGGTTCGGAGGCGAACGAGGACGAGCTGAATGAGATGGTGGCGTTGCTCCGAAAGTCGATCGAGGAGGGCGGGCTCGGATTCTCTTCGACGATCTCTTCGACGCATAATGATGCCGACGGCAAGCCGGTTCCGTCGCGCTCCGCGTCCAAAGAGGAAATGCTGACGCTCGCGCGGCAGGTTCGCGACTTCGAGGGGACGGCGGTCGAATTCTTACCCGGCGTTGGATGGGGTGAGGAGATGGCAGATTACCTGGCCGACATCTCACTGGCGGCGAATCGACCGATCAACTGGAATGTGCTCGTTCCGAATGCTTCGAATGTCCAATGGGCCGAAACCCAGCTGGCGGCGACCGATATCGCGCGCAAGCGAGGTGCTGAGGTGGTGGCGCTGACGGTGCCGCAGCCGATGACGATTCGGATCAACCTCGACTCGGGTTTCGTCTTCGACGCGCTTCATAACTGGGCGCCCTTTTTCAGGCTCTCGAACGAAGAGAAGGTCGCATTTCTGAGTGATCCGGCGAGGCGCAAGCAGTTCGGAGAAGATGCGAAGAATCCGGAATCCGCGATGCACGCGCTTGCGAGTTGGGAGATGTTCACGATCGATCAGGTACAGAAGCAGTCGCTTCAGCAATACCGTGGTCGGCAGATCGGGGAACTTGCGGAAGAACTCGGTAAAACGGCCTTCGACACGCTGATCGACATTGCCATCGAAGATGATTTCAAGACCTACTTCATGCCGCCAACGCTCGGAGACGATGACGCGACCTGGAAGATGCGGGGCGAGCTCTGGCACGATGACCGGACCGTGATCGGAGCATCGGACGCCGGCGCGCACCTCGACATGATCGACAGCTTCGCTTTTTCGAGTCAGGTCCTCAGTCAGGGTGTGCGCGAGCGCAAGCTCATCAGCATGGAGGAGGCGATTCGCCAGTTGACGGATGTGCCCGCACGGCTCTACGGATTGCGCGAACGCGGCCGACTCGAGGAGGGCTGGTACGCGGACGTCGTGGTCTTCGATCCCGAGGAGGTCGGCCTCGGGGAGACCTACACGAAATACGACCTGCCCGGGGGAGCGGGCCGTCTCTATGCGGACGCGAAGGGCATCGAGCATGTCTTTGCCAATGGCATCGAAATCGTCCGTGATGGCCAGGATACGGGGGCCAGGCCAGGGACGATCTTGCGACCCGGTCGCGATACGTCGACGGTCGAGGTTCCCGGCGGCGCGGACGCCTGATCGGTGGGGTTGCGATCCTGGATCAAGCCCAGGTTTCAGGACCTGGCGATGCGACAGATGAATCCGCTCCGAGTCGACACGATCGCCGAAGCAGAGGGGGAGGTGCTCGAGGTTGGATTTGGGACGGGGCTCAACCTCTCGTACTACGGCCCCTCGGTCAAGACCTTGGTGGGGCTCGACCCGCTCGACGTCGCCAATGTCGCATCGGTCCAATCGAGGATCGGGAGCGCGCCCTTTCCGATCGAGCGCCGCGCGCTCAGCGCGGATGGCGGGCTCCCCTTCGACGCGGGTCGATTCGACACGGTCGTGACCACCTGGACACTCTGTTCGATTCCCGAAGTCGATCGCGCCCTGCGAGAGATGCGTCGTGTTCTCAGGCACGGCGGGCGTTATGTGTTCATCGAACACGGACGCGCAGAAGCCGAGGGGACGGCACGTTGGCAGGATCGCGTGAATCCTCTCTGGAACAGGCTCTGCGACGGCTGCAATATCAATCGCAAGATTGATCAGCTGGTCGAGGAGGGCGGTTTCGAGCTGAGGAGCCTCGATCGGTTTCGCGCCCGGGGGCCGGGAATCGTCGCCCAGATGTATCGAGGGGTGGCGACGCGGTCGGCCTAATACAGACGTATTTCCAATGGGGAGTATTCCCCTCCACGATTCTCTGTTCGTGTGGTCATCGTTTCCTATAGAATCATCGCTGGTCGATGGGCGGCGACCTCGCGAATCCCATCTCCGATCCAACGAGCCGCGAGGTGCCTGACACAAAACGTCCCGCAGGAGGCCGACGATGCGCAAATTCCTTCGCGACGGATGATCCAGGTCCTTCGTATTTCGGGCCCTTCTCGTTTGGCTCGGACCCGGGTGGCGATGGAGGAAACGGTCGTCGTCACGCCCCGCGGCCTTCTGCGACGCCTCCGGCGACCTGAATGGACCGCTGTCCGCGGGTGATGCGGTGACGGGATCCGTTGAAATTGATGACTCTATCGTCGGCGTTTTTTTCGCCAGTGGGGATCCAATATTCGTCCGCAGCGAAACGCTCTATTCGGGAGCCGTCATCAGCTCCGCGGTCGTTGCGAATGGGAACGAGATTTTCAGGATGGGTGGCGACGTGTGGCTGCTCGATGCGGCGGCACCTCTCGCGGGAGACGATCATTACGAAATCACCGGGGTCGTCGACATGGGAAGTGTTGGCGCTGCGGCGCCCCAATCGTTGGTCTTTGTCGCAGAGCACAACGACGCGACGTTCAGCCTCAGCAACGGTACACCGCTCTTTGCACCGAGCTTCGACGTCAGGCGTTTCAATCCGATCACGCTCACGAGTGTGGGGGGTGGCACAGGATTCGGATGGATGGTTGCGCTCTCGGCATCGGTGTCGAGCGCGGTGCCCTTTGGGTCCCCAATCAGCTGGTTGGAATCCTCGTGATGGCTCTTGGGACCGGGTGGCGGGATTGCGCCGACGAGCTCGCGTCTGGCCGCACTCGGTTCCAGTGGACGATGCCGCGGCGGATGTCCCCTGTCGGCCCGCATTCAGCGAGGACTGCGACTCGCGCATCGCAGCAATCCCTTCGCAGGATTTCTGGAGAGGGGTTGTCTGATGGCCCTCGATTCCGGTTCCAATCGTCTCTTCAATCGCTAGAATCGCGACCCCGCGTCGGGCGGGTCTCACCACGGCAATGGTGAGCGCCAATAGATCTGTCGAGGATGCGCGATGAGCGACGAGAAGAAGAAGGCCCTCGAGGCCGAGATCCGCAGCTACGTGGGGAAGGCGGTTGGACCGGCGGTGACGGGTCGTGACCCGATCAACGAGCCGATGATCCGCCAATGGTGTGATGCGATGGGCGAGACCCATCCGGCCTATCTCGATTCAGAGGCTGCCAAGGAGACCGTGCATGGCGAAATCGTCGCGCCCCCGACGATGCTCCAGGCCTGGATCATGGAGGGCTGGGAGATGCACGAGGGGTACGACGAGCCGAAGAACGAGCAGCAGCGTCTCCATAAGCTGCTCGCGGATAACGGCTACACGGGCGTGCTCGGCACGAATACCGAAGAAAACTACACCCGCTACCTGAAGCTCGGAGAGCGCGTGAAGTCGCTGACGGTGATCGACGAGATCTCCGAAGAGAAGGCGACCGGGGCGGGTATCGGGTATTTCATCACGACGAAGACGGTCTTCGAGAACCAGGATGGCGAAGACCTGGGATCGATGAGCTTCCGCGTTCTGCGCTTCAAACCGGCGAATCCGCAGCCGGTGTCCTCCGAAGGCGGTGGCGAGGCGGCGGTTGTCCAGAAACCGTCGCGAATCAAACCGCCGATGGGCCACGACAATGGCTGGTGGTGGACGCGTGTCGCCGAAGACGGCGTGATTCCGATCCAGCGCTGCACCGGTTGCCAGAAATTGCGCCACCCCCCGCGCCCGATGTGCGACGCCTGTGGTGAGCAGCGCTTCGACTCGATCGACGCAAGCGGTCGGGCGACGGTCCATACATTCACGGTGATCCACTATCCGCAATTCCCGGGCTATGAGTACCCGATGATCTCGGTCATCGTAGACCTCGAAGAGGGCGAGCGGATGGCCTCGACGCTGATCGATTGCAAGCCCGAAGATGTGAAGATCGGCATGGCCGTCGAGGCCGTCATCCAGGAAGACGAGGACGGATTCAAGATCCCCTTCTTCAAGCCCCTCTGAGCACGCGCGTCGATCTTCGCAGGCAATCAGTCGGTTGGGCAGGAACGAGATAGATCATGCAGAAGACATTTTCCGCGAGTGAACTCGAGATCGGGCAGGAGCTGCCCTCCCTCGATCTCCAGACGACGGCAACGATCGTGGCCGGCGGCGCGCTCGCCTCGCGCGATTATACACCTGTCCATCACGACAAGGCGGTGGCGATTGCTCAGGGCTTACCGGATATTTTCATGAATATCCTGACGACTCAGGGGATCTGCAGTCGTTTCGTCACGGACTGGGCGGGGCCGGATGCGATCGTCACGCGGGTTCGGACGAAGCTGGGTGGACCGAATATGCCCGGCGACGTTCTCAAGATCCGCGGCAAGGTCGTCGCCACCGAAGGGAGATGTGCCGACGTGGAGGTCGCCGGCAATAACGCCTGGGGCAATCACGTGACGGCGACCTTCTCCCTTCGATTGCCGTGAGCCGCCGGCGCTTCCCTTGCCGCAGCCTCTCTCCCTGAGCCGCATTCGCTCACCCGGAGTTGCAATCGCCGCCGATTCGGGTGGCCCCGAAAGATCCGAAGGAAACGAGAAACCACGACATGCCGACGACACTCCATAACGAAGCCGCCATCGCTGGAATCGGCCAGACCGCCTACTCGAAGAACTCGGGCGTCTCCGAGCTCCAGCTCGCCACCGAAGCCGTTCGAAATGCGATCGACGACGCGGGTATCCACCCAAGCGAGGTCGATGGACTCGTGACCTATACGATGGACTCGAGTGATGAGGTCGAAGTCGCCCGCACGGTCGGCATTGGTGATATGACCTTTTGGAGCCAGGTCAACTACGGGGGAGGCGCCGCGGTCGGTCTGATCACCCACGCAGCGATGGCTGTCGCGACCGGCCAGGCGAAGAACGTCGTCGTCTATCGCGCGCTGAACGGCCGATCGGGACAGCGGATGGGGCAGGGCGTTTCCGGCAGCCTCATCTCGAGCGATCTGATCCACTGGTCCTGGTATATGCCCTTCGGTCTGCTCACACCGGCCTCCTGGATCGCGCTCCAGGCGACTCTCTACATGGAAAAATACGGTGCGACCGCCGAGCACCTCGCCCATGTCGCGATCACTCAGCGCATGCACGCGCAGAAAAATCCGAATGCGGCCATGCACGGCAAGCCCATGACGATGGACGACTACATGAGCTCGCGCATGATCTGTGAGCCGCTCCGGCTCTTCGACTGCTGCCAGGAAGACGATGGAGGTTGTGCGCTCCTGATCACAACGCCGGAGCGGGCCAGGGACATGAAACAGAAGCCCGCCGTCATGCGTGCCGTGACCCAGGCCTCCTTCGAAGGCCAAGAGCAGATGACGAGTTTCTATCGCGATGATCTGGCAGCGCTTCCGGAGATGGAGCTGGCCGCAAAGATCGTCTACGAGATGAGTGGTCTCGGACCGAAGGACATCGATGCCGCGTGTCTCTATGATGCGTTCACCCCCGAGATTCTCATGCAGCTCGAGGCCTTCGGATTCTGTGGCAAGGGTGAGGCCAAGGATTTCGTGACCGCGGACTCTCTCACCCTGGGTGGCGCACTCCCGAATAATACCCATGGTGGCCTTCTCTCGGAGGCCTACCTGCACGGCGTGAACAATATCGCTGAGGGCGTCCGACTGATTCGGGGGGAATCCTGCAATCAGCCCGAGGATGTCGAGCACGTGCTGGTGACGAGCGGCGTGGGTGTCCCGACGGGGGCGGTGATCTTCGGTCAGGCATGAGCCGATCCTCCTTCCGGCCTTCTTCTCGGAATTCGGCCCACGCGATGGGCCCCTTTCCTCGGAATACCCTCTTGTGGCGATCTCCGACGCCCCCCTGGTAAGGTCTCCACTTAGCGATGGGATCGGCCGATCAGTGAGCGTCGGCGACGCAAATGGATGGGTGGAGTAGATGAAGCGGCGAGCGGGACTCATAGCGACGGTCACGGCATTTTTTGTGCTGCAGATGCCGCTCTGCGCCCTCGCCTGTGTTGAGGCCCCCGCACCGGATGCGACCGCGGCCCAGCATTCGTGTCATGACGAGGGTTCGGGTTCGCCGCCCGTAGAAGCTCCCGTTTCCCACGAGGGCTGCGGGTGTGCGCTCGCCCCGGAGGCATTCGCTTCCCAGGCGAGCGATTCCAATCTCACGCAGGTTGATCTCGAGATGGCTCCGGCGCTCTGCCCCGAGCGGAATATCGTCGCTGCGACCTGCGCCCCGTCGACCGTGTTCAATGTCGATCTACCTCCGCCCGATATCCTGCTGCAAAAATCGACACTCCTTCTCTGAATCCTCGATCTCTCTGAGCGACTCGGCACGCCAGGGGGCGGAGCTGCGAGTTGGACCCGATCCGAGCGGCTTCTCCTCGAGATGCCCCGGGCGCATTCACGTCGTGCCGGCCATTTGCGTCGCGCGATCGAGATTTCGGGAGTGGAGACATGAGCAGATCATTCATCGAGGGCGCGGCCGTCGGGGCCGCTCTACTCCAATTATTTGTTGCGATCGGATGGGCATCGGCGGACGAGAGATCCGTTCCCGAACGGCTCACGCTTTCCTGGTGCCTCGAACGAGGTCGTGAGGCGAATCCGACGCTCGAACGGGTGAAGGCCGTGGCCGCGGTGGCGCGCCATCGCATCGCGCACGCCGGTGCGCTCGATGACCCACGCATCGCCTACGAAGCCAGCAATATCCCCACAGGCGATTTTGACTTCAATTCGACACCTCTTTCAGGCCATCAGCTCGGCCTGAGACAGAAGCTTCCCTTTCCGGGGCTGCTCTCGAGCCGGACGAGCGCCGCCAAACGGGGTGCGGAGGCATCCGAACTCCTCGTGGATGACCAGAGGTTCTTGACCGACGGCGCTGTCGAAATGGCGTGGGCCGAACTCGCATTCACGCAGCATGCGCTCGACATCACCGATCGGAACGTGAGCCTGCTTCGACAGCTGTCGGCGACGGCCGAATCGAGATACCGCGTGGGTGATGGGCTTCAGCAGGACGTGCTTCGCGCCCAGGTCGAACTCACGGCTCTGCTCCAGGAACAGTTGCGTCGGCGAGAGGCCATCGAACGAGCCGAGTCGCGACTCGTCGAGCTGCTCGACCTGCCGGCAAGCACCCGGCTTCCGCGGACGCAGGGGCTTCAGCTCCTGGCCGAAAATCCTCGACTCATCCCGTTGCTCGATGCCCTCGACGAACGAAGCGCTCGACTCGCGGCGGCCCGAAAGGCGGTCGAGGCCGCCAGGGCACGCGTGCGAACGACCGAGATCGAGGGGCTGCCGGATATCGATCTGGGAATCGGCTATCGCATCCGGAAGAGTGTCCCGGGAGATCCGGTGGACGGGGATGATTATCTTTCCGCCGGTTTCACGGTCAGGCTCCCCGTCGACCGTTCCAAGTGGCGCGCCCGGGTCGCCGAAGGGAACGCGCATGTCCGACGCTCGCAGGCCGAGCTGAGGGCGGCGCGTGCAGGCTTGGTTTCAGTGACGCGACGGGCTCATGCGGAGCTCATCCGGGCGTCTTCGGAGGAGGCTCTTCTCGAGACGGGACTCGTCCCCCAAGCCAGACAATCGCTCGAGGCGAGCCGGTCCGCTTACGAGGTCGGTCGGATCGAGTTCCTGAGTCTGCTCGACAGTCAGGTTCGACTGCTCGGCGCAGAGCTTCGGCTCGTTCGCGCGCGCGCGGATAAACGACGTGCCTTCGCTGCCCTCGAAGCGGCCGCCGGGGAGAAGCTTCGATGAATTGGCAACGATTCTTGCTGATGACGGGGTCTCTCACGCTGGCTCTTCTTGCCGGATGGTGGGGGCGAGGCCTGATGCCGCCTCGGAGCTCGGTCGGTCCGGATGATCCCGCATCCTCCGCCGACGGGCCGTGTCCGGGGGGCGCTGCACCAGCCTATTGGAAGGCCCCGATGGATCCGACCTACGTTCGCGAGAAGCCGGGGAAGTCACCGATGGGGATGGATCTGGTTCCGGAATGTCCGCGAGGTCGCAACGATGCCGCCGATGGTTCGGTCGTGATCGATTCCGCAACGGTGCAGAATATCGGTGTGCGCACCACGCCCGTCGAGCGGAGAGATCTCTTCCGCGCGGTTCGTGCCGTTGGACGGGTCGCGTACGACGAGCGGCGGGTGACCCATGTGCATACCAAGGTTCAGGGTTGGGTTGAGAAGCTGCTGGTGGATTTCGTGGGACAGGAGGTCGAACGCGGCGAGCCGCTTCTCGAGATCTACTCGCCCGAACTCGTCGCCACTCAAGAAGAGCTTCTACTCGCGGCGCGTTATCGGAAGGCGACGGAAGAGAGCCCTTTCGAAGATGTTCGGGGTGGCGGGGAGTCGCTCTTTTCTGCAGCCAAGCGCCGTCTCGCGTTGTGGGACGTTCCGGAGCGCGACATCGAACGATTGCTGCGTACCGGTGAAGTCAAGAGAACCCTCACGCTCTACGCGCCGGAGTCGGGGGTCGTTCTCGGACTCGGCGTGCGCTCGGGCATGGAGGTGAAACCGAATTCGAATCTCTACACGATCGCCGACCTCTCCAAGGTCTGGGTCCTGGCAGATGTCTACGAGTTCGAGCTGCCCTGGCTCGCAGTCGGCCAGGAAGCCACGGTCGAACTCAGCTATCTAGCGGGTGAGCCGATGCGAGGCGAACTCACCTATATCGCCCCATTCCTCGACCCCAAGACGCACACTGCGCAAGTGCGTCTCGAACTCGACAATTCCGCCGGAATTCTCAAGCCCGAAATGTTCGGCAACACGGTCATCGCCGGGGCGCCTCGCCCCGGTGCACTCGCGATTCCGAGCAGCGCCGTGATTCGCTCGGGCACCCGAGCAGTGGCAGTCGTCTCCCTCGGCGAGGGGCGCTTCGAACCCCGTGATATCCAACTCGGCCTCGACACGGCGGACGGCTGGCTCGAGGTGCGTTCGGGCCTCGAGGAGGGCGAACTCGTGGTCGTTTCGAGCCAATTCCTGATCGACAGCGAGAGCAACCTACAGGAAGCGAGGAAGAAATTTCTGCCCGTCCAGGAGGAGGCAGCGCCGCAGCGGCCGACCAAACCCGCGGTCCAGAGCAAGATGGAGCGGCCAGAATCCGAGTCGCCCTCTTCCCATGCGGGGCACCCGATACCGATGGAAGAGGAGTAGGGGCATGCTCCGACGAATCGTCGAGGGCTCCGCCAGAAATCCCACTCTGGTCGCCCTCGGAATCGCAGGTCTGGTCGCGTGGGGCGTCTATGCGGTCGTGAATATTCCGCTCGATGCGATTCCGGACCTGTCGGATGTTCAGGTGATCGTCTTCACGGAGTACCCGGGTCAGGCACCGCAGGTCGTCGAAGATCAGGTGACCTATCCACTCTCGACGGCGATGCTCGGCGTACCCTATTCGAAGGTCGTTCGCGGCTATTCCTTTTTCGGAATCTCCTTCGTCTACGTCCTTTTCGAGGATGGGACGGATCTCTATTGGGCGAGAAGTCGAGTCCTCGAAGCGCTCAATTTCGTGTCCAGTCGACTGCCTGCCGGCATCACCCCAACCCTTGGGCCGGACGCGACGGGGGTGGGCTGGGTCTACGAGTACGCCCTTATCGATCGCACCGGAAATCATGATCTCGCCGAACTTCGCTCGATTCAGGATTGGTATCTGCGATACGAACTCCAGACGGTTCCGGGCGTGGCAGAGGTGGCCAGCGTCGGCGGACATGTTCGCCAGTATCAGGTCGAGGTCGATCCGAATCAGCTCTCAGCATACGAGCTTTCGCTCGCCGACGTTCGCCGGGCGATCGTGCGCAGCAATAGTGACGTGGGCGGGAAATTGCTGGAACAAGCCGAAACAGAGTTCATGGTTCGGGGACGGGGCTATCTCAGCTCCATCGAAGACCTCGAACAGGTTGCGGTCGGCGCGAGCGAATCGGGCACGCCCATTCTGCTTCGTAATGTCGCGGTCATCTCGCTCGGGCCGGAGCTCCGCCGAGGTCTGACGGATCTGGATGGTGAAGGTGAAGTGGCTGCAGGTGTGGTCATCATGCGCTTCGGCGAGAACGCGCTCGAGACGATCCGGAACGTCAAGGCGAAGCTCGCCGAGTTGGCCGAGAACCTTCCGCCCGGTGTCGAGATCGTCACGACCTATGATCGCGCCCCGCTCATCGAGCGCGCCGTCGAGAATCTGGAGACAAAACTTCTCCAGCAAGGGCTCATCGTCGCGCTCATCTGTTTCGCTTTCCTGATGCATTTTCGCAGCGCCCTCGTCGCGATCTTCCTCTTACCGCTCGGCATCCTCTTCTCGTTCATTGTGATGTACCACCAGGGCATCAACGCCAACATCATGTCGTTGGGCGGAATCGCGATCGCCATCGGGACCATGATCGATGCGGGAATCGTGATGGTCGAGAATGCACATCAACATCTCGAGCGTGACCCCGGATCGAAATCCCGGCGAGAGGTACTCATCGAGTCCGCGGTCGAAGTGGGTCCTTCGCTCTTCTTTTCGCTCTTGATCGTGACCGCCTCCTTCCTTCCGATCTTCGCCCTCGAGGCGCAAGAAGGGAGGCTCTTCAAGCCCCTCGCTTTCACGAAGACCTACGCGATGGCGGGGGCGGCTCTTCTTTCGGTCACGGTCGTGCCGGCTCTGATGATCTGGCTCGTTCGGGGAAGGATTCCTCGGGAGGATCGAAACCCGCTCAACCGGTTGACCCTCTGGGCGGTCCGGCCAATTCTCGCGGCATCTTTCAGGCATCGCTTCGCGGTTCTCGCTGTGGCTCTGCTGCTGCTGCTATCGAGTGCCTATCCCTTCATCCGCATTGGCTCCGAGTTCATGCCCCCGCTCGACGAGGGGGACCTACTCTATATGCCGACGACTCTCCCCGGGATCTCGATCACCAAAGCTCGGGAGCTCCTTCAGCAAACCGATCGGATCATTGCGACGACGCCGGAGGTCGAACGCGTATTCGGCAAGGTCGGACGCGCGGAAACCGCGACGGATCCTGCACCGCTCTCGATGATCGAGACCACGATCACGCTGAAGCCTCGGAGCCAGTGGCGACCGGGAATGACAACCCAGAAGCTGATCGCAGAGCTCGATGACCGGATTCGCCTTCCGGGACTCACCAACGCCTGGACGATGCCGATCAAGACTCGCCTCGACATGCTCTCCACCGGCATCAAGACACCGGTCGGGATCAAGATCACAGGGCCGAAGCTCGCCGTTCTCGGGGATATCGGCGAGCGGATCGAGGCAGTGTTGCGTGATGTGCCCGGGACCCTGAGCGTGTATTCCGAGCGGGTCGTCGGAGGGAATTATCTTGATATCGAAATCGAACGCGAGAGGATCGCTCGCTACGGCCTGACGGTGGCCGATGTTCAGTCCGTGATCCAGACCGCGATCGGTGGAATGAATATCAGCCAGACCGTCGAGGGTCTGGAACGCTATCCGATCAACCTTCGCTATAGCCGGGAACTTCGCGACGACATTTCTTCACTGCGTCGCGTTCTGGTCGAATCCCCAACGGGCGTGCGGGTGCCCCTCGAGCAGCTCGCCACCCTGAGCTATTCCAAAGGCCCCCCGGCAATCAAGACGGAAAATGCGAGACCCAACGCCTGGGTCTATGTCGATCTCGATGGGATGGACGTCGGAACCTATGTGCGAAACGCCCGCGAGGCGATCGCGCAGCGAATCGACCTCCCTACTGGCTATGGCCTGCAGTGGAGTGGTGAATACGAGGCCCTCGAGCGCGCGCGGAATCGGCTTGCGCTGATCGTGCCGCTGACGCTCGGCATCATCTTCCTGCTTCTCTTCATCCATTTCAGGAGGGCCTCGGATACGCTGCTCGTGATCGGAGCAATCCCCTTTTCCCTCGTCGGCGGACTCTTTCTCCTCTGGGCACTCGAATACGATTTCAGCGTGGCCGTGGGAGCGGGCTTCCTGGCGCTGACCGGCCTCACTGCCGAAACCGCGGTCATCATGCTGCTCTTTTTGAACCGGGCGCGCGACCGGGCCATCGAGGCGGGCACCCTGCGATGCGTCGAAGACCTCTGGAAGACCACCCTCGAGGGCGCCACAGACCGGGCGAGACCCCTGCTCATGACCGTCGCTTCCGATGTCATCGGGCTTCTTCCGATCATGTGGGGAGCGGGGACCGGCTCGGAAACCATGCGGCGCATCGCGGCGCCGATGGTGGGGGGCGTCGTGACGGCGACACTCGTTACGCTCATCCTGGTTCCGGTCGGCTTCGTCCTCATCCACGGCTGGCGCCTTCCCAGCGCCGCGGAACCAGGCGACTCGACCTCCGGTTTCGAACCCGATCGCAAGGGCTTCTAGCGAAACGCGACCGCCTGATTCTCGCGCGGCCCGGCGAGCTCGGTCTTTCCATCGACGGTGAAGATCTTGCGCGCGAGTTCATCGAGGATGGGTGTGCAGAAGGTGATCCGGCCATTCATTGCAGGGTCTCGAGTGACACATAACGCAAGTGATGCTTCGGCCATCGCCTCTCGACTCTCCGCGATGGCCAGGGCCTCCTCTGGAACGATGCCGAGTGCCTCCGTCCCCTCCGTCGGGACCGCGCCAAGTGGCGCCATCGAGTTCACCCAGATTCCTTCTTTGGCCAGCGCGGCGGCGAGTCCCGTTGTAAAACGCTCGAGGGCCGCTTTCGTCGAGCCATAGAGGATCGAGGTCGCGTCAAAATCCTGGAAGGGCTGTTTCGGCCAATAGGACGTCGCCGACGAGATATTCAGGATCCATCCTTCGCCACGTTCCCGCATGCCCGGTACGACGAGTTGAGAGAGGCGCCAGGGGGCGAAGAAGTTGATGTCATTGGCGACGCGAAAGCGTTTTTCGCTCGTCTCCGTGAATGGGAGATAGAATGCGGCCGCGGCGTTGTTCACGAGTACCTCGATCGGGCCGAGTTCCGACTCGGCTTGCTTCACGAGATCTTCGAGGCAGGTCGAATCCGCGAGATCGCCGACGATTGGGGCGACTTTTCCTCCGGCGGCTTCGATGATGGCCGCGGTTTCTGAAAGGCTGCCCACGAGGTGGGCGTGTTGATCGAGGGTTCGGGCCGTGATCGCGACCCGGGCGCCCTCGGCGGCGAATCGCTTGGCGATGGCGGCTCCGATCCCGCGGCTGGCGCCGGTGACGAGGACGACGCGTCCGTCGAGTTCTCCCATGGTGATCCTCCGATTCGAGCAATTCGTGTTTGGGGTGCGAGGTTGGGGGTAGGGGTGAGGGAAGAGTGGTCAGCTGCCGAGAGCCTCTTCGGCGATCCGCGCCGCCCAACGGTAATCCGACTTGCCATTGGCCTGCCGCTCCAGACGGTCGACGCGAACGATGTGTTTAGGCGCCTTGTAGCCCGCCAGGTTCTCTTTGACGGACTGGATCAGTGTTGCGTCCTCGACTCCGAGATCTGCGAGTTGGACGACGGCCGTAATGGCCTGCCCCCAGCGTTTGTCGGCGACTCCGACGACATTGCAATCCGAGACCGCCTCGTGGAGTTTGAGGGCCTCTTCGACTTCTTCGGGATAGATCTTTTCGCCGCCCGAGTTGATACAGGCTGACCCTCGTCCGAGCAGGGTGATCGTCCCATCCGCTTCGACGGTCGCAAAGTCGCCGGGGATCGAATAGCGCCGCCCGTCGATCGTTGGCCACGTCTCCTGGCTTTTTTCGGGATCCTTGTAGTAGCCGATCGGGAGGGGCCCGCCGAGCGCGAGCCGCCCTCGTTCACCGGATCCCGGAGCGACTTCCTTGCCGTCTTCGTCGATGACCTTGGTGAATTCGCCGAGGTTGAAACGCGCGGTCGTTGCCTCGTTCGGATCGCTTTCGAGCTTGGCGGCGAAACCCACGCCCTCGGAGGAGCCGAGGGAATCCATTAGACGCATGCGAGGATTGAAGGAGAGGAGCGCCTGCTTGATCGGCGCGCTCCACATGACGCCCGAGGAGAGCACCAGAAAGATCGAGGAGAGGTCGTAGGGCTCCCCGCGGTCCCGAGCCGATTCGAGGGCCTCGAGCATGGGACGGCTGAATGCGTCGCCCACGATCGTGAGATGGGTCGCGCCGTATCGCTCGACGCTGGAGAAGAGTGCGTCGCCGGAGAAGGATCGTTCCTCGAGGGTGATGATCGCACCGCCCGTCAGATGTGTTGTGAGCGCAGCGATGCCGGAGGTGCCGTGCATGAGGGGGGCGGCGGCAAGCTGGCGGGTGACACGACCGCTCGCGGCGATCTGGCGGACGGACTCGAGGAGTTCTGCGAGATTCCGGGGCACGCTCTGCTTGAGTCCGGCATAGGTCGCCTTCATCGTCTGGATCATGCTCGCGTGGGGCCACATCACACCTTTCGGGTTTCCCGTCGTCCCCCCCGTGAAGAGCATCCAGAGATCGTTTGGCGAGCGTTTGATCCGCGGCGCGGGAGCATGCCGCCCGATCAGCGCCTCGTAGCTTTCGGCCCAGTCGGGAATCGTGGCGCCGCCCACCTGAACGAGGAGTCGCAGTTTGGGCAGGTTGCCGCGTATTTCGTCGATGGCCTCGACCAGGGTCGAATCGAAGAAGAGCGCGGCCGCATCCGCGTCCTCGAGAAGCGAGAGAAGCTCCTTGGCGGCGTAGCGGAAGTTGACGTTGAAGGGCGTGACGCGCTGCTTGAAAGCGGCGAATTGCGCTTCCGAGTATTCCGGTCCGTTGTAGAGGGCGAGGCCGACGTTGGCCCCGACGGGAAGATCTGCGGCCAGGAGCGCCGCTGAGATTCTTGCGGCGCGATCTTCGTAGGCGCCCCAGCTTCGGCGGATCTCTCCGCTGATGAGGGCATCGGATTCGGGGATCTCGTCGGAGATCGCCTCCCAGGCAGACGCGAAATCGAGTTCCATCGCCGGATCATCGCGCGCCTGCGGGCGCGCGTCGAGGCTGCGAACCCCGGCACGAGAACGCTGAAGAAGAGCTCCCCACACGTACTCAGACGCTGTAGGGGCCGAGTCGGGAGATGACCTGCTGAGCCTCGGCGATGGTCTTGTCGACGATCTCGCGACAGGAAAGGATATCGTCGATCCCCCCCGCGCCCTGACCACAGGGCATGGCGTGGCGGTCGGGATCGATGTCTTCCGTTGCCCCACCGAGCGCCGCCATCGTACCTTCCTGCATCGAGGCATACATCTGTTCCGGGAAGCGCAGGATCGAATCCGGATTCCGCTCGCGCTCTTCTGCGTAGGGGTTGGCAATCACGCGCATGCTCTTTCCCGAATAGCAGCGCGTGATCAGAGTCTCGTCGCTGGCGATCTCCCCGATTCTCTTCTTGTAGGTTTCGGCGGCACGGGCTTCGTGGGAAGCGACGAATCGAGTGCCCATCCAGACGCCCTGGGCGCCGAAGGCGAGGCAAGCAGCCAAGCCTCGACCATCGATGATGCTTCCCGCGCCGAGCACGGGAATTTCGACGGCGTCGACGATCTGGGGGATCAGCGCCATTCCAGCGACGCGCCCCGTGTGGCCGCCGGCCTCGGTTCCCTGGGCAACGACGACATCGCATCCGGCCTCCTGGGCGGCGACCGCATGGCTCACCTTGCCGCACATGCTCATCACGAGAACGCCGGCATCGTGGCATTCTTGGACGACGGGACCCGGAACGCCGAGTCCAGCGATGAAGGCAGAGGCGCCTTCTTCGATGATGATGTCGATGGCCTCCATCATCTGTTCCGGGAGAGCCGCCAAAAGGTCGACGCCGAAGGGCTTGTCGGTTCGCTCGCGGACTCTGCGCATTTCAGTACGGATGCCCTCGGGTGTTTCTGCGGCCATGCCCAGGGTGCCGTAGCCGCCCGCCTCGGAAACCGCGGCGCAGACTTCGGCATAGGCGACACCGCCCATACCAGCCAGGAAGATCGGGACATCGATTTCGAAGAGATCACAGATCGGGGTCTTGAACGTCATCGTGGAAATCTATCGCAACGGATGGAATCTGCGGCGAGTATCGGTCAGAGGGGCCGAGGGGCTTCCTGGGATCTGATAGGATGCCCGCGCCGGAGGCGGGGCTCCCCGCCTTTTGGACAGTCCACCCCCTCCGCCGCTGACCCGTGGGCCCGAATCCCTGTCGTGAGGGCGCGGCTGAGCAAGAAGGAGACCGAGATGCCCGCCCGCCAGCCCCGACCGGAACAGCTCGAGGAGTTCATCGAGAAAAAGCCCGAAGGCTCGCTCTATATGCTCAATCTACTGAAATTTCGTGATCGAGCGATCTACGAAGATGGGCGCGAGACGGATCTGACCGGAGAAGAGGCCTACATGATCTATGGTGCGGCCGTTCAGAAAATCATCGAGGGCTTCGGCGGCGGTCTCGTCTTCGGCGCAAAGACGAATACGCAGCTGATTGGCGATGGTGATCTTCGGTGGGATTGGGTGGGTCTCATGCGATACCCCTCCTTCGAGTCCTTCTCGAAGATGACGCGAAGCGCAGATTACGCCGAAATCCACGTTCACCGGGACGCGGGTCTCGACCATCAGATTCTCGTGAACTGCCTCGATGTCGAAGAGACGATGAGCGCATTCGGGAAGGTGGACGGCTGAAGCTCGCGCTGCACGCCTCTCTTCCAAGATCGCATTGATGGACCCGGTCGCATCGAGGTGATTGCGGCCGATCGCGGATCCGGGAGAGGACCGGATGGGGATCCTGTCAGAAGGCCTCGACCTCGACCTCGAGCGCGATGATGGCTTCGCGGGATGGCCAGCAGCTTCAGATTTTCGCAGCCCTTCGGGACTCCGAGAAGGATCTGATGCCGTGTCGCTCGACGGCTACGAGTTCTCGCCGACGGTCAGAACAGGGCAATGAGCGGTTCGCACGACCTTGTCGGCCACGCTTCCCAATGCGATGTGCTTCAGGCCTGTGAGACCGCGCGTCCCCATCACGATGATATCTGCCGACCGGCGCTGGGCTTCGTCTACAATCGCGAGGGCCGCGGGTTCGTCGATCGCGATTCCCGTCGCGGAGACACCTCGTTCGACGATCTGGTTGGCGGCTTCTTCGACCTGGAGCGTGGCCTGCTTGGAGATCTGTTCGAAGAATCCGCTGGGCAGGATATAGCCTCCCTCCACCATTGGTGAAGCGATCGGGATCTCTACGTTATAGGCGTGGACGACGACCAGTTCGGCTTCGAAATGGCGCGCTAGGTCGCTGGCGATCTTCATGGCTTTGCCGGCCGCTTCCGAGAAGTCCGTCGCGGCGAGAACAGTTTCGATCTTCATGTCATCCTCCTTCTGGGGTCGTTCGGTCTCTCGAAAGGTTCGAAGCTTCAGATCATGGCGCCGGAGGTGGAGACGCTGGCGATGCGACCCCGATCAATTCGCGGAGCTCCTTCGGGTTCGTCCAGACATCCGAGGGCAGGTGCTCCCCCGACGTCCCCCCCGAATCCGAGCACCTTGATTTCATCGAAGACGATCCGCATCGTCGGCCGCGGCGCGATGACCTCTTGCGTTTCGGTGGCGACGTTGCCATTCATGAGGAGGACGACGGCGAGGAGGATCGCTCGAAGCCTCCACCCACTCGTGCCTGCATCGACTGGCTGGCATCTCATGCTCACCGCCCTTCACTGAGAATGACTCCATCATTCTCTTTGAAGGGACTGCAACTAGCATGCCGATCGGGAGAGCTTCAGCCGCCACGGAGAGCCGCTTTGGCGAGGCGAGATTTCCCGATTGTGATCGTTTGCCACTGCCTGGAAGCCGGTGGACGACCGAGAGCGTTTCAGGGAGCGAATCATCGCGTTTAAGCTGAATCAGCGCGGCTTTCTCGTTGGCAGAGGAACGGTCTTCTATCATCGCCGCGGGGGCCTTGTTCCGGTTCGTCCAAGCGCGGCCGATGGCGAAGCGCCCATTTGTCTGAGATGATTTCTCGAGGCGAGAGGTATTGATGTCCGACTCCGACGACTCGAAGCCCCAGAACGAATCGAATGCCCTGAGCGAGCGCGTGGGGGAGCTGATCGCTCTCCTTCACGAGCGAGCATCGAACGACGAGCAGGCGGTGGCACTCCCGGACCTTCGTCGCCTCCACGACGAGATCGAAAGTTGGATCGAGGCCGACGATTCCGTCGATGAATCCTGGATCGAGCGACTCCGCCATCTGATTCAGCAAGTGGAGATCGATCACCCGCAGGCCGTACATATCATCGGACGCATCAGCCATTCGCTGAGCGAACTGGGGATCTGATTCGCGATCCCGCGGAGCGAGACCGGCCATACACAGGCTGATCGCCGAGCCCACGGGCGGCGCTGGCCTGGCGTGAGCTACGACATCGACGAGATGGCCTGATCCAGGACTCCGGATTTCTCCTTCGAGTCATGATCGCCCTCGCTTCGAAACGCCTCCTCGATGCGAGCGAAGACGGCTCGCTCCGAGGAAGTTGGCGCTCCACCGCGAAGAAGCGATTTTTCGACCAGATGTGCGATTCGCCAGGACCAACTGACGATGTCGTCGCGCAGGCGAGCCCGTTCCGTGGGTTCGAGGACCGTGCATAATTCCGACACGTAGGAGAACCAAGCGTCCATCAGGCTTGAGTGCGGGCGATGATCCAACCAGACTGCGAGCAATTGGCCCGCCTCGCTTTCCGGATCGATTCCGAAATCCTTTTCGGCTTCGAGGAGGCAGCGGCACTCTTCTCTGTCGAGGGTTCGATCCGCCCACGCGACCGCGATGAGGGGGGTCATGACCAGCGCGGTCACGCTCTCCTCCTTGAGCCCGAGGTCGAGGAGTGGGTCGATGATGCGGGCGTCGCGAAGTCCGAGCACTTTCGATAGCGCCTCGAATTGAGCGTGGCGAGTATCACGCGTGCGCATGGCGGTGAGAAGACGCCGACTTTCCTTGCGAAAGAACGCTTCTTCGAGGGCCTTTTCGCGATCGGCCATGGGACGTGAGTAGGACATTGGGGGCCTCCTTCTCGTCGGGTCTGTACCACCGACGCCCACCTTGGACGGGCCTTGTCGGCGTCGGGATGATCTTGGAACTGCAGAATATGTGCCGAAGAGAATCCGTTCTTGTGTCGACGACGAGGAGGGGCAAGCCGAGGGCTGGAAGAAGTCGGTGTCGCTCGACCTCATCTTGAGGTGCGGTGTCGTCGCGCGGCCTACACACGGATGCGGCGGTCGATCAGGGTCCGTTGGCGGGTGGCACGGGGCATGCAGTCAAACCTCTTCGATAGCCGGGCGTGGAAATCGGTGGGAGCGCTTTGCGTGCTCCGTGACGCCCGGGGAGGGCGACGAGAATCGAGTGAGGGAAAGAGGTATCTCATGGGCAAATCAGACCAACGCGTGGTTGCGACCGTCTTTTGCGCGACCGACTTTTCAGAGACCGCGGACCTTGCGATTCGGCACGCCTCGAGTCTGGCACGCAGACACGAGGCGCGACTCGTATTGGGGCATATCGTCGAGCCACTTCCGGCGGACCCCTATCCGATGCCCGTGGCGCTGTCGGAGAACGAGAGAAATATCCAGCAGCTCGCCTTCGAACGACTCGCGGATCGGGCGGCTTCGATCGAGGAGTCGGGGATCCAGATCGACACCCGCCTCGACAGGGGTCCGTGCGGACCCCTGATCGTCGAGAGGGCGGTCAAGGAGGAAGCTGATCTGATCGTCGTCGGGACCCGGGGGCTGACCGGCTTCAAGCACCTCGTTTTCGGCAGTACGGCCGAATATGTCGTCCGTCGGGCGGCGTGCCCCGTCCTGACCGTTCACCCGAACGATCGCGAGCCGACGGATTCATTTCGTGAGGTGATCCTTCCGACGGATCTCTCGCCGGGTGCCGATGTCGCGGCAGAGGCTCTGCTCGCACTCTATTCCGACGTGGCCCCGCCGCGTGTTCTACTTGCATTCGCGGACTCATCCCCGCCCTATCTCGAGGCGATCCAGCACGAGCAGCTCGCGCAGTGGAATCAACCCGACGTGCGTCGGCAGGAGCTCGAGCAGCGACTCGAGCCGATGGCCCAGCGCCTTCGGGCGCAGGGCTTCGAAGTCGAGACCCGGGTCCTGGACGGAGGCGCCGTCGAAGCGATCACAGAACTCGCGCAGGAGCGCGGGAGCGATCTGATCATGCTGAGTACGCACGGTCGTTCAGCGCTCATGAATGCATTGCTCGGGCGGACCGCGCAGCGAATCGTGCAGCATGCGTGTTGTCCGGTCTTGACGGTTCGCCCCCCTCATCGCGGGTGAACGCCAGGGGATCGGGTGGGAGCGGAGAGCGTCAGCCGCGCAGCGCGCGATGGACGATCCGGTCGAGCTCGTTTGAGAAGCGAGATCGATCGCGTGCGGTCATCGGCGGGGGGCCTCCAGTCAGGATGCCGGTCTCGCGAATCGAGGCTTTGATTTCACGGGTGGCGAGGGCGCCACCGATCGAATCGAGGGTGAACTCGCGCCCGTTCGTGCCCAGGGCATAGGCACCGACCTCGAGACAACGCGCCGCCAGGGGGATATCCGCCGTAATGACGACGTCATTGGCTCGGATCTCCTCCGCGATCCAGTCGTCGGCGGCGTCCGGCCCCTTCTCGACGACGACCATTTCGACGCCGAGGTCCCGCGGAATATTGATTCGTTGGTTGGCGACGACGACCACGGCGAGGCCGAGCCGGGACGAGATCGCGTAGACCTCGTCCTTGACAGGGCAGGCGTCGCCGTCGATGAAGATCTCTGTCACGGTGGGAGTCTATCTCGAAATCGGCGAGCAATTCGAAGGGCGCTGCCAGCCCGCCCCAGCTGCGGGAAGTTCGCCCAGCAGGAGCCGCCCGATTCTGGCGAGGTCGTCCGAGTCGAAAGAGACGCGGGTGAGTCGATGAACGCCACCCAGGATCTGGCCGCTCGGGTCGACGCGTGCTTCGAGCCCCCACATTCCCCGCGCGTTGGGGCTCGCCCAGCCATACCGGACATCCTCGATTCTGATGCGGTTCACGCCGTTCGCTTCCGCGTGGACGAAGGTGGCGGTATCGCCATCGGCGAACCAGTTGAGGAGCTGCCCCTCCCAGCTGGAGGTGAGGGATCGGATCATCGGACTCGGGGCAGGTCGGCTGTGTGCCTGCCAGGCGGGGCAGCCCGCCTCCCTCCAGCTGTGGAGCCCGACAAAGATCGCATCCGGCGCCCGAACGACGAAGCTGCGCAGCCAAGGCTGGAAGATCGTGGGATAGGCGCGGACGCGTTCGATCGCGCCGCCCCCCTGAGATCGAACAGCGACCGCGAGCGCATCGCGCAGATCGTTTTCGACCCAGCGACTGATGCCCAGCCCCGCGATCAGGTAACCGGTCGAGAGGATCAATCCGGCGACGAGCGCCCCGCGGCGCCTGGTTTCCGGCCAGGTCCGAATGGCGGCGCAAGCGACCCCAGCGCCGAGAACGATGGAATAGAAGGGATCGACGATCGCGACGCCATTCCAGGCGAAGCGCTCGCGCACGAAGGGCGCGAAGAGTTGGGTGCCATAGGGCGTGAAACCGTCGAGCAGCGGGTGGGTGACGAGCGCGACGATCGCGAGCTTGATCCAGGCGGGCAGGGTGGTGACGGAGGCGTCGGTACGCCCGTCGCGCCATCGCCAGAGGAGCCAGCCGAGCAGCGGCCCCAGGACGAAGCCGAACCACAGAGAGTGTGTCGTCCCGCGATGGTAGAGCCACTCTCCATAGCCGTTGTGGAGTCCGCCGAGGAGCACGTCCAGATCGGGGGACATTCCGACGACGGCCCCCCAACCGAGCGCACGTCCGCGCAGCGCTCGACCGGCGACGAGTTCCGCCGTGGCCGCTCCGAGGAGCGCCTGAGTGACGGGTTCCATCAGGTGGCGAACGTGGTCGAGGCGCGGGCCGGGGTGGGTCGGCTTCGCCGAGCGGAAAGTTCATGGTGCGGCTTTCGGAAACGCGCTGCGGAGTTCATCGGGGCTGGAGCGTGGCTGACCGGCTTCCGGGTCGCAAGCAGTGTTCGCCACGCCCGGGAACTTCTCTTCGGCTCGTGGTGACCGGGCCCACCACCGAGGGTGCGTGCGGGGCCTGCGTTGTGCGTCTAGGATCCGGGCTTCCCACAAGACAGCGAGGCAGAGAAATGGGCAAGATCGAGGGCAAGCGGATTCTGGTGACGGGGCCGGCGGGACAGATTGCGTTTCCGCTCGCGGAGCGCCTCGCGCTGGACAACGAGGTTTTCGGGGTCGCTCGTTTCAGTGATGCCTCGACGCGTCAGCGCTGCGAGGAGGTCGGGATCAAGACCGCCGTCGTCGACCTCTCGAAGCCCGACTGGTCGAAGACGCCGGAGGATTTCGATTATGTCCTCCACCTGGCGGCCGTGATCGTGCCGGGCGAGGACTTCGATGCCTCGATCGAGGTGAACGCCGTGGGGACGGGGCACGTGATGTCGCGTTTCCGGAACGCCAGGGCGTGTCTGATGATGTCGACCTGTGGCGTCTACGCAGCGCCGCGTGACTATTCAAAGGCCGTCGTCGAGACGGATCCGATCGGCGGAACCCTCCAGCCCTACGCGCCGACCTATTGCATCTCCAAGATTTCCCAGGAAGCCGTCGCCAAATTCGCGGCCCAGGAGTTCGGGCTGCCGACGACGATCGCACGCATGAACGCGGCCTATGGGGATAATGGCGGGTTCCCGTCGATGGTTGTCGACATGATTCTCGGGGGTGTAGCGATTCCCGTCCTGCCGCGCGGGCAGGGGGATGTACTGAGCCCGATTCACGAAGAAGATATCTTTGCCCAGACTCCGGGTCTGCTCGAAGCCGCTTCCGTTCCCGCGACGATCTCGAATTGGGGTGGGGACGAGGGGGTTCCTGTCCCGGATCTCGCCGCCTATATCGCCAAGCGGATTGGTCGCGAGGCGAAGGTCGAAGCGAGCCCCGATGGGATTCACCAGTACTGGCTCGATCCCAGTAGACGAATTGGCCTGGCGGGCGCATGCGAGGTGCCGTGGCAAGCCGGAGTCGATCGCATGCTCGCAGCACGGCATCCGGAGATCGAGCTCGCCTAGCTCCGACTGGTGAAAATGACGGGCAGGTGGGCCTCGGACCGGCTGATCGTGGCAGGATGCCCGAGAATGCCGACTGCGCCGCTTTCCCGACACCGAGTTCGGAGGGCCCGAATCCAGGCTGGCGACTGCTTGTATTCAAATTTATTCGATTGTATAACATGGCTGTGACCCCGGGAGGATTCCATGGTCAAGGTTTCGGAAATCGCATTCATTCGATTTGCTGCGCCGGATCTCGTGAGGATGGAACGATTTCTCACCGATTTCGGCCTTGTCCGTGTTCCCACGGAGGATGATGCGCTCTATATGCGTGGGTCGGATCGCGATCCCTGGATCCACCAGACGGTCCACGGGGAGGCGGGCTATCGCGGCGTCGGATTCTCTGTCGAGCGAGCCGACGACCTCGAGCGCGCGAGTCGTCTGGAAGGCGCTTCGTCGATCGAAGACCTGAAATCCCCCGGTGGTGGTGCTTGCGTACATTTCGTCGACCCGGATGGGTTCTCGGTCGAGATCGTTCATGGTCGTGAGCCGGCCGAAGCGCTGGAGACGGAGCGGGCCCTTCCGCTCAATAGCGGCGGCGATTGTCCGCGTATTCATGAAATGCAGCGGGTGCCGAAGGGGCCGGCGCGAGTGCGGCGCCTCGGCCACGCGGTCGTCCACGTGTCGGATTTTTCGACGAGCGCAGCCTGGTATCAGGATCGATTCGGGTTTCTCTTCTCCGATGAAATTTTTCTCGGAGCGGAGGACAATCTCGTGACTGCGTTCATGCGATGTGATCGCGGTTCAATTCCCGCTGATCACCACACGTTTCTTTGTCTCGGGATAGGCCCGATCGGATTCGACCACGCCGCCTTCGAGGTGGAAGATTTCGACGCCATCATGACTGGGCATGGCCATCTCGAGGAGGCCGGTCACGATCATCATGCCGGTGTCGGGCGGCATATTCTGGGCTCGCATATCTTTGACTACTGGAAAGATCCCTGGGGGCACACGCTGGAACATTTTACAGACGGAGATCTCTTCGATGCGACTCGCGAGCCCCGTCGCCAGAGTGTCGAGGTCGCGCTCGGAACCCATTGGGGCCATCCGCCGATCCCCGGATAGGGGAGGGGGCTGTGGAGCCGCCCGCGATCCGATCGTGGCCGCGAGTGCGCTCTGCGATCGGCGGTCTACCCGGTTGCCCCCTTCTGGAAGAAGGCCGGGCCCAGTTTCTTTCGGACCTTCGCGTCGGCGATCACCTCTGCGGGAACGTCGAAGACTTCCTTCCCGGGGCCGACCGGGTCGGTTCGCATGCATTCAGGGAGAACATCGTCCGCTTCCGTGAATCCCGCCCGCCGATTGAATTCCCACTCGTCTTCGAGCGTCTGCCAGCCGAGATCCGCGATCTCGTCACGGCTGACCTCCCGGCCGAGGAAGAATCCGTAGAGTGCGCGGATCTCGTCGGGGGAAGCGCCCAGGAATTCGCAGAAACCGGATCCGTCGCAGATCGCGCTCACGAGCTGTTCTTCCTGGGATCTGCGCGCGCAGTCTTCCAGCGGGACCCCGGGTTCGAGGACGAGGCCGGCGGTATGATCGGCCCCCATTGCACTCGATGCGTAGGTCACGCCCGCTGCCTTGAGCGGCCGAGGATCCCAGGCCGCGATCGCCTGGCCCTTGACGACGGGAATGCGATCGTGTCCCGTCAGCTGGCCCGTTGCGACGGCGCCGCCTCCGATCGCGCGTCCGAGCTCTGTTCCGTCGGAGATCTCCTGAAAGAGTGCCTTCATCGATTGGACGTCGCCCCATTTCATACGGCCCGCTTCCATCAAGATACTGATGGCCGCACCCGTTTCGATCGTATCGAGCCCGACATCGTCGCAGAGCCGATCGAGATCCGCGACGTCTTCCCATGTCTCGACCGCGCAGTTTGCACCGAGAAGGGCCATGGTCTCGAACTCGAGGGCCGAAGTCTTGTAGGTTCCGTCCGGGTTGTGGATGATATTCGAGCACCGGACGATGCAGCCGGTCAAGCAGTTGTGCATTCCGCCGCCGCGCTCCTCGAAAGTCTCCTTGATCAGATATCCGTCGAGGGTGTCGGCATTCGGGGATTGGCCGGCGATCCTGTTCTTGTAGGGCAGCGAGTGAATCGAGTCGGCGAGTTTTACGCCGATCGCGGTGCCGTCCGCGAAGGTCTGATCGCCATCGAGGTAGGCCTGGCCGAGTCGTTTGGAGGCGGCGACGAACTCGTGATGTTGGACCGCTTTTCGGAGCTTGGCGCGACCGGGTTCGATGGCGACGAATTTCAGTCCCTTCGCCCCCATGACGGCGCCCATCCCGCCGCGTGATGCGTGGCGAGCGGGAAAGCGATTATCTTGATCCGTACAGGCGACGGAGGCACCAGCCAGTCGGTGTTCACCCGCCGGACCGCAGCAGATGAACGAGGCACTCTTCGAATAGCGTTCGGTCAATCGCTCGCAGGTGGGGTAGGTCCAGAGCCCCTTGAGGTCGTTCGCCGAGACGAGACGTGCGCCCTTCGAGTCGACTTCGAGGCCGAAGCGCGCATCCGGATCTTCGGGCTGGCCGGTCACGATGACCGCACGAATCCCGAGCTTGGCGAGATGTTGAGCGGGGTCACCGCCGGCGTTCGCTTCCTTGATCCCGCCCGTGAGCGGGCTCTTTGCGCCGACCGAGAGCCTTCCCGAGGTGGGGGCCGCCGTTCCGGTGAGGAGACCGCCCGCCAGAATGAAGACGTTGTCGGGGCCCAGTGGATCACACATCGCGTCGCACTCGTCGAGCAGGATCCTCGATGTGAGGGAACGACCGCCGAGGAGTCGCCATCGCTCCGGAAGCGGAGTCATCGCGGCGCTGCCTGCACTCATATCGACACGCAAGAGGTGAATCGTTTCGCTCGTCATTCCGCTTCCTTGTCGGCGCGTCTTGTGTCCTGCTTCAGCCCTGCCATTCGCGCGCCATTCGAGTCAGCTCGTCCTCGAACGTGAAGTCGAATTCCTGGCTCTCATGTAGCCCCGCGCTCTTGTATCCGTTCCATGTTCGCTCGACCGAGGCCTTGAAGCTCAGCTCGGGTTCCCAACCGACATGCCGTCTGAGCTTGTCGACCGAGAAGAGGGCGCTTCGGTTCCAGCTGTGGATATTGGGGGCGATCTGCTGGACCAACATTGAGAGCATGAAACGATTTGCCAGGACATGGCTTTCCGCTCCGTGGCTCGAACGTGTGTCCGCCTTGGTCTGGGTCTGAGGAAGTTTGATTTCGACCCGACCGCTCCAGAGATCCTCCATCATGGCCGGAGGGATGAAGACCTTTTCAGGCGTGTGATCGAGGAGTTCGGCAAATGTGTCGACGTAACCTTCTTGGCTGAAATAATCACCCCCGGTGAGGTTATAACGCTCACCGAAGGTGATGGGCTGACCCAGCATCATCCGCAACGCGCGTGCCTGATCGTCCGCATGGCCGATCTGCTGGAGTGTTCGTCCATTGCCCGGAATCAGGATCGGGCGGTTCCGGATCATCCGCTGGAACATGCGCTGTTCGCGATCGGGGAGGATATTGCCTGCCCCCATGACCATCGAGAAGGGCACGATCGAACCCGGGAAACGATTCTCGCGCCACTCGCGAATCAGGATTTCCTCGCATTGGAGCTTGTTGAGACCGTATTCGTTCTGGGCCTCACCGCGTTCGACCGGATGATTCTCGTTGATCGGGAGGAGGTCGCTCGCCGCGTAGATCACGGTGGAGCTGATGAATATGTAGTGGGCGATCCGACCGCGGAAGAGTTCGACCATCAGCTCGACGTCGGTGGGCAGATAGGCGCTGACGTCGATGACGGCATCGACATCGACTGTCCCCAGGACGTCTCGCATCTGATCGTGGTCCCTTCGATCCGCGTAGACCCGCTCGATCCCAGCCGGCAAGTCGGCCTTCGTCTGTCCGCGGTTCAGGATCACGACCTGATGACCCGTTCGGGCGAGTTCGTGGACAAGTGCCAGGCCGTTGAATTGGGTGCCACCCATCACGAGGACTCTCATCGGTCTTCTTCCTTTCGTTCAGGCCCGCGTGGAGGCGCGGTGGCCCTCTTGGTCTCGAGAGCATACCGCGTGTACGCGAGCGAACGGGATGAATTTGCAGTGGTTAGATGGCCCCCGCGCGGGCATCATTGAACATCGTCCTGACTGAGCGGGGCGCAGTTTCGGAGGGATTTTTTCATGGCTGATTGGGTACTTCCGTCGAAGGAACGGATGAGCGAGATTTTCGAGTCGGTGAAGAATTGGGGCCGCTGGGGGAACGAGGACGAGGCGGGCGCGCTCAATTTGATCACCGACGACGTGCGCCGCGGCGCCGCGGCCGCGGTTCGACATGGTCGCGCCATCAGCTGCGCTCGGAATATCCCGGTCGATCCGGCCCCGGACAACCCGCACCCCGCGCTGCATATGATGGTCGTGGGCGGGGACGATTGCCTGATCCCAGAAATTGGACTGGAGACCACCGCCGACTTCGTGGGCATCGCCTTTCATGGCATGGCGAGTTCGCATCTTGACGCGCTCTGCCACGTCCACAAATACGGGAAGATGTATAACGGCTTCGCCGGCACCGAAGTGAAGAGCACCGGGGCCAAGAAGAACAGCGTCATGTGCGCCAAGGACGGCATCGTCTCCCGCGGTGTCCTGATCGACATGCCGCGATCCCTGGGCGTGTCCTGGCTCGAGCCCGGTCAGATCATCGATCCCGATCAGCTCGACGCAGCCCTGGCCAGCCAGGGAGTCGAAGTGCGCGAGGGGGATATTCTGCTCGTTGCGACCGGTCGCGATGCGCGTCGGGACGAGCATGGGCCATGGGACGCGATGGAAGTCGGCATGGCCGGACTTCACCCTGAATGTGTTCCGTGGCTTCACGCCAAGGGGATCTCGGTTCTGGGGAGCGATGCGATTTCGGATGTGGTTCCGCTCCCGACCATCGAGGGTTGGGGGATGCCGATCCACGAGTGCACACTCGTCGCCATGGGTGTCCATCTGCTGGACAATCTCGATCTCGGGTCGTTGATGGCCGCCTGCGATGAACTCTCCCAATGGGAATTTCAGTTTTCGGTCTCACCCCTGCGGATCGAGGGGGGAACCGGATCGCCGGTCAATCCAATCGCACTGCTCTAGCGGCGGCTTGCGAAAACCATCCTGATCACGATCGGGCCTCAGCGTGCGTCCACCCTCTGCGGTCTTCCGTACCCCGGTAGACCTATGCGAAGTGTCTCATCACCGTCTCCGCGAAGAGCTGGGCGGGCTCGCGCGTGTCCCGGCCGAAGAACTCGATCACGAAGAGGCTGACGCCGAGGGCGCGGTGGCGTTCGATGCCTTCGATCACGCGCTCGGGGGAGCCCCAGATGCCGTGCTCTTCGAGGGCGCTGCCCATATGGCCGCCGTAGACTTTCTTGGCCTTTTCGAGCGCGGCGAGGCCAGTGGCATCGTCTTCGCCGATCACGACGACGCATTGTTGCGAGATTTCGATCGAGGCCGGGTCGCGTCCGGCCTCTTCGCAGCGCTTCGTGAGGGCCTCGACCTTCTTGGGGAGGTCGGCCTGGAAGACCGCCATGTTATTCCAGGTATCCGCGTGGCGCGCCGCGATGCCCATCAAGACCTTCTCGCCGCCGCCGCCGATCAGGATTTCTGGAGGGGTGGCGGGCTTCGGTTCGCAGAGGGCGTCCTGAACCGAGAAAAATTGGCCCGCGAAGGTCGCTTTTTCCTGGGTCCACATCCGCTTCAGGATTTCGACCATCTCCTCCAGGGCCCGCAACCGCTCGCGTGTCCCGGGGAATGAGCAGCCCGTCTGCTCGTATTCCGGCGGAAACCAGCCCGCGCCGAGTCCCGCGATGACGCGCCCATTCGCGATCTGGTCGATCGTCGCGATCTGGTTCGCGAGCACCGCGGGATTGCGGAAGAAGGGCGGGGTGACGAGGGTGCCGAGTTTGGCGCGCTTCGTGATGGCTGCGACCGCGGCGAGCTCTGTCCAGGCCTCCATGATCGGCAGCTGAGGCGCAGGGACGCCGTAGAGATGATCACAGACCCACAACGAGTCGTAGCCGAGGCGATCAAACTCGATCGCGGCTGTGCTCGCTTCGTGCCAGGTGCGTTTGATCTGGGGAAGAGTGACTCCGAATCGAAGGGGGCGGGGCATGGGTGTTCTCCATGGCGATCTGGTGGCCAGTTCTTTGGGAATGGGCGTGTCAGGATAGCGGGCGATATCCTGTCGGGTGATGGGCTTGCATACGCGATTGACCAAAGAGATCCGAAACGGGCCTAAGGGCCCGAAGATCGGGGCATTCTTCGATCTCGACCAGACGCTCGTCGCCGGATTCTCGGCGGCCTCCTTCGTGCGCGAGCGACTAGTGAGCGGTCGCATGACGGGTCGTGAGATCGCTGGCACTTTCTACGGCGCACTCGCCTTCGGCCTCGGGCGGTTGGGGTTCTCGGGTCTCATGTCCGCTACGACCCAGGCCTATCGCGGCCTCGCCGAGTCCGTTCTCGAGGAGGTGGGCGAAGAGGTCTTCGTAAAATATCTCGCCCGGCAGATCTACCCCGAGTCCCGGGCACTCGTCGAGGCACATCAGCAGGCAGGCCATACGTTGGCCATCATTTCCTCGGCGACTCGCTATCAGGTCCTGCCTTTCGCGCGCGATCTTGGGATCGCGCACGTCATGAACACTGAGCTCGAGGTGGAGGACGGTGTCTTCACGGGTGAAATCATTCGCCCTACCTGTTATGGCGAGGGCAAGGCGGTTGCCGCTCGCGGGATCGCGGAGCGCGTGGGTGTCGATCTGATGGAGAGCTATTTCTACACCGATAGCCACGAGGATTTGCCGCTGCTCGAAACCGTTGGCCGGCCCCGCCCGCTCAATCCCAATCGGCAGCTCGCGCAGATCGCGAAGGAGCGTCATTGGCCCGTCCGGCGTTTTTCGAGTCGCGGTCGGCCGGGCCTGGGAGATCTCATTCGGACGGGTCTGAGTTATGCGAGCGTGGGGCCGGCGCTCGGCGCGGGTGTTTTGGCCGGAGTCGTGAACGGTTCCTACCGCGAGGCCTTGAACGTGTCGGGAGCGGTCTGGAGTGATCTCGCGACTTCGCTCGCGGGCATCGACCTGCGAATCGAGGGAGAGGAAAATGCCTGGACGAGCCGTCCGGCGGTCTTCATCTTCAATCATCAGAGCGCGCTCGACCCGATCCTCATGCTCAAGATCGTGCGGCGGGACATGACCGGAGTCGGCAAGATGGAAATTCGCAAGGATCCGATCCTCGGACCGATCTTCGCCGCCGCGGGAGTGGTCTTCATCGACCGCTCGGATACCCGCGCTGCCATCGAGGCGCTCGAACCCGCCGTGAAGGCGCTCAAGCAGGGGCGCTCGATCGCCATTGCACCGGAGGGGACGCGCTCGACCACCCCGCGGCTCGGTGCTTTCAAGAAGGGTGCCTTTCACCTGGCGATGCAGGCCGGGGTCCCCATCGTTCCGATCGTCTTCCGGAATGTACTCGACGCCTTTCCCAAGGAGGCCCGCGTCGTTCGCCCCGCGACGATCGAGGCGACCGTGCTGCCTCCCGTCGACACGACGAATTGGAGCGCAGCAACGCTGACCGAAGAGATCGCTGCGCTGCGCGAGCGCTACCTCGAGATCCTGCAACAGGACTGAGCCCCGGTCCCACTCGTCGCGAGATCTCTCGCGCGAATCAGATCTCGTAGACCAGGCGTCCCTGGTCATTGCGGTGGGCTTCGGCCTGGCCTTCGAGGCGCAGATGCTCGAGGTGAGCGTAGGTTTCGCTTTCCGCCATATCGCCCCAGCTTCGCTCCTTGAAGAGCCTCTTCATGAAGGCGTTCACGTCCGCGCGGCCAATATCGCTGGCGATATCGCGGATTTCGTTGAGGCGCTCGTAGTGGTGTTGCTTGATCGATTGCGCTCGGCCCTTCAGATCATCGAAGGGGTGGCCGTGGGCCGGGAGGGCGAGGTCGACATCCCGGATCTCTCCGACTCGATCCAGCGAGTAGAAGAAGGACTTGAGTGGGTCCGCCAGATAAGAGACACCGCCGATATGTGGAGTGATCGACGGCAGCACGTGATCTCCGGACATGAACGCGCCGGTTTCGGGATCGTGCAGGCAGATATGATCTGCGGTGTGGCCGGGCGTGTGCTGCACGAACCATTCGCGACCGGCGAGTCTCAGGACGTCGCCGTGTTCCACATGATGGGTAATGGGGGGCAGGAATCGGGAGCGCCCGACCGTCGAGAAGGCGAACCATCGCAAGCTCTCGCGCAGCTTGGCGCGATCCGCCGGACCCTTCCAGGGGGCGGGTGTCGTGATCCGCCTGAGTGCACCCAGGATGCGACCGAGGGGATTCTGGGAGCGGCGCCGATCTCGCTCGAGCAACTCCATATGGGCGACGAGGTCATCGACGGAAGCTTCCGTGTGATGATCGTCGGAACCGTGGACATGGGCGTGGGGCCCCGTGTGGCGTTTATGGCCAGGGGAGGGGCCGCCGAAATGGAAAGCGCGATGTGCCACGATGCGCGCACCGGATTCCTGGTGGAGACGCACCGCGCCGCCGAAATGGTCCGGATGCGAATGTGTGATGAAGACCGTGTGGACATCCTTGGGTTTGAGGTCGGCCTGCTTCAAACGACCGACGATCGCATCCCATGTGTCGCTGCCTGGCAGTCCCGGGTCGATCAGGGCGGCCCCGTCATTGTCGATCAGCGCGTACATGTTGACGTGCCCCAGACCGGGGATCTGGATCGGCAGCTGCATGCGGAGGATATCCTTCGCAACTTCGCTGATCTCTTCCTGGGCGTCTTCCTGTTCCTGTCGTTTCGGCTTGCTCATCGCGCCGGACTGTAGTCCAGATGGCGCGACCACGGGGCCGTCGAGCGCAGTCGCGCCGACCACGATCCGGCGTTGCCTCCAAACGGGGTCACGATTAGGGGAAGTAAGGGCGGCTTTCGCAGCGGTCGGGCTCTCGGGGTCGGCATGCGGTCACGTCGTCAGCGAGGGCGCGATCGGTGCTTCGAGCCCGTCGGTCACGGAAATGATGAGTTCGCGGGCGAGTTCATCGCGCCCTCCGGAGGGCTAGAATTCGCGACCCAGCAAGCGTCGAAGACCCCTTTTCAGCAGGAGATTTCATGGCCCTCGATCCCCGAACACCCGTCGTCGTCGGCGTCGCCTCGGTCAATCAGCACGTCGACGATCCCGCGGAAGCCTCTGAGCCCCTCGATCTGATGGAGGGGGTGCTTCGTGGGGCCGCGGAGGACGCCGGGTCGAGGGGGCTGCTCGAGAGCGTCGATTCGATCTGGGCGCCGCGTGGGTTCTGGGCCTACTCGAATCCGGGGAAGATCCTGGCAGAACGGTTTGGCGCGAGCGGGGTACGGACCGTGATCGCCGAAGTAGGGATCCTGCAGACGAGCGTGCTCGGCCGGGCTGCGCGCTCGATCGCCGAGGGCGGTGCGGATGTGGCGATGATCGTGGGTGCCGAGGCCCGGGATCGCGCTTCACGGCTCGGACGTGCGGGGCGCGAGGTGCCGCTGACCGAGCAGACGGATAGCCAGCCGACCGAGACCATGCGTCCGCATGCGGAGATCATGGGGTCATTCGAGATCGACCTGGGTCTGACCACGCCCGTCATTCAATATTCGATGATCGACAACGCGCTGCGCTTTCACGAAGGTCAATCGATCGAGGATCATCGCGCGGAACTCGGCGCGCTCTGGGGCGCCTTCAATCGCGTTGCCGTCGACAATCCGGACGCCTGGAATCGAATGCCGATGTCACCGGAAGAGATCGTCACACCGACCGATTCGAACCGCATGCTCTCCTATCCCTACACGAAATCACTCGTGTCCCAATGGAATGTCAACCAGGCGGGAGGGCTGATCCTCTGCACCCTCGAGAAGGCCCGTCGCCTCGGACTGGACGAGAGCCGTTTCGTCTACCCACTGGCCGTCATCGACTCGGAGCATATGGTTACACTCAGCGAAAGGCGTGATCTCTGGCGGTCGCCGGGCTTCGAAATCGCTAGCCAGCGCGCCTTCGAGTATCTTGGACGCGGGCCTGCGGAGATCGACCATTTCGAGCTCTATAGCTGTTTTCCTGCTGCCGTACGCGTGCAACAACGCGCGTTTGGAATCCCGCTCAGTCGTCGAGTCAGCCAGACTGGTGGCATGACTTTCGGCGGTGGGCCGCTCAACAATTTCGTCATCCAGGCCTGGATCAAGATGGTCGAACGCATGCGGGACGACCCCGGGAGTCACGGCCTCGTGACGGCGATCAGCGGCTTGATCACGAAACAGGGCGTCAGCGTATTCGGTCCGGAACCGAGTCTTCCTTTCTTGCACGGTGATGTGACCGAGACGGTCGAGCAGGCATCGGTCGGGATCGAAGTCGAGCGTGACGCGATCGGCCGAGCCTCGATCAGCAGCTATACCGTGACATATGATCGGACTGCGGCGAATGGTGTCGCGATCGTGGCCGACTTCGATGACACACGGCGCACGCTGCGAGTCGTCGATGATCCGGAGACGATGGAGTTGGGTGCGCGCGAGGAGCTATGCGGTCGTGAGGTGGAGTTGCTCGCAGGCGGCGGTGTGCGCTGGCTCTAGCGCGGCCGGGTGCGGACCGCTCAGGCCTTCTTCATGAAAACCGACGCCGACACGAGGCTCACGCCATTGATCGTGGCGCGGGCCTAGAGGATCGCGGCGGCACGTTCGATCGTCCAGAAGGCGGCGAGCGAACCCATGACGTAGACGGCCGTGCGTCTGGGCATCGGGAAGGGCGGGGCGATTCGCTCGATCGCGAGGGAACCCAGGACCACGCCGGCGATGAAGACCAATTGACCGAGTTCGATGCCGACGTTGAAGGAGAAGAGCGCCATGGGAATCTCGCCCTGGGGCAATCCGATCTCCCGGAGTGCACCGGCGAAACCCATCCCGTGTAGCAATCCGAAGAAGAGTGCCATCGGCCAGGGATAGCGCCTCATCAACGTCTGCTTCGACTCGTCGCGCGCGAGTTCGACCGCGAGGGCGAGGACACTCGTCGCGATCAAGAACTCGATCGGGCCCGGAGGGAGCTGGGTATATCCGAGTGCTGCCAGACTGAGGGTGATCGAGTGGCCGACGGTGAAGGATGTGATCGTCTTGACCAGGGGACGCATGCTCACACAGAGGAGGAAGAGCCCGAACACGAAGAGGAGATGATCCGGACCGGAGAGGATATGTCCGAAGCCGATGGACAAATAGTCGACGAAGACGACCCATCTGCTCGCCTTCTCGGGGACGATCATCGAGGGTTCGCCTCGGCGCAGCACGCGCTGGATCTGGCGTCCGTCGGCGAGTTCGATTCGAACCAACGTGTCGATCTTGGCCGGACCGAGACCGTCGACGCGAACGGGTTGACCGACGAGGCCGGTTTCACTGCAATCGATCGTCCAGCGAACGAGGACTGCGACGCCCTGCTCCTCGTAGGTCGGGGCTGTCCTCGCGGGGCAGGCCGGTGGAACGACCGGCTGGATATTGCTTCCGGGAACGCTCAATGAGGATCGTTTCCAGAGGACATCGACATCGCCCCCGACGTTCTCCTTCAACTCGAGCAGGGCGGGCGCGAGGGGGTGGGCCGTGCTCGGTGTCGCGGCGAGCCAGAGAGCTAGGCCGAAGGCGACCAGCGCGATTCCTGCCAAGGACCGGGATCGAGCGACGCGTGCGCCCGTCGAGCAGGGAGGGTTTCGTCGCTTGGGCGTTGTGCGGGGCGGGCGGGTGGGAATCATCCAGGCTCCTGGTTTCTTTCGAGGGGTCTCAGACGAGGCATCTGGGTCGGCATTGGGCCGGTGTCTGGGAGGATGACCTCGTAGCGCGTGCGCAGGTCGCTGAGGAGCGCTTCGAGGTTGGCGTCACGACGCCGTTCCTCGATCTGGAGTCGCAGCCGGTCGGAGACCGATTCGAGCGGTGGCACCTGGCCGGATTCATGCGTGTCCACGCGGATCAGATGAAGGCCGTAGGCCGAGGCGATCGGATCGGACCAACGCTCGAGTTCTAGGGCGAAGGCCAATTCCCCGAAACGAGCGCCGAAGGCGCGATCGAGATCGTTCTGAGATCGACGTTCGAGGCGGTGTCCGAGGGGGAAGGGATCTCCTCGTGTAGGTGCGTCGTTCGCAGGGGTCGCAGCGGCGACGAGTTCGTCACGAAGCGCCAGGGCATCGGCACGCATCCTCTCCCCTCGGCGATCGCTGCTCATAAAGACATGCACGAGGCTCAGTCGGTCCGGTGCGCGCAATTCGTCGCGCCCGCTCCGATAGGCGTCGGCGATCTCTCGGGGCGTGGGAATCTGCGAGGCATCGAGGGTCGATCCGAGCAGTCGCATCTTCTGGACGAGGATTCGGCGCACGACGATGTCTTCGTGATGAAGGCCGAGTTCGACCGCACGTGCGAGGAGCGCCGGGGCATCCTCGATCTTCGTGCCGCCCTCGAGAAAGAGCATTTTTTGGATCAGCCTCGTCTGGACGCCACCGTCGCGTTCGAGGAGTCCGCGCGCGATCGCCTCGCGGAAAAGGATCTCCTCTTCGACCTCGGCCTCGATCATTCGTCCGATTTCTGCATCTGCCGGTGTCCGGCCCATCTGTTCGGCGAAGCTTCGCTGCATTTCCTCCATCCGGCCCGCCTCGATCGCGATGCGAAACACGCCCACATCAGCCGATTCCTCTCCGGGCGAGCGCCAGCCCTGCGCGATGGAGAGCAGCACACCGATCAGCAGGAAATGCAGGAGCGGGGAGCGGAATAGGGCGGGCATCGTTTGGGCACCATCGCCTCAGGCGATTTCGATCATGACCTTTGCGCCCGCGTCCGGCGATTCGGCGACCGCGAAGGCCTCCAGGAAATCGTCGAGCGGGAATCGGTGGGTGATCATGGGAGAAAGGTCACGCCGTGCGATCAGCTCGATCATCTGCTCGTAGCGATCGGGATATTCGATCGATCCGCGGATCGTAATCTCTTTGGTCAAGACGGTCATGAAGTCGATGGAGACTTTCTTGCGGTGGAGTGCGACGACCGAGATCCGCGACTGGGGAGCGCATCGGTCGACGACCTCCGATAGGAGCGGTCCGACGCCCGTCGCTTCGATGAATACGTTTGTGCCGACGACGTCCATCCAATAGAGCTTGTCTTTTCCGTGGAGGCGCTCGAGGCCCTTCCAGAGATCTTCTCTTCCCGGGTGGATCGTATGTGTCGCGCCGAGTTTCCGCGCCACTTCGAGGCGGGTCTGCGAGAGGTCGATCGAAACGATGTCCTCGATTCCGCGGTCTGCGAGGGTGGCGATGGCCGAGAGGCCGATCGGACCCGCACCGAGGACTGCGACCTTGTCGCCCGCTCGCACTTCTGCCTGATCGACCGCGTGCATGCCGACGCCGAGCGGCTCGGCGAGTGCGGCGAACTCGAAAGACATGTCATCGGGAATGGCGAAGAGGCTCTTGTCCTGGGCTGCACCTCGAACGAGCAATCGGGGGGTGAAGCCGCCTTCGGGTCCGCCGTTGCCGAGTCCGAAACCGGCAGCTCCGGGATGGAGGGCCACGCGGTCTCCGATCTTCGCGACATCGTCACAATTCGCTCCCACGAAGCAGACGCGGCCCGCGAGCTCGTGACCGATCGCCATCGGTTCCGGGCTGGGTCCCTGTGCCCCGCCGATCTTCGCGTAACCGACATCGCTCCCACAGATTCCGCAGGCGCCAACTTCGAGGATGACGTCGTCCGGTCCGGCGATGGGTTCCGGGACCTCGTCGAGACGAACGTCTCCGGGACCGTGGATGCGTGCGAGTTTCATGTTCCTATCCTCGGCTCCGGTGAGTAGATATCACCCGGTGGGGACCGTGTTCTTCCGGCATTACGTCGACGGCTTTGTCCAGAAGTTCTGCCAGGTCTCGAGGGCTTGCGGATGACTGCCCATGCCGATCTGACTCTTTGGCCAATTCGCGGGCTCGAGGCGGAGCGGATTGACACCGAGCTCCGCTCCATATACAAGAAAATGTTTGCGACGGACGAAGAGCCATCGTCCCTCGCGTCGCTCGTAGGTGTCGTGATACTGGATCGCGTGAATGATCCAGCGATCGCTATCGATTCCGCCATCCTGGATCTCGCCACGACAATAGACGATTCCCGTCGCGTGGTCCTCGCCGGCGAGATCGATGAGGTGGCTGCCAACCTGCAGGAACGTCACACCGACTCTTCGGAAGGATGCGTCGAAATCCGCGTGTAGAGCTTCGTGGCCGTAGGTGTCTCGGCCCACACGCACGTCGGGAATGAAGAGGTCGACGAGTGCGTCCATGTCACGCGCATCGGAATGGATGGCATAACGGGACGCGAGCTGACGGATTTCTTCGTAGGCTAAAAGCCTTTCCAAGTCGGTCATCCCCGGAGCCCTCCAGACGAAGCTCAGCCGATCGCCTTCTTGAGACCTTCGGGTGTTCGGCTGCTCGGAAGTTTGCCGTGATCCCAGGAGACGAAGCGTTTCGGTTTGATCTTCAGAAGGACCCGCTTGCCGGCCATCCTGATCTTGACGTCCCTGGGAATCTGGTCGATATCCGGGAGTGGGCTCCCGGTGACCGCGTTGGCGGTGATCATCGTCGCGACGGTTTCTTCGAGGTCGGTCTTGATCTCGCCCTCGCCCTCGATCATGACCCCTCGAAGCTCGCTATAGGCCGTGCCCGTCTCGACGAGCAGGGTCACCTTCGAGTCGCGCTCGATATTCTTCACCTTCTGGCTCGTCGCGTAGGTCGCGAATTTGACGGTGAGGTCATCGTCGAGGGCAAAGAACATCGCGACGGCGTGCGGATATCCGTTCGGTCCGTTCGTCACGAGCGTCATCGTGTGACCTTCGCTGAGGAAACTACGGATCTCGGCCTCGGTCATTCTGATATCGTCTTTGGGGGGCATGGGCAGGCGTTCTCCGTCTGGGCAGCGTGTACCTGACAGCGGCCGGTTGAGATCGCAGACGTTATCTCAACAGGCAGGGAATGGCCGATCGATGAGGCGAAAGATGACTGAGGATTCGAAGAGAGAGAGCCGGCGGGGGGCGACCGCGCTCGTGATCGGCGGAACGGGGCCGAGTGGCCCCTTCGTCGTGAAGGGCCTCGTGGACCGGGGTTTCGCGACGTCGATTCTGCACAGCGGCAACCATGAGCCACCAGAGATCCCCCCCGAGGTCGAGCATATCCACACCGATGCCTTCGCCCCGGAGAAGGTCGCTGCGGTGCTCCGAGGGCGAACCTTCGATGTCTGTATTGCGACCTACGGCCGGCTTCGACGCAACGCCGAGCTCCTGGCCGGACGCGTCGGACAGTTCATCTCCGTCGGCGGCTTTCCGGGTTACCAGGGCTATATGAACGCACCGCTCTTCAGTCCGACCGGAATGCCCATGCCGACGAGAGAGGACGGGCTGCGAGTGGACGATCCGAGCCAGGACGGAAAGGGGTTCCGGATCGCAAGGACCGAAGATCTACTCTTCGAGGCGCAGCCGGACGCCACCCATTTCAGATATCCCTGGGTCTACGGCCCTCGGCAGCCCGCGCCACGGGAGTGGAGCTTCGTGCGTCGCATCCTCGACAGGCGCCCACATATCATCGTCGCCGAGGACGGCTTGAGCCTGTCGAGCTTCGGCTATGTGGAGAATCTCGCTCACGCGCTTCTGCTGGCCGTCGACCAACCCGAGAAGGCCGCCGGTCAGATCTACAATGCGGCCGATCAGGAGGTCCTCTCGATCCGGCAGGTGATCGAGACGATCGCGCAGTCGATGGGACACGCTTGGGAGATCGTCTCGATGCCGTGGGAGATCGCCTGGCCAGCGAGGCCCTTTGTCGCGCAACCGTGGACGACCCACCGCGTCGTGAGCGTCGGCAAACTCGAAGCCGAACTCGGCTATCGCGATGTCGTGCCGCCGCACGAGGCGCTGGCGCGGACCGCCCGCTGGCTGGCGGGAAATCCGCCGAAGCCGGGCGGGCCCGAGGAGATGGTGCTCCAGGATCCCTTCGACTACGTGGCAGAGGACGCGTTGATCGCATCCTTCCGAGAATTGATCGCCCGAGTCGTCGAACCGACCTGGGCCGAGGGGCATGCCCCCGGCTATGGATTGGCCTTTAGTGGGCCGGGAGGACGCGCTAGCAGCAATCCGCAATTCACATGAGCGGGCGAATACGCGAACGAAAGCGGATTCGCAGCGCTTGATCCCGCCGATTCGGCACGCCGGCACGCCGGCTCGCCGGCTCGGCGGAAGATCGAGCCAGCGAGGTGGGCGAGGCCCCAGCCGGATGGGGCGGCGCGCCTAGCGAATCGTGTTTCCCGCGCGGAGCGCATCGATCGACGCCTGCTCCAGGCCGAGTTCGAGGAGGATCTCCTCGGAATGCTCGCCGAGGCGCGGAGCGTGGCGATCGATCGAGGCCGGCGTCCGGTTGAAATTCCAGGGTGGAGCGAGATAGCGGGTCGGGCCGAAACGTTCGTCGTCGAGGATCCGAACGGTCTCGCGATGTCGAACCTGCGGGTCATCGAGGAAGGCCTCGACATCGTTGACGGGGCCGAAGGTTGCGCCTTCCTCTCGCGCTCGCGCGACGAAGTCGGCGCTCGACCATTTCCGGATATCATCCTCGAGGGTCGCGACGAGTTCGACATAATTCCCGAGGCGCGTCCCCATCTGCTCGAAGCGCGGATCCGTCGCCAACTCCATGCGGTCGAGGACGCGGCAGAGCGCGGTGAATTGGCGGTCTTGGATGACCAGTCCGACGACGTGCCCGTCGGCGGTCTCCCAGGCTCGGAAGAAGGCGTCGGACATCCCGTTCTCCTCGAAATCCGGCGGGAAGGCGCGCGGCGTCATCGGGTCGGGAAGGGCGAAGGAGGCGTAGGCATCCAGCATCGCGACTTCGACGCGTTGGCCCTGTTTTTCCGGATCGCGTTCTCGGGCGAAGAGCGCAGCCAGGACGGCGCCGACGGCGATCACGCCACTGGTCTTGTCAGCGATCGGACCGTGGACGGGCTTGGGCGGACCGTCACCGCCCTGGGCGGGCATGACGCCGACGAGTCCCTGCATGAGCTGGTCATAGGCGGGTAGGGAGGCATAGGGGCCGTCGCTTCCGAAGCCGTTGATCGACGCGAAGATGAGCCCGGGGTGGCGGCTGGAGAGCGCCTCGTAGCCGAGGCCGAGCCGGTCCATCACGTCCGGTCGGAAATTCTCGACCAGGACATCGATCCGGGGGATGAACTCGAGGACGAGATCGCGTCCGGCCTCGCTCTTCAGGTCGACGACCAGACTGCGCTTGTTGCGATTCATCTGGGTGTGCATCGCCGAAAAGAGCGGTTCCTTGAAGGGCGCGCCGGAATAGCGGGTCTGGTCGCCGGTCGGCGACTCGAGCTTGATCACATCGGCTCCGAGATCACCGAGCGCCTGCGTACAGATGGGCCCGGAGACGACGCTCGTCAGGTCGAGCACCCTGATCCCCGTGAGGGGTCCACTTCGCTCCGTGATCACCATCTTCGGCTCGCTCATGCAGAACTCCTCTCGAGGTTGGGAAGATCGGAACTGATGCTGCTCACGCCTTCATCCGGCGTGAACCAACTTGGCTACGAGGTAGGTTTCTGCATCGCCGGGTTCGGTCGGAAATAATCAGCGGCTGGGGATCGATCGTCTTCTCGCCTTCGACCTAGGCCGGCGCCGTCGCGTCGGGATGCACCTTGAGGGCGAGCTTGCCCTGGACCTTGCTCGCTGCGAGGCGCTCGAGTGCGCCGGGCAGATCTTTGAAGGCAACCATCTCTTCGATCTGGGTCTTCAATCGACCTTCTTTCCACCAGCCGAGAAGTCGTTCCTGGGCGGTTTCCTTGAAGGCGCGGTCATAATTGCTCGGGATGCAGCCGACGACGGAGTAGTTCTGGTAGACCATATGTGCGGTGTCGACGGGGCCCCAAGATCCGCTCGCGAACCCGATCGCGAGAATGCGACCCTCGTGGGCGACGCATTTGCTCGCGGCGGTGAACGCGGCGCCGCCGACCGGGTCGTAGATGCAGTTCGCGCCCTTGCCGTCGGTGGCTTTCATGACGGCTTTGGAGATGTCCTCTTGCTTGCGGTCGATCACGACGTCAGCGCCCAGCTTCTTGCAGTATTCGATCTTCTCCGTTCCGGCGACCGTTGCGATCACGCGTGCACCGAGGGCCTTTGCGACCTGGATCGCCGCGGTTCCGGTGCCGCCGGCCCCACCGAGGACGAGCAGGGTCTCGCCGGCTTCGAGCTTGCCGCGCGTGACCAGCCCGATGTAGGCGGTGTGGAAGGGGATCAGGAAAGCGGCGCCTTCCGCGTCGGTCATGCCATCCGGCACGGGCAGACAAAAATCGTCGAGGGCAAGGCATTGTTCGGCGTAGCTGCCGTGACCCGTGAAGAAACTCGTGACCGCCATGACGCGATCTCCGACCCGTCGGTTTTCGACGCCATCGGCCCAGCCGACCACTCGCCCGACGACTTCCTGACCCTGGGTAAAGGGAATCTGCGGCGTCATCGCGTAGCTCCCCTGGCACATGAATACATCGGGCAGGCCCATGCCTGCGGCGAGCACCTCGAGCAATACGGTCCCTTCGGAGGGCACGGGGACCGGCAGGTCGTCAGCGAGTGCGAGGACATCCTTCGGGCTTCCAGGTTTCACGGTTTGCCAGGCGCGCATGGTTCAGCCTCCTTTGGGAGAAAATCTCAAGGATGGTTCTCGTGATGGATTCAGGGTGCCGTCGAGGGAAGAGGGCGAATCACGAGAGATCAAGTGACGGGTTCGCGTCTTTGGAGGTGGCGATGGCGAATCGCGAGGGCCAAGCGACGTTCCTCGAGACCATAGCTCGGCGTGTGGTTGGGCAACTCCTCTCGAACGCGCTCGAAGGGGACGATTTTCACCCTGGGTGCGGGCTTCGTCTTCGTCCAGACGTATCGATATTGGATCATGCCTTCGGGATGACCCCAGGTGTCGATCCAGTTCTGGACGCCCGGATCCCGGTGCGCGATGACGAAGCGGGCGCGCCCATCCGGGTCGATATAGGACTGTGCGTGATTGAGGCCGGTCTGGCGGGTCGCCCAGTCCATCGTGCGGAACCAAAGATCACAGAGCTGGATCTGCCAATAGCGCGCGTCCGGGACCTCGAATTCGACGATCATGGCCTCGTCGGGCTCGAGTGACCACCAATCGTTGCCGTAGACGATATCCCGGGCACCGCCGACGAAGGGGACGGGGCCGAGCAATCGTCCCTTCACATGGTCGCGCCGCAACTGGTCGATCCACTCCTGCCAGAACTTCGTGCTCTGCAGCGTCCAGAGGCCCGCTTCATCGAGTAGCTCCGCCATGCGCGCGGGGGTGAGCGGGGCCGGTGCCTCACCCTCGCCCCCGACGCGGTGGATCTCGAAGCGCGCCGGGACCTCGCTCTCCCAGTCGGCAAAATATTGCCGCACGCACCAATAGCGGGTCTCCGGCGGCATCTGCATGTAGTTGCCCGAGAAGCCTGCCGGCCGCTCGGCCGCGAGCAGGATTTCGAAACGCCCCTCCGCGTCGCATTCGATCTCGGACAGGAGGAGCGTGTCGAAGACCTGATCGTCTCCGAGCTGCATGTAGCCGTCCTTGGTTTCGAGGAGCGCTTCGAAGACGTTGTTCTTGTTGCCGGAGATCAGGTACTGCGCGTGGGGGCCGACGCGACACCACAGATATTGGTTGTCGACATTTTCCGCGCCCCATTTGGCCTCGGAGTCCGGGCTGCGGACGAGGCGAGGGGTGTCCGGGTCGGAGAGTTGGAGAGCCTGGAGGATTCCGCCTTGGGTCAGGCCGAGGACATATTTCATTGCCTGCGCCTGGAGCTCGCCGGGCGTTGCGGTCTCGCCGGTCGGGAATTCGAGCAGGTGGGCCCCCGCCTCTTCGATCGAGCGGCAGAAACTCCGCCAGGCCTCGCCGGAGATCAGTCGTTTCGCATTCTCCTCCTGACTGCGCTCCGGGCCGCGCAGCTCATCGCGAAGCTGTTGGCCGGATTTTCCGCTGCCGCCGATCGCCGCTTCTTCACTCATCGTCCGCACTCCTTCACGCGCTCCCTTCCCATTGGTCGGGGCGATCATGTTTCGGACTGGATCTCGTACCGCGCGTAGTAGTCGCTGAATCGTTCTCGCTCTTCGTCGAGGTCGAGACCGGTATCTGCAAAATTGTATTTGTGGGCGCCGTGTCGGGCCTTGGGCTTGTTGTCGATATAGCTCTGCTGAGCTCGCCGCGACGAATCCGGATAGTCGATTTCGAAATGATCGTAGAGGTTGCCGAGGGCGGCGATCGGGTCCCTCAGTAATTCTGCGTAGTGCAGGTCGAAACATTGGTGCGCGGGCAGGGTGCCGGATTCTCGGAGGGCGGTCATCCCATCGAGGAGCGCCTTGCACGTCTCCCCCGTGAACCAGCCCGCCATCACGTCGGCGTCGACCTCATCCGAGCGGACGAAGGCCGTCGAATAGAGGATCGAGACCACCGAGGGCAGGACCCGGAGCGGGTCCCGATGCGTGAAGACGATGCGCGCGTCGGGATAGACGGCGAGCAGCGCGTCGAGTTGGCTCATGTGGGAGGGTGATTTGAGGACCCAGCGTTCCCCCGGACATTTCCACTGCAGGTTCTGGAGCATTTGCTTGTGGAATTCGAAGCCTGGGACACGGTCGCATTCGGCGTACCAGGCCGCATAGCTCGGAACGACATGACGCCCCATCCATTCGTCGCTGACGAACGAATGGGCCATGACCTGGACATCCTCGACGGGGATCTCCCCGCCGAGCTCGTGCATCATGTCGTACTCGGGCACGATTTCGCACCACAGGCGAATCTGCCGGTCGGCGCGCGCGATTCGCTCGTCGGTTCCGTAGGTGGCTCTTTCCGGAGGCGGACAGGGATTGCGAACCTCCCAGTGGAGCGGGGCGCGATGTCGGGGGTCGGCGGCCAGCAGCTCGTGGGTGATCGAGGTGCCCGTTCGCGGCAGCCCGGTGATGAAGATCGGGCGCTCGACGACCTCGTCCCGGATCTCCGGGTGCTTTTTGCGCGTCTCGGTGATCTGGAGGCGCGCGCTCAGGGAGTTGAGCAAGTCGTCCCGGATCAGGAGTGCACCGACGGTGTGGAGCTTGGCTTCGTCGCGGACCGAGTCGACGAAGATTTGAAAGGGTTCCCGGAAGCGGTCGTCACCAAAATCGCTCAGGCCGGTGCGCCCCCTCGCTTCGGAGAGGAGTGCCTCGGCATCGAGGCCGATCCAGGCGGGATCGCTGTTCTCGTTCAAGGCCCTGACCCAGGCGGGGCGCGGGCCGGGCTGCCAGATGGACACGATCGATCCTCTCGGAGGGGGTTCAAAAAAAAGGGAGAGCGGGGAGGGTCATAGGCCACCCCACCCGTCAGTGCACGGCCACGAGGCGTCCGCGCTCGGGAGTCAGGGCATATACGAGCCGCCACTCACGCTGACGAGCTGTCCCGTGAGGTGAGCGGAACGATCCGATGCGAAGAAGAGCGTGAGGTCGGCGATATCCTCCGGCCGACCGATGCGCCGGATCGGTTGGGCGGAAACATTGAAATTCGCCTCACCGGATTCAGCGGCTGCCGCCATCGATTCGGGCGTGCCGAAGACTTCATAGCCGTATTTCTTCCAGAAGCTGCCTTCGCCCACGTGGTCCGCCTGGTGTGGGACGATCCAACCCGGGGCGACGCAGTTGATGCGCACGCCTTCGGGTCCCCACTCGTAGGCGAGCCCCTTGGAGAAGGACATGACGAAGCCCTTGGTTCCGCCGTAGGTCGCGACCTGATTGGCCGCTTCCGGCGCCAGCGCGGAATTCGAGGTGATATTGATGATGCTTCCCGTGTTGCGGGCGACCATGGAGCGGCCCGCGGCTCGAGTGCAGTTGTAGACGCCCCAGATATTCAGGTTGACTTCCCACTCGGCTTCTTCGCGGGCCTTCTCCAAGAAGGGCCGCGGGTAGAATACGCCGCCGGCGTTGTTCACGAGGACATCGATGGGCCCGAAGGTCTTCTCCGTGGTCTCGGTCATCGCCTCGACGGCGTCGACCTGAGTGACGTCGGTGGCGACGACGATCACCTCGCCGGGCAGATCCTTCGCGGCGTCCGCGACCTCTTGTCCCTTGTTCGCATCTCGGGTCGCAACCACGATATTGGCGCCTTCCTCGGCGAATCCGAGGACGAGCCCGCGACCGATTCCGCCGCTGCCGCCCGTGATGATCGTGCTCTTGCCCGCGAGTCTGAGATCCATCTCGACACCTCCAAAGAGAACTCATCGTAGCCAGTTGGAGGTGCTAGCGTCGACCGCTTGCGAGAGGAGGTTTTCGATGTCCGAGGGCGATGAAGTCCCGCAAAAAGCGGTTGCTGATCCTGAGACCTACCGTGAATCGCTCGATGCCTGGATGAAGACGCAGATGCCGGGCGCGCTGGAACTGCGGGTTCACGATATCGACATGCCGCGCTCGACGGGCTTCTCGAATGAGACGGTCTTTTTCAGCACGACAGCGCTCGAGGGGGGAGGGACGAGCGGCCTGCCGACGACTCGCAAATGGGTCGCGCGTATTGAACCGCCGGACGGTGGGCTCTTCCCGGTGCAGACGAAAGAGTGCGAGATCTCCTGCGAGGTACAGCACAGGATCATGAGTGCCGTTCGTGAGGCGGGTGTCGCACCGATTCCGGAGATGCTCCCTTTCGAGAAGGATCTCTCGGTTCTCGGGCATCCCTTCTTCGTGATGGAATTCATCGAGGGGCTGATTCCCGCCGACGTTCCCCGCTACACGCAGGCCGGCTTTCTCGTCGATGACGCCACGCCGGCGAATCGAGAGACGATGGTGCGTGAGGCGTGCGAGACGATGGCGACACTCGCCGGGCTCGATTGGAAGGTGATGGGGCTCGATTGGCTCGACGTGAGGGGCGAAGGGACCCCCGCTTTTCGTGATCAGCTCGGCCTCTACCGCGACTATTGTGTGGAGGCCGTGGGGGATCGCGATCACCCGATCATCATGAAGGGCCTCGATTGGCTCGAGGCGAACGCGCCCGATTTGCCGATCGGGATCAGCTGGGGCGATAGCCGCCTCGGCAATATCATCTGGCAGGATTACCACTGTGCCTCCGTGTGCGACTGGGAAGCGATTTCGCTCTGCCCGCCGGAAGCGGATATCGGTTGGTTCGTGATGTTCGATCGCATGTCCCATGAGGACTTCGATGCGCCGCGTCTGGCGGGTTTTCCGACGCGTGCGGAGCAGGTCTCGATCTGGGAGGCCCGGTCCGGCCGCAAGGTCGCGGACACGATCGACTACTGGGAAATTTTCGGAGCCATGCGCTTCGACGCGATCATGATCAAGCTCGGTGACCGGATGGTGCGTGCCGGGATCATGCCCGAGGAGCACAGCATAGCGATCGATAACGGGACGACGGAATCTCTCGAGCGTCTACTCGGGCGCCAGGGTGTCGAGATTCGCGCATAGGATCAGCGCGCATATTCGCATGACAAGGTGGGATGGACCAGTAGATGGCAGGAGATCTCGAGGGCAAGGTGGCACTCATTTCGGGTGGCGCGCGAGGAATGGGCGCCGCGGAGGCGACACTCTTCGTTTCCGAGGGAGGACGTGTCGTCATCGGGGACGTGTTGGACGAGGAGGGCGAGAAGGCGGCGGCCGCGATCGGGGATGCCGCGCTCTATGTCCATCTCGATGTGACCCGGGAATCCGACTGGCAGGCGGCGGTCGCGACGGCCGAGGAAATGTTCGGCCAGCTCGATGTGCTCGTGAACAACGCTGGAATCCTGCGCGTCGGATTGCTCGAAGAGATGGAACTCGAGGAATACGAACTCGTCATCCGGATCAATCAGATCGGTGTCTTTCTGGGCATGAAGACCGCCGCACCCGCGATGCGTCGCGCGGGAGCGGGGTCGATCGTGAATATCTCGTCCATGGCCGGAATCAAGGGAATCGGGGGCGCGATCGCGTATACGGCGAGCAAATTCGCCGTGCGTGGGATGACCAAGGCGGCGGCGATCGAACTCGGCCCGGCAGGAATTCGCGTGAATTCGGTCCATCCGGGTGGCATCGAAACGCCGATGATCGCGTCCGTCGGCGCGGGGTCAGAAGAGGGCGAGCGGGAACACGCCATTCCGATCGCGCGCATCGGTCGGCCGGACGAAGTCGCACAGCTCGTCCTCTGGCTGGCCTCCGACAAGAGCTCCTACTCGACGGGATCCGAGTTCCTGATCGATGGTGGCGATGCGGCCGGGAATATGCCCGATTCGTTCCGGGCGGCGATCGAAGCCCGGCGCTGATTCACCGGATTTCCGATCCCGTCGGTCGGACTTGCGCAGCCTGGGTGCGGGTCCCACACGGCTCGGTCGGAACGGATGAGACGGCTTCTAGGGGATTCGCTGCTTCACCCAGCTTCCGATCCGTTCCATTGCTTCGGTCGCTTCGGGAAAGGCTCCGCATAGCCCGATATAGCCGTGGACCATTTCTGTCGCGATGTCGACGATGACAGAGCCGCCTTCTCTGCTGGCACGCATGGCCAGCCTCGTCGAGTCGTCCGCCGTCGTGTCGATCTGTCCGACGCTGAGGTAGATCGGCGGCAACCCTGAGAGCTTGGCGTGCAGGGGGGAAATCCCCGGGTCCTGCAAGTCGCCATTCGGCCCCGCATAATCCCTGAAGCGCGCGCGGATCCATTCGGCTGTGACGAAGGGATCCCGGCCGCGCGGATTCATCGCCGCGTCACCGGTCTGTTCCGCGTCGAGCCAGGGTGTTAGTCCGACCAGGCAGGCCGGCAGGGGATCCCCCGCGTCGCGAAGCGCGCACATTGCTGCCAGCGCGATTCCGCCGCCACAGGAATCGCCCGCGAACGCGATTCGCTTCGCGTCGATCCCCTGCGCGAGCAGCGCGCGATAAGCCGTGATCGTGTCGTTCATGGCCTGGGGGTAGGGCGCTTCGTCGGCCCAGGTCCATTGAAAACACACGACCTTCGCCTCCAGGTGGCGCGACAGATGCTCACCGTAATCGAGATAGTGGTCGATCACGGTCGACACGAAGGCGCCGCCATGCACGTGCAGAATGATGCGGTCGCTGTCCCGGTTCTCGGCGGTGGCGATCCATTTGGCCTCTATCCCATCCAGGTCTACCGCTTCGACGATCGTGCCGGGGCTCGCGCTATTGGGATGGATCGCGTGCATCTTCTCGCGGACGATTTTGATCGGATCCTCGTGGTCGACATTGCCGCCGGGGATCGCGGCCATCAGGGCATCGTGTTCCTTGCTCGCCATCATGCTCCTCTCGCTCTCCATCGGGGAGCCACAGCCGATTATATGCGGATCTGGGCGCCCTGGGGCGTGTTCGCCGAAAGGGCAGAAAAGTCGGGATCGGAGGGGATGGCCCGCTCGGAATCGATCGACCCACGGGGCCGCGAAGTCGATCTTCTCGCTCGCCCGGCCAAGCGCCCCGGCATCAGGAGCCGTTTTCCCTCAGGCATTTCTTCGACGTCCTCGCCTCACGCGCCCTCCATCTTCGGCGTTTCGATCAACTCGAGCATCGTTCCATTGGGATCCCGGAAGAAAACCGCGTTCAACCCGTCGATGATCGGGATTTCCGGGCCCATTGTGAGCCAGCAGGCTCCCGAGTGCTCGACACCGAGCCGGTCGAGTTCCGCGCAACAAAGGGCCGCGTCCGCCACCTGAAAAGCCATTCGGAAGGGGCCGAGATGGTGGGCATCGACCAGCGGTCTGCCGATCGGCGTCGGTCGTTTCCACTCGAGCAGATCTATGATCAACGATTCGGGATCCCCGGCCACCGCCAGGAAATCCGCACGATATTCACAATCCCCTTCGAAACCGAAGGCCGTGCCGTCCGCCGCCGGTGGCTCGGCCCGATCCGCGATCGGCGTGACGCCGAGCACGCGCTGGTACCAATCCGAGGAGTGGTCGAGATCGCTGCAATTGATGTTGATATGCGACATTCGAACGGGGCCGGGTCTCTCCACGAATTCGATGCACGTCCCATCCGGGTCATCGCAGCAGAAGAATTTGACCGCGTGATCTGCGAGCACGGGAACTTCGATCGGCGCGCTTCGCGTCCTGCTGCCCTCGGCGATGAGTCGGGCATGGAGCGCATCGAGGTTCTCGGCCGCCAGACATACACGCATGAAGCCGAGGTGGTTCGCCTCGGGGTGCGGCCGCCCGACCGGCCTGGGCTGCTGCCACTCGAGCAGGTCGATCGCCGGGCCACCGAAACCTCGATCGTCGTGAAGAAGATAGGCGTCCCAGACGACCTTTCCCGGAAGGCCGAAGCCCGCGCCGTCCTGGGGCTCGGGCTTCGTGTGGGATTGGGGTGTGAGCCCGACGAGATCACGATAGAAGCGCATCGACCGCTCGAGATTCGAGCAGTTGATGTTCACGTGGGTGACGGAGAGAAGGTCGAGTGCCATCGATGAAGTTCTCCTATTGCTTGCGACCGCGTTCCATGATGGAGTCGCGACGTTTACCGATCTCGGCACTGTCGATCTTCTTCGACGATTCGATGCCCGTCTGGAGTTCGTATTCCATCGCGTCGTCGAAGAGCATCGAATAGCCCGTGTCGATCATCGTCTTGACCTGCTCCATGATGCTCGGGACGCAGCCACATATGTCCAGCGCGAGCGCCCGCGCCTCCTCGAGGAGCGCGTCCGGCTCGCAGACGCGATTGGCGAGCCCCCATTCGCAGGCCCGCTCGGCGCTGAGCGCGTTGCCGGAGAGGCTGATTTCCTTGGCACGGTTGATTCCGATCAAACGCGGGAGTCGCTGGCTGAGACCCCAACCCGGCACGATTCCGACGCGCGCGTGGGTGTCGAGGAATTTTGCGCCCCTCGCCGCGAAGATCATGTCACAGGCCAATGCGATTTCGAAGCCGGCGGTCGCTGCGGCTCCGTTGACGGCGGCGATCACGGGCCCCGAGAAATTGGCGATGTGCTCTCGCATCTCGTCCTGGCCAGCGACCGAGAGGTCGTAACCGGTCTGGCCATCGCTGCCTCCGCCGATCTCCTTGAGATCCATACCAGCGCAGAAAGCGCGTCCAGCGCCGGTCAGGACGATGGCACGAATCTCTGGATCGGCTTCGAGCTCCGCAAAGGTCGATCCGATCGCGATCCGCAACTCGGCGTTGAGCGCGTTCATCTGGTCGGGCCGATTGAGGGTCACGACCGCGATCGGGGCATCGCGTTCGACCAGCAGGACAGGGACGGGCATTCGAAGGCTCCTTGGAAAGATCGGATCAGATATCGTGCGCGTTGATCTGCACGCCGCCTTCGACGCCCAGGACTTGGCCGGTGATGAAGCTCGAACGATCCGAGCACAGATAGGTCACCGCATCGGCGATCTCGTCCGGTCGTCCGAAACGCCGCATCGCGTGCAGTTTCTCGGTCTTTTCACGAATCTCGGGGAAGGCCTCGAGATAACTCGCCATGCCCGGGGTCTCGATTCCTCCCGGCGCGACCGAGTTGACGCGGATCCCTCGCTGGGCGTATTCAGCGGCGGCGGTCTTGGTCAGGGCGATGACCCCGCCCTTGCTTGCTGCGTAGGCGGCCTGGGTGATCTGGCCCTTGATTCCGGACACGGACGAGATGTTCACGATCGCCCCCCCGCCCGATTCCATCATCGCGGGGATCTGGTATTTGAGGCAGAGCCACACACCTGTCAAGGAGACCGCTAGACATCGGTCCCATCGCTCGCGATCGAGCTCGTGGGTCGGGTGGAATCCGGCTCCGAGCGCCGCGTTATTCGACGCGCAGTGCAGACCCCCGAAACGATCGACCGTGTGCCGAACCATCTCCGCCACACTCTCCTCGTCGGAGACGTCCGCCCTGACCGTGAGAGCCTCGAAACCTTCGGTTTCGATCAACTCAACCGTTTCCCGAGCACTCTCTTCGTTCCAGTCCGCGACGGCGACCGAGGCCCCTTCGCGTGCGAAGACCTGGGCGGTCACTCGGCCGATACCGCTTCCCGCGCCGGTCACGATTCCGATCTTGCCCTCGAGCAATCCCATCAGATCTTGCGATCCTTCTTCGGCGGCGGCCAGCCGGGGAGCAGGCCCTGCTTCTTGACGAAGCTCGGCGCGTGGAAGGTCTCGCCGCTTCGCGATTGGCCCTCCTCGGTCGTCAGCAGCCAGATCAACATCTTCGCGGGGACTTCCGGTGGCGCACCGCCGGAGATGTGTTGCTGGTAGATCGGATCGTCCTTGCCGTGCATCGCGAGCTGGGCCTCGGTCGGGACATAGCCGGGGTCGATATTATAGGCGCGGATTCCGTCGTCCTTGAACTCGACATGGACAAAGCCCGCCATGCGATGGAAGGCGCTCTTCGAAGCGCCATAGGCGAAGCCCCAGCCTCCCTCGTTGGTCTTGTTCGGGGGATCGTATTGGCCGGCATTCGAGGTCATGTTCACGACCGTCCCCGTTTTCCGCTCGCGCATATGTTTCAATACCTTTCGCGTGAGGTGGAGCTGGGCGAAGAAATTGCCTTCGAAGACCAGGGCGAGTTTCTCCTCCTCGATCTCCATGAAGGGATCCATCACGCCCGCGCCCTGGTAGATGCCGTTGTTGTAGAGCACATCGATCTTGCCCCACTCGGCGAGGGTGGTCGCGACGGCGGCGTTCAGGCTGGGGCGATCGAGCAGGTCGAGGCGCAGCGGAAGGGCGCGTTGTCCACGCTTTTCGACCTCGGCCGCCGTTTCTTCCACGCTTCCGGGGAGTGCGGTCTGCTGGCCTGAGTTCGCGCTCGAGGTTGCGTAGTCGTGTGTTTCGCCCGCGTGCAGCGTACGCGCCGTCACGACGACGTCATAGCCCGCGTCGGCGAGGGCAAGGGCACCGGCCTTGCCGATCCCGCGGCTCGCTCCGGTGATGAAGGCGACGGGGGCGTCGGACATATTGCTTCTCCTCGGGGTGGCTGGAGCGATCGGACGGATCGGACGAACGCGGGGATGCGCGCGCCGCGGCGCAGCGCGAAAAACCGCCGCCGACGAGCGAGTCTCGCGAACTCGGCTGATGCTAGCTCCCCCTTTTTCAGGGATTTCCATCACCTGGGTGAAAAAACGTACTCGCGAGAGCCTTGGCTGATCGGTTCGGGGTCCGTAGACTTTTTGGGCCCGATCGCCGGGCGTTGCGGGCGGCTTCGCGACCGAGACCGGATCGCATCATGTGCGCTTCGCTCCTCTCCATTCGTCCTTCGAGGAGGGCGGCGGCGGAATTCGGCTCGAGAAAAGCGCGGCGGCGCAGTGGATGGAACGAATTATGGGTCGCGTTCGATATACCAAGAGCTCGAGGGATCTGGAAATGGGTTCCGTCGCGGCCGAGGGGACGCTCACGAGCGCGGTTCGCTCGATCCGATGTATTTACGAGACGGATGCGGAAGTCGCCCAGGCGGTTGTTCCAAAGCCACTCGAAGCGTGTGTTCAACCCGAGATGTATCTCTCCTTTGCTTCGGTCGCAATGCAGGTGTCGCCCGACGTGACCCTCGAAATCCGCTCCGCGAGCTTCGGAGTGCGCGTCGATTATGACGATAAGCCCGGCTATTACCTGATCACGATGCCGATGTCGTCCGAGGCCGCGGTGGTCGGTGGGCGTGAGCGTTTTGGTGAACCAAAGAAATTGGCGGAGATCGAGTTCGATGGCTCGGGTGGGGCGGGGGGAGAGGCCGTCTCGGCGAGTGTCGAGCGGATGGGAATCCGCTATCTCGCTGCGATCGGAAATCGCGTCGAGGATCTCGGGGCACGTGAACAGACCGAGTACGGATATTGCTTCAAGGCTTTTCCGAGCTGCGATGCAAACAAGGGTTTCGATCAAGACCCGCAGCTCGTGAGGCTCGAGTGGCGTCACCGATTCGATCGCGTCTGGCGCCTCGAAGGTGGGATCGAATTATGGGATTCGCCCTTCGATCCGGTGGCAGATCTGCCCATGCGCCGACTCGTCGAATTCGAATACACGGAGGGAACGACCGCGAGCTCGGGTCGCGTCCTGCGGCCGGTGCCGGGTGATTGGCTCTTGCCCTTCATACACCAGCGCTACGACGAACCCCAGACCGAAGGTGTCGAGGTCTAGTCGAAGCAGGAGGTTCGAATCATGAAACTCGAGAATCGAGTGGCCCTCGTGACAGGAGCGGGCTCTGGCCTCGGTCGCGAGATTTCGCGTCATTTTGCGGAGGAGGGCGCGCGCGTCGCCGCCGTCGACCTGCGACCGGAAACGGCGGAGGAAACGCGATCGATGCTCGCCGGGTCGAGCCATTTCGCGGCTGCGGTAGACGTCTCGGACGGTTCCTCCGTCGTCGAGATGTTCGGCAAGGTCGATGCCGAATACGGCCGCGTCGATATCCTGGTGAATAATGCCGGCGTCGATCATATCCCCGGCGACGGCCGTGACCAACTCCTCGAGACCGGTCAGCAGACGATCTATATGAGCGACGAGGGTTTCACCAAGTTGATGGCCATCAACGTAAATGGTGTCTTCTTCTGCTTGCGCGAGGCAACGCGGATCATGCAGCGCGAGGGAAATCCAGGCAGCATCATCAATATGTCGAGCATCGCCGGCCTCTCCCAGTTTGGGAATGTGAGCTATTCGGCGTCGAAGTCCGCGGTTCTCGGGATCACGCGGGCGACCGCTGCGGAACTCGGGCGTTTCGGGATTCGCGTCAATGCGATCTGCCCGGGCGTGATCGAGACACCGATGACAGCCGGCGTCACCGGTCCGCTCATCGCGCCATTGGTCAAAGCGACTCCGCTCGGTCGCGTAGGTCAGCCGGCGGATATTGCGACGACGGCAGTGTTCCTCGCGAGCGATGAGAGCGGATTCATCACCGGACAGTGGATCTCACCGAATGGTGGTCTCGTGATGCAATAGTTGGGCGACTTTACTCGTCGGTTCGAGGTTCGGATCAAGGCGAGGCCGACACTCATTTTCGGGGAGACCCTTTCAGTGCAGAAGCTTTTCTACCTTCTTTTTGACAGTGCAGAGGCCGATGGTACGAAGCTTCGCGAAGCCTTATGCGGAGTGGCGGTCCCAGCGATGCGTGAGGCGGGCGCGATGGAGATCACGGTCTTCGGGGCGGATGCCGATGTCGCCGAAGGTTCGCCGATTCGCCAGGTCGACCCACCGATTCGAGCGATGGTGTCCTTCTGGCTCGAGGATGCCGGGGATCGCGGATCCGCGGAAGCGGCGTTGGCTGGCCACGTCCAGGGCCTCGCGGGATATCTGGTCTGCGAATCCCGGCCGATGGTCCATGAGATGCCGAAGGGCGAGCGGACGCCCGGGATGAAGCAGATCTCTTGTATCACGAAGCGGGCCGATCTCAGCCAGGAAGAATATATCCGGATCTGGCATGGGGATCATCGCCAGGTCGCGATCGATACCCAGTCGACCTTTGGTTACGTGCGCAACGAGATTTTCAGGGCGCTCACGCCCGGAGCCCCCGACCGTTGGGACGCATTCGTCGAGGAGTCGTTCCCGATGGGTGCCCTCACGGATCAGGAAATTTTCTACGATGCAAAGACGCATGAAGAGTACGAGACGAACTTCAAGATCATGATGGATAGTTGCGGTCGTTTTCTTGATCACTCCGCGATCGAAGTGACCTTCTTTTCCGAGTATTATATGGGTTAGGCGCCTCGAGCGAGGCGCAGTGGATTGCGCGCCGGGGGGCGAGTGTCCTTCGATGTCGGAAACGCGGACGTGACTTCGAAGCCTTCACGGATTTCTGAGAATGACCGTATCTGGCCGATCAGTCGTCGGGACATCCTCCGTGTATTCTTGCAGATGACGTAGGGAGCGTGTCGTAGCTCGAGAAGGGAGTCGCCTTGTTCAAGCATGATCCGACGAGGGCGGAACTCGCCGCTGCCGCCGGGGGCAGTGACCTGGCTCCCGTGCAACTTCTGGCCCACGGATTCGGCGGGCTCTTCCTGACCGATACCCTCGAGGCGTACTCGAGCGGCGATATCGCCAGGCTGCACCTGGCGACCCAGGATTATGGTGCGGTTCTCGTCCGTTCTCGGGAGGTTCCATCGGCGCGGAGCTTCGAATCCTTCGGCGACCGTTTCGTGCCGATGATGCAGCATCTCGACCGCGAGGGCATTCCGCAATATCCGCTCGAGGGCTGCAGTAAGATCAGTGTGCTCCTGCACAACACGGCTTCGTTGAAAGCCAACGCGGGTGCGCGATTATTCCATCACGACGGGTGGGGGCATTCGCCAATCGATCCTGGGCTGTCGATGCTAATGGCGGCGGCGATCCCCATGTCGGGTGGCTCTACCCTGATTGCGGACGCACGAGCCGCCTACGACTGGCTGTCTCCTGGGCTGAAAAATTTAGTCGACCACGCCACGGTCGTTTCGAGAATGGCACGCGAGCATGTCGAGGCGGAGAAAGCGGAGGGTCGGAAAAGAGCGGATGAATTCGAGCATCCGCTCGTGTGCCACAACCCGGTCAGCGGCAGAAAGTCGCTGATCATTTCCGACCGCACGGTCTGCATCAAGGGTTGGAGCCGACAAGATTCGGCACCGCTGCTGAATCATCTGCAGCAGCACGCCATCCAGGCACAACTCTGCCTTCGTCATATGTGGCAGGTGGGTGATGTCCTCATCTGGGATGACCGCTGGGTGAAGCACGCCGGCGCCAGCGATGTTTTGGAGGCGAGCGAGCGGGAACTGTGGCGGCTGGTGGCCTCGATAAATACGCAGACCGGTGAGTTCTTGAAATGACGCGCCTGCCGGCCGCCGAGTTTGCGCGCAATGGTTCCCGGCCGCTCTCGCTCCTGGGCCCGGTGGATCCGATGGATGCTTGCTCGAAGTGGCTCGACGGTTCGAGGTCTATGGGGACCCGGGTGTGAGCCTGAGTAGGTGACTTCCGTCGTAGCGCCCTCGCTCCGGAGGGGTCGGGCGCAGCACCTCGACGAGAACGTATAGCTCGCCGCGCGGCCCGACTTCGATATCGCGAAAGCGCCCCAGGCCCTCGATGAGCGTCTCGGAGGAGGTGATTTTCGCGCCCATCGTTTCGAGTCGCACGAGGGTCTTCTTTCGAAGCGATGTCACGAGCAGATCCCCTTCCCAGGCGGGGAACAGGTCGCGGTCATACGAAACCAGAGACGAGATGCCGGGCGAAGGCGTCCAGTGCATGACCGGTGGCGTCAGCATTCGTGAATCGAATTCGATCCCCAATTTCTCGGCGAATCGGATCGGCTTGCCGTCGTACCACATTCCCATGCTGACCATGGGCCAGCCGTAGTTCTGACCGGGGACAATCACGTTGAGTTCGTCTCCGCCGCGGGGCCCGTGTTCGGTTTCCCAGAGCACACCGGTCGAACCAGCGTAGGCGAGGCCCTGCGGGTTCCTGTGCCCGAGACTCCAGATCGCATGCATCGCCTCTGGCACGTCGGCAAAGGGATTATCCGAGGGTGTCCGCCCGTCATCGTGGAGGCGGCAGATCTTTCCGTAGGGCTTGTCGAGATCCTGGATACCGCTCTCCTGACTGAGTCCTCCGACGCTGAAGTAGAGATAGCCCTCGTCATCAAAGGTCAGGCGACCGCCCGCGGCCTGATTGTGTCCCGTGAGATAGGTATCCACGGGAGCACGCCAGATTTCCTGCTCGTCGGTCCAGCGGCCGTCCACGATCCGGCCTCTGACGATGGCGAGCATCGTGACGGGCTCACCCGTACGACGACTCAGCGCGTTGCAGTTGATACACCGGTCTCCGTAGCTCAGATAGATCCAGCCGTTCTCCGCATACCTGGGGTGAAGCGCGACTTCGAGCATCCAGCCACTGCCAAGCAGTGCGGCGCCGCGATAGCTGCGATCGTCGTAGACGCGAGGCGTAGCGCGGATGGGAGCGGATCGGCTGCCGTCGGGCTCTACGATGCTGAGGCCACGGGTCTTCTCGGTCACGAGGACTCGACCGTCGGGAAGGGGAGCGATCGAGAATGGGAAGAAGAGATCGCCGGCCATCCGCTCGACCTTGATCGAGTGGTGTTCGCTGGGAATCGGCTTCTCGGGAACTTGCAGTACATCGTCGAGCGGGTCTGCGCTGTCGTAAGTGAATCCCGCCTGTCGCTCCAGAACGAGCATCGCGAGCCGCTCGATCTGCGACCCGCTCAGCACGGCCTTCCAGGCCGGCATTCCCTTCGCGGGAACTCCGTCTGCGATGCTCCCTACGATCTCCTCCAGGGACTCACCATGGCTGAAGGGAAGTTGCAGGAGCGAGGGCCCGAGTGCTCCCCCTTCGAGGCGGTCGCCATGGCAGGAGGCGCATTCCGATGCGTACAACCCTTCGACGGCTGGATTGATTCGCGGAGGAGCGACCCCTCCCGCACCCTGCTCCTCGGCCAGCAGGGGCGGGGCTGCGTGGACGACGAGTACGATCAGAGCGCTCAAGGGCAGGGGCAAACTTCGAGCGATCATTCTCCGGCCTTCACCATGACGGCCGAGAACACGCACGGGCGATCGCTGCGATTGATCCAGGCGTGACGGGTGCCACGCTGGACCAGCGTGTCTCCCGCCCGGAGTCGCTTTTCAACACCGTCATCCAGACGAAGCCAGATTTCACCCGAGACGATCGTGATGAAGTCGATCGTATTGGTCTGGTGCATGCCGTGCTCCGAGCCTTCGTGATTCGACGGCCCCTCGACCTCCGCGGACGTCCGCGGTGGAATCTGCGCAACGCGGAATTTCACTCCACCCGTGCCCTCGGGTTCGAGCTGGTAGGCGGTTGGAGGGGCACCATCCTGGTTGGTCGAAGGAGTCCCCGCGATGTTCCAGATGTCTCCCATGAAGGAGTCCTCGCCCGAACGAACAAAGAATCCGGGCTCCCCATCACTTCCGAATCGGGAGATCCCGTCATCTCCGATCGTTGTGACGACGACGCGGAGGCCAGCTGCGTCGCGGTCCTCGGCCAGCGCTGTACCGGAAGGCAGCAGCCATATGCCGGACATCACGGCCAGGGCGCCGACCAATATCGAGGGTCTGCCGCTGATAGGGCTTCGCTTCATCACCCGCTCCTCGTCCGTGGTGCACGAATAGGCCGTCACGATGATGCCCGGTTGGAGACAAGGGATACACAATAGGGTCTTCCGACGGTCCAACCAGCAGCAAGCTCCAGCACCTTCACCGCATCGAGGTCTGCGCCAGTCGAGTTCGAGTGCACGGCATGGCATCGACCTCGAGGTGCCTAGCTCCTCGAACTGGCCCGAAATGCCCGGAGGCCGTTCGCAAAGCAGGAAGCGAAAGAGAAAAGGCGTCTGCTCGGTTTGCTTGAGTCCAACTGCTCTTGGAAGAGCGCTGAGCGGATCGCCGAATCAAGACAACCCTTCGATCTTCTTGAGAAAACCACAGCGGCTGCACAACCGAATAGAGCCACCGAGCCCCTCTTCGATGGCCTGAACGAGATCTGACTCGGCGCCCCTCGTCGAATTCCGCTCGGGGTCCGGGGGGCGCGGGCCTCGCTGCCGTGTTGCGCGCCGAGGCGAATCCCTATGGGTCGAGGTCAGCCCATCGGCACCTGAATGGATCGCTATCCCGCGTGCCGGTTGACGCTCTCTGGACTCCGCTCCACCATCCCACGCGCTGAGCCCGGGGCCGAGCTTGAGCTCCGGTTGGCCGGTGCCGGAGGGATTCGAATGTGGCGGACGCGATGGCAGGATGGCTCAGGGGCGGGTGGGCAGGCCTCGTTCTTCGTTCTCATCGCGGCGCTTCTCTCCCTTTCCGCGCCGGAGTCGACAGCGCGGGAATACAGCGAAACCCGCGAGGAGTGCAATCAATACGAGTCTTCGCGCCAGCCCTTCTTCGGCGATACCCACGTCCACACCGTCTACTCCTTCGATGCGAACGGTCAGGACACACGGAATACGCCGCGCGACGCCTATCGCTTTGCCAGGGGTGAGCGAGTCGGTCTTCAACCCTATGCGCCGGACGGCACGGCCCAGCGCACGGCCCAGCTGCGCCGCCCCCTCGACTTCACCGTGCTCTCGGATCACGCGGAACTCCTGGGCGAGATTCGGACCTGCTCGACACCGGGATCCCCTGGCTACGAATCGGACCTGTGTTGGATCTACCAGAATTTTCGTCCATCGACCTTCGGGTTCTTCGCGGTTCGGAGCCTGATGATGCGAACCCGTTTTGGTTTTTGCGGGCCCGACGGCTCCCTGTGCAGGGATCAGGCCAGGATCGTCTGGGCCGATATCCAGGCCGCCGCCGAAGAGGCCTACGACCGAACGGCGCAGTGTTCGTTCACGAGCTTCGTGGGCTACGAGTGGACCGCATCGGTCGGGAATGGCGAGAATCTCCATCGCAACGTCGTCTTTCGGAATGAGAGGGTCCCGAACCTGCCACCGAGCTGGGTCGAGACGCCTTCGGCCTACGATCTCTGGGCGCATTTGCAGAGCGATTGCGTCGAGGGGATCGAAGGTTGCGACGCGCTGACCATCCCGCATAACTCCAATATCAGCGGGCCCGGCCTGATGTTCGCTTCGGCGAAGTTGACCGGACCCCAGGACATCGACGTGTCCGTGGACAGGAAGGAGGCAGAACTTCGTCAACGCTGGGAGCCACTGGTCGAGATCATGCAGCACAAGGGAGACTCCGAGTGCTTGCCCGGTCGCGATACAAAGGACGAGCTCTGCGGCTTTGAAAAGCTCAGCTACAACAGCTTCGCCGGTGTCGGTCGGATCGCGTCGACCGGACTTGCCGGGAATCTTTCGGGCGCCCCCGACCTCACGCCCGATCCCCGCGCGATGGTGCGCGGCGCGCTCAAGAAAGGGGTTCTGCTCGAGAGCGAACTCGGCGCGAACCCGCTGAAATTTGGAATCATCGCGAGTACCGACACGCATCTGGGGACGCCCGGACTCGTCGCGGAGGACGATGCGAAGGGTCATGGGGGTGCAGGCAGTCGAAAGACGGTCGGTCTGCCCGACGACCTCGAGTTCAACCCGGGCGGCCTGGCCGTCCTGTGGGCCGAGGAAAACGCCCGCGATTCGCTCTTTGCGGCGATGCAGAGGCGCGAGGCCTACGGCACGAGTGGAACGCGGCCCATCGTGCGTTTCTTCGGGGGGTGGGGCCTCGATAAGAGCCTCTGCAAAGCCGATGACTTCGCGGCTCTGGGGTACGAACAGGGGGTGCCGATGGGCGGAGACCTACCGGTCCGGGGCGAAAAGGACAAGGATCCGAGTTTCGCGATCTGGGCGCTTCAGGATCCCGGCACCGACGGTGCACCCGGCACGCCTCTCCAAAGGATCCAGATCGTGAAGGGCTGGGTCGAGAAGGGCGAGACACACGAGTTGGTGATCGACGTGGCGGGGGGCAGGAATCGCGCGAGCATCGACCTCGAGACCTGCGAACCGAAGGGCGAGGGAGCGACGCAGCTCTGCGGTGTCTGGCGGGATCGCGATTTCGAGCCCGGACAGAATGCCTTCTACTATGCGCGTGTCCTCGAAAATCCGAGTTGTCGTTGGAGTCAGCATCTGTGTGTCGACGCGGGTGTGAATTGTAAAGACCCCTCGACGATCACGGCCGGCTACGAAGCCTGCTGTAGCCCTCGGCATGAGCCAGTGATCCAGGAGCGCGCTTGGACCTCTCCCATCTGGTACACGCCCTGAGTCGGAGCGGCCGCCCGCGCCGGCGGATCATATTCGTTTTCTGCCTGCTCCTGGGTATTCTTGGGGCGACCGCCGGTTGCAAGGGTGAGCATCAGGTCTCCGGTCTGTCCGCGGACGTCGAGATTCCCGCGACGGTTGTCGACGCGCGGGCATCGCGCCAGACGGGGCTACATCCCGCAACGGCGACCGGCGATCCGAAGCAGATTCTCTTCGGCGATCTGCACGTGCATACCACCTTCTCGCCGGACGCCTTCATGACGAGCCTGCCCATGATGGGCGGAAGTGGTCTGCATCCGCCCGCGGACGCTTGCGATTTCGCGCGCCTGTGTGCGGATCTCGATTTCTGGAGCATCAACGATCACGCCGAGGGGATCAGCCCGCGCCATTGGAGCGAAACGATCGATTCGATCGCCGAGTGCAATGCCCGGGCGGGCGATCCGAACGATCCCGATTCGGTCGCGTTCCTCGGATGGGAGTGGTCTCAGGTGGGAGGCACTCCCGAAGACCATTACGGGCACAAGAACGTGATTCTCTTCGAGACCGATCGCGACCTCGTTCCGCGCCGCCCGATTGCGGCGCCGCGCCCGGAGTTCCGGGTGGCTGCGTTTCCTTTCGTGGGCCGGGTGCTCTTCTCGATGGCGGATTTTTCGAACCGGCAGATCTACTCCGACTACGCGCTCTACGCCGAAGAAGTGGCTTCTGTGCCCTATTGCCAGCCGGGCGTGGATCCCCTCGAACTCCCCCTCGACTGCCACGAGGTCGCGGTCGACCCGAAAGAACTCCACGAAAAACTCGATCGCTGGGATACGCCCTCGATCGTGATCCCGCATGGGACGAGCTGGGGATTGATGACGCCTCGCGGTTTCTCGCTCGCCCGCGAACTAGAGAGCGGCCAACACGACCCCGATCGTCAACTGCTCTTCGAAATCTACTCGGGGCACGGGAGCGCCGAAGTTTATCGCGATTGGCCCGGAGCCTTCGCGACCGGCGAGGACGCGCTCATCTGCCCCGAACCGAGCCCGGATTATCTGCCCTGTTGTTGGCGGGCGGGGGAGGTCATCCGCGCGCGCTGTGAGCGGGAAGAGATGTCGGATCCCAATGCGCCGAATTGCGAAGCCCGCGAAGTGGAGGCGCGTGAACTCTACTTGAGGGCGGGGGCGGCCGGACATCTGAGCGTGCCCGGCGCGGACGTGGATGATTGGCTCGACTGCGATCAGTGTCGCGATTGTTTCAATCCCGCCTTTTCTCATCGTCCGGGCGGGTCGGCGCAATCCGCGCTCGCACTTCGCAGCGTGGACGAGACGGGTGAGGAGCAGGCCTTTCGTTTTGGGTTCATCGGTGCGAGCGATACCCACGATGCCCGAGCAGGAAACGGTTTCAAGGAATTCGCGCGCCTCGAGAACACCGAAGCGATGTCGCGTTCGCCGCTGACCCGGTTTTTCATGGGCAATGGCGCCGAACCGGAAGCCCGCAGCCGTGAGATCAAACTCGAGGATGTGCCGCTGACGGGTCGTCGCGATCTCGAACGAGGTGCGTCCTTTCTCCTGACCGGCGGGTTGGCGGCCGTTCACTCGCAGTCGCGTCGACGGGAGTCGATCTGGTCGGCCTTCGAAGCGCGAGAGGTCTATGCAACCTCTGGCGATCGGATTCTGTTGTGGTTCGACCTTCTGAACGGGCCGGGGGGGGAGGCGCCCATGGGCTCGGTCATTACGCAACAACGCGCCGCACCCGTCTTCCGGGTGAAGGCCGCCGGGGCTTTCGAACAGAAGCCCGGCTGCCCGGATTTCGTCGGGCAGGCACTTGGGCCGGAGCGCCTCGAGGCCGTCTGCCTCGGCGAGTGTTATCACCCGGGCGATCGCCGCCACGCGATCGATCGCCTCGAGATCGTTCGGATTCGCGCTCAATCCGATGCGCGCGAGTCCATCGAGACGCGGGTCGAGGATCCCTGGCAGGTTTTCGAGTGCGAGGATGTGGGAGAGGGCTGTCGAGCCGAGTTCGTAGACCCGGATTTCGACCCCTCCGATCCCGAGGGCGGCGAGGTGATCTACTACGCGCGTGCGATCCAGGAAGCGACCCCCGCGGTGAACGGCGGCGGCTTCCGGTGCAGCTTCGACGCCGAGGGCAACTGTGTCTCCGTGAATCCCTGTTATACGGATGCGCGGACCTCTCGTGAGGACGATTGCCTGTCGGACAACGAGGAGCACGCCTGGTCCTCGCCGATTTTCGTCCGCACTCGATAGCGGGGCCGAAAGACACTCCCGGCTCGACGAGGCTTTGGAATCCGCCGAACCAGCAGATTCGGGTCGCCCGGGCAGGGCGGAGGGGGGTGCGAGGTCCGCGATCCCGCGGACCGTCAGCTCGAGTGAGGGGGGGCCTGGGCGGCATCTTTGGTGGATGCCTTGCTACCCGGGGGCGGCGAGCCTAGCCTATGGCTCCCGATGACGACTCAAGGAGCCGCCAGACTCGAACGCGCCCCACGTTCGTGATCGAAGCCTCGATCGACGATTCCCTCAGAAACCCAGATCCCGACCATTGCTCCGGTCCACTCGTTGGCCCGGAGCATCACAGGGCGAGCGCCCGACGCGAGCAGGACGAACGCTCGGGGGGGGAACGAAGGAGGATTCCCAGGCGCATTCGAACCCGGTCCGGTCGACTCCGACGAGTCAAACGATCGTGAAAACGTCGAGAAGCCCAGGAGACTTGATAGATGCGTGGCAGGCGAATGCGCGAAACAGCGCAGAGCGAAGTGAACATGACCCCCATGCTGGACGTCGTGTTCATCATGCTGATCTTTTTCATCGTGACGGCTTCCTTCGTGAAGGAGGCGGGCGTCGACGTCATTCGGCCTCCCGCGCGAACCGCGATCTCCAAGGACAAGGGCAATATCCTGATCGCCATCACCGAGAACGGTCAAATCTGGATCGATCGGCGACAGGTCGACCCCAAATCTCTGCGCGCAAATATCGAACGTCTCCACGGCGAGAACCCGCAGGGCGCGATCGTCGTCCAGGCCGATGAAAAGTCCCAGAACCACCTGCTCGTTCAGGTGATGGACGCCGCGAAGGCAGCGGGCGTCAACGAGATCGCCATCGCCGCGGACGGGGGCTGATCGGGGCGCGTCGGCGCGTGCATCAGCAGGGTGGCTCGCCGGTGATCGTGATGTGAAATATCAGGCGATCGGAGTCCGCGTAATCGTTGATGGCGTAGTGTTGGAGCCGACGGTTGTCCCGGATCGCAACGGTGCCGTTGTCTTTGGCATCGCCGGTCCCTTTCGGGTCGTAGGCGACGCGAGCGCTGTGGATTCGCGCGCAAGGCTTCGAGGAATCGCTTCAGGGGCTCCGAGAGCGTTTCCCAGGCCCGTTCCATCGATGCGTGGACGTGTGTCGTCGCCCACGGGCGGAACCCGCCCCCCGCAGAGCACCGCGGGCCTGCTCGGCCGCTCGAAAAAGCTGTTGTCGGAGTGCGACGAGATTCCGAAGAAGGCCTCCTCCCCGGCGGGTTTGCGTCCCGGAATGATCTCGGGGTGCGCCTCCAGTCCGTTGGCGATCGGATGGATATCCGGAGCGCCGAAATGCTTGGCCAGCGCAATATGGCTGTCGTAGGTCAACTTCTGGTCCCGGATGCAGAGGACGCCATCGTGATGGAGCGCCGAGAGGAGTTCTGTGCGGTCGGCGCCGGAGAGGGGTCTCGAGAGGTCGAGGCCTTGAATCTCGGCGTTCAGGGCACCGGAGAGTCCACGGATACGGAGGTCGGGCGTCATCGTCGGTTTGCCGTCTGATCGGGGGGGCTGGGCGGCTCCGCGCAGGGGGAAAGGTCCGGCTTTCTAGCGTGGGTCGGGGTCGTTCGAGAGTCTCGGGATGAGCCTCGAGGTCCTCTCGTGAATGCTTGCGAGGTGCCCGCCAAAGGGGAGGCGAAATCGCGTTGGTCGCTCGTCTCATGGTTCTGATGTCCATCTGACAGTCCGTCATGTCACCCTTGCTGGAGCCAGAGCCGAACGGAGTCCGATTTCCCAGGAGGTGGTCATGGCGAATGCTGGGCGAATCGTAGGGCGAGGTTTCGAGCAGGTGCTGCTCGTGGGGGATCGCGAGGGGGCCCAGGGGTTGCTTGGGCTCTGCCTATCAGAAGCTGGATTCCGGGTGCAGGTCGCGGAGGACGGTCGCGACGCGCTCGAGCGTGTCGCTCGCCAGCCGCCCGACCTGGTCGTGACGAATGACGAGCGGCCTCGCATCGATGGGATCGGGCTGGTGCGGCGCTTGCGCGAGACCTCGGATATCCCCGTTGTCGTGCTCTCTGCGGAAGGTTCGATTTCGGAATGCGAGGAGGCGATGCGCGTGGGGGCCAATCGCTTCCTCCAGTCGCGCTGCGATCTGGGTCGCGTGGGGCAGGTGGCGCGTGAACTCGTCGAGGGCGGACCCGCTTGCCCGGAAGCTCGGCGCGCACCCAACCTGACCGCATCGCAGGCTCGCGGGCTGCGCGATCGCGAACTCTTCGATCTGCTCGAGGAGCTGCTCTTCGAGACGCGCGGGAATATCGCCGAAATGGCGCGCCGGATGGGCAAGGATCGTTCGACGGTCCGCTACCACATGAAGCGCTTCGGGATGCTGGACGGTCGTCAGCGCCGCGACTAGCGCCGCGGGCAGGATCTCCGTGTTGTCTCGAGGCGGGAGCCCCCTGCGCTCGAATCATCTACGCCCGAAACGGCTGGATTCGCCAGCGAAACTCTCGGACCTTGCGCGGATGGACCGCGGTGGGTTCACTTGGCGGCCGGGGGGATACGATGATGATGGATGGTTCGGTGGGAAGCGGTGAAACTCCGGAGCTTTCGGCACGCGCGGTCGGGGTGGGCCTCGTCCTGGCGGCCGTTCTCGGCGCGGCAAATGTCTACCTGGGCCTGAAAGTGGGGATGACGGTCTCCGCTTCGATTCCCGCCGCGGTCGTCGCGATGCTGATCCTGCGGCGCTTGATGCGCGGTGGAACGGTTCTCGAAGCCAACCAGGTTCAGACGGCCGCTTCGGCGGGTGAATCCCTGGCGGCCGGAATCCTCTTTACGGTGCCCGCGCTTGTCCTGATCGGGGTGTGGGCGGAATTCGATTTCTGGGCGACGACGCTGATCGCGGTGGCCGGGGGGTGGTTGGGGGTTCTCTTCATGATCCCGATGCGGCGGGTCTTCATCGAGGAGAGCCCGGAGCTTCCCTATCCGGAGGGCGTCGCCTGCGCCTCCGTACTCCAGGCCGGTGGTGATCGGATCGCGGAGGACGACGACGGGGGGGGCCGGGTCCTGCGGGGCGGGCTGCTCGGGGCGGGGGTCAAGATATTGGTCAGCGGGGTCGGGCTTCTCCGGAGTTCGATCGAGGGAGCGGTCGTCGCGGGGCAAGGTCGCTCGTTCTTCCTGGGCGCGGACCTCTCCCCGGCACTCCTGGCGGTCGGCTTCATCGTTCGCCTCGAGGTCGCCAGCCAGATCTTCCTCGGCGGGGCCCTCGGCTGGCTCGTACTGATTCCGCTCGCGCCCGAACTCGTCGGCCACTTTGCACCGAACGCCGCCGAGCTCGTCTCGGTCGCCTCGTCGGTCTTCGAGGGGCCGGCGACCGAGCGGTCGTGGACCCTCTGGTCGCTCGGCGTGCGCTATGTGGGCGTCGGCGCGATGGCGGTCGGTGGTCTAGCCGCGTTGCTTCGCGTCCGTTCAGGACTCCTGCGAGCCCTGCGCGAATTGCGTACGGGCTGGTCCGCGCGCGACGACGAAATACGAAATCGGGAAGACCTTCCCGCACGCCAGATCCTCGCCCTGATCGCGGTGGCGGTCGCGATCGTGCTCGCGCTCTACTGGCGTTTCACCGAGGATCTGGGAATCGCCTCCCTGGCCACGGTCGTCATGGTCGTCGCATCCTTCTTCTTCGTCGGCGTGGCCAGCTATATCGTTGGCCTCGTCGGCAATAGCAATAGCCCCGTCTCCGGCATGACGATCACCGCCGTGCTGATGACGGGTGGGCTCCTGTGGATCTTCGGATATAGCGGTGTCCAGGGCATGGTGGCGACGCTGGGCGTGGCCGCCATCGTGTGTTGTGCGGCCTGTACGGCGGGAGATGTCTGCAACGATCTGAAGACGGGGGCGATCGTGGGGGCCATGCCGCGGCGTCAGCAGACGATGCAGCTTCTCGGCGTCGTCGTGGCTGCGCTCGTGATGGCGCCCGTGCTCCAGCTCCTGCACAACGCCTATGGAATCGGTTCCCGGGAATTGGCCGCTCCACAGGCGAGTCTCTTCGCGAGTCTCGCGCGTGGATTTTTCGGGGGCGAAGAGCTTCCCTGGGGCCTGGTTGGGGTGGGTGCGGCGATCGGCGTGAGCATCCTCGCCCTCGATTCCTGGCTCGAGCGACGAGATTCGTCCTTTCGTCTCCACTTGATGCCGATCGCGGTCGGGCTCTATCTGCCCTTCGGTCTGGCCGTCCCGATCCTCGCCGGCGGTTGCCTCGAATGGGTGACACGCTCGGCGGTCGACGGAGCCGATTCGCCCGGGATCCTCTTCGCTTCGGGCGTCGTGGCGGGTGAGGCGCTCGTCGGTGTCGGCGTCGCGCTACTGGTCGGATTGGGCTTTGGGGGGCGAAGCGCGGACTACGTCGGGAGTGGCCCCATCAGCCTCGTGGCGGCGGTCGTCATCGTCTGGATCTTCGCGCGCGCGACGCGTCGCAACGCCGCCGCTGCCTAAAGATCGTAGAGTCGTCGACGCTTCGGTCCGAGGGTGTAGCGTCCGACGGTGTCGGGTGGGTGGGGCGAGTGAAGACCGGGCAAAGAGTCGCGGGATCAGAAGTCGCCGAGCTCACGAGCGAATGCGTACTCGATCGGTTGGCTGAGTAGAACCTCGTAGGCGCCATCGATGCCTTCCTTGCCCGACGGCGAAGCGAGGATCATCGCCGGGACGGCCAGGATTCCACCGAGGACGACGCGCACACTCGCGAGGGGACGCACGATGGCCGCGTCGATCGTTTTTGCGAGAATATTCTCGGCCGTGGAGCCTTCCCACTCGATGGCGGCAGCGGGTGCGGCCGAGAAGAGCAGCGCAGCGGCGGCGAGGCTGGCGAGGAATCTAGCGGGGCGATGGGCGCGCATGGTTTGTCCTTTTGAAGCGGGCTTTATTCTGAGAACACCGGATCCTAGCAGAGCCCGGGGGGGGCGTGCGAAGAGGCGCGGTCCGAGGAATGGCCCGCCTCCCCCCCAGCGCCGATCGAGGTCTGGGAAGCGGCTAGGGGCCCGCGACCGGCGGGACACCCCTCGAGGAAGATGCGATCGTTTTTCTCTTCGTCATCGCGCGGGACCAGAGGCGGTCGAGATCGTCGACCACGTGGTAGCCGATGGGAACCAGAAAGAGCGTCATCACCGAGGCGTAGAGGACACCGTACGCGAGCGCGATCGCCATCGGGATCAGGGGTGCCGCGGGGACCGCCGCCTCGAACATCAGCGGAACGAGTCCGAGGAAAGTCGTCGCGGTTGTCAAGACGATCGGGCGAAAGCGCGTCGTGGCCGCAGTTCGAACGGACTCGCCCAGGGAGAGTCCTTCCTCCCGTCGCCTGTTGATCGTGTGGACCATCACCAGCGAGGCGTTCACGACGACACCGGCGAGGGCGACGATTCCCAGAATCGAAAAGAACACCACGTCCCAGCCCATCAGTTTGTGCCCGAGCAGCGCACCGACAGTGCCGAAGGGGATCACGCTCATGATGATGAGCGGCTGCGCATAGGAGCCGAGTGGAATCGCCAGGAGCACGTAGATGATCAGGAGTGCCATCAGCGTGCCGGTGACGATGCCGGAAGTCGTGGTCGATTGTTCGCGCTGCTCCCCGCCATAACGGTGGTCCACGTTCGGGAATTGGGCGTGGAATTCTGGTAGCCAGGCCTCGAACTCTTCGAGGATGATCGCCGGCGTCGTCAAGCCGCGATTCACGCTCGCGGTCACCGTCACGACGCGTTCGCGATCCGTTCTGCGGATACTCGCGAATCCGCGCGAGATCTCGGCCCTGGCAACCGCTGAGAAAGGCACCGCGATGCCCTCCTTGGTTCGAATGCGCATCTCTTCGAGGGATCCCAACGAGCGACGTTCTTCTTCGGGGTATCGGACCATGATGCGGACATCGTCGCGCCCGCGCTGGATTCTCTGGGCCTCTTCGCCGTAGAACGCCTGGCGAACCTGCCGGGCGAGATCGTTCTGGGTCAGGCCGAGGGGAACGGCGCTGTCGCGCACGGAGAGCTGCACTTCCTGCTTGCCCGCTCGGAACGAGTCGGCGATGTCGATGACGCCTGCATAGCTGGCCAGGTTTCGCTTGATCGCGTCGGCTGCGAGGGTGAGCTCTTCGATGGAATCGGTGCCGTAGAGTTCGATTTCGATCGCTTCGCCCGCCCCGAAGGCATCCGAGCTGAACTCGAGCTTGACGGCGTCGGTCACCGGCCCGGCCAGGTCGCGCCAGCGATTCAGGACCTCGTCCGTCGTGATGTCACGATCGAGGGCCGAAACCAGCTCGATGCCGACCTCGCCGAGATGACCACCGCTCCCGGAAGGTCCCATTTCTTCGGGGACGGGGCGCCCGAGCTGCTCGCCGATCGAGGCAAAGGTGTGGACCACGATCGAAGGCCCCGGAATCTCCTCGTCGAGCTGGCGGATCAATTCTTCGGCCGCCCCTTGAAGCTGAGCGACGGCGAGTTCGGTTCGCCCGAGGGGAATCCCCCGAGGCATCGTGATCGTCGCATAGGCGATATCGCCGGCGATCTCGGGAAAGAATTGATACCGAAGCCGACCCGTCGTGACCATCGATCCGGTCAGGATCATCATACCGATCGCGAGCGCGAGCGTTGCATAACGAAACTCGATCGCGCGCTCGAGCACGCTCGCATAACGGATGAAAGCGAGACGATCGAGTCCGCCTGCGAGCCCACTCTGGAATCGCCGCCAGGCACTCGAAACGCGATTCGATCCCCCTTCGGAATCGGATCGTTTTCGATGGGCCAGGTGCGAAGGCAGGATCAAGAGGGCCTCGAAGAGCGAGAAGACGAGGCAGATGATGGCGGTCTTGCCGATGGTTCCGAAGAAACCGCCCATCTGACCCGGAAGGATCATGATCGGCAGAAATGCGGTCACGCTGGTGAGCACGCCGAAGATCACTGGAACGAAGACGGCCTGGGTGCCCTGGATGGCGGCGTCGATCTGGGAGAGTCCCTCGACCTCCTTCGAGTGGACGCTCTCGCCGATCACGATGGCGTCGTCGACGAGAATACCCAGCACGATGATGAAGGCGATGACGGTGAGGGTGCTGATCGTCAGGTCGAAGAAGGGGAACATGAAGAGCGCACCGGCAAAGGCGATCGGGACACCGGCTGCGACCCACATCGCCAGTCGGAAGCGCAGAAAGAGGGCGAGGACGACCAGCACGAGGGCCAATCCGGTTCGTCCGTTGCGCACCAGCACGTCGAGCCGGACGACGAGCTCCAGGGAGTCATCGTTGAAGATCGTGGCATCGACGCCGGCGGGCAGGCTCGCGCGGAACGAATGGATCCATTCCTTGACGGCGGCGGCTGCGACCAGTGCGTCTTCTTCTCCGATCAGCTGGACCTTGATCACGACGCTGGGGTCCCCGTTGAAGAGACCCCGGAGATCGGTGTCCTCGAAACCGTCGATGACCTCCGCGATTTCGCCCAGGCGAACGAGGGTGCCGTCGTTTTCGGTGATCACGACGATGTCCTCGAAGTCGACGCCCCGATAGGCCTGGCCCTTGGTCCGCAGCAGGATCTCTCCGCCGGCGGTCTTGACCGAGCCCCCCGGCAGGTCGAGGGAAAACTCCCGAACGGCACGTGCAACGTGCTCGAGGTCGATTCCATGGCGTCGCAGCGTGTCCTCGGAGACCTCGATCGAGATTTCAAAGGGGCGGTCGTATTTCAGAACGGCCTGGGAGACTCCGTTCAAGCCTGCGATCTCGTCGCGCGCGAGCTGACCGAGACGCTTGAGATCGGGTTCGTCGATCGGGCCGGAAATGGCGACCTTGAGGATCGGCCGTTTGGTCTCGACCTTTGCGATGAGGGGCCTCTCGCTCTCGACGGGGAAAGTGTCGATGGCGTCGATCCGGTTCTCGATCTCGGTCGCGGCCGCCGTCACATCGGCTCCGACGATCAGTTCGGCGGTGACATTACAGACGCCCTCGGCTGCGAAGGTCGTGATCCGGTCGAGGTCCGGGGTTCCCTCGACGGCTTCCTCGATCCGAATGCAGATCGATGCTTCGATCTCGGCCGGAGATGCGCCGCGATATTCGACCACGATCTGGACCGCTTCCGGCTCGACCGGGGGGAACTCTTCCTGGCGGAGTGTGCCCAGGGTGAGAACACCGCCGACGACCATCACCATCATCATGAGATTCGCGGCGACGGGATTGCGGACGAACCACGCGATCGCCGACGTCATGATCGGGCGTTCTCCGCCTGGACGGCGTCTTCGACGGTACGGACCTGCATGCCCTCGACGACGACTTGCAGGGGCGAGACGCAGATGCGCTCACCCGTGGCGAGCGGCCCCTGGATCAACACATTGTCCCGGTCGATCCGCAGGATCTTGACCTCCCGCGAATGGAGTCGGTCCTGCCGGTCGACGATGAGGATGCGCGAGTCATTGCGCATCGCGGAGCGCGGTACGACGATCACGTTTTCGACCTGCGGTCCCTCGATCTCGGCCTGAACGAAGAGGCCGACGACGAGTGGGACCTCCAGGGTCTCGGTGTCGGCGCGATAGGGATCCTCGACCCGGGCGACGACGTTGACCATGCGGCTGCGCGGGTCGATCTCGCCTTCGGTTCGAACGACACGGCCCTCCCATTCGGTGCGGCGCCCCGCGAAGGTCGCGCTGAGGCGGACGACCGCGCTGCCGATCTCGGCCGGGACCCCCGCCCCCGTGGCCTCGGCGTCGAGAAACGCGAGCTGGTCGTCCGGGATCGGTAAGCGGATCTCGGCATAATCCGTCGCGTAGACCCGAGCGAGGGCGGCACCCCGGCTCACGAACTGACCGACATCGACTCGTTCTTCGCGAATTCGTCCGTCAAAAGGGGCCCGGATCTCGGTGCGCTCGAGATCTCGCTCGGCCTGTTCGAGCGCTGCGCCGGCATCCAGGAGATTGGCCTCGGCGACGGTCGCCGCGCGCTGGGCGTCGGCGAGCTGGGAGACACTGGCGACGCCGCCGTCGGATAGCCCCTCCTGTCGCTTGAGTTCGGCTGCGGCGAATTGACGTTCGCTTCGGGCGCGCTGCACGCTGGCTCGCCGGCGATCACGGGTGAGTTCGTAGTCGCGTGCCTCCAGTCGGACCAGGGGGTCGCCGGCGGAAAAGAAACCACCGGGCGCGAAGGTGGATGCGATCCAGACGATGCGGCCCTCGGCCTCGGCGACGAGGTCGGCTTCGGTTCGGGGCGCGACGGTCCCTTGACTGCGGACGCGGTAGCGCCGGGTCTGCGATGTGGCGTCGATCACGCGGACGGTGGGGATCGTCCGCTCGGGTTTGACGGATTCGATACTCGGGGCGGTCGCGATCAAGACGACGACACCGATCGCCGTGAGGGCGACGACCACGATCGGAGCGAGGAGTTTCGGATTCATCGTGGCCCTCCGGCGCGCTCGGGGATCGCTCGTTGCGGCCGATTCATGTGTGGCCTGATGATGTCGTCATTTTCCGGGCCGACTCGCGCTCTCGGGGGGCGGCGAGCGGTCTCGACTCCGGCGAACCCGATCCCCCGGCGTGTCTGGTCGCGTTGTGTCTCGAATCGGGCGGATCAGGTGGGTACGCCTGATCTCGTCGGGCGACTATGACACGGCCTGATCGGCTCGGCCACGGCTTCGCGGGTCTTCCGCGCGCAAATCAGTGCGCAGGAAGGTTTGCCATCACTCGATCGCGTATCGACAGAAGCTCCGCCCGTTCGGAAGCCAGGGTCTCCTCCGCTTGCCCACGCGCCTCGGCCTCGGGCCAGAGTTCGATTTTCTGGTGCATCCCCTCGAGCCGTTTTTCGGCGTTGGTGAGGGCTGTCAGCGCCTGTCGAAATTCCTGTCTCTCGGTCTCCACCGCCGCGGCATCCCGGAAGAGGTGTGTCAGACGCAATTCGTTCTCGAACCAGCGATGTGGTTCGCTGAACATGACGGGGGCGAGTTCGGTGCGCGCCGCGTTGGCCGCGAGCAGCGCTTCACCACGATGTTGTGCGGCCGCTGCGAGATCTCCGCGGCAGCGCTCGAGCCGCGCGAAGGTGAAATGACGATCGCTTCGCTTCGAGGAATCGGGGAAAAAAAAGCGGTCGACTCGATGCGCCCAACGGCCCCCGCGCTCCAGGAGCGCATCGCAGTGTCTGCGATCGCCTGAGGCCGCGATCTCGATGCTCTCGTGCCGCCATGCTGACTCGATGTGATTCGCGATCGATTCGGCGTGGGAGTCGGCGAGAGAAATCGAGAAGACGATCAGGGGAGCCGCCATGATCGTGACTCGTCGCGCTCGCTCGCTGAAGGACCAGATTGCCGGGTCGAGATCCCGTTCCGATTCCATCCCCTCGATGACGGTCTTCAGCCCACCTGCACAATCGCCCTGATCGATCACGCTTGAGAGATCGAATTCGCGGAGGCTTCTCTGGCATGCGATCAGCATCGGCTCGGGGCCGAGCTGCACGAGGCCCAGTTCGAGGGATTGTCTGGTGCCGGCGGTATCGGCGCATTCGAGCCGGTGGCAAGCCAGTCGGGCGTAGTAGCTGGCGCGCGCGGCGCGATTCGAGCCGGGCTGGTCCAGGAGGTGGTCGAAGAAGAGCCGGATATCGGTTCGGAATCCGGGGGAGAGCTGGATCGGCAGCAGGAGATGGAGGCCGAGCAGGAGTCCGTTGGCAGCCTCGAGGGTGCCCGGGATCGATGGACCCCGGGAGAGCGAACCGAGAAGGTCTGATCCATTGATGGATCGGTAGAGGAACCAGCAGAGTTGCAAGAGGGCCGGTGCCAGGGCGGTGGCCATGCGCGCCAAGCGGTGGCGACGGGGAATTCCCGATCCAGTGATCGTGCGGCCCGCGAGCGGGATCGGGCCGAAGGCGATGTCGATGGGCCCGAGAGGTCCCCCAAAAAGGCGGGGACCGGTCCCCCAGCGGAATTCGAAGACCCGGAAGCCGAAAACGAGGGCGACGACCGCGCGGGCCCCCTCGCGGGCGAAGATGAGCACAGCGAGTGCGAGCGGGGTGCCCACGACCACGTTCAGCCCCAGCCAGAGCCAATCACGCCCATTGACCGCGTCCACGGAATACGCCCCCCGTCGCTCCCATCGACCCGTCGGTGTCGCCGCTTGAGTCGGGGGCCAGCGAGTCCACCCCTGGGGCATCCGGTCCGGTATGCTGCAGCGATCGGGGGGGTGAGCATGAGTGCAGCAGAAACGGACGCGGGCCTCGGAGACACCAGCGCGTTGACACGGAAAATCCTGATCGGGCTCGTGGGAGGGATGGCGCTCGGGGTCGCCCTCAATCTATTTGCCGCGGATTCGTCGGTCGGGACTTTTCTCGTCGAGGGTGTCTTCTATGTGGTCGGGCAGATCTTCCTGGCCAGCCTCAAGCTGATCGTCGTCCCCCTGGTTCTGGTTTCCCTCGCCTGTGGCACCGCGGCCCTGGAGGATGTCGCGAAGCTCGGTCGGATCGGTGGCAAGACCCTCGGTCTCTATCTGCTGACGACGGCGCTCGCGATCAGCCTTGCGCTCATCGCCGCGATCATCGTGGGCCCTGGCGAGGGCTTCGATCTGGCTTCGCAGAGTACTGGCTTCGCTGCGAATGCGGCGCCCGGTCTGGCGCAGACGCTGATCGAGATCTTTCCCGACAACCCATTCAGGGCGATGGCCGAGGGCCGGATGCTGCAGGTCATCGTGTTCGCCGTCCTGCTCGGTGTCGCGATGACGCTCGCTGGCGAGCCTGGGCGGGATCTCCTGCGTGTCTTCGAGAGTGCGAACGCGGTGATCATGAAGCTCGTGTTCGTACTCATGCAGATCGCGCCCTATGGGATTTTTTGTCTGATCGCGAAGGTCTTCGCGGAGCAGGGTCCCGACGTCTTTGAACAGCTGCTCAAATATTTCTTGACGGTGCTAGGCGTTTTGATCATTCACGCGACCGTGACCTATCCGACACTCCTGGTCCTGTTCGCGCGGGTGGCGCCCATGCCCTTTTTCCGAAAGCTCCGCGCTCCGATGAGCGTCGCGTTCAGTACCGCGAGCAGCGGGGCCACGCTTCCCGTGACCCTGCGCACGGTGGAGGAACGACTCGGTGTCGAGCCCTCGATCGGTTCGTTCACCGTCCCCCTCGGCGCGACCATCAACATGGACGGCACGGCGATCATGCAGGGCGTGGCAACGGTCTTCATCGCCCAGGCCTACGGCGTCGAGATCGGACCCTCGGGATATCTGACCGTCGTCCTGACTGCGACCCTCGCTTCGATCGGAACGGCGGGTGTTCCCGGTGTCGGGACGGTGATGCTCGCGATGGTACTCCGGCAGATGGATCTTCCGATCGAGGGGATCGGGCTGATTCTCGGTGTCGACCGGTTGCTCGATATGACCCGGACCGCAGTCAACATCACCGGTGATGCGGCCGTTTCGTGCGTCGTTGCGCGCAGCGAAGGCAAACTGGATCTCGAGACCTTCCGCGCCCGCTGACCTTCGCGGACGTCGCGTTCGAGGCGATCGCTTTGCCGGGTCGTGGCGGCTGAGCGAGTATCGGTGGCTGCTCCCCCGCGCCGGGCCATTTTCTCCCGGCCGAAAACCCGCGGCCCCGGGATCACCGGGTCGAAGCCGCAGACAAAGGAACCCCCACATGAAGCTCTATACGGGAATGGGCCCCAATCCGCGTGTCGTGACGATCGCCGTCGCCGAGACAGGCGCCGAAGTCGAAGTCGTCCAGGTCGATCTGATCGCGGGTGAGAACCGCGAAGATCATCATCTGGCGCGGAATCCGGCTGGGCAATTGCCGACGCTCGAACTCGACAGCGGTCAGTGCATTTCCGAGATCACCGCGATCGCCGAGTACCTCGACGAGGTCTCCTCCGGGACGCTGATCGGTTCGACTCCTGAGGAGCGCGCCGAAACGCATATGTGGGTTCGCCGGATCGACCTGAACATCTGTGAGACGCTCGCGAACGGGTTCCGTTTCGCCGAAGGAATCAAGCTCTTCGAGGGCCGGATCCACGTGATCCCCCAGGCCGCAGACGATCTCAAGAAGATCTGTCGGGATTGGCTCAGCAAGCTCGACGGACTCATCGAAGACAACGAATTCATCTGCGGTGATCGTTTTACCCTGGCCGATATCATGCTCTTTGCGTTTCTCGAGTTCGGCGCCGGTGTCGGCCAGCCCCTCGACCCGAAATGTGAGCGTTTGCAGGCGTGGTACTCGCGTGTGGCCGCGCGCCCGTCAATCACTGCCTAGAGATCGGAATCGGCACGCGCCTTCCGTGATTTCTCGGACTCATGGACGAGCGCGTTCAGGCGGGTGAGCTTGCTCTCGGCCGTAAAAGGTCGAATGCCGCCCTCCTTTTCGAGCCACGCGGTCAGCGCGCGACGGGTCCGCGTCATGGCCTCGTCGCGTTCGCTGGTTCGTTCGACCTCGATTTCGAAAGCGATGCGTCCGCCCGGAAATTCCGTGCGGTCGAGTTCGAGTTCCAGATCGAGTCGGCCGACGGCGTCGAGTGCTTCGAAGGGGAGCGTTTCGCGTCGATTAGAGAAGCCCGCGTAGCGCTCGAGCGGAGCGTCGGATGTCAGGCGCTCGAGTCGGTCGAGGAATCGAGCGAGATCCTCTCGGTCGCTGGCCTCTTGGGGCACGATCGCCCGCCAGTTCTCGATCCAGTTGGCCAGCGAGAGGCCGTCGTGCAGCGCTCGGTCGAATTCGCCGCTCGGGACGGGGGATTCCAGTTCGAAGCGTCGGGTGACCGCCTGCCCCGCGCTCTCGCCAGCGCTGCCCTTGACCGTCAGGATTCTCGCCGAAGCCGCGGCTCGAAGCCGGACTGCGATTCGGTCCCCGCTGAGCGCCCGGTCGCGCCGATCGAAGAAATGGTTGGCTTGACGGACGATTCTTCCCGGGCCCAGCTGTGCGCGGACCCATTCCCAGGCCCGCTCATCAGGGATTGCGAGCTTGAGTTCGGTCTCGATCCATTCACTCATGGCCCGGGTGGGTCCCCCTCGCTGGCGATGTCTTCGATTCCTCGATCGGGGCCCGATGTGGGCTCGTGCCTGCAATGCTAGATTCTTTCTGCGTGTGGTCACGGGGGGACTCTGGATATCCCCCGATCCGCCAGGTCGACGGTCTCGCCGAAGTTCCTTTCGGGCCTTTGCGGTCGAGTTGGTGCGAGGGCGCGGTCTGATGGGGAAGCGAGTCTATATTGGTAATCTCCCTTTCTCATTGACGGAAGAGGAGCTTCGGGAAACCTTCGAACGACACGGTGCCGTGACCGCTGTTGACATCATCACGGATCGCGAGTCCGGTCGGCCTCGCGGCTTCGCCTTTGTCGAGATGGAGGACCCCGCTGCAGCGGATGCGGCGATAGAATTCCTGGACGGGAGCGAGTTGGGCGGTCGGAACCTGCGCGTCAACGAAGCGCAGGAACGGCGCGGAGGGGGAGGGCGGCGCTGAGTCCGGAGCCTTTGAGGTCTCCGCTGAAGGGCCGGGTTGCGGTTCCGATTCCGCAGAGCGAATTCACAGACCGGCTGACCGCGTGGACAGTTCGCAATTCAGCGTGTCCGTTCGTGTGAGCGGCCGCAGTTGGGCTGATCCACTCGGTGGGGTCGGAGCCCGCGAAGAAGATCATGAGTGCCCCACAATCCCCAGCGGTGGGTGAACCGGAAGAGGGAGGGGCCGGGCCGAAAGTGCGATCCTTTGGGGGGGACCCGGATCGCACGCGGTGACCGTGGACGGAGGAATTTCTGATGGCACGTACGAGTCGAATGAGCGTTCTCAAACGTAAGCGTGAGAGCGAGAAGGCGGAAAAGTCAGCGCGCAAGCGAGAGATGCGGGAGATGGAGAAGGAAGTCGGCGAGAAGAAAGAGCCGCATTCCGGCGAGGCGACCCAAGACGATCTGGAAGCCTACGGCATGGTGGTTCCCTCGGAAGAAGGCGAAGAGGAGACCGGGGGCTGACTCTCTGTCTGTGGGAAGTTCGCCTTTCCCGCGCTCCCCCTCCACGTCTCGCCCTCGCCGCGCGGGTTCCGCCGCCGCTTCCTAGCCCAGATTATTCATGACCCAGGCTGGCGAGTCGCAAACCGATCGACGTTCCTGCCGTGATTCGGTTCTGGCCGCTTCCCGTTCTCCGGCGACGGTGTGGAGCGGCGATCCTCGCTGCGCAGGTGATTGGGTGGACGAAGTCAGGCCTGACGGCTGTCTGCAGCCGATCGGTCTCGAAGGCGGTGAAGAGATCAGGGCGAGAGGTTGGGGATTTGCTGTGGACGACGGAAGATGGATCGTCGAGAAAAGTCGGGTGATCGGCGGGTTCGGGTTCGAAGCTCCAGAAGAACGCGGCTAGGGAGCCGGCCTCTTCGCGCAGCGGGCGTTGTTGAGGGTGGCTTCGATCTTGTCGCGGTGGCGAACGATGCCCGCATCCTTCAGGAGGCGCGCGACGCTGCGCTCGTTCCAGCGGGCGATTCGGTTGAAGTCGAAATCTGCGAAGGCTCGTCGAAAGTTCTCTCGCTTGCGCAGGATCGCCAGCCAGGAGAGTCCCGATTGGAAACCCTCGAGACAGAGCTTCCCGAAGAGGTGCCGGTCGTCGGTGACCGGAAAGTCCCATTCGCTGTCGTGATATTCCAGATAGTCGGGTTGGCCGGTCGACCAGGGACAACGATGCTGTTCCGCGGGCGACGAGGCGGATCGAGACGGCATGGATCTCTGATCTAGCGGCCCTTGAATTCCGGACGCCGCTTCTCCATGAAAGCGCGCACGCCCTCGGCGTAATCCTCGCTGGCGAAACAATCCGCGATGGCCCGCTGGACATCCTCCGGCCGACGATTCGATTCGCTACGCGCGAGATCGCGAAAGCCCATCTTCGAAGCGCGCAGCGTGAGTGGCGCGTTGTTCGCGATGGACTCGGCCGTCTTGCGTACGAAGGCATCGAGTTCGCTCTTGGAGACGATGCGATTGACCAGGTCCATCGATGCAGCTTCCTCGGCATCGAAGCGGCGCGCGGTCATGAAAATTTCCTTGGCGTGGGGTTCCCCGACGATCCGCGCGAGCGTGGCGAGCCCCGCCTGCCCGTATCCGACGCCGAGTCGCGCGGCTGGGATCGCAAAGATCGCGTCGTCCGCGCAATACCGGAGATCGGCGCAGAGGGCGATCGCGCAGCCGCCGCCGATGCAGAAACCATGGATCGAAGCGATGACCGGCTTGCCGATCGAGGACAGGGCCTCCCAGGCGTCGAGGTTGTCCATGTCGTATTGCGCCGCGCGATCGCCGCTCCTGCTCTTCTCGAATTGAGAGATATCGGCGCCGGAAACGAAGGCGATGTCTCCTTCGCCGCGCAGGACGACGACCCGGACACGGTCGTCGGCATCGAGTTCCCGAGCGATCTTCGGGATCTCCTTCCACATGGCTGTCGTGATGGCGTTGCGCCGCTCGGGGTGATCGAAGACGACCTCGGCAAGGGGGCCGTCGTGTTCGACGCGGATCTGACCAGGCATCTTTCGAGCATAGCGAAGGCGTGCTCGGCTCCGGCGGTCCCGTTTCGGTGCTACGGCGAGCCCTGCCCCGTCGAGCGTACGCGGGGTCGCGCGGCCATTGATTCCTCCGCGCCTGCGCCCCCTTCCTCGGCGGGGTCGGAATCGGCCAGCCCGAGCCAGGGGGCCGTCCCCGTTTCCGGCCAACTCGTCTCGACGCCGAGCATCGCCGCCAGACTGCGCGGTACCCCGCGGAGCGAAGGATTTCCCGCCGCGCGGCCCCGCGGCACGCCGCGCCCCAGGACGGCGAAGATCGCGTCTTCTTCGTGTTGCATCGACGAACGGATCCCGTGATCCGAGAGGTAGACGAGCCAATCGTCCCCATCCATGAGCGCGTGAAGATCTGCGAGTCGTTCGTCGATATAGCGGTAGGCCGCGAGCAGTGGCCCCCGCGCATCGTCCTGTCCGCGACCGTCCAGCGGGCCGAAATGGGCGTGGGTGAGGAGGTCGAGCGCTTCGAGACGAAGGAAGAGGAAGTCGACTTCGCCCGCACGAATGATCTCTTCCGCGGCGTCCATCTCCGCGGCGATCGTCTCGGCAAATTTTCTCGAATCCGCATCGTGTCGAAGCCCCGGGTGCCGCGCATGTTCGTTCTCGTCCAATATTCGGTAGGCATTCTGTGAGGGCAGATCGCGTCGTGCACCGGTGGGCCCGATCACCTGTGCGTGGCGCCCGGCGTCGATTCGGCCATGAGCGAGAAGCATATTCGCCGTCACCAGCGACCCGGCGCCCAGGGTCTCGAAGAGATTGGGCCGCGTCGGAAGCAGCAGCGAGAGCCAGGCGACGGGGTTGTGGCCGATCGATTCGAGGCCCGCCAATTCGAGCCCGAGATGGTGAATCCAGCCGAGGCTTCCGGTCCGTTGTACCGCGGATGGCCAGACAAGGGCCTGCATCGCCGCGGCGGTAAAGGCCGGGCGGCTCTCGAGGACGGCTCGATAACCTTCGCTGAACAGGTGATCGTGAAAGGGTAACTCCCCGCGTGCCCTGAGGTATTCGGTAAGGCGCCAATCGCCGCAATCCGAGAGAATTGCGAAGACTCGACGGCGGCCATCGCCTGGACGTGGGGCGCGAGCAAACTCGTTCCCGATCGAGTCCGGGGGGCTCGTCGGGGAGGCCGGCTCGATTTCGGGACGAATGTCGATCGTCGCCCCCGGCCTGGGCCACACGGACCCGGACGCGCGAACGCGCTTCCGGGCATCACGCAGGACCCATCGCTGCGGGTGGCTTCCGAGAGGCATCGAGATCTCGCTGACCCCATCTTCGCCGAGCCCATGAGCGCGATAGCCTGAATCCGCGGCCTCTCCGGGCGGCGGTGAGAGCCAGACGGTTCCGGCGCCGAAATCGGGCGGTACCTGGAAACGAAGCGTGGCGGGTGTGTCGTTCGAGAGCGCTCCCTTCGCGAGGCGAATGGCGCGCTCGATCTCTTCTCGGGTGATTCCCTCGAGCGCGACGACCTCGAGGGCCGCATCGTAGGCGGCGAGTGCTTGCATCGGGCGTCCGGCGGCGAGCAGTTCCTGGATCAATCGCCGATGGAGTCCCCATACGATGTTGCGGTCGCGCAGACTTTCCTGGGTGGCGATGGCGGCTCGCAGTAGATCGATGGTGGGGTGCTCGGGATCCCGGAGCTGGTCGACCGAGAGCCGCAGCGCATAGCGGGCCTCGAGATCGACGACATCCCAGCCCGTCGCGCGCCAGGTCGCGAAGGTTTCGCGAAGGGCCGCGAGATCACCAGCGGACGCCTGGGCCTGAATCCGGGATTCGAACCAGGCCAGGGCGAGCGGGTGGGCGATGGCCGGCGGTTCTTCGCCGAGAACACGGATCGCCTCGTCGTAGCGCGAACGTCGATTCCATCCGAGGGCCAGGACCAATCGTTGGGGCAGCCAGCCGAGGTCCGACGTCAGCCGTTCCTCGATTCGTCGAAGGACCCGCTCCTCGTCCTGCTGCGTGCTCCGCAGCATGATCTCGAGCTGCAGCAGATCGAGATCATTGCGGTATGCGGGTGCCGATCGCTCGGCGAGGCGGGCGGCGATGTTCGGGGGACCCTCGGCTTGCCAGGTGCGCAGCATCAATTTGGTCAACACGACATGGGGGACCCAGTCCGCGGCTTTGTCCTCGAGCAGGAGGGAACCGAGAAGGTCGGTGCAGCCCGGGCGATCGCCGACGGAGAGCATCGCGATGCAGCGACACTCAGCGATTTCACGGCCGGCGCCCCGCGCGCTCGATCCGGATTCCGAGAGGGCGATGGCCTCTTCGAAACGTTCCAAGGACAGCGCTTCGCAAACCGAGTTCGCTCGTTCATCGTCGAGGGTGTCGCCGCAGCCGGTGCACGAGAGCGCGAGCAGACCCCACAAGATCGCGCGGCCGCAGCGAGCGAGGTCGCTCTTCCGGGATCGGGTCGGCGGGTATTTCGTCATGAGCGGCGCCTCAGTCGGGCGTGGATCGCGATCCCGCCCTTGCCGTCGTCGTCCATTCGTAATTCGAAATTCGAGAAGAGGCGACCCGGGTGGGGCGTCGCTTCGGCGCCCAACAGGCTCGCATCGACGCGTTCCAGTCGATCGAGATGGAGATCGAGCCGCCCGGCGGTGTGGAGGAGGGGGGCGCTGCCGTTGGTGCCCTCGGGACGTGTCTCGCTCGCCCCCGGCGCATCCCGCGGCGCTGAGACCGCCGGTGCCGAAAGCGCTGCGGCGATCGCTTCCGCGCGGTACCCAACGAGCAGCGCATCGGGCGTCACCACCCAGCAGGGCGCGAGTTCGGGCAGCAGCGGGAGATCGAGGAAGCAGCCGCCTGCGAGTGTCGACCCCTCCGCGCTCGTGAAGCGGTGGGGCGATCGGCGAATCGGCCAGGTCGCTTCGAGCTGGCCGAGCGCCTCGTCGAGCGCGTCTTCGATGGGGCGGGCCAAGCGATGGTGGAGCGCGCCGACCGCGAGCGGCATCCGGCCGCCCGGAGCGGGGGGCATGAAAGCGAATTCCCAGGTCCCCGTCAGGAGGGCCCCCTCGAGCAGCTTTCCCTTGAGTGCGAAGAGGCGGTCGGCTTGGCTACCGGCCGGGATCAATCCTGACAGACCGATCCCGGTCGCCGGCCGCAAGCGGAGGTGGAGGAGCGTCGCAGTCGGGTTGAGAACGGCAGCGGCCAGTGGCTGATCGCCCGGGACCAGAAGCGAAATCGCCCCCAGCTCGGAGGGGGGCGGGACGAGGGTGCCCTCGATTTCCAGGCCGCCCCGCCGATCGATATCGAGGCGCAACTCGAGCCGGCCCTCTCGAGCGATGGGCCAGGAGACGAAGCCATCGGCTTCGCCGCGCCGTTCGCGCACGAGTGCGCCCAGGGCGCTCGCCTCGACCAAGCCGTTCCGGCAATCGAGGGTCGGGAAGTCGCGGCCGGACGCGATCTCCGCGTTGGCGCCGGGCGCTTCGCTATGCGCCCAGAGTTCGCCGCAGGCGGCGGCCCGGTCGAGCAGGATCCGCGACTGACGAGCGGCGGGGGTGCCCGCGAGCTGCGCGGTGAGTTCCAGAAAGCGGCTGAGTGCCTCGCTGTCGATCGACACGACGCGCTTGCGGAGGAGAGAGTCCCCGGCGTCGGGCATCCCGCAGGCTACGATGGAACTCGTCAGGACAATCGCGTGCAGCACAGCGACGATCAGACGCCGGGACGAAGCGCCCGCCCGACCCCATTGATGCGGCCTGCGGGTCTCGCGGCGCCGTGTTGCGCGATCCCCGCTCGGGGTCATGTCTATTCCCCTCGCCATCCAGGACTCCGCCGGCTGGGTGCGCGGAATTCCGCACCCGTGCGCAGCTCATCGGCAAACCAGCGGAAAAATTGAGGATTTGGAGTCTTCGGCGCGTGGACGGCGGGCCCCCAGGTCGCGGGCAACTCGAGTACGAAACGCGTCCCGCCCCGTCATGCGCCTCGCAGCGGACCCAGCCGCCGTGCCGCTCGGCGATTACGAGTCGAACGCGGCTCGGGGTCTGGCTCGGGGCGACCTTGACCTCG
>PBFW01000071.1 GCA_002719955.1 Deltaproteobacteria bacterium | reverse complement strand
TAACTCGGTGGGCGCCTAACTCGGTGGCCGCTCAAATCGGTGGAGTCGGCATCGGCGACGGGAAGTCGTTCGCGCGGAATTCCGCGTCCGTCCCCCCGTCGATGAAGAAGACCGAGCCGACGATGAACCGCGCGTTGGGACCGAGCAGGAAGCAGATCAGACTGGCGATCTCCTCGGCTCGGCCGCTTCGTCCGACCGGCACCGGAAACGCATCGATGTGCTGACCCATGATCGGATGGGCACGGCCTTCCTCGAGCAGCGCCGTCTCGGTCTTGCCCGGCGCGACCGCGTTCAGATTGATGCCCTGGCCGATCCACTCGTCGCGCACGGATTGGGTGCGAATCCAGCGGGCCAGCGCCATCTTCGACGACGGGTACCCCATGACCCATCCGTTTTCGTCGGCAGCACCGATCTTGTCCGCAAGGGCGCGGGCGGCTTCCTCGTCGCCGGTGGCGAGAAGTTCGACGAGCTCCAACGGGAGTCCCGGCGTGGACGTGGTGGAATTCGAGGAGATTCCGACGACCGAAGCCTCACCGCTCTTCGCAAGCGCCTCGCGAAGACCTGCGATCATTTCGATCGAGCCGAAATAGTTGAGGCTGACGACCAGGCTGGGGGGCCGATCAGGGAGCGCGGAGAGTCCGGCACAGGGGACGAAGCCGTCGAGCTGCCCGCCCGATTTCTCGAGGATCTGATCGACAGCCTGGGAGCGGCCGTCGGGGGTCGAGAGGTCCGCGGTGATATCCGCCTTCTGGATGTCGACGCCGATGACCCGATGGCCCTCGCTCTCGAGCTGCTTGGCCGTGGCGGCGCCGATCCCGGAGGCCGCCCCTGTGATGGCGATGGTTTTCATATGGTCTCCCTTGCTTCGCGGGTTCACCGAGAAGCCTCGACGATCATTTTCGTGAGAGCCTGCCGCTCGCGTCTGTAGTCGTGATTCATGCGAGTAATCAAGCACGTCAGCACGAAGCCCCGCAGCGCAGACAGGAACGCGCCATAGACGCCTGGGCTCGGTTTGTGTCCGAGGGCCTCGGTCAGCGCACTCAGCGCGAGACCTTCGACTCGTCGGTTCATTCGGAGCAGCTTATCGACATGGCGGGCGTCGTCCGCCCGCGGCGCACGTGTGTTGACTTCGATCTCGTTTGAGGCGAGTGACAAAGGAGCGGTGAAGATTCTCCAAGCGCCGTCGACGACCTGTGCCACCCGCTTGTGAATGTCGTCGCCTTCGATGGTGAGGGCCTCGAATGCGGCCTCCAATTCCTCCATGCCCCGTTCGGACACGGCGTCGAGCAGCCCCGACTTGTCGCCGAAATGGTGCTGAAGAACTCCCCAGGTGACGCCCGCCCGCTCGACGATTCGGTTGGTATTGGCAGCGGCGAACCCCTCATCCGCGACGCAGGCCGCGGCCGCCTGGATGACCCTCTCGCGCGTCTCTTGCCCGCGCTGCTGGTTACGCCCCGTTCGGGTCTCAGATTTGTCGGTCTTTGCCACGGCTTGAACCATAGCGAGAACTATTACATAGTGCTGGCTATGGATCAAGTTCCGCGAGCCAATCGAATTGGCCGGAGCGAGGGTCCTGCGGTGGATCGCGAGATTGCGAATCGGAGGAGAGGCAGCGTGACGTACAAGGTCATTCAATGGACGACGGGCTTCGTTGGTCGCGAGGCCGTGAAGGGAATTCTGGCCCATCCCGAACTCGAGCTGGTCGGCGCCTATGCGTGGAGTCCCAAGAAGGACGGACAGGACGTCGGCGAGCTGTGCGGAATCGGCCGCCTCGGGATCCAGGCCTCGAGCGACATCGACGCCCTGCTCGCGCTCGGTGCCGATTGTGTCTGCTTCACGCCGCATCAATTGGCGGGGATCGACGTGATCTGTCGCCTTCTCGAAGGCGGGGTCAACGTCGTATCGAGCAACCTCACGAACGTGCGTGCGGCAGGCGAAGCCGCCCGTGAGCGAGTCGAAGCGGCCGCGCAGACCGGGGGCGTGAGCCTCTTCGGCTCCGGGATCTTTCCCGGCTTCGCGAATTACATCGCCGCCAACATGGCGACCGTCAGCCAGAACTTTCGGCGCGTCCGCTTCCTCGAGTCCGTCGACGTCTCGACCTATCACGCCATTCGCAACTACGAAAATCTCGGATGGGGGAAGACTCCCGACCCCATGTGGGAGAAGACGAGCCGCGAGGTCCTCGGCTTCTACGACGAATGCCTCGACGTAATGGGGGCCATGCTCAAGCTGCCGATCTCGGAACGTCGATTCCGCCTCGAGTGGGCGATCACGCCCGACGACCGCGAATACTTCGGGTTCGAGATGAAGGCGGGCACGATCGCGGGACAGAAGTGCACCTGGCAGGCGTTCACCCCTGGCCAGGAGGACCCCGTGCTCGAGCTCGACGCGTGCTGGGTGGCTGGAAAGGGACTCGAGCCCGAGTGGCCGATCCATCACGGCTACACCATGAACGTCGACGGCAATCCGAACGTGCAGACGCGCGTCACCTTCAGTCCGCAGGTCGCGGAGCGGATCGAGGATTACATCGACATGTCGAATACGGTGACGTCCATGCCGCTCGTGTCGGCGATTCCAACCGTTTGCGAAGCCGCCGCAGGAATCCGGACCTACGCAGATCTGCCGCTCATCACCGGCCACTACGTTCCGAACATCTAGCCTCATGCGCCTCGCGTGAATGCCACACATCCAAAGGAGATCCCATGGACCGCAGAGTTGCTTTCGTGAGTGGGGCGAGTCGAGGTATGGGTGCCGAATCCGCCGTCGCTCTCGCTCGAGCCGGATTCGACGTCGCGATCACCGCACGGACCCTCAACGCGGGCGAGGCCTACGACCACGTAGGCTCGGTCGCGCCCTACCCCGGCAGTCTTCGTGCGACTGCGGCCGCGGTCGAGGCCGTGGGCGGCAAGGCGCTTTGTCTTCAGGCGGACATCCTGGACCCCGTCGCGATCGACAAGGCCGCCCAGTCAGCGCTCGATGAGTTCGGTCGGATCGATCTCCTCTTCAACAACGCCATCTACCAGGGCGCGGGTGTTCAGGAGCGCGTGCTCGAGGTCACGCCTGACCAGGTGCGCGCGATCTTGCAGGGCAATGTTCTGACGCCGCTCGCGCTCGTCCAGCGGCTCCTGCCGACGATGCTCGAACAGAGCAGCGCAACGATCATCAACATGCTCTCGGCGACCGCTTTCATCGATCCGCCGGCGCCTGCCGACCAGGGGGGCTGGGGCTTCGCCTACCCCGCCTCGAAAGCGGCCCTCCAGCGCATGGCTGGCGCATTGCGCGCGGAGTATCCCGGGTCGGGTCTTCGCGTCCTCAACATCGAGCCCGGCCTGGTCATGACCGAGTTGCACAAGGCGAGCGGGATCGACGAGAAGGTCCTCGCCCGATTCGAGCCGACGCCGGCGTCGAGCATCGCAGCCGTCATCGCCTGGCTCGCGGACAACGACCCGAGCGAGGAATGGAAGGCGCAGCCCTGTATGCGCGGGCCAGAGATGGCGGAGGAGCTCGGGCTCCTCGACGTGCCTTCGTTTCTCCCCGAGGCCCCTTCAGGGTCCGACTGATGCACTCCACCTACACCGAAGGAGACCCCCATGTTCCGACTCGATGACCGTGTTGCCCTGGTGACCGGCGCCGCCCGCGGCGTTGGCGCGACAATCGCGAAGACCCTCGCCCAAGCAGGTGCAAAGGTCGTACTGGCCGACATCCTCGTCGCGGAGGGCGAGAAGGTCGCTGCCGCGATCGGAGATGGGGCGCGATTCGAATCCCTCGACGTGACGAAGGAGGAGGATTGGACGCGGGCCGTCGACTCGACCCTCGGCGCTCTCGGGCGCATCGACGTGCTGGTCAACAACGCCGCCGTCCTCCACATGGGCTGCGTCGAGAACACGCCGCCCGACGTCTTCCGGCGCCTCCTCGAGGTCAATACGGTCGGTCCCTACCTGGGGACGCGAGCAGTGCTCTCTGCGATGAAGTCCCAGGGCAAGGGTTCGATCGTGATGATCTCGTCGATCGATGGGCTCGTCGGAATGAACGCCGTCAGCGCCTACTCGGCGAGCAAGTTCGGTGTCCGCGGATTCGCCAAGGCCACGGCCATGGAGCTCGGTCGCTCCGGGATCCGAGTGAACTCAGTCTGTGCAGCCGGTGGCGGCCCGGAGATGACCGCCCCCTGGCTGGACAAGATGATGCCCTTCCTCGAACACATGCAGGCCTACATGGATGACCGTGGGATCCCGGGCGGCGTACCCGTCGAACAGATCGCGAACGCCGTGCACTATCTCGCGTCCGACGCGAGCGACGGCGTGACGGGCATCGATCTGCCTGTCGATGGCGGCGCGACGGCGGGCAAGTGGATCGAGGGCTTCAACACCTTGTGAGCTCTGATGGCGTCGTGCACGTCGCGTGTCGGGATCCCATTCCGCGACGGCAGCTCGATCGGCCTGCCTCGACTCCACAAAGGCTCTAGAACTCTCTGGCACCTTCTAGATCGAAGAAGGCGCATGCTGAGGACGCGGCAATGCGCGGCGATCGCGGCGAATCGTGAGCCTTGCGAGTGTGCAGGGCGTCGCGAAGAGCCTGGTACGGCGCGATCCTGCCTGAGCAAACCCCCGGCCAGGTTCGTCGATTCGATCGATCAAAAGAAGCACCGACGAAGCACCTGAGATCGGCGACCTCACGACCGCCCTGCCCCAAGCCCCTGATTTAGCGGACCTTCCTGGCGCCCCCGGCAGGACTCGAACCTGCGACGCACGGTTTAGGAAACCGACGCTCTATCCTCTGAGCTACGGGGGCGCGGGAAACGAGAACTTAGCGGAATCAGCGGATCGCCGGGACCGTACCCAGAACCGTCGCCTGGCGTGACCGGCACGACTCCCTCCGGCGGGCGCTCCCATCACAATGGCTCATCCGACAGCGCTGCCCGCCGACTTCGCCTCGGCGAATCGGGCGTGGATACGCTTGCTCTCTTCGGCGTTGTAGATGTCCTCTTCGTAGCACCACTGCCCCTGCCCCGCATAGTGCAGCAGGGCGAGCGCCACGAACTGGTAGGGCTCGCCGAAGGAATCGGCGGGATTCGCAGAGCGGTTGGGCACGTAGAGCTTCACCCGATCGTTATCGATCATCGAGAATTCGAAGACGAAGGACATCTCGGTCACCTGCCCCTGCATCACGCCGCAGATCCAGTCTCCAATGGCCTTCTGTCCGCGAAAGAGGCCGTACTCGCGCGCCGGCAGCGATTAGAGGATCTGAAGAAGCAGGCGACGACCCTCCAGCATCTCGAATCGACGACCGAGCTCGTCTATTTCGACCTCCGTCCCGAGACCGAAAACTTCTGCCCCTCGCCCCAGCTCCGCCAGATCATCGATTACCCCGGAGCCTCCGAGTCGATGGCCCCGAGCCCATTTCTCGACCACATCCACAGCGACGACCGCGCGCTCTTCGCCGGAACCCTCTTCGACGCCATTCGCTCGGGGACGCCTTTCTGCGTCCAGACCCGCCTGACGAATAACAGGCCTACAACGTCATTTCCGAACCCGCGGCCAGGCCCTTGGAGCGATTCATGAAGGTGATTCTGCAAGGGTCTTCGCGGTCCGCGAAGACACGGACCTCGTCGGGGAGTTCGACCGCTGGACGCTGATCCGCCCCTGCGAAGAGGCGGCCGGTTGGCGCTCGTGCTCGGGAGATCCGATTCGGCTGTCGGTGAATGTCTCACCGCTGCAATTCGAGCAGGACGATGTCTTCACTGCGGTCGTCGACGCGCTGCAGAGCGCGGAGCTACCGCCGGAGCAGCTCGACCTCGAGATCACGGGGAGTCTCCTGCTGCACGAGGACCCCTCGATTTACCGATCCCTCGAAGAGCTCCGGCGCATGGGAGTTCGGATCGTGCTCGATGATTTCGCAAAGGGTCATTCGGCTCTGGCGGTGCCGATGCGTCGGCCGCTCGATGTCCTGAAGCTCGACCGACTCCTGATCGACACGGTCGCGCCGGATGGCGAGGGCAGCCAATTGCTGGCCAACGTCATCCGTATGGCCAGGATCTCAACCTGGACCCGATCGCCGAAGGCGTCTCACACCGCGACCAGGCGGAATTCCTCGCTGCCCACGGCTGCCTCGAGATGCAGGGCTTCTATTTCTCGGCGGCGATCTCGCCGCGAACCTTCCGCGAGAAGCCCGAGATCGATTAAGCCCCCCCGCCTAACGGAAAATGGCGACCGCCGCGATGATCCAGCCCCCTCGTTGCACCAGACGGCCCTCGATCGAATCCCGGCCCGCTCCATCGGGCAACCGGGCGACAAAGGTTCCCGTGTCCCGACGACCTTCGAGATCGATCGACATCAGGACGTCCTGGAAGCTCCAGAATGTCCGCGTCGTCGGGTAGAACGCCTTGTAGACAGCCTCCTTGGCACTGAAGACCATCCGACAGCGGCGACCGCGCTCGTCGGCCCCCGCATCGCTCACCCAATCGTGCTCGTGATCCTTCAGCACGGCTCTTTCGATCTCCTGCTGCACTGGCTCGTCTGGCTCCAGATCGACGCCGACGCCCTGAAATCGAGACGCCTCACCCACCGCCGCCATGCACAGGTCCCCTGAGTGGGAGATCGAGCCGATGATTCCGCTGGGCCATGCCGGCAGCCTTTCGCCCTCCTCGCGCAGAATCGGAAAACTCGAATGGCCGAATTTTTCCAGGAGCTGACGTGCCAGGACACGGCCCACGGCGAACTCTCGCCGTCTGGACGCCACGGACCGCTCGATCAGTTCCCGTTCTCCAGCAAGGAGTTCAGCGACCTCATCGCCGATCGGCGCGATCGCGGTTCGGATTTCCGCGGGCAGGAGGCCATCGAGGTCGGGTACCAACATCATCATCCTCGTCCGCACCGGCTTTGCGAGATCACGCAAACCGCCGGTCGCGCGGCTCCCCGTCTAGGGCAAGAAGCCCAGCGGATTCTGTGGCGACTCGGAACGCCGAATCTCGAAGTGAACATGGGGCCCGGTCGAACGCCCCGTCGAACCGACCTCCGCGATCTTCTGTCCACGCTCGACGAACTCGCCCTTGCGGACCAGGAGCTTGCTCGCGTGGGCGTAGACGGTTCGATAGCGCCCCGAATGTTTCACGATCACGACCTTGCCATAGCTACCGAGGCGGCCGCTATGGATCACCCGGCCCGACTCGGCCGAGAAAATCGGCGTGCCTCGCCGGGCGGCGATATCGATCCCATCGTGAGGCCGCCCCTGACGATATCCGAACCGTGAACTGAGCCGCCCACGAACGGGCCACAAGAACTGCAGCGAGGTCTGCTGGCGAGCTGATTTACGTGCACGCCGTCGCGCCTCATCAAGATTGCCCGCCCCCCTGGCGTTCGAGGATGAATTTTGCCCAGCCGAGCCCGCTCCCGCCCGCAGGCGCGTGCGCACGCCCGGGATGAAGAGCCGCTGACCGATGCGCAGATTCGTGACGTCCCGAATCCCGTTGGCCCTGGCGATCTGTTTGCTCGACACCCCATAACGCAGGCCGATCCGGTAAAGGTTTTCGCCGGCCTCGACATGATGGATCACGCCCGGACCACCCGGTCCGCGCCCGCCACATCCGGCCGGGGCGAAGATCAGGAGTACGGCAATCGAACCGAGCAGCAAAACGCGTAGCCCTTTGGGCCTGACGCAACGCCGGCTGCGCCAAGTTCCTTGCAGATCGACCATGGATGGACTCGACCGGAAGCGGCTCAGGGCTCGACGAGAAGCGGCTGCCCCGGGCGGGTTGGCGGCATGCCCTTCCACTCCGAGGGCACACTCATCGTGCCGTTCAGCCCGACCGCCGCGACCGAGAGGTGTTCGTCGGCGGCGAATGAAACCATCGCCGAATAGAGGTTCGTCGATCCGATCAAGACGCCGTCGGGCAGCCCGACATCGACCTGGCGTGCTTCGGCCAGGGAGCCTTCGAGGGGAGAGATCAGCACGATGAAACGGCTGACGCCTCCGCCCTGATGCGTCCAATCGATCTGATGAAGGCGATTTTCCTGCGCCCCTGCGGTGGCCACCCCCAGGAGCAGACCCGCCAGGACGATCCCCACCCCTGCCGACACGGCCCGCCGGCTCGCCGCTTTCGAAAAAAAGAGTCCGATCTTCCCTAGGTTCATGATTCTCCCCCGAGATTGACCCCACACGGGTCATCAAACGCTTCGGAGCATAACGCTTTCGCTTGAGAAGTACCTGAAACCACCGTTTCGGTTTCCGGGGCAGCGCGCTCAAGGAATTTCACCTCACCCAGAGGGGAAAAGGCTCGAATCTCCGCCAGTGGCGTCCTCGCGCTCACGGACCCGACGGCGTTCACGTAACCCCGCGTTGGATCGAAGCGGACCGGATCCACGCCGACGCAATGGGCGCGCGAGTGATCTGGCACACAGAAGCGATTCGTATTGACCCCCATGATTCCATGGCCGGGTTCGAAGCCGGCCCGCGCGGAGGTCGTCATCTCGACCCGGATTTCGACCTGCGCCGAAGCTCGAATCGGGCCGAAGCGGAGACGCTCGCGAACCCTTCCCGTCATGGCCGCTTCCAGGACGTGACCCGTCTCCGGATCGAGCGTCCACACGAACTCCGAAAAGCTGCCCACGATCGCATCCGTTCCGATCGACCGCAGATGGCTCTCGATCTGATCGGCCGGGATCCGGATGCGCAGGGCAACCGGGGAGGATCCAGGATCCGGCTCGAGATAGCCGGGGCGAGGCGCACTCCACTCCTGATCGAGGCTGCCGGGCTCGTCGGCGGGCGAGACCTCGAAATGAACCTCGATCCAGCGCGGACTCGGATCCGTGAGATCCAGTGGGCGCGCGGCCGCTTGTTGCGCGAGCCACGACACCAACACGATCCACACCCATCCGACCTTCGACCAACGCCTGCGCAAACTGGCCTCCAGACCTGCTACGACAGCCCAATCCCGAACCCTCTTAGTGCAAATGCGATACCGCTCCGCCGCCCGCCCCGCCCTGCCCTGTAGGGCCTGGCGGGCTCGCCCATTCACGGAGGGGAAGCGATCTGCCCTAGATGGGTAATGCCCGGACTCGATCTGCGTCCTCGCTGCCGATTGGCGGCGAGACGCCGGAGGGCTGGCTATCCTCGCGCATCCGCGCGCAAGATATTTTCCTTGCGCACCGACTCCGCCCAGCCCTTCGCGGCAGAGAAATACAAGCCAATAAGGAAGACGAATCGAATGTCCCGCGCCTATGCCATCACAGCCGAAGCCATTGCCACCGAGCGCGCCCGAGTCGACGATGATCTCGACCGTGTCGATCTCGCGAGCATCATCACTCTCGACGAGCTCACGATGCCCGACCTGAAACCCCGCGACGTCAAGATACGGGTACTGGCGGTCTCCGCGGAACATAATATCGCCCACGCCGCGCTCGCCGATACGGTGAACATCACGGATCTCCGCGGCGGCAAGATCTACCCCGGCAACTCCGCGCTCGGCGAAGTCACCGAGGTCGGCGGCGACGTCTCGAAGTTCAAGGCTGGCGATATCGTCGTCACCCACTGCAACGGGGAGCCCGACGCCTACGGCTATCCCCTGCGCATCTGGGCCTACGACCAGCCCGATTCGATCGGCTGGTACGCCGAGGAAGCCGTCGTGGGCGATTGGCAGCTCGTCCACGCACCGCTCGACTGCGGTCTCAACCTGTGGGAGATGGCCGCCCTGCCCTTGCGTGCGCCCACCGCCTACCACCTCTGGCGCCGCGCCGAAGGCATCTTCAGGGTGAAGGTCCCACAAGAAGAAATCGCGACCCTGAACGTCCTCGGTTTTGGTGGCGGAGTCTCGGAACTCTTCCTGATGCTCGCCAAGCATCGCGGCCACAACGCCTTCTTTTGTTCCGGCAGTCCCGAACGCCGCAAGGCGCTCGAGGCTCAGGGGATCGTGGGAATCGACCAAAAGGAATTCAACCGTTTCGCCGACCGCGGCGACACCAAAGCCTTCGGCAAGCAAGTCAAGAAACTGACGGGGGGCGTGGGGATGCATATCGTCTGCGACATGCTGCGCGGACCGGTCTTCGACGCGGGAATCGGCGCCGCTTCGCGCGAGGGCGTGAATGTCTCCGCGGGTTGGCAGCTCGGCACCATGGTCAAATACAACTCGGCGGGCGCATCGACCAAACAGGTCACCCTCGACCACACACATTTCGAAACTCTCACTGGAGTCGCCTCCGCAACTTCGCTCTACGGAAACGTCTTCAAGCCGACCGTCCACAGCGAGATCTACGCCTTCGAGGATCTGCCGCGGGCGATGGTCGAAATGCAGGCGAATCAGCAGACGGGAATCCCGATCATCCGGGTGGCGGACGAACTGCCGGCATCGGTGCAGAGCCTGATTCCCTGATCCGCCAGCGAGTGACACCGTTGCGCGGATCCCGGCCCCGGCGTTCCGCTCCATCGCCTGGGCCCGATGGGGAATCGAAGGAGGTCACGCTTGGCGACTGACGCCGCGACACATCCCTCGTTTCCCGAAAAGGGCGTCGCCTGGAACGAACTCCGCGAGCGCCTCGAAGGCCTGGGCGAAAACGACGTCGATTGGCGCAACAAGAAGAGCGCCGTCTACGTCTTTCATCCCGGCGAGGATGTGCTCGAGGTCGCCAAGGAAGCCTACGCGCTCTACCAATCGGAGAACGCGCTCGGGCCCGCGGCCTTTCCGAGTCTCAAACGCATGGAGGACGAGGTCATCGCGATGGCGCTCGATCTCCTGAACGGACCCGACACCGGCATTGGCAACATGACCTCCGGAGGAACGGAGAGCATCCTGCTCGCGGTCAAGTCGTGCCGCGATGCGGCGGCCGCCCGCTTCGAAGAGCGCGCGCTCGATCTCCACGGGGCCAATCTCGTCCTTCCCCGTACCGCCCACCTCGCCTTCGACAAGGCGGCCCATTATCTGGGCCTCGAGATCCGTCGCGTCGACGTGGACGCCGATTTCCTGGCGGATCCGGTGGCCATGCGAAAGGCCGTCGACCAGCGAACGATTCTGCTCGTCGGCTCGGCCCCCTGCTTTCCCTATGGACTGGTCGATCCGATTCCTGACCTCGCCGAGATCGCGCTCGCCGAGGGTCTCTGGCTGCATGTCGACGCCTGCGTGGGGGGCTATCTCAATCCCTTCGCCGAACGCGAAGGCGTCGAACTCCCGAGCTGGGATTTTCGCGTCGAGGGGGTGCGCACGATTTCGGCGGATCTCCACAAATACGGATATGCTGCCAAGGGCGCTTCGACCCTTCTGCACCGAACCCACGAACAACATGCCTTCCAGGGATTCCAGGCGCAGGATTGGCCGGCCGGATCGATGTCGACCCCAACGGTGGCCGGCACGCGACCGGGCGGTGCGATCGCCTCGGCCTGGGCGGTCATGCACTACCTGGGCGCCGAGGGCTACCGCGAGCGGACACGCCGCATCCTGACCGCACGCGAGAAGATCGTCGCCGGGCTCGACACGCTCGGTCTGCGCCTCTTAGGCGATCCGCGCCTGGCGCTGCTGGCTTTCGGTCCGGCCGAGGGCGACGACCTGCCAATCTTCAGCGTTTGGAAAGTGCTCCACGATCGCGGCTGGTTCAGCGGGATCGTCCAGAATCCCGACGGGATTCATCTGATGCTCTCGCCCTCACACGAAGAGGTCGTGGACACCTATCTCGCCGATCTCGCCGACGCCGTTGCGATCGCCCGCAAGGAGGCCGCGAAAACAGGGACCTCCGAGGGTGCGGCTCCGACCCGCTACGCCTAGCCCGCGGAATCGCCCGGGATCGGGTTCACGTGCCGATCGTCGTGGCCATCGCAATCACGCCGCGCGTCCGAATCGAGAGACCGAGCCGGAGCATCTGTACCACCGATAATAATTGGAACGGCCCCGCCCGGATCCAGTCCTAGAGTAAAACCCCGACGTGTCATCGTGGGCTCCACGAACCCACCCCGGTCGACCCATCCGAACACCGTGTCCCTGCGGCCACCTCCTCAGCGGGGGCGTTGGGCATCCAGGTCCGACTGCATCATCTCCTCAGCGAGCTCGATAAACGTGGTCCGCGGCTGCCAGCCGAGCCCTTCTCTGGCCTTCGTCGGATCTCCGTGAAGGAGATCGACCTCGGCGGGGCGGTAAAAGCTCGGATCGACTCCGACCACGATCTTGCCGGAGTGCTTGTCGCGGCCCACCTCATCGGTCCCACTGCCCTCCCATTCGATCTCGAACCCGGCCAGCGGCGCCGCGCATTCGACGAACTCCCGGACGGAATGGGTCTGTCCCGTCGCGACGACGTAGTCATCGGGGTCGTCCTGCTGAAGCATCAGCCACATCGCCTCGACATAATCCCGCGCATGCCCCCAATCGCGCTTGGCATCGAGGTTACCCAGCAACACGCGCTCCTGGAGACCGTATTTCACGCGCGACAGGCCGATCGTGATCTTGCGCGTCACGAAATTCTCGCCCCGCCGCGCCGACTCATGATTGAAAAGAATGCCGTTGCTCGCGTGCATACCGTAGGACTCGCGATAGTTCCGAACGATCCAATAGCCGTAGAGCTTGGCCACAGCGTAGGGTGAGCGCGGATGAAAGGGCGTGTCCTCGGTCTGCGGAACCTCGACGGCCTTGCCGTAGAGTTCGGAGGTCGATGCCTGGTAGAAACGCGCGGAGGTGTCGTTCACCCGCAGGCTCTCGAGCAGGCGCAGGACGCCATTCGCGTCCACGTCGCAGGTATATTCGGGCTGTTGGAACGAAACCGCGACGTGGGACTGGGCCGCGAGGTTGTAGACCTCGTCGGGGCGGGTTTCCGCGATGACCCGATTGAGGCTGCTCGAATCACCCAGATCCCCGTAATGCAGCGCGTAGATCCGGCCCGCTTTCACGGCCTCATCCCGTGCCGCCTCGATCCGCGCACGGTTGAAAAGCGAGGTGCGCCGCGCGATCCCGTGGACCTCGTAGCCCTTCTCGAGCAGGAATTCCGCCAGATAGGACCCATCCTGTCCGGTGATGCCGGTGATCACAGCGACTTTTCGGCTCATCTGGCTGGTTTTCCTCTTCGTCCGGAGACCGCGTGGGCGGCGCGGAATCCTACCACTCTCGGATGCGCGCGCCTCACGAAACGCTGGATCTCGCCCTCCCCGGGCTCATCGGGTCCGCTGCGCGGCGCCACCGGAACCCGATGGGTCAGATCGGGCAGTCGCCAGGAACGCGGAGAGTCGCCCGGAAAGCCATTCCTGCGACCAGATGGGCGCGAAGATATGGCCCGCATCGGCCACGGGTTCGAGCCGAAAGCGGCCGGACGCCTCGAGCCGCTGGCGATCGGAATCGAGAGCCGCCGAAACGCTTTCGAACCCCTCGCCGACGCTCGACACGGCGAGAATCTCGACGCCCCGATCGGTCATCTCGCACAGCCCACGTGCCAGCAGGGTCGGCTCCGACCATGCCCCGAGTCCCGAGAAGCTTCGGACCGCACGCGCCCAACGTTCGAGGTTTTGCCGACGACGCGTCCAGAATCCCCGGCGACGAATGAGCGGGCCATCGGGATCCCAGCGAAGCAGGTCGAGCAGAACGAGACCGACCACTCGCGGATCCACTCGCGCCGCATGAAACGCCTGATAGGCACCCGCGCAGAGCCCACACAGAACCACGCCATCGCAGTCGTCTCGATCTGCGAGAAGATCGATCGCCGCGATCACATCCTCGCGGGTCTCGTCGCGATAGAGTCGATTCAAATCCTCCGGGTGCCGCGGGCGGCTATCACCGAGCCCGCGAATATCGAAGCGAAGCGTCGTCACGCCCGAGAGTGCCGCCTCGCGAGCCCATTCGGTGTAGTTGCGATTGATTCCCACCCGATGGTTGTTTCCACCATTGACCAGAAGGAGCCCGAGCCGCGACCCGACACGAGAGGACGAAACCGCGCCCGAAAGGATTCCGAAGAGGGCGCCGTCGCCTCCGAAATGAATCGCCTCCTCCTCGACGACTCCGGCGCGCGCATCGCTCCGACGAACGCCTGCGCGAGCCACGAGCGCGACATTTTGCACATCCGACACCGACGTAGAGGCCAACCCGTGTGGAGCGACCGGTCGCCCACGCCCGGTTGAACTCGATTCCGCTTCGACCCCGACCAACCAGGAAACGATGTCGTTGAGCAGCGGATCCGGCACGGCCTGGTGCATGATCGAGTCGTCCGAGCAATACCCTTCGGGTCGATCGAAGTCGACACGAATTCCGAGCTGGCCAAGATGCGCCGCCAACGCGCCCTCGGGAGAATCCTCGCTCCAAGCGACGAGCTTGACGCGCCGACAGAAGAAGTGTTCAGATTCGATCGGTCGGAGCGAGTTCAGATAGTCGAGTGCGGACGCGCTGTAGACGAAGCCCAGCAGCTCCTCATCGCCGAGCTGGGCGCGTCCGGCGCGCCCAGCCGATTCGTTTCCGGCGATGAAACGTGCGAGCGTCCTCTCGCTCCGCAGGAACGCGTCGCCGTCGAGATAGGGACCCCACAGGAGGAGTGAAGTGACATCCTCGCAGGTACAGGCCAGTGCGGTGGCCAACGTACCCCCGACCCGCGCGCCAAAAACAGCGAGTGTCCCGGACCCGCTGCGTTCGAACAGATGAGCCGCTGCCACCCGTGCATCGGCCAGCCAGCCCGCAGGCCAGCCCGCATCTCGGGGCGAACCCGAAGAATCCCCGGTCCCGGAATAATCGAAACGCAGCACCGCGAAGCCCGCCGCCGCAAACCTCTGGGCGAGCGCGCGATAGGTGAGATGGAGATTCATGCGATCGGGACCGAAGGGTTCGCAGAATAACACCGCGTGCTGCCTGGCCGGCCCCTTCGGCGGGTGGTACCAGGAGAAAATCGGCCCGGCTGGCCCCGTCAGCCAGCCCGGCTCCCCCTGTACGTCGTCTTCGCTCGCTTCCGGGTCCCCACGGAAATTCCCGCTCACGATTCGACCCACCCGATCTCATCCCGCGCAAGAAGAGATCCAAAGTCGGGAATCGCAACTTCTTCTTCGCCATTGAGCGCCCGAACGGTTCCCGTCGGGCACGATCCCTTCGCCACGCGACGCACGCGAACCCGGCGCGTCGATCTCGGCGCGAGGTGGAAAAAATTATCCTCGACCTCCCCACCCTCGAGATCGATCGAGACCATCTGTGCAAATCGGTCGGACGACAATTCCAGTACGGGCTCGCCCGCCCCATCGACGCTCCACCCCAGCGATAGGCCAATCGCGGTGGGAGGCAGCAACCCGAGCTCGAAGGGGAGATGAATCGCTTCCAGGACCGAAGCGGACTCGGCCCCCCCGACGAGAAGCCGCGCCACACACAGGTCGAAACCGCGCGGACCGAAACGATAGGCGTAGCTCGAATCAATGAAGCCTTCGAGCACCGCATCGACCGAGCGCCCGAAGCTCGTATTGGCCGCGATCGAGATGGGAATCGTGGCGGACTCCACCGTGACTCCGTCCGTGCGCATAAGTTGCAAAACGAGTTCGGCGGAGACAGGCGTGGGCGAATCATTGAAGATCAATACCCGGAGGCCGTTCAGCCCATCGTCGAGGAGCGCGACGGCCAGGGGGGCCCAGGCGCGCCGCAGACCGAAGAGCGCGGATTTGGGCTCGCCCCGGGCATCGAAGACCCCCCAACCGGCGCAACGCCAGGGATCGCGCTGCATCAGGACGAGAGAGCCTCCGCAGCCCGATGCGGGGTCGCGCCACAGCGTCTGCACGGTCTGCATCAAACTCGCACTGGTCGCTCGGCACAGTGCTGCCTCGAGCACGCCATCGCCCCTAGCAGAGCCCTCGCCGAAAAGGCCGTTTCGATAATGCCCGAGGACGTCAGCGAAATCCCACTCGGCAAATGAATCGCGTGGAACGCGAGAACGCGGGGTGGAATCGAGCCCATGGACGCCAGGCAGATTCGAAAAGGCGAGGCACTCGGTCATGAACGAAGGTTGGGCCAACAATGCGTCCGAAAGCGGTCGCTGATAGGCACCCACCCCAAAATAATGACTCGTCCCTTCCCGGGTATGAAAGGGCAGCTCTCCGCCGCTCGGTGTGCTCGTCCAATACGGAAGATCGGGTCGACGATCCGCGCAGCGAGCAGGAAGCCACTCATCAAAAAACGCGCTCTGCCAGCTTTCTGAACCCAGCCCGAGCATCGCGGGCTGCTGCTGCCCCTCGCTGTTGCCACACAGGACCGCCAGACAGGCGCGACCCTGCGTCCGATCGAGAAATTGATCCACCTCCTCCACGACGGATTCGAAAAAATCTTCATCGTCCGTGGGGTAGTCGAGCGCGGAAAACATGAAATCCTGCCAGACGAGCAGACCGAGCTCGTCGCAGAGCCGATAGAATGCGTCCTCTTCATAGACGACCGTTCCCGTGACCCGCAGCATATTCATCCCAGCGTCGCACGCCCGCTCGAGAGCGGATCGCAGCGCCTCCGGCCGTGCGCGAAGTGCGAGCGCGTCGATCGGCGCCCAACAAGCACCACGACAGAAGAGGCTCTCCCCATTGATCGTGAGACCAAAGCCGTGACGATCGGTGCGCTCGATCGTCCTGAACCCGATCGGATCGAGCTCGATCCGGGCCTCGCTGTCCGCCCCAGGCAGACACAGAGCCATCGGGTAGAGTCGCGGCCGAGTCCCCTCGGCAAGCTGCGTATGCGGCCACCAGGGCTCGACGTCCTCGAGCGTGCCCGTTCCTTTGACACGAAACCGCCCCTCGCCGAGCGGCTCGCATTCGAGGGGCCGTCTCACGTCGCCGATCTCCAACTGAAGACCCGCCCGCAGAGCCTGCACTCGTAGATCCGCGGGAACGGAGATCTCACCGACCAGATGAACGAGACCATAGCCATCGGCCAGCTCTGTCCGGACACGCATCTGCTCGAGCGTGATCGCCCAAGGCGTGCAGGTCACGAGCTCAACCCCGCCCCAGGGACCCACGGGCGGAATCGGAGGACACCAACTCGACATTCGACCGAAGAGCGTCGTTCGAACGAATCTCAGATTGCGCTCCGCCACCAGCCGGCTCCGCCAACGCGCTCTGGGCCTCTTCTTGCGAAGAACCGGCTCGAGCGCGGGAAACCGAATCGCCAATTCGTTTCTCTTCTCGAGGCGGCCCGTGACCTCACAGACATGCCGCACGAACATGTTCCGCGTCTTCAGCAGGCATTCCCCATTCAGCCAGATCTCGGCCAGGGTCGCCAGTCCGTGGAAGACGAGCTCGGCAGGCCCCCCCTCGTCGTCCTCGATCTCGAACTCGCATCGAAACCAATGTTCCAATCGATCCAGATCGCCTAGCCGAGCCACGCTTTCCGCATCGTCGAGATCGAGCTGACCGGCATCGCGCAGCGCGGAGGCCACCGTACAAGGCAGCGTCGCCGCACAGGCATCCAGGGGGCCTTCGACAGCGCGGCTCGTCAACTCACTCGGATGGGCACAGGGTTCGGCATCGATCCGCCGAATCTCCCATCCCTCGGACAGAGGACGACGACGCACCGGCTTCAGATAGAGGGGGGTCATGCTTGCAGCAGGCGATCGACCGAAGCCGCCCCGCGCTCCCACGCACGCGCCATTTGGCCCAGGGTATCCGAGACTTCCCGCATCCTTCCCGAATGAACGATTCGCGCCATCTTGAGAACCAAGGTACTCGCCAACTTCGAAATCTCCGAATAGCTCTCCGCCGCGTCGGCCCAGCGAGGATCGACTCCGGCCAACCACTGCAGATAATCCGCGCTGAAAGCGAATCCCGACCCACATTGGCGGATTGAGGCGAATGCGTAGAGGTCGTAGTCTTCGGGATCGGACGCGATCAGGGCTTCGAGATCGGCTTGCACGGTGGCAGCGTAGCGCTCGACCGGATTGGCTCCCGGTCGGCGGGTCCAGTGTTCGCGAAAGAGATCGAGGGAAATACTGCGCAGCTTCCTCGCGTCGTGGTGAACCAGGCGATCGAGCTTCGCGATCTCGCAGTAGGGCATCAGCTGAGCGGGCGGAGCTTCAGGTTCCACCCGCAAGAGCCCTCGAAAGTCACGCCCCTCCAACTCGTGCCGGCTTCGATTGTGGAAATAGCGAAGAATTTGTCGATCGGAATCGATCGCCTCGACAGCCACCGTCGTCTTTATATGCGCCACCCTATAGTCTCGTCCGGCGGTATCGGGCAGGTAGAAAGAATCGACCTCGACCACTGGGATGCGACCGCGCCCGACCTGTCCAACCAGATGTGACACGAGATCACGCCAGAGCGTGAGTTCCTCGACCTCGATTCCGAAGAGCTGGTACAGATCCGAATGATGCAGTTTGAAGAAGGTCCACTGGTCCCCCTCGAAATCGCTCACCAGCGTCGACCCCAGGACCGGGGCAACCTCGAGCCCCATCGAATGAAGCACCTCGATCCAGACATCTACATAACAGTTTGACTCGGGCCAGTCCCGATCGGATGCGTGGTAGGGGTGCGACGCGTAGGCCTCGTTCACAACGACAGCGCCTCGCGAACCGCCGCCGGCCATGCGGCCACCTTGGGGCCGTGTGTCGCGATCAGGGCGAGCGTCACGCGCTCCAACCCGAAACCCACGCAAGCGGTGTGGGCGATGGACCCGTCGCTCGTGCGAATATCAAAGGCACTTCCAAACTTGTCCTCGTGGTAGTTGAATGAACAAACCGCCGTCGGTTCCTCACTCGAAGTGACCGGGACGACGACTTCGAATTTCAGCTTCTGGGCGATCTGATTCGCGACCAGCATCTTCCCACCCCGTCCGAAGAATGGATCTCCCGCCACCACACGTGTTGCGGGCAGATCGAGTCCCCTGAGAAGATCGAGCCCTCGATCGGACCACTCGTCCCGCCAATCCGAGACCGCCTCGGGTCCAGCCATGCACACGTTCTCGCGCTGCCGAAAGGCCTGCATCCGCGCAGGATCATCGGAGGGCTCTGCGCGAAAGACATATGAGGAAAGGTCGAAGCAGCGACCTCCTTCTGGCAGCACGCCCGTTGCGGCGGGATAGAGCGGGTAACAAGCGGCCGGACAGAGCGTCAGCTCCATCTGCTCGAGGAACGGACTCCAATCTCCGCCCTCCTCTACCCGATCGATGAGATCCAGATGCCGGCCGCAGTGTTCGCGATAACTGTGGATCGAACCACATAACTCCGGAAAGGATTCCATATATCCGGTCTGGCGAATCACGTCGCGGCTGACAACGGGAGGGAACTCGATCCTTTCGGCGCCCGACTCGCGTGCGATTTCGACGATGAGACCGTCAAAGCCCCGAACAATGGCTTCGAATCGATCCGTCCGCCCCCAGAGACCCGGCACACCGGCGGGAATCCAGAATCCGTGATCGACGAGGAGATCCGCCAATTCTTTTCGAGTCGAGATCATCCGCTATCCAGTCTAGGAAATCTCAACTGCCCTTGTGGACCAGCAGAAGATCCGCGTTCGTGGCGCGAATACGATCGTTGTTGATCATCAGTGGAGCAGAGTAGGCATCACGCAGGTGCCGCGCGAGACTGAATTCGCCCTCATTGCGATAGGCGGTGATTCCCACGATCTGAACGGCCTGATGGACGACCTCGACGACGCCTTCTGAGAGCGACAATTTCAGGTCGTTGATCGCCAGAACGGCACCGGGCTGCGATGTGCTCTCCGGATCGAAGGGCCGATCACATTCCAGCGTCGCGCGAATCGATGCGTCCAATTGAGACCGCATCGTCCGGACCGCCCGAGAGAGTGCCCCCAGTCGATTCGAACCGATCGCCACCCCGTCCGGCTCCTTGCGCGATTTGATCTGCAAGAAACGGCGCGCCCGATCATGGGCATCGACCGCAATGCCCAACCAGACGGCGGCCCACAGGATATGCGAAGCGGGAACCATCGTCGCCGAGACGATATCCCGAAACGAATCGGGCAGGATCTGCCAGGCGGCACCCCGCCCGGAAATCCGGGCCGGCGGACTACACGTCCCACGCATGCCGAGCGCATTCCAGCTCCCCACGTCCGCGAGTTCGAATTCGCCCCGCATGACCAACGCGAGGACCTGATCGCTGGCCGCGGAAGCCGAGTCACGCCGCAAGGAAAGCAGCAGATCATCCGCGTGTTCACAATACGAACTCGCCGAGGCCGCCTTTTCGAAGCAGAACCGATCGTCGAGCGCTCGCTCGACGAAGGCGATACTCCGGCGCAGATCTCCCTCGATTCCCACTTCAGACGTGGCCGAGGCGATCAGGCGCTCTTCTTCGACGATCGTCCGGAGATAGTCGTCAACCGCCGCGACACCCCGGCGGTGGTTCACGATCGAGACGACCTGAACACTGTGCATCGCGAAGATCATCGCGCTCGAGGCGCAACCCTGGGCGAGGATCGTGCAGATCTCCGCGAGTTCCGCAAAATCGCAGCCTCGCCCCCCGAGTTCGATCGGAACCGCCGCAGAGAGCAGTTTCGCTCGTCGCAGCGCGTCGAAAGTCTCGGAAGGAAAGCGAGAGCGAAGATCGACGTCGCCGGCGTGGGCCGCCGCGATCTCTCGCGAGATCTTCGTCGCGATCTCTACCGGATGATCCGGTGCGCAGCCCCCGATCAGAGAAGAATCAACCGCGACCACGATCGCCCTGCAGCCCGCTTGTAGGCGTGGGTGAGAAGGGGAGAGTGGAGACCATCGTGTCACCTCATTCGTCAGGACGCGAGCAGAAGCTTTTCAACCGCTGAGACGATCCTGAAAATCTGATCGAAGATCGAGCGCTGAAGCATCTCGTCGGGAAACTCGATTTCGAAGTGGTCCTCGAGGCCCAACATCACCTTCACTGTCGCATGCGACGTCATGCCCACGTCGTAGAGGCTCTGCGATCCGTCGACGTGTCGAACGTCGATCGGAATTTTCGCGCGTGCGGCAAGCACCTCGCGAACCCCCTCCTCGATCTCAGTTCGGTTCACTGATCCCACCTAGCATTCTTTACAGCGCTATCCAGATCAATGCTCGGCTTCTATTGAGAGGTGCCAGAATCGCCACTCGTCCCCTGCGCCGGCATCACAATTCCGAAGCGTCCATTTCCTCACCGAAACGCGCTTGTAACTTCATCCGGTCTCAGCTGAAGCCGCAACCTCGAGTGCCCCATCGAAGAAATTTTCCAGTGTGTCGATGTAGGACTCACCTAGTTTCTGCACGAAATCCAGATGGCCAATATCCTCGTAAATAATTGATTCGGCATCGGGAACTGCAGACTTGAGTCGCGCATTCATGTACCTCGGGATCTCGCGATCCGCACCCCCCGAGAGAATCAGCGTCGGCCGCGCAGCCATTCGCTGGAGCGCAGCGACCGTATCGAGATCCACCACCGGGACCCCACTCCAGCGCGCCGCAGCGATGGCGAAATAACCCATTCCCGGCGTTCTGCGCCTGAAATAGAAGTGGAGTTGCTCCGCGAGGTTCGTATAGGCAGCGCGAAGCACGATCGCCCTGAGACGGGTATCCGCGGCAGCCGCCCGAGCAATCAGGCAACCTCCATTCGAATAGCCGAACCCGCCTATCCGGTCGGGGTCGACCTCGCTCTGGGCGACGGCGAAGTCGAGGGCGAGACGAATGGACTCGACGAAATCCGGCCCCCAGGTCCGGCTGCCCTCGCTCGCACCGTATCCAGGCAGATCGATCAGAAGCGCACCGTAGCCCCGCTCCACGAGCCTTCCCGCCTCGCCAGCGTACAGCCCCAGGCCGCGGCCAGGTGAACCGTGGGCGTAGACGATGAGAGCGCCCCTTCGAGGCGGGACATAATAAGCCACCTGGCGACGACCGTCGGCCAGTTTCCATCCGACTCGCGTCACGAGCGGCCCGACCCGCTCGAGGAGTTCCCGCCCGGATTCGCTCCGCTCGTAGGGGGTCGGAGCAAAATCGCCGAGCGCTGCGGAAAAGGACTGGCGCCCCCGATCAGCCCAGAAGACGATGACCGGCGCGACGAGCATGGCGAGAATCATCCATCTCGAAATCTTTTTCCCTACTGAAAAACCCATCCGGGTGCCCCACTCCTGTCCCTGCCACCCCACCCAGCCCAATTTTCGGAAGGGATTCCCGACATGCCCGGCCCTTTCTCGGCGAAGAGCCCGGTTTCCCATCGGGCCCGCCGCCCATGGGGCGGAGAGTACTCGAGCGATCCGGGCCCCTGCCCCGAATCTTCCGGCGCCGTCGTCCACGCACCCTATCCGCATTCGCAGCGTTGTGCGAAAATGGCGGTCCCCTTCCGCCGAAAATCCCCGTTCCGACCTCAAGGAAAAGCTGGACATCCATGGGACCTTTTCCCCTCGGAATCGTTGCAATCGGCCGAAACGAAGGGGTGCGCCTTGAGCGCTGTCTGCGAACGGCGCTCAAAGCCGGGGCCCCCATGGTCTACGTGGACAGCGTGTCCTCGGATGGCAGCGCCGAGCGAGCCCGGCGCCATGGCGTCGACGTCATCGAGCTCGACCCGGAGAAACCGCTCTCCGCTGCGCGCGGCCGAAATGCAGGCTTCCGTCTCCTCCTCGAGCAGATGCCCGACCTGGAGCTGGTGCAATTCATCGACGGCGACTGCGAACTCGTCGATGGTTGGCTTAGCGAAGCTGTCGATCGGCTCGATCAGGATTCCGAGCTCGGCGCGGTCTGCGGTCGCCGCCGAGAACTCTCCCCAGCGGAGAGCATCTACAATCGCTTGATCGACCTCGAATGGGACACCCCCGTCGGGCGCACGAGCGTTTTTGGTGGGGACGTCCTGATTCGAGCGGCAATCTTTCGCGACGTCGAGGGGTACGACGAAACACTGATCGCCGGCGAGGATCCCGATCTGGCGGCACGCATCTCCGCCGCGGGCTGGAAAATCGAGAGGCTCGATGTCGATATGACGGTTCACGACGCGGGGCTGAGTCGATTTCGGCAGTGGTGGATGCGTCAGATTCGCGCGGGACATGCGGTGGCGGACGCCTGGCTCCGGTCGTCGTGGTCGGACTCGACAATCCTGCGCAGACTCGCGTCGATCCTTTTCTGGGGAGCCGCATTCCCCCTCGGCATTCTCGCGTGGGTCGTGGCCATCGGCGGAGCGACCCCGCTCGGCCTCTTGCTGGCGTATCCCGTGCTGGGCCTCCGCATCTACCTGCGAATGCGCAAGCGCGGTCGAGCCCCGGTCGATGCCGCACTCTATGCCGGCGCCTGTATCGAAGGGAAATTTGCCGAGGTCTATGGCGCCGCCCAATGTCTCCTGAACCGCGTCCGGCGCGGCCCCCAGAAACTCATCGAATACAAATGATCCACGCGGCCAGGATCGCGCCGAAGCCAATGGCTGTGCAGGCGCGCTGGCTATTGCGTTCTCCCGCCCACCAGCGAGATCAGGCGTCGCCACTGCCACTGCCGGAGAGAACGCCGAAATCCCGGGTCCTCAAAACGAGCCCGACGTAGAATCGCCGCCTTCAGATATCCCACGATGATGAGCAATCCGCCGATCAGGAAGGGACGCTCCCGCATCCGGTTCACGCCGCTCGCCAGCAGATAGGGAAAGATGGATCCCATGAACCACTGCCCCTCGCCCCACCGCAGCCGCCCCCGATAGATGGATCGATCCGACGCCCCCATCGGGCGCAAGTGAATGATGCGGAGCAGCACATCCGGAACGTTGATCGTCTTGAAGCCGTGGATCCGGCATTTGTGGATGTCGATTCCGTCCCACATCACTGCCTGAACGAAGCCGCCGATCTCTTCGAGTGCTGTCCGTCGGTAGAGCTTGAAGCAGCCCGCCACGGCTTCGGGAACCATGGAGAATTCTTCGACGACCTCCCCGTTCCGGTGCATATGGATCTGACCGCTGAGTGCCGCCCGGTTCGTGTCCTCGGCGAAATACTCGAGGGCGCGCTCGAGATAGCGAGGGCCGAATTCGAGGTCCATGTCCATTTTTGCGATGAAGTCAAAGGGAAGGTCGAGCGTCGCTCGCCCCGCATCGAAGGCCTCGATCACCCCGCCGCCCACCTTTCGAAAACCACGGTTCTCGCGGCGTACGATGTGAAGCCACGGAATTCGCTCGGCGGCGGCAGCGAGCAGCCGAGGCGTGTCATCGCTGGATCCATCGTCCACGACGATCCAGCGCACCGGCTGATGCGTCTGCGCCTCCATCGAGGCAATCGTCCGCTCCAGGGTGTCCGCCTCGTCCCGACAGGGCGAGACGATCACCACCCGGTGGGAGGCAGAAGAAGATGCCCGCGACTGGTCCAGATTCTCCATGTGCTCCATCACTACGACCGGGATTCACCCGTCCACGAGAGTGCGTGCCCCACTCAACTGATCGTCGGTCGCCGAAACCTCTTTAGGCCAAGCGCAATGATACTGACAATGAAGGGATGGGTGGTAAAGAACACGGAACGCAAGTGTTCGACCTCGAAAACGTGACACCTCACCTGGAATCGAGAAAGCCTCACGCGTTCCGGCCGCGTGCGCCTCCGGCGCGCACAACAGCACGGAACAATCTCGCGATTTCGGCGCTGAACGAGTTGGGAGTCGCTACGTTGGCAGCGAAAACCTCATCGGGGTGAGGGGCGGACCACTGGGAAGCGGGGCCGCGCAGAGCACGTTTCGGGGATCGGAGAACATCTCCTAGCAAAGAGTCTGGGTGGGTCGCCCCACCATCGGCGAGCAGAGCTTCCACTCTCGACTCGTCGGGAACGGTTTTCCCGATCGGCTGCGGGTCGACCCCCCGGGCCTCACAATCGATGCTGCCGACCTGACGGGCGACACGACCACGGGATGTAAAGGATGCCGAACGACCACGACAGACTCGGCCTGGATGAATGGCGCGAGGCGCTGCGCGATCCACTGCAGGAAGCGTTGGGACAGGGCTCCTCCGAGATTCGCGTCGAGTATTTGATCCCCAGAAAAGATGTCGCGGACGATCCCGTCAAGCTGCTGGTCAGCGACGCTCGTGCTGGCAAGCGGGCGGTCGTGTTGATCTCCTCGCCGGTCGAGCCGGATCTCGTCGGATCGGGTATGCGCATCGCTGCCGCAGCTAAGGAACGCCTCGGCCCACGACTCGGAAGCGTCATCCTCGAGCCCCTCGGACAGGGAACACTCGATGGCCTGAGCTACACGATCCTCCCCTTCCGGAATCCCCTCGCAGAAGGCAGACTGATGAGGCGATTCTGGCGCCTGAGGCTGCGAGGCCGTGTCCTCGATTGGTTGGCCGAGGTCGCCTCCACGACGGCCGCCGACGCGAGCGCCGAAGACGCTTCGAATGCATTCGAAGCGTCCCTTCGGCACCTGGCGACATTGGAAACGATGGGGAGCGCGATGCGCGATGCGGCACAGGAAGCGCTCGACCGCCTGCGAGCGGGCGAGTGGAAACCACAATTCATCCTCATGCACGGGGATCTCTGGGACGGCAATCTGCTGCTGCCTTCCAGATCGCCGGCGACAGACGAGAGCCCTGCGCCCTTCGTGTTGATCGATTGGCCGGGCGCAACGCTGCGCGGCTACCCCCTCTTTGACCTGCTGCGGATCACGCGCTCCATGCGGATCAGCGAATCCGCCCTGCGCCGAGAGGTCTCGCGCCACTGTCAGATTCTCAGAATCGAAGCGGTGGGCGCCCGGGGCCATCTGCTGGCTTGTCTCGGCCACATCGGATCGAACCTGGGATTCTTTCCCGTGGACATGTACACCGAGATGAGCAGGAACTGCTTCGCGGACCTGGAGAGGGCGCTGGGCGCTGGCCCACGGGCCTGAGAGCCGATCCGATCCCCCCTCTGATCAGGCGCACCGGGAAGGACGGACTTCACACTGTATCCCGAGCCGGGACCGGACGCGCTCAGGCGAGTCTCCTGCCGGCTACGGGCGCCGCGATTTCATTTCTCGGGACCGCAGATCGCGATCCTCTTCCTCGACGAATCGCAGCCACAACGCTTCAACCGAGAGGTCGATGTCGAACTCCTGCGCGACCTTTTCACGCGCCTTGACGACGAGCAACGAGCGTAGCGATGCATCTTCGGTCAGGCGTCGAAGACATCCCGCCAGACCGCTCCAATCCGCCGGATGAAAAAGAAGTCCCGTCTCCCCATCCTCCACGAGTTCCGGGATTCCAGCCAGCCGCGGGGCCACCACCGGAATCCCGAGCGCCATCGCCTCCATCAGTGAGACCGGCAGCCCCTCGACGAGGCTGGAAAGAGCGAATATATCCGCTGACTGGATTCGTTCGAAGACCTCCGTCTCGGGTAGCGCCCCAGCGAGCCGACAACGATCCTCGAGTTCGAGTTCCGCAATCCGCTCCTCCAAACGGGCGCGTTCCACGCCCTCGCCCACGATCTCGAGCTCCGCGTCGATCCCCTCCCGGAGGAGCTTCGCGAAGGCCTCCAGAAGCCCGACCTGGGCCTTTTCGAGCGAGAGTCGTCCCACGCTCAGGATCCGCGTTCGAGTCCGGGGAATCGTTTTCGGAGACTCGCTCGTGGGGGTGAGCGCGCGCCCATCCAAACCGCAGCGCACGACGAAAAGCTTGTCGTCAGAGACTCCGGGATCTGCGTAGGACAGAGCGGAAGCACGCCCAAAATGAGACACGCATGCGACGAACCGCGCGCGGCGCATTTTGTCCGGCAGGAGCGCGACGGCCGGGTAACTGAAATCCGCCCGCCCGTGAAGAGTCATGCTCCAACGCAATCCGAGATAAGACGCCGCAAGCAGTCCGAGGGTCGAACCATTATTCGCAAAATGAACGTGAAGATGTGAGACGTTCGCGCTCGCCAGGAGCCGCGCCAACCGAATCGCCTCGGCGAAGTGGAACCACGCCCACAACCAGCCACGCATTCCGGGCAGCCGATGCCGTCTCGATCGCGCAAACGTTCTGAGATACGCGATGGGGCGTGAGGCCAGGGCCAGAATATGATCGTGCCCCAGCGTGAAGGGACCGACGGGAAGAATCGATCGCGTTCGTTCCGCTTCCCGCAAATCACTTTCGAGGTTGAGCCCTGAAGGGTCTGCGCGGCGCACGCTGAAGGTGGACACTTCGGCACCGCGCCTTCGAATCGCCTCGATCTCCCGGCGAATGAATGTATGCGACACCGCGGGGTAGGCGCTGACGAGATAGGCGATCCTCATGATCCGAGACCCGGGTGGAAACCGGAAATCCGCCAGGCGAGTCGCGCTCTGGACAGGTTCCCGCGCGCATCTCTCGAGTGGTCGGATTGCATGTCGAAGCGCCGCAACCGGAAGCGATCGTCCTTCTCCACGCGGGCCGGGTTGTCTCCCCATGCGGTGACCACCGCCTGCTGGTAACCGGAATCGTGGACCGCCTCGATGCAGCGAGCGTCCCAATCTCCATTTGGGTAACAGAACGACCCGATCGACGTGTCGAGATGAGATTCGAGCACCCGACGCGACTCTCCCACCTCTCGCACAATCTCCTCCGAGGAGCAGAGCGGAAGGATCGCGTGGCTCATCGAGTGGGAGCCAATTTCATGACCCGAGTCCGAGAGAGAACGAAGCTGCTCCCAGCTCATGAAACCATCCCAATCGGGTCGGAGCCCGTCGCCGGCCAGTTCTTCCCAGCGCTCCACATAGCGGTCTCGTTCCTCCGCTCGAAGTCCCTTCGCAAAGGCGACCAGGTCATGCGGAGCGGGTTTCATCGCTCGATCTGCGGGGGCGAATTCGCGTGCGAACCGCGCAGCCTCAGACGGATACCGAGCGGATGCGCGCGCCACGGCCTGCGCGATGCGATCGTGCCAGAGAGGCACGCCGCTCTCTACGCTCTCGACCGGCACGAAGAACGACGCCTTCATTCCGATCCGATCCAGAACGGGTTTTGCATGACACCAATTGTCGACCTGACCATCGTCGAAGGTGATCGCGAGACTCGGTCGATCCGCAGCAGGCTCTTCCCGCGCTCGACGGACCGAATCCGCGAGGGTTCCGCAATGGAAGGATTTCCCGAAGAAGCACAGAAGCCATTCGAGTTCCGAAGGGGTCACGGCAAGCCCCGGCATCGCGTACGCTCGCCGTTCCTCCTCTGGCAGGACGCGATGAAACGTGATGATCGGGAGGCGACCGCGCAGCCTGCAAGCCGGTTCTGTCGCGCGAACGACGAGGAGAAGTTTCGCGATCGCGTCGCGGAGATGAGAGCGCAACACTCGACTCATCGAGAAGCCTCGTCAAAGGGCAATATCGCCATCGGCCGGACCCTCGGACCAACGGGTATTCGATCTTGTATCGGAAATCGCGCTCAAAATCTGATGCCCTTCCAGTCTAGTCGCTGCGATGGGCCGGCTCCGCAGCGCATGTGGCGCGCCCGCCATTTCGTGCGGGGAAGCGCTGAGACTGTCCCGGAATGGCTACATTCACTCCTTGCGGGCTCTCCACCCTCTCGCTCCCCCTCTGTCGTCCCCCGCGATGTCGTGCCCCGCTACGTCAATCGCAAATGGGTGTCACGATTGAGTGACGCGATGGCCAACCCATTGGGACACGCCCGCGCGCAAGGCGCCCCGTCGCAGGCCGAGCACGCTGTCGCATCGACGGTCAACGACGCGTATTCCCGCACTGCGACCTCTGGGATGGCGTAGTCGCGATCATACATTCGGATCCGCATCGTGTCCGCGATCGGCACGGATGCGGGACAGGCCTCGGCACATAAATCACATCCAATCTGACAATAACTGCCAGCGACGAGCGATTCATAACGAGCCAAGAGCGCGAGATCCTCGAGATCCGGTGCGCCCGATCCCGAGGCCTCCACATATTCATCGATCATTTCTGGGCTCTTCATCGAGATCACGAGACCGTCGACCGCAGGGTCCGAGAGCACGAAGCGAAGGGCCGATTGGGCAAAGGTTCGCCCCTGCGCCTCGAAGAATCGCATATCGTTCTTGCGTGCCCCCTTGAGCGTCTTCATGACCATCACGCCCACCCCTTCGGCGTGAGCGCGCGTCAGGGTCTCGGGCAGCTTCGGGTGGGTCGTGACGATGTCTAGACTCGCAGCGAAATCCTTCAGATGCTGCGTGAGCTTCTCCCGGAAGCTCGGCTGTTGGGCGAAGTTATAAGCGACCAGAACGATGTCGACGAGTTTCTGGTCGAGCGCATGGTCGAGGCATTCCACGAGTCGTCCCGAATGTCCCGATATGCCTGCGGCGCGGATCTTTCCCTCACGCTTCGCGCGCTCGATGAAGGCCTGCCATTGCTCGCTCTGCAATCGGGCGATGTCGTTGACCGCATGGTTCAAGTAGATGTCGATATAGTCGGTCCCCAGCCTTCGGAGGCTCCTCTCCAGGACGTCCATCTGATGCTGGACCGTGTGTTCGGGCATCGCCCGATATTTGCTCGTCAGCGTGACATCGTGTCTGCGACCGCGGAGCGCGCGACCGAGCGCGCTCTCCGCACGTCCGGCGGTGTAGCCCTCGGCGGTGTCAAAATGGGTGATCCCGCGGTCCAGGGCGAGATGAACCAGTTCTTCGTCGGTCGTCAGACTGAATGTCCCAAAACTGATATCCGGAACTTCGATGCCCGTCCGGCCGAGTTGGACACGCTTGCGAATCGTGGGCGAGCGGGCGGGCGGGCCGGATGCGACGTGGAGCGGCTGCCCGCCAGCGCCCAACACGAGTCCGGCACTCGCGGCCCCACTGCGCCGGATCGTGCGGCTCAGGAACTCGCGACGGGTCCACTCGGGCTCTTCGCAGCCGGACAAAGCGCAATTCGAGCCATCCGAGTCATCGGTGGGACTCCGATCATTCATCGCTCATCGTTCTCGCTGACCTCGATCCCCGAGAGGCACCGGTTCACAAGAAAAGCTAGCAGGCCGTCACTGGGTCACTGGGATGATCTGCAGAAGCTCCGGCGCTGCGGGTGCCGCCTGCGAGCCACTGGGATCCGCCGGAAAGCGCTCACGAGCATTCGAGAGGAGACTCTGCTCGCCGCTCTCTCCGATCGCGCGAAGGGCGATAAAGACAACCGCACCATCCGCGACCTCGATCGAGCTCTCGAAGACGCCGTCGCCGTCCGGCTGGGGGCTCGCGAGTTGGACCACGCGGTCGTAGACGCCCGGCAACGTGCCGACATACGCTTCCCAGTTCGCAACCCGCCCGGTTTCTGGATGGGTCCATCGAATCGTCTCGGTCCGCGCATGGGCCGCTCCAGCACTCACCATCGCCACGCCAAGCGTCGCGACCCACAGGGCGGCGAGGCCGAACGGCTTGAAATGATCAAAGACTCGACGCCGCAGACTCATACCAGACTTCCTCTCGAAAATGGGCGGCCGGATGCGCAATGTCCGCGCACTCGTGCACCACCGACATCTGAAGTTTCGGGAAAATCGCTTCCGCGATGCGTGACGGGAATCACCTCTTCACGAGACGGCTGACAAACCGACCGCAAACTTTCCCAGGGTGAGGTCGAGTTTCTCGCACTCGGATCGGCAACCCGGCCGCAAGGCGACACGGAAATCGGATTTTTTCCTCCCGCTCTGGTCACATGAGCCAAGAAGCAGGTACTCACTCCCAGTCTGTCGGGCCCACGGTGCGCTGCGCGAGCCGCTTTGGGTCGATCCCCGCCGGGATATACACGAGGGGATCGATCTGGCCGAATAAGGATGCCGTCATCGAAGATCACAACGCAACACTACAGCGCCTCGCCCCGCCCGTCCGGATTGACAAGATCGGCCCTTTTCTCGGCCGCGCCGAAGGCCTCTCCGCCGACCGTCCCGATCTCGAAATCGGGCCCTCGTCGAAGAGGCACGCCTGCGGATCGAGCGCTGGGAATCGGCGGCATTTGCCGCTGCGGGGCCCACGGAAGGTCAAACGGGCTTCGCTCAGCCGGCTCACGGACGGGGCGTCCAATGATCGCTTTCGGGTCGATGTTGAATGCATGGGTGTTGAATGGGTCTGGGTAAGGGTGCAATGAGTCATCTCAGAGCTTTTTTTGATCGCAAGACCCTCTTGAGCATCGGGCTGCTCCTGTGCTTTTTTCAGGCATCGGGCGCGTGGGCGCTCTCTTCCTACGCCATTGGCGCCACGGATGAAATCGGCTCGACAGGTTCCGCCTCCGTCGGGCTCGGCGTTCCGGACTACGGCTTCACGAACGATCTCGGCATCGGCCTGGCGGGCAACACGGATGTCTTCGATGTCGGCGAAGTCTCGACGTTTTCTTTCTCCACGCCCCTGCGCGCGATCGCCGGGCAGCACGATCTGGTCCTCTCCGCCTATGTGGGCGGCCTCGGAGAAACCGACAACGCTCAAGTCCAGGTCGAGGTCAGCAGTGACGGGATCATTTTCACGCTCGCGGCCACATTCGACACCGAAGAGGCGCGCGATCGCCCGCAGGATCGTCAAGAGAATGATCATTCCGGAGTCAAACATTTCTGGATCGATTTCAACGGTGCGGATGACGTCACGCATGTCCGGTTGAGCAACCTCGCGGGCACGAGCGAGGGACTGCGTCTCGATTCCATCGAAGGACTGCATCCCAGCGTCGATGCGAACCACGCCTTCGAGATCCGTTTCGAACGCTACCGCGTGGACGCGTCCGAGCGCTTCCTGATTCGCCTCAAGAATCTCTCCGACGAAATGACCGGGCAGCCGATCACCGGCTTCTCCCTTGAGAAGCTCCCCGTGAACGAATGGATGGAGGACACCACCCATTCCCTGTTGGCCTCGGACGGGATCGGCGAGATGATCTGTGTCGAAAACTGCGTCGGAGATGCCGACCTCATCCCCGGCGTTCACCACGCGACCTGGGCCTTCAGCCTGGATGGAATCTCACCGGCCCCCGCCGGCACCGGGCTCGAGCCGGGTCGTCACGGCGCACACGAGCGTTTCAGGAACATCGACATCGATGCCGGGGGCCCCTACCTCTCGGGCTTCACGTTCACGGTCGAATTCGCCGACGGGCTGATACACACGTTCACCTATGACGACGACGTCCTGATCAATGTCGGTCAGCTCTATCAGAAATACACTTATTTCAGCGCGACGCCCTCTCTGAGCGGGCCGCGGCAGGTCGATTATTACGAGTGGCGCAATCGCTCGACCGTCACTTTCTCGAACCCCGCCTCGGTCGGTGACGGCCATGCCCCCGGTGTCGGGGGAAGGCTCTTCGCGACGAGCCAGAATTTCGTCGAAGACGGCCTGCACGTCGAGAGTTTCTGGGTTCCCAACGACACACCCGACTTCGTTCAGGGCCATTTCCATGACCTCGAAGAGGGCTACGAGCGATCACATGGATTCGAATCGACGCCCGGGCTGGGCCCCGACCGACAGGGAATCTATCTCGAGCGCGTCGATGGAGGCGCCTTCGATCTGGAGAGCCTCGATTACCGCCTCGGAGGCATCCTGACCGCCACGTCGATTCTCATCAGTCCGACCTACGACCCCTCGCTGCCCATCACCGGTCAGTTCACCGAATTTGCAGTCGTCGACAACCCGGACTTCGAGACGCTCGCCTTCAGCCAATTCGAAGGCGTGACCGCGCTCTTCGTCCTGCCTGCGATCACGGAAAACCAGTCCGAACGCGTCGACTGGGATGATTTCGTGGTCGCGACCGCGGATCCGATCACCATCGCGCCCACGGCCGATGCCGGTCCCGACCTCGAAATCACAGACAGCGACGACGACGGTCTCGAAACCGCCAGCCTGGATGGGAATGCCTCTTCCGATCCGGATGGAAGCCTCGCGAGCTGGACCTGGCTCGAAAACGGAAATGAGATCGGCACGGGCGCCCTGACCGACGTCGCGTTTACGCTGGGTCGCCACGATGTGACCCTTCAGGTGCTCGACGACGACGGCAACCTGGGCTCCGACGACCTCCAGGTTCAGATCAATCCAGCCGGCGGCTTGCCCTTCGCCAACGCGGGCGTGAACCAGAACGTGACCGAAACCGGTGGCGGGAGCGCCAGCGTCACGCTGGACGCCTCGGGCTCCTTCGACTCCAACGGCGCGATCATCGCCTGGGAATGGAGCGAGGCGGGCGTCCCGCTGGGAAGCGGAGAATTCCTCGGCTTGAGTCTTTCGGTCGGAACGCATTTCATCGACCTGCTCGTCACCGATGATTCCACGAATACCGCGACCGACAGCGTGACCCTCTCCGTGACGCCTCTGGGTGGATTTCCGCCCATCGCGAACGCCGGAGTCGATCTCACGGCGACGGATATCGATACCGACGGCTTAGAGACCGTCACCCTCGATGGGTCGGCCTCCTCGGATCCGGACGGCACGATCACGAGCTGGGACTGGAGCGAGGCTGGCCAGCCACTGGGCAGTGGCGAGACGCTGCCGGTCGGCTTTTCTGTCGGTGTGCATTCAGTGGATCTCGTCGTCACGGACGACGCCGGCCTGACCGCGGTCGACTCGCTGACGGTGACCGTCGATTCGGGTGTCGTCGTCCAGCCGCCCGCCTATATCGCGCACGAGACGTCCGCGGAGACCTCCAATGCGACAAGCCATATCCTGGGCGTCGCGACGCTTCCGATCGTGGCCGGCGACCTGCTCGTCGCGCATATCTGCTCGGACGGCGGCGGCGGGATGGCACTCACCTGCCCGGTGGGCTGGACGGAACTGGAGAAGGGCCCGCACACGTCCAGTGGCGTCTATGGAGCCGTCTGCTTCAAACAGGCGGATCTCTCGGACGAGACCGCCACCAGCTATGAAGCGACGACAACCATCGCCCAGCAGTCGCAGAGTGGCGTCATCCTGATCGAGAACCAGGACCCGACCGCCCCGATCGAAATGTCGATCATGCGCAACACCGAGAACGACACCAGCCCGGAATCCCCGGCTCTTCCGATCGCACCGCTCCCGAGCAGCCGCGTGTTGCGATTCATGTGCGCCAATGCGGGTCAGGTCAGCGAGGGAGTGGGCTTCCCGGCCGGAATGACCAACAACCTCTGGGTCGAAGAGAGCAATGACGGATTCTCTGGACCGGCCTCCGGTGGCGCAGCCATCGACACCCTCGGCGTCTCGGATGCGGCCGAATGGACCGGTGCGCTCGCGTCGAACCAACAGAGCGTGAGCTTCAGCGTCGCGATCGCGGGCCGCGCAGCCGTCTTGACAGCGGACGCGGGCGCCGACCAGAGCGTGACCGACGTCGATCAGGACGGATTCGAGACCCGCTTGCTCGATGGCTCGGGATCGAGCGATTTCGATGGCCTGATCGTCGATTGGCGTTGGAGCGAGGGCGGCAGTGCTATGGGAAGCGGCGAGACCCTCTCCCTCCCCTTCGCTGTGGGAATCCATGACATCGACCTCGAGGTCGAGGACGACGAGGGCAATCTCGCGACGGACAGTCTGCAGATCACCGTCCATCCGGGCGGATTGATCCCCCCGACCGCGGATGCGGGCCCCGACCAGAGCGTGACCGACGACGATCTCAACGGCACGGAATTCGTCACCCTCGACGGCTCCGGATCTTTCGATACGGACGGTACCGTCGACTCCTGGACCTGGTCCGAAGGGGGTGCCCCGCTGGCCAGCGGCGCGATGCCGCTGGTGGAACTCGCGATCGGGACCCACACGATTGACCTGATCGTCGTCGACGACGACGGCAACCCCGCCTTCGACGACGTCGTGATCAGCGTGCAGGATGGCGGAATACCACCCGTGGCGAACGCCGGATCAGACCAATCCGTCGTGGATACGGATGACAATGGATCGCAGGCCGTCACGCTCGACGCTTCGGCCTCCTCCGATCCGGACGGAAGCATCGTGCGCTGGACCTGGAGCGAGGGCGGCTCCCCGCTCGGCTCCGGTGAAACGCTCGAGGCCACCTTTGCGGTCGGAACCCACGCGGTCGACCTCGAGATCGAGGACGACGACGGACTGCTCTCGACGGATTCCGTCAGCATCACCGTCAGCGTGCCGGGCGCTTCCGTCCCTGCCCTCTTCCTCGGCTTCGAAACCTCTGAAGAAGTCAGCAACACGGCGACCCACGCGCTGAACGTCGGCACCCTCCCGATCGCCAACGGCGACCTGATGGTCGCGCAACTCTGCGTAGATGGCGGCGGCGGGACCACGGTCAGCTGCCCGACGGGCTGGGCCGAGATTCGAAATATTCGGAGCCGGGGCGGCGCTCTGCGCGCGGCACTCTGCACCCGCGAAGCGTCCAGCGCGGATGAATCGGTAACGAGTTACGAATTCACGACCAGCGTTCCGCAACAGACACAAAGCGGCGTATACCTCTTCGCCGGGCATGACACCACGATGCCGATCGAGCTTTCGGCCGCACGCAGTACGGCCAGCGTGAGCCCCGACTCACCCGCCTTTGCGTCGGCACCCGCCTCATCGAGCACGATCCTACGCATGATGTGCGCCAACACCGGTCAGGTCAGCGAAGGAATCGGCTTCCCGACCGGGATGGCCAACGATCTCTGGCTGCTCGAAAGCAACGATGGAAGCTCGGGACCCGTCGCGGGGGGCGCCTCGATCGATGCGCTCGGCGCCTCGGGGTCGGCCGTCTGGACCAATGCGCTCGCCAGCTCCCAGCAGAATATCGGGTTCAGTGTCGCCATCGCCGGTGGCGATGGGGCACCGATCGCGAACGCTGGCCCCGATGCCACGCTCGTCGACTCGGACGAGGACGGCTTCGAAAATATCCTGCTCGATGCTTCCGACTCCTTCGATCCGAATGGCTCGATCGTCTCGTGGAGCTGGAGCGAGGGCGGAATGCCGCTCGGGACCGGCGAAACCCTCTCACTGCCCTTCCTCGTGGGTGCGCATGTCGTCGATCTCGAGGTCGAAGACGGCGAGGGCAATCTCGCATCGGATTCCGTGGAGTACATCCTCCTTCCCGGTGGTGCGGTTCCGCCGGTCGCTGACGCGGGCTCCGACGTTTCGATCATCGACGTCGACGAAGATGGCTTCGAGTCCGTCCTGCTGGACGGATCAGCCTCCTTCGACTCCGATGGCTTCATCACGAGCTGGACCTGGAGCGAAGGGGCAGCTCTGCTCGGGACCGGCGAGACCGTCGCCGTGCTCTTCGATGTGGGCACCCACGCCGTCGAACTGAGCGTCGAAGACGACGATGGCAATACCGATCTGGCCACCGTCACCATCACCGTCTCCCCCGGCGGAGGCGTCTCCTATGTGGCCCACGAGACCTCTTCCGAATCCTCGAACACCACGAGCCACACGCTCAGTGTCGGGACCCTACCGATCGCGGCAGGGGACCTGATGGTTGCGCATATCTGTGTGGATGGCGGGGGTTCGACCACTCTGTCCTGTCCCACCGACTGGACGGAACTCGTCACCGCCACTCATCAGTCGAGCGGCGTCCTGGGCGGACTGTGCACGAAACAGGCGGATGTTTCGGACGAGAGCACCACCAGCTACTCGTTCGCGACCACTATCAATCAGCAATCCCAGAGCGGCGTCATCCTGATCGAGGGACACGATGCGGCCTCGCCGATCGCAGAACTCAACACCTCGACCCGGGAGAGAAGCGATAGCCCCGTATCCCCCGCGCTCGACAACGTTCCCGCTGAGAACAGCCTCGTGATGCGTTTCACGTGCAGCAATTCGGGTCAGATCACAGAGGGGGTCGGCTTCCCGAGCGGCATGGCCAGCGAACTCTGGCTGCTCGAGAGCGCGGACGGCGGCTCGGGCCCCGTCTCCGGTGGAGCGGCGATCGATGTACCCACCGCCTCGAGTGCGGCCACCTGGACCAGCCTGCTTTCCAGCCCGCAACAGAGCGTGACGTTCAGCCTGTCGATCGGCGCAGACGGATCCTAGCCCCGCGACGAGAGCGGATGTATCCGGGCGGGGATCGGGCTTGCCGATCTTCGTGCTCAGAAGCGATTGTGGCCGCGTTCCTCTCAGATCTCGCCGGTCATGATTCGCGCGACCGGGCGTTCCAGAGGAGCCGGATCGCATAGGGGATATTTCGCATGTAGCGGGGACCCAGCCGACGGGGCTCCGTCCACATCCGATGAACCCACTCGACCCCGGACTTCTGCATCCAGCGCGGGGCCCGAGGTACGGTTCCCGCGACGAAGCCGAGGCTGATTCCACAACCCATCAGCCATGCGGAGGGCAGATCGCTCCGTAGCGCTTCGATCACCAACTCCTGCTTGGGCGAACCGAAGCCCGCATAGACCAGATCCGGCTGGGCGGCGACCACTTCCTCGCAAACGGCTGCCAACTCTGCAGCCGTGGGGGGCAGGGAGAGCCAGGGGCTGGAAACGCCGGCGATCTTCAGCCGGGGAAAGCGACGCCTGAGCTCCTCGGCGGCCGCCGATGCATCCTCCCCGTCGCCCCCGAGCAGATAGAGGCTCCGGTTCTCCAGCGCCGCCCTTTCAGCCAAAACCCAGACGAGATCAGATCCGGCCACACGTTCCGGGAGCGGGCAGCCCATCAGGCGGGCCGCCCAGAGAAGCGGGGCTCCGTCCGCCACGATCAGGTCCGCACCGGAATAGAGATCGCGCGCCCCAGGATCTTCGCTCGCGCGCTGCATGAAGTCCAAATTCGCCGTGACGATCCATCCACCGCGACCGGCGCTGAGGTCCCCAAAAATCTTGTCGACGACCTGAGCCTCGCACATCCGCACGACCGGAAGCCCTTCGATCACGACCCTCTGCGACTCGAGCGGACCCAATTTCAAGCCTCCCCATTCAACCCACATAGCGTTCCACTCGCGATCGAGAAATCACCCAAAGTGCTCGATCGAGTGACACGGATTCTATGACAAACCGGGAAATCGAGATGGACTCCGCATCACGACCGGTCCCGCAACGGAGGATCCCTCGCTGGCCGCGCGCGTAATCCGATAACGCGAACCCGCCTCGAAATCCCCCCGCATCACGCTCTTTTCCCCCGTCGACCAACGAATCTCGACTTCTTCCACGCCGTCGAACTCACCGAGTCCAAAATGAGCGAAAGGCGCATCGAAGGACGTGAATCCCCCACCCGATTGAATCTCCCGCATCTGCTTACGCCCGTCGCCGTAGCGAATCACGATTTTCGTGCCGAGGCCAAAACGATTCCCCCGATGATCCCGCAGCGAGAAGGTGACCGAGTTCGAATTCGATGAGCCATTCTCGTACACCCATACCGGCCCATGGAGCGGCATCGTGATGATGTCGAGATCGCCGTCGTTGTCGAAATCGATATACGTGTAGGCGCTCGTCGGGAAATAGCCTTCCGCGCCCGACTCGACGGTCGCGTCCGCAAACCCCTTCCCCTCCTGATTCAAGTAGAGGTAGTTGGATTCGCGGGTCTTGCTGAAGAAGAGGCCGTTGGCCACATAGAGATCGACCCATTCATCGTGATCGAGGTCTGCAAATTTTGCGTTCCAGGTCCAGCCAGCCAGGATCACACCGAGTTCCTCGGCATGATCCGCAAAATTGCCTTTCTGATCCGCCATGAGCAGCACATTATCGTTCGTGATCGACGGGATGGCCTCTGCGGTCTTTGCCTCGGAATACGAGAGCTGCCCCGCGAAGAGTCCGCGACAACGCAATTCAACGCCGGACCAGCGCTCGGGCAGATGGTCGCATGGACCCTCTTCTTTGCGCCACTTGGCTCTATTCAATGCGTGATAGGCGTAGCAGGCATCTCGATCCCCAGGCTGCTCCAATGTTGCGCAGCGACGCGCGTCGCGCGCTCGACCGCTTCGCCGAACGACCTGAAAGGTGGCCACGTCCTTTTCACATCGTTCGCGCAGCCCATCGCTCAATTCCGCACAGAGATCTTCGACGGGTCGCGTTCGCAAATGGGCGCTCTGTGTCGCGAAGCCCGTGATCTGCCCGAGATACATCTCCGGCTTGAGATCGTTGTTCACATCCGCTGACGTCACGCTCATCGTCCGCATCGGTGTATAGGGAACCAGCCCGTCCGAGCGCAGCACCCGTTGGAGGTCGCCCGTTCCGTCTCCCAGATAGAACGCGCTGGGCTTCCCCTCGTTTCCGATCATCAGATCGAGATAGCCATCGTCGTTGATATCCGAAAAAAGGCTGCTGAGCGTGCTCCCCGAAATTTCATCGAGAGGTCGGACCTCGTATTCGCGACCTTCCGGATAGAGAACGAGATTCTGACCCGCGGGCTGTGAGTTGAACGGGGCGACATTGCCTACGGCAATCTCGAGGTCTCCATCTCCATCGAGATCTCCAAAGCTCAGGCTGGCCGTCATGCTGCGCACGGGATCGACGTTGGGCAGAACGCGCAGATTCTCGGGCAGGAACTCCCCGTGATGGTTGTAGACGACGAAATTGCCCTTCATGTAAGTGGTGATCACGAGATCCAATGAGCCATCATCATCGAGATCCACCAGCGCGACCTGCGTCACGAAGGCGTCCTCGATCTCAGGCAGATCGAGCGACTGCCCCACGAATCGCCCCTTGAGATTCGCGTAGAGCGAAATCCCGCGAGTCCTGGAGGTCATGACTATATCGTCCCAGCCATCACCGTGGATATCGCCCGAGGCGATGCCCGCATGGAACATGTAGGGTCGCATCATGCTCGCGAGATCGAAGGCATAGGGTTCTTCGATCCCGTGGGCCATGCCCTCGGAACGTTCGAAGAGGCTCGCCGCTGCGTCCGTCCTGGGATCCGCGAAGGGAGTTCTGTGGATCGTGATCCCCTCGGCATGCAGATCGGTGACCAATGATGCGGCGCGCTGGCCGTCCATCAACTCTGGCTGCAACTCTGCATAGGTGCGGGTGGGGCCCTCATCGACCGGCTCGGAGACCTCGAGTTCGCTGCCGAGGGCCTGGAGCAATACGCCGGTCTGGCGCTCCCGATCCATCTCGTCGAATTCCAACGCGCCGACTCCGGCCAGTACACCCAATAACACCAGCGCTGCAGGCACCATGATCGCTGCCCGACGCGACATATCGTTCCACACGACCGTGAACGCGTAGACGCTGAAGATCCCCAATGTGAAGAGCAACGCCATCGCGTAGTGAACGGGCATGCCCGCGGCCATCAGAATGGCGACGATCAACAGATCGAAGGTCATCGGGACGGGCAGGAAGATGCCCAGCGAGGCAACGATCGAGAGTCCCACCAACGCGACGCCGAAATCTCCCAGGAAATCATAGATTCGGCCACCGTGATCCTCGAAGAGACCCGCGACCGCATCCCAGGGCAGCGCATGTACGGCCAGCGAACCGATGGCCCCGGCCACGAACATCAGCGGAACGGTGCGCCGAACCACCCACCACAGATTTTCGAAATAACTGCGCAGGGTCCATCGGAGCGCGGCCCACCATGACTCGTCCGGATCGTAATCGACGGGATTGAGATCGATGGGACAGGATTCTTCCGAGATCGTCAGCGCCCCCTCATCGACAAAAAATCGACTCAAGAGGGGGAGGCCAAGAATCAGGAAACCCAGCGTGAGGCCGAGCTTGATCGCCACCATATAGGGCGGAAAAAGCGAGAAGAGCATCGTCAGGACGATGATATTGAGCGTTGGTGAACTCATCATCGTCGCAAGAGCCATCTCGAGACGAGCGCCCGCCGAATAGATTCCCTGGGCGATCGGAGTCGCGCAGTTGACGCACACGCCCAGGGGTGCACCAACGAGAACACCGATACTGCTATTCAGGATGGCACTCTTGTAGCTTCGTCTCGACAAGATCGAGAACAGCCCCATCAGCGCCGCACCAATCGTGACGCCGAAAATCATTCCCTTGCGGTTCGTGTAGGCCCAGTTGACAGTCGAGTACGCAACCTTGACCAGAAGCGGAGCATTCTTCTCCGGAATCAGAATCGCATCGAAGGAGAGCGGGTCGTCGAGGTTGATCTCATCGCCCATGTCCGCTTTGACATTCAGGTCCGGAATGCGCGATTGCGACCAGAAATAGCCGGCGATCAATGTGATCGCGACAAGGATCACTATCAGCCGTTTGTTTCGCATCTCTTTCAGTCATCCTCGGACAGCACGGAACCGGCACCATAATGGGCCACTCTGGTGGGCGGCTCACACACAAAACCCGGAAGCGATCGAGCAAGATCCACTATCGAGGGCGCAGGCATTTCGCCGGCTCTGTTGGGGAAGAAAAGGGGGGCGGATCCATGGAGCTTCCACCCAGGATATCGGAGGTTCGGCCGCGCCTCTTGACACGCGAATCAACAGCCAACCGTTGCAGCGCGGGTAAACCCGGAGAACCCGTCAATCGACGCGACAGGGGCTTCCGCGTTGTGGCTATGCACCCCGCTCCTGGCCAGAAATCGTCCAACTCTCGATCATCAAGAGCAGGAAACAGCATCCCGCCAGCAATTCGCGCACCTCGGCCGCCCGCAATTCCGCCTCTGGCAGGAATCGATAGATCGTCCACTCGTGGATGCCGGAAGCCAGAGCAAAACCAATCGCCAGACCAAGAGACGCGATCGGTAGACCGATCCAATGCCACGCCCGCCGGAAAAAGACGACTCTGGCACCGAGCATGGGCAAGATCGAGCCGTAGACGAAAACGCCGAGAATGAACAGGTGGTCCGCCAGATACCCCATCATGTTGTGCAGATTATTCTCGTCCTGCACATTGATGCCCTTCATCGATTCGAGCGTTTCGATTCCAAGGATCCGCTGCCCCCAACTGAGTTCCTCTCCGAAACACACGAAGAAGAAGAGTCCGAGAAGACTCAGCCAGAGAATCCGGCGAATATCGGCACCATCGCAAATTCGATGCCTCAGCCGACTCACGACGAAAAAGGCAAGCCCGCTGCTAATCAGGAAGATCAGCGCGGTCCCCCGTTCGACAATGCCGCTCTCACTCGCGATCCACTTCTGAACTGCGGTGGAAACCCAATTCGGTGAAAGCGCGAGATAGCCGACCGCGATCAGGGTCATTGCCCCCACGAGCCAGAGAGACCCATTCCCGATCCTCGAAAGGAACGCGCTCTCCGTCGGGGAAACCGGATGTTCCGCGAGCGTCTGAATGGCCCGGCTGTGGATGAAAACCCGCCAACGAACCAACATCATCGTCATGAGCAGGGCGGCCACCAGGCAGAGAACCCGGAATCCGAGAACCGTGAGTTCGGCCGTATTCCGCGTCAGCTCATTGTGCGAAGCAAGACTGGATCGCAATGGCCCCAGAGCGATCAAGAGCGACGGAGTCGTCAGGAATGCGGCGAGCCCGAAAAGCAGGGTGGCCACGAACAATATTTTCGGAGGACTCTCGGGCATCGAAATCCAGATCTCCCGGGAATAAAACGCCACAGACATTTCCGCCGATTGCACGGCGGCTAGGCGCTCGACCTCAGAGCAGTCGTGCAATCGTACGCGAACAGGAGCCACCAGGACAACCACCGGCCCACGTCTCTATCGGACGAGCGCAGACTCCGGCCGAAGTCCGAAGTTCAACGCTCGGAATTCAGTTCTTCACGGAAACGAGCGCGCTCGAGGCAACCCTTCTCCGGTGCCGTCCGCACAACGCGGTCAGCTGACTCGGCCGACACCTCCCCACCAGCACCGGATCGACCGATCGCGCCTTACACTTGATCGGCAAGCGGGAATCATCCCCTCGACCCGACGAAGAACAACAGCGCAGGCCGATCGCCTCGATCGGCCTGGGGTCCGTTCCGGACCACTCGGAATCGGGCAGAGCCGCACCGCCCGAGCCTGCTATGCCCGAACGGCCACCGAGTCGAGCCCGGATGAGAAGCACCCATCCGGGGATCGTCCTCCTCCCTCCGCATCTCCCGCCCCCTCTTACCTCCCCATGCCCAAGGTCTGCTCCGAGGTGCCACAGGACCCTCCGAGCGATCGTGTCCAGCATTTCTGTGACTGTGGCGATGGAGCGGATCGCGATTGCAGGCCAGGGCGTGATTCTACGGGGCGGATCCTTTCTGTAGGAAGGCGGCTATCGATAGATCAACCCTCCTGGTCAGTCGGGCATTCACTGCCTCATGCGTGATTACCTGCCCTCCTGGGCGAGCAGCGACGAGGGCGCACCCATCATCCGCACGGCATCGGGCGCGCCGGCCCTCGCTCTCGACAACAAGGGACGCGCCAAACATCAGGAGGACTACACGTTCATGAACCTCGATCTCCGGGGCAGCGGCGAAGGATGTGGTTTCTTCCTTTCCAACGACATCGATAACGTCGATCTCTACCATGTCAGCATCGATCGCTTCAAGGTGGGCGTGCACGTGGCCGGTTCCAATCGCAAGCACGCCGCAGGAAGTGACGGCAAGAATCATCGGATCGCCCTCAGGCATGGCCGGATCACCAGCAGCCCAAATCAGGGTTGGCTCGGCTCCTGCGACGATTGCGTGATCGAGAACTCCTATTTTGAAAATCATGAATTCGCGAAGCCAAAATTCAACCACAATATCTATCTGTCGGCGGCGAGCGCGAGTTCCGCAATGGTAGGCGCGGGCGATCCGACGAACAGCTCAGAAACCGATGTCGAAGGGAATCGAAGGGCGACGCCCCGACGCAGGTGCCTACCAGCGCTGATCCGGATCTTCTATCCGCAGGCCAAACCGCGTCGTCGGTGCCTCCAGACGACAACGCCCAGCGTGAGCAGAGCAACCGCCCCACCGGGCGCGCGAGCAGGCTCGGGGACCAGGATCGCTTGACCCGACACGCAATTATTCGACTCCGATCTCTCGACGGTTCCATCCGGGGCGTCCGCACAAGCGCCCCAGAAATACTGCGTGCCGCCCGGGTCGACGGCCACGCTGGGCAGGGGAAACTGGGCCGCACACGTGCCGACCGAATCCTGTGCAAGATCGGCCCCGACACAACTCCCCACGAATGCGTCGACCACCGGATCGATCGTGGTGTCGATGGACAGGTAGAGCCCCACGGACAGCGTGGGTCCGACGCCATCCTCTGTTCCGAGATTGACCGGGTCGGCTTCGAGCATTACGAGTTCTCCCGCGGACCCGTTCGCGGGCCCGCGCACGTCCGCCACGGCATAATCCACGAAATCGCAGGCATCCCCCGCCCCGTCGCCATCACCATTTTCTTGGAGAGGATTCGCATGATCTGGACAGTTGTCCGCGACATCGACCAGAACGTCGCCGTCCGAGTCGGGGCCCGAGCAATCGGCCTTCACGCTGGAAATCCAGGCATCCACCACACTCGTCCCGACGAGATCGACGAGACTTCGTCCAATCGGCGGCATTACCTCGTGACCGACCCGATGCTGGCGCAGGCTCACCAGACTGAGCGACGGGTCACCGGGAACCAATAGCTTGGCACCGACCACTCCGAGATCGCCATCGAGCGGATCCGCGTTGCAGAGTCCCGTTGACTGGAATGGCACGTCGAAGCGAAGATCGAAAGCCGTCGGGATGCCACTCCCGAGCCGATGACAACCACTGCAATTGCTGTGCAGGTAGGCGCGGGCCCGGAGCGCGAGATTTTCGTTCTCATCGGCCGGATCCGGAAAACGGGACAGCGCGTGAACCGGGCCCGCCAGGGGCGCTCCGAAGATGTCGATCTGATCCCAGACCGTCAGCTGATTCTGCATTTCACCGCTGCCCGGATAAGCGAGGCGATGGTTCAACTGTCCGATCTCTGGCCCAAGCGATTCGTTCGCGGCCATCGTGTGGCACTGCATGCACTGCGCGCGTGAGGGGTAGGTCCAGACCTGGCTGCCGAGATCGCGTTGGAAGGCACCGGTCAGCAGTGCCGCGTCATTCTCCCCATCGTCCCATTGATAGCTATACCCAGCCCATCCCCCATCCGCGTGGCGCATGAGCAATCGCGTCTCGACGAGCAGGTTGCCCGCTCGAAAATTCTTGAGCAATACCGTTCCGATCGGAAACGCGAAATCGCCATCGGGCAACACGGAAACGTTCACGCCATTCGGGAGACCGAGCCATCGATCCTTGCCCGCGCCATCGGTGTAGAGCTTCGCCGAAACGTCAAAGGGAATCAGGCGACTCGAAACCTGCGTCGGGTCGACTGGATCGACGCATCCGGTCTCCGAAATCAGTTGAGGAAATGCCGCGCCTCCTCCCCCGGCGGCCGGAACCAATCGTCGGACCTTGTCCTTCTGCAGGAGATAGACCTCTCCGTCTCGTCCCTGACCAAAACCGAAGAGTTGGTTGGAAAATGTGAGGAGAAGCTCCTCGCTGAACCCGCCCATCCCGTCGTCGAAGAGCCCCCATAGTCTTCCCGAGAAATCGCCATAGAGATAGATGCCCCGAAGACCCGGAATGGCGTCGCCGCGATACACGAAGCCACCCATGATCGCGTTGCCCTGGCTGTGGTCGTACTCGGCCACTGGATCAATGAGTCCTTCGGACGAACAACTCGAACCTTCGAAACATTGCGCGCCTTCACGAATCGGCCATCCGTAGTTGCCACCGAGCACGAGTCGATCGACTTCCTCCCGGTCGGCCTTGCCGACATCACCGACCCAGAACTCTCCGGTCAAGGCATCGAAGCTCAGGCGATAGGGCTGGCGGAATCCCCAAGCGTAGATCTCCGGAAGGGCGCCACCGACCCCTCCGAAAAATGGATTCGTGGGCGGGATCGAATAGAGCGTGCCGGCCCCGGAATCACTCTGATTGACGTCTATGCGAAAGATCGTTCCGAAGGCGTTGGTCAGATCCTGGGACACGGGATCTTGCGGCGGCGCACCCCCGTCTCCGAACCCGGCGTAGAGGTAGCCATCCGGACCAAAAGACAAGCTTCCGCCATTATGAAACGCATTGATCTGCTGGAGGGTGTAGAGGACCTCGAGCGAGACGATCGAAAAGCTGAGTCCCCCATCCGTCGACGTCACGCGGGCGAGCGTCGACACGATGCTGGGGCTGCCGGGCGCCGTGTAGTGAACGTAGAGTTCGCCCTCCCCCACAGCACCGACGATCCCGAAATTTGGATGCAGATCCATGTCGAGCAGGCCCCCCTCCCCGCCACCCGAATCGTCGATGTCGATGAGGCCGCGCAGGTCGGCCACGACGCTGGAGCCCCCCGTACCAAGGTCGACGCGGAGAATCCGGCCCAGACGTTCTGCCATGAAGAAGACCATCTCTTCACCGGGTAGGGGCGAATTGCGCCACGAAAGCGGGACATCGGCGGTGTCCAATACGTCCTCGATTTCGATCGAGATATCCGCGGCCGTGTCCGGTCGATCGAAGGCGACGCAGACCGTGTTGTCCGGCCGAACATCTAGCCCCGTCGTCCAAGCGGGCGCCGCGAACGCGAATACGAGAACGCCGATCAGCGCTCTCGAGTAACGTCCCAGAGAGATTCGGTCTGCCATCGAATTCATCAGTTCGTCTTTACGCGCATTTCCGGCTTCCCGGATTTCGGCGACCTCCGCGTCAACCACTCACCCGCGTACGGAGCGGCCGCGCCGATTACTAAGCGCCCCGCGAGAATCGCAATTAGAGACCCCGGATATCAAGCGCTCTACCTGCGCGGCCTGCGCGAATCGCCGCAAGGGCAAGTTTACCTTCGAAACGGACGAAACGCCGGTTGCCTGTCAACTGCCGGCATATCATCCCCGAAAGCACATGCTTGATCAGGGCAGGAGGAAAGGTGCGGCGAGGGGGGAAGCCTGGTTTCCGCCCTCTCCGAACAACTCGAACGCTCCGAGATCGAGTTGGGCGATGCCGTCGGAATCACCGTCGAGTGGCACCCTCCCCTCAGGATAGCCCGCGGACATGGCCGGTACACTGAGACCCGCGTCGACGATCGAGGCACCTTCGCTCAGCGCAAAATCCGTGATCACGGACGGATTAGAAACGGCAAAGGGGGACGAGGTCACACCCACATTACAGTTCACACAGGTCACCGTCCCAACTCCCGAATCCATCAGGAGTGTCACGCCCGTCGCGACATTCTCGTAGAGCAGATTATTGCGGACGATCGCATTGCGGCTATGGCTTCTGACCTCGATGCACAACCCGCCGGAGGTCGTCCCGTATCCCGCATAACATGTATTGTTGTAGACCCGCATATTCTCGGTCGGCACCGGCGGATTCGTGACCGGAGCTCGATTCCAGACGCGCATACCCCGCGCGGTCCCGTCTCCCGGTCCGGAGAGATCGAAGACATTATTGCGAACGACACCCCCCTCGCCCTCGACCTGCAGGGAGAGGGTCCCGCCGAGCGTGAAGCGTTTCGTGAACAGATTTCGTTCGACGATATAGTTTCGCTGCCCCTCGTTGACCTTTTCCAGCCGCGAATCCGTTCTCCCTATATCGACATCGATCGAATTATCCTTGCAGGCCGAGAAGAAGTTATCCGCCACGATATATTCGCGTGAGACGCCCGCGACGGGATAGGGAATCGCAAAGCCCGAGACCATCTTGATGACATGGCGAATGCTCCCACAGCCGATCCGCCCTCCCGAGTCGTTCATGAGCCCCATCGAGTTGTGCGAGTAGACGACGCCGTGGCTGAACTTGGCTCGGAGGATATGCTCCCCGAGTCCGTTGGCGCCGTCGAATTTATCACCGACACGATTGCCCATGAAAAGGCTGTCTTCCCACATCACGAAGACGTCATTGCCACCATTGCCGGGTCCGTCGAGAACCGTGGAATCCACGACAGCGATCTCACGAGGCATATTGACGCCGGGTGTGAAGTCGTTGGAGGGGCCACGGAAATGGATCTGGTGATCGAAATGAGAGATGTCGAGGCGCAGGGCCAGAAGCCGATAGATTGGCGTACCGCGCTCCGAGCTGATGGCGAGCGCGCTGCCGCCGTTGCGGCCGTCGCCATCCGCTCCGACGATTTCCAGATCGACGATTCGAATATCCGCGTTGCCCGGATCGAAAGAAAAGGTATCGACGGCATCCGCCGTGTTGATCAAAGGTTTGGGTCCGCTTCCGTACGCTCCGATCAGAGTCGGACCCGAGGTCGTCATCGACACCTCGGATTCGGCAGCGAAGGCGTCCCCACGCCTGAAGAGACATCGCCTGGCCAGGTCGTCGCAGTCGTGCGTACGGATCGCCAAATCGAAGTCGCCCGAATTCATCACGACCGCCCCGGCCGGACAGCCGTTCGAGCCGGCAATCGGCGTACTCCCATTTGCGATGCAGACCGTATTCGAGCCAGACCAGACCGTCTCCGGGCTCGAAATCGTGACATCAAAGGTGCGGGTCGAAATATTGGTTCCGTCCGACACGTCGAGCGTGGCGCGATAGGTTCCGGGATTCTCGTAGACGTGACCAGCGACGAACCCCGTGTCCATATTACGACTGAGCCGATCGCTCGTCGTCGCCCGGGCTCCCTCGCCCCAGGAGCCAGAGTCCGGATCTCCAAAATCCCAGCTGTAATTCAAATCGACGAAGGCCTGCCAGGCCTGCAGGTCGGCGTCACTCGTCGCGCGCGCATCGAAGAAGATCGCGCAGGGCGCGACACAGGATGACCGCGGCGACGTGATGGTGACGATCGGTGCAGCGCCGATCGCCGGCGGCACTTCCAGGGCCGGGGGCTCCTCGGCGGGCGGTTCGCCCACGACCACGGTGCCCGCACCAAATTGCATTTCGAGGCCGGCCATCCTCCATTCGCCATCGACATCGACCCTTCCCCCCGAAACGAGTTCGAGAATCGGCGCATCGCCACTCCCATAGGCGCCAATTTGACCGCCCGCCGCGTGGATCAGCGCTGAGCTGCCCAGATCCCAGCTATCCCCCCGCTGAAAGAGTACGGTGGATCCGGAGCGAAGCTCTGAAATCGCCCGATCGAAGGACCGGAAGGGCATCGACGCCGAGAGGCCCGACGCGGAATCGTTGCCATCCGCCGACACGTAATAGACGGTGCCCGTCGTGGCAATCTGCCCGGTGAGCGCGATCGTCCCGTTCCCGCCCGTGAGAAAACTCTCGCCCCCGCCTTCGACGTCGAGATCTGGACTGGCCACGCGCCCATCGTCGACGTAAAGGCGACCGGGTCTTCCGCGACCGCCTCCGACTCGCAGGCTCTGGGTCGCGGTGACATTGGCATCCCCGACATGCAGCTCGCCAGTGCCGTCCGATCCATTCCCGACCACGATCAAAGCGGCGCTCAGATCGTGTCCGTCGGTATGGAGTTCGGCCGTCTTCTCGATCAGCAGCCAGGCCGAACCGAGATCGAGCGGCCCCGCGAGATGCCAGGAAGGACCGAAGCCCGCCGATGCGCCGTATGCGCCCGTGATGTCGAAGAACCCGAGATCGTAATCGATGTTCGTCTGGATCGTGCCCTGGCCTGCCCCATCCATCTCGTGTTCAATCGAATCGATCTCGACATGTGCCCCACTCGAAACCACATCGAGCGCCGAATCGGCAGAGTGGATCTCGATCGTGAGGCGCTGTGGATTGACCGCCTCGGCAAGATCCATGCGGAGCGTCGACGACGCATCCCCGAGTAGGAGCTGATTTTGGATGTCGATATCGACACCGATCGGGACCGAACCAACGGGACGCAGCGTCGTCGTCTGTCCAACGGCTGCCGCGGACAGCTCCCAGATCTTCGGCTGGGGTGGACCGCTGAGCGAATAACGCCAATAGCCTGTCCCCGTGAGCTCGATGCTCAGGGAATAAGACTGACCGGAGAGATCGGCGGCCGCGGTGTCGAGATTGCGCCCCACGATGAGACGAGAGATGCGGGGCTGCCCCTGAGCGAGGCCCCCGGACATGAAGAGACAATCTCGGGTACAGGTCAGTCGAAACGATCCCATCGAAAGAACGAGCGCGGCACTCGTCGAGCTCGCCAGCTCGAGATCACGAACGGTGGCGTTCGCGTCGAGCGCCACGGTTCCAATCCCCGAGCCCGAATCGAATCGGGCATCGTCGCTCGCAGCCGGAACCGACGCACCACCCACCCCGCCGCTCGAAACCGACCAGTGCCCGGCGTCCGACCAGGTGCCGGCCCCCCCCACCCAATATCGATCGGCGGCCCAACTCGGCACAGCCACACCGCACAGCATCCCGGCGGCCACGAGCATCAGCCCTTGCCACCTCATGATCTCGACGAATCTGGGCATCCTAAACTCTCCGCGTGGCTCCCAAACGGTCCCAAATCTCGAACGCAGGTGGGGGTCATTCGCTAATCGTATCGGTCTATCGGTCTCAGATCAGCGAACGTCGGTGATGAAGGTCACCTGGCCATCATGGTGCTCGATTCCGGCCTGGCTCGGGAGCCCCCCTGTCGGGCGGGCATCGGTGGACGGGATGGCCCGAGCGGCACGCAGGACGCTCCGGGAGCGAGCGCATCCATCAAAGGCATGTGTGTAAAACCACCCTTTAATACTCCCACCGGCCCACCCCCTTCAGGCCGCGGTCATCGCCGTGCACGCCATCGCGTATTTGGAACTGCGGCTGACTCGCAGCGGCATCCCTTCGAGGACCTTCATCGCGCGCTTTCGATCTTGGGGGGCGAACTTGAACTCGACGACCAGCATGTCCGGCAACTCGACCGGCTTCCTGAAGTCTGGGCCCTGACCGTATCGCTGGTCAAAGGCCTGCAGATTCGTGTCCACGGTCAGCCGGATCACCCCATCTGCAGACAGGAGATAGGTTCGGTCATAGCGATTGATGAGCGCGGGCATCGGGTGCGCGTCGAAATGGATCCTCGCATCGAGCGGTAGCTGCTCGCGAATGCGTGACTGGGCTCTCCGCCACGACTCGCCGGCGCGAGGCATGTCCTCGAGCGGGTAAGAGAGCTTCCACCCCAACTTGTTCTTGCGCAGCTTGATCTCGAGCGTGCCTTTGTCGGCGATCCTGTTACCCGGGCCATACCAGCGGAGTCGAACCTTCTCCCGCACGCTGGCCCCCACCAGATTCTCGGCGAATGCGCCCAGCGAATGCGTATCGTAGTAGACGTTGTTGACGACTCGCGGTGGAAAGGGCTCTCCGAACGCGGCGGGATGCGTCCGGATCCAAGGCCTGATGACATCCAATGAGTTTCCCGAACCCACGAACTTCACCTCGAACCGGTCTTCGCCCAGATCGGACGCGGGATAGATCATGACGATTCGCTCCGGCTGCTAGTACAGCGTGTCCGTGTCCAAGGGGACTTCAGCGACGGCCTCTCCGTCCACTGTCGCATTACTTCCCATCTGAACCAGCACTTCTCGCGCGACCGCATTCATCTCGACGTCTTCGAGGGTCGCACTCGCCGGACCATATTCAGGTTTTTTCGTAAATACCGTGACGCCTGCAACGGACGCGGTTCCGATAAGGGAATCCTCGAGGAAGAGCTCCGATCGATCCTTGCTCGCCACACCGGTCGCGACGCGCTCGATGCGAACATCGTGTACATGAACGCGACTCGCCTCACCGACCGAAATCGCTTTATCCGCGATATCGACCAGCTCGACTCCATCGACCTCGATCTTCGCCCCGCTCACGTCGATCCCGTCTCCTCCAATTTCGCTGAATGAGCCCCCCCGGATCACGCCATTGGAAAAATCTGCGTCGACGGCATCCGACGACGTATCGTCGAACTCGACGTTCTCGAGTTCAAATTCCGAGCGGACCAGATTCAGGGCGTCCTCCGAACGATTTCCGCGAAACACCGAATTCGAGATCTTGACATCAGCCCCTCGGAGCGTGACCCCCCCCGTCGGGCGCCAGCCGGAACGTGCGATGCCCGCAGTGGCCTCGACCACGACATGATTCCACGAATGTGCTGCCTCGGAGCGAATGCTCGCGAGCCCGCCCCATGTCTCGTGTCCCTCACTCGGTCTCAGACGGACGGGTTTTTCCGCGGTCCCTCGGAAAAGAAGGGCGCCTGATGAAACCAGGGATTCACCCTCCGCAAAGCGAAGTTCGACCCCGGCCATAAGAAGTAGACCCACTCCCTCCGGCAGCACCAGGGATCCCTCGACGTCCCAGACGCCAGCATCGACCCGCAAGCGATTGGATCCACCCTCCCAGTTCAGAAAGGGGTGCCGCGCCAACGCCTCCGCGAGGGGGGCGGCTGGCAGTGCCGACGCGCGCCTTGCGATGGGATAGCGCACCACACCGATCGAATGTTTCTGACCCTGACCCGAGACCCGCACGACCGCCTCGAGATCGAACGCCTGCGGATCCAGGTCGGAAGCGAGCGGCACGCGAATCGGCGTCGGCGAACCCTGATAGGCGGTCGGAGGCACGTCGAAGGGCACTTCGACACCCTCGACCGGAGCAAGCGCCTGCTCGACGGCTCCCGATTGCTTCGCCGAGATCGAAAGCACGCTCACCGGAACCGGAAGAGCATTCACCAATTCGATGCGCGGCGGCACACATTCCGTGCACACGTATGCCTTGACGGGCTCGGGGTAGAGCATGTCCGGACGCCCGAGCGGCGGAAGAAAATGCTCGAAGCTCGCCAGCGTGATCCGGGTCAGGTTCGTAGCACGTCTTTTCAGCGAGTCGATTGGCAGGGGCGCGATATATTCGAGACCCTCCTGCAGCGTCGGCAACAACTCGGCCTCGCGCGTTCGCGCCCACGTCGCCAGGTCCCCGTTCACCAACTCGTCGGAGAGTCTCGCCAATTCACGAACGAAGACCTCTCGAAACACCTCATGCTCGAGTAGCAGGGGAATAAAATGTCCAGTCCGAGCCACCAGTCCCGGCCCCTGCGGCCGGGCACTGAGGTGAGCATCGAAGCCCACCGGCTCCAACCGAGCGGTCAGTGGATTATAGTAGAATCTCATGTTATGCCAGCTGAGGGCGTGATGGGCATTCCAGATCTCGACGATGGCAACGAAGCGAGCCATGAGTTCCAAATCGAAGACATCCCGTGGCCCCAGCATCCTGTCCATGAAGCCCCTCATCAGCCCGATGGCCACATCCAGATCGGCAGACAGGTTGGGGGATTTCGAGACCTTGCCCGACCTGAAGGGCTTCAATGTCGCGACATAGGGATTATTGAAGGGGCCGAAAGTGCCGTTGAGATTGCGATTCATCCAAAACGGGTTTTCGTCGAAGCGCAGAATCACGCCCTCGCGCCGCTGCTGTGACTCGAGCAACTCCTTCGAGAAATGCTCTTCGATCGCCATCACCCCGATATCCTTGCCATTGACCGTGAGGTCCACAAAGAAATATCGGGGGGCCAGGATGCCTTCCCGGCGCAGGTGCTCGAGAAAGATCGACTCTCCCTGAAAATCTCGGACGGCCGGAGACTGCAAGGAGAAGCGCCGCATCCCGAAAAGCTGATCGCCTTTCCTGACATGCACTCGGAAGGACCATTTGTCTCCATCGAGGTGGTCGAGCAGGTCGCCCTTCAGCCGGATCTCTGTCCGGATCGATTCGTCCCCGTGACGAATCGAGGCCTTCACGAAATCATCGTCGGATGTGATCAGGTTGCCCAGCCGAAGCGCTTCGGCCCGCTTGGCGCGCAACTTCTCCAGATCTTTGAACGCGATATCGAGATGAATTCGCTCGAGTTCGGATGGGTGCCGCACGGCTTCCAGGTGATTCATCGCGGAGGCGACGAGATGGGCTGGGACATCTCGGATCACAGCCCGGGCGGCCCCATTCGAGAGCCGCGGCTGGACGGCCCGGAACAGCGTCATGCCCACCACGATCAGGGTCGCCGAGTAGGCGATGACCAGGGACAGGCCCGCGAGGATCAAGGCCCATTTGAGCGAAAAGCGAAAGAGTTCTCGCGATGTGCGTCTAGGAGACGCCTCGTTCGCGCCGCGGATCCTCATCAGATCGAATCATTCCGCCGATAGGCTGTGAGACTCATCCCAGCGCCACGTCCGGGCTTGCCCGGGAGCGGTCAAATCACCGGGAGGCGTTGTTGATCAATGAAGGTGATTCCGATCCCGGGGAATTCACTCTCGAGGGCTTCGACCATATCGGTGAGGCTCCCGGAATTCTCCAAATCGACCCAATAGGTCGCCTCGAGCGTCCCATCTCTCTTGTCGATGCGCCGCATGTCGCCGGCCGATACGAATCTGTCCACGACCGCCTCGAGCGCAGGGATCGGACTTCTCTCACCCTCCGCCACGGGACAGTGAATCGAGAGGAAGAGATTCTTCGAGGTGTCGTCGTTCTGAGACCAGCGCAACACACCCACACTGCCAAGCGTCACGCCTGAGGCCACGATGGTGGGAATCACCTGGTCAGCCCCGAGCCCCAAGCCGATCGCGATCGCCATGAAGAGATAGGCGAGCTCTTCGGGCTCCTTGATCGGCGTACGGAAACGAACGATCGACAGCGCGCCAACCAGGCCCAGCGAAAGAGCCAACGATGACTTCACGACGGTGATGATGAAGATCGTCGTCAGAACGATAAAAGGGAAGACCTGCGAAAACTCTGCGCGATTCGAAAGCGTCGAACCGAATCGCTGAAAATGCCAGCGTAGGATGAGGGACAGGACGAGCCCGATCCCGAGGCCCAAGAGCAATGCGCCGATGGAGAACGGGGCACCAGAAGTCAGTTCTATCCCTAGACCTTGCATTGAAGTGACGTGTCGTCCTTCGCGTTCACTTTCTTAAGCTATACCGCAGAGTCACGCGATTTTGCACCCGAGTGTCCCTTTTCGGCCCCGTCGGCTCCAGGACCTTACTCGAATTTCGGTGCGACCCTCATTCGAACCCGAAAGGGATTCGCCCGTCCGCACTCGAGTGGCCTGCTAGGCGTCACCGGACGATCCGTTCGCGTTTTTCTCAATCGCGCTCTCGCCCTTCGGCCATCCGCTCTTCCGCTCGGGCCAGCGATCGATGAAGCTGCGCGGCCATGACACGCACGTTGGGTTCGAGCACCATGCTGTCATGGTTCCCAGGCATCTCGAAGATTTCGATTTCGGCCGCCCAGGCGCCAAAACCATTGTCATCCCAGACCCATTCCTTCGCGGTATCCAATACGCGATCAGGACCCAGCACATAGGCTCGATCGAGCTTAGGTCGATAGAGCACGACCGGCCCGGAGTAGTGCTTCATTTCATAGCGGGGCAACGCCCCACGGAATGCTTCTTCGATCGCATCGTTGTGGAATTGGTCCTGACTTCGGACCGGCTCCTCATCCACGCCAAGGCGTTTGCGGAGTTTCTCCATTTCCCATCGCGCGCGATTTCGTGCCCAGTCGATCACGTAGCCCGGGCCACGCTGCCGAACGCGCTGCCACTGAATGCTCGCCCGGTCCAAGGCCGAGAGCCCGGGCGTCTGAGGCAACCCCGAATCAAGTAGCAAGAGCATGCCCACAGCGTCGCCCGATGCTCGAAGCTGATGAGCCATTTCAAAGGCGGTGATCCCGCCACCGGAGAACCCCCCGATGAAATAGGGGCCTTCTGGCTGCACGGATCGCATCTCTTCGATATAGGCGCTGGCCATCTCCTCGAACGTCTCGTGGGGCGCTTCGTCACCATAGAGCCCTCTGGCCTGAAGCCCATAGAAAGGCCGGTCACTGCCCACGAGGGAAGCCAGATGCCGAAGATTCAGGACATTCCCGAACATCCCCGCGACGAGGAAGAAGGGGGGCTTCGTGCCGCCCTGTCCGCGGTTGGGATCCATCGCCACGAGATAGTTGTGTCTTGAGCGATGCGATTCGGCGGTCCGAGCAGGCACACCCCCCACATCGCCGGCAACGTCCCCGATCGCCTCGCGAATCAGGGCCGCACAGCCTTCGATCGTCGGAGCCTCGAAGAGCACGGAGATCGGAAAATCCGCCTGGAAGGTCTTCTTGATCATCGTGAAGAGACGAACGGCGATCAAGGAATGTCCGCCGAGCTCGAAAAAGTCGTCCCGAACGCCGAGCCGATCGACCCCGAGCAACTCTTCCCACATCCCGACGAGGTTGCGCTCGATGTCATCCCTGGGCTCGACGAATTCGCTGTCGAGGTCGGGACGATCGAATTTCGTGGCGGAACCCGTCGGCTGCTCCGAGGTTTTTTCGACCTGTCGGATCATCGAGCTGAGGTCCAGCGAACTGACCACGACCTGGGCCATCGGATTTCCCGCGATCACGCGTGAGAGAGCTTCCGTCCCCTCTTCGGGCCGAATGCCACGTTCGTAGTTTCGACGCAGCTGTCGCTCGGCGGGTGAGACGTCTTTTACGTCGGCCGAACCGACGGAAACTTCGAATTCCACGTCCGCACGCGAGAGCTCGGCGTGAATCGTGAAGTCGGGTGCTTCCGATAGCCGCTTGATCGTGTACTCCTCGACCTCGATCAAGACGCGGCCTTCGGAATCGGCGATGGTGAGATCGAAGACAGCAAAATCGGAAGAAGCGCGGTTGCTTCCACTGTTGCGAACCCAGCTGAAGATCTTCTTCGGCAGATCAGCGTAGACGGCCATCCGCCCATAGGAGACTGGGATCCAGAGCCCGTCTTCCGGGCGATAGCCCTCGATGAGTTCCATCGCATAACCGGTGGCATAATCGAGCAGCGCGGGATGCAGACCGAAATCATCGATATCGGCCTGGAAGGCCTCGGGCAGCTCCAATTCGGCAAATGCCTCGTCCTGTGCATACGCGACGCGGCGCAGCACGCGCCAGCGTGGTCCGAAGCGCACGTGTTCCTCTTGTCCCGAACGATGACCCTCCAAATTGACATTACTGCGGCTGACCTGACAGCGAGCATCGACAGCCTCCAGATCGACATTCGCAGGCTCGTTCAGGTGGCCGAGTTCCAGGCTGGCCTGGGCATTCAGCTCCCAGCCCGCACGACCGTCGAGTCGACAACCCGTCCGAACCTCGAAGCGATACCCCTTCGCCGATGAACGAAGCTGAACCCGAACGTCCCGACTCTCTCCATCCAGCACATAGAGCGGACGGATGAAATAGAGATCCCGAATCTCGAAGGGACCCCGTTCGCCGTACTCGGACAGAGCCGTCCGCACCAATTCGGGATAGGCCGTCCCCGGTACCAATGCCTGTCCCTGCTGCGTGCGATGTTCGTCGAGCACCCAGTCGCGCTGAGGAGAGAAAACTTTCAGGAACGCAGCCCGACCATGACTGTCGCGAATCCGCTCGTCGAAGAGAGGGTGGCTCATGGGCCCCGTCGGGATCGCTGCCTCGCGTACGGAGGGTTGATCGCCCTCCCCCAGGCTATCGGCGGCCATACCGATCTCGTTCCAGATGCCCCAGTTGATCGATATCGTGCGCACGGGGGAATCACGACGGCTCTGCGCAAACGCATCGAGAAACGCATTCGCGGCGGCATAGTCGACCTGCCCGGGCGGTGCCGCGATCGCACTCGTCGACGAGAAGAGTACGAAGAGCTCCGTCCCCATCGATTCCAGGAGCGAATCGAGCACCAGCGTGCCGTATACCTTCGGGCTGAAGACCTCCTCGATCTCCACATCCAGCTTCAGCTGGATCAGCTCGTCCTTCACGACCCCCGCAATATGGAATACGCCATGAATCGGACCGACCCGCTCGCAAAGAGCGGCCACGGCGGCCTGCATCTGTTCGAGATTCGTGACATCCGCGGAGACGAGGTCGACCTGGGCGCCAGCTTCCTCGAGGGATCGAATTCGCTTGATCTTTCGCCCGATGGGATCGGTTCCACCGCGCGAGACCAGCCAGTCGTCCCAGTCTTCCCGCTCCGGAAACTTCGAGCGTCCGAGCAGAATGAGCCTCGGCTTCAGATCCTGCGCCAGGCGATCGGCGACACTGAGCGCCAGGCCGCCGAGCCCCCCCGTGAGAAGGTAGGTTCCGCCCGCTCGCAGTCCGACCCCCTGCTCGCCTTTCGAGGCCGCGAGAAGCTGGGCTTCGAAGCGCCGCACGAATCGATCGGATCCACGATGAGCCACGATCTCCGATGCAGCCGGCCCCTGCAATTCCCTGATCAGGCCATCGGCGATGCAATCGAGCTCGGCACCACGCCCCTCGCCGACACGCGTGCGAATCGCGGAACCCCAGGACGCCCAGATGCCTTCGGGTCGATGCGGCAACTCGATATCGATGCTCTTGCAGGTGACGCTCGGCAGCTCGCGAGGAATGACCTTGACCGGCCCGAGGACGGTCGCCTTTTCGGGATAGAGCAGCGAATCGGAATCCTCCACGTGCTGCATCCCGTTCGACACGACGCTCAGACCGAGGGCACCCGTCAGACCCTCGTCTGCCAGGGATTGGGCCAGAAAATAGAGACTGTAGAATCCGTCCTGAATGTTCTGATGAAAGAAGCTCGACCCCGGGCGAAAACGCTTCCCATCCGTCACCAACCAGAGGTGGACGATGTGATTCGGCGTATTCCCCTGGGCAACGAGATCCTGGATCAGCGCGTCGTAGCCCGAGCGTCCCAGTTCGGGTGCGAGCGTATACTCCTCCGCGCTCCGCCTGAAATAAGCATCCCCCTCGAAGACACTGATCACGCGTTGATCGCCATCCTCGAGTTTCTTTTTGAGCCGGCGCCCGACGCCCGCACCATCCATGAAGATCAACCACGTTTCGCCGCCACGATCCTCGACGCGGTCGACGGCGGCCGCGAGCCAGACGGGGCGGTGCCCCCAGTCGCTGAGATCTTCGATCCTCTCGAGCCGTGTGAGATCCTCGCCGGCCGCGGTCAGAGTCGTCGGCTCGATGAAATAGGGTTGGTGATTCCAGGAATAGGTCGGCAACGAGACGCGTCGTCTCTCTTCCCCCTCCCGCAGGTGCGAGAAGTCAACATCGAGGCCCGAGGCCCAGGCTCGCCCGAGACATCCCAGGAAGAAGGCCGGATCGGGCGTCGGATCATCTCGATGCCGGAGCGACGGAATGACATTCGCCTGCTGACGAAGAGCCGGATGCTGCCGGGCGAAGGCACACAACGACTGCCCCGGCCCCACTTCGATCAGAAGTCGACCAGGCTTCTTCAGGAGCGTGTCGAGCCCGTCTGCAAAGTGGACGGTGTGACGGAGGTGTTCGACCCAATAGTCGGGGCTCGTGGCCTGACGATCTTCGATCAATGATCCGGTGCGATTCGAGATGAACGGAATTTCCGGAGGGTGCAGCTCCAACCCCTCAAGGACCGCTCGGAAATCGTTCAGGATCGGATCGTAGAGGCGCGAATGTGCTGCGCGGGTGAAGGGCAGTCGTCGATATTCGACCTCTCGTTCATCCAGTCGTTTCTCGAGTGCGCCGATCGCCTCGAGCGTTCCCGCTGCTACGCAGAGCTCCGGCGCATTCACCGAAGCGAGGTCGCAGGCGTCGCCGAGCAGATCTTCGAGTTCCTCGACCGGCAGATTGACGCTCAACATCGCGCCCTCCGCGGTGCGCTGCATGAGCTCACCCCGCGCAATCAACAGTTCGATTCCGTCATCGAAGGAAAGGACCCCGGCGATGCAGGCGGCGGTGTTTTCACCCATGCTATGCCCGATCATTAGGTCCGGGGTGACTCCTTTGGAGATCCATAACTCTGCCAGTGCGTATTCGATGATGAAGATCGCGGGAAGCTGAACGGACGGGTCCTTCAGGATCTCGGCCGCAGCTTCCTTCTCCGATTCGCCGGGGAAGATCACCTCTTCGAGGTTGCGACCCGTCTTCGCTTGAAAGCGGCTGATCCCGCGATCGACATGCTCGCGAAAGACGGGTTGATCCCCGTAGAGATCGGCCGCCATCCCAGGATATTGACCGGCGGCCCCGGAAAACATGAAGACGACCGACGTTTCGACGTCTGGTACGCGATGGGTGAACACGCGACCCGGATCACGGCTCTCGAGAAGCTCGATCGCTTCCTCGCGATCCCGGACGGCGACGACTCGGCGACGCTCCATATCGCGCCGCCCCACTTCGAGCGTGTAGGCGATATCCGCGAGCGGCATATTCGGGTTGTTCCGCAAGAAGTCGGCGAGCGCATCCGTATTGCCTTCCAGCGAGTTCTTGCTCTTCGCAGACAGACGCAGGATCTGAAGCGGGCGAACCGACTCGCGGGAAGATCCGGAGACGCTCGGAGCCGCTTCGAGCACGACATGCGCGTTCGTTCCACCCACACCAAGAGAATTGACTGCGGCGCGACGCGGCCCGTCCGTATTCGGCCAGTCACAGAGCGTGTCGTTGACGCGAAATGGAGTGTGCTCGAATCCAATTTCCGGATTCGGCTGTTGGTAGTTCAGGCTCGCGGGAATCTTGCCCTGCTCAAGGGAAAGAGCCGCCTTGATCAGGCTGGCCACACCGGCGGCCGTGTCGAGATGACCGATATTCGTCTTGACCGATCCCACTCGACAAATATCCGTCTCATCCGTCGAGCCTCTAAAAGCCTGGGTGAGTGCGGCGATCTCGATGGGATCACCCATATAGGTTCCCGTCCCGTGACACTCGACATACCCGATCGTCGCGGGATCGACGTCGGCCACTGCATAGGCTTCGACCATCGCCGCAGCCTGGCCATCCACACTGGGCGCGAGATATCCGACTTTCTGACCCCCATCGTTGTTGATGGCCGAGCCCTTGATGACCGCATAGACGTGATCGCCGTCTTCGAGGGCGTCTTCGAGTCGACGCAATGCGACCACCCCCGCTCCGCTCGTCAGAACGGTGCCTTGCGCGCGGTGATCGAAAGTGTGGCAATGCCCATCGGGGGAGAGGATTTCTCCCTCGGCGTAGAGATACCCGCGATCATGGGGGAAGAGAATCGTCGAACCGCCGGCCAGGACGAGGTCGGACTCGCCGCTGAGCAGGCTCTGGCATCCGAGATGCGTCGCGACCAGCGAGGTCGAACAGGCGGTCTGGACGTTGACCGCCGGCCCGCGCAAATCCAACGTATAGGACACACGGGTCGCGAGAAAATCCTTGTCGTTTCCCGTGTGGCGCAAAAGGAAATGGCCAAAGGACTCGACGAGTTCCTGATTGGTACACACGTTGAAATAGAAGTAGCTGCCCATTCCGCAGCCACCGAAGACACCGACCTGTCCCTCGAATTTGTCCGGGGGGTGTCCGGCGTCCTCGAGCGCTTCCCAGCAACATTCCGTGAAATGCCGATGCTGAGGATCGAGGATCGCGGATTCCTTCGGACTGAATCCGAAGAACTCTCCGTCGAACATCTTCATGTTCTCGAGCGAACCGCTCGCATTGATATAATTCGGTTGACGCAGCGTCTCGGCGGATTCGCCTGCGGCGAGAAGCGTTTCTTCGTCCAGCCGCTGAATCGATTCCACACCATCGCGAAGATTCTCCCAGAAGGCGGACGGTGTCTGCGCACCGGGCACACGAAGCGAGATTCCAACGATCGCGATATCGTTCTCGTTGTTCCCTGAATCGCTCATTCACCCACTTTCCGCCGCCGCTCCGCGCGGATCAGCCACCCACTCAGACCATCCCCTCGAGTTCGCTCGAGGGGTTACTCGCGGCCGCCTCGACGCCGACGACGTCCGAGCGCCTGTCGCCGCTTCTCGCCGCGCGCGAGACTCTTCTCCGCCTGCTCTCCCCCCCCGCCGCCGGACGAGATGTGGTCAACGAGCCCTCGGATGGTCGGAAACCGGTAGAGATCTGTCAGGCTCAGCGGCATCGACACGACCTCTCGCAACTTCCGATGGGCTTGCACCACGAGTAGGGAATGACCCCCGAGGTCGAAGAAATTATCATCCAGGCCCACTTGCTCCAGGTAGAGCACTTCCTTCCAGACTTCGGCAAGGCTCAATTCTAGCTCGCTGGCGGGCGGCTTGTACTCGGCGGTCGATCGCGAGCGTGTTTCACTCGGCGCCGGAAGGGCCTTGCGATCGATCTTGCCATTGGGCGTCTGCGGATAGTGATCGAGATACACGAAGACCGAAGGCAGCATGAAATCGGGGAGGTGTTCAGCGAGCGCCTCTCTCAGATCCGAATCTCCGGCGGGCGAACCCTCGGCGATCAGATACCCGACCAGACGCACATCCCCTGGAGAATCTTCCCGCGCGATGACGACTGCGTCGCGAACCGAGGGCAATGCCGACAGCCTGGCTTCGATCTCGCCCAGCTCGATCCGATAACCACGAATCTTGACCTGGTGATCCAGTCGACCCAGGAATTCGATCGTCCCATCCGATTTCCAGCTTGCGAGATCCCCAGTGCGATAGAGCCTTGCCTCTTCATCGTCGCTGAAGGGGTCGGGAATGAATCGCTCGGCCGTCAGCTCTTCACGATGAAGATATCCTCGCACGACACCGTGCCCGCCGATCAGAAGTTCACCGGGAATCCCGACCGGCAGGGGCTCATCGCCCTCCCCCAGGATATAGAACTGGGTGTTGGCGATCGGGCGACCGATCGAAATCGAACTTGGCGCGCCCGAGACCCCTTCGGTCGACGACCAGATCGTCGTCTCCGTCGGGCCATACATGTTGGTGATGTTGCGGCAACCCGCCGCATCGAGGTCTGCGGCGAGCGCAACGGGGAAGGCTTCCCCACCGATCATCCAATGATCGATCCGGGCAACCGCGTCACGCGTATCAGGGTCCGTCAGGAGCATGCTGGCGTGTGAAGGGGTGCATTGCATGTGGGAAATGCCGTGTTCGACGACCTGCGCCGAAAGCGAGTAGTCGGAGCCGGAACGTTCGATGGAATCAGCAAGCTCCGTTTGAGCCGGCTGTCGGTTGGCTTCGGACCGCACCTCATCCAGGAGCGTGAGGCCCTTGAGGACGAGATCGTTGGGAACGCCGAAATCGATCAGACTGACGATCTCGTTGACATCGGCCCCCTTCACCCTGTCGACCATCTCAGCGCAAACTTCCGGCGTCCCCATCAACCCGCTCGTTTCGAAATAGCGCTCGAACGCGAACTCGAGGATGGCGTCGGTTTCCTCTGCGGTCAGCGAACTCAGGTCGACGTCTTCGGGCTTCGAATCGGGCCCCCCCGGACGCTCGAATGCGGGGAAGGTCCAGGCGAAGCCCATGACCAGCGACACAGCACTCGCCAGGTAATCCTTCATGGGCTGCCGAACGACTTCGCGAACCGTGTCGAGATCTTCGCCGACGTAGGTGTGGAGCATACAAGTGACGATGCCCGTTTTGGGGTCGAGCCCCGCGTCCTTGCGCGCCTGGCGATAGACCCTGATTTTCGCTGAGAGCTCCTCGAGCGACTGCCCCAACAGATGCGTGAGCAGGTGGTAGCCCTCGGCGCCCGCCTGGCGGAAGGTCTCGACGTTGCCCGCGGTCGTCATCCACGCGGGCAGGTCCTCTTGCACCGGTCTGGGAAGCGTCGTGATCGGCGCCCGCTCGCCCAGCGGGTTTTCGAATTCGACCGCTTCGCCCTGCCAGAGCCGCCGTACGAGAGCGGCGTTCTCGAACATTTCGCTCTTGGCGTTCTCGTAGACCTCGGGTCGGATGATGAAGTCGTTCGGCTGCCATCCCGCGGCGTAGGAGATTCCGACGCGGCCGGCCGACAAGTTGTCGACGACCGCCCAGTCCTCCGCGATTCGAATCGGATGATGCAAGGGAGCGATACAGCTTCCGGCACGAATCTGGATCTCCGAGGTCACCGCGGCGATGGCGGCACTCGTCACCACGGGGTTCGGAAAGGGACCCCCGAATGCGCCGAAATGTCGTTCGGGCGTCATCACGGACTTGAACCCGTGCGTGTCGCCAAACTTCGCAGCCTCGAGCATCAGTTCATATTTGCGCGGGCCCGGCCCGGCATCACTTCCCCAGAGCGCCAGCCCGAAATCGATCCCACGCCAGGGCAGAGCCCGTTCGACTCCCGTATCGCTTCGCTGGCGATCCCGATGCACGACCAGCTTGAAGCCACGCGTGATCGTCCAGAGCAACTCGAGCACCGAGATGTCGAATGAGAGACTCGTCAGAGCCAGCCATGCGTCCGTCGAATCAGCGGCCGCCGAATGTGGAATGCGTTCATCCATGCCGGCGAAGAAGTTGACGACGTTGCGATGCTCGACCATCACGCCCTTGGGCTGTCCGGTCGAGCCGGACGTGTAGATCACATAGGACAGGTCGGTGGGGGAAGCATCGCTGCGCGGCGCCTCGACGGATCGATCGGCAATCGCGGCCGATTCTCTGTCGAGCGCGATGATCCGGGCCTCACAGCTGGGCAGTTCCCTACAGCGACTGCCGGTCGTCAGGACGACACCCAGCTTCGAATCGTCGATCATGAACGCGATGCGATCGGCCGGATAGGTCGGGTCGAGAGGAACATAGGCTCCGCCCGACTTCAGGACGGCCATCACGCTCACGACCATATCGAGGGATCGATCGAGGTGGATTCCGACGAGCTTGTCTCGCCCGACGCCCAGCTCCGTCAAGTGGTGGGCCAGTTGGTTGGTGCGTGCCGCGAGCACGCGATAACTGAGAGATTCCCCCTCGAACACGACCGCGACCTCGTCGGGCGTCCTCTCGGCCTGAGCGTCGAAGAGCTCGTGGATGCATCGATCACTCGGATAATCGACCCGCGTGTCGTTCCACTCGAAGAGCATCCTGGCGCGCGCGACATCGTTCTGCAGCCGAAGCTTCCTCAAGGGCGAGGCCTCTCGCCCAAAGCCCTCGAGGAATACACCGATCTGATCGACCATTTCTTGCGCGCATTCGGGATCGAGGAAACGCACGTCATAGATCAGTCGGGCCCGCTCGCCAGAAGGGTTCACGACGAGACCACAATCCGCGCCCGAGGGCAGCCACCCGGTCGAGACATCATCGCGGACATCGATCGCCAGCGAAGCGAGCCCATCCGACAGCAGATCGGGCTTCGCGGAAAGCTGTGGATATCGCGCCACCGTATCGGCGAAGAAACTCCCGCGGTCACGCACCCGCTCCAGACCTCGCCTCGTCGATTCTCTCGCTTCGCCCGCCGTACCACCCAGATCGATCTCGACGCGCAGGGGAACGACCGCTGAGAACAATGCCTCGAGCCCCGCGACCTCGCTTCGCAAGCGCTCGTCCGAGAAACCAAAATCGAGCGAATCTCGGCCGCTCAGGCGCGCATGGTAGGCGATGAATCCCGCGATCAGACTGTGTCCGTCACCCGTGAACCCGGCCGGCCGAACCAGATCGATGCCACACACCTCGCGCGCGGCATCGGGACTCCCCTCATGATTGCGATAGGGCATTTCCGCCGGCGAGAGGGTGGAGAGCCGCCGCACCCAGAAGCGTTCGCTCTTCGTCGCCTGTTCGCCCAGGAAATCGAGTCTCATGCTGAGATCATCCGTCATCGGATCGAGCAGGGCTCCGACACCAACGCCGAGGTCTGCCGCCGCGGCCATCGCTGTCTGCTCGATGCCCTTCGGACAGCTGAAGTCGACCAATCGAAGCGCTCCGCCCGGAGCGCACGCGACCAGCATGCCCCCGTCGTCGAGCGTGAGAATTCGACCGGGCTCCACCCCTTCGGAGATTTCCTCGGCGCGTGCAGTTCGGACCAGGCGCAGGCTCCCCTGGTGAAGCAGTCGGGCGGAGGCAAAGGCGTTCTCGTAATGCCCGAAATCCATCGCGCGGACCCATTGGGCCAGTTCCACGGCCGGGCATCTCCAGTCCAGAACGGCGGCGGCAGCGGGGCGACGATGCCGCGCGAAATAGCTCCGGTCGTCTAGATTCTGGGCGCGACCGGTCGCGGTCCCGACACCGATCTGCGCGACCAGCTCGGCGAACGCCTCGATCGCCGCCTCGTAACATCGCGTGTTGAGCGTCAGCGAGGTCTCGTCGTCTCCAATCGTAAACAAGCGCTGCGCAAAGATCTCGCCCTCATCGGCACCACTCGTCATCTGGTGAAAGGTCACGCCATAATCAGATTCGCCCCGAATCAGCGCCCAGACCGGCGCGTACATGCCGGCGTAGCGCGGCAGGGGCCCGTCGTGAAAATTGATCGCTGCCTTGCGTGGCAAGGCAAGAACCTCATCGGGAATCATCTCGAGATGAGTGATGCTGAAGAGATAGTCGTGCTCGATTTCGCAGAGCCGAGAGCCCAGGTCGCGACCCGGTGCCAAAACGGGAATTCGATGGGTGGTCGCCCAGTCGAGGATTTGAGGGGCTCCAGAAATCACCGCCGCGATCTCTTGTCCGCTCTCCCTCAGAACCTCGCCACACTGAATCAACAGGGATTCGGAACCAATTAGAACGCTTGAGAAAGCAGATCGACCGTGGGGCATTTCACTCTCGCGTAGCGGCGGGTAGCCAGAAAAACAAAGCCAAAATGGATCGCTCCGCTGGCCTTATCGAGTCTCGTGGGTCCAATCTTGATCTGTTTCAAGATCGGGCCTCCGACCAACTGCCGAAGCCCGGAAGGTAAGTGACCAATTCGCACCGATGAGTGTGCCTCGGATTACACATTCTGCTTAGCAGTTGCCGTCGCGACATGTCCGACACGCGTCCAGAGTCGTCAGACCGAGTAGAAGACCTTCCGAGCGGAACATGCTCCCCGCTCAACAGACATCATGCCCCGGCAGGCCACCGTTCGAGGGGTCAACTCCCGCCAGGATCTCCTCTCTGACAGCACCCTGAAGACCGAAGTCAGGTGCGCCTACCCCTTCCCCCTGCCCCGGGCGGGTCGAGCACCTTTCCGGTCGACCAGGCCCAAGCCCAACCCGCCGGCCCGCGGTGGCGTTCGCTCGCGCGGAGAATCCGAGGACACCCGTCGCGGAGGCCTCCGCGATCCCCCACGCCCAGCGGATGGCAGGCCACGGACCAAACCGCTGAGCGCGCCGGCGAGGAATACGGGAAGGTTCGTAAAAAGCCCGTTCGGCAACAGATCCACAGAATAGATCGCGACGATCAGACTCAAGTTCGCCAGGAGGATTCGATCTGCTTTGCGGTCGATGCGATGCAGGCTCGATGGCGTGCGGAATACGGGCCACAAGAGCAACAGGAAGAGTCCGGCCCAACCGACGAAGCCACGCGAACTCAACTGGATGATCCAATAGCCATCGACGACGGTGTTGTCTTCGGTGACCGGGTCGAAGACGACGTTGCGTGAATGTCGACCCCAACCAAAAACCGGCCGCTGGAAGGAGTAATCGAGCAGGATATCCTCATTCTCGAAGCGAAAGGCGAGCGAACGAGCCCGGTCGGAATCCAGGCGCTCCGCCGCCTGTGTGAGCGTGTCCGTCGGAAACCACTCCAGGGTGCGCAGGAGGGGATACGCGAAGGTCAACACCGCCAGGAGAATCGCGACGCGCGCGAGGAGTGAGGGGGCACGAAACAGGGCCGCGGCGGGAATCAGGAAGAGCCCGTACACGATTGCACCGGTGCTCTTACACAGAACGAGAATGCCGGTCAAAAAGACCGCCACCGGGCCCGCCGACAGCGTCATGATGCGCACGCGAGCATGCCAGCACCCGACGGCCGCGAGCGTGACCGCCAGGGAGAACATGCCGACAGCAAGACCCGAACGCAAAAAGACGCGCGGTCGAAACCCACCCCAGCGATGCACGAAGCCGAAGAATTCCGGGTGGTAGCCGTAGAGGTTTCGATGCAACTGCGGGCTCATCTGTGCCTCCCACACAATGAGCACCGCATAGACCAGGCCGGCACCGACCAACACGATCATCAGATCCCGAATGTCCTGAGACTTTCGGAACAGCGCCCGCCCCACGAAAAAGGGAATCCCGAACAGAAGGACGTCCGACACGACCATCGAAATGCCGTCCCGAATCGTCAGCCTGGTACCGGCATAGGGTCCGCTGACGAGCGGATCGGTATTCGTCGCCCAAGTCGCCATCGCTGCCACGACGAGAAGGATCACGATGGCGTCGTCACGGCCACCGGGTCTCGCCGACGCAAGCCGACCGGGTGCCCGAAGACACGCACCCACAAGAATCCCTATGTAAGGGAGATGCATTTTTTCGAAATCCGGCAGACCTGGGATATCGAAACCAACGCTTTCCGGAAGAAAAAGAGTTGCGCCCACCGCAACCAACGCCGCCCCCAAGCCCGGCCGCGTGAACCGAACGACGATCACTGCGAGCGGCACCGAAAGGATCAGCACCAGATAGGCGAACAGATTCGGACTATCGCCCACCCATCCACCCCGAGTCGTCGACGATCACATGAACCAATGCGGCGCTCCCCAATTCCCGAGATCGATTCCCCGGGTGCACATCCCAGGGCGCTCTCCGAGATTCGTCCGGAAGATCGGAGAGGCCCATTGCTCCGTCAAGTTCGCCACTGCAATACCGAGAGCGAAGAGCTGTGTCCCGATCGACCTCGAGCGACCTCCCAGCTCACCAGGCTCATCGCAATTTCGAATGGATCGAAGACAGGCCTCCGCCCCATGCGAAAACACATCACCACCGCCCGAGTTCGGCCACCCCCTGCCGCCCACGGCCGGAGACCGGGCTAGCACGCTTCGAATCGGGGGGGTAGATTTGTGCCCGCCTGCCACCGGGGGAGCTGGGAATGGGAATGGACCGCTCAGCCGATGCAACGCAGGGCCATTTTCCGGATTTCATCATCATCGGCGCGGCAAAATCCGGCACCACGACGCTCTACGAGTATTTGCGACGCCATCCAGCGATCTTCATGGCCGTCGCAGAGTCTCCGAAGGTCCGAAACAAAGAGCCCAACTTCTTCGATCCCGCGGAGCACTGGCATCTCGGGGTCGATTGGTATCGATCCCTTTTCGCCGGAGCCAGCGCCGACCAACTCTGCGGCGAGGCCTCGACAAACTACACGCGTTGGCCCCAGGTCGATGGCGTCCCCGAGCGGATCGCAAGCATCGCCCCTGAGGTTCGGCTCATCTACCTGATGCGCCACCCCGTCGAACGCGCCTACTCGCACTACGTACATCGCCACACACGTGAAATCCATCCGGGCCGGCCGATCTCGAACCCCTTCGAGCGGTTTGTCGAAGAACATCCGATGTGCGTAGACAGCAGCGACTACGCCACGCAGATCGCGCGATATCTCGAATTTTTCGATCGCGAAGCGATACTGCTACTGCGCATGGAAGACCTGCAATCGGATCCAGGTCGGGTCGTGCAAAGAACGACCGAGTTCCTGGGCATCGAAGCGGATCCGGGCTCTCTCACCGATGAACCCCTCATAGCCAATGTCGGAGGCGTCAGCGAGGCCGTGCTGCGCGCACACGTCATGGCGCCGCTCCGATCGAATCCATTCATGCGAAGGATCGCCGATGCGCTGCCGTCCGGAATCCGCGACGGTCTATGGAAGCTGCTTCGAAGCTCCCCCTACGGGCGAGCACAGCGCGAGCAATATTCCGCCCCGCCCATGCTGCCCGAAACCCGCGGCGCACTCCTCGATCGGTTTCGCGAATCGAACCGTATACTCCGGGACGAATTCGGGGTCGACACGTCGGGCTGGGATCGCTGACAGCGGTCGATGCCTTCCGTCCGAAACGAATCTCACGGCGGATGTCCATAGATCCGCCACAGTCGCCGGCAGAGTAGAATCGCCACGGGGCTGAGCAGGGCCACGCCAAGCGCCAGCGTCCACAACGCGACGGAGCTCCCCTCCGCGCTGGCAAGACCCAGCCGCGGCCCCAGCCCGATGACGGCACCGGCCAGCAGCACGACGGCCGTATAGCCAAGATCCTTGGCCAGAACATGGATCCCAGCGAACGAGAGCTGGATGCCCATCGTCAGATATCCGCAGAACGCGCCCACGCCGACCCCCACGATCAGCCCGGGCAAGCCCGCGAACCGAAAGCCGACGACGCAGCCCACCGCGCTGGCGATCAGTTTTACGAAATTCGTGATCGCTACACCACGCGAATTCCCGAGCGCGATCAGGGCGGGACGCGCGCAGACCTGAAGAAAGGTGAACCAGAGAGTGATCATCGAGAGTTGGGCAATCCAGCCGGCATCGCTGTACTCCGGCGGGTAGAGATAATGAATGAAAGCCGGTGCGAGCGTCTCCGTGCCGAGAATCGCAGCGAGACCAGCGGGAAGTGACAGGGATCGCGCCTTGGCAAAACCGCGGGAGAGGGCCTCCGGGCTCTCCCGCCGGGATGCCGAGAAGACGGGCAGCAGCACAGCGCGGGCGAGCTTCGAGGCGATCGTCCCCGGCACCTGTGTAATCATCGTGCCGATACTGTAGACGCCCAACGCCGCCATCGGCACGAGCTTACCGACGACGATCACGTCGAGCCGGGTCGCAAGGAATGTGATCAGGGTGCTGACGAGAATCCATTTGCCGAAATGGATAATGCGATGGGCTGCATCGCGGTCCCAGCAAAAGCGATTCCGTGGTCCGGCGAGCGCAAATTGGCTGGCGAGGACTCGAATCAAAGCCATCACCAGCGCGCCCGCCACGAGCGCCCAGACAGATGCGAATACGAGCGCATAGCAGATCGTGGCAACCAGCCCCGCGACCTGCCCGCCCAATTCGACTGCGATGACTCGCCCGAGCGTCAGGTGGCGTGTCAGCGTGATCAGCTTGGTGGATTCGAGACCGGCCAACACTGCCGTGAGCGCCGCCACGGGCAGGATCGTGCGCAATTGGGGTTCGCCGTAGAATCCCGCGATCGGGGCCGCAAGCACGAGCGCCACGAGCCACAACACCAGGCCGCGAACGACCTGGATGCTCCAAGCCGTATCGAGAAAATCGACATCGTCGCCGCGATCATCTCGTACGACCGCAGACCGCACCCCCACATCGGAGATCATCGTCAGCGCGTTGATCATCAACCACGCGATCGCCATCACGCCGAAGGCTTCGGGAAAGAGCAGCCGCGCAAGGATCAGGTTGCTGAGAAGTCGCAGGGCCTGTGCACCACCCTGGCCAGACAAGCTGATCAGGGTGCCACGAAGCGCGCGTTCACGAAGCAGGCCGTCCGCGCTTGTCGATGTCGAGTTCTCCATGGACCGATCGCATCCTAGCAGCCGAAATTCGATCGCCATCGACTCCACGGTCACACAGCTTGAGGTTCGATACACTGACGCGCCATGCCGCTCGCCAGTTCGACCCGCCTCATTTTCCTGCTCGTACTCCTCATCTCGGGGGCCGCGGCGGGCGAACCGAACGCGAAGATCGACGAAGCCTCGTCACGGCCATCTCCGTTGGGAATCAATTTTCACCGCATTCGGCCACACTCGACGGAATTGACATTCGTAGACATTTTTCGCACTTCGCGCAGATGGAAGGCAAAATCGCGTTCCCGCTCCGATACCCCGCCCAGGGACAGAAACCCGAGCCAGGCACCCGCTCTCGATGTCGATGAACACGGTTGGGTTCGTTCACTGGCCCCGAACCAGCGCGTCGAGAGTGGACTCCTGACGACCCTCAATGGCCGTCTCCCCAGCGGCACCTACACCTTGCTGCACGAGGGCTCGGGCTCGATCGACATCAGTGGTGCACGGCTCGAGGTGACGGGGCCAGGCCAATACGACGTGCACTTGAAGGGGAAGACTCGCAGCCTCAGCGTCCGCATCCGGTCGACGAACCCCGCCGACCCGATTCGCAATATTCGCGTCATCCTGCCGGGCTTCCGCAGCTCCTATCGTCAGAAACCCTTCCACCCGGATTTTCTCGATCGCTGGGACCGATTCCAGGTCGTCCGATTCATGGACTGGATGGAAACAAACGATTCCAAGATCGAGCGTTGGAGCGATCGCCCCCTCGTCGAAGATTGGGCCCAGGGAACGGACGCCGGCGTCGCCCTCGAGATTCTCATCGACCTCGCCAACACGCTCGGAGCGGATCCCTGGTTCTCGATTCCACATCTCGCGGATGACGAGTACGTCCGAAACTTCGCCGCGCTGGTGAAGAAGCGCCTCGACCCGGGCCTGCGGGCCTATATCGAGTACTCGAACGAGCTCTGGAACGGACAATTCGAGCAGGCGCAATACGCCCGCCGCCGCGGCCGGGCACTCGGATTGGCGAAGGACACCGATCTCGCCGGATTGCGCTTCACGGCCCGCCGCTCCGTCGAGATCTTCGCGATCTTCGAGGAGGTCTTCGGCGGGACAGATCGGCTCGTCCGTGTTCTTCCCAGTCAATATTCGTCCCCCCTGAAGGGCCGGGAGATCCTCTCCTTCGAAAAGGCCTACGAGCACGCCGACGTCTACGCCGTCGCGCCCTATTTCGGTGGCCGATTGACGGGGAAGAATTCTGACCGCCTGCGCGAAGGCAGCGTCGACGCCCTGCTCGCAGAACTCGGCAAGGAGATGGAGGGGCACGCAGAGATGATGCGCAACAACGCGAAACTCGCGGAAGAGTTCGGCCTTCGGCTCGTCGCCTATGAAGGTGGCCAGCATCTGCGTGGACCACGGGGAGACGATCGCTTCACCCAGCTACTCACCGACGCCAACCGCCACCCCGGAATGGCGGCGCTCTACGCGCAGCATCTCGCGAACTGGAAGGAGGCGGGCGGAACACTCTTCGTGCACTTTTCCTCGATGGGGAAATATGGCGACACGGGCAGCTGGGGCGCACTCGAATGGCCCGACCAGGGGCGGGCCGAGGCACCAAAATACCGGGCCCTGCTCGACTTCATCTCCAGGAACCCTCGCTGGTGGTAGCCGTGGGCGGATCGGGCCGGATCTGACCCGGTCGGCTTCGGTGAGAACCCATCCGACCTGCGAGTTGGTACTCCTACGCTCCCTCTGGGTGAAGCCAGAAATCTGAAATGCAGCGCATGTACAGAGCGGCTGACAGATTGCCGACAGAAAGCGTTGTTTGCTTCCTATCTGATCTCGGAAAACGCGGCCCATCGGGAGGGTCACGGCACCGTAATGAATCCGCTTCACGACAGCGCTCTGGTATCGAGGGCAACGGCCCTCATGTTTTCTCGAAGAACGCGCCCATCAACCTTGGATCCCCGCCCGCAGTCGAGATCACCGCATATGCGACACAACCCACTTTTCGTCCTACTGACGCTCGTGTTTCTGTTCTCAGCCGAAGTTCAGGCCCAGGGATCGCCGTCTTCATACGCCACGGGCGCTTTCGACGAAATCGGATCCACCGGCTCGGCGTCCGTCGCGCTGGGCGTTCCGGATTATTTCTTCGTCAACGACAACGGCCTGGGCTTCGGTGGCACCAACGTCGACACCTTCGATGTCGGCGAAGCGACCGTACTGACTTTTCCGCTTCCCCTGCTCAACGTCGCCGGCCAATTCGATCTGATCGTCTCCGCGTTCGTCGGTGGCCTCGGGGCCACCGACAATGCCACGGTCGGGGTCGAGGTGAGCAGCGACGGCCTGAACTATGCGGACCTGGGCAGCTTCAGTACCGAAGAGGCTCGCGTGCGGTCGATCGAGCGGCACGAAAGGAACTTCGAAGGTGTCAAGCGCTTCTGGATCGAGTTCGGAGTCGAAACTGACGTCACACACGTTCGACTGACCAACCTCTCGGGCACGACCGAAGGACTCCGGCTCGACGCCGTCGAGGGCGTACTCCCCGACACGGGGCGCGCACACGCGTTCGAGATTCGCTTCGAGCGCTACCGGGTGGACGCCTCCGAACGGTTTCTACTCCGCCTCAAGAATATCTCGTCGGATCTCGGTGGACAGCCGATCACTGGCTTCACGCTCGAAAAACTGCCCATCAACGAATGGATGGAGGACACCATTCACTCCCTGTTGGCCTCGGACGGCGTCGGCGAGATGCTCTGTGTGAGCAACTGCGTTGGGGATGCCGATGGGCTCCCGGGCGTTCACAACGCAACCTGGGCATTCAGCCTCGACGGCCTGGTACCGGCTGCGCCGGGCATCGGACTCGAGCCGGGACGGTCTGGCGCGCACGAACGTTTTCGCAATGTCGATATCGATGCCTTGGGAACCTACCTGTCGGGCTTCACGTTCTGGGTAGAATTTGCGGACGGCGTCGTGATCCCCTTCGACTTCGACACCGACGTCGTCGGCTTCGGCAACATCGGCGCGCGCTACCAGAAATACACCTATTACAGCAGCACTCCGAGTCTCAGCGGGCCGCGCACGGTGCACTATTTCGAATATGCTGATCTTCCGACCCAGCAGGTGCCGTCGATCGATGCGAAGGGGCTCGTCCTCCTGCTCTTAGCCCTCCTGGGGATCGGTGTCGCCTTGGCGAGATCGCGCCGACCCAACCGATCCCCTGCCTAGGTGGCGGACATCGCCGCGCAGGGCATCGCGTTCTTCGAGCTCGGGACTCAACCGGAGAGAAATCCCGCGGATCCTTCCCAGCGGATCTTGGTGATCGCCGACTGAAGAGACGAGCGATCGGGTCATTTCCCCCTCGCCCCTCTTGGAGTTCCATGCGGTTTCGTCCGATGGGGCGCCCCCAGCGCGAACTCAGCTTTGGGAGACAAGGCGTCGACACGCTGAAGCGAGGCCCTGTCCTACCCTGCCCGATCGAGACGCGCTCGACGGCACCGCGGCACGAGGCTCCACAGTAGGGACCAATTCCGACGCATGCCGCCCTATAGACCCGCCGCTCACGAAGCGAGAGCCCGTTCATGAAACTCCTGGCCATCATTCTCAACTACAAGACACCCACGATGACGATGGACGCGCTCCGCGCGCTCATGCTCGAACTCGCCGCCTACCCGGACGCGCGAGTCAAGATCGTGGACAACGATTCCCAGGACGGATCGTTCGAAACCCTGCGAGAGGCCGTCGCCGAATCCGCCTGGTCGGATCGAGTGGATGTCGTCGCCTCCGAATATAATGGTGGTTTTGCGTATGGAAATAATTTTGCGACCGCCCCTGCCCTCGCCAGCGATGACAAGCCCGATTATGTCTACCTGTTGAATTCAGATGCTTTTCCGGACGAGAATTGCATCACTTCGCTCGTCGACTTTCTGGACACGAATCCGGAGGCGGGAATTGCTGGCAGCTATGTTCATGGGCCAGAACCCGTCCCTCATGAAACTGCGTTTCGCTTTCCCAGCATCTTTAGCGAATTCGAGTCGACCCTCAACCTCGGTCTGATCTCGAAGCTGCTCAATCGCTGGATCGTCGCCCTTCCCATGCCCACTGAGACACGCCCGGTCGATTGGCTGGCCGGCGCCAGCATGCTGATTCGAAGGGAGGTGATCGAAGAGATCGGTTTGATGGACCAGACTTTCTTTCTCTACTTCGAAGAGACCGACTACTGCTTGCGAGCACGAAGAGCGAATTGGCTCACCTACTATGTCATCGAGAGTTCGGTGACACATATAGGGTCCGCCTCAACGGGTATGAAGAACACGTCGAAGCCCACTCCCACATACTGGTATGCCTCGCGCCGCCACTATTTCCTCAAGAACTACGGGCTGGCCTATCTCTGGGCAGCAAACCTGCTCTACGTCCTGGGGGCCACGATCTGCCGCCTGCGGTTTCGTCTCATCAACCGACCGGGCAAACATCCCAACCGGCACCTCCGCGACTTCATTCGTTTCAATTTCCGCCTGAATTCATTCCCCAGCGGTCGACCCACCCCCCCCCGAACCATCGCAAACCCAGGCCTCCTGACCGGGGCTCGCCGTTCCAAGGAAGGCCGCGGTCGGTCCTTCGGAGGTTCGAGACCCGACCGTGGTTCACAGAATCAGCCGAACGAACCGTAGAAATTGCCCGGCCTCGCCATCCTGGGACGAAATCGCGCCATCTCCGCTCGCAGCCCTCCTGTGGCCCTTCACCTGAGTGATCATATGGCCGATCTGGCTCATCACTGAAAAATGGACCGAAATCGCCGGCGCGATTGATCGGCTTCAGGATCTTCGGGGCATTGGCTCCGCACAAGGCTCGGCTCGGTTCCGGGCGACCGGCAGGCCGCCAGCAGGCCCTGTGCAGGTCGAGTAGAGACGTGACCGGTGAGAGAGGGACTCGATGGCTGAGATCAAGCAGACTGCGGCGTCCAGACTGGTTCTGTTTCGGGGTATTCTCCTGCTCTTCTCCCTGATCGCGTCCCTTGTCTTCGCAGAAATTTTTCTGCGCTTGCTGATGCCGCAGCCGAAGTCGTGGTTGGCGATCTACCGCCAACACCCTGCGCTTCCCTTCTACAGCATGCTCCCGAACAAGCGCCTACACGTCGACACGGGTGAGACCGCCTGGACGATCACGACCGACGAAAACGGTTTTCGATTCAATCCCGATCTGCAGAAGAATCCCAGTTGCACGGCGCTCTGGTTGGGAGATTCATACGCTTTCGGCCACGGGCTCGACTATCCGGAGTCCTTCGTCGGCAATATCGACCTTCGACTCGCGACCGTCGATGTCCTCAATGCGTCCGTATCGGGCTACGGGCCGATTCAATATCGCCAAACCCTCGAGTATCTGATCAACCAGGGGATCAAATTCGACCACCTGATCGTTGCCAGCTATGTCGGAAATGATTTCCACGACACCCAATGGGCCAAGACAACCACCGTCAAGGACGGAATCGCGGGAAATCGAAACGACCTCAAGAGCATACTGATGAGGAATCTGCACCTGTACCGACTCGGAGCCTCCCTGCATCACCGCTTCTCCCGCCCAAAACCGGCATCCTATCGCGCGGTTGTCGAGCAGCTCGCTCGCCCCAAAGCTTGGGAAGAGGCGTTCCTCGTCGAGGCGCGATCCCTCTACGAGACGGAGATGTCTCGAATCCTCCAAATGAGTCGAGATTTGGGGACAGAACCGATCTTCCTGATTCTGCCCACACGGCAAGGCGTTTCGGTCCTGGCGGGTGAAGCCCCGGCCCCAGACCCGATGCCGGCGAGCGGTCCACAGCGCCAACCGAACCTGCCCATCGAGAAGGCAGAGGAGATCTTCGATCGAATCGGTGCAAGGCATCTCGACCTGACGCCAGTCATCGCGAGGTATCCCACACAAGAAATGTTTTTCCAATTCGACGGACACCTCACAGGACAGGCCAGCGCCAAAGTCGCTGATGCCATCCTCGATGCCTTCGCGCTCGGCTGCGAGGCCGCCGTCGATGCGAGGTGAGCGAGATCCGATCTCGAAGCCAAGACTCCGCTCGCGGTAGGCGACCCCGATCGATCATCGACAATCCGATTCCCCACTCGCCCAGAGAACGATTTTTGCGGTCACCAAACGGTGCTCGAGGCGACTCTCCATGGGAGGGAGCGAACCGCGCAATTCCTGCGCGCCGCATCTTTGCACCCCACCTCGAATCCGGACCGCATCCCGTGACACAGTGGCACCTCGAACCCTCGACACGGTGACAGCCTGGCGCCGCCGAACCCAAGCCGTCTGGCATTGGGTGATTGGGGTGGCGTGCAACATGTTAAAGCGCTTCGCGCCATCGACCATGAAGACCGGCAAGGCATGATCTCACCGGGCGTCACCATGTGCCCCGCCCACACCCGATGCTCTACCCTGATCGACGCATGACTCTTAGCTGGCCCATTCGGCCTTCAGCGGCCACTCGGGCCCGCCGAAGCATTCCCATAAGCGGACACTGCCATTCGACACGCGCTGCACACCGCTGAGGCCCATGCCATGAAGAACAAGCGAATCGTACTCCTCGTCCTCGTCATCGCCGCCATGGCGTTCCAGTTCTGGAGTGGATCGCGTTATCCGTCCTTGAATGAAAAAGCCACGATGGGTGGTGAGATTCGCCTCGAAGATCCCCTCGGGTTCGACATCGTCGTCGCCGTGGATCGCTCCGATCCGGTCTGGCTGAAGATCGGCAAGACGACGATCAACTGGGCGAAGACGAACAAGCGGGGCATGACCTTCGGGATCCTGTTCGCGGCCGCATTGATGAGCCTGTTTACGGTCGTGCAGAAACGCGCTTACAAGAGTTCGATCATGAACAGCAGTCTGGGCATCATGATCGGCGCTCCACTCGGGGTCTGTGTCAACTGCGTCACGCCAATCGCGCAGGGGATTCACACCGCGGGCGCACGCATCGAAACGACGCTCGCCACCATGATCAGCTCGCCAACGCTCAACATGGTTGTCGTGACGATGTTGTTCACGCTCTTTCCGCCCTATTTCGTGGTCATCAAGATCGGGCTCACGGTCATCTTCATTCTGGTCGGAATTCCACTCATCTCGAAATTCTATGCCTCACACGCGATGGATGATCAGCTCCAGGATCTGACGATCTCCCAGGATGCCTGCCCGATCGACCTGATGCAGCCGATCGATCCGAACGAGTCCTGGATCGATGCTCTGAAATGGGGCGTTCAGGCTTATTTCAAGAACCTCTGGTGGATCCTCCGAACGACCCTGCCGCTGATGGCCCTGGCGGGGTTCCTCGGCGCAGTTGTCATCACGGTCATTCCCTGGGACACGATGGCCTCGCTATTCGAAGTGAGCGGCGGTCTGGAAAATCTGATCGGAGAGTTCGGTGTCGCACTCCTCGGGATCACCATCATCGCGTCCGTCGGGATCTTCCTGCCCGTCCCGATTGCCTTCGATGTCATGATCGTCGCGATCCTGTTCGGGGCCGGCATGCCTCCCCACTACGCGATGGCGCTGCTCTTCACCCTCGGCATCTACAGTATCTACCCCTTCACCGTGATCTGGAAGGATGTCTCGAAGCAGATCGCCGTGACGATGCTGGTCGTCTTGACGCTCTTCGGGGTCGTCTCCGGTCTGATGGCAAAGGGTTTTCATCGCTGGGATACGGACCGCCGCACGGCGCTCTTTCTCGAAGTGTTCAAGGATGCCGATGTCGCGGAACAGAACGTCGCTGCATCCCACCGCGAAGGCCTCGATTCCGACGCGCTCGCGGCCGCAATCGCCCCCCACCCACGTTCGTTCGAAGCCACATCCTTCGAGGGCGAAATCGTCGTCGAACAAAGTGCGTTCAATTACCGCGAGGGTGAGGGGGCCCTGGGGTTCGAGAAGATCGACGGCACCGACCTCGGCATCAACGAACCCTGGGACTTTTCCCTCGCACGTTTCAATCGCCCCTACGAATACCACCAGGCCGTCGCCTCCGGCGATGTCCACAATGATGGCTGGAGCGACCTGGTCCTCACCTCGAGCAACCATGTGATCTCGCTCTATGCGAATGTCGCCGGTGATCATTTCGAATTGCAAGAGGTCGACCTGCCCAGCCTGCAGGGCGCTTTCGTGTCGCTCGTGGCCCTGGTCGACCTCAATGATGACGGTTGGCTCGACCTCTTCTTCTCGACCTATATGCAAGGCACCTGGGTCGTGTTCAATCAGGAGGGTCGATTCGGAGAGGACCAGCTCAGCAGACTCCCGAATACGGATTCCGTCATGACTGCAGCGGCCTCCTTCGCGGACCTCGACAAGGACGGCGACCTCGAAATCGCGCTCGGCAACTGGTCGCGCTGGCAGCGACTGCCCGATTCACAGAACGCCGTCCTCGTGAACGAGCTGGACGAGAATGGCACGTTCCAGGTACAGCCCCTCCCCGCGATGTTCGGCGAAACCCTGAGCACGCTCTTCACCGACTTCAACTCCGACGGCCATATCGACCTCATTGTCGGCAACGACTTTTCCCAACCCGACATATTCTATGAGGGAGACGGCACGGGCGCGCTCGAGGCGATCCGCGCGAATTCGAATCTCGTTCCCCACACGACCGAGACCACGATGAGCATCGCCAGCGCTGATCTCGACAACGACCTTCGCACGGACCTCTATTTCACACAGGTGACCGGTCGATCCACGAACACGGACCACGTGCGCCAGGTAGACCCCGTCGATGTCTGTGATGCTCTGTCAGATGAAGAGCTCAAAGCGAAATGCGTCGAGGAGACGCGGCTCTGGAATATCGTACGCCTCGGTAAGGCGAGGCGGGATACGATGAGCTGTCTACAGATCGAGGACCCGGAGCAGCAGGCCAATTGTGTCGTCCACCATGTTCTGAGCGTCGCCCGCTGGACCCAAGACGTGAAACAATGCGACTTCCTGGCCGATCGATGGAAGGAACTCTCGCGCCAATGCCGGATGCAATTCGAGCAGAGGGCCGAATACTCGGAAGAGGAGTACGCGCAGGAGATCCCGCAGATCCGCAACCACAACGTATTGCTGATGCCACGAGAGAGCGAGCCCGGCTTCAACGACCGCGCCACGGAGATGAATGTCATCGTGACCGGGTGGACCTGGAACGCGAAATTCGCGGATCTCGACAACGATGGTTGGCAGGATCTCTTCGCGGTCAACGGACTCTTCGAATCCAAGATCCGAGAGTCGAATTATCTCTACCACAACGATCAGGGAAAGAGCTTTACCGACGTGTCCGTCGAATCGGGCATCACGGACTATTTCCCAACGAGCGCCTACACCTATCTCGACTACGACAACGACGGGGATGTCGACATGGTCGCCGTTCCCATTCACGGCCCGATCTGGGTATACGAAAACCGTTCGACCCTGGGAAACTCGATCGATATCGAACTGCGCGATCTGAGCGGCAACCGATTCGGCCTCGGCACCAAGATCGTCGTCCGGTACGGTGAGGGCCAGCACCAGATGCGGGAAATGCAGTCCGGTGGAGGATTCATTTCCTTCGATACGCCAATCGCTCATTTTGGTCTCGGCGAAGCGGACCACGTCACGAGCATCGAAATCGACTGGTCGACTTCCGAGCGCACCGAAATCCGAGGGAACTTCGAAGCCGGATCGCTGTATCGAATCACACGACCGTCGACTGCGCGCGACACGGCAGCGGATGCGGATGCGGATGCGGATGCGACCGAGGATCGCGCGGGCTGACGTACCATCTGGCGACGCCACCGGCGCAACCCGGTCGGAGCCGCGCGTGACTGGTATTCCCTGAGCGAGGAGGAGAACAAGAAGTGTCGGAGACTGCGCCCCCCAAGAAGAGCCGACTCGCTGCGGCGAATGTCGGCCCCGGTGCGAATTCCTCTGACGGTGCGGGGAGCACCCTCGACTGGCAAGACGGGTTTCGGCTCGAGAACCTAGTGCGCCTGACGATCATTCTGCTGCAATTCGGCCTGGTCATTCTCCTTCTCCGAGAATTCCAGCTCCAGAGCAAGGTCTTCCTCTACCTGCTCGTGATCGCGTGGAGCGGCTTCATCGTCCACCATTTCCTTCCTCGCGACTGGAAGATGCCCTTCTTCGTCGTGCTTTCGCTCGGAACGATCGGCTACGTCGTCGGACTGGTCTCCGCCCTCTCGCTGGTCGCTGTCGGCAGCGGGCTGATCGGCCTCGCGCATATTCCAGTGCCCTATTTCGTCCGTATCTCCCTCATCATCGCCGCTGGTGCGGCGCTCGCGTACATGCGCACGATGCCGGATGCAATCCCTGCGCTCGCCCCCGTATGGCCCATCCTGGGCTCGATGTTCATGTTCCGCATGATCATCTACCTCTACGATTTGAAGCATCGTGCCGCTCCCGTCTCGCCCGCACGTGCATTCGCCTATTTCTTCATGCTCCCGAACGTTCTATTCCCCCTCTTCCCCGTCGTGGACTACAAGACGTTCTGCCGCACCTATCTCTCTGCCGACTCGTTCGAGATCTATCAGAAGGGTACACGCTGGATGCTACGCGGAGTCGTGCATCTGCTGCTCTACCGCCTCATCTACCAGAATTTCATGATCGACGTGACGGAGGTCGTGAGCGGCGGAACGGCAGCCCTCTTCATGGCGACGACATTCCTGCGCTATCTGCAGGTTTCGGGCAGCTTCAACCTCGTCATCGGCCTCCTCTGCCTCTTCGGCTTCAACCTTCCTGAGACGTTCAACAAATACCTCCTGGCATCGAGCTTCACGGACCTCTGGCGCCGGATCAACGTCTACTGGAAGGACTTCATGCAGAAGGTCTTCTACAACCCGATGCTCTTCTGGATGAAGCGGCGCATCGGGGACACCGGTGCGCTCTTCGTCGCCGCCACATGGACCTTCTTCGCGACCTGGGCCCTCCACGAATACCAGACCTTCTGGATCAGCGGATTCTTCCCCGGCAAGATGCAGGACATCGCGTTCTGGAGTTTTCTCGGTCTCATGATTCTCGGGAACATGTACATCGAGCAGCGCTTTGGAAGAAAACGTAAGAGTCTTTCCCAGGTCAAGCGGACACTCGGGGAGGATATACTCCTCGCCCTGCGAACGGTGACGATGTTCTCCGTCTTCGTCACGGCCTGGGCACTCTGGTCAGCAGATAGCATCGCCGACTGGGTGAAGCTGATCTCGACCTTCGGGCATTCTTCCGGGCTCGAGATCGTCACCATCTTCGGCTGCCTCTCGGTGCTGGGTCTTGGGGCCGTCATCGAGGCCCATGCTCCGCGCAACAAACCCCTCGCCTCGCTGCGCCTGGGAACCCCCCTCGAACCGATGCGTTTCTGGCGTCCGGCCGCGATCGGAGTCGCCACTTCGCTCGCCCTGCTCGCCCTCACCCACCGCCCGATCATCAGTCGATTCCCTTCAGACCTAGCGGCCATGAGCACCAAGTTGACGAGCCGTGCACTCAATGTCGCGGACGCCAAGATGCTCGAACGCGGCTACTACGAAAACCTGATCGACGTCGCAAAATTCAACCCGGAACTGGCCGAACTCTACAAGGAGCGACCGCCGGACTGGAACACGAATCCCACCATCCGGCTGCAGGAGGAAGGAAGCTTCCCCCCCTATGACCTGCATCCATCTCTCACGGTCGTCTACAAGGGCGAGGAACTCAGTACGAACTCACTGGGACTGCGAGACCGTGAATACGAACGGGAAAAGCCGGCGGGAACGGTTCGGATCGTGATCCTGGGCGCGTCGCATACCGTGGGCGTCGGCGTCAAGGATGACGAGACCTATGAGAACCTCCTCGAGGACCGCCTCAACCGCGAATCTTCCGATGGAACACGCTACGAGGTGATGAATTTCGCGGTGAGCGGATATGGACCGACCTGTCGGCTCGCCACCTTCGAGGACAAAGTCCTCGCCTTCGACCCCGACGTGGTCATGAGTGTCGGAATCGACGACGTCAACTGGGTCGCGATCGAACTCGGCAACGCGATTTCAAAAAGTCGCCCCATGCCCTACGACTACCTCGCCCGAAGAGTCGAAGAGGCTGGAATCGAACCCGGTGTGGCGAGCGTCATCGCCGAGGAAAAGATGCGCCCGATCCGCGAGGACATGCTTCGCTGGGTCTACGAAAGAATGGGCGCCCTGGGAACGGAGTCCGGCATCACCGTATTGCAGACGTTCCTACCGCGCGCGGGAGATTACTCGGACGAGCGCGAACTGCTCGACCGCCAGACCGAGCTCGCCGTGGAGGCTCGCCTGCCGGTGATCGACACCAGTACCGCCTATGACAGCGCTCAGGACAAGCATTCGCTCTGGATTGAAAACTGGGATAACCACCCCAATCCACAGGGTCACATTCTCCTCGCCGAGGCCGTCCACCGCGTGCTGACCCCCTGGCTGCCGCACCCGGACGCTGAATCGAGCCCGTCGGTGAGCGAAGCCGCAAACACACTCGAATAGACCGCGCGCGGGCGAGCCCCAACCTCTTGCAGCATGGCAGGGGTCCGAGTGAGCTTTTACCCTAAGGCCACATCGTCCGGATACCGAAAATGCAGAGTCGGACGCTGTCCGGCACCGACGCCAGAGTCGAAATCCGGCAGTCAGAGTTCATCACTGAGAGAGACAGAAAGGCAGGCGCTGCATGGCCGAACAGTCCGCAATCCGAGACGAGATCAAGAAATTCATTCTCGACGAGTTTCTACCGGGAGAAGATCCCAACGAACTCACTCCTGAGACGCCGCTGGTGAGCAGTGGAATCCTGGACTCGATCGCGACGCTCAAACTCGTCACCTTTCTCGAGGAGACATATGACATCGCAGTCGAGCCCCACGAGGTCGACGCCGAGAACCTCGACACATTGGACCTGATCAAGGATCTGATCAACTCCAAGCTCTAGCGAACCCGCGAATGGCAGATCACAAATCGTATCCAACGGGGAGATCGTGCGGATGAGCCTGCATCAGACCCTCACTGAGTCAGCGAGGCGCTACCCCGATCGAATCGCGATCGAAGCCCCGGACGGAAGCTCCATCGGTTATGCCGAACTCGACGCCCTCTCCAACGACGTGCGGAATCGACTGCTTCATATGGGCATCGCTCCCGGTGATCGAGTCGGCGTCTATCTGCACAAATCCATCGACACGATCGCGGCCATCTTCGGAATTCTCAAAGCGGGCGCCGCCTATGTACCCGTGGATCCCACAGCGCCCGCCTCGCGAAACAGTTATATCCTTTCTGACTGCACCGTCACCGCCGTCATCGTCGCGACAGAATTTCATCCGAATCTGATCCTCGAGTTCGAAAAGACAGCCTTTTCGGCGCCTCTGCTGCTCGTCGACCCTGCCCACGGAGGGTTGGCCGACCTGCTCGATCGACTCCAGCGAAAGGACGCCGCGACCTGCTCGAGCACGGTCGAACCCAAGTCGGATGACCTCGCCTATATCCTCTACACATCGGGTTCGACGGGCCGACCCAAGGGCGTGATGATCTCGATCGGAAACGCGGAGAGTTTCGTCGCGTGGTGCCTCGAAGTATTCGAACCGACACCCGAGGACCGGTTTTCCTCCCACGCCCCCTTCCATTTCGATCTCTCGATTCTCGACATCTATACATCCTTGGCGAGCGGCGCGACGCTCGTTCTCATTCCGAACGACATTGGGAAGGAACCCGTCGGTCTCGCCAAGCTGATCGCGGATCGACGAATCTCGATCTGGTACTCGGCCCCCTCGATTCTGAGCCTCCTCTGCCAATATGGAAAGCTCGATGAGCATGACTACTCGAATCTTCGCATCGTCCTCTTTGCCGGAGAAGTCTTCCCGATCAGCCATTTGCGAACGCTCAAGGAACAGCTTCCCCTTCCACGATATTTCAATCTCTACGGTCCGACCGAAACGAACGTCTGCACCTGGCACGAAATCCCGCGGACGATCCCGGAGGATCGATCCGACCCCTTCCCGATCGGAGCGGTCTGTTCCCATCTCGAGGGCATCGTCGTCGACCCCGCCGGACAGGAGATCGATGCCGGGGAGGAAGGTGAGCTCTGCATCGCCGGCGCATCGGTTCTACGAGGCTACTGGAATCTCGACGAACAAACACGATCTGCCTTTCTCGAAAAGGAGGATGGAAAGCGCTGGTACCGCACGGGCGATCTAGTCGTCGAGGAGTCACCAGATACCTATCGCTTCGTCGGGCGTCGCGATCGCATGGTCAAGAAACGCGGCTACCGCGTCGAACTCGGGGAAATCGAGACCTGCCTCTACCGCCATGAGGACATACAGGAGGCGGCGGTGATCGCGGTCGTCGATGACAACGGTGAGGTCACGATTCGCGCGCATCTCGCGACGCTCGACGGGCAGAAGCTCTCGATGATCAAAATCAAGCGCTTCTGTTCCGAGACCCTGCCGCTCTACATGGTTCCGGATGGATTCCGCTTCCACGCCGCGCTTCCAAAGACCTCCACGGACAAGATTGACTATCAGGCGCTCTCGCGGCTGGACTGATCGCGCGAGCGGGCCCTCACACTCTCAACGACACGAATGGCGGATTGGTATGGATTTCTCCTGGAACGAAGATCAGGAGCAGTTTCGCAACTCGGTGGTCGAGTTCGCACAGAACGAACTCAACGACGGGCTGCTCGAACGCGACACGAAGGGCGAATTCAATCGCGAGGGCTGGCGTGGCCTCGCCCGCCTGGGCATCCAGGGATTGACGGTTCCCGAGGAACATGGCGGACTCGGACTCGATGCCCTGACCGCGGTCGGCGTGCTGGAAGGCCTCGGCTACGGCTGTCGCGACAACGGCCTCTGGTTTTCCATCAACGCCCATATGTGGACCGCGGCCATGCCCCTGGTGGCCTTCGGAAGCAGCGAGCAGCAGGAGAGGTGGCTCCCCGGGCTGTGTCATGGCGAATTGATCGGCGGCAACGCGATGTCGGAGCCCGAAGCGGGGTCCGATGCGTACGGCATGCAGACGACCGCTGATCTGCGAGGGGATCGATACGTCCTGAATGGCACGAAGATCTTCGTGACCAACGGCCCCATCGCGGATGTCTTGATCGTGTTCGCGACCATCGACAAGCAGAAGGGCCCCAACGGGGTCACGGCGTTTCTCATCGAACCCGGTACCCCCGGCTTCAATCTCACCAAGAACGTCGAGAAGATGGGCATCAAGACCTCGCCCATGGGCGAGTTCTTCCTTGAGGATTGCGAAATCCCCGTCGAGAATCGTCTGGGCCGTGAGGGGGCGGGATCGAACCTTTTCACCCACGCGATGACCTGGGAACGCGGCTGTCTCCTTGCTCCCGCGGTCGGGGCGATGCAACACCTCCTCGAGCGATGCATCCAATACGCAAAGGACCGGAAGCAATTCGGCGAGCCTATCGGGAAATTCCAGCTCCTGGCAAGCCGAATCGTCGACATGAAATTGCGGACCGAGACGGCCCGGGCGCTGCTCTACAAGCAGGCTTGGCTGAAATCACGACGAAAGAGCGTCTTCATGGAGGCCGCCCTTGCCAAGCTTCACATCAGCGAGTCGTGGGTGCTTTCCGCCCAGGACGCGATCCAGATCCACGGCGGCTACGGCTACATGAAGGAGTGCGAGATCGAGCGAGAGCTCCGCGATGCAACCGCAAGCCGCATCTACTCCGGCACCTCCGAGATTCAGCGCATGATCATCGCCCCGCTCCTCGGCCTCTGAGACAGAGGGGCGTGGTGGACGCGCCCCTTCGCTCCGGCCAAAAGACCTGGCTTCCCAGATGCTCTGTTTCGTTCGAAAATGCGATTTTTTTCTCGCTAATCCTCTTCCGTTTCGAGGGATCCGCCGATGAGACCCTAATGGGGGGAAGAGCGTTCGCCGGTCGAAAGAGTTTTGCTCGGTGCGGCCCCGGTCGCTGCTCATCCGCTGCATCACCGGGAGACTTGTGACACCCTATCTGAGCAGCTCGGGCACTCACAGAGACGTGGAGACTCTGACACCGGGGCCTCCCGGCTCCCAGAGCCCCGCAATCCTGTTCTCGAACCCTGGGCCGACGAGAGGGTTCTATTCGCGATGTGGGCTCGCGATCTGGGTGCAGATTCGCGCGAGAATTTCAATCCGGAGACGAGATCGAATCAATGGGTGAGATCGCTGAGGCACTTCGAAGGGCTGACGGAGCCAACCCGATTGGCCAAAAAGAGAGATCCGCGGAAAATCTTCCGCGGGCCACACCCGGCCCCCGCGACGACCGCGCAGATGCGGTCGGATCAGCAGATCACCCTCCCCATTCGCCCCTCCCCACCGGCGTCACCAAAGAGACCCGGATAGGGCGCTCGATCCAGTCCCTGAGGCACGAGCGTGACGACCCGGCGCCTCCCGCACGCATCTCGATCTCGAATCCTCAGGGAAATGCCGCGCAGACGGCTCGTCGACTCGCATTCCGCGTCCGAGAACTCGCGGATGCCAGAGGGGCCCGATCGATCGTTGTCACCAGTGCTCAGCAAGGGGATGGCAAAACGACGACCGCCTGCAATCTGGCCATTCAGCTCGCAGGGCTGGATCAGACTCTGAACGTGGTTCTGGTCGACCTCGATCTTCGTCGTCCGGATATTGCTTCGGCCCTCGGCGTCGAGATCGAAACGCCCGTCGATGGCGTGCTGCGGGGGGACCATTCCGTCTCGGAAGCGATCATCGAAACGGATGTGACCGGGCTCTCTCTGCTCGCGCTGGATCGAGGGGTCCACGACGCTGAACGGCTGCTCGCCCATCCCAATCTGCCCAAGATGATTCGCGACCTCGAGAGCCGCTTCGATCTCGTCCTGCTCGACAGCCCTCCCCTGCTCGCCGTCACCGATGCCCAGCTCATCCTTCGCCACGCAGCAGCCGCGCTCTTCGTCGCCCGAGCAGGCTCGACGACGGTGAGGGCGGTCCGCCGAACCGTCGAACTCCTGCCGAGAAAAAAGATCCTGGGCAGCTTTCTCAACTCGAACCCGAAGGCGCAGCGGTTGACCGGATACGACCACTACGGATCGCCTCCCCACGACCCGATCGATCCACCTGCGGACCCCAACGATGACGACTGAAACGGATTTCTACGAAGATGATGGCGAGGAGGCCCCTGGGCTCCCGGCGGCCCTACGCGACCCGGCCAGGGTCCTCCGGCGCCAGTCCCGCCTGATCCTGTTCAGTCTGGCCCTGTTTCTGGCGGTCACCTCCGCAGCGACGCTCCACTTCCCGCTGAAATTCCAGGCACGGGCGACGATTCTCCTGACGGCCAAAAGCATCCCGGACGAATTCGTTCCGACGACGATCATCGCCAATATCCTCGAAGAGTTCGAGGCGATCCGAGGGATCGTCTTCCTGCGCGCCAATCTCGCAAAGATCATCTCCGATACGGGCCTCTATCCGGAAGAGCGGGAAACGCTCACTCTCGAGGATCTGGCCGGGCGTCTATTGAGCGAGTTGACCGTCACGCCCGTCGCTGGCGTCGCTGGCGTCGGCCGACCGAAAGCGGCGCCGCACTCGATTTCGTTCGAGGTCGCGATGTCCGGAGAAGACCCGGAGGTCCTGGCGGCGGTCGTCAACCGAACGGTCGCTGAGCTGATCAGTGCCAACGTCGAGTATCGAAGCCGTCAGGCCCGCGTCACAACCGAGTTCATGGAACGTGAGTACAGCCGAGCCGACGAGGCGTTACGGGTTCATCAGCGGAAACTCGCCGAGTTCCGCGCGCAGAACCGGGGCGCCCTGCCGGAGGAGCAGAACGGTGTGACGTCGAAGCTAGAACGCCTGGAGGTCCAGCGCGGAAATGCAATCCTGTTGATCAGCGAATTCCAGGCACAGCTCGAAAGGATCGACGCTCGGCCCCAGGCCTTCACCGAGAGCGAAACGCTCGAGGATCTGCGTTCCCGCCACCAGACCGCAACCGCGATCTACACGGACGATCACCCGATGATCATCTCACTCAAGAGGCAGCTCACGGCGTGGGAAGAAAAGGAAGGGACGACAGGATCGACCGCCGACATCGAGGCACTCGAAGAGCGTGAGGCGATCGCCAAGGGAGTCGAGATCGAGCAGCTGCGTCTCGATCAGATCGACAGGACGGTGAGTGACCTCGAAGGACGCCTCAACGCGGCCCCGCTCATCGCGGAGGAATACGCAGCACTGGTGAGGGAAGAGGCGATCCTGGAAGAGAATTACAACGAATATCTGCGCAAGCTGAAGAATGCCGAGCTGGCCCTGAGCCTGGAACATTCCCAGCAGGGGGCACGGCTGGTTCGCCTCGATGAGGCGATGCCGCCGACTTCCCCGGTCATTCCGCGTTGGCTGGTCGCTTGCGCCGGCGCCGTGGTTTCGATTGGGCTCGCGCTTCTGATCGGGGTCGTGCGAGAACTGCTCGCGCCCGTGCTCATCGACGAGCAACACCTCGAAGATTCGATCCCGATTCCCTGCCTGGGGTCGATTTCCGAGATCACCTGATTCAGCGGCGGCCAGCGGGCGGACGCATGGGGACTCGGGTGTCCCCCGACTGGACTCACGCGATTCTGTGGGATTCGTTCCACACGGCCGCTGTCGCGGCAATTCTTGCGGCGGTTGGGCGCGCGATCGCGCTCGAACCCGCCTCGCCCGCTCGACCACGAACTCGTTCGTGGTCGCATCGTCGATCGCGCGAACTTCAGAGGCGAGCATCGCGAATCGGATGCTCTCCTCGTCCCCGTCAGACGAGCTTTTCCTGATCTACTTTGCTCGATGTGGCCACCGAGAGCCGAGGAGTGATCGAGATCCGATCCGGACCCAGATCGCGGGATCGCTGGAACGAGGGGCTCAGGAGGCGCCGCGGGCCAGAACAACGGCCGGAACCGTGCGTGCCAGGATCCTGGCATCGAGGCCCAGAGACCACGAATCGATGTACTCGAGATCGAGTTTCACCCATTCCTGGAATCCGATTTCGTTGCGGCCACCGACCTGCCAGATACAGGTGATCCCCGGCCGCATCGACAGCCGTCGGCGCTCGGAGATCTCGTAGTGGACGACCTCTTCCGGAACCGGAGGGCGGGGTCCGACCAGGCTCATTTCCCCGATCAGGACATTCCACAACTGGGGTAGCTCGTCCAGGCTGTAGCGGCGAAGGAGGGCGCCTACCCTCGTGATGCGCGGATCGCATTTGACCTTGAAGACCGGCCCATCCATCTCGTTCAGGTCGATCAGTTCGCTCTTGCGGGCCTCCGCGTCCACGCACATGGTGCGCAACTTGAGCATCGGGAAGCGGCGACCATAGAGACCGCAGCGCGTCTGGCTGAAGAAGACCGGACCTCGATCCTCGAACCAGATCGCAGCGGCCGCCAATCCGACGATCGGCGCACAGAAACCGATCGCGACGACAGAGCCTACGACGTCGATGGCGCGCTTCACGCCCAGAAGGAAGGAATTGTGGTGGACCGCCGCGAACTCGAGGGAGGCGCGTGAGCCGAACCGCCCGATCTGCGGCATCGGCAGGTAATCTCCGAAGAGATCGGTCAGGAGCGTCAACGGAACCCCCGTGCTGCTGCACGAACTCAGAACCGGCGCGATCGAGCCGAGCATCGAGCGCGGCACGGCCACCAGTACGCGATCTACAACCATATCGCTCAGGAGGTCTGGCATCTGGTTCAGACTGAACATCTTGGCGTCATAGAGGCTCGGGGCGACGGCGCTGTCTATATCGTCGACGAAACCGAGAACCAAGAGTCCCCAGCCCGGGTTCGCATCGATGGTGCGTTTGAGTAGCGCGGCGCGCGCGCCGGAACCCACGATCAGAACGTTGCGCGTATTCCGACCGACCCGACGAGCCGACCGCAGCGCGGCATAGACGGCCAGCCGGGCCGCCGAGAGAGCGAGTCCCTGGAGCGCCGCACAGATGAATGGAAATTCACGGCTGAGAGGGACATCCGTCGCGAAGGCCATCGCACTCAGGATCGTGGCCACGATGCAGCCCGAAACGATCAGCCGACGGGTGATATCCCAGAAACCCAGCGTTCGAATCGAGGAATAGACATCGAGTTGCTGAAAAGTGAAGGGCCAGACGAGACAGGCCGTGAGGGCCACCAGGAGCATCGCCCCGCCCGCTTCGGCGAAGGGGTGGGCCACTCCGCTGATCCGCGGCGATTGGATCAGGAAGCTCCAGATCGCTGCGCTGAGCACAACATCCAGGAACATCAGCAACGACGATATGACTTTTCCATTGTTGCGCAGCATCTGCCGTCCCACTTCCTCGACTGCCCTGTCGCTCGGCGAAATACCCGTTTTTTGAGGTCATCCAGGCGGACGCCGCATCTGCCGGCGCTCAAAAGAGATGTGCCCACTGGAGCCAATAAGGGTATGTCCGAGACTTAGAAATATACCCTCTCGGATCATCCGGCGAGAGAATAGTACACTGAATTTTCATAGCCTTTTCAATGGTTTACAAACTGCTCTTCATTTATATCATGCGTTTTTGCGACAAGAACTCCTGGTGCGAAGGCGGTCTGACCGGTCCGTGACCGGACATTTCCTAATCGAGAAGGGCCGCGAAAGGGATGCCCCTATATTCACCCGATCTGGTTCGCACTCCTCATCGGGCGGGAGCCAACCCTTGAGTTCGAGATCCGTCCGCCGATGGGAAAGAGCGGCGCAGGCCTGCCCCACCCTGCGCAAAGCCGAATCCGGACGAGTGCTAGCCTGAAGCCGCTCCGGTGGCAGGAGACGCCCATGAATCCCCAGACCTGGCTCGTGACCGGTGGAGCCGGCTTCATCGGATCGAATTTCGTACGCTGGATCCTCGAGAACCGTCCACAGGTGCGCGTCGTCGTCCTCGACAAGCTCACCTACGCCGGAAGCCTCGAGAACCTCCGCGATCTTCCGAATGCATCCGACGGCGATCGCTACGCATTCGTTCGGGGCGATATCGCGTCGGCCACCGATGTGCGGTCGATCTTCGAGACCTTCGCGCCGACCGCTGTCCTGAACTTCGCCGCCGAATCCCACGTCGATCGGTCGATCGACGGCCCTCGCACCTTTATCGACACGAATATCGTCGGCACCTTCGAACTGCTGGAGGCGGCGCGAGCTCGTTTTGCGGAGCTCCCGGACGCTGAACGCGATGCGTTCCGATTCCTTCACGTGTCGACGGACGAGGTCTACGGATCGCTCGGCGCCGAAGGCTATTTCACCGAGGACACGCCCTACGCCCCGAATTCACCCTACTCCGCTTCCAAGGCTGCAGCCGACCTGATCGTGCGCGCCTATCACCGGACCTACGGACTGCCGACCATCACGACGAATTGCTCGAACAATTACGGCCCCCTTCAATACCCCGAGAAGCTGATTCCGCTGATCGTGCTCAATGCCCTCGAAGGCAAACCGCTGCCGATCTATGGGGATGGCGGAAACGTGCGGGATTGGATCTACGTCGGGGATCACTGCGCCGGAATCGCCCGCGCGCTCGAAGCCGGCCATCCCGGAGAACAATACGCCTTCGGCGGCAACAGCGAACGCTCCAATCTCCAGGTCGTCGAAGGCATCTGCAGCGCGCTCGAATCGCTCCGACCCGCCGGGAAGAATGCGGCGCTCCGGAGCAAGGGGATCGACAGCTATCACGAACTGAAGAGCTTCGTCGAAGATCGGCCCGGCCACGACCGACGCTATGCCATCGATTCCTCCAAATCCGAACGTGAGCTCGATTGGCGACCCTCCTTCGATTTTGAGAGCGCACTCGAGCGAACGGTCGCCTGGTACCTGGAGCACGAGGCCTGGCGTCTGGCCATCCAGGCCGAAGGCGACGAACGGTCGAGACAGGGACTCTCGGCGGGTACCCGCGGCGATCCAGAATCGGACGCGCCTCCCACTTCTTCCCCATCCAAAGAGGACCGATCATGAAGGGCATCCTACTCGCCGGCGGCTCGGGGACACGCCTGCTGCCGGCCACCGGTGGCGTCTCCAAACAGCTTCTGCCGATCTACGACAAGCCGATGGTCTACTACCCGCTCTCGTCGCTGATGCTCGCCGGAATCCAGGACATCCTGCTGATTTCAACCCCCGAGGACACCCCGCTCTTCGAGCGCCTGCTCGGCGACGGCAGCGCCTTCGGAGTCCGGATTCAATACCGAATCCAGGACAAGCCCGAGGGCATCGCGCAAGCCTTCCTCGTGGCCGCCGATTGGATCAACGGGGATCCGGTCGCGCTCGCCCTCGGCGACAATATTTTCTATGGCCACGGTTTCCCGGATTCGATCCGGCGGGCGGCGACCCTCGAACAGGGCGCGACGGTGATCGGCTATCACGTCCACGACCCAGAGCGATACGGCGTGGTCGATTTCGGCGAGGACGGCCGGATCCTCTCGATCAAAGAAAAGCCGGCCCAGCCAAAATCCAATTATGCGGTGACCGGACTCTATTTCTACGACGATCAGGTCGTCGACATCGCACGTCACCTGACACCCTCCGCTCGAGGCGAACTCGAGATCACGGATGTGAACCTGGTTTATCTCGAACGTGGCATGCTCAACGTCGAGCTGCTCGGTCGCGGCGTCGCATGGCTCGATACGGGTACACACGAGGCATTGCTCCAGGCGTCCAATTTCATCCAAGCCGTCCAGGAACGCCAGGGACTGCGCGTTTCGTGCCCCGAGGAGATCGGCTGGCGCAATGGTTGGATCGACACCAGCGAATTGCGCGAGCGCGCGATCGGTCTTTCAAAGAACCCCTACGGCGAATATCTACTCCAGCTCGTCGACGAAGAGCACGGCGGCGCGAGCCCCCGCTGACCCGATCCAGCGCGATGAATTCTCAGCCTCCTTACATTGGGAGCTAAAATCATCGCCATGCGTCGTTTGATTGCCCAATTCAGCGTCCTGGCTCTCGCTGCAAAATTCCTTCTCGATCGAGCGGCCAAGGGACACGGAATTGGGCACCTCGCAAGCTTCAGCTCGTCGTCAAGCTCTTTCGGAGCGCGGGCAAGACGCCTTCTCTCATCACGCTGCAACGGCAACTCGTCCTGGTCCGGGAGATCGTCCGTGTTCCCCCGTCGATCGAAGGCGATGTCGTGGAGTGCGGCTGCTACGAGGGCGCGAGCATGATCGCCCTATCCCTCGCCTGCGCGGGTTGATCGGGAGGCGACTCTTCGTGCGCGACACCTTCGCGGGGCTCCCCAAACCCGAAGCAAAGGAATCCGTCGACATCCACCCGAGTCGGGGACCTATTATCGCTGGGAGCAAGGCGACTTCAGCAGCCAAAACGGTGTCGAGGATGTAAAAGAGACCCTTCCCCGCTACAGCGATCTCGATGTCTGCCATTTCGTCGTCGGCTTGTACGCGGGCACGCTCGAACACATCGACACCAAGGCTATCGTCCTCGTATTCGAGGATGCGGATCTGCCGAGCTCGGCCAGAGATTGCGTAAGACATCTCTGGCCCAAGCTGCAATTGGGCTGCAAGTTCCATTGCGACGAACCCTGGTCGATCGCGGTGGTCTCGATCTTCTGCGATCGGGACTGGTGGCAGGAAAACCCGAGGGCGTCCCCGCCCGGGTTCTTCGGACTCGGCGGCGGCGTCGACTATGCCCTCAGTAGTTCGAATATGGGACACGCGATCAAGTTCGATGCCGAACGGATCACGCGCGAAGGCAGAAGCATCCTGCATGTCGGGAGCGCGGGCCTCGCGTCCCGTTGATCCACGCGAATCTTCTTGCTCTGTACCCATTCCCGGCGCCGAAGGGAATGCTGAGCCTCCGAGGTCCAAGGGCTCCGAAATCCATCACTCGAATCGCGACTGCTTGCGGGTCTCTATCAACGCCCGCCCAACGCCTCTTGCCAAGCCCAGGCGTCTCGCATGGCGTCTTCGATGCTTCGCGTTGCGCTCCATCCGAGCACGCGCTCGACCCGCTCGCAATCGGCATAGATCTTCTCGATATCCCCAGGGCGACGTGGCCCGACCTCGTATTCGATCGGGCGACCTGTTGCGCGTTCGAATGCCTCGAGCGCTTCCTTGACGGACGTGCCACGGCCGGTCCCCACGTTCAGCACTTCGAGCAGCGGTGCCTCCGACTGTCCGGCCATCCATGCCAGGCCCTTGACGTGTGCCGCTGCGAGGTCGAGCACATGGATATAGTCACGAATGCAGGTTCCATCCGGCGTATCCCAGTCATCGCCGAAAATCTGAATGGGCCCGCGCATCCCGGCCGCGCTCTGCAGGATCAGGGGCGCGAGATTCTGGGGGGCTCCGAGGGGCAACTCGCCGATCAACGCCGAGGGATGCGCACCAATCGGGTTGAAATAACGAAGCAGCATGATCCTGTGCGGCGCGGCGGAAGCGATCAGATCGCGCAGAATATTCTCGCCGATCTGCTTCGTGGCACCATAGACCGAGGCGGCTTCGGCCACCGGCGTCTCCTCGGTCACGGGCAACTTCTTCGGCTGACCATAGACCGTGCACGAGGACGAGAAGACGAGATCACGCACGCCGAACTCGCCCATGACCTCGAGGAGCGTAATGAGCGATCCCAGATTATTGCCGTAATACATGAGCGGCTTGTCCTGGGATTCAGAGACCGCCTTCGAAGCCGCGAAGTGGATCACGCCGGTGATCGGCCCTTCGGATTCGAAGAGATTCGTCAGGCCCGCCCGATCTCGGCAATCGACCTTATGACAGTGCAGACGGCGACCACAGATCGCCTCGAGCCCCGCCAGGACCGAATGTTCGGAATTCGAGAAATCGTCGACCAGGATCGGTTCGTAGCCATTCTCGACCAGGTCGACGACCGTATGGGAACCGATGAACCCCGCCCCACCCGTCACGAGGATTTTGGGCTGCATCGTCTCGGACAATTCCATTCTCCCCCGATCGGCCCACGAGCGGCCATGGCATCGTCCCCCGTTGGAAACGCGCGCTAGGTGTTCTGGATCGACATTCCACCATCGACCGGAACGACGACTCCATTGAGGTAAGAAGAAGCGGGAAGTGCCAGACTGAGCGTGACTTGTGCGACCTCTTCCGGGCTCCCATAACGGCGCAGTGGAACCCGGCGCCGAGCATATTTTTCCCGATCCGCCTCGGGGATCCGTTCGGTCAAGCCCGTCACAATCGGCCCCGGACAGACACAGTTCGCCGTCACCCCCATCGCGCCGAGTTCAACAGCCATCGATCGCGTCAATCCAATCACGCCATGCTTCGCCGCCGTGTAGGGGCTCGTACCCTGGGTTGCCCCGAGCCCCTCCGTCGAGGCGATATTGATGATCCGGCCCTCGCCATTTCTTCGCAGCTGAGCCAGACAGGCACGCACCAGGCGCTGATGCGACCTCAGCATGATGTCCATCGCGCGTTCCCACTGGGGTTCATAATCTTCGTCGGATTGCTCGTAGGAAGCCCCGATCGCAATCCCGGCGTTGTTCACCAACACGTCGATCTCGCCGAGTGTCGACTGAACGAGACCGACGACCTCGTGGATGAGTGCTCCATCTGCCACATCGAGGACCCACCCCCCGGCCTCACCCCCCGCAGCCCGGATCTCAGCGACCACCGCATCGACTTTGGCCTGATCGAGATCCGTGACCGCGACCCGGGCCCCTTCATCGGCAAAAAGATGAGCCGTCGCACGCCCCATTCCACTCGCCGCCCCTGTGATCAGGACGACGCGGCCCACCACCGAACGACTGAGCTGAGATAATCGCACCACGGCCCGAGCATATCCCATCCGCGTTCTAGGAAGAACGCCGGCTGGGTTCGGGGTTGCGCGCGTGCCCGCGCCGGATCGGATCTCAATCCCCCGACTCCGACGCGCCATCCCAAGGACGCCCGCGAAGACCGAGGCTGGGTAAAAAGTCGCGCGGGACCGCACGACCTTCTGCTCGCGGGATCGCCTGGAAAGAGGCATTCCGACGTACCGGATTCCCAAGTAAAGAGGTACTTCTGGTCGGGCCGGTGGGACTTGAACCCACGGTCGATCTCCCCAGTGCGGCCTCTAGACACCCCTGTCGGCTCTACAGGGCGATTCCAGAGCCGAGATTCGTCACCCGCAGCGTTACCGCGAGTCGCCGGAAATACAGCGCCACGCAGTCGAGCCGCCAATCTCCCATCGGCTAGGAGCAATCGATCAGCGAACTTTGAAATCCGGCAGGTACGTCATCACGTCCCCTCAGCGTGACCCGATTTGCATGAGATCCTGCGCTTCGGTTCAGGTGTCGGAAGCGTGCCCCTTGTCGAGATTTCCCCGAGCCCATCGCGCCACAACTCCCATGCCAGCATGCGCTGCCGGGCGGCCTCCTGAGCCGCCAGACGGTTGGTACGCAGCTACCGTTCCAAGCCCCGAATGCGCTTAGAGCCTGTTAAGCCCTTGGCTTCCACCTCGGCGAGCCATTTTATGTCGGGCGGACATGAAGGTACTGGGCGGCGCGGCTACACCACGAGACGATCACTAGAACGGTGACCGCGGGGAACTCCAGACCAGGGGGGGGGAGGTTCGTCGCCTTCCTGCTAGTCCGGCGAAGCCGAGGCCCATCAGCAGGGCGGTGGAGGGTTCGGGAATCACTGCAACGAAGCCTTCTCCCAAGCCAACGTCAGGGCTGCCTCCGTATCCCACAATCCGTGTGCCATTGGCCAAAACTCCTGTCGCCCCCGAAAGGTTCCAGCCCGACAGATCAAGACCAACCAATTCAAGAAGAACCTGAAGTGACTGCACGCCGCCACTAGGTGTCCAGATGAATGCGCCAACTGCGCTCTGACCCACATAGTCGTGCCGTCCGCTGAAATCCCAAGGGTGGCACTAAACGGTCCAGCGCCCAGCCCAAGCATTCCGGAAGAAGCGGTCCATACAAAGGCCTCCTGCCCAATATCTGATTCGAGAGGCCGACAACAACCGAGCGGTCAGCGGAGACGCTCAACGCTTCACTAGAGACCCCGCCACCGGGGAGACCTGAACCGCCCTGGTAATCCCGGAGACTCATTTAGCTGAGTCCAGCCTCCTTGGCCCTTCCTTCCTGCCCTTCGCAGTGCATCGCCTCGAACTCTGCCGATGGGATTTCCGCGATCGGCTCAAATAGTCGTCGATTATTGAACCAGTCGACCCATTCGAGCACTGCGAACTCGACTTCCTCGAGGCCTTTCCACGGACCGTTAGGCCAGATCACTTCAGCCCTGAAAAGGCCGAAGATCGTCTCGGCCAGCGAATTGTCGTACGAGTCTCCGGCGCTGTCTGATGAGGGCTCGATACCTGCTTCGCCAGCCTCTTCGTGTAGCGGATCAACACATACTGAGCGCCCCGGTCGCTGTGGTGTATGAGCTTTTCTTTGCGGGGACGAGCGTGAAGCGCCTGCTCCAGAGCATCGAGAGCGAGATCACTTCTCAACGACTTCGATACTCGCCATCCAACGACCTTACGAGAGAAGATATCCGTCAGGAACGCGACGCAGATGAAGCCCGTCCAGATCGCGACGTATGTGATGTCGGCCACCCAAAGCTGGTTGGGTCGATCGGCCGTGAAGTCACGCTTCACAAGATCCGCTGGGCGCTGTTCCGCATCATCGACGATCTTCGCCTTCTTGTACTGGCCGCCGCAAATAACGCCGTGGAGGCCCATCTGACGCATCAAGCGGTCCACGGCGCAGCGAGCCACAACGAAGCCTTCTCGGTTCAACTGCAGCCAGACCTTGCGTGCTCCGTAGGCCGACCGGTTCTCCTTCCAAACCCGCTCGATCTCTTCACGGAGCCAAGAATCACGAACCAATCGCGCAGGCAACCGAGTTGGGTCGGCCTGTCTGGTTTTCTGTTCGTGGTATATCGACGGACAATCGGCAGAACGCTGCAGATCGGCTCGACCCGTACTCATCTCGAGGATCGTAGATGGACTCCACCATCACTACTTCGGCCGGCGGCCGAACTCCGCCTGTGCGAAACACGCGGACGCCTTGCGAATAATCTCGTTGGCTCGGCGAAGTTCTCGATTTTCGCTTTCGAGATCCTTCATCCGAGCCTTCTCCTCGCTCGTTCCCGAACCGCTTGTAAAAACCTGTTTCTGCGTGCCGTAGCTCCATCCTCTCGAGGAATGGAGCCTCCGGCAATCGCGGGGCGGTTCAGTATAATCAGGGAATAATGCTCCTTCGACCGTTTGGAGCATTGCTGGAGCTAGAATCTTGAAGGTTCCGCGCAGATCACTCCTGATAGGACTTGCTCTCGTTTATTTAACTACACTGGGGCTGAGTTTCGCTTGCGATTCGTTCGAGCCGGCGGGTCAGGAACAGGTTGGGATTGCTCCTGATCTCGAAAAATCCGCCGTACAACTGGTATTCGGTATCTATACATCCGATGCCGCCACCAAAATGGTAGAGCAATTCGCCCCTGCCCTATCAGTGCTTGAAAGTACTCTCTCTAGAGAATTGGGCGAACCAGTGCGCGTGCGAATCAAGGTATCCTCGACCTACACGGGGGGAGTGAATGAACTCGTCGACGGGCGAGTTGATTTTGCCCGAATGGGCCCGGCCTCCTATGTGATGGCAAAGGAGATGAATCCCGGAATTCAACTCATCGCCATTGAGAGCAATAAGGGAAAGAAGACCTTCCAGGGCGTCATCTGTGTTCACGCGGACAGTCCGATCCAGCACGTGTCAGAGTTGGAGGGTGAGCGTTTTGCTTTTGGCGACCCTCAGTCCACAATAGGCCGTTTTCTCGCACAGCAGATGCTTCTGGATCACGGAATTGGGGCCAACGAATTGGGTGGTTTCGATTATCTCGGGCGACACGATAAGGTCGGTATGGCGGTAGCGAGTCAAATGTATGTCGCTGGTGCGCTGAAGGAAGGCACTTTCAAGAAGCTGAGCGAAGCCGGAGAGCCTCTTCGCGTGATCGCTACTTTCCCCAATGTCACCAAACCGTGGATTGCTCGAGTCGGTCTCGATCCCCGTGTGTTCGGAGCCATTCAGGAGGCTCTCTTGAGCATGGAAGACCGGAAAGCTCTGACCGCACTGAATAAAGACGGGTTTCTACCTGCCAATGATTCAGACTACAACTCGATTCGCGCCGCCATCGAGTCGAGTCGATCCTTTGGCGGTTAAATCGTCGTGTCAGATGGGGCTCAAGAACAAAGAGTGACTGTGACTGAAGAAACCCGGCCCGCATCATGGTCTATTAGACAGCGCCTTTTCGCCACTCTGCCATTTATTCTCCTTGGCCTTCTCCTGTTGAGCAACGAGCCCGTGCGGCGCATGGAAACCGCGGTCATGGTAGACCTGATTCGCGAGCAATATGGACGCGCGCTGGGCGCCTTGGTTCCCACTCTTCAGGATCAGGTCATCACCGCTGACCCGAACATCGATCTCCCCGTGCTCAGACGAGTCGTGAATGACTTTAAGCAATACTACCCGGCGGTGCGGGCTATGAAAATCCGAGGTCGCGACGGCACCATCCTGGTCGAAACACCGCACACTTTGGCCGCCGAGAAAGATGGTCGCTTCACGCTCAAGCACACTTTGCAGGCAGGCGAACATTCCGTCGGTGAGGTGGAACTTGTCATCGACCTGCGCGATATAGAAATCCAAGCAGGCCAACACGCGCTGAAGCTCCAGCTTCTTTTTGCGGCGCTTCTTCTACTCACGGCCGTCGTGCTCATCGCCGGCTTCTACCGACTGGCGATTCGCCCTCTCCGGAAGATCGATGAAAAATTAAGAAACTTGGTGGCCGGGGACGAACCCCCGTTGGACGACTTCAAGGGAGCCGAAGAGTTCCTGCGGCTGAATGACTCCGTTGAGTCTCTCGCCTCCGCAGCCATCCTTCGAGAACGAAAGCAAGAATTGGAGCTACAACTCGAACAGTCGCAGAAACTGGAAGCGGTTGGTCGCCTCGCTGGCGGAGTGGCGCACGATTTCAACAATCTACTGACAGTGATCTTGGGTTACGCTGCGGATCTTGTGGACAACCGGGGGCTTGATGAAAGTTTACGGGGTGATGTCAGCGAGATCATCACCGCGGGAGAGCGGGCTGCAACCTTGACGCGACAACTGCTCGCTTTCAGCCGAAAACAGGTCCTGAGATCATCTGTCGTTGACCCGATCGAAGTTCTTCACCGGATGGAAGAGATGCTCCAACGCCTGATTGGCGAGGGGGTCATCGTGAATGTCGAAGTCGCGGAAGGCCTGGGCAACATCGATGTGGATCGAAGTCAATTCGAGCAAGTCATCATGAACCTGGCCGTCAACTCTCGAGACGCAATGGACGGCTGGGGCCAACTGGACTTCGCACTGGATTCGAGCTTCATCGAAGCCAACACGGTCGTCCCCGTGGCTAGCGCCTCGCCCATCCCGGCAGGACGCTACGTTGTATTGAGCGTCCGGGACACCGGTGCCGGCATGGATGCTGCTACTCTTTCTCGCATCTTCGAGCCGTTCTTTACCACCAAGCCGCTAGGCGAAGGAACGGGCTTGGGGCTGGCCATGGTCTATGGGATCGTCTCTCAGAGTAACGGTTTCATGGAAGTTCAAAGTACTCCCAACGAAGGCACGGTGTTCAAGGTCTATTTGCCGAGCATCAATGAAATTGCCACAAAAGCGGCAATGCAGCCCGATTTGGCCTTGCTCAGGAAAAAGTTGACCATCCTGATCGTCGAGGATGAAGAGTTGGTGCGTCAACTGGCCCAGAAAATTCTAGAAAAGGATGGACACAGAGTCCTTACTGCGGCAAACGCAGACGATGCCTTCCGAATCTGTGACGAGGTCGGCGAGGGTCTGGATCTGATTATCACGGATCTGGTCCTCCCCGGGCTTTCCGGTTTCAATCTGAGTCTAGCCATCCAAAAGCGACTCCCCGAGATCAAGGTCCTTCTTGTCTCCGGATTCGACAACGGCATCCTGGAACCCGGAAACAGATCCCTCCCATTTCTCCAGAAGCCTTTCACTCGCGCCTCTCTACTCTCCAAGGTTCGAGAAGTCATGTCAAACGCCTAGCATCGGTGGTGCGGAAAACGCAGCTCAAAACTCCTATTCGCAACTAGCGCCCCGCCTTGTCGGCGATCTCGGAGAACTCTCGAGCAATGATATCCGTCGCGTAGCGCTGCGCCCCGAGTCGCCATTCACGCCAGGGCAGCCAGTCGTACCAGGCCGCGAGCTGATCGAAATTGAGCGTTGCCACGATCATTCCCTCCTCGCGCCCCGCCTCGGCCAGCGTCTTTCCGAATCCCGGAAAAGCGGGTCCGCCGATCACGCTGTTGCCGGCCCAACGTGCCCCACCCTGCTCACCCACCCGATTCGACGACACGACGTAGACGAGATTCTCCTGCGCACGCACGAGCGTCGTGTAGGTGATCATCGGCCCCTTGCCCGGCAGATCGCTGCTTCCGGTCGGATTGACGAGAATCCGCGCACCCTTGAGCGCCAGGATTCTCGACAGCTCGGGATTATTGTAGAAGTCGTAACAGATCGAGATCCCGATCGCTCCGAGCCGCGTCTCGAAGACGGGGACCCGGTCACCCGGCGTAAAACGATCGGTCTCGAGCGGGATGCCGAGATGGATTTTGCGGTACGCCCCGACGACACCTTCCGGCGCGATCAAGACGGCAGAGTTGTAAAGCGTCCCGGCGTCATAGGGATCGCGTTCCTCCATCCCGAAGATCACGTGGATGTCGAGCTCCCGGGCGAGGCTCCCGACGATTTCTGTCGCCGGTCCAGGAATCAATTCAGCCTGCTCGAGATGCCAGCCGCAGGGACGGCCCTCGGCCGAACATTCCTCGCACTCGCCCCAGGCGTTGAGGGCGAGCTCCGGGAAGACCACCAGATCACATCCCTGATGCGATGCGTCACGAACGAAATCGAGAATCTTTTCGAGTGTGGCGGTCTTGTCTCGCGGGATGGAGTCGAAATTCACACTGCCCACGGTCACGAGTTTCGGAAGCGAAGGATCGTTGACTGCGTGTGCCACGACGGATGGACTCCTTGCGAAACCCGCGTTTCGCGCTGTGCAGGCGAATCCGAGAGGCCCTAGCGCAGCTCGCTCGGTCGCCTCGAGCTTACCACCTCGAGGGTCTCTGCACCGACCGCGCGTGCGGGTCGCCCAGCGTGGCGCTAGCGTCGAGATTGCGGCCTATTCCGGCCGTTTGAGCAGATTCTGCCTCCGAGACTGCAAGTCGCGGGTCGGCGACCCGAGCCGCAGGAGAACAACCCGATGAGCCTTCCCGACACCTATGAAATTCAGGGCCGCAATGTCTCGCTGCCCGCCGTCGTGCGCGACGCATCCTCGGGAACCGCGATGTACATGGTCGACGCCGGAGCCGCACAGCACCTGGTTCCCGAAGCCTTCGAGGTCGTCGAAGCGGCCCCCGGGCAGACCCAGGTCACACTCATCATCGTCGACTATCGCGACAACGACCTCGGCGACTACGACGAGGTCGGAATCGTCTTCTTCGTCCGGCCCGCCGGAAAGCCCGACGCCGAGCTGGGCTCCTATATCTACAAGCTGCCTGTCAACCAGAGCTTCACGTGCGAGGCCGGCTGCAAGATCTGGGGCTTCCCGAAGAGCGTCGAGGATCTCGAGTTTCAGTACACCGAGAACAGCGCCAGCTGCAAGCTCACGATGTCCGGACAGCACGTTCTGACCCTCACGGTCCCCCGTGGCGGCGACGGTGAGAGCGCTGACTCGGCAGCCACGGGGTACACGCTGATCGAGGGTGTGCCGCACCAGAACGAGTTCGTACGCGGGGGAACCGGCGAACAGACCATTCCGGGCGGAGAAGGTGTCGTCCTCGAACTCGGCGACCACCCGCTCGCCGACGAGCTCCGGGCGTTGGGCCTACCGACGGCGACGCCCCTGCTCTCGGCCTGGACCGAGCATATGCGGGGCAGTTTCGGAAAGAGCGAGAAGGCCTAGGCCCCGCTCATCACGCCCCTCGCAACTGCTTCCGCCCAGCCAGATCGGCGAGGTCACGGCGCGTTCGTGGATTGTAGAGGCGACTTCGCTGGGTGGCTCGATGCCCAGCTCCAGTGGCCGACCCCGCGATAATGGATCCAGTCTCTGAGTTAGACTTTTTGGCCGATCGGAGGCGAAATGAGGCGGAAATGATTCACAGAAGAACGGATCATCGGGATTTTGAACGAAGCTGAACAGACGGGGAACATCCGAGAGGTCCGCAGGCTCGCGCCATTCAGGTCGGCGAATGGCAGGTTCGCCAGTGTGAGCCCCGCACCATTCGCAGCCACGTTTGGTCCGAGATCCGGTCCGAAGTCGTCACCAAAACGCAGAGTCGTACTCTCGGGCTGGTCGACTAGCGGATCAGAAATTGATCTATTGACCCGCTGGTCCGTCGGCGGTCGCGCTCAAGCCGAGCACTGCCGAGATCACTAATGCGGCGAGACTTCTCAATCGGAGCCCCTCCGAGTTGGGCCGATCTACCTCTTTCCGAGGTGCCGCAGCGAGTCGAGAGACCGCCAATCGTTACCGCAAAGTTGTCGCGGCGAAATCGGCCCCTAAAATCCCTTTGAAATCAGGCACTTCTGGTCGGGCCGGTGGGACTTGAACCCACGACCTCTTGACCCCCAGTCAAGCGCGCTACCAGACTGCGCCACGGCCCGCCGAGCGCCTAGGTTTAGCCCACGTCGTGGGGGGCTGTCGATGGTTCCGGACCTCACCGACAGAATAGATCGGCACCCGTCGATCAGATTTCGAGATCATCGCCGATCGGGCGGCCCATCCAATCCTCGCGTCGCTGCTTCTCCTCCAGGGCATTCGGTCGCGGAGCGGCCGCCGACGCGAAGCGGGCGGAGGCGAGTTCGTGCACGCGCTGCGGGACGCCAGCGGAGAGGGAATGGAGCCGATTCGCCTCGGCTTCGTCGATGCGCGCGATCTCTACACCGGGGAAATCGGCCCAACGCATTCGAGAGCGCAGATAATCCGCCGTTTCCTCGGCACTCATTCGCTCGCAAAACGAGATTTCCGTCGGCGCAAAGGGATGCAGTGCCCCGACGAGTCGCGTCGCCTTGGAATCGTGATTCAGCGTCAGGAGGATCCGCAGCGGTGATCCCGATCGCGGGAGTCCCGCGATCAGCGCCTGCACGGATCCCGCCGGCATCGAGTCGGCATCGTCGATGATCAGGAAGAAGGGATCAGAGGGTCCCCCGCCGAGTTTCATCAAGGCGCCCAGGGCCACACCCGGACTCGCGAAATCGACCACGTCCGTGAGTGAGATGCCGAGCAGTCCATGGACCCAGATCGCCAGATCTGGCATCTCGAGCCCCGCATAGGGCAGGTAGAGCGCCCGCGCATTCGTCGCGCGCCCTGCGAGCAATCCACCCTCGGCCACGGCAATCGCGGCCGCCGCATTGATCCTCGATTCGACCACGCGAAGGATCTGGGTCTTGCCGAGGCCCGGCGTCCCGATCAACGCGGTCACGCTCGACCCGAGCGCTTCCGACTCGGCCCATGCGCGAATTTCAGCGAGTACGGATTCCGTCGCTTCGCGCGGAACGTAGGCACTGGGATCGCATGTTTCGGAAAACGCCCGTCGGCAAGCGATTTCGAGCGGACTCGCGGACATCGAAGGCCTTACGCTCCGTCCCGGAGCACGCCCCTCAGCGTCATCAATTCGCCCCGCATCTCGTCGAGTGCCGAACGAAAGGAAACCCAGGTCGCGTTCGAAGGCGTCGCGGCGATGCCAGCCGTGTCCGCCGGATCAGCCCCGCCACTTGGCTGATCGAGCAACGCCAACGCGTCGTCGACACCGAGATCCTGGATCCGCTGACGCGCACCGGCGATCGTGTATCGCTCGTCCCAGAGCAGACGCTTGAGCAGCCAAACGAACTCGATGTCCCGCTTTCGATAGAGGCGCTGCTTCGAACGTGATTTGGGCGGTGCCATCCAGCGAAATTCGGTCTCCCAGTAGCGAAGGACGTGCGCCTTCACGCCCGTGATTCGACTGACCTCACCGATTCGGTAGTAGAGCTTGTCCGATTCCCGAAGTGTTCGACGCGCGGCCTCGTCATCCGCGGCATCCGCGGTTCCATCCGCCCTCCCATCCGCCATCGGATGAGGGTTCAGCGCACTCGATTTCGACCCGGCCCTGCGGCGATTGGATTTTTCTGATTTGCCCGGCATGTGTCCCCCCACGCGGCTTTCATGTGACCCACGATGCCACGACCACCGAGACGATGCACGAAAAAATTATTGGGGGAATCAGGTCGAAGGCGGATGCCTGGCGACCGAGGAGTTGACGGGAGGCTTCTAGTGTTCTCGCGCCGCCTCGGCCGCGCGATCCGCGTCGGTAACCTCGGTCTCGTTGAGGACATTCTTCAAGACCAGGCTTGGCTTGAACGTGAGGACGCGCCGTGCATCGAGCAAGATTTCCTGACCCGTCTGGGGATTTCTCCCCTTTCGCGCATTCTTTTCCCGAACAACGAAATTCCCGAATCCGGAAATCTTGACCTTTTCTCCCTCGGCCAGGGTCTCCTTCATGATTTCGAAGACCTTCTCCACGAGTTCAGCGGCCTCCTTCTTGGAAAACCCCACTCGCTCGTAGATCTGTTCGACGATCTCCGCTTTCGTCATCGTCCGCTCTCCCACCGACTCCCAAAACGGGTCGTTCCTAGTGAATCCATCGGGTTCATCCGTTCAAGACTCTTCAAACCTCGCCCCTCGAGACCGACCACCCACCCCGTCAGGCCATCGCCTCTTTGGCCCGATGCGCGATGGCCGAGAATCCCTGGGGATCCTCGAGCGCGATCTGGGCCAGGACCTTCCGGTCCACTTCGATGTTAGCCGCCTTCAGCCCTGCCATGAGTCGGCTGTAGGAAATACCATTCTGACGGGCGGCGGCGTTGATTCGCGCGATCCAGAGCGCACGGAATTCTCGTTTGCGCTGGCGACGGTCGCGATAGGCATATTTGTCTGCCTTCTCGACCGCCTCGACCGCTACGCCGTGGAGCTTGCTGCGTCCACCGAAATAGCCCTTCGCCCGGTTCAGTACTTTTTTTCGTCGTTTGGCGCCCGGAACGCCCCGTTTCACTCTCGGCATCTTCTATTCCTTCTCTTCTCCGACCCGAGCGGTGATTCCGTCTCGGTCGGGCATGCTCGATAGGCGTGCCTCGGCCCATGCGAGCTGGATGAATTATTCTCTTCGATTCCTGACCTTCTCGCCTCCTCGCGCGCGAAAATCTCAGAGATAGGGCAGGAGGCGCCGCACTCGCGAGGTGTCGTCCGCTGACACGAGGTCTTGCAGGCGGAGTTGACGCTTCCTCTTCGTCCGTTTCTTCGTAAGGATATGCTGTCGGTTCGACTTGTTGCGCTTCAGCTTGCCGGTTCCGGTCCGGCTGAATCGCTTGGCCGCCCCGCTATGGGTCTTCATCTTGGGCATTTCGAGCCACTCCCTTTTGTCTCTACGCGCTTCGCATCGCCCGGCGGCGACCTCTTGGCTGCGATCGATTTCGCTCGCCCGTGTCGCCTCTCCGGGTTTCAGCTGGTCAGCGTCGCTTCTGCGGACACTTCGTCCGTGCCCTGATCGGGCGTTTCTGCTTTCTCTTCGACGGCCTCGGAAGCCGTTTCGGTTTCTTCGGAACCCTCGGATTCCGCAGCCGCCTCTTCCGCGGCGCGCTTCGCCTCGGCGACGGCCTCGCGATCCGCCACCAGAATCATCGACATGAAGCGCCCTTCCATCCTCGGCGAGCTCTCGAGCTTCGCAATCGGACCGAGTTGGTCGAGCACGTTGTTCAATTGTTCTCGGCCGCGATAGGTGTGAACCATCTCGCGGCCACGGAACATCACCGTCACCTTGACCTTGTCGCCCTCCATCAGGAATTTACGGGCGTTGTTGAGCTTGAAATTCAGATCGTGCTGATCCGTCCCGGGTCTCAGCTTCACCTCTTTCAAGGTGGCCGAGTGGGACTTCTTGCTCGCGTTCTTCTTCTTCTGCTCGTACTTGAACTTGCCGTAGTCCATGATCCGGCAAACGGGAGGCCGCGAATTCGCAGCCACCTCGACCAGATCGAGACCAATCTCGCGCGCGATGACGATGGCTTCCTCGGGCGTCATGACGCCCAACTGCTCACCATCGGCGCCGATGACACGGACCTCACGGACTCGAATGCGTTCGTTCACCCGGGTCGCGTCGCGTTCCGGAGCTACGATTCTGAACTTAGATCGGGCAGGTATTTGACTTTCCTCCTCAGGCCAATGGGGCTAAGCGACGTTCGGCATTCGCGGCCTGCAGCTCTTTCACGAGTGCATCCGCCGACATCGCATCCAATGCCTGCTTGGATTTTCGCAATCGCGGGGAAACCGTTCCCCGCTCGACTTCCTCGTCTCCGATCACCAAGGTGAGCGGAATCTTCTGTTTCTCGGCATCCCGAATTCGGAATCCGAGAGTCTCGCTCCGATCGTCGACTTCCGCACGTATATGGGCGGAAGAGAGTGCGGATCGAATTTCCTGACCCCGCGCGGAATGACGGTCCGAAATCGGCAGAACCACCACTTGTAGCGGAGAGAGCCAGAACGGGAAATCCCCGCCGGTATGCTCGATATAAATGCCGATGAAGCGTTCGAGCGAGCCCAGCACGGCCCGATGCAGCATGGCCGGTTGGTGGAGTTCGCCGTCGCGGCCAACGTACCCGAGCCCGAATCGCCCCGGCATCGCCATATCGATCTGGATCGTCGCCAGGGTCCAGGACCGGCCGAGCACATCCTTGAAATCGGCCTCGACCTTGGGCGCGTAGAAGGCGGCTTCGCCCTCCTTGATCCGGCATCTGAATCCGGCTCGCTCGACCGCCTCGATCAAGGCCTTTTCGGCGATATCCCAATCCTCGGGCTCACCGAGAAATTCCTCGGATCGAGTCGACACCGCCATTTCGACACCCTCGACGCCGAGTTTCTCGTAGACCTCGGCGGTCATCCGGAAGAAGCTGTCGATCTCCTCCGGGACCTGGTCGGGCTCGCAGTAGATATGAGCGTCGTCCTGGGCAAAAGTGCGGACACGGGTGATGCCGTTCAAGGTGCCACTGCGTTCGTTGCGATGGAGCCGGGAGAACTCGGCCCAGCGGATCGGCAACTCGCGATAGCTGCGCACGCCCGTCGAAAAGAGATGGCAATGCCCGGGGCAATTCATCGCCTTGACACCGAGCTCTTCGCCCTCATCGGAGCCCTCGAACCAATACATGTCGTCGTAGAATTTGTCGTAGTGGCCAGACGTCTTGAAGAGTTCCGAGCGAAAAAGCTGCGGGGTCATGACCTCGTTGTACCCGTATTTTGGATAGAGGTCCTGAACGAAACGGATCAGCTCGTTGTAGAGCGTCATGCCCTTGGGCAGATAGAAGGGAGAGCCGGGGGCGAGCGCGTCGAGATGGAAGAGGCCGAGCTCCTGCCCGACGCGACGATGATCTCGCTTCTTGGCTTCCTCGAGACGCGCGAGATGACTTTTGAGGGCCTTCTTGCTTTCGAAGGCCGTTCCGTAGATCCGCTGCAGTTTCGGACCCCTCTCGTCGCCCCGGAAATAGGTTCCGGAGGACTCGAGGAGTTTGATCGCACCAATCTGCTTGGTGTGACCCACGTGGGGCCCGCGGCAGAGATCGGCAAACGGACCGTGACGAAAGATCGTGATCTCCGCGTCTTCGGGAATATCGCCGAGGCGTGAAAGCTTCAATTCCTCGCCCAACGAACGAAAGAGCGAAGCCGCCTCCTCGCGTGTCATGACTTCCCGCGTGAAGGGCGTGGCCTGCGAGAGGATCGAGTGCATCTCCTTTTCGATCCGCTCGATATCCTCGGGCGTGAAGGGCTCCTCCACAAGGAAATCGTACTGGAATTTCTCGCTATGATCGGATCGGCCGGCATCGACCTGGGCTTCCGGGAAGAGTCGCTTGACCGCATCGGCCATCACGTGCTCCGCCGAGTGGCGGATGATCTCTCCGCCGGCCTCGTCCCTGTTCGTCACGATCTCGAGCGCTGCGCTCTCGTGGAGAGGGAGGCGAAGATCCACTATCTGGCCGTCGATGCGCCCCGCGAGTGCGGCTTTGGCGAGACCCGGGCCGATCCGCTCGGCCACTTCGAGCACGGTCACACCGCCCTCGAAGTCGAGTTCCTGGCCATCGGGCAGCGTAATCTGGATCGAGTCACTCATCGGAAACCAGGCGCGCTCAGCTGCGCACGCAGAGCAAGGCATCGGGCGACGGCATCGAAGTCGAGCTGCGCGTACTGCACTTCCGGATTTCCCACACCACGCACCACTGCGCTCCTCGAATCAACGCTGTCCCACCGATCGCCCTCACGTCGGCGGATCATCCCGGACAGCCCACGAGCCGCTCGCTGCCGCGCTCCGAATCCGGGATGCCCGTCAGGGAGGAACCGATCACGCATCCCGAACCGCGTTTTTCAATACCAAGGGAATTTTCCCCTAGCTGGTAGGCACGGGCGGAATTGAACCGCCGACCCCCGCCATGTCAAGGCGGTGCTCTAAACCCCTGAGCTACGTGCCTAAAACCCAGCTAAGGCGGCGGTTTAATTAGCCTTTTGATTTGGGCGTGTCAATCGGTTCCGAAATGGAAAGCGCTCTCTGAGGCCAATTAGAGGATGATGAGCCGAATTTCAGGGTACTCTCGGCCAAGTCAGCTCGGCGGTTCCGCATCAGGACCGGATTCAGCGCTCTCGGAAAACCACCGGCCCATCACCCGGATCCGACCGGAACGGGGGTCGACGCCGAGCGGCTCGAGGATCAGCTGTGGATTGCGATAGCGAGCCAACCAGCTGGAGAGCGATTCCTCGCCGAAGGGCCCTTCGACCGCCAGGATCTGCCTTTCGCGTTCGAAAACCAGGGTTTGGACCCGCGTCGCGCCCAGTTGCCCCCGCAACGCGGCGAGAACCGCCTCGAGCGCCTCGTAGCGAGCCAAACCGACCACTTCGAGAATCAACGCCTCATCCGGCGTCTCCGGATCCAACGCCGTCACGAGCCCCGCCCGCTCGAGCGCCGAGCTGACTCGGGCGACATCCACGACCACTTCGACGACGATGACATATTCCGTCTCGATGCCAGGCGCATCCGCGAAGAGGACTGGCAATTCCCCCTGATCCTCGAGGATTCGGTAGCTGCGCGTATAGGGGAGCATATCCTTGCCGAGGGCGGACTCGAGGATCGCCACCTCGTCCTCGGTCGGTGCCTCGCGGTCGAGCCGTGCGTCGCCCGGCAGCGGGGCCAGACTCGCCGGATCGCCGATCGGCGGTGCGTCAGTCGACTCGAGGGGCGGCACGAGTTCGTCGCCGAGGTCGGGAAGGAGCGCCTCGTTTTCGAGGCGCTCGAGCACCTCCGCGAACTCGTCTTCGAGCAGCTCCGGCGCGGATTCGCCGATCAGCTCGAGGGCGACGCGGGAGACGCCTTCCCAGCGCGCACGCGCGATGGCCTCGTCACGCGGGATGACGCGTGTGCGCATCGAATCGCGAATCCCATAGATACCGACGGCCTCGACGCGCTGAAGTTCCGACCGCGCCGTCCCAGCCCACGCCCCGATCAGCCCCAGGAACACGCTGATCGCAGCCGTCATGCAGGCAAGGGGCTGGCATCGCCCGCCCCTGCACCCGCCTCGATTCATCGAAATCATAATGCTCGCTCCGTCACCGGCCGCCCGAAGAGCCGGTCGACTTCCCTGCAGAGTTCGACCGAGGGCGCCACTCCGCGAATCCCGCCGACCCCGAGTACGGTTTCGCTCTCACCCGGAATCGTGATATGGAGATAGACACCGCAATCCCCGGCGTGGGATTCCAGCAGTCGTTTGAGCGCAATCAATCGATCGCGGGTCACGTCCGGCGACTGCACCCGAAGCCGCAGGCTCGCGGATAATTTCCCCTCCGCCTGATCGAGGCGTGTCACGTCGCGCACCAGGATCTTGGGCGGATCGCCCTCCTCGAGGGTGCCGCGGATGACCAGCGGAATCGGTCCTCGCTCGCCGTCGGAATTCGTCTCGTCCTTGGCCAGGCGCAACAACTCGACGTGCTGCTCGAAAGGCTCGCTGAAGATCACCAGCTCGAAGCCGCCCTCGAGATCCTCGAACTGACCGAATCCCATGCGCTGACCCCGCTTGGTGCGGGTCTCGCGAAGGCTGGTCAGCAGCCCGCCGGCGCGGATCTCTCGCCCGCCCTTTCCCTCGGTGGCGAGCGCCGTCGTATCCGTGAACCGCGCGAGCAGGGGCCCGACCGAACTCAGCGGATGCCCGGTCACATAGAAGCCCAGGAGCTCCTTTTCGTGACTCAGGCGCTCGCGCTCTCCCCAATTGGCGGTCTCGACGAGTTTGGGCTCGTCGAGCCCCCCCCCCTCGTTCATCCCACCGAAGAGGCTCTCCTGCCCGACCGCTCGATCGCGCTGAGCCGCCGCCGCTCGCTCGAGCGCGAAATCGATCGACGCCCAGGCAGATGCGCGCGCGGCGTGCAGGGAATCGAATGCACCGCATTTCACGAGCGCTTCGACCACACGTCGATTGACCTTCCTCGCGTCCACCCGATCCGCGAAATCGAAAAGACTCTTGAAGGGGCCCGCGGATCGCCGGGCTTCGAGAATCACCTCGATCGCCCCGGCGCCGACATTCTTGATCCCGGCGAAGCCGAAGCGGATCGCGCCCTCGACCACGCCGAAATCCTGCTCCGACTCGTTCGTGTCCGGCGGCAGGATCTCGATCCCCTTTTCGCGGACGTGTGCGATATAGCGAGACAGGCGATCGTGGTTCACCGATTCGATCGTCAGGACGGAAGCGAGATATTCCGCGGGGTGATTCGCCTTCAAATAGGCGGTCTGGTAGGTGATGTACGCATACGCCGTCGAGTGCGCTTTTGGGAAGCCATAGCCCGCGAACTCGACGATCAGATCGAAGACCCGGCCCGCTTCGCCCTTGTCGATGTGGTTCTCGGCGGCGCCATCGACGAAGCGCTGACGCTGCTTCTGCATGACATCGGCCTTCTTCTTGCCCATCGCACGACGAAGCATATCCGCCTCGCCCAGGCTGTAGCCCGCCATCCTCTGCGCGATTTGAAGGACCTGATCCTGATAGACGATGACGCCGAGCGTCTCCTCCGTGAGATCGACGATCGAGGGATGGAGATATTCCGTCTTGGTCGCACCCGATTTCCGAGCGACGTAGTCGTCGACCATGCCCGACTGGAGGGGGCCGGGCCGATAGAGCGCGACGAGCGGGATGATCTCCCGAAAGGTTCGCGGCTTCAGTTTGAGCACGAGATCCGTCATGCCCGAGGATTCCACCTGAAATACGCCTTCGGTATCCCCCCCACACAGCAGGTCGAAGGTCGTTTCGTCGTCCATCGGAATCGCGTTGACGTCGAAATCCTCGAAGCCCTCCTTCTTGCGGATCATGCGCTCGGCATCCGCCATCAGGGTCAACGTCTTCAGGCCCAGGAAGTCGAATTTAATGAGCCCGATCTGCTCGACGCAGCCCATATTGTACTGAGTCATCACGTCGCCGGACTTGCTGTCCTTGTAGAGCGGCACCATATCGATGAGCGGCCTCGTCCCGATGACGACGCCCGCCGCGTGTTTCGAGGCATGGCGGGGCAGACCCTCGAGGGTCATCGCCGTATCGAGGAGTCGTTTGACCTGCCCGTCCGAATCCATGGCCGCACGCAACTCGGGGGACTGGACGATCGCGTCGGCGAGCTTGATTCCGAGCATTTCGGGAACCAGCTTTGCGATCCGATCGACATCGCCGAAGCCCATCCCCAATACTCGGCCGACATCCCGGATCGCCGCCTTCGCCTGAAGCGTCCCGAAGGTCACGATCTGAGCGACCTTCATCTCGTCGTATTGGCCGTCGAGTTCATGGCGCGGATCGCCCTCGACTCGCTCCGGGGCCACACCATCGTATTTTTCGGCGACGTAACGGATCACCTGTTCCCGACCGCGCATGCAGAAATCGACATCGATATCCGGCATCGAGATGCGCTCGGGATTCAGGAAACGCTCGAAGATGATGTCGTACTCAATCGGGTCGACATTCGTGATATTCATCCCGTACGCGACGAGGCTCCCCGCAGAGCTCCCGCGACCCGGACCGACGGGGATATCGTTGGCCTTCGCGTAGTTGATGAAATCCGCAACGATCAGGAAATAGCCAGGGAAGCCCATTTCCTTGATCACGCCGAGTTCGTGATTGAGCCGCTCGACGTAGAGATTGCGATCCCCCTCGAAGGGCTCGTCGGGCGCCATCCCGAGCTTCGTGCGCAAACCTGTCCAGGCCTGCTCCTCCATCACGTCATCGAGGCTCTTCCCAGCCGGAACCTGATAGTCCGGCATATGGTACTCGCCCATGGGAATCTCGACGTCGCATCGCTCGGCGATCTCGAGGGTGCTCTCGACCGCCTGCGGGTAGTCGTGAAAGATCTCCCGCATGGCATCCCCGTCCTTCACGTAGAAGCCGGCGCCATCGAACCGGAACCGCTTCTCGTCCGAAACGTTCGCGGCCGTCCCCACACACAGCAGGACATCGTGATCCTCGTGATCGTGCTCATTCAGATAGTGCGCATCGTTGGTCGCCACGAGGGGAATCCCCATTTCGTGATGCATCTTGAAGAGTTCCTGGTTGACGATCTCCTGATCCTGAATTCCGTGGCGCTGAACCTCGAGGTAGTAGCGGTCACCAAAGAGGCGCTGAAAATCCTCCGCCATCGTCCAGGCTTTGTCGCCCTCCTGGGCGATGATCGTTCGCGGAACGGGGGCCGACAAACATCCGGAGGTACAGATCAGACCCTGGTGATGCTTTTCGAGGAGCGACCAGTCGATCCTCGGCTTGTAATAGAAGCCCTCGAGATACGCCTTCGAAACGAGCTTCATCAGATTCGAGTAGCCGGTGGCATCCATCGCCAGGAGCAGAAGGTGGTTGATGGCGTCGTAGCCCGTTTCCGCGCGCTGCTTCTTCTCGCGATCGAAACGGGAACCGCCGGCAAAATAAAGTTCGCAGCCGATGATCGGCTTGACGCCGTTGGCCCGCGCCTTCTCGTAGAACTCGACCGTCCCGAAGAGATTGCCATGATCGGTCTGGGCGACCGCCGGCATATTCGCGGCGTTAGCGCGCTCGAAGAGCGGATTATGCTTGATGGCACCGTCGAGCAGTGAGTATTGCGTATGCAGATGGAGATGAACGAAGGGCGCGGGCACCGGCGGGCGAGCCTCCTATTCCCACTCGATCGTGGCGGGTGGCTTGCTCGAAATATCGTAGACGACCCGATTGATGCCGGTGACCTCGTTGATGATCCGGTTCGAAATCCGGCCCAGGAGCTCATAGGGAAGATGCGAAAAATCCGCGGTCATCGCGTCCGTCGAACTCACACAGCGAATCGCCACCACATTTTCGTAGGTCCGATCGTCGCCCATGACCCCGACACTCTGAACCGGCAGAAAAACCACCAGCGCCTGCCAGATCTGGTCGTAGAGTCCGGCCGCCCGGATCTCTTCGACCATGATCGCATCGGCTTCGCGGAGCGGAGCCAGGCGCTCGGGCCGGACCTCGCCGAGGATGCGAATGCCCAGGCCCGGCCCCGGAAAGGGATGCCGCCCCAGCACGCGCGCGGGCAGACCCAGTTCTCGACCGACGGCGCGGACCTCGTCCTTGAAGAGTTCACGCAGCGGCTCGACCAGGGAGAGTTTCATGTCCTCGGGGAGCCCACCCACATTATGATGGGTCTTGATCGTGACGGATTTGCCTTTCACTGAAACGCTCTCGATCACGTCCGGGTAGAGCGTCCCCTGCACCAGAAATTGAACATCGCCCTCCGTCTCGCCGATCCGAGCGGCCTCTTCGTCGAAGACTTCGATGAAGAGATTGCCGATAATCTTCCTCTTCTTCTCGGGTTCGGCCACACCCTCGAGCGCGGAGAGAAATCGCGCGGATGCATCGACCGAGATCAATCGGACGCCGAGCGCCTCCGCGAAGAGCGCTTCGACCTCCTGCCTCTCGTTCTTCCGCATCATGCCGTGGTCGACGAAGATACAGGTCAGCTGATCGCCGATCGCGCGGTGCACCAGCGCGGCGGCGACCGACGAGTCGACGCCCCCCGACAGGCCGCAGACGGCCCGACCGGAACCGACTTGAGCACGGATCGATTCGATCGCCTGCTCGGCAAAGGAGGCCATCGTCCAATTCGGGCGACAACCGCAGATCCGAAGGACAAAATTGTCGAGGATCCGCGTGCCGTTCTCCGTGTGCACCACCTCGGGATGGAATTGCACGCCCCAGACGGCGTGGCTCTCGGAGCGAACCGCTGCGAAGGGAGAGCCGCCGGAACTGGCGATCACGTGCATGCCCTCGGGCAGCGAGAGCACCCGGTCGCCGTGGCTCATCCAGACCACCTGATCGGCGTCCCCGGCCAGGCCTTCGAAGAGCGGATCCTCGCGTTCGATCTTGAGCGTCGCCCTTCCGTACTCGCGATCGTCCGCCGATTCGATCTCGCCACCGAGCCGCTGGACCAGCAGCTGGAGGCCATAACAGATCCCCAGAATCGGCACGCCCAACTCGAGTACGCCGCTGTCCATATCAGGCGAATCGGGATCGAGCACCGAACTGGGTCCGCCGGAAAGAATGATCCCGGTCGGATCGAAGGCCTCGATCGCCTCGAGGTCGATATCCGCGGGGTGGAGTTCGCAGTACACATGACTCTCGCGCACGCGACGCGCGATCAGCTGGGAGTACTGGGCACCGAAATCGAGAATCAGGATCCTCGATTTCGAACCGGTGGGGCGAGATGACATGAGGGGTCGATCCTCGGCCTATTCCATGGCCTTGCCAGCGGTCGAAGCCGCGGCAGATGGTCGACCGAGCGGGGAACCCGGCCGAGAGATTCGTTTGATCGACTCGCTGAGAGCCGCACTACTGCGCCCTGGGTTGGGGTTGGACAGGGGAGTACGAAGCGAGAGCGAGCGATGTCCTATTCGAGCCGATAATTCGGGGCTTCCTTCGTCACGATCACATCATGAACGTGGCTCTCGGTCAGACCCGCTGAAGAAATCCGCACGAATCGGGCATTCGCGCGCAGGGACTCCAAATCCTTCGCACCACAGAGTCCCATCCCGGAGCGAAGCCCGCCCAGGATCTGGTGTGAGGATTGAGAGAGGCTGCCCCGATAGGGGACCCTTCCCTCGATTCCCTCCGGCACCAGCTTCTCGTTCTCGACTTCGTCCTGGAAATAGCGATCGCGGCTACCCGCCGCCATTGCGCCCAGCGAGCCCATTCCGCGATAGACCTTGTAGGAGCGTCCCTGGAAGAGAACCAGCTCACCCGGCGATTCGTCCGTGCCCGCGAAGAGTGAGCCGATCATGATCGTCGACGCACCGGCGGCGAGCCCCTTCACGACATCACCCGAAAATTTGATTCCGCCATCGCCGATGACCGGAACCCCGGCACGAGAAGCCACTTCGAAGGCATCTCGAATCGCCGTGAATTGCGGAACGCCGACCCCCGCTACGACACGGGTCGTACAGATCGAGCCCGGTCCGACACCGACCTTGACGCCGGAAACACCCGCCTTGATCAGCGCCTCGGCACCCTCGGCGGTCGCGACGTTGCCCCCGACGATCGAGAGGTCGGGAAAATGAACCTTCAGTTCGGCGATCGCGTCGAGCACGCCCCGGGAATGGCCATGAGACGTATCCACGACCGCGACATCGACCCCGGCGTCCACGAGCGCCTGCGCCCGCTCCAGGCGATCGCTCCCGACCCCGAGGGCTGCGCCACAACGCAGACGACCGAGATCGTCTTTGCAGGCATTCGGATAGCGTTCGGTCTTCTCGATGTCCTTGATCGTGATCAGCCCGCAGAGCATGCCCTCGTCGTCGACGACGAGGAGCTTCTCGATGCGGTGCTCGTGAAGGAGCTCACGCGCGCGTGCCATGGTCGTCCCCGGTTCGACTGTGATCAGCCCCTCGCTCGTCATGACCGTGGAGATCTCGGGCGAAACGTCCTTCACGAAGCGCAGGTCGCGATTGGTCAGGATGCCGACCGCCTTGCCGTCGCGGGTCACGGGGACACCGGAGATCCGGAAGCGACTCATCACCTCGAGCGCCTCACGGATCGGCTGTTCGGGACGCATCGTGATCGGGTCGACGATCATCCCCGATTCCGAGCGCTTGACCTTATCGACCTCAGCGGCCTGTTCGGCGATGGTCAGGTTCTTGTGAACGATCCCGATCCCGCCAGTGCGAGCCATGCAGATGGCGGTCTCGTGTTCGGTGACGGTGTCCATCGCGGCGGAAATGAGCGGGGTGTTCAGCTCGATGTCGGTCGTGAGCCGGGTGCGGAGGTCCACCGACCCGGGCAGGACCTCGGATGCGGCGGGCACCAGGAGTACGTCGTCGAAAGTCAGTCCTTCACGGATCTCCGAATGGCTCATCGTTGCTTCGTACCGCCTGTTTGAATTTCAGAGTTCTCGGCGAACCGCGAATACTGCCTCTCGTCTCGAGCCCGCTGACCGCCGGGTCTTCGAGGAGGAGGTCTGCCGACCGACGCGTCATACACCCAGCCGTCACCCACGCCACCCATATGTCACACACATATGCGTCACACAACAGACGCGCCGATCCACGATCTCGAATGCGCGAGAATGACAGTGAAGAAGGGGCCTGCGTATCAGGTCGCTGAAAGAGCGGCCCGCCCGCCACATCACCCCGCGTAGTCGATACCGGAGGATAATCGCGAGCTCGGAGACGGTCAACCGAACCGGGTATGCGCGCTAGCGCTCGGTGTCGGAATCGCTCTCGACGATGGCGCCGAGTCCCTGCCGGAGCAGACCAGCGAGTTCGTTCGCCACGGCCTCCGCCAGTCGAAAAGCCGCCCGCGGCGCATCATCCATCAGCCGAGGCAGACCGGTTCGAAGCAGGGTCTGGACGACGACAGGGCCATCTGCGAAGGCGGATACCTCGCGTTTCCCTAACGAAAAGAGCGAGGCGGCACCCAGATGCGCCGGCGCCTCGAGGGCGCCCACGACGCTCCCGCTGCGATCGCTCTTGAGCGTCAAGCGCCCCTCGCTGAGCAGGATCAGGCCCTCGCCCGCCACGCCCTCGCGAAATGCACTCCTGCCGCCGGAGAGTTCGCGTTCCTCGAGCAGCTCGGCGAGCGCCTCGCGGTCCTCCTCACTGAATTCCGCGAGAAGCTGGAATCGCTTGAGCGTATCCGGCTTCACGGGACGATCCTGGCGAAGAGGCTACGCAACACCGAGCTCGGATCCTTCTCGGCCTCGATCGGCAGCAGGAAGAGACTCGCGTCGTCGATCAGCGAGAGGTTATCCCGCAGGTCGTCCGGCGAGAGCCGGTCGCCCTCGGACAACATCACGACATGGAAGGTCCGGGCGCCGGGCGCCCGGGAGAGCGCACCGGCGATCTCGGCCAGGCCGGTCGCCGAGACCCCCACCCGCGCGTCCTGGAGGAAAATCGTGCCCAGTGCGCGATGGCCCGCAAAGGTCCATAACGGCTCGAAGGACGGCACGCTCGGGAGATGAACCAGATCGATCCCGCACTCGCCATCGACGTCGATTCGAGCCATCGACTCGAGGTCGGTGGGGCCGATCTCTCCGCGCTCGAAACGCTGTGAGAGTTCAACGCCCGGCACCTTGAGCAACAGGCCGGCGAATTGCTCGGCGATCGACTCGCTCGCCGCGACGACCAGGAGTTTGCTGGTCGGCGGGGAGGTCTCGCGCGCAAGGCCCTGCTGGGCGAAGGTGCGGAGCCGACGGCACTGGGCTTCGTGAAAGAGCGCGTGTATCGAGGCCTCGACCGGGGCGATCCGTGCACGCCCAAACTCGATGATCCCGCGCTCCGCGAGGGTGTGGAGGATGCGCAGCACCTGATAATCCGGACGACCGCATCGATCGACGACCTCACCCACGCTGTTCAGATCATCCAACAGATCGAGCACTTCCTGGGTGAGTGGGTGCACGACCCGTGGCAGATCCGCCCGGTCGACACATCGCTTCACCGGGGACTCCATCGGAGGCAGTTTCGGGGCCAAGCGATTCCACTCGTCGCGCTGACGACGGCCCTCGGCCAGCACGGAGCGGGTCGGCGCCTTGATCGTCGCCGAAAACGAAATCTCGTTCGGCTCGAAATAGAAGTCCCCGAATTGCCAATCCAGCATCCGGTAGAGCGCCTTCTCGGCGGAGGCCCGTCCGGACTCGGCGGAATGGATCTCGCCCTCGCTCACCTGAATCCAGCCATCCGGCGTCGATCCATCGTCGAGTTCGGACATGAGCATCAGCCTTCCGGTCGCCCGCTGCACGTTCAACATCTCGAGCAGTTCCGCGGGTCGAAGCTCCGCGAGTGCGCCCTCGAACTCGCGATCGATGGAGGCACGTTCTTCGAGGCACTCGATGCGCGCCTGGCGTTCGAGTAATTCTTCGACGGCATCGTGGACATCATTGGTCTCGGCACCGGCCGAGAGCGTCGAATCCCCGACGCCTCCGAGTTCCCCGGCACGCTGGGCCTCGACCCCGAGAAAAAGAAAACGGGCCGAGCGCGTGCGCGGATTCGCACGAAGAATCTCGGCGAGTTTGTCGGCGTCGAGCAGGGGCAGCTCCGCCTGGATCACGATCACCCGGGGCCGTTCGCTGAGCGCCATCTCCAGCGCGGAGGCGCCATGGGACGCGACTTGGCAGCGATGGCCCGCCGCCTCCAGGGCGGTCGCCGCGCGTCTCGCTCGGCCGATATTTCCGTCTGCGATGAGAATCAGGTCGCTCGACATGATGGCGGCTTCAACACTCCCTAGACCGACAGGACGATCCCGAGCTCGCGCCCGAGCTCGAAGGCCAGAAATTCGATGAGGGCGCGATCCGAGGTCTGGAAGACCGCGGTGCGGGCGGCGGCCAATGTGAGCTGACCGACCATTGCGTAGGCGGGGCCATCCCCGAAATAGACGAGAAAGGGTCGCCGGGAATCGAGCGCTGACTTGGTGACCCAGGTGACCTGCGGGTTCGTTTCGCGCACCTCGCCCTCGGCGAGCAGGATGATCTCGGCGCCGCAGACCGGACTCCGAATCTCGTCGAGCGCTTCGAGAACGTCCGGGAGCCAGCGCACCCCCGGCGACAGGAAGAGCACGCCCCGCTCCGCCGGGCGGCGAACGATATCCTCGAGAACGAAGCGCATGATCTGCCCCTCTACCTCGACGGGTTCGGACGAGCCGAATTCGAGCATGCAGTCGAGCAGGGGGTCGAGCGCCTGGAACCGTGCGAATTCGGGTCGTTGGGCCAGCAGACTCGAGCGCGAGGCATCGACGCGCGCCTCGAGCACCTGCTCGAGCGATTCGAGCTGGCTTCCGTCGACGGGAAACGTCGTCGACGAGATGCGCACCGTCGGCGCCTCACGACCTTCCCAGCCCGCCGCAAGCGCCATCCGCATTCGCTGGGTGAGCACGCCGGCCCCCAACGCATCGGTCAGGGGAAGCAGAAGCAGGAAGGCACCGTCCTCCCCCGCCGCCAGGAGATCCGTCGCGCGCAAAGCACCCTCGATCCGCCGCGCCGCTTCGACGACCTCGTGGTCGATCCCGGCCGGGACGCCCCCGCCATCCGGTCCGGTCCAGTCGTCGATCTCCACCCGCGCGATCGAGAAACGGTGCCCGAAGCGATTGGCCTTGTGCACCTCGTTGCGAACCGCGTCATCGAAATAGGAGCGCGAATAGGTGCGCGTCTCGGGATCGCGCAGCGAACGGCGCTCGAGCGCTCGAAAGCGCATCGCGTTGTGCATCGCGACACCGCCGAACTCGCAGAATTTCTCGGCCCGCGCGCGGTCCGCCTCGTCAAAGTCTTCGCTGTCGATCCGACCGGAGAGGCGCGCAATCCCGACCGTCCTGCCCGCGGCCCGGATCGGCAGATAAAGCGCTTCATTGCCTTCGAGATCCGCCGGGAGCGCGGCCAGGACCGAACGCGATTGCTGGAGGCCCGGACACCAGGCCGCCACCGCCTCGGCGAGTCGAATCGATTCGGCTTCTTGTTCGACCCACACGAGGCCGCGAGCCCCGGCCAGTTCGAGATTTTCGCGACCCAGGTCCTCCGCGATCCAGACCACCCCCGACTGCGCTCGGGTTTCGAAGCAGAGGCCCTCGAGGAGACGTTCGGCGAGCGCCCCGACGGAAAGGCTGGAGAAGAGTTCCCGGGCCCGCTCGAAGAGCGAGGGCACACCCATGTATTCGAGATTCTCCTCCACCAGGCGGGCGTGCTCGTCGCTCAGACGACGCTGCTGGAGGATCTTTTCGATCGATTCGACGAGCTCCACCCGGTCGAAGGGCTTCAGGATATAATCGGCCGCGCCCTGCTTCATGGCGTCGACTGCCGTCTTTACATCGATGACGCCCGTCACCATGACGACCTGCTGATCCGGCCGGCGTTCGCGGATCCGGCGCACGAGTTCGACACCCTCCATTCCCGGCATCACGAGATCGGTGATCACGATGTCGAAGTCTTCACGCTCGAGGATATGCAGCGCCTCATCGGCGGAAGAGACCGTCTGGACGTCGTAGCCCTCGTCGTCGAGCAATCCCTCGATCAGCTCGCGGAAATAGCGCTGATCGTCGACTGCGAGAATACGTGCCTTGCTCATGGTCCCTCAGGCGCGACCGAGTCAAGGCGGGCTGTGGCGCTCTAGAGGACGCGCAATACGTCCTCAGCCAAACCCCCGGCGCAGTCGACACTCTCCGTCTCATCGGCTCGTCGCTTCGACGACTTCAGCCGAGATCGGGGGAAATCTGGATCTTCGGCCCCAGGCAGCAGGGCGGGGTCGAGGGGCGCGGCGAGCAGGCTGTGGGGTGTCGCCCCAACGACTCGGGCGGGCAGCAGGGTGCCGGGCTCCGCTGCCCCCGGCGGCTCGAGACTGGAGCACAGATCGAGATTGACGACGCGGTGATGGAGATCGCGCCCGGTCACCTGGTGCCCCCCTCGGCGGCTCGGCCCTTCGATGAGCACGAGGGCCTCCTGTCCCACCCGTGATTGATGGTACGCCAGGGTCTGGTCCCTCTGCTGTGCCTGGAGCCGCTCGAGCCGGTCCTGAGCGACTTCGGCGGGGACCTCGGCGCCCATCCCGGCCGCGCCCGTTCCGGGGCGTGGCGAATATTTGAAACTGAAGCTGTCGACGAGGCCCGCCACCCGGACGAGGTCGAGGGTCTGCTCGAAATCGCCCTCCGTCTCGCCTGGGAAACCCACGATGAGATCCGAGGTGATCGCCACATCCGGCCGCGCGGCGCGCAGCGCACCCAGGATCTCGAAATAGCGTTCACGCGTGTAGCGACGCCTCATCTGCTCGAGGATCCGGTTGGACCCGCTCTGGACCGGCAGATGGACATTGGGACACAGATGCTCGAGTTCGCCATGCGCGCGGATCAGGGCCGCGTCGTAGAAGAGCGGATGGGGGCTCGTGTAGCGGATCCTCTCGATTCCGGGGATCGCATCGAGCTGCCCCAGCAACTCTGCGAAGGGCATCGTCCCGGCGGCCGCCGCCCTGCCCCGGCGCACGTCGTGGCGGCCGTACGCATTCACGGTCTGGCCGAGGAGCATGATCTCCAGGATTCCCTGGTCCGCGAGCTGCCGGACCTCGGTGTCGATCTCAGTGGCCGCCCGGCTGATCTCGCGACCCCGGGTGGAGGGCACGATGCAGAAGCTGCAGAACATGTCGCAGCCCTCCATTACGGTGACGAAGGCCCTCCGGCGGGGTCCGGTCGCAAGCGCCGGCCGCCGGGCCGGAAGATCGAAGCGCTCCTGGCTCTCGTCCTCCCCCACCCAGGCGGCCCGCCGCCCGGCAAGCGCCCCGTCCAACATCGCCGGCACGCGCCGCAGATGATGCGTGCCGAATACGAAGTCGAGGTGCCCGAAGCGGCTGAGCAGCCGATCCCCGACCTGCTGAGCGACACAGCCCCCCACGCCGACGATCCGGCCGGGTTTCTCGGCCTTCCATTCGCGCAGCTTGCCGAGGTCGCTATAGAGCTGGTGCTCGGCCTTGTCGCGGATCGAGCAGGTATTGATCACGAGCAGATCGGCCTCGCTCTCGCTCGCCGCCGCCGAGAGCCCCGCATCCTCCAGCAGCGTCACGACCTTCTCGGAGTCGTGCACATTCATCTGGCAGCCGTAAGTGCGGATGGAGAAACGCTTGTCTTGCACGAATTTCCCCAATTCGAGGCGGTTGAGCGAACCAGGCGGAAGGCCGGCTCTGAGCGGGCCCCCGGGCGCACGGAGGGCCGGCTTCGAGCGGCGCGAAACGTACCCGAGAGGCGCTCACGAGTCGATCGACGAGGCGGGTCCGAGGGGATCGGAAAAACCTCCCCATTTTCTCAGACGAATTCTTGAAACATCACAATAAAGGTCTGATTTTGAACATTTTTCAGGATGAATATAACGCTGACTCAAAACACGATTGACAAGCCTTCTAGGCTCGCGATAATGATCACAAGTCAACGGGTTTTGGAGTGGCGGTGGATTGGCCATTTCTTCTGAAATGTCCAACCTCTCACCCCCCATTGAATGAGTCCACCGCCTCTCCCCCTGACGAACGCCCGGTCTGCGCATGCGGATCGGGCGTTTTTTTTGGCTGAAAGCCACGGCTTCACCACGGGCGGCGGAATCATGCTCATGGCCGGTGTTGTGGGGGGCCCGAGGCAGGGGGTTGTGCGGTCGGGTCGGCGTAAAACGCTCGGCTGCACGCAGAGGCTGAGCACGCCGCGCCCACGCCCTGGATTCAGAGCAGCGCAAAGATCGGGAGCGCCGCCACGATCGCCACAATCCGAAGACCACCCACATGCCCTCGTGCTGGACCTCTGACTCGTTCGGCTAGAGGATGATCTGGTCGACGACCTTCGAGAGCTGCCGCAGGTTCCGACACTCTTCGACGATATCGCAATAGGGCATATAGCGATCCATCACGGAATCACCGAAGCCCCAGGCGCTCGGGCTCTCGGGGTTCAGCCAGACAAGGGTCTTCGCCTTGTTCTGGATATCCCGGATACACCAAGCCATCGCATCGTTGTAGTTGTTCCGCGCGTCGCCCAGGATGATCACCGTCGTCTTGTTGTCGACGGCCGCGAGGTGATTCTTCCAGAATTCGTGGAACGCGTAGCCGAAATTGCTGCGGGTATAGACGTTGATGACATCTCCACCGTCGAGCGCTTTTTCGACAGCACTATTCACTTCCTTGTCGTTGAAGACATCCGTCACTTCCCCGAGCTCTGCCACGAACACGTAGCAACGGATCTTCGTAAAGGCCTCCTGGAGGCTGTACATGAACTGCAGCATGAAGCGTGACACGTTTGCGACCGAAGAGGAGACATCGCACATGATGATGAGCTTCGGCCGATCCTTGCGGCGGGTCTTGTAGATGACCTCGAAGGGAATCCCGCCGCGAGCCATATTGCGGCGGAGCGTCTGGTGCAGGTCGAGCTTGCCCTTCTTGAGCCGCTTCTTCCGAATGGAAAGGATATTCTTGATGCGCTGGGCGAGGCGCGTCACGACCTCACGCATGCGCTGGATCTCGTCCTCGGTCAGGTGATAGAAGCTCTTCTCCGTCAGCATCTCGCGACGGAACTTCTCCATATAGTTGTGGTTCTGCTGTTGGAGCTCGCGCTCGGTAAAGTTCCGAACGGTGCGCCGGACCGTCTCCATCAACTTGCGGATCAGCTCCTGCATCTGCTGGATGCCTTCTTCGCCCATCCCCATCGCGCGCAGACGATCTGCAAGCGCCTCGAGATCCTGCTGCGCCCCCTCTAGCCCGAGCTGCTCGGTGGTGCGGCGACTGAAGAAGCCGACCTGGAGCATATTTTCGATGCGCCCGGTACCCGCTTCCTCTGCGGCCGCGCGGATCATGTTCTCGAGCTGGGAGAGATCCTGGGTGAGTAGCGCCTGGGCGAGCTCACCGAGATCGAGATCCCCATCCATGTTCTGCATCATCTCGGCGAGCTGAGCGAGCAGCTGCTCGAGATCGATGCCCATATTTCCGAGATCGCCCTCCATCTCGCCGAAGGCGCCCTTCAGATTGTCATAGAAGCCAGACCAGAAGAGGTCAAAGAGTTCGTCGTAGGTCGCGATCTCGTCGCCGCGTTTGACCATCGCCGAACGCAACGCGTCCTGGAACACTTCGCGGTCGTCGAGGGAGAGCTCATCGAGCGCATTGAACGCGTCGATGCCCTCGGCGACGGAGACCCGGATGCCACTCTTCCGAAGCAGGTTCGTGAATTCGATGATCTTCTTCTGCATCGCCCTCTACCCAAAAACGCCGCTGGCCCTTTTACGACTTCTCGAGCCCGCCGCTCCTCATCCCCTCGGCGCGAGAACGAACGCGGGCCCAGACGACAGGTTCATTCCTCCCACCGAGCTACTGCCACGCTCGCGGACTAATGAAGAATGCCCTTCTTGGTCGCCTCGGCCGCCGGCGCCTGCTGCGGTTTCTCAGCGGCTGCTTCCGCGCTCTTCTTCTGGATCAGCTTGGATAATTCGTTCTGCGCCTTCTGGACATCGCCCTCGTATTTGAGGATCACGTTCAGGGTATCGCCCACGATCTGGTCCTCGAGTTCATCGGCGTTCAATGCCAGGAGCGCGCGCGCCCAATCGAGGGTCTCCGAGATCGACGGCGTCTTTTTGAGGTCGAGCTCGCGGATACGATTCATCAACTGCACGACCTCCTCGGCAAGGCGCTTGTCGATATTCGGGACCTTGCGGTCGAGAATCTGAATCTCCAGCTCTTCGCTGGGGTAATCGATCCAGAGATGCAGACAGCGACGCTTGAGGGCATCACTCATCTCGCGCGCGTCGTTCGAGGTCAGGAAGACCAGCGGCTGCGTCGTCGCCTTGATCGTGCCGATCTCCGGAATCGTCACCTGGAAATCCGAGAGGATCTCGAGCAGAAACGCTTCGAATTCGGGATCCGATTTGTCGACTTCATCGATCAGGAGCAGCGCCGGCTTTTCGGAGCTGATCGCCTGCATGAGGGGCCGCGGGACGATAAACTTGCTCGAGAAAAAGACCGAATCCTCGCGACCGACCCGATCGGCGGCGTCGGACAGCGACTGGCTGTCGGCAATCGTCTCGGAGACCTTATCCTTGAGGATCTGCGTGTAGAGAAGCTGCTTCGAATATTCCCATTCGTAGAGCGCCTTGGCTTCGTCGAGTCCCTCGTAACACTGAAGCCGGATCATCTCGCGCCCGAGCGCCTTCGAGACCACCTTGGCGAGTTCCGTCTTGCCAACGCCTGCCGGTCCTTCGACGAGCACGGGTTTTTCGAGCTGTTGCGCGAGGTACACGACGGTCGCGATCTGCTTGTCGCAAATATACTCCTGGTCGCTCAGCTGCTGGACTACGTCTTCGACCGACTTGAACATGGTTTCCTCTCGATCTCGCTTTCTTTCGGTTTTCTCTATTCCGGCTTTCGTGTCGCCTAGGACATCAGATGCAGCACGTGCCCGAGTTTTTCCTTCTTCGTCCGCAGGTAGTTCAGATTATTGGCGTTCGGCTCGATTTCGAGCGGGACCCGCTCGATGATCTCGACGCCGTAGCCACTGATGCCTGCTCTCTTCCCGGGATTATTCGTCAGGATTCGGATCTGCTTCACACCCAGATCCGCCAGGATCTGGGCGCCGACACCGTAATCGCGTAGATCGGCGCCAAAACCCAGCTTATTATTCGCTTCGACGGTATCGAGGCCCTCGACATCCTGGAGTTCATAGGCCTTGATCTTGTTCTTGAGGCCGATCCCGCGACCCTCCTGGCGCATGTACAGGATGATCCCACAGCCCTCTTCGGAGATCATTCGCATCGCAGCCTCGAGCTGCTCTCCACAATCGCAGCGCATCGATCCAAACGCGTCACCAGTCAGACATTCGCTGTGCACGCGAATCAGAACCGGCTCGTCGCCCTGGACTTCGCCCATCACCAAGGCCATATGGTCGACGTGGTCGATCTCGTTCTCGAAGACAACGGCCTCGAAATCACCGAATCGGGTCGGCATCTTGGCGACCGCCGAACGGTGAACGAGTTGTTCGTTTCGCAGGCGATAGGAAACGAGATCCTTGATCGTCACGATCTTGAGATCATGCTCCTTCCCGAACTCGATCAAGTCGGGAAGCCGCGCCATCGTACCGTCATCCTTCATGATCTCGCAAATCACACCCGACGGGTGACAGCCCGCAAGGCGCGCGAGATCGACGGCCCCCTCGGTCTGACCGACGCGGCGAAGCACGCCTCCCGTGCGAGCGCGCAACGGGAAGATATGGCCTGGCCGAACGATATCGGTCGGCTTCGCGTCTTCGGCGACGGCGGCCAGAACCGTCCGCGACCGATCCGCAGCGGAAATGCCCGTCGTCACGCCCTCACGCGCTTCGATCGAGACCGTGAAGGCCGTTCCGTAGGGCGTCGAATTCTCGTAATCTGGAACCATCATCCCGAGGTGCAACTTGTTCAATTGCTCCTCTTCGAGCGGCATGCAGATCAGGCCGCGCCCAAATCGGGCCATGAAATTGATGGCCTCGGGCGTGCACTTTTCCGCCGCCATGCAGAGATCACCCTCATTCTCGCGATCCTCGTCGTCGACGAGAATGACCATCTTGCCGGCGGCAATTTCGGCGATCGCATCTGAGATGGTCGAGAGCCCGGGGCTCGGTTCGATCTCGCGAATCACCTTGTTCGCGGCGGGACGAGGGGGCGTCGGTTCGGAGTCGGACAGAGGCGTTGACATGGGCAGGGGATCACCTTCCGTACGGACCCCCTTCGAGGAGGGTTCCATCGGCACTCGGTGGGCGCGCCCCCGAATAGGGTACCCGGGGGTGATCGCGCTCGGACTTTATCTACCGTCGACTGGAGTGTCAATCACACGAGAGGGCCCTGGGATGGGTCGCTACCGGCGCGTGGCCGACCCGCTCTGAAGGCCAGATCGACGCGGCGTGTGCCCGGCCCAGTGGGTCCCTCGCTGCTCGCATTCGTCGATGCGTCTGCATCGCGAGGATCAAGCCCCGTAGAACGCCCTCGCACCCGCGGTTTTGAGAAGGCCTCGACGTCCCCTCCCCCACTGCCCGCATCAACGTCCGGCGAGCGAGCGCCGCGCACTCCCCAAGGCTTCCTGCACCCATGCCCATCGCGCGGGCCACCAGATGTAGATCCTCGCCCCCAAGGGGGAGGGAGGAGCGGGCGCGCTCCCTCCGAAGTGAGCGAGGCAGAGGATTCGGCCCCGTCGCTCCTCACAAACAGGGCGACCACACGTTGCTTTGTGGAGGGGGCTATCCAACCTTCTCGCCAGGCGCGACTTCGAGCTTCCCGAGCCCCAGGAGAAAAACATGAACGCCTCCCCCAGCCATCCGATCGCCAGTGACGAGCAGAACGCGCTCGAACGCCATGCCCTCGAGATCTTCGCCCAGCCCCGCATCGTCGCCGCACGAAAGGAGGTTCGCGAGTTCTGGACCCATTCCGCGCCGCGCTCGAATGACGCTTTGAAGTGTATGGACTGGGCCTTCGAAGAAGTGATGTTCGCGGCGGTGGTCTGGTCGCTGAACCAGGATCCGCTCTACCCGAAGGTCATCACGATCACGCGGCTGCCCCATCGGCTGGGCGACCTCGACGTGCCGGGCAGTCGCTGGGGAATCGACAATCCAGACTCCGTCTACCGGGTGATTCCGATCAGCGGCGCCGAGCGGTACGTGATCCGCGGCAAGGTCCCGTCCAACCGCGTCACGGAGAATTACTTCACGCTCTGGGACGCAAAGATGGGGACGGTCGACGTTCTGGACGGCAAGACCCTCGTGCTCGAGCCCGACGGGTCGTTCGAGATCGCCGTCGACAGTGACCCGGCGGGGGATCGCCCGAATCATATCCGCTCGGCTCCCGACGCTCACGAGTTCTATATCCGCGACGTCGTGATGGACTGGAAGACGGAGATGATCAACGAACTCGCGATCGAACGCCTCGGGGATCCGCCGAGCCGTCCGCCCCACGGCCTCGAGGAGGAGCTCGACCGGGCCGTCGAATATATGTGGAAATGGGCGAGGGAGTCGGACCGCTGGAACGCGCAGTCCGCGGGTACTCCGGACAATGAATTCGAGTTCACGATCGATCGAGACGTCGACGGGGCGCTGCGCAACCAGATCTACATCCTGGGAACCTTTGCGCTCTCTCCCGGGGACGATGACGCGCTCGTACTGACCATCGATCTCGGCGGGGCGGATTATTTCATCGCGCCGATCTCGAATGCCTGGGGAACCACCAATGATGTTCAGAACAGGCTGGGGAGCCTGAATCGCGCCCAGTCGATCGCGAACGAGGACGGCACGCTCACCATGGTGCTCTCGCTGAAGGATCCGGGGGTCCACAACTGGCTCGATCCCTCGGATCTGCACGACGGCGTCCTGACGCTTCGCTGGGCGGAGTTCGAGGGCGGTGAGCCCGGCGATTCGCTCTCGGCGAAGAGTCAGCTCGTCCCCCTCGCGGACCTCCAGAAGCACCTCCCGGCCGGCACGCGCTTCGTCGGGGCCGATGAACGCAGAGCACAGCTCGAGGAACGTGCGGCGAGCTATGCCTGGCGGCTCCAGGACCATTGACGTGACGTCCCCCGTCGAGGAGGACAAGGTCTGGCTGATCACGGGATGCTCTTCGGGAATGGGGCGCGACATCGCTTTCGAAGCGCTCGAGCGGGGCTATCGCGTGATCACGAGCGCCAGGAACCCGAGCACCCTCGACGAATTCGTCGAGCGCTTTCCCGAGCGGGCCCGGGCGATTCGCCTGGACGTCACCGAAGAGAAAGAGGTCGAGGCGGCGTTCGCCTATACCCTTCGGTCGTTCGGACAGCTCGACGTCCTGGTGAACAATGCCGGCTACGGCTATCTGGCCGCGATCGAGGAGGGCGAGGACGAAGACGTTCGCGCCATGTTCGAAACGAATTTCTGGGGGACCCTCGCGATGACGAAGGCCGTGCTGCCCCACATGCGTGGCCGGAGATCGGGCCAGATCATCAACAATTCCTCCCAGGCGGGCCTCATGTCGAAGCCGGGCACCGGCTACTACAGCATGACGAAATATGCGGTCGAGGCGCTGAGCGAGGCGCTCGTGGAGGAACTGGCACCTTGGGAGATCAAGGTCACAGCGATCGAGGCGGGGCCCTTTCGCACGGATTGGGCCGGACGCTCGATGAAACGAACGCGCTCCCCCATTGAGGATTATGGCGAGACGGTTCATGCGCGACTCGCGGTGATCGACGAACTGGACGGCCATCAATTGGGTGATCCGAAGCGAGCCGCCCGGGCAATCGTCGACCTGGCGCGCTGCGAGGCGCCGCCGCGGCAGCTCCTGATGAGCAGGGTCGTGCTCGATGCCTATCGCACGAAGCTCGAGGCGGTCCGGACGAGCCTCGACGAGTGGGAAGAGGTGACCCTCGAAACGGATTTTCCGCCCGAAGAAGAGTGATCGCGAAACGGAAGCGGCTGACCGCTCCACAATCGAAAGAAGGAGCCGAACCGATGGATAGTGGGAAAAAGGTCGAGATCGTCGAACGCTATGTCAGCGCCTACAACGCCCGCGACATCGACACGATCCTGTCGCTCTACCGCGAGGATGCCACGATGGAAGATCCCTATGGGACCCCTCCGGTCAGTGGCAAGGAAGCGCTCGCGGCGCTCTATCAGGAAGGCTTTGACATGGGCGTGGTCCTCGCGCTCGACGGCCGACCGCGATGCGCTGGCAACGCCGTTGCCTTCCCCCTCCTCGGCACGACCGAGCAGGGCAAGCTCTTCATCATCGATCTCTTCGAGTTCGACGCGGATGGGCGGATCGAGCGAATGCGCGCTTATTGGGGGCCAGAAAGCGTCGAGGGAGAGATGGAACTCTGATTCGAGCGCCCTCGAGCCCATCAGGAGGAAAGCATGGCGAATGATCTTCCCGATCTCGACTTCGACTCGATTCTCGCGGATGCCGTGGCGCGCGCGGGGCTCGACGATTTCGGACGCGCCTCGTTTCGCGAGCCACTCTCGCAGCTGCTGAAGGGGCTCCGGGAGGAGGCGAATCTCAGTGCGACGGGGCGAGCGATCCAACGCGAGCGGATCGTGAGCATCCTCGTCACGAACCTCCAATTCGAGTCCTTCTGGCAGCGCTTTCCCGAGATCGCCGATGAGACGATCAAGGAGCCGCTCGTGATCATCGGCTTCGGCCGCACGGGGACCACGATGCTGCAACGCCTCCTGGCTGCAGATCCACGCTTCTACTCGACCCTCTGGTGGGAGGCCCGCTTCCCGGTGCCCTTCCCGGGTGAGTCCGTCGAGAAACCGGATCAGCGGATCCAGGCCGCCCTCGACGAGGTGGCAATGATGTACGAGACGGTGCCGAATCTCGAGGCTATCCACCCGATGGACGCAATGCAGGCGGACGAGGAAATCCTGCTCCTCGAACAATCCTTCTACAGCACGACGCCGGAATCTTTCGCGAAGATCACGGCCTTCTCAGCCTGGCTCGACGCCCAGGACCAGACGCCCGGTTACGAAATGCTGAAGCGTCTCCTGCAATTTCTGCAATGGCAGAAGAGGAGGCGCGGTGTCACCGGGGATCGCTGGGTGCTCAAATCCCCCCATCACATCCACTACTCCAATGTGCTGATCGATGTTTTCCCCGACGCTCGTTTTGTTCAGACCCACCGCGACCCCGTCGAGGTGATGCCCTCCTGGGCGAGTCTGAACTTTTCGCTCTGGCAGCAGAACAGCGATGTCGCCGACCCCCTCGCCTGCGGCATGCATTGGAACGCAAAGATGTCCGAGGGCATGCTGCGCTGCATGCGGACACGCGACGCGGGCCACGACGACCGTTTCCTCGACGTGGATTTCCGCAACACGGCTCGGGATCCGATGGTGGTGCTGACGCTGATCTACGAGTTCATAGATTGGGAGCACACCGAGAAGGCGCGCGCCGCCCAGCAGAGCTGGCTTGCCGACAATCGCCGCGACCTACGGCCGCCCCACGACTACACCCTCGAAATGTTCGGCTACACGGAAGAGGGATTGAAAGAGACCTACCGTCAGTACCGTGAGCGGTTCATCCTCTGAGCCTCGCTCCGCCCTGCCTTCCTGGCGTCTGCGCTCGAATCCCGGGCGAGGGTCGATCCGCACACTCGACTCATGCGGCGATCCTGCGGAGGGTTCGTCGTTCCGAGCGAGCGCGAGCGAAACGGGCGATCTGAGACTCGCAGCGACTCGCGGTCGGCGTTCGCTGAGCTAGTCGCTCTGCCGGAAATTCTTCATCACGCCCTTGAGGAATTCTTCCTCCGAGAGCGAGAACTTCACCGAAAAATCGTGGCGATCCTCGAGCCCGCGAAAGAGCACCCGCATCAGTTCATGGAAGGTCTCGAGGATTCCCTCGCCGCGTGTCGCAACGGCGGGAAAGGTCGGCGTGTCGCCCCACTGCTCCTTGATCTCCGCCAGATCCTTCACGTCGGGCATATCGCGCTTGTTGAATTGCACGACTTTGGGAAGACCGTCGAAATCGATGCCATGGGCCTTGAGATTGGCCTCCATGTCGCGCCAGGAGTAGGCGTTCGCGCTCGCGGCGGAGCGCTGGCTGTCGGCGATGAAGGCGATCGCATCCGCGCCCGCCAGGACGACCTTGCGCGTCGACTTGTGCATCACCTGCCCGGGGACGGTGAAGAGTTTCATCTTGATCGAAAAGCCACCGACCGTATCGAACTCGACGGGCAGGAAATCAAAGTAGAGGGTCCGGTCGTCCTTCGTGTCGAGCGTCAGCATATGGCTGCGCGTCGACTCGTCCATCATCTTGTGGAGCTGCTGAAGATTCGATGTCTTGCCAGAGAGGGCAGGACCGTAGTAGACGACCTTGAGGGTGATCTCTTTACTGCCCATATTGATCTGGACCATTCTGAATCTCCAGCCGGGGCATCGGACCGCCAGATCGCGGAACCCGCCAAACCCCTGCCTCGATCTCATCGGCGCGTGCCGCGACCGGATCAAGCCAGAATCACCCCACTTTGCCGCACGGGGCCAGAATCATGTCCAAACGAGCAGAAAGGGACCCTGCGAGGGCGAGTTTCAGCGCTTGCGGGACCCGAAGGCCTCCAGGAGCGTCCTCGCCGCTGCGGCCGGCGTCGTCTTTTGCTCCGCCACAGCCACTTCTTCCCGCGAGATGGCCTCCCGCATCCCTGCCCCCTCGCGAAATGCCCTGGCGACCCCCTCGTCGATAAGCTTCCACATCCAGGCTCGGGCCTGCTGGCGACGACGCTCCTCGAAGCCACCGGAGCTCCGTATCAGTTCGTGGTGTTCGAGAACCGCGTTCCAGACCTCGACGATTCCCTCATCCTCGAGGGCACTCGCAGCGAGCGCGCGCGGTCGCCATTCGTCGTGGGTCGCGCGAATCAGTTCGAGGGCCCCCGCATAATCCGCGCGCGTGTGTTGAGCGGTCGTCTCCATGGCGCCGTCGGCCTTGTTGACGACGAGCGCATCCGCCAACTCGATGACGCCCTTCTTGATCCCCTGGAGTTCATCCCCGCCAGCGGGCAGCAAGAGCACCAGGAAGAAATCGACCATCGAAGCGACGGCGACTTCCGACTGACCGATCCCGACCGTCTCGATCAACACGATGTCGTATCCGGCTGCCTCACATAAGAGCATGACCTCACGCGTTCGATGCGCGACACCCCCCAGCGATCCGCCGGAAGGAGAGGGACGAATAAAGGCTTCCGGACGAACGCTGAGTCGCTCCATGCGGGTCTTGTCGCCAAGGATGCTACCCCCTGTAACGGGACTGCTGGGATCGACCGCGAGTACGGCAACGCGTTTGCCTTGCTCGACGAGATGCAGGCCGAGCGTCTCGATGAAGGTGCTCTTACCGACCCCGGGCGGACCCGTGATCCCCACCCGAATCGCGTTGCCGCTATCGGCGATCAGCGACTCGAGCACCGCCTGCCCCTGCGCGTAGTCGGCCTCGCGAGTGTTCTCGAGCTTCGTGATCGCACGAGCCATCACCCGACGATCTCCCGCTCGAATCGCGCGCGCCACTTCCCGCGCGTCCGTCGCCTCGGCAAGCGCTGCCATCAGGCGGCCGCACGAGCCCGTAACACTTCGAGAACCTCGGCCGCCGCCTCGGGTACGGGCGTTCCCGGACCGAAAATCGCCGACACACCTTCCGCTCGCAGGAAGTCGTAGTCCTGGGGCGGGATGATGCCCCCGACGATCACCGCGATATCCGAGGCCCCCGCATCCGCAAGCGCCTTGATCAATTCGGGCACCAGCGTCTTATGTCCCGCGGCCTGGCTCGATACACCGACCACATGGACGTCGTTATCGATCGCCTGCTGAGCCGCCTCCGCCGGCGTCTGAAAAAGCGGCCCGATATCGACATCAAAACCGAGGTCGGCGAAGGAAGTCGAGATCACCTTGATTCCGCGATCGTGGCCGTCCTGGCCGAGTTTGACCGCGAGCATCCGAGGACGCCGCCCGAATTCTTCCCCGAAGGCCTCGACCGATTTCGATACCTTCTCGAAGACCTCTTCGTCCCGATACACCGTGCGGTAGACACCGGAAACCGATTTGACTTCGGCGCGATGCCGGGAGTAGATCTTCTCCATCGCTTCAGAGATTTCGCCGACGGTCGCACGCACGCGCACCGCGTCGACCGCGGCTTCGAGCATATTGCCTTCACCACTTTCGGCGAGCGCCGTGACATGCGCCAACGCCTTCTCGACCGCTCCCGAATCGCGATCCGCGCGAATCTGTTCGAGGCGTGCCACCTGCGATATCCGAACCGCCGTGTTGTCGATGTCGCGAACTTCGATGCCTTCTTCCGCCGCGAGGCGATATTTATTGACGCCCACGATCACGTCTTCGCCGGTATCGACCCGCGCCTGACGCCGCGTCGCCGACTCTTCGATGCGAAGCTTCGGCATCCCCTGCTCGATCGCTTTGGTCATGCCGCCGAGTCCTTCGACCTCGTCGATCAATTCGCTGGCCGCCTGGTACACGCTCTCCGTAAGCGATTCCATGAAATACGAACCACCCCACGGATCAACGACCGCCGGGATCCCCGACTCCTCCTGCAGGATCAGCTGGGTATTCCGTGCGATGCGAGCCGCGTTGTCCGTGGGCAGGCTGACCGCCTCGTCATAGCCGTTGGTGTGCAGGGATTGCGTCCCGCCGAAAACCGCCGCCATCGCTTCGATGGTCGTCCGGATGACATTATTCATCGGGTCCTGCTCGGTCAGACTCGCACCCGAAGTCTGACAGTGAGTGCGCAGCATCATCGACTTCTGGTTCTTGGGTTGAAATTCCTTCTGCATCCGCTCCGCCCAGATGCGGCGCGCAGCGCGCATCTTGGCGACCTCGAGATAGAAGTTCATTCCGATGCACCAGAAGAAGGAAAGGCGTCCGGCAAATTCATCGACATCCATCCCCTTCGAGAGCGCGGCCCGAACATAATCGAGGCCATCCGCAATGGTGAAGGCGAGTTCCTGAACCGTCGTCGCACCGGCTTCTTGCATGTGGTAACCCGAAATCGAGATCGAGTTGAATTTCGGCATCTCCTTGGCCGTATACGCGATGATATCTGCGACCAACCGCATGCTCGGCGTCGGCGGATAGATATAGGTGTTGCGGACCATGAACTCTTTGAGAATGTCGTTCTGAATCGTGCCGGCGAGCTTCGCACGTTCGACGCCCTGCTCTTCCCCAGCCACGATGAATGAAGCCAGCACCGGAATCACCGCTCCGTTCATGGTCATCGAGACCGTCACCTCATCGAGCGGAATATCCTTGAAGAGGATCTTCATGTCCTCGACGGAATCGATCGCCACACCCGCCTTGCCGACATCGCCCGACACGCGGGGGTGATCCGAGTCGTAGCCGCGATGCGTCGCGAGGTCGAAGGCCACCGACAAGCCCTGCTGGCCGGCGGCGAGATTCGCCTTGTAGAATGCGTTCGACTCCTCCGCCGTGGAAAAGCCCGCGTATTGGCGCAGGGTCCAGGGGCGATTCGCGTACATCGTCGCGCGCGGTCCGCGCAGGAAGGGAAAGATCCCGGGCATCGTATCCGTGTTCTCGAGACCTTCCAGATCATCCGCCGTATAGAGCGCGCGAAGCGGCAGACCGTCCGGACTCGTCCAGACCAGATCATTCACGTCCTTGCCGCGCAATTCTTTGGCGGCGAGACCCGCCCACTCGGATCGAAGGTCCGCGGCCCGTGCACTGCCCTTCTCTTCGGATGAATCGGACATCAATTGCTACTCCAGGCATTGAGGGCGCGGAGCCACCCTCGAAATTCGCACGCGCCTTCACGCGGGCGGCGAGTCTAGCAGGCTCCGCCCCTTCGCGAGGGTTCCGGCGGATCGGAGCTCAACGCGCTACATCGCTCGCCGATAGCACCCACCGACCTCGAAGAGCGCCTCACTGATCTGCCCCAAACTCGCCACTTTGACCGTCTCGAGCAGCAGATCGAATAGATTCTCCCCACGTCGCGCCGCCTCCTGAAGCTTCGCCAACGCCGTCGGTGCCTCGTCCTGCCAGCGTGCGTGAAAGGCCGTCAGCGAATTCAACTGCGCCTCTTTCTCGGATTCGGAGGAACGTATCAGGTTTCGATGCGAGACCTGCGACCGTGCAAGCCCGTCCGAAAGGAACGTGTTCACCCCGACGATCTCGAGCGCACCGGAATGCTTCAGCTGCTCGTAAACCATGCTCTCGTCTTGAATGCGACCCCGTTGATAGAGTGTTTCCATCGCGCCGAGCACACCACCGCGCTCGCTCAGCCGCTCGAACTCGACGAGCACCGCTTCTTCGACGAGATCCGTGAGTTCATCGATGATATACGCGCCCTGAATCGGATTCTCGTTCTTCATGAGACCGGCTTCGCGATTGATGATGAGTTGGATCGCGAGCGCCCGCCGAACCGACTCCTCGGTCGGAGTCGTAACCGCCTCATCGTAGGCATTGGTATGCAGGCTATTGCATTGATCCTGGAGCGCGGTCAGCGCCTGGAGCGTCGTGCGTATATCATTGAAGTCCATCTCCTGCGCGTGGAGCGACCGACCCGAAGTCTGGACATGGTACTTGAGTTTCTGGCTCCCTTCGCTCGCTCCGTATCGCTCGCGCATCGCGACCGCCCAAATACGCCGAGCCACTCGACCCATCACCGAATATTCCGCGTCCAGGCCGTTACTGAAGAAGAACGAGAGGCTCGAAGCGAAATCGTCGATGGACATGCCACGCGCCAGAAAATACTCACAGAAGGTGAACCCGTTGGCGAGCGTGAAGGCGAGCTGGCTGATGGGATTCGCCCCGGCTTCGGCCATGTGATAGCCAGAAATCGAAACCGAGTAGAAATTCCTGATTCCCTCGCGACAAAAGGTTTCCTGGATATCGCCCTGGAGCTTCAGCGAGAATTCGGTCGAGAAGATGCATGTGTTCTGGGCCTGATCCTCCTTGAGAATATCCGCCTGGACCGTGCCCCGAACGTTTCGCAGGACTTCGCTCCGCAGCCGTGCATAAGTCTCTGCGTCGACAACACGATCCCCGGGAATCCCCAGCAGGCCGAGCCCCAACCCGTCGTGTCCAGGGGGGCGCTCCCCCTCATAGACCGGAAGCGAAACCCCCTTCTTCTCGAGGCACGCAGCGAATCGCTCCCGCGCCGCGTCGAGTCCGCCGCACTCGGCGAGAAAGGACTCGACCCGCTGATCGATCGCCGCGTTCAGGAAGAATGCGAGCACCGTCGGAGCGGGTCCATTGATCGTGAGCGATACGGAAGTCGTCGCGGAGGCGAGATCGAATCCAGAATAGAGTTTCTTCGCATCGTCGAGCGTGCAGATCGAGACCCCCGAGTTGCCCACCTTTCCGAAGATATCCGGGGCCTCGTCGGGATCGCGACCGTAGAGCGTCACACTGTCGAAGGCGGTCGAGAGCCGGACCGCCGGCTGGCCCGCACTCAAATAGTGAAAACGCAGGTTCGTCCGTTCCGGCCCGCCCTCGCCCGCGAACATTCGTGCGGGATCTTCTGCACTCCTCTTGAAGGGAAAGACGCCGGCCGTGAAGGGGAACGATCCCGGCAGGTTCTCAAGGGCCAGATAGCGGATCAGCTCCCCCCAATCCCGGCTCTGCGGCAGGGCCACCTTCGGCAGCGAAGTCCCGGAGAGGGTCGAAATCCGGTTCTCGACCTCGATGTCTCGACCTCGCACCTCGTAGCTCTGGTGCTCGGCCGCATAGCGCTCACGGCGCGCGGGCCATTCCGCCAGCTGCGCAGCCAGCGTGGGATCGAGCGCCGCCACCGCCTTCGCGTAGCCCGCAAGCAGGGACGCAGTGAGTTCATCGTCCTCGACCGCCTCGATCGGCGCCAGAGGTCGAGCGGGTGCGCGCCCCATCGACGCGAGCACGCGGGCATGCCCATCGGCCAGCGCCGCATCGCGCGCGCAGCCCTCAGCCCTCGCGCGATAGGCCCGGATCGATTCCGAGATCTCAGCCAGATAGCGCTGGCGCGCGGCCGGAACGAGCCCACCCACCTCGACAATCTCGGGTGTCGGGAGATCGGAGGCGGTCGCGCCGGCGAACGCCGCAACCCCGAGTTCGCCCAGCCTGATCTCGAGCGCTGCAGCCAGACGATCCATCCCTGGGTCGTTCCAGTTTCGCGCCACCGTCGGAAGAACCGGCACCTCCCCATCCGGCGTCGCGAGCTGGTTCCGATTGCGCTTCCACTGTTTGCGGATATCGCGCAGCGAATCCGCGGCCCCCCGATGGTCGCATTTGTTCAAGACGATCAGGTCCGCGAAATCGACCATATCGATCTTCTCGAGCTGGGACGGTGCGCCGTAATCGGGCGTCATCACGTAGAGCGAACAATCGACCTGATCGACGATCTCCGAGTCGCTCTGCCCGATTCCTGCGGTTTCCAGCAAGACCAGGTCAAAGCCCGCCGAACGCAAGACGCTCAGACCATCTCCCACTGCCGCCGCCAGCGACAGATTCGCGCGACGCGTCGCCATCGATCGAACGAAGACCTGAGGGCCTGCGATCGCGTTCATCCGAATCCGGTCACCGAGCAGCGCCCCCCCGCTCCGCCGACGCGTGGGATCCACCAGCAGGAGCGCGATCCGGATCGAAGGTGCGTCACGCCTCAGTCGCATCACGAGTTCGTCGACGACACTGGATTTGCCCGCTCCCCCCGTACCGGTCAATCCGACCACAGGGGCAAGCGCCCGACCCCTCGCGCGGATCGCCGTGCGAAGCGCGCGAGCGGCTTCCTTGTGCGTGTCCGCGTGGTTCTCAAAAAAACTGATCAAGCGCGCGACTTCGAGGGGCGTGCAGCGCTCGATCCGCGCCGCCCACTCCGCCAGCCCCTGCGTGGGGCCGGCTTCCCGCGTGCGACGCGCCTCGAGGCATTCGTCCACGATGGACCTGATCATGCCCTCGAGTCCGAGGACCCGCCCATCGTCCGGGCTGAAGATGCGGGCGACCCCCATGCGATGCAGCGCTTCGATCTCGTCCGGGGTGATCGTGCCTCCGCCGCCGCCATAGAGGCGAACATGGGGCATCCCGACCTCGCTGAGGCGCCGCACCAGGAATTCGAAATATTCCATGTGGCCACCCTGATAGGATGAGATCGCGATCGCATCGGCATCCTCTTCGACGGCGGCTTCGACGAGCTCCTCGACGCCGCGATCGTGTCCGAGATGGATCACCTCGGCGCCGCGCGACTGCAGGAGCCGCCGCATGATATTGATCGCGGCATCGTGACCGTCGAAGAGTGAAGCCGCGGTGACGACGCGAATCGGCGACTCGGATTGAATGGGATTCATCTGGTGACTCCTCTGCACACGCTACCGGCTGGCCGAACCGGTCGACCGAGGCTTGATCGCGGTCCCGGCATTCTCGGCGACGCGATCCTCCACGTGCGCTCGATAGGCGACGAGCTCGCCCCGCAGATCTCCGAGTTCGACAAGGCGACGGTCGATGTCTACCAGATGTGCCGCGAGCAGATCGCCCAAGCGTGCAAGCATCGCTTCGGTCGAACCGCCGATCGCGTAGACCGCATTCAACTCGCCGATCTCCGCAAGCGACAGGCCGAGGGCCTTCAATCGGGTGATGAATCCCAATCGCTCGAGTTCATCGGGGCCGTAGACCCGACGGCCGCCCTCGCTCCGACGGATCCCGGGCAACAGCCCGATTTCCTCGTAGTACCGGACGGTTCGAGGCGACAACCCCGTCCGCTCGCAGACCTCGGCGATCGCCCACATCGTGCCGTGTTCTCCTCTTTTGAGTACACAGCTTACGTTAACTGTTAAAAGAATCGGGCAAACAATCAAACGAAGCCAGCAGAAATTCGTCTCCCGAGCTCGAATCCCCGAGGGCGACTGCTTCACGACATCTTCTGAACCGGGAAGATTGGATCAGTGGTAGCCGAGCTGCGAGATCCGCCGATCGTTCTTGAGCCAGCTCGGGTCGATCTTCACGAAAAGCTGCAGATGGACCTGGCGGCCCACCCATTGCTCGATCGCGCCCCGCGCTCGGATCCCGATCTTCTTGATCATGCGACCGCCCTTGCCTACGACGATGCGCTTCTGGGAATCCCGCTCGACGAGCAGATTCGCCTCGATCCGAATCGCTTTCGCGTTCGACTCATCGTAGCGGAGCACTTCGACTGCCATCGAATAGGGCAATTCCCGATCTAGGAGCTCGAAGAGCGCCTCCCGAACCATCTCCGCACAAAGCCAGCGCATCGGCCGATCCGTCAACTCATCCTCTCCATAAAGAGGCGGCGAGAGGGGCAGCGCCTCAACGATCGCCTCGAGCAGCCCTTCGATTCCCTCCTCCGTTCTGGCGGAGACCGCGAAGGCCGGCCAGCCCCGAGGCGCCTCCTCGAGCGGCCAGGGATTCGACTGCGCGCGCCGCAGATCGCTCTTCGTCCCGACGACGATCGTGGGACGGGACATCCCCGCGAGTGCCCCAGCGAGTTGCTCGTGTACGTCGGTCCAACCCACCGCACGATCGACCAGCAGGAGCGCGACCTCGCAATCCCGAGCAACCTCGGCCACGACGGCGTTCAGGGCCACGTTCAATTGTTTCGGACTCTCGTGCCGCCCGGGCGTGTCTAGAAAAAGAATCTGTGCACCCTCTCGGGGCAAAATGCCGAGAATCCGGCTGCGCGTCGTCTGCGGCTTGGCACTGACGATCGCTAGGTGCTGGCCGAGAATGGTGTTCAACAGCGATGATTTCCCGGCATTCGGCGGACCGAGCAAGGCGACAAAACCGGCGCGAAAATCTTCCAATCTCAGTACTCCGACTCGGAGGATTCGATCCGCGTCTCCAGCGCGCGCGTAGCGGCGAGCTCTTCGGCCGCCCGTTTGGTTCTCCCGACGCCCTCGGCCAGCCTCTTTCCCTTCGACGTCACGACGATGGTGAATCGCTGCTCATCGCCGTCGACTTCACTGTCGCGCAGGAGCTGGTAGGTCGGGAACTCCCCCTCGACAGCCATCAGCGTCTCCTGGAGTTCGGTCTTCGGATGGCGCTCGACACGAATCGCATCCGCCGCCAGCACCTTACCGAAAAAGCGCCTCACGAAGCGCTCGACGGGATCGAGCCCCCCATCAAGATAGATCGCGCCGATCAGGGCCTCCATCGCATCCTCGAGGATCGAGGGCTTCTCTCGCCCGCCGGAGCTCTCCTCGGTCCGCCCGAGCTGCAGGACCTCGCCGACTCCGATCGATCGCGCGAGGTCCGCCAGAGAACGCCCCTCGACGATCGAATGGAGCGCCCGGGTCAGGTCGCCTTCGCGCCAATCCGGCTTCACCGCGTAGAGTGCCTCGGCCACGACGAGCGCGAGCACGGCGTCGCCCAGGAACTCGAGCCGCTCGTTGCTCTCGACCGACGTGTCGCTGCCCGACTCGCCCAGCAGGAGTTCGTGGGCGTGCGACGAATGCCGCAACGCCATTTCCAGAAGCACCCGGTCGCGAAAACGATGACCAAGTTCCTCTTCCAGCCGGGAGATCTTCTCCGCCTCTTCCGCGTCCTCGTTCAAGGGACCCCCTCGACCAACCAGCCCCCACCGATCACTTCCTCATCGAACTCGGCGTCGTAGAACACCGCCGCTTGTCCCGGTGCCACCGCCCTCACCGGCGCTTCGAAGCAAATCACCGCCCGCTCCCCATCCACCGCCTCGACCTCCGCAAACGCGGCCCGGTGGCGGTGCCGCACCTGCACCCGAACGCGAATCGCGGCCGCCGGGGGCTCACCGGAAATCCAGTGAACCTTTTCGACCGTGGCCCGACCGCAATCCAGATCCTCGACATCCCCAACGACGACCTTCTGCAGGCGGGGATCGACGCGCAGCACGTAGAGGCGACGACCCGTCGAGATCCCGAGTCCATGGCGCTGACCCACCGTGAAATGGTGCACGCCGTGATGGGTTCCGAGAACGTGACCCGATTGGTCGACAATCTCTCCGCTCAGCCGGGCCGCATGGGGACGAAGCCGCTCCACCACCTTCGCATAGTCGCCATCCGGCACGAAACAGATCTCCTGGCTCTCGGGCTTCTCCGCGATTTCGAATCCCAGCCTCCGCGCGCGCTCGCGCACCTGTTCTTTGGTCATCTCCCCGATCGGGAAGGACGCCGAACGCAGCTGGACCTGGTCGAGGGGAAAGAGGAAATAACTCTGATCCTTCTCGCGGCAGACGGATCGATAGAGACGCGCCTGCCCCGTCTCCGCATCGAGCTTCACCCGCGCGTAATGTCCCGTCGCGACGCGTGTCGCACCGAAAACCTTTGCGCGTTCAAGCAGATGGTCGAACTTGAAGGATTTGTTGCAGGCAACACAAGGAATCGGAGTGCGCCCCGCGAGATAGGCATCCGCGAACTCGTCGATCACTTCACGCCCGAAGGCCTCGGCGTAATTCGCCACGTAGAAGCGGATTCCCAGACGCTCCGCGACACGCCGTGCATCGTCGGCATCCTCGAGTGAACAGCAACGGGATCCACTTTCGGATAACCGCATACTCACACCGATCGCCTCGGCCCCCTCCGCGCTCAAGATCGCGGCCGCCACCGAGGAATCGACCCCCCCCGACATCGCGACGACGACCCGCTCGCCGGAACCCGAATCGCTCAAGCTTCTGCTCCTTCCACAGCGAACGACTCGCTCATGGCGAATCGACCGCCCGCACCCGCGGAACCATCTGCGCGAGCAATCCGACCACGCGGTCGATCTGCGCTTCGTCGACGCCCCACCCGACCGAGAAACGCAGACTTCCCCGAGCCTCCTCTGGCGTGCGCCCCATCGCGGTCAGGACCTTCGACGGTTCGATCGAGCCAGAATGACAAGCCGCCCCCGCCGAGACGGCGACGCCTTCGAGATCGAGTGCCTGGACGAGCACCTCGCCGGCGAGGCCGCTGAACTCAACATTCAGCGTATTCGTGAGCACGCGCGCCGGGTTCCCGTTCCAGCGGACGTTCTCGATGCTTGCCCGAATGCCCATCCAGAGCCGATCGCGAAGCTTGCCGTAGGACTCTTCGCGTTGGGCGCAATCGACGAGAGCGAGTTCACAAGCCAGCCCGTACCCGACGATGCCCGCGACGTTCTCCGTCCCCCCACGCAGCCCACGCTCCTGCCCACCCCCATGGAGGAAAGCCGGAAGCGCTGTATTGTCCCGCGCGACCAGAGCGCCCACGCCCTTTGGCCCCCCGAGTTTATGGGCCGACGAGGAGAGAAAATCCGCGGGGACGCGAGCGAGGTCGATCGCCGTCTTCCCAACCGCCTGGGTCGCGTCGCTATGGAAGAGGACGCCGCGCCGGCGGCACTCCGCACAGATCTCCTCGATGGGTTGCAGCGAGCCCGTCTCGTTGTTGGCCCAGATGATCGATACGAGCCGGGTCCCTTCGCCGATCGCGTCGAGGACCGCGCCCGAGCTGAGACAACCATCCCCATCCGGCGAGACACGCGTGACCCGGATGCCGCGCCCCTCGAGAAGGCCGAGGGGCTCCGAAATCGACGGATGCTCGACCGCGCTGGTCACGACGTGGTCACCGGGCTCGAGCAACCCGAAGAGAAGCGTGTTATTGGCCTCGGTGGCCCCCGCCGTAAAACGGATCCCGCTCGTGTCGGCGCCCAGCAGGGCGGCGACCTGTGCTCGAGCGGACTCGACCCGCGCCCGAGCGGCCGCACCCTCTTCGTAGACGCTCGAAGGATTACCGAATTCGGCGTGCAGGACAGCGCTCATCGCCTCCGCAACTTGGGGGCGAATCGGCGTGGTGGCGTTGTGGTCGAGATAGATCCTCATGAATCCTCAGTCGCACCCTCGATCCCAGGAAGAGGTCCATCGAGCCGGGTTCTTCCGGCCCGACGCGCGCACCGTAGCCCCGGAGAACGTGGATTCAAGCGTTCGGATCGGCGTTCGGAGATTCGCGCCCTGTACACAGAGATTCGAGGGTCGTTTCATCCGCGATTCGGCTCCGGGCGCCCTCGAGTTCGTCCAGGGTCCGCGCGACGTCCGTGTTGCGACCGATGCCCTCCGCGCTGCCGCGCAGGGCTCGCAAGACCGCCCCCAGGGTCAGGTCGCGAAGAGGCGCCGCCGGCATGTAGGCGGCATCCTTGCCATCCCCGCTCTGCACGGAGCGCAGCAGGTCCGCTCGCTCGAGATCCTCACAGAGTCTGCGCACGAGACGGATCGGGGCATCGAGGGCATCCGCGAGATTCTCCGCATTGGGCGGATCCAGCCGCGCCCGGAATCGACTCCCGATCTCGACCGCGATCTCGAGCGCCACCACCTCCTGCTCCGCAACACTCGCATCACCTGCGCGCATCTCGCGACGCGCGAAGGCCAGATTCTGGGCCGCGAAAGCGACCTCCGCCCCCAGCAGCAGGACCGCCCAACAGGCATAAAGCCAGGCCAGGATCAGCGGCACCGCCGAGAGCGCACCGAAAACCGCCTGATAGGTCGCGGCCCCGATCTGGAACTCGACATAGACCGTTCGCGCGGTCGCGAAGAGAATGGCTGCGACCGCCCCGCCCAGAGCGGCCGCGCGAATCCGGACCTCCGTATTGGGGAAGAACCAAAAGAGGAATGTAAAACCCGCGAAGAGAACCAGAACCGGAACCTGCGCGAGACCGAGACCGTAGATCCGTGCAAAGAGGGGATCCTCGAGGAGCCAACCGACGACTTGACCGCTCTGAAGCGTGGTCGCGAGACTGACCGCAACGCCGGTCGAGACCGGAGCCACGACCATCACAGCCAGATAATCCGAAAAACGACGCGCCCAGCTGCGCGGAGCAACGACCCCCCAGATATCGTTGAGTGTCGCCTCCAGATGACGCAGCGCAAAGATCGCCATCCCGAAGACCACGGCGCCACCGATCGTTCCAAAGCTTCTGAAATCGACCCCGGCCGCGTAGCCGCGCACCGTCTCTCGAACTTCGGGCGCCACCGTCGTCAGTTGGTCGATCGCGAATTCGACGAGGGTTTCGTCCCCCCCGACGATGCCCAAGATCGCGATCACGACGGCGAGCATCGGGATCACGGAGAGCGCGGTCACATAGGTCAGCGCGCTCGCGCGAAGCAGGAGCTGATCCGTCTGAAAACCACGCATCGTGAGCGCCACCAGCTGCGCACTCGAACGCAAGAACCGCAGGGCCCACGACTCCTCCGAATCGTGTAGCCACAGCTCGCGCTGAAGCCAGGCCACGCGGGCAGCCAGACGGCCCGCGAGCCCCTCTCCCTCGTCCGCGCCGGATCGCCACGACGGGCCGGCTTCAGCCATCGCGAGTCACCCCTGCCCCACGCGCCGCTTCAACGCGCAGCCATCGCTCGAGTCGAGCTCGCGTTTTGGGCCCAATGCCCGATACGCGCTCGAGTTCCGCCACCGAAATGAAGGCCCGTTCGCGGCGAGCGGCGACGATCGCCGCGGCGCGTTTCGCTCCGATTCCGGGCAAGGTCTCGAGCAGCCTCGCCCCGGCGCGATTCAGATCGATTCGATCCCCGACGAGAAGCCGGCCGACACCCTCGAAACCGGTCTCGATCTCGGCGACGGCAACACCCGCAGAAGCGGCCCCCGAGAGACACATAGCGCGCGATGTACCCAATTCGTCCGATCCCGATGCGAGCAGGGAAGGACAGATCGGGAGGGGATCCTTGGAGAGGTCGACGCCAGCCGGGATCCACAACGCGAGGGCGAGCACGAAGGTCAGCCCCAGCCGCATCTCGATGAACGAGCCCATCCCCGGGCGCGAGTCAGGAGCGGGTGTGGAAGCCTCGAAGCGATCGGCCCAATCCGAAAGGACTCGCCGCGCGGCCTCCCCCCCGGCGGTCACCCTGGCCCGGCGCAGCGGTCCCGCACGCGCGACCCCAAGCCCCGACTCGAAAGAGTCTGGACCCTCCTCCGCCGAAGGTCCCTCGAACTCGATCGAGAGCAGCTCCCGACCGAGGGCACCGGGAAAACGATCCGCCCATTCCACCGCCAGGACCGCTCCGGGCGCGAACATGTCGTAGAAGCCCACTGCTTCGAGTTCGTCCTCGGATTCGAGCCGATAGAGATCGACATGGTGCAGGATCTCGGGACCCTCGCGCACCCCATATTGCTGGGCGATCACGAAGGTCGGGCTCGAGACCGCGCGAGGATCGACCCCAAGGCCCTCGGCCAGGCCTTTGACGAAGACCGTCTTGCCCGCACCGAGAGGACCGAGGAGCGCGATCACGAGCCCGTCGACGCCGATCGATCGCCCGAGTTCGCGACCGATTTCGAGCGTTTCGTCAGGGCCCCGGGAATCGAAGGTCCAGGTCTCCACCCAGCTCCTCCTTTTCGGTTTCCGGTTCCACCGGCGAATCGACCGCTCGGCCCGCCCGATCCGAAGCGTACGCGACGAGGGTCGCCGCCGACGCGGGCAACGCATCCGCGAGTTCACTCGCAAGCAGGCCAAACCCGACTCGGCTCGCAGGCAACCGGTCCGCGGTCGCGCCATGCCACCAGGCGGCGAGTGCCGCCGCCTCGAAACTCTCCTGACCCGCCGCGAGCAGAGCCGCGATGATGCCCGTCAGGACGTCTCCCGTTCCTCCGGATGCCAGAACGGGACCACCGGTTGGAATGATCAGGCTGCGACGTTGCGGGTTCGCCACGACGGTTCGCGCGCCCTTGAGCACAACGATCGAACGGCTCAGCTCCGCGAGTTCACACGCCGCCCCGACGCGATCCGCGTTCAACCGACCCGCCGTCGTGTCGAGAAGCCGCGCCGCCTCACCGGGATGCGGTGTCAGAATGGCAGGCGTGGCCCGCTCGTGGAGAAGCTCGAGTTGCCCCTGAAGCGCGTTCAATCCATCGGCATCGACGACCATCGGGCGATCGAACACGACAACGAGCCGCCGAATCAGATCGACCGTCTCCGAGTCGAGCCCGATCCCCGGTCCCAATGCGACCACGTCACGCGAAGCCAGCAACTCTTCGATCGCCTTCTCCCCCGCACGAGCGAAATGACCATCGGGTGTCGCCGCGACTGGGGCGCTCATCACTTCGGCGGGCAACGCCCCCAGCTCGGACTCGACACCACATGGATGGGCCAGCGTCACCAGCCCCGCGCCCGCCCGCGCCGCCGCCCGCGCGCAGAGCACGGCCGCCCCGGTCTTCCCCGACGACCCCGCCACGACGAGCACGTGACCAAAACTGCCCTTGTGCGCGGCACGTCCTAACCCCGCCCTCGACGGGAATCGTTCGGCCGCCGCGATCGCGTTCCAGAGCTCGACACGCGGAAGTCGTTGTGGATCCGGATCATCTATTCCCACGCGCGCGACGACGATCCCCCCCGCGTGACTCGCCCCAGGCTCGAGGGCGAGACCGATCTTCGGAAGCGAGATCGTCACGGTCCGGTCCGCCACGATCGCCGTCCCGAGAACGGACCCCGTATCCGCATCGATTCCGGAGGGGAGATCGACCGAGAGCACGCGAAGCCCGGCACGTCGCGCCGAAGCGAGCGAATCGATCAGACGCGCGAAGCCGCCCCGGATCTCTCGCTTCAGCCCGGTGCCGAAGAGTGCGTCGATCGCGACACTCGTATCGGCGAGAAGTGCAGCCCAGTCGAAATCGGAATCTTCCGGGTCGACGACGCGTCGTGGACAGCCCGCGCGCTCGAGCCGGGCCCAGTTGCTCGCCGCATCCGGTTGAAGCCGCTCGGGATCACCGATCAGGATCGCCTCGGCGGCAATCCCTTCGGCGCACAGGTGGCGAACGAGCACAAAACCGTCGCCGCCGTTATTGCCCACGCCGCAGACCGCGCGAACCGCCGCCCCGGATCGCTCACTCTCGCGCCGAAGCGAGAGCGTCGGCGACAACAGCGAACGTCCCGCGCTCTCCATCAGGATCTCGCCGGGGACGCCTCGCCGATCGATCGTCTGCCGATCGAGGGCCTGCATCTCGGCGGCGGTCACGAGCGACCAGATGCCGCGACGGTGAAGCGACTGCGGTCGCGGCTGCAGCCGCTTTTCCTGTTTTTCACCGGCCGGTCCGGTCGAATGACTCATCGGGCCTTCCCCAAAAACGCTCCACCGAAAATGCCTGAGGATCGAGCGTAGCCAAGAACTCCCGCGCGCCGTGATCGAAGAGAACCAGAGAACTCGGGTCAACGCATCCGGTCGCGAAAATCACGCACCGCGCGATCCAGGCCGACCAACAATGCGCGCCGCGCGAGCCCCCGGCCAAACACCACACGTTCCGCGGTGGGTGCGGCTTCGAGCACCTCTCGAACGTTGCGATCGTCCAATCCGCCGGCGACGGCGATCACCAACCGAAGTTTGCTGGCCAGCCGCGTGGTGTCACCGAGCGCGACCAGGGCGTTGCGACGCTCCGCATCGGGGAGGTCCACGAGATGACCGGTAAAGAACTCCACGTCCGAAACACCCTGGGCGTGTACTGCACGAATCGCGTCGAGCTCCGGAGCGACGCGCACACTCGCAGCGATCCCCGCATCCTCGAGCGAACGCAATACGCTTCCCAGGGCCGCGCCGGAACCCCTCGCGTCTACCGGCGGCGCCACCGCCGTCGCTTCATGTCGTTCGCCGACGAGCACCACCCGATCGGGCCGCGCCTCGAGCGGCACCTTCAAAAGGTTCTGCGAGACCGGCATGCGGAGTTCCATGAAGGACGCCGCCCGACGAAGCGTGTCGACATCCGTCTCCCGAACCGGCAAGAGATCCTCATTGATCGAGAGTCTCAGAGAATCGACGCCAGCGAGTTCAGCGAGGCTCGCCGCCGCAACGAGATCGCATCGATCGTCACCAGCGAAATCGCGCAATGAGGGCCAACTATCGAGGGAGACGACGACGCGCACGACTCACCCGGCTCCGGCGAGTGCGTTCTTGAGCTTGCTCGCCAGATGATTCGCGATCTCGTGTACCCGCGGCTCCTCTCGACCTTCGACCATGACTCGCGCTTTGAGTTCCGTTCCCGAGTACCGGATCAGCACGCGCCCGGCATCGCCGAGTTCGCCCTCCACTTCTTCGATGGCCTCTTGCACGGAGGGCAACTCTTCGAACGGGCGCTTTTCGGCCACCCGGATATTCACCAGCACCTGAGGAAGTCGTTCGAAGCCCTCGTTCAGTTCCGACAAGCGCCGCCCACTCCGCACCATCAGCGCAAGGATCTGGAGAGCGGACATCATGCCGTCGCCAGTTGTCGAGTCGTCCAGAAAAAGGATGTGCCCGGATTGTTCCCCTCCCAGGTTGAAGCCGCCCTTTCGCATCTCCTCGACGACATAGCGGTCACCGACCTGCGTGCGAAGCAAATCCACACCGATCGAATCGAGCGCCCTCTCGAATCCCAGATTGCTCATAACGGTACCTACGACCGTGTCATGTGCGAGGGTTCCGCGCATCTTCATGTCTCGCGCACAGAGCCACATCAGCATATCGCCGTCGAAGATTTCGCCACATTCGTCGATCACGACCACGCGGTCGGCATCGCCATCGAGTGCGATCCCGACATCCGCACGAAGTTCCTTGACCTTGGCGGCCGCGCGCTCGGGAAAGAGCGAGCCGCATTCCTCGTTGATATTGCGCCCATTGGGCTCGGTTCCGATCTCGAAGACTTCGGCGCCCAACTCCTCGAGCACCGTCGGCCCGACGCGATAGCCTGCGCCGTGCGCGCAGTCGATCACGACCCGCAACCCTTCGAGCGTCAGATCTCGCGGAAAAGTATTCTTCAGGTAGACAACATAACGACCGCGCGCATCTTCGATCCGATGAGCCTGCCCGATCTCGTCCGGCGGCGCCGCGATCCTGGAGGCCTCGCCCGTCTCGATCATCTCTTCGATTCGGGCCTCCTCCTCGTCGGGAAGCTTGAACCCATCGGCGGCGAAGAACTTGATGCCATTATCCTGATAGGCGTTGTGACTGGCCGTGATCATGACACCAGCGTTGCAACGCATATCGCGGGTCAGGAACGCGAGCGCCGGGGTCGGAACGGGGCCCACCTGAATCACGTTCACGCCCATCGAAGAGATTCCCGCGGCAAGCGCGTCCTCGAACATATAGCCCGATAGCCGCGTGTCCTTGCCAATCAGGATCCGCTTGTGCTCACCTTCGCGCTCGCGAAAGACGTGGGCGATCGCGCGGCCCAGGGCGAGCGCGACCTCCGGTGTCATCGGATGGATATTCGCCGTTCCGCGAATGCCATCGGTGCCGAAGAGCCTGCGCATTCGCTTTTCGCTCATGCCGGCTCCGCCAGGCGCGGATCTCCGAGATCCTGGTCCTCGAGATCGGGGACCGGATCGGGGACGGGATCGGGCTCGATCCGGACCTCGACCTGAACCGGCTTATTGTCCTCGGCCCAGACGGTGCCCCCACCCAATACGAGACGAACCTCACGCTGGGCGCTGGCCGCGAGGCCAGCGATATCGATCGATTCGGTCGCCACTTCGTTCAGTCGCATGACCTGGCTTCGCGCTCCTTCGAGCCAGACCTTCTCGGGCTGGATCTCGACACCGGCGACGTGGAATCCCGGCGCGGGTACGCCCTCTATTTCGGCACGAACACCCACCGCCTTGCGACCTCGTTTTTCAAAACGAACCTTCAATCTCGACGGGGAATACCCCACGAATTGTGTCCCCGTCGGATGATCGATGGTCTCGACGTCCACCTCGTAGACGGCGACCCCGGGCTTCCCACCATCCGCATCGACGCGGTATTTCAGCTGATCCGTATTGAGATTGCGCAGCGACGCTCGACTCCCGCGCAAACGCACGTTGATCTCGTCCGAACTCTGGTCGGTGATCACCAGGCCATCCTCAACGCCCACCAACTCGACCTCGACGTCGAAGGACTGGATCACGCTCGAAGTGCCCTGAGCGACAGCCCAGATGAAGACGCTGATCGCGAGGGCCAGGATGAGAACACCTGGCCGCAAATTCTGAAAACGCGACGCCATCGGTCGCTCGCCCCCCTTCAGACCCGCGCCGCCATCACGGCCACCGGCCCATCATTTCGCCACGGGCCAGACGCCCGTCCGCTCGATTCCGTTAGCCCGCGCTCGCCTGGCCCGATTCCGGGCCCTCGGCCACCTCGAGCCGGCCGGTCATCTCCGAAATCTCGGGCAATTCCGTTCGTTCTCCGCCGAGCACGTCCCGCAGGACCTCACGAAGCTGCGGGGCTTCGAGCCCGCGCAGCATCTCCCCGCCCAACACGACCGAGATTTTTGCCGTTTCCTCCGAAACGACCACGACGAGCGCATCGGTCTCTTCCGTAATCCCGACCGCAGCCCGATGCCGAGTGCCGAGACCCTCGGGCAGATCGGTGCGCAATGTCAGTGGGAGAATACAACCCGCGGAGGAAACACGTCCCTCCTGCACCACGACCGCACCATCGTGCATGGGTGACGAAGGCTGAAAGATGCTCGCCAGGAGCTCTTTCGAAAGCTGTGCATCGACCGGAACGCCCGCCTCGATCAGATCGCCGAGGTTGCTCTCCCGCTCGAGCACGATCAATGCACCGTGGCGACGCTGAGACAGCCCTCCGGCCGTGCGCACGATCTCCTCGACGACCTGGATCTCCTGGTCCGCCGAGAAGGACGGGAAAAAACCGCGCCCGACTCGCGCCAGCGCGCGACGGATATCGTTCTGGAACAGGATGACGATGATCAGGACGGCGGGTTCGAGCAGACGCGAGAGAATCAGTCCGAGCGCCGCGAGTTGAAAGAGCTGAGACGCCAACGAAAGGGCGATCAACACGATCATGCCCACGAGGATCTGAATCGCGCGCGTGCCGCGAATCAACAGGAGCAGCCAGTAGATTCCGGCCGTCACGAGCAGGATGTCGATTCCATCGCGGAAGGGGTCGAATCGGGAGTTGAAAAACTCCGCCAGGTCCGCCCCGAACTCCCACAACACCGTGATCAACGCGCTCGCCCCCTCTGCTCGCCCCTCTCTCTATCAGCCCGCGAAAGCGCCCGTCGGTTCCTCATTCAGCTCGGCATCGGTTCGGGGTCGGGAATATTCCCACCCGCCTTGTCGCCCGCGCGATTGCCGTCCCGTTCCTCACGCGGCAATCGAGCGGAGGAATCTTCGCCGCCGGCCGCATCGACATTGAGTTCCGGAAGGGGCTCCCCGCGCAGAAGCAGATCGAGCTGCGGCCCCTCGAGCGTCTCGCGCTCGAGCAGTGTCTCCGCAAGTGTGTCGAGCAGCTCCCGATGATCGACCAGGAGTACACGGGCCTCATCGTATTTGCCGGAAAGGATGATCGACACCTCGTCGTCGATCTCTCGAGCCTTCTGCTCGCTATAATCCTTGCGCGTTGCGAGATCGCGGCCGAGGAAAACGTCGCCGCCACTATCCGCATAGGAAACGGGCCCGAGCCCCTCGCTCATGCCGTACTCGGTCACCATCTTGCGCGCCCAGCCGGTCGCCTGCTGCAAATCGTTCGAGGCACCCGTCGAGAAGTGGCCGAAGACGATGTCCTCGGCGGCCCGACCGCCCATCATGTACCGGATGACAGCGTGGATCTGCACCTCGGTGTAGTTGAAACGATCCGCTTCGGGCAGCGTCTGCGTCAGGCCCAACGCCATTCCGCGAGGAATGATCGTCACCTTGTGGACGGGATCCGAATCATCCGGAGTGAGCATCGCAATTAGCGCGTGTCCCGCCTCGTGATAGGCCGTGATCCGCTTGTCCTCGTCGGACATGATCATGCTGCGGCGCTCGGTGCCCATGATCACCTTGTCCTTGGCGTCCTCGAAATCGCGATGCGCCACCCGCGTCGCGTCGCGTCGGGCCGCCAGAAGCGCCGCCTCGTTCACCAGGTTCTGCAGATCCGCGCCGACCATGCCAGGGGTTCCCCGAGCCTGAAGTTCGAGATTGACATCCTCCGCGAGCGGGACCCGACGGGTATGAATCTTGAGAATCTCGAGCCGACCCTTGAGATCGGGACGCGGCACCACCACGCGCCGGTCGAATCGGCCCGGGCGCAGGAGCGCGGGGTCGAGCACGTCGGGGCGATTCGTCGCTGCGATCAGGATGACGCCCTCATTGCTCTCGAAGCCGTCCATCTCGACCAGCAGCTGATTCAGGGTCTGCTCGCGCTCGTCGTGCCCCCCGCCCATCCCGGCGCCGCGATGACGACCGACGGCGTCGATCTCGTCGATGAAGATGATGCAGGGAGCCTGCTTCTTGCCCTGAAGAAAGAGATCGCGAACGCGTGAAGCGCCGACGCCGACGAACATTTCGACGAAATCCGATCCGGAGATCGAGAAGAAGGGAACGCCCGCCTCGCCCGCGACAGCCCTTGCGAGAAGCGTCTTTCCCGTACCCGGCGGACCCACGAGCAGAACGCCCTTCGGAATCCGGCCGCCGAGGCGGGTGAACTTCTTGGGCTCGCGCAGGAATTCGATGATCTCTTCGAGTTCGGCCTTCGACTCTTCGATGCCCGCGACGTCTTTGAAGGTCACCGACTGATTATTCTCGGTCAGCAGCCGCGCCTTCGATTTGCCGAAGCTCATCGCCTTGCCGCCGCCACCCTGCATCTGGCGGATGAAGAAGATCCACAGGCCGATGAAGAGGACCAGCGGGAACCACATGATCAGGATCTGTCGCCAGAAACTCCCCTCGTCTCGCGGCTTGATCTCGGTGTTGATCCCGCGTTCGCGCAGGTCCGCGAGGAATTCATTGTCGATGGAGGCCGGCGGGGCGTAGGTCGTGAACTTGCGACCGTCGGCATATTTCCCAGCGATATTTCCCTCTTCGATCATGACCGAATCAACCTGGCCGGTCTCGACCTGCTCCATGAATTCGCTGAGCGCGATCTGGGGCGGCACCGTCTCGTTCTGCTTCAACGTCGTGAAGAGAAGGAGCATGACCACCAGGATCACGACCCACAGGGCCAGGTTCTTGTAAAACTGCTGATTCACACCTTGCTCCGATCAACGGGCGGGTCTTCGACGCGGGCCTCGCTCTTCGAGGTCCGCTTCTGCGAGCAACGGTCCGGCTGGACGTGCAGATTCCGACGGTCAGCGGGCAAGGATCGGGGGGGCTCTACGGATTCGCTTCCAGACTGATTGAGACCCTGCCCAATTGCGGCGGGTTCTGCCCGCGCCGACTTCAAGCCGACCCCGCGGAGGGCTTGGCCTTCCCCCAGCCCGATATCCCGAAAACGGTTGATCCTCTCTCCGCTTCTCCGACCCAGCACCGGCCCTGGACGCAGCCGGAGCCCGATCGGATTCCGGCAGGGGGGGGTATGTGCCGAAAATCTGAAAATCTGTTCATTGTCGCCTGGGTACCGTAGCATTTTCGCGACCGCCCATCCTCTTTTACGCCGGATCGGTCGAGAGCAGGAAGGCGTTGTCCAATCGGCGCAATATGACCCCCCCGGGAAGCTCAATCCTTTTCTCCCGACCCGCCGCTCGCCCCCGACGTAGGAACTCGAGCACGCGCGTGAGATGGGCGCGCGTGATATCGCGGCCGAGTCCCGCCTCGACGAGCGCAAATCGCACCAACCGACGCGCGAGCGCATCCGGCGTCTCATGCCATCCATCGATCGCGAGTTGGATACCGGCGGGACCAATCTCGATGCGCTCCTTGACCGCTTCGCGGACGAGACCGTCGATCCACTCGCGGTCCCTCCTCTCCGCTTCGGCCAGATTGCCCAGGGTCCTGAGGAGCTGCGGATTGAAAGTCTCGCAGAGACCCGGAATCCAATCGTGCCGCAGGCGATTGCGCGCGAAGCGACGATCCCGATTGCTTTCGTCCTCACGCCAGGCGATCGCGTGGCGTCTCGCCCATTGCTCGATCTCCCCGGGCATGACCCCGAGAAGCGGACGGAGCCAGCGCCCATCCGAACTCCGCTCCGCCATCGCCGCGAGTCCATCCGGGCCGGTTCCCCGCAAGATGCGCAACAACACGGTCTCCGCCTGATCACCGGCGTGGTGGGCGGTCGCGATCCAGTCGCAGTCGCCCTCGTCGGCGACCGAGAGGAGTGCCGATCGGCGTCGGTTGCGAGCGGCCTCTTCAAGGGTGGGGCGGGAACGGCTATTGGAGGTCACGCGATCGGCCTCGGGCTCGACACGAATCGACTGAAAACCGAGCCCGGCAAGCTCGGCCCCCTCGCGCACGAACCGCTCGTCGGCATCGGATGCTTCGCCGCGCAATCCATGATTCACATGCGCCACCACGAGTTCGAGACGACTCGCGACGCGGGCACGCCGGAACAGATCGAGCAGCACCATCGAATCTCGCCCACCGGACACCGCGACGAGCAATCGCCCATCCCCCACAGCGAGCGCCTCGAGCGTCTCTCTGAAATCCGGTTCCAGCATGGCCCGAGGATACCGCCCCATCGCCGGGGCCCGCATGCGCAGCGGATCGGCTTCTTCGAGGGGCTCGTCCGCTGCAAATGCCAAGGACCTCACCACCCGGTATTCTCCGCCTCCGCCATGAATCGTTTCCTCGACCACAACGTGGGCCGCTGGGTGACCCATTGGGCCGAGACGGCTCCGGCGGCACTCGCCTGGGCCGATGATCATCGCCGCTGCGACTACGCGGCGGCCGAGGATCGCGTCGCTCGTCTCGCGTCGTGGTTTCGCGAATGCGGTGTCGAGGCCGGCGACCGCATCGCCCTCTGGCTGGGCAATCGCGGCGCAACGCTCGAAGCCCTCTTCGCCGCGGCGCGCCTCGGCGCGATCGCTCTCCCCGTCAATGCGAGACTCACACCCGCCGAGGTCACCTTCCAGCTCGATGACAGCACGCCGCGCATCCTGCTCGTCGAGTCCGCCTGGCGCGCCCGGGCGCACGCGGCGATCGGCGGGATGGTGCTCGACGCGCCACAGGTACTCGAAGTCGGCGGTGCTGAATCGACGCCGAAGGGTCTTCCCCTGGCGGCAGACGATGCCTATGAAGAAGTACTCGCCTCGTCCGCACCCACGGATCTTTCGCGCGAGGCCGGTTCCGAGGATCCGGTGATCCTGATGTACACCTCCGGCACCACGGGCAAGCCGAAGGGTGCGCTACTGCCGCTTCGGAAGACGCTCTACAACAGCCTCAACGCGATGCGCTTCTTCGGCATCGAGCCCGTCGACCGCGTGCTCGTCGTCGCCCCGCTCTTTCATTCGCTCGGCCTGCAGATCCTGGCGATTCCCGCGATCTTCGCCGGCGCCGGGTTGGTGATCCAGGAGGGCTTCGATGCGCCACGCGTTTGGCGCACGATCGCGAGCGAGGGGGTGACCTATTTCGGTGGCGTCCCGACGATGCATCAACGGCTGCTCGAGGCGCTCGTTGCCGCTGAACCCGTCGCCGCGCCACCACCCTCGCTGCGCTTCGCGTTCACCGCGGGTGCCGCGGCCCCGGCCGAGTTGATTCGTGCCTTCCATCGACGCGGCCTGCTGATGAAACAAGGATACGGCCAGACGGAGACCTCGATCCTGACCTGCCTCGATTCGGAACGCGCCCTCGTAAAGGCGGGCAGCGTCGGTCGCCCCGTTCATCACGCCGAGATCCGCCTGATCGACCCCGCGACGATCGAGGGAGCGATCGAGGGCTGGCGCGATGTGCGCCCCGGCGAGATCGGTGAGATCGTCGTCGCCGGTCCGATTCGGATGCTGGGCTATTGGCAGCGGCCGGAGGCGACGGCGGAGACCTTGCGCGGGAAGTGGCTCCGAACCGGGGATCTCGCGACCCGGGACGATGCGTTCGACCTGACCCTCGTCGGTCGCGCGCGCGAGATGTTCATCTCGGGCGGTGAGAATGTCTATCCCGCCGAGATCGAAGCGGCCCTGATCGATCACCCAGCGATCGAAGAAGCGGCGATCGTCGGGGTCCCGGATCCCGAATGGGGCGAGGTCGGCCACGCCCACGTCGTCGCGCGCGCGGGACGCGAGATCGTTGCGGACGAGATCCTCGAGTGGCTCTCGACACGACTCGCGCGTTTCAAGCTGCCCAGAAAGCTCGTGGTCGCTGGGTCGCTGCCCCGTACGGCGAGCGGCAAGATCCAGAAACACCGCCTCCGATCCACCCGAGGCTGAGATCTCGGCGTCAAGCGTTGCCCATCTCATGCTCGAGCAGGTGGGCGAAGCGCTTGCGCGCCGCCTCTCGCCGCTCCGGTAGGTGTTCGCTCGGCCAACCCGTCTTGGACGGCTCCACATTCTTGAGCACGTGCTTGGCGATCGTCGTCATATGAACCTCGGAAGGACCGTCCGCGAGACCCAATGACGCACCCATCAGCCACAGATTCGCGATCGGCATCTCATTCGAAACACCCAGCGCGCCGTGCAGGCGCATGCAGCGATAGGCCGCATCGGTATAGACCTGGGGTGTGGCGACCTTGACCGCGGCGATCTCCGTCCGCGCCGCCGCCCCACCCACCTGGTCGACGGTCCAGGCGGCGTGCAGCACGAGCAGCCGGAATTGTTGGAGGTCGAGCCAGGTGCGACCCAGCATCTCCTGGACACCCTGCTTGTCCGCGAGGAGCGAGCCCTTCGTCACGCGGCTGATGGCACGTTCGGCCATCATGTCGAGCAGTCGCCGCACCGAGCCGACCGTGCGCATCGCGTGATGAAGTCGTCCACCCCCAAGACGCGTCTGCGCGATCTTGAAGGCCTGCCCTTCTCCACCGAGAAGATTTTCCTTGGGGACCCTCACCTTGTCGTATCGAACGTAGGGGTGTCCGCCCTGCCCGATCGCTTCGTGGGCCATGCCGACCTCGCGCCGGATTTCGATCCCGGGCGTATCCGTCGGCACCAGGAACATCGATGCCCCCTGATAGATCGGCACGTCGGGATTGCTAACGGCCATCACGATCGCGAATTTCGACCAGCCCAGGCTCGACGAGAACCATTTCTCGCCATCGATGATCCAGTCGTCGCCGTCTCGATAGGCGCGGCACTCGAATACACTCGGATCCGCTCCACCCTGGGGTTCCGTCATCGAATAACAAGAAGAGATCTTTCCGTCGAGCAGCGGTGCGAGATACATCTCCTTCTGATCATCGCTTCCGTAATGCGCGATGATCTCGGCATTGCCTGAGTCCGGCGCCTGGCAACCGAAGAGGCTCGGTGCCCAGCCCGAGCGACCGAGAATCTCGTTCATCAGGGCGAGCTTGGTCTGGCCATACCCGAGGCCACCGAGGTCGGGGCCCAGGTGGCACGCCCAGAGCCCCCGCGCTTTCACCTTCTCCTGAAGTGGTCGAATCACTTCATCGTGCAGCGGATGCGACTTGTCGTGGACCCTCTCCTGGTCCGCGAAGGCCAGATCGATGGGAACGGCTTCGGTGTCCACGAATTCCCGAATCCAATCGAGCTGCTCCTGAAATTCGGGTTCGACGCTGAAATCGATGGCCATCTGCTGGGAACTCCTTGCGCAAGAGCCTTCCGAAGGTCGCGGTCGACTCGGCCGGGCTCGAACTGAAACCCCAGCCTCCCGACTTGACCGCAAGATCAGAGGCCCTACGGTGGGACAATCCATCGATCGCCGCCATGGTCTCCGGCTCGCACGCGGATCGACGCGTCGAGTGGCCAAGTGAACTCGAACAGAAAGATGGGACAACCATGTCGCCCTCCGCCCCGGACCCGACCTCACAATTCCGCCTGGACGGCAAGGTCGCCGTCGTGACGGGCGGCAGCCGCGGGCTCGGTCGGGAGATCGCGCTCGCCTACGCGCGGGTGGGCGCGGATGTCGTGATCGCCAGTCGCAAGCTTGCGGCCTGCGAGACCCTCGCCGCGGAAGTCGAAAAAGAGACGGGCCAGAAAGCGCTCGCCGTGGGATGTCATGTCGGCCATTGGGACGAGTGCGACGCCTTGGCCTCCCGGGCGCTCGATCATTTCGGGCGAGTCGATGTGCTCGTCAACAACGCCGGAATGTCCCCGGTCTACGCCGATATCCTCGACGTTTCGGAGACGCTCTTCGACAAGGTGATCGGAGTGAACCTGAAGGGGGCCTTTCGGTTGACGGCCGTCCTCGGGAGCGCGATGCGAGAGGCCGGCGGCGGCTCGATCATCGGCGTCTCAAGCATCGCCGCGAGCCAGGCGACCTCCGGCGAGATCGCCTATGGCGCGGCCAAGGCGGGTCTGCACAACCTCACGAAGAGCTTTGCCCGGACCTTCGCGCCGAGCGTGCGCGTCAACTGCATCATGCCGGGCGCGTTCATGACCGATATCAGCAAGGCCTGGCCCGAAGCCGTCATCGAACGCATGAACCGATCCCTGCCCCTCGGCCGAGGCGGCGAACCCGAGGAGATCGTGGGGGCGGCGCTCTATCTCGCGAGCGACGCCTCGCGATATGCCACCGGCTCGATCGTCAAGGTCGACGGGGGCGCCGCCTACGGAAGCGACTGAGTGAAACGACCCCATCAACTCCTTCAGAAACTCATCTCCCTCTTCCTGGCTTGGGTACTCACCGGATTCGTGGTCTTGGCAAGCGCCGATGTGGACGAAACACGGGCGCCGAAAGGCGATACGAAAAAACCAGAGCGTTCAAAGCCAACCGAAACCGACCCGGGTCGCGACTTCGAAAACGGCCCGATTCCCGCCCACGAAAGGCAGGCCTACTTCGGTGACCTGCATATCCACTCGAGCTGGTCCCTTGACGCTTTTGCCGAAGGCGTCAACGTCGGACCGATGGCGGCCTATCGATATGCCCGGGGAGAATCGATTCCCCACTTCTCGGGAAACTCCATCCAACTCGAGGGGCCCCCGCTGGATTTCATGGCCCTCACCGAGCACGCGGAATATCTGGGCCTGACCCCCGCGGCATCGAAACCAGAGCATCCGATTCGCAAGCAGCCCCTGATCCGATCCTGGAAGGGAAAGGACATCGACCTGCGGCGGCTCGCCTGGAAGAAAATCTTCAAGAGTTTCATCGACCGCGATGTACTTCCGGCACTCACCACCGATTCGATCGTCGGTCCCGCCTGGCGAAGCCTCGTCGAACTCGCCAATCGGGAGAATCAACCGGGCATTTTCACGACCTTCGTCGGCTTCGAGTACTCGCCCAATCCAGACGGTCAGAACCTGCATCGAAACGTGATCCTGCGTGGCGGCGAGGCGCCAGCTCGCCCCTTCTCGTCGATGGAGTCCACGAATCCCGAAGACCTATGGGACTGGATGGACGAGATGCGCGACCGCCATGGTGACCTCATTGCGATTCCGCATAACGCCAACGGCAGCAACGGCCTGATGTTTGCCGCCCGCCGCCACGATGGAAGGCCGATCGACGCCGAATGGGCTGAGCAGCGTGCGCGAAACGAGCCCGTCGCCGAAGCCTTTCAGATCAAGGGGCAGTCGGAAACCCACCCCGCGCTCTCCCCTGGCGACGAGTGGGCGAGCTTCGAGATCGCCGACTGGCGATCCACTCAGCCAGATCTCGCGAGTCGCCCGAAGGGCAGCTACCTGCGCGATGCACTCAAGCGCGGCCTCCAGATCGAAGCGCGCACCGGCCACAACCCCTATGCCCTCGGCATGCTCGGATCGACCGACGGACACAACGCATCGAGCCCCTTCGAAGAACGGAACTACACGGGAAAAATCGGCCGCAGCGATGCGACTGCCCAGAAACGGCTGTCTTGGATGACACTCGATCATCCGAAACGAGCACCCTTCGTTTCGACCGTGACCCGATGGGGCGCGGCCGGGCTCGCAGGAATCTGGGCCGAGGAGAATACCCGCGAATCGCTCTTCGATGCGATCCGGCGGCGCGAGACCTTCGCGACCTCGGGACCCCGCATTCGGATACGACTCTTCGCGGGCTGGGACTTCGATCCAGCGGAGGCGAACGGGGATTTCGCGGCCGCGGGATATTCGCGCGGCGTACCGATGGGTGGCGTTCTCGTTAGAAGGGCCCCGCACGGCGGGGCGTCCCCAGCGCCGATCTTTCTGGTCGCCGCCCAGAAGGACCCGATCGAAGCCGAACTCGAGCGCCTGCAGATCGTGAAAGGCTGGCTCGTCGACGGAGAGACCCACGAGCAGGTCTTCGACATCGCTTGCGCGAAAGGGGCCAAGCCGGATCCAAGGACCCACCGCTGCCCGGAGCGGACATCCGAGCCCGATCTCGAGACATGCGAGCCGGTCTCGAGCGAAGGCGCCTCCGAGTTCTCCGTCGCCTGGCGCGATCCCGCATATACCCCCGACGCAGCGGTGTTCTATTACGCGCGGGTATTGCAGATCCCGACCTGCCGCTGGAGCACCTTCGACGCGAATCGCCTGGGGCAACCGCTTCACACCGGAGTCCCCGCGACGATTCAGGAACGCGCGGTCACGTCGCCCATCTGGATCGCGGGCGGATAACCAGAACCGATCCGTCTGATCTGCGTTCGCGGCGAGAGCGTTTCTGCGCTCCGCCGAGCGTCCGACCTCACCACCGATGTCAAATGGGCTCGCTCTCTGGCCCGGCTGCTCTCTCGTAGGGAAATTTCCGTTTGAGTCGATTGATCGGTGCCTCGAATAGATGCCACGAGAGCATCGCGATGATCAACGAGCCGAGCGCGATGCGCAGGAAGCGCGTCAGGTAGCTCGAGGGCGGCGGCAGGTAGCCTTCGGTCACCAGAATGAAGAGAAATCCGCGCAGGAAGCGATGGTAGAGATAGATCCCGTAGCTGATCTTTCCCACATAGCGGACCGGGCGCCAGGCCAGAAGACGTCCGATCCAGCCCCCAAAGCCATCGCACGCGCGATCGACGACCCAGGTGAAGACGAGCGCCATGGCCAGATCGCGAATCACGAGCTGGACGGCCGCGAAACGCCCCTCCGCGTGGAGCCCGACGGCCACGATGAAAAGGGGCACGCCCACGAACAGGGATGCGCGGCGCAATGAATCGAGAAGCATCGGGGAGCCGTACGACGCGTGTCGCGCAATGGCCAGCAGCGCACCCATTCCGAGAGAATCGAAGCAGCTGATGGTCAAGATGCTCGTCGCGATTGCGTTGTGTCCCATCTCGACACTGACCGCTCGCCAGACAGGTGCCGACACCACGGTGGCGATCACGACCATGACCAGCGTTCGGCGCGGCACGAATGCGATCACCCAGGGCCAGATCAGATAGAACTGTTCCTCGACGGCCAGGGTCCACAGATGATTGATGAAGCCAGGCCAACTCCCGAGGCTCGCGAACAAGAAGTTGCTGGTGAAGGTCGCGAGCCAGATCCAGGAGTCCCGAACACCCGGCGCATCCAGCAGGGCCATCGTGGCCAGAACGAAGAAGTAGACGGGCAGGATGCGGAGCGCACGTCGGATATAGAAATGTCGCAGGGAGATCCCCCGCGCGCTGGGCTCTCGCTCGCCCCGCCCTCGACAATCGAGAAGGATGCGCGTGATCAGAAAGCCGCTCAACACGAAAAAGAGCCGAACGCCCGCATCGCCCCATGGAAACACGCGGTTCACGACGTATTGATCCGGAAAGCCGTGTTGGATCAGCACGCAAAGAACCGCGAAGGCACGCAGGCCATCGAGCTGCGCCACATGCGCCGACACGCTCCCGGCCTCCGGCCCACCGCTATTCGTCGCCTTCCTCATCGACCCTCATGGCCCCCACGCGCGAAGCGCAGCGCCCCTCGCGCGTAGAGAATCTCATCCACCCATTCAGAGTATGGGGTAGCCCGCTGGGTCGGCTCGTTCTACCCGGCTCGAAAACGGGGCGGCACCGTCGAAAATCGGCTCCACCGGCACGCCACCGCATCGGCGAGCCCAGAACCGACAGGGCCGAGGTCACCGTGATCGATTGTGGGGCGGGCCTCAGTAGATCTCGCGGATATAGATGAGTCGATCGCTGCCGTGGTAGATCCCGAAGGTCCCCCAGCCACCCGGGTTGTCGTCGGGTACACCGTCGAGATTTCCATCGCCAGGCCAGTCGTATTGGATCCATGGCAATCCCGCCCCGGTCGCCTCGTTCAGATCGATGACGATATTGGCTTCAGCGTGGGGTGGGTTCCGCAGGTCGAGAACCAATTTCTGTCGTGCCCGATGGAGATCGCCCAACGCTGCCGAAAGAGCTCGTGAGCCCCATGGGATATGCATCCACTGGCAGCTATGGGCTCGTTGGCAACCGTAAAAATGCGCTCACGACGTCGGGGATGGCGAGCGAGTCCACGAACTAGGGTGGAGGACTCGTGTCCACAGAAACTCCGGTGACGGGCAGTCGAGGGCGCGGGAGCCGGTTGCCGGTGCCCACCGCGACCTAACGGTCCCGGTTCTCGATGTCCTGCTTCACCGCTCGCGCGGCAATGAAGTAGAAGGCGACCGACGCCGCGTTGGTGAGTACGGCGAGGAGCATCGTCCAGCGAATCGCCTCGTTGCCCATGCTCTCGTGCAGCATGTCGTTCAGGCCGCCGATGATGACGGGGCCCAGCCCGAGTCCCACGAGGTTCACCAGGAAGAGGTGTACCGCGACCGCCAAAGCGCGAGCGCGCACCTTCACGACGGCCTGCGTCATCGCGAAAGTGGGGGCGGAGAAGCTCATCCCGAGCAGGGAGTGAATCCCGTAGCAGATCAGGGCGGGCACGGGCTCACCCAGGAAGAGGAACGCAATCGTGAAGGGAGTGGAGAGCAAGGCCGACAGCGTGGGGATCCACAGGTACCAGCGCGGATCTCGCGGAGAGAGCCGGTCGCACAGGAAGCCGCCCAGCCACATGCCAGGCATGCCCACGACGAGCGCCATCACACCCAGCCAGCTGCCGATCTCATACAGCTCCATGCCGTGAATGCGCGTCAGGAAGGGAGAGACCCAAACCGCGAGGCCGTAGCCTGCGACCGCGTGTAGGGCGCCGCCCACCTGGAGCCAGAAATAGGACCGCTGGCGGAGCAGGTGTGCGATGGCCTCGCGCAGGGGCATGGGCTCGACGTCGGCGTGTCCGCCCTCGGTGCCTCCCCTGGGCGGCTCCTTCACCGTTGCCTTCGTCAGCAGTCCGAGCAGAATGCCAGGGACGCCCGCCACCACGAAGGCCCAGCGCCAGCCGAGCAGCGCAGCGACCCATCCGCCCACCAACCATCCGAAGGCCGCCCCCGCCTGGGTCGCCATGGCGTAGATCCCCATCGCCCGGCCGCGGCGCTCCACTGAAAAGTAGTCGGAGATCAGGGAGTGCGAGGGTGGGCTACAGCCCGCCTCTCCGACGCCCACCCCGATGCGGAGCAGGCCCAGCATGGGGATGCTCCGCGCCGCCCCCGAGAGCATCGTCATCAAGCTCCACAAGCCCACCGACAGTGCGAGGATGTTGATCCGCGAGCCGCGGTCGGCGAGGCGCGCGAGTGGGATGCCCGCAAACACGTAGGAGATCGCAAAGGCCGGTCCCGCCAGCAGCCCCAACACCGTATCCGACGCGCCGAACTCCGCCTTGATCGCGGGGAGCAGGATGTTGAGGATCCCCCGGTCGATGTGGCTCGAGAGATAGATGCAGAACAAGGTCCCCAGCACGTAGTTGGCATAACGATCGTTCGAGGCATTCCCTGTAGTCGAGTTCTCAGCCATTGCCGGCCTCCGCGCATCGCGCTTGCTGGGGGGGGTCGTCTTGTGGGATCTGCCACTCGTGAGGTTCAACCGGGCCCCATCTCGCTCCGCCCGTACGGCTAGGTGTGTGCTCGGGGAGCCGTCGGCGCCCGACCCGTCTTCGAGGATATGCGAATCAAGCGGCGGTTTCAGCAAGGCGGGCCTGGTGTGATCAAATAAGGGGGGGGCTCGGCGGGACGACATGTCTCGCGGGGTCGAAATGTGTATCCCTTTCTCGCCCGGGTCGACCACCGATCTAGCGGTGAACGGCCCTCGGCGAAGCCCGTCCGTCCGGAGGGCCCGACGGCTCCTCGAGGGAATCCGTCGAGTCGGAGAGTAGATGGACCGCCTGGGATCTCGCCACATTCCGGTGATTCGGAATCGCCAGCATGGGATATTCCCAACGCTTTAGCCTTTTCGCGTCTCGAGGTTCACACGCCGGCTCGGATCCGTGGCTTTGGGGCTCGTCCTGGGGCTGGGGGTTCCGTTGGCCGGCTCGACGCAGACCGCCGCGATCGACATCGTCTGTCGCCCGGATGGGAACTCGACGGATGTCTTGGATGTGCAGTGGGTCGACACGAAAACGGGCAACGTCGAATACGATCTCGAACGACAATACGTCTCTGGGGGGCGCCTAGTCTCTCGTCGACACCCTGCCGACGTGGCCGATCTGCTCGCCGTACTCAATGACGCTCTTCTTTCGCCTGATCTCACGTTGATCTTCGGTCACCTTGATCCTCCGGATTGTCCCCCGTCGTCATGATGACAGGGGGTCCGGCTGAATCTGTAATTTCACACTCATGGCCGCGGCGGGCCCCCCCCGCGGAGCACCCGCCACGCCGTTGGCGAACCGGCGCGGAGGCCCTGGGCAGGGGCCTCCACACCGGTCCGGGATCGCTCAGTGAACCGTCCTTACCCCACCGAGGGAATCGGCGGGCAGGCCGGATTTCAGCTCGCTGTCCAGAGCACCCACCGAGTCCGAAGTGAGGACGTCCTCCAGGTGATCCCCATCCTCGAGCATGATCACCGGAGGCGGCGGAGGATCGAACCTGTCGCTCAACGCCGTCTCGCACTCGTCGCATTCGTCGTTGAGGTAGTCCTCGAACACCCGTTCACGGTGGGGGATGAACACGTCTTCGAGAGCCGGGGAGATCACGAACTGCTCACTGCCGTTGATGACTTCGGTCTGGAACTCGCTGACGTGGACGAAGCCCAGAGAGGCCGGCCAAACGACCCCCTCGCCCAGATCATTTGCCGGCGGGTTGTTGTTGAGCTGGTGGCAACCCGCGCAGGACAGCGCCATGGAGCGACGCACCAGGTGGTCGGGGGTCAGGGGACTGCCCAACCACCGCAACTGTCGCGCGAGAGTTCGCTCGAAACGAGGGCTCGAGCCGAAGTGGAGCGGGTAGTCGTTCTCGATGCCCTGGGCGTTGCTCTGGCCGGCGTTGAACCGGTCGGGCGCCGCGGCGAAGAAGCTGTTGATATCGGGCTTGGCGAGATTCCTCACCTGCGTCAGGTAGTGGCGCTTGAACGGGATGGCCCGCGGATCCGACGAGTTCGAGCCGAACAGCTCCCCAGACGGGTTGTGCTTGTCGGTCACCGGCACGAACTGCGGAAAGCAATCGCCAATGATGGGACAGACCTGGACCAGCTTGAACTCGCGCAGCTGCCAGGTCTGGTCCTCGGAACCGCTCATGAACTGGTTGGTTCGAAGCTGTCCGGCGCCAGGCCCGAAGTGCGCGGCGCGAATCACTGGCTCGATACCCCGAGACGGGAACCCACGCAGGTAGAAGTGACGAAGGGCCCTCGCCCGTCGTGCCGGGTCATCGATCCGGCTCAGACTCGCCCAGAAGCGGGCCACCTTTCGGCAACCCTCGAGCCCACACCCCGGGTCGGGGTTGGGCAGCACGGCCTCGAAGATGATGAGATTGCGCGATCCACCACTGCGCGCGAAGACCACGCGATGCTCGCCGCAATTGGCGCCGTCGATGGGAGCGAGATCCATGCGGTTCACCAGTGCGATCGGCTTGTAGAAGCTGTCCAGCGTCGAGTCGAAGGGGTCGAAACGGACCTCGATGCCCTCGTTGCGCGGGCACTGGATGGGAAAGTCGTTGATGACCTCTTCGCCGTCGGAATTGACCCTGTCATCGCAGTTGGGCCCGAGGCCGAGATCGTGATCGCTTTCGCGATTCTGGGTGTCCCAGAGCTGCTTCCACATGGTCAGGGGACCCCAGTTCGGGTTACCGACGTCGTCGGCGAGAGCGGTCATCACGTCTTCCAGAGACAGAGCCTGTTCCAGGACGTCCAACTCGGTGACGAACAGGGATCGGCGCGGGTCGACGTCGACACTCTGAGTTGAGAGACAGACGGGATCGGCGGGTGTGATCTAGCCCAGGACGGGCCCGGCCACCAGCAAGCCCACCAGCGTGAGCGTGAGAATGGTTTGATTCATCATGTTCTTCGAACTCCTTCGTCATTGGGCGTTCGTCGCACCCAAGTGGTGGGAATTTTTCCCACTTATACATCATAGACTACGTGGATATATTTCCCACGTCCACTCATTTCTTCGATAAATCGATCCGAGATCGGGGTCCAGACCGAAACCGACCGGCAGTAGAATCCCTAAGCGGTTGGAATTACTTGGAAACGTCGATTTTCGACGAATCCGCTGGGTCAGGCCTCAACGGTGCTGGGCTCGAACCTCAGCGCGCAAGGCGCGCCGCCAGTCCGCGAGGACGCGGCATGCGGGATCGCTCCGCTGGACGTGAACGGCGCCCCGCTGACCAACTCGTCAAAGCCGTTCGCGGCGGCAGCGAGCAGGTGGAGCTGAAAGCACCGGGCAATATGCCACCGCGGTCGGCCAACTCGAACGGGCTCGCAAACTCGCCCCGGACAACGAATCGCTACAGAAAGCGCTACACCGTTCGCTGAAGCGGCTCGCAGAACCGCGAGCGCTGCCCCTGCGCCCCGACCCGCTCGGCCAATAAGTCTTGTTCTTGTAGAGGACCCTGATGAAGGCGACTGCAACATTGGGGCTGGCAATCGCGCTAGGTGTCGCGGCAACAGCCGCAGCAGACTCGAATCCGCCGAGCGACCGCCCTGCATGCCAGAACCGCAACCCGCTCGGCCAGGCCTTCTTCGGTGAACTCCACGTTCACACGGCGACGTCCTTTGATGCGTACCCCGTAGGCGTACGGGCGACCCCGGATCAGGCCTACGCGTTTGCACGCGGCGAAGAACTCGCGCTGCCTCCGATCGACGCGGCGGGCAACAGTGTGCGTACCGTCAAAATCGACCGCCCACTCGATTTCGCTGCGGTCACCGATCACGCCGAGATGTTTGGCGAGATGCACCTGTGCACCGTTCCCGGGGCAGCGCAGTACGACACCCCACCCTGTCAGATCTTCCGCGGCGATCGCGAGGTTCCCGGACCGGGAGGCAGCCACCCCCTCGCCCGCATCTTTGCCTTCCTGAACACACGGCGCGCGCCGGGCTTCTGCGGCGATGATCTCGCTGCCTGCACTTCCGCTGCAGCGACAGTCTGGCAACAGACGCAGGCCGCGGCGGAACGCGCCTACGACCGAAGCGACGCTTGTTCGTTCACCAGTTTCGTCGGATACGAGTATTCGCTCACCGACCAGGGAAACAGCATCCATCGCAACGTGATCTTCCGCAGCGACATCGTTCCCGACGCACCCACAAGTTCGGTGGAAGCGCCCGAGCCCTATCAGCTCTGGAGCGCGCTGCACCGCGACTGCATCGATGCGGGCACGGGCTGCGATGCGATCGCCATCCCCCACAACTCCAACCTGGGCGGAGGACTCGTGTTCGCACTCGAAGAGCCCGGGGTCTCACTCGAAGCCTCGCGCGAGCGTGCGACACAGCGCTCTCGACTCGAGCGGCTCGCGGAGATCTTTCAGGTGAAGGGGGATTCGGAGTGCCGCAACGGTTTGTTCGAAGTGCTGGGCGCTGCGGACGAACTCTGCGATTTCGAGAAGCGCCGACGACCCGACGCTGAGATTGCCGATTGCAAACTCGGAACTGGGACCGGCGGTTTCAGCGGTACCGGCTGCATCTCGCGACTCGGCTTCGTCCGCTACGCGTTGCTGGAGGGCCTTCGGCAACGCGAACGGCTGGGCCTCAACGCGCTGCGCCTCGGAATCGTGGCTGCGACCGACACCCACCTCGGCCTCGCCGGCGGCGTCTCGGAGGAAAACTACCCCGGAGCCATGGGCATCCCCGACCGCAACGCAGATCTGCGACTCGCGCTCGGCGAACAACTCGAAGGCGCACCCGCCAAGGCGTTCCCCCTGCTGAACAACCCCGGCGGGCTCGCAGGAATCTGGGCTGCCGAAAATACGAGGGAAGCGCTATTCGATGCGATGAAACGCCGCGAGACCTTCGGAACCAGCGGTCCGAGAATCGAACCCCGCTTCTACGCGGGCTGGGACTTGCCGCCCGATCTCTGCGACGAACCCGGGTTCCTCGAGCGCAGTCAACGAGGCGGTGTACCGATGGGGGCCACGCTCTACGGCTCTGGAACCGAACAAGCGAACCCCCGCTTCGTGTTGTCGGCAAACGCCGACCCCGACTCGCCCCGTCACGGGCTCGAGCGACTCCAGATCGTCAAGGGGTGGATCGACGATCAGGGGCGCATGAACCAACAGGTCCACGAGATCGCGAGTGCCAAGGGCACTCGTTCGCCTCCGGCCCAATGCACAAGTGAAGAGCCTCGCGGCCACCGCCAACTCTGCGCAACGTGGAGCGACTCCGATTTCGACCCGGCACAGTCCGCGGTCTACTACGCACGCGCCGTACAAGTGCCCACGTGTCGCTGGTCGACAATTCAGTGCGAATCACTTCCAGAGGCACAACGGCCCGAAGCGTGCTCGTTGCAGTGGCCGCCCAGGCACATCCGCGAGCGGGCCTGGACGAGCCCGATCTGGATCGAACCAAACGCGGGAAGCTAACCCGAGGAAATTGACGCGGTCTCGACTCTGAGAGATTGCCAAAAGTTGTGGATTGGCTGTGCGGGGTTGCAGGGTGAAGGGGAGGCAGGTTGCAGACTGTGCATCCCCGCGAACGTGACGCTCACGAGCATTACCCGCTCAGGGGCAGATTGAACCCCCGCAGAGATTTTCACCGAGCTGCGTGCCGCCATTCACGTGGCCCGAACTGTTGTTGCTGAAGACGTTGCCCCCGTAGCCGCTCTCCGTGCTGCCGCTGATGTTGAGTCCATAGCCCGAGTTGTCTCGACTCGTGTTGTCGCGAATATTCGATCCGTTGCCGTCGACCGTGATCCCGTCACTCCCGTTGCTCCGGGTGCTGTTATTCTTGACCGTCGAGCCGTAGCCGCCGACATGGATCCCTGCAGCGGTATTGTTGTACGCGGTGTTTCCGATGAGTGTGCTGCCAGAGCCTGTGGAGATTCCCCGGCTCCCGTTGGTGCTCGCCGTATTGTCCTTCACGGTATTCCCAGCCCCCGTCAACCAGATTCCGGTCGACGTGTTTCCCGAAGCGTTGTTTTCGAGCACGGTTGATTGGCTCGTGGCCTGGATACCGTGTCCGGTGTTCGATGCGGTCGTATTGCCCTTCACGGTGCTCCTGTGATTTGTAGTGATCCCGGAGGAGCCATTGCCGTTGGCCGTATTGCCCAAGACCGTCGAGCCGTCGCCAGCGTAGACCCCGCCGCCGCCGTTGAGTTCGGCGTGATTGCCCGAGACTGTCGATCCGGCACTGACATAAATCCCGTATCCGCGGTTGTTACTCACCCGCAGGTTCGTGATCGCGGACTGATCGGCCAGAATAACGCCATTGTTGCCCATCCCCGTGATACTTCCGTTCTTTAGCGAGACGCCACGGACGGGCGGGTCCCCCATAGAGGCGACTCCGTTTCCGGTTCCGACAGGGTTGCAGGCCACAGGGCTCCCCGAACACGTCACCGGACCGACGATCGAGAATCCGTTCAGATCGATGCTGACATTATTCGCCTGCATAACCAGGATCGCGTCCGTGCTTTGATCCACGTTGAGATCGCTGGTAAGGCGGTAGCTGTGCCCGGCTGCACCCGTGATCGTCACCGGAAAGATCGTCACCGGAAAGCCAGCCGGGTCTCCACTGAAGCAGCCGGTGTTGACCGCGCAGGTTTGGTTGATCTCCAGCACACCGTCCACAGCCAGCGCAGGACTCGCCAGGCCCACGGCCAGGAGCGTCAGGGTTAGTCGCGTCACAATCGTTCGCTTCATCTTCGTCAACTCCACATCAGCATCGAAAAAACAGCCCTCTAAGTCCATCCACGAAGGTGTCCCAGAATACCATGTCCAGGGCAGTCCCTGGCGATCGAGAATGATCACGCGATTGCAGAGTATCAGGCCACTCTTGCGTATCAGCGGATAGGAATTTCAACCTGCGTTGTCCGCACCACCGATGCTACGTCTTCTGATCAGCAGGCCTCCGGGGATGCCATGCCCCTTCCCGGGTCACTCCGCCGAGCGTCTCGGCACGGACCCGATCCTGAAAGGAAAAGAAGGAGCACTAACGTGATGCGAATCACGCGAATCAATCCCCGACTCTTTTTCGCCTTCGCTGCCCTCAGGACGAGCGGCGCCCCTCCGCCTAGGTCGGCTGCGGTTCGGCCTGGGCGCGCAGGGTCTCCGAACGCTTGTCGGGGCCGTCGTGGCTCCAGCCCGGCGCCAGGGCGAGGTAGCGCGAGCGGTCGCGCCAACTCGTCGCCCGCCGCAGGTCACGCCACAAGTCGCTATAGCCATGGACGAGCACATGCCAGGGGTGGGTCGTGCCGAGGTTCTCGGTGAGGCCGTAGGCGACGGGTTCTTCCTGGGCTTCGGCGCTGAAGGTGCCAAAGAGCTTGTCCCACACGATGAGCATGCCGGCGTGGTTGCGATCGAGGTACCGCACATTCGAGCCATGGTGCACCCGGTGGTGCGAGGGCGTGTTGAAGACCGCTTCGAACCAGGCGGGCAGGTGGCGCACGGCTTCGGTGTGTACCCAGAACTGGTAGCTGAGGTTGAGGCCCATCATCAGCAGGACCATGCCGGGATCGAAACCCAGTAGGGGCAGCCAAAGCCAGAAGAGCAATTTGTAGATGCGCTCGCCCACGCCCTGGCGAAGCGCCGTGCCGTAGTTGAGGTACTCGGACGAGTGGTGGTTGATGTGGCCCGCCCAGAAGAAGCGAACCGAGTGATTGAGACGGTGGAACCAATAATACGTGAAATCGTCGAGAAGGAAGAGAAGCACCCAGGCCCAGGGCCCGTGGCCCACCACACCGCGCAGGGGGCTGATCTCGTAACACTCGATCATCAAGGCGATGATGGCGATCTTGGGCACGATTTCGAAGACGGCCGAAGCCGCCAGCATCGCGAGGGAGGCCCCGGTATCGGGCCAGTGGTAGACGTCCTTCTCGCGTACCCGCGACCAGATCGCCTCGGCCACCAGGGCGAGGATGAAAATCGGCACCACGTATTGGATGAGATCATCCTCGACGAAGAGCTGTAGTGCCGAACGAAAATCAGGCATGGCGAAGGGCACGCGCCTCCAGGCAAGAACGGGGGCTCTGGAGCACGGGGGGCACGGCCTTAGTTCGCTTCATGGAAAGACACCTCACTGCAGGTCGTCAAAGAATGTGATCTCAGGAATGAAGTCGAACGTTATTCACCAGAGTAGCTTCTCCCGTAGCGCTTCGTATGGCGTCTTACCACCATGAACTCCATGTGGGCGATCGAAATTGTAGAAGCGCTCCCAGACGGCCAGTTTCTCCTCGAGAGCGACATCGTCTTTGTCGGTTCGGTGAGATCGCTCGATATTGTCGTTCAGCTGAGGCGTGCGCGGTTTGAGATGGACGTGTTTCATGCCTTGGTCAGCGACGTGCCAATGGAAGAGCGCCTGGAACTCGTGGCCGAGGTCCGCTCGGACGGTGCGGATCCTGAACGAGAACTTCTCGACCACGTAGTCGATGGTATTCGCCTGTGTGTGGCGCTTGAAGGTCTTCAGAACTCGAACACACGGCGGATCATCGATGGCCGAGTCCTGATAGCGCCGCAAAGGTGATCCCTTCTTTCGCCTGATCTCACGTTGATCTTCGGTCACCTCGATCCTCCGGAGTGCCCCCCGTCGTCATGATGACAGGGTGTCCGGCTTGATTCCTGATGTCGCAGATCATGGCCACGATGGGCCACACGTCGCACGCCACTTCCCAACGGTACGTGGAACTCGCCGCTGACTCACTCCGAGACGTTCTGCCGAGCGGGAGGGGCCACTGATGGGCCACCCTGGGGCGACCTCGCCCGCGGGTCGAGCGCAAGTATGTGATGTCGAAGGCAAAATGGTAGCGGTGGGCGGACTTGAACCGCCGACCTACGGCTTATGAAGCCGTCGCTCTAACCGACTGAGCTACACCGCCCCAACTCGACTCACGAATTCCATCTGATTTCCATCTGACGGATCAGACCTTGCGGGACTCGCGGGGAGTCTCCGGACCCAACAGATATTGGGCGGCGGAGCTTAGCGCAGCTCTGCGTCCGCCCCAGCACGCGAAACGCCGTCGAGCAACTCTGTCAACGCTGACTCCAGGGCCTCGATCCGAAACACCAGATCGTCAAATGACGCGTCCGCGAGCGGGGCATCGGAGGCAGGAGGCGAACCGGACGCACGAGGCGAGCCCGCAGACGCCGGGGCCGCGGGCGACACAGCCTCCCCGCGCGCGAAACGACTCACCTTGCCGGCCAGCTCGTCGAGGTCGGGAATGATTTCACCGATGCTGCCGGAGTGCACGAAGATCTCGCGCAGCGGCTCGCGCTGTTTTTCCGCGGAGACCGGGGCGCATTGGACGTCCAGACTGGCCCCCTGGCCGAAGCGCGTAAAGGATCCGAAGAGGACATAGTCGGCACCCACCTTGCGCGCGAGGGCGAGGGCGCGCTCGTGATCCGTCGTGCCCCGCTCTTCGGCCGCGGGCCGAATCAGATCGAGGGAGCCGATGCGCGCGAATCGGGCGGCCAACATATCCGAGATGCCATCGCGCAGATATTCAGGGGCCTCGGCACTGTGCACCACGACCGGAAGCAGGAGCAGGCGCGGCTCGTCCGCGGCCACAGCGGAGCCGGCCCCGCCGAGCGCGGTTCCGAGCAGGACCCCTAAGGCGAGGACAAGCGTGAGAGCGGAGCCATTGGCGCAGTCGGGACGATCCCCGGTCGGGCGATCCCGCTCCACCCGTCGCAACCCTGTTCGAGACATCGCTTGTTTCCCCCTCACCCGCCGGGTCGGCAAGGCGGGCGGATTCTCTGGGATCCGCTGCCGAGCGTCAACCTTCGGAATTCGGCTCCACCATCTCGTCCCCGGGAGGCGGCCCCTGGGTCGGCAGCCGCACATGGAAGGTGGAGCCCTCCCCGACCCGGCTCTCGACTTCGATCGAGCCCCCGTGATCGGCGGCGATCTGATGGGAGATCATCAGGCCCAATCCGGTTCCGTTGTCGGGATCCTTGGTCGTGAAAAAGGATCAAAGGTCCGCTCGAGATTCTCCTCGGAGATCCCCTCGCCCATGTCCCGGAATCCGATTCGAACGCCCGTGGGCGCCGCGACCGGGCCATCGGAGTCGACCTTGATCGTGATCGTTCCGCCTTCCACGCTGGCCTGGATGGCGTTGAGGGACAGGTTCAGGACGACCTGGTGGATCTGATCCCGAACCGCCGTCAGTCGCGGCATCCCCTCGCATCGCTCGAGCCAAGGCTGGCCCCTACCCGCTCGGTCTCCCGACGGAGCAAGCGAACGACCTGGCTCGTGATCTCACCGGCGTCGATCTCTCCGCTGGCGAGAGCGACGCCTGTCCGCCGCGACCAAGACGACTCATCGTCTCGACCAGTCCCCGGATGCGGTCGAGTTCACCACACGCCAGCTCGCGGTAGTCACCCCAGAAGCTGGCGTCATCGACCTCGCGCTTTTCGGGGGCCAGACTCAGAAGGGTGTTCATGCAGACCAGCGGATTGTTGATCTCGTGGGCCAGCCCCGCCGCGAGGGCGTAGACCTCGATCGCACGCTGAACGGTGAGCCGCAGATCGTCGGGCTCCCACGGCTTGGCGACGCAGCGATCGATATTTCCGGCGTTGATGGCCTCACCCAGGATCTTGGCATCGCCGTGGGCGATCACCAGGATTCGCAAGGCGCGGGGATTGAGCTCGCGAAACCGACGCAAGAACTCGACGCCCTCGATCTCGGGCATCTCCTGATCGGAGAGGACGACCGCGACCGGGTGTTGGGAGAGGAGTTCGAGTCCCTCCCTGGCACTGCTCGCCGTCAGGATGCTGAAGTCACGCCGAAAGGTCAGCTCGAAGATCCGCAGGTTGTCGCGCTCGTCGTCGACGTAGAGGACCGGATACTCGCGATGATCTGTTCTTCTGTGAAGCGTTTCCGCTTCATCTCGTCTCCGACCGGCCCAAAAGCCTCACTCAGAGACTGGATCCATGATCGCGGGGCCGGCCAATCTCCCGCGATCAAATGAGCAAAACCTGCCGTTCTCGCCCACTGTGGCACGGCGCTCTCGGCCGGCGCCCTCGATGAATGTGCATTTCAGAGGCAAGCCAGAGTTCAAGCATCACTTGAACTCTGGATTCAGGGCATCCGGGGCTTCGCGATCGTTCAGCCGTGCTGGATCTGACGTCTCTTGACGCCCGCCTCGTCGAGCAGATCGAGCGAGGTCGAACCGAGCGGATAATCGCTCTGATAGATCACCTCGCCGAGCCCGGCGTTGATGATCATCTTGGTGCACTGGAGGCAGGGCGAGAAGGTCGTATAGATCGTTCCCCCCTTCAGCGAGACACCGTGATAGGCCGCCTGGGTGATCGCGTTCTCCTCCGCATGGGAGCAGAGGCATTCGTCCAGACGCGTGCCGCCCGCGGCGAGGTCATTGCAGCGCGCGCAACCGCCTTCGTTGCAGTTGGTCGTTCCACGTGGCGTTCCGTTGTAGCCGGTCGAAATGATTCGCTTGTCCGCTGTGACGACCGCCGCGACCTTGCGTTTGACGCAGTTGCTGCGGGACGCGACGACGCGTGCGATTCCCATGAAATACTCGTCCCAGTCCGGGCGCGAAAAGGCGAGATGGGCACCCACCCAGGACTGGATCTGGTTCTGGAACGCCTCGAGGTCCGCGTCGTTCGTGAGCCGGAAGCCGGCCGCCGCTTCAACGGCGTCGAGTTGTTGTGCGTTCGGATCATCGCTGCCGCGCTCGCGCTTCTCGAGCGCCTCGAGCTCGGCCACGGTCTGCGGATCCCCGGGACGTCCGCGGGCCAGCATCCGTTCGAATCGAACCGCGAGGTCCGCATCGACCCAGACCAGGTGAAAGGGATGCCCCATCGCTTCCGCGTGGTTGCGAAGGATCTCGACCTCAACGGGGTGGCGGATCGAATCGATCGCATAATTCCGATCGGGCAGGAGCTGTTTGACCAGACTCTGCGCCAACGCCCCGGGCCCCGCCTTGCGACGCATTTCTCGACCGGTTTCGATCATGCGTTCTCGGCTCTCGCGCAGGCCGCGATCGGCGAGCTCCCGCCGGATCGCCTGCGAGAGTGAAAGCACCGTGAAACTTCGCGTCTCCAGGAATTGGACGAACTCGCCCTTGCCCGCCCCGTTGCGTCCCGCGACTCCGATGATCATGTCGCCATGGTCCCCGATCACGCGGGGTGAGGTCAAGAGGACGCCCGAAAACCACGATCGTTGCCGCAGGAGCACGAATCTGGCAGGCTGCGCGCATGCGGATCTTCGTGACCGGCGCCTCTGGATTCGTCGGGCAAAAGCTGCTTCCCCGACTCGTCGCGGCGGGCCACGACCCGATCGGCGCCGATCGCGAGGTCGACGTGACGGATGCCGGCCAGCTGCGTCGAAAGCTAGCCGAAGCGGCCCCGGAGGCCGTGATCCACCTGGCCGCCATGAGCAGCGTCGCCCTTTCCTGGCAGGATCCGGCGGCCTGCTATCGACTGAATTTCGTCGGGACACGCACGCTCCTGCGGGCGGTCGAGGCCGAAGCGCCTGGGGCGCGCGTTTTGTTGATCGGATCCGCGGACCAGTACTCGGCGGCGACGGCGGCCTCTGCCCCCCTCGACGAATCGACCCCCCTGCGGCCCCGCTCCCCCTATGCGCGCACGAAGGCCGCGGGCGAGCTGCTCGGCCACGAAGCCGCCCGGCGCGGTCTCGATGTGGTGCGCGTCCGCGCCTTCAACCATACGGGCGCCGGTCAATCGGATCTCTTTGTCGTTTCGAGCTTCGCGAGACAGGTCGCCGCGATTCGGCTCGGGCGGCAGGCCCCGGTGATGCGCGTCGGAAATCTCGACTCCGTCCGGGATTTTCTCCACGTGGCGGATGTCCTCCGCGCCTATCTGGCGCTTCTGAATCCAGCCATCCCCGCCGACGTCTACAATGTCGCGAGCCAGCGCTCGACCTCCATCCAGGAGATCCTCGATCGGCTGGTCGAAATGGCGGGCATCGAAGCACGCATCGAAACCGATCCGGCGCGCTGGCGCGAAACCGATTGGCTGGTGGGGGACGCCTCGAAATTGCGCAACGCGACCGGTTGGCAGCCTCAGATTCCGCTCGAGTCGATTCTGCGCGAGCTCTACCAGGATTGGCTCACGCGCGAAGGCGCCCATTGATGGAGATGGACGTCGAGATGCGGGCTCGTAGCCAGCGGTCCACCCGCACGCCGTCCTTCTGCCCGGATTCTCATGCGGGCCGGAGACAGAGCCCGACCCAGCGGCCCACGACGTCCTCTCGTTCGCGGCGGCCGACCTCGACGCAGCCGGCCTGCGCGAATCGATCGAGGATTTCGGCGACGTCCTCTTCGAGCAGCCCGGCGAGCACCAGGCGCCCCTCCGGTGCCAGCGAACGGACGATCGAAGACGCGATCGGCAGCATCTCGCGTTTCAAGAGATTGGCCACAACCAGCGGATACGCGGAGGTCTCTCCGGCGAGGGCCTCGATCCCGCCGACGAAGAAGGAGACGCCCGCCTCGAGACCATTTCGTCTTGCGGCGCTGGCAGCAGCTTCGATGGCCACCGGATCGAGATCGAAACCGAGTGCACGCGAAGCACCGAGCACGATCGCCGCCAGCGCCAGAACGCCACTGCCCGTTCCCACGTCGAGCATCCGATCGAAGCGAGCCCCATCCGCCGCCTCGCCCATCAGGGCATCCATCCACTCCAGGCAGAGATGCGTCGAAGCATGCGCGCCCGTCCCGAAGGCCTGGCCCGGATCGATCACGATCTCACGCTGCCCCCTTTCGAGGGTGATGTCGACGAAGGGGGGGCGGACGACCAGCCGTGGCGAGATCACGAGAGCCTCGAGCCCCGCCTTCCAGGCCTCGCTCCAATCCACCTCGGGCGGCGCCTCCGCTTCGAGGATCCGGGTCGAGGCAGGAGCGATCTCCGCCAGCGCGCTCCGCATGCCCTCCGCCCGATTGGAAGCGACATAGATGCAGGCACGAAAACGCTCCTCGTCCTCGCTCTCCTCGGCGCCGCCGGCCCCGAGTTCGAATGCCTCCGCCAGCAGCCATTCGCGTTCGACGGCTTCGACACATTCGATCCAGAAACGGCAAACCTCCTCGTCCATGCGATCCCTCGTCCTCGTGCTCGTGATGGTTCCGAACCTGGCGCTCTGCGGCTGCTATTATGGGCATCTGGCCTCCGGTCAGCTCCGGGTCCTCTGGCAACGCCAACCGATCGAGAAAGCCCGCGTCGATCCCGCCCACCCCGAGGACGTTCGCGCCTTGCTGGGACTCGTCGAATCGGTTCGTCGCTTCGCGCGCGAACTCGGCCTGAGCGTCGACGACCAATACACCAGCTATGTCGATTGGCCGGGCGACCGGATGGTGACGACGATCGTCCGCACCCGCGCCGGCAGCCTGGAATCCGTCCCCTGGTGGTTTCCCATGGTGGGGCACCTGCCCTACAAGGGCTACTTCGATCGCGCGCGGGCCGAGGCCGAAGCGGAACGGTTGACGCGCAGCGGCGAGTATGACGTCTGTGTGAGTGGTGTCGCGGCCTACTCGACCCTGGGGTGGCTCGACGACCCCGTCACGCAACCGATGCTGCGGCGAGGCGCCGCCAGCCTCGTCGAAACGCTCCTCCACGAGCTGGTTCATGCCACGGCGTTCCTGGCCGGCGAGGCAGACTTCAACGAGGGCGTCGCGCAGTTCATCGGCCAACAGGCCGCGATCCGATTTTTCGAACAAGCCGAGCGGTCGGCGGGCGCAAATGAAATCGCCGGCCTGCCCTCGTCAGAGCGCGTAGAGGCCACGATCGCGGATCGATGGGCGATCGCTCGATGGACGATCGCCTTCAAGGATCGTGTGGCGACGCTCGAGAAGCGACCCGATCGCGCGGCCGTGCGGGCGAAGGCGGAGACGGAGGCGCGTGCCGAACTCGCGAAGATCCCCTTGCGTGTCTTGGAAGCCGAAAAGGTTGCGATCGCTGCGCGGCTCTCGGATGCCTGCCTCGCGCTGCGTGGAACCTATATACGGGATCTGCCGCGACACGCGCGGGTGTTGGCTTCACTCGATGGTGACCTGAACGCAATGATCGAGCGACTTCGGCTGTGGGCGGACGAGTCGCGATCCAGCGCAGATTTCTTCGTGGATCGAGCCGCCCGGAGCAGCGATCGAGCGCAGATGGGGCCCGCGCAGTAGGCCCCTCATTCAGTGGCCGACGAGTTCGACGACGCCCGATTGGACGAGTCCGCGAAAGACCTGCAGACAGGCCTCCGTATCGACGAGCGCATCGTGAGCACCCTCGATCTCCTCTCCGGTGTAGTGGCGATAGGCTTCGGCGAGGGTCGGCCACTTATAGCCGTATTTGCCCGGTAGCTTCAGCACATCAGTCGAAGTTTCCTTCGTACAGACGAGCTGTCGGCCGTCGAGTCGGTGGGGTTTGTTGCCGATCCGGAAGAGCGCCGTCTTCATGATCGATGTATCGAAGGAGAGATTATGAGCGACGATGAGATCGGCCTGCAGGCAGGCCTGATTGAAGAGCGAACAGGCGACGATCGGCGCCACCCCATAACGCGCACAATCTTCTTCGGAGATGCCGTGGGCTTCCTTCGCGCCCGGCTCGATGCGGACGCCCTCGGCCAACTGAACGAGCAATGAGTGCCGTGCCCGCGGCTGCCAATCGGAGATCTCGACGAGGAGCATGCCGAGTTGGATCAGGTCCGGCTGACTCTCGTCCTCGGGCGGCTTTCGAAACTGGACCATGCCCGTCGTCTCGGTGTCGAAGATGAGTGCCTTCACGGGTCCCCCTTGCTCGCGATCCGGTGTTCGCAGCCTTCGGGCGTATTAGCACAGCGCGACCGGGGACTCAGCCGTCGGCTACCGCCGACTTCGCCTGGGCGCGACGGGCACGATGCCCTTCGACGACCGCGAGCAGGGCCGGCGCGACCAGGAGATCCGCAATAAAGGCCAGAAGCGCCGCGAAGGCGGAAAGCAATCCGAAGATCCGGATATTCGCCATTTCGCTCAGGCCGAAGATCGAAAAGCCTGCCGCCAGCACCAACGACGTAAAGAGCAGTGCCGACCCGGTCGTGCGCAACGTCTCCCGCACGGCCTCCTCGAGATCCCCGCTCTCCTCGAAATAGCGATGGAATTTGTGCATGAAGTGGATCGTATCGTCCACCGCGATACCGATCACCATCGCCCCGATCAGCATAGTCGTCGTATCGATCGCCAATCCCAGCCAGCCCATCACGGCCAGGACACCCACGATCGGAATCAGGTTCGGCACCATGCTCACGAGGCCACGCCGAAGGCTTCCTAGCAAGAGCATCATCAGCGGCGTAATGACGCCGATCGCGAAGACGTAGGAGCGTCCCATGCTGACGATCACGGCGTCGAAGATCTGTGCGAGGAGCGTCATCAAACCCGTGATCCGATAGTCGGCGCGCCCCTCGAGCCGGCGGTCGAGCAAGCTGCTGACATCTTCGAGAAAACCAGGAAAGAGCAAGGCATCGACAAAAGGCACCCGCAAGTTGATTCGCGTCATGCGGAACTCGGAATCCACGAGTTCCTCGGTGTCATCGCTCCCGCTATTCTCGAAGAGCAGGAGTTCCTGGGCGACGGCCTCCCGCGAGTCGGGGATGCGGCGCATCTCGGGACGATTCTCGTTGAGGGCTTGATGGGTCTCCTCGACGATGTCCAGGATCGAAAGCGTGCTCCCGACCACGATCGGCTCGATGGCCAGATTCTCGATCTCGAGGGTCAGACGGTCGATTTCCGTGAGCAATTGGGGTTCGTAGAGTCCGCCCGCTGCTCCGGTATCAATCACGACATCGAGACTCACCGACCCTCCGAGTTGCGCGTCGATCGACTCGAAGTCGAGACGCGTGCGGTCATCCTCGGGAAACCACGAGAGACCGTTGTGGCTGAAGGTCGTCTGGAGCGCGCCCAAAACTGCGAGCACGATCAAGCCCGAGGTCGGCACGAGCACCCGCCAGGGCGAGCGGCACGCGAAGCTGCCCGCCGCCACGAGGAAGGATTCGAAGGGGAAGACACCCTCGGCGATGCGCCCATGTCTAGGCGCCGGCAAGGGAAAGATCGCGAGCAACGAGGGCAAGAGGACCATCGTGTAGACAAAGGCCAGGGCGACACCGATCGGGGCCAGGATCCCGAGGTGCATGACCGCGGCCATTTCCGCGGTGATGAAGGAGGCCATCCCGACTGCGGTCGTCACGCTCGTCATCAGGACCGCGAGACCGGAATGCGCGAGCGCCCGGGCGATCGAGTCCCGCTCGTTCATGCCCTCCATTCGAAAGCGGTAGACGATCGCGAGAATATGCACGGCGTCACAGACTCCGACCGTGAGCAGGAAGACCGGCAGGATCTGAACCGCCGTCGAGCCGGGGATCTCGAGAATGATCATGACCCCGAGCGTGGCGACGAGCGAGAGGACCACCACCATCAGCGACAGGAAGACGCCGCCCACCCGGCGAAAGAGCAGCCCCAGGACGATGCACATCAACAACAGGGTCGCCGGAAGAAAACGGCCAAGATCCCGCTGCATCCCGACATTGATGCGGTGGGTCATCGGCAACGCGCCGGCCATGTGGAGCCGGAAATCGGGCGCCTCGAATCGGTCCATCACGTCGTAGAGCGCGGTGATCACCCGATCGCCCTCCGCCGCCTTCAAGTAGATGGGTGCGAGGTCCCGGGCTCCCTCGCCATCTCCGAACCCGGAGAGTTCGTCATTGGCGGGTGATTCTGGCGAAAACGTCTCCGGTGTGACGACGATCGCCGTGACGCTCCCGTCGGCGGAGATCAGCGAATTCCGGTAGAGCGGATTCGAGAGGACACGCTCGCGAAAGATCGCGAGATCGGCCTCCGTCTCGGGCCATTTCTCGAGCAGCTCGCCGACGACGAGCCCCCTCTCCTCTCCCCGCGTGAAGCGAGCGTTGATCAGACTCTCGACCTCTTCGACGAAGGGGACCTCGCTCTCGAACGCATCGTGCAGTTCACGCAGGCGTTCGAGAAACTCAAGATCGAAGGGGTCTGGGGTCTCGATCGAGACGATGATCCTGTCATCGCGGCCGAACTGTTCGCGGAACTCGTTGTAGGCGAGGACCGCCGGATCATCTACGCGCAGAAAGGACTCGGTCGAGTTGTCGATCGTGAGCGAGGGGAGGAAGCTGACGAGCCACAGGGTCACGAAAATCGAGAAGATCGATGCGGGCCAACGGTGTCGGACGACGAAATAGCCCCACGCTTCGAAATATTCTTCGGCCCGCCCCCGCCAGCCCCGATCGACCCCCTGCGCGCTCGTCGTGCGATCTGGATTCGACAACTCTGGGATTCTCCACTGAGGGCTCTTTCGGGGGTCCAGGCCACTTCGGTCTGCCATCGCGATGGCGAGAAGGCCGATCGGCCGGACGCATGGTATAGCTTCTTCCGCCGGCCTCCGGCACCAAGCGCCGATCCGCGGCGTCGCCCGACGAAGCGCGGTCCGAGCGCGCCCTTTTCGATGCACCTGATCTGGGGTTTACTGCTGCCTGCTCGCCGGGAAAAGACCGGGAGGTCGGCGCCCGGTGGCCCGGATCCAATCACGTCCGGCGCCGCGACCCGGGGTCATGGGGCCGTGAAACGATGTCAGTGCCAATCCCTGAATGAATGAATGGAGCACGCGATGTTCGGCCGATTCCGAAAAGCGACGATCCACGCCGGGCCGCCCTCGCCCGTGGCCACCGCGATGCTATTCGCATTGAGCATCACGATCTACACGCTCGCAGATCCGGACGTTGGCCTCGCCGACGACCCGAAGGCCCGCACCATCATGGTGCGCGTCGACGAGCGCGACGACGGGGACGATCAGACCTCGAATCTGCAGATGGTGTTGATCGACAAGCGCGGCAAACAGCGCGTCCGCGAGCTTCGCTCCTTCTCTAAGGACAAGGGCGAAGACACGAACTCGATGATGTTTTTCCTGAGCCCCGCCGACGTCCAGGACACGGGCTTTCTGACCTACGACTACGACGATCCCGACCGCGATGACGATCAGTGGCTCTACCTCCCCGCCCTCAAGAAGACCAAGCGCATCGCCTCGAGCGACAAGAGTGGCAGCTTCATGGGATCCGATTTCAGTTATGCGGACATGACGGATCGACCCCTCGAGAAATACGATTATCAGCTACTCCAGGAGAGCGAGGTCGGTGGGCATCCGGTCTGGGTGATCCAGGCGACGCCGATCGATGAGGACGAGATCGACGAGACCGGTTATACCAAATCGATCCAGTTCATCCGCAAGGATATCGACGTGGCGATCCGGACCAAGATCTGGGTCAAGAAGGGCAAGCGGAACAAATACATGGAAGTCCAGGAGATCGAACAGATCGACGGAATCTGGGTTCCGACCGTGATGACCATGACGACCAAGAAGGGCAAGCAAACCCTTCACAAGACGATCCTGCGAATGAGCGACGTAAAATTCGATCAAGCACTCGACTACGACTCATTCACGGTCCGCGGACTCGAAACCGGCCCCTGATTGGTGACGAAACCGATCGTGGCCCCTCACCCCTCTCCGGAAGGGACCCCGTTCCGCGCGCGCCCAATCTTCGTCGGGCTCGCCCTCTTGGGCCTTCTTCTTGTGGGGGTCTCGCCCTCGCTGGCGGAGGACGATCTCGATGATCTGATGGGTGGCTTCGACGACGAGTTCGACGTGGCGGAACTCGACGAACTCGAAGAGGAGATCCCCGACTGGCTCGAGGCCCTTCCCTTCGGAGACATCCTCTACGAGCGGGTCGAACTGAGCGGTTCGATCGCCGTAGGCGGCGTCTGGAATTACCTCTCTCACACCGCCGCGGACAGTCACGGCGGCCGCACCGATTATGCTGGCCTCTCGCGTCTGGACCTCGACGGGTTCTTGCAGCTGGACGTTCAATTGCCCGGCGAGTGGCAGATCCGCGCGGAAGCGCTCGGCTGGTACGACTTCGCCTATCGAGTCCAGGGACGAAGCAATTACAACGGCGCCGTACTCGACGTTTACGAATGGCAGGTGGATACCGGTGAGATCTACGTCACGGGTCCCCTGCATGAAAATGTCGATCTCACTGTCGGACGTAAGATCGTGAACTGGGGACGCTCGGACACCTTCCGTGTCGTCGACGTCGTCAATCCACTCGACAACAAGGAACCGGGACTCGTCGACATCGAGGATCTCCGCCGTCCCAAGGCGATGCTCAAACTGGACGCGACCGCGGGGCCCTGGAGTGCTCAACTCCTCGTCATTCCCGAGCATCGCTACGACCGGCTGCCTCCGCCCGGCAGCGACTTCATCCCTGCGGCCTTCGCGACCAGCCCCATCGGCGGTCTGGTCCCCCTCGATGAACGCAGTGATTTTTCGGGGATGCCGGGGTTCGCCGGAAAAATCGACGGTCGCTTCAGCGGCTGGGATTTTTCCGTCTACGCTGCCTACGTAGACGAATCCTCACGCGTCCTCGACGTGGATGCGGGCCCCATCGTCCAGTCGGAGACGAACCGGTTTGGCCTACTGGGGGCGGCGGGCAATATGACACGCGGCGCCTGGCTCCTGAAAGCGGAGATCGCCTGGCTCTCGAACCTGCACCTCCTGCAGATCGATCCGACGATCATGCTGCCGGCGCCGCCCTTGCGGGTACGCGATCGGGATCGGCTCGACACGATGGTCGGACTCGAATGGTATGGACCCGATCAACTCACGGTGGCCCTCGAGATCGTCAATCGACATCTCCTCGACCATCCCGGAGATCCGATCCTCCAGGACTTCACCGCCCAGGATGGTTTCGAGAGCGCGATCCGAGTGAGCCGTCCCTTCTTCAGGGAACGACTCGATCTCACCCTGCTCGCCATCGGACTCGGCGAGCGCCTCCAGGATGGCGGGATCTTTCGCGCCTCGGGTGAGTTCGAACTCAGCGATTCCTGGAAGATCGAGGGCGGATGGCTGGTTTTCCTCGGCGGCCCACAAATCACCGTCGGCGGTTTCGACTCGAACGATCGCGTCTATACCGAGCTCAAATACAGCTTCTGAGGGGGTCGCGTCTTCGTCGGGGCTCGATTGCCTACAGCTCAACGCATCTTGCCGGTCGCCCCACATCGGCCACACCGGCTCCCCGGAACGCCTCGCTCACGCGCGCTCCGCTCAGGGCAAGCCGACTCGTGGCCGAAACAGGCCTGGGGTTCCCATCCCCCGGTCCAACCACGGCCCGGATCCCCGCGTGCTATCGAGCGGCCCAGCAGATACTGGCGCGCGCCGGCCTGGCGAGGGACGCGACCACGAGCGCACGGAAGTTCGTCCGCTCGCTCGAAACGAGCCTGCTCGAGGAGGGCGCCCTGGCTTTCGCCACGATCACGGAGCAATTCCCGACGGAGCGCTTCGGGAAGCGGGAGGCGATCGATCTGCGACCCGAACTCGCCGCGCTAGAGCGCGCCGTAGATCGGATGCGTCTGCGGAATCAACCTCACATCCATTAGGCGGGACTCCGCTCGCGCGAGCCAGGCGAGAAGCTGTTTCGATCCGGGCATCGCGTCGATTCCGCCGGTGGGTGTCGCGGGCTGGAGCACGAGGGGAATCGCTGCGGAAACCCGCTCGATCCGATCGAACATCGCATCGAGCTCGCGCTCCTGGGTCGCGGGGGTCAAGACCGCTTTCACGTAGACCCCTTTGGCCCGGGTGGCCACCCGCAGAAAAGCTTCGTGGGCATCGTGAAAATCCACGCCCTCGGGCGCCCGGATCCCCGGCCCCGGTTGCACGTCGCTGGCGAGTTTCCAATCCATCGACACGAGATCGATCGCATCGACGAAGCGCGAGAGCACCTCCGCATGCAGCCCATGGGTCTCGAGGTAGATCCGCCGACCGCGCGCGGCGAGCCCCCTCGCGATGGCCTCGATCGCTTCCGCCTGAAGCAGGGGTTCGCCACCGGTCAGGCTGATCCAGGTCGAAGGCATCGGGGCCAGCGCATCGATCGTCTCGACCAGGTCGGCACAATCCGCCGGGTTCGTGCGCTCTTCAAAGACCTCGCTGCCCGGTGCCGTCTCGATTCGCCAACGCCCGACCGGCCGCCAGGTCTGCGGTGAGTCGCACCAGCGACAACGCAGATCACAGCCTCCGAAGCGGACGAAAACCGTGCTTCGCCCGATCTCGGGCCCCTCGCCCTGCGCCGAGCTGAAGACCTCGACCAGGCTCGCCCCGACGCCGCCCTCCTCCGGATTCTCGGGCGGAGGGCGGTCATCGGGTGGGTGCGCAGATTCCGAGGACATTCCGAACGCTCAGCGCTCGAGCAGCGATCGTCCCATGGCGATCTCGCCGATGAGCTCTTCGAGTCGTTCCGGATGGCGTTCGAGATCGCGAACGAAGAAGCGCGAAACGTGATCCGCGTCCGGGCGGGACTCGACCCATTCGAGCTTCTGGACCAGATGATCCGCCATCGCCATATAGTCGAGCGATCGTTTTCCGGTCGTCTCGTCACCGGCGAATACGAAGACCTCTTCTCCAGCATTCCGCGCCAGCGAGAGCGTCGCGCCATACCTTTCACGAGCGACTCTCGATGCAAGATGAACATCGCATTCCGGATCGGCCTCCAACACGACCAGGACATGCCCACCGAAATGGACCAGTCGGAAATCGCGTTCGGCGACCCAGCCGACCTCCGGCGGTGCCGGGGGCAATTCGACGAGCGCCGCCTCCTTGGCCAGATCGCTCGGACGACCCGTCAGGAGCGCCGCCACGTCGCCGCGAATATCTCCGCTCTTGTTCGCGATCGCCGCGATCCGCCAACGCCAGAGTCGACCCCAGCGTTCGAAATCATGCTGGGTGAAGCGACCCGTCGCGAGATCCACGAGTTTGTCCGAAAAACGACTGCGGCGGCCGCAGGTCTCGAGCACGAGCGGCAACGTACTGTCGAGCCCTTCGCCTCCGGCGATCGCGTCGGCACCGAGCGATTGGCGCAACGCCGCCAGATCTTCCGGCGGCCACGCCTGTCGATCAAACCAGGTCAGACGACCGCGATAGAGCGCCGAAGCCTGGATCACGTCGTGCGCCGGCGACGGGCTGAAGCCCACCACGAAGATCGGCATATCGTCTCGTAGATCCGTCGCAATGCTGCGGAAGAAGGTCATCAGCTCTTCTTGCGGGTAGACCCACATCCCGTCGAGTTGGCGAATATCCCGAGCGAGCAAGATCGCCGCCAGGAGCGAATCCGGATCCGCATGGACCAGGATCGCGGATCGTTTCCGAGGCTGCGAACGCCCTTCGTCTTCGACCTCTCCGCCACGCGCCCGATTCCGCGAATCACGGTTCGCCCGAGCCACCGAGGAATCGCCCTCGTCTTCGACCTCCTCCTCGTCGTCATAGGAGATTTCACCCCCCTCCGGCCCATCGAATTCCGGCGCATCATCCGCGAGGCGCGCCAGGATTTCCGAGAGATCATCCGCATCGACGAGATCGTCCTCTGAAAGTGCCTCTCCCGCCTCTTCCTCGGAACCGGCCCCGTCCTTGACCTCCGGTTTGGAATCGGAGCCCGACCCGTTGGCGCCGCCCTTGCGGCCATCGGATCCACCTCGCCGGCTTCTACGTCGCGGACGTCGGCGACGCTCTCCGCCGCCCACGGATTCCTCCTCTTCCGAGGCCCCCAGACCATCATCGAGATCCATCAACGAAACTTCCTCGAAACGCCGCGGGCCGCGCGTTCCCTCGCCACCGCTCCCGTCCTGCCCGTCACGGCCTTCACGTGATGGCGCGTCGGCCTCGACGTCTCCGCCAGCGCCCCGCCCTCCGCGACGCGAGCGGCGGCGACGCCGACCACGGCCGCGCTCGCCCTCCCCATCCTCGCCTCGCGCCTCGGAACGCGGACCCATGGGTCGCGCGGGTTCTCCCTCCTCTTTGCCCCGCTCTACCACCGCCAGCCCCTCGGCGTCTTCGGAAGCAGCCGATTCGCCGTCTGCCACATCGGGACGCGCTTCACTCGCAGGTCCACCCGCTGAGCGCCCCCGACCGCCGCGGCGGCGGCCCCGGCGCGTCGGCCGGCTCTCCGCGCCCTCACCCGCGGAACGCGACACGAGATCGACGCCCGCTCCGGCCTCGCCGGAGACCGCGCGCAACTCATAGGCCACGACCAATGCCGATAGCGCCTTTTCGAGCCCGTCCACAAATCGCTCGGCGGTCAGGAGCAGACGCGGCATTCCGAGCCGGAGGGGCGGCGCGGTGTCCGCAAGGAGAACAGGCAAGAGCGCGCCAACCGGTGCCAGCGACTCGAGAACGGCGGCCAACGATCGCCATTCGAATTCTTCGCGGACGGCGACCACGACCGGATCTCCTGCTGCGTTCACACCCACGCCATCGACCGCATCGAGATCGACCCCCGGCTGCGGCCAGGCCCGAAGGCCACGCAGCTCGCTGCCGGAGGCGAGTTGTCCGATCACGCGGCCACGCAATCCCTCTTCGCCCTCTCGCACCTTGCGGTCGTTCAGCCGTCGTCGCAGCTGGCCTTCGAGTCCATCGAGCGCCCCCGCGAGATCCGCTCCTGAGAGCGGCGTCGTCGAGCGCCCCCCTATCTGAATCTCGAGGACCGCACTCTCGCCATCGGCGCGGATCTCGGCGACGCGCCGCGCCAACACGACGAGTTCAAGTCGGTCGACGCCGACACGCACGCAGCCGCCATGTTTGGCGGCCAATCCTTCCAGCGCGGTCGCGGCACGGCTGAAGGCGGATCGGGCTTCTGGGGACAGCATGCGCGAAGCAAGCTGACTCACACTCGTCGCCAGGATGCGCGGCGACAGTTCGGGCTCGACCACGACCCGGCCTTCGATCAGTCCGGGCGCAGCGACCGGCTCGATCGAGTAGGGCGTTCGTCCGAGCAGCCCGAGCACGCGCCGCGCGCCCGCCGGCCACTGCGGCGCGACGACCAGCAATTCGCCGGCGAAGTCCGACTCCGCGGCGGCGCGTTGCGCTGCGGCCAGGCCACCGAGCATCGCCTCGGTCGCCGAATTCGGCGAAAAAGCGACGAGCAACCTGGATCCATCAGCGCGTTCCCCGCGCCCGATGGCGGCGACACGGCCCGGTACGCCCGCATCCGGCCAGACCTCCAACGACGTCGACTCGACGATCCCCTGCTCGGCGAGCCGGGGCAGCCATTCACTTGCGTCGATGACGGATTGTCCGCCGCCTCCTTGACCACGTCGTTTTCTCGAAAACCGTTTCATCATCCCTCAATTCCCCCGGCCATCGCTCGCCGGCGCTCTCGCGGAGCGCTCGATCTGGACGACCCCATATTTCATCAAGAAGGCCCTGCCGAAGCCTTGGTCTGCAAGCACGGCTCGCCCCAACACGGATGACGCCCCGAGTCGCCCGGGGTGATCCCGCGGCGGCCTCCACCAACTCCCCTCCCGAGATCCGACAGGGCTTCGGGCCATTCCGGTTTGGGCTGCGAGCTATTCGGGCGAAAGATCCACGGCTGTCAGGACCAGGGCACCGCTCTCCACGAGCGAAGACGTCGCATCCTGCATGACCCGCTGGAGATCTCCGTAGAGCCGGTCGTGACCCAGTACCGCCGGCAGTTGTTCCTCTTGATTTGCGAATTCGAGCACGACCCCACCGAACAACTTGCGATCGGTTCGGATATGCTTCACAACGCGATTCCATCGATCGACTGGAATCTCCAGCCGAAAATCCTTGAAGTCCCGCCAATCCTCGGGCAGTCCTTCCTTCTCGAGCGCGATCACGACCTCGCTCGCGGTCTTCCCGCGCGTCACGCGCCAGTGTCGGTTCTGCGAGAGCAGCAAGGCGCCCTCCTCTCCCGATTTCTCAATCGTCGCCATCTTCGGGGTCGAGCGCGGATTGCTCGATCACCCGAAGGTCGGCCAGATAAGGGGCAAAGAGCGATTCGACACGCGCTCGCGTGAACGCTTTCGAAACGCCGGAGTCCGTCGAGAGAGCGGACGAGACCGTCAAGAGTCGCTGCGCCTCGCCCTCGAGGCCTGCCTGCCAGCGCACCCACGCCAGCTCATCCAGGTGCCGCGAGATCAGGACATCATCGGTCGCCTCCTGGAGCGAGACGGTGATCTCGTCGATCCAGGACTCGATCCTCGTCGCCCGAGCTTCGCCCTCGAGCCCCTCCACCGCCTCACGGCCTCGATCCATCCACTCGCTGACCAGACTCGTCGTCGGTGGCCAGGGTCCCAGAGATCCATTCTTCACCTCCTGCACGAGCGTCTCGAGCGAGGGTGCGAGTTCGCCCGCCCCCAGCGCCTCACGCGCGAGACCGCCGGGGGTCGATACCTTTTCCAGTTCGTCGGAGAAGAGTCGCGTGCGCCACTCGACGAACGACGTCGGCAGTGGACGGTCGTCCGGCTGCGCCTGGCTCGCACGCCAGACCAGCGCACGCAGCGCATCGCGATCGACCTCGAAAAGGCGTTGACCCGCCCCCTCCGTCAAACTGCGGAGGAAACCCCGAACCTTACTGCGACCAGCGCTATAGATCTTGAAATCAAGTATTCCACGCCCCTCGTCGAAGCGGATCTCGAAGAGCCGCGCCCCACCCGCAGGATGGCTATCCACCAGGTAGCCCATGCGTGCACCGCGAAAATCCGGGCTCGATAGATGGGCGGCTTGCCAGCGATCGTTCGCCGAAACGACGCTGCGTTTCACGGTCGCGACCGATTCGCCGCCCGCTGCCGCGATGCCCTGGGAGCGAAGACGATGGCGGGCTTTGCGCAATAGCTTGCGACCGGGCTTCGCGATCCCGTCATCCGGGAGCGCGAGCAGGATCGCCACGCCAGCGTCGTCCTCGCCCCAGGCTTCGAGGAGTTCCGCTGCATCGGCCGGTTGCTCGGAAAGAATCCAGGCCAGAAGCTGTCCGGCCTCCGTAGTGCCGAGCTCCTCCAGGAGTCGGCTGGGATCTCCGTTCGCGGGGCGAATCTGATCTGCTAGATCTGCCATTTCGCTGGCAGCACGCTCGAGGCTCTCCGGTAAACTCATTGTCCGTCTGGGTCCATGACGCGCGGAACCGAATGGGCCCGCGCGTGATCAGTTGTCAGTTATCAGTCGCCGAGAGGGGCTCAGGTCGCAGCCTGGGGATCGAGCAGTTTCCGGTGCTCGTCCATCGCGAATCGATCCGTCATCCCCGCAATATAATCCGAGATGGCCCGGGGCTGTCCCTCCTGCGCGAAGCGCGAGTGTACATGGATGGGAAGCAGCATCGGATCATCCCGATAGTTTCGAAACAGATCCCCCACGATCCACTCGGCCTTGCGAGTCCGTCGCAGGACCTGAGGGTGGTGGTAGAAATTCTCGGAAAGGAAGCCCTTCAGCTCCTGCTTGCCCAGGTCGACCTCGAGCGAGAAACCGACGATCGGCTCCTTGCGCTGCCGAAGGTCAGCCAGGGAAAGGGGCGGATCCACGTCGAGACGACGAGTCGTCTCCTCGATCAGATCCGTGTTCAGGGTATTCAATAATGCGCCGATCGTCTGCGTCCGTGCGACCGAAAACGAGGTGCCCTCCCCCGCGCCGCTCCGCCGACCCTCCTGAGCATGCTTCCAAAGGCTCTGGGCGTCGAGCATTTCGATGGTCAACAGCCCGCTTCGCAGACCGTCGTCCAGATCATGGTGCAAATAGGCAATTTCGTCCGCGCAATCGGCGACCTGCGCTTCGAGGGTCCTCTGGGGGTGGAGCGGGGGAAGAGCGACCGGATGAGGCCATTGGGCGCCGTGCTTGAGGATTCCCTCACGGGTCTCGGCGGTCAGGTTGAGCCCCCTGAACTCGGGGTAGCGATCCTCCAGCAAGTCGATGATCCGCAGGCTCTGGCGATTGTGGTCGAACCCGCCGTCGCCCTTCATCAACTCCGCGAGCACCGCTTCCCCAGCGTGCCCGAAGGGCGTATGCCCCAGGTCGTGGGCGAGGACGATGGCCTCGGCAAGATCCTCGTTCAGGCGCAGCGTCCGCGCGATGGTGCGTGCCACCTGGGCCGCCTCGATCGTGTGCGTGAGCCGGTTGCGGTAATGATCGGTCTCCAGGTGGACGAAGACCTGGGTCTTGAACTCGAGACGCCGAAACGCACGCGCGTGGACGATGCGATCGCGGTCGCGCTGAAAAGCCGTACGGTAGGCGTGGGGAGGCTCGTCGACCAGCCGACCGCGCGAGTCCGCGGCGCAGGTCGCCCACGGCGCGAGCCCGCGTCGCTCCTCCTCTTCGTATGCCGCACGTGTCCGCCAGCCCATGCTCTGGCGCCTCTCCCCTCGTCGTTTCTCTGTTCGCTTCACGATCCGGCGTGGGCCGACCTCGGTCCCAGTCCTCGTTTCGAGGCGGTCGTCGCCTCCTCAGTTCCTCGCCTCACGCAGCAGGTCGCGCATCGCCTTGCGGGATTTCGCATCGATATCGTCGAGAACCTGCTCGGCCCCCTGCCCGCGCGCGTCGACGTTCGGAGATCCGCCTCCGCCCATTATCAGCGCACAGAACGCGATCATGGCCAAGACGAGTGCAGAGACGCCCACGATCCATCGCGCCCTGCCGCGCACCGCCTCAACGGACCTGGTCCCCTTACGACCCGACTTTGCCATCTCAGTGTTCCGTTCCATCAAAGCGGACCGGGTCGCGCCCTGAAATCCAAGCGGTACGCTCGACCGAAATCGCGCCAACCCACTCGATTCGCTGAAAGAATCCCGTTCCGCCCGGTCCGGATGGTCTCGATTGTGTGGCTGGGTTCTCGCCGCCCGCAGCATCGGTCCCCACATGGATCCTGACTCGGATGGATGCTCTTCGCGGCTCGCTCCCTCGGGGGCAGGAGCCCCAGACACTACGGCTGGCGGGTCATTGTGTCAACTCGTGAGCCGTGCGCCTCACGCACTCGGGGCGAGTCGCTAACCTGCCGCGATGCCGATCCTGAAACCGCTTCCCAAACGATTGCTTCTGGGTCCCGGCCCATCCAATGCCCCCCCGGCCGTCCTCGAGGCGATGAGCCGCCCGCTGCTCGGCCATCTCGATCCCGAATTCATCGACTTGCTCGAGCGTGTCAAAGAGGGCCTGCGCAACGTCTTCGGCACCACAAATGCGATGACGCTGCCGATCTCCGCTACGGGCAGCGCCGGCATGGAGACGGCGCTCGTCAACCTCCTCGAACCCGGCGAGCGCGTCGTGATCGGAGTGAACGGAGTTTTCGGTGGGCGGATGGCCGAAGTCGCGAGCCGCGCCGGTGCCGACGTGACACGGGTCGAGGCGACCTGGGGCAAGACCCTCGATCCGAGCGAGATGGCCGAAGCGATCGCGCGCGTCCGCCCCAAAGTGGTCGCCTTCGTTCACGCCGAGACCTCGACGGGCGTCTGCCAGCCGGTCGAGGAGATCGCGACGGCGGCGCAGCAGGCGGACGCGATGGTCGTGCTCGACTGCGTGACATCGCTCGCCGGGCAGCCCGTCGAACTCGACGCCTGGGGAATCGACGCCGCCTACAGCGGGACCCAGAAATGCCTGTCCTGCCCACCCGGACTCTCGCCCACCTCGTTCTCCGCGCGCGCGATCGACGCCGTCCAAGCGCGTGAGACACCGGTCCAGAGCTGGTTTCTCGACCTCTCGTTGCTGGCGGGATATTACGCGGGCGAGAAACGCGTCTATCACCACACCGCCCCGATCACAGCGACCTACGGCCTCGCCGCGGGCCTCGATCTCGTCCTCGAGGAAGGGCTGCCGACCCGCTTCGCACGTCATCGCGAAGCGGCCGCCCGTCTGGTCGACGGGCTCGCGCCGATGGGGTTCGTGCCGCTCGTCGATGCGGCCGATCGCCTGCCGATGTTGACCTCGGTCGAGTTGCCCGAGCGAATCCGGTCCCTCGGAGAGGGCAGCGTCCGCGCGCGTCTGCTCCAGACGTTCGGAATCGAAGTCGGTGCCGGCCTCGGCCCGCTGGCCGGCGAAATCTGGCGTATCGGCCTGATGGGCGAGAATGCGCGGCCCGAAACCGTCGATCGACTGCTCGAGGCGCTGCACGAGATCCTCGACTGAGCGACCTGCGAGCCCCACCGGGTCCCACCGCGACCTAACGGAGCACGCTCGCAAAGAGCACCTTGGTTTTCGCCCACGCATCGACGGCGCTGGCTTCATGGTAGGTGTCGCGCTGGTCGCAATGGAATCCGTGGTCGGCCTCTTCGTAGACGAAGATTTCGTGGTCGACCCCCGCATCGGCAAGTGACGCCTTGATGGCCTCGACATGCTCCTGGGGGATCAGCGTGTCCTTGGCACCAAAAAAACACTGGATCTTGCCGCCGATCTTCGAGCTTCGGCCGAGCGTCGGCTCCGCGCCACCGGGTCCCTCCGGTGCGGCGATGGCACCACCGTAGAAGGACGCCGTCGCTGCAACATCGGTCTCGCAAGCTGTGAGATAAGCCATATGGCCGCCGATGCAGAAACCGGTCACACCGACCTTCTCGCCGCGCACATCATCGCGGCTCCTGAGATAGGCAACGGCATCTCGCGCATCGGCGATCATCTCATCGGCCTTCAGCGCCGAAAGATGCTTGAAGCCCTCCTCGAAACCCGCCTCGTCGTAGCCGAGTTGAATCCCCGGCCCCGTCCGATGAAAAAAATCGGGTGCGAGCGCGACGTAGCCCTCTGCCGCGAATCGCCGGGTGACATCCTGGATATGCCCGTTCACCCCAAAAATTTCCATCCAGACGATCACCCCCGGAGCCGGTTCGTCGCCCTCGGGCAAGGCCAGATAGGCGCCCATCGCCCCACCGGCCGAAGTTGTGATCTGGACATCCTGTGTCGTTCCATTCATGTCGAAACTCTCTCCTGGTGCGTATCGAATCGTCCCGAGCCCTCAGGCACCGCAGCGTTCGGCCTCCTCCACCGCGGCGAGATGCGCCTCTATCGCGGACAGGAAGGCCTCGGGATTCTCGTTATGCGGATGGTGTTCCGCCTTCGCGAGCGTCCTCCGCTGCACGAATGGCAGAGCCCGCTCGAAGAGATCGGCACCGGGCAACCAATCCACATCGCATTCCCCAACCAACACGAGCGTCGGCCGCTCGACTTCGGGCAGTCGCGCGGCCAGCGACTCCGCATCGAAAAAGGCCATACCCAGCCCCCGATAGCTCTCGGGAGTCATCGCACTCAGACGCCGTCGATGATGGCTCCAATAGCGATCGCTCCATGCCGCGATCGTGGCCGAGCCATCGATTCGTCCAACCTTCTCGAGCATGGGCTGAAGCCCATCGATCCCGCGCGCATCGGCGATCTCGGCCGCTTTCAGGAACCCGCGCTTCGAAAGCGAGGGGGGGGGCTCGGGGCCCGAGCACAAGAAGACGAGCGAGCGGACACGCTCGGGATGCGCGAGCACGAAGCGCAAGACGACGAACCCACCCATCGAATGCCCGAGCAGGTCGACACGCTCCAGGCCGAGCCGATCGAGAAAGGCGAGCAGATCTTTCACAAGTTGCTCGAAGGACCATCCCAAAGAACCTGGTCTTTCATCGGAATCTCCGTGCCCACGCAGGTCGGGAGCGATCACACGCCGCTGCGAACCGATTTCGGCGAGCTCGGACACGACGCCGATGAAGTCGTCGCGATGGCCCGTGAACCCGTGGATCAAGACGAGCGGCAGCGCCGCTTCATGTGCTTGCGCCGCGCCGGCCTCGGTCCACGCGACCCGCCCGAGCGAGGTCGTCGCCTGCATCGCCGTGCTCTCGTCGAGCCCGCTAGCCGGCATGAACCCGGACCCACTCGCAGGGACGCGCGATGATCTCCGCCTCGGCCTCCGCCAACTCGGCAAGCCTCGTTTCCGCCACCTCGCGACCGACGAGCTGCGCGGCGAGTTCGCGATAGGTGCCGTGATGACGCGCTTCACTGACAAGCAGTGAGCGATAAAGATCCCCGAGCACCGCGTCGTCAATCCCGTCGGCCAGGATCTGAAATCGCTCACAACTGCGCGCTTCGATCAGCGCGGCGATCGTGAGTAGATCGAGCAAGCGATCGGGATCGTCCCGGCGCACGAGCCGATGCAGCGCCATTCCATAGGGGCTCGGCTTGATCGTCTCGTAGCGAATACTGCGCGCATCGAGCAGCATGAGAATCTGCTGAAAATGTTCGAGTTCTTCACGCGCGAGCTCCGCCAACGGCTCCTGCAAGAAACGATGATGTGGATACGAGAAGAGCAGCTTGATTGCTGCACCCGCGGCCTTCTTTTCACAGTGGGCGTGATCGAGCAACACCTCGTCGAGATGGGCTTCGGCCCTGAGGAGCCATTCGGACGTGGTTTGAGAAGCCAGGTTGAGCACGGCAGCGGAGTCTAACGCGATCTTCCAATCGAGCCCGGTCTCTTCTCGCAACCTGCTAGATTGGATCCATGCGAACACGCGCAATGGGGCGGAGCGGCCTGCAGGTCAGCGAGGTCTCCCTCGGCTCATGGCTGACGCTCGGCGGCCGCGTTGACTTTGTCGAAACCGCTCGACTCGTCCACCGGGCCTTCGACCTCGGAATCAACCTCTTCGACTCCGCCGACGTCTATCAGGACGGCGACGCGGAATCGGCACTCGGCGATGCCGTCGCGTCCCTGCCTCGCCACCACCTCGTGCTCGCCACGAAATGCTTCTTCCCGATGTCCGAACGCGCCAACGATCGCGGCCTCTCCCGCAAGCATATCGTCGAGAGCGTCGAGGGCTCGTTGCGGCGATTGAAGACCGACTATCTCGACCTCCACCAATGCCACCGCGCGGATCCGGATGTCCCGATCGAGGAGACCGTTCGCGCCTACGAGGACCTCATCCGCCAGGGCAAACTGCTCTACTGGGGGGTCTCCCATTGGAATTCCTCCGAGATCGAGGAGGCCTGCCAGATCGCGGACCGTACCGGCGGATATCGCCCGATCGCGAGCCAACCGGAGTACTCGATCCTGGAACGACAGATCGAAGTCGATCTCGTCGCCACCTGCGAGCGGGAGGGGCTCGGCCAAATCGTCTTCAGCCCCCTGGCTCAGGGAGCGCTCACCGGCAAATACAGCGGCGGCCAGATCCCCGGACGAAGCCGCGCAAGCGACCCCAAGCGAAATCGCTGGATGGCGAATCATCTCGACGTGGGCGTGCTCGAGCGAATCGATGAATTGAGGACACTGGCGGACGGTCTCGGAATTTCGATGGCCCAACTCGCGCTCGCCTGGTGCCTGGGGCGTCCGAATATCGCGAGCGTCATCGTGGGCGCTACCCGGATCAACCAGCTCGAAGAGAACGTGAAGGCGGTCGGGATCGAGTTGCCGATCGAGGTCTCGGAAGCCATCGAGGCGATCTTCCCCGGCCCCGCGACACAAGCCGATTCGAATGCCGATGACTGAACCCGATCCGGCGGAGACCAGCCCGGTCATCCGACTCTTCTCACGCAATCGGTGAACCCCTTCTCGGAGAAGGTCGCGGCGGCGTTGGCGCTCAAGGCGTTGTCCTTCGAACGGGTCACGTCCGACGATCCGGAGGCCGTCGTGCGCTGGAGCCCGATCGCGCGCACGCTTCCGGTGCTCGAGATCGATGGGCGGCGCAAAGCCGACTCGCTCGCGATCATCACCTGGCTCGACGAGCGCTTTCCCGAACCACCGCTCTACTCTACCGACCCGCGCGCGGCAGAGGCCCAGCTCAATCTCGCCAATTGGTCTGAAAACTCGTTTTCCTGGTACTGGAATCGCTGGCGGGCCGCGCGCTATCCGCAGCCCGGAGACGATGAGCCGATCGATGACTCGCCGCTCACCCGGATCAAGAGCCATCTGGGTCGTCCTTTCGGTCGCGCGCCCCATACCCCGGGCCGATGCCCGTGAGCTTGAGATCATCCACGAACTCGAAGATCGCATGAACGACCTCGTGAGGTTCCTGCGCGACCGCGCCTTCTTCCACCCCGACGAACCGAGCATCGCTGACATCTCGGTCTACTCGATGCTTCGCGTGTTGCGAAACGGACCGATCCCTCATTGCGCACAAGCGATCGAGGAACGCCCGACGCTCGCGGCCTTCCTGGATCGGCTGGAGGGACGAATCAAATCGCTCGAGGCGCGCGCGGACGATTTCAGCGACTGAGGCTCGCCGCGTCGAAGCCTAGAGGAGACCCTCCACGGCGGTCGTCTCATCGCCCAAAAAGGAGAAGGGCCGGTCGCACCCTCGAGTGCGAACCGGCCCTTTCCAGATGCGGCGACCGGATGCCTCGTTCCGGTCAGACCCCGTATCGGCGGCGGAGCCAAATCGCTTGAGTCGACCCGATGCGGGCGCCTTCTTCTCCGGCCAATCCAGGGCAACTCATTTCGCGAATCCACGCAGGCGGGCCTGCGGCCGAGGAGAGCCGGCCCTGCCGGAATCGACCCTAGATGCGATACGAACGCTCGGCGTTCGTCCGCAACATCGCCGCTTGCTCGTCCGCCGAAAATTCGGTGATCACGGCGCGAAACATGTCCCAGACCGTGTCGTAATCCGACATCAGCCGGTCGACGGGGAAATTGCTCGCGAATAAACATCGCCCGGGCCCGAAAACCTCGATCGTCTCCCCGACCAGTCGACGGTTCATCGCCTCGTCCCAGCCACCCGGCGCCATCCCCAGACCCGAGACCTTGATGACGACATTTGGAAGGCCCGCGTAGGTCTCGAGCGCCCGACGCCAGATCCCGAGCCCCTGCTCGGATCGGTCGAAGGGCATGAGGGTGTGATTCAGGATGAACGAGATATCCGGATGCGCCGCAACCAGGCTTGCGCCCGCCTCTGTCTGCCAGGGGAAGATCTGCAGATCGAAGGACAGATCATATTTCCGAAGCAAAGAGAAATTCCGAAGGAAGACCTCGTTCTCGAGCAGGTTGCCCTGTTTGTCGAGGACATTGGCCCCCTCGACATCGACCGCGTCCTCGGTCCCCGGCGGCGTGTGGTTCAACATCTGTCGCAGTCCGCGCAGATTCGCGTACTCGCGATGGCCCTCGAGGATGGCTTCGACATCGGGTTGTGACAAATCGCCCCACGCTACGATGGCATGGGGGAAGCCACCGGACTCCGGCGCGTCCGCGACCCGCTGAAGCCAGGCGGTCTCCGCAATCGGATCCGCCTCGTCGTACTCCGCCTGGACGTGGACGGATTTCACGATCTGCTGGCGAGCCGTATCCGCGAGAAAATCACCGACCCGATAGCTGCGACAGAGATCCGAGAAATTCTCGAAGGGATCGGTCTCGGGATTCGAGACCAGCCACGGGTAGCTGTTCTCCTCGAGATCCCAGAGGTGGTGGTGGGCATCGACGGCGGTGATCTTTTCCATTCGCGAGTTCGAACCTCCACACTCTCAATGAATCGAGCGCGTGAGGGCACGCTAGCAGCCGCCCACCCCGGGCGATAACGTCATCATCATGGCTGAACTCACACTTGACAACCTGGACCTCCACTCGACCGATCTCTACCTCACGCGGGGCTACCCCTTTGCGGAGTGGGACCTGCTCCGCAAGGAGGCGCCGATCTTCTGGTACGAGCGCGAGGGCATCGACCCCTTCTACGCGATCACCCGGCACGAGGACATCCTCACCATCTCGAAGAATGCCGATATCTTCGTGAATAGCCGCCGCCTGCGACTCCAATCCATCGAAGATGACGAGCGACAGAAACATTTCGTCCGGCTGAAGGCCGAACAACGCGGATGGGACCCGGACGAGGTGCCCGACTTCATCTTCATGGACGACCCCCGCCACCGGAATTTCCGTCTCCTGATCGCCAAACGTTTCACACCCTACGCCCTGCGCAACGTCGAAGGCCATTTCGCGGAGCTCTCCCGACAATTCGCCGACGAATTCAGCCTCGAACTCCAGACCGCCGCCAAGAAGGGCGAGACGACAGATTTCGTGAAGGGGTTCGCCGAGAAATTGCCACTCTCCGCGATCGGCGAAATGATGGGGTTGCCGCGCAACGACTGGAAGCGTCTCAAGCAGCTGACGAACGTGATGATCGGCGCACCGGAGAAGAGCTTCTTCAACGAGGGCGAAGGTCGCAACGAGGGCATCTGGCGCGCGGCAGAGGAGATGACCGATTATATGATCGATGTCATCGCCGACCGTGAGGCGAAGGGCCCTGGCGGCGATGACCTGTGCACGCAACTCGTCCACGCAACGCTCGACGGAAAGAAACTCACGGTTCAGCAGCTCCAGGGTTTTCTGTTCGTCGTCCTCGCGGCCGGCAACGAAACGACCCAGAACGCGATCAGCGGAGGCGTTGCCGCTCTGCTCGAAAACCCCGACCAACTGAAGCTGCTCGCCGAGAATCCGGACAACACCGATCTGATCATCTCCGCCGGCGAGGAGATCCTGCGCTGGACCTCTCCCGTGCTCCAGTTCGCACGCACGCCGATCAAGGATTTCGAACTCTCCGGCGTCAAGATCAAGGCGGGGGAGGACGTCGGCATGTGGTACCCGTCTGCCAACCGCGATCCCGAAGTCTTCGACGATCCCTACACGTTCGACATCACGCGAAAGCCGAACCGCCATCTCGCATTCGGCGGCTACGGAGCGCATTTCTGCATGGGCGCGAACCTCGCCCGATGGGAGCTGCGCGCCGCACTCAAGGCGTTGGCACCGCTGCTCCCGCAAATGGAACTAGCCAAGGGACCGGAGCGATGCCCCAACTTGCACGTGTCCGCGATCCATCGGCTCGAGGTGCGGGCCGCGGCCTAACCCGAAACGGAGACGTCGAGCCGAACGGGACCGAATTCCAGAAAGACCGGTACGCCCTCGAACTCGAAATCCGATGCGAGCCTCACGTCGTTCACGTTGAAGCGTTCGACGAACGCGCCGATCACCTCGCCGACCACCATGCGAGCGAAGCCGGCCCCCATGCAATGATGCGCACCCCCGGAGAACGAAAGATGCCGAGGCAGGCCCCGGTCCAGGCGGTAGGCGTCCGGGATCTCGAATACGCGTTCGTCCCGATTCGCTGAGGCGATCCCCGCCAGAACCGGTTCGCCCTCGAGAATCCGCACACCCGCGATCGCCGTTTCACGACGGCATACCCGCCTCACGAAGAGGACCGGGGGGTCGAGCCGCAGACTCTCCTCGACGGCCGCGGCAATGAGCGAGGGCTCCCCTCGCAGTCGGGCGTGCAGCTCGGAATCGCGCAGGATCCGCAGCAAGAGGCTGCCCAGTAGATTCGTCGTCGTCGAAATCCCGCCCAGCACGAGATGCGCCGTCAGCGTCCGCAGGACCGTCGGCGTCAGCGGCTCGCCCTCCAGGCGACTCCGAACCAGCCGCGTAAGGAGATCCTCCGCCGCCCCCTCCCCACGCCGCGCTTCGACCAGCCCATCGAAATACGCCGACAATTCAGGAAAGGCGCCCTCGAGTCCCTGCCCGCGGCGCGTCCGATTGAGTTCCGGCCAATCGCTGTGCAGGAGCTCGCGAACCCACCCGACGACGCGCTCCGAATCCTCGAGCGGAAAACCGAGCAGATGAAAACTCGCGAGGTTGGTGATCTGATCCGTGAACTGGGAAATCAGATCGACCCGGGATCCGGGGCCCCAGGCGGAGAGCAGACGCTTTGCAGTGTCACGCGCAAAGGGCCGCTCCGCTTCGACCGACCGCCGGTCGAAGGATTGCCGCATGATCCGCCGCAAGCGCGGATGTCTCGGCGGATCCATCTCCCCGAGCATCCGTTCTTCGTCGGGCATCTCGACAGCCTTGAAGCCGTTCCCGTTCGCGAAGGTCAGTGGATCGCGCAGGACCTGCCAACAATCCGCCCAGCGCGACACGTAAACGAATCCCCCCGGCAGCCGCACCACCGGCGACTCCCGCCGCCATCGTGCCGTGGCTTCCCAGAGATCCTGCGTGTGTCTGTGATCAAAGAGATCGACCGTCGTCTCATCGACCAAGGCGGTCCTCCTCTCGCTGGCACCGAATGGAGCGACCGCAAAGAGACCACCGCCAGCGAGCGAAGCCGGAAATCGGCCCGGCCATGGACACCCGAGTCCGGCCCCACGAGGCCGCCCCGACGTGTCCGCCCAGCGCAGCGAAAAACAGTGGCATCCCCAACGGGAATCGAACCCGTGTCGCCGGCTTGAAAGGCCGGTGTCCTAACCGCTAGACGATGGGGACGCGCTGGGCGCGGAGTATTGCGCAAGTCCCCCGCCACCGGAACCCTGCGCCGGCACCCATGCCCAGATGTCCGCTGACAATCTACGCCGGTGGGCTCTTTGTGTGCCGAGTGGATCAGCTGGCGAAGAGCCCAGGTGAATTTGACTGGCTGAGCCAGCTCTCGCAAAGCCTCGCTAGACTGCCGGACATGAACGACCGAAGCCTCCTCGCCGACCGCGCGGCCAATATCTGGTCGAGCTTCCAACGAAATGTCGAGCCCCTGGCCCGAGGGGCCACGATCGTCCCGGCCCCGGAGATCCGGTTCGACCAGATTGGCGGCCTGGTGAGTCCCAAAGACGAGATCCTGACCTACGCCTACGCCCAGACCAGTCCGGATGTCTACGGGCGCTGGGGGACCTTCCCGCCCTCGGCGATGTTGATGATCGGTCGTCGGGGCAGTGGAAAATCGCTGCTCGCCGAAGCCTTGGCAGCCCGAACCGAGACCGCCTTCGTGCGCGTCGATGTTCCCCGAATGGTGCTCGACGTCATCCACGGAGTCCCCAAGATCGGAGAATTGATTCAGGGATGGTCCGCTGCGCTCGACGAGATGCCTCCCGTCACGGTCTTCTTCGATGAACTCGAATTCTCCCGCGCCCACGACATGGGCGATCGCGCCGGAGAGCTCCCCACGGGTCCCATCATGGATCTCCTCTTCGAACTCATCGATCGTTCGCTGGCGATCTCCGATTGTCTGGTCATCGCGAGCACGAGCCATCCGGACACCCTGCCCGAAGCCTTCCTCTCGCCGGGGCGATTCGAGCGCGTCGTCGAGGTCAACCCGCTCTTTCCGGACGATGTGATCGCAGCCCTTCGGATTCATGCAGGCGAAGCGGAATCTCGAGCGAAACGATCGATCTTCGGCGAATTCGATTGGAAGGGCATCGTCGACAATACCCGTGAGCCGAGTATCGGGGATTGGGTTCGAATCCTCCACGCCGTGCTCCGCCAGAAGGCTCGCCTCGACGCCGCCGGTGAGAATCCAGAACAGGTCACGGAAGAGGATTTCACGCGAGAGATCAGCCGATTCAGACAAGCGAATACTCGGATCCGAAGCGACGGCGGGAACTATTTATAGCGCGCGCGGGCCGCAGGCGCTTTGTCGCGCGGGCGTATGCGGGTCGCGTGCCAAGAAGCTGCCTGTCGGTTGCTTGGGACGCACCAACCGTCTCGCCACGGCACTGCGGTGTCCTTCTGATCGGGGCAGGATTCCTAACGGTACGAAGGTCATGCGCCGATACGAAACCCAATGAGGCGTGCCGATCGCCTCACAGCTGGCGATCTTTCTCGCACCGCAACCGGGATGGGACATCGCCATGGGGGCTTCGGTGCAGAATCACACCGTGCTTTTCGTCGATGACGAAGTCAACATCCTGAAAGCGCTCCAGCGGCTGCTGCGCAACGAGCCGATCGATGTGCTGACGGCGAATTGTCCCAATGAAGCATTAGAATTGATCGAGCGCGCCGGGCCACAGGTCGTCGTTTCCGACCAGCGCATGCCCGAAATGGCCGGTGTCGACTTCCTGGCGTGCGTTCGAGATCGCCACAGCGAGGTCGTGCGAATGATGCTCACCGGCTTCACAGACATGACTGTCGCCGTCGAAGCGATCAACAAGGGCGAGATCTATCGGCTGATCACGAAGCCGTGGAACGATGAAGAGCTCAAGGCGACGCTTCGCCAGGCCTTCGACCACTACGATCTGAAGGCGGAGGTCAAACGCCTCAACTCGGTGACCCGGGAGCAGAACTTCAAGCTCCATGACATGAACAAGAACCTGGAGGAGAAGGTTCGAGAACGAACCAAGCAACTCGACGGAAAGAACACCGAACTGCGAACCGCCTATATCCAAACGATCCGCGCGCTCGCCGAAGCGATCGACGCCAAGGACGCCTACACCCGCGGCCATTCCGAACGCGTCGCGGTCTACGCCTCCCGAATCGCCCGCGAGTTGAGCCTGCGCAGGGAATTGATCGAGCGCGTCTACTTCGCCGGCCTGCTCCACGACGTCGGCAAGATCGGCATCCCCGATGCGATCATCACCAAGCCCGACCACCTGAACGAGATCGAGTACGAGGAAATCAAACTCCATCCCGAAATCGGCGCAAAGATCCTGGAGCCCGTCGAGTTTCTGCGCTCGGTCGTGCCCTGCGTGCGACACCATCACGAATGGTACGACGGCTGCAAGGGAGGTTACCCGGACCGCCTGGTGGGTGATCAGATCCCGTTGCCTTCGCGCGTGATCGTGGTGGCGGACACGGTCGAGGCGATGACCTCGGATCGACCCTACCGAAAGGCACTTCCGGTCGAGACGGTCGTCGAGGAACTCCACCGCTTTTCGGGAACCCAGTTCGACCCCGTCGTCGTCGACGCCTTCCTTAAGCTACTCGAAGATGAAGGCGAATCCTTCATCTCGAAGAACCAGAAATTCGACATCTACGCCTTCATCGAAGGCTAGAGACCGCCCAGCAGCCAAAGAGCCAGCCCAGTGAGCCCTCCCTCCAAACCTCCGACCGAGCCCGAACCGAGAGATCAGCTCGAGATGCTGACGACCCTCGGGTTCGGCCCCGACACAGTACTCATGAACGACCCGAAACTCTTCGTGGACGGCCGTTTTCTCGCCTCGCTCCTGGTGGAATTCCAGGCCGAACTCGGCTCGCGCGGGGCGAGCCTTGCACTTTTCCAGATCGGCCTGCTGCATGGTCTGCGCGACGCCGCTCGGGTCTGCCAGGACGACAGCGATCCGCTGCACCCAGCAACCGAGGTCAGCGCGGAAACGACCGCACTCGTGATGCAGTGGACGGCGGGTGCGCAGACCGATGCGCGAGGCGCCTTTTCGCTCGAGGGCTGTTGGCCGGAACGCCACGAAGCGGTGGCCCACACTTCGCGCCTCGGAGCCGGCGAGGATCCGACCTGTTGGATGAGCGCGGGCTACACATCGGGCTGGCTGAGTGGAACGCTGAACCGATCCCTGATCGCTCGAGAAGTCGAATGCGCCGCGCGCGGCGACGACACCTGTCGCTTCCAGGTCAAGGAAGCCGGGGTCTGGCGGGCGAGCGCGAAAACTCCGATGCATTGGCTCCTAGCCGAAGTGCCCTTCGAAGCCTTCAGAAAGGCCGCCACCTCAACCCCGATCGAGCGCGGGCCTGCGCCGCCCATCGCCGAGGAAGCCCGCGGAGGCCAATTCGACCGTTCGCAACCCGTCGTCCATATCTGGGGCCCGGTCATGGTGCTTCCCTTCACGACCCTCGACGAGGCCCTCGGCACCATCGACAGGCTTGGCCGAGATCCGGGGATCAGCGAGATTCGTGCCGTCGTCATCGATCTCCGCGAGCAGACCCTGAACGAAGGCTTTGGCGCAGCGGCCCTCGAACAGATCCTCGAGACGATCGAGTCCTGGGACGCGCAGAGCCTGATCACCGGTGTGTCCCCGACTTCGGAAGCGGCGATCGCCAGTCTCGAAGCCTCCCATCTGGTGCTGCGCAAGAATCTCTCCGAAGCGATCGCAACGGCTTTCCAGATCGCGGACGCCCAGAAACACAAGCTCTAGGAACCACACGAGGCTGGCCCGACCGGGTCGCCAGCGCGCCAATGAGGCCTCGCCCATGTCGAACACGATCATGATCGACGCACCGGACGAGGGTTCCCTCGAATCCATCAACGTCCCTCTGCTCCTCGCCCAAGCCTGGCGCGAGCAGCGCAGCGGCCAGCTTCAGATCTCCCACGGAAAGTGCGAACGCAGCCTGGAGGTTCGTCGGGGCGCACCGGTCTCGGTCGAGACGGGCAACGCCGAAGACACCTTTGCACGCTCGCTGGAAGACGCGAAGCTGATCGACGCCAGCAAAAGACTCACCGTCGAACGCACGGCCTCGCAGCGCGGATGCCCACAGGCCTCAGCCGTGCTCGCCCTGAAACTCCTCGACTCGCAGGTCCTCTACCGGGCCATGCGCCTCGAAGCCCGCAATCGAATCGCCGAAACCTTTGGATGGCAGGCGGGCTTCTACCGCTGGAGCGATGAACTCCCCGTGGAGAACCCCTCGGCGAAACCCCACGACGTCCTCGTTCTCTTCCAGGAACAACTACCGCACCGGTGGGGGACGGAGCGCCTCTTCGAATCGATCGTTGCCGTCCAGGACATCTTCGGGGACATCCCTCCCGGTTTTCGGAAGGTCGCGCAAAAGCTTGCGCGAACCGGGGGGCATGCGGCCCGCGCGATCGAACGGCTCGACGGCCGTGCGCCCCTGGGCCAGGTGCTGGGCGCATGCGCTGGTGATCCGCTGGCCGCCGCCACGCTCTGGACTGTCTTGCACACCGGTGTGCTCCGGCTAAAAGAGGGTGGCGCCCGGAAAAAAACGGAAGTGGCGGCGCTCGAGTTCGATGTCCAGGTAAGAATCGACGCGACGGACGCGAAACGGAACTTGCCCGATACCGAGGCGGCAAGCAGCCGCACCGGGCCCTCGACCAGCTCAGCCAAAGCCGATGCGCTTCGTGAGGAGATCGAAACCCTCCTCGGGAGCCTTTCTGACCTCGATCACTACAGCGCCCTCGGACTCGCGGAAGATGCGGGGCCGACCCATTTCAAGAGGGCCTATTTCAAGGCCGCCAAGAAATACCACCCGGACGCCCTCGCGCGTCTGGGCCTCGACGAGCTGAAAGAGCCCGCCGCGCAGGTCTTCGCCCGAATCACCGAGGCCTTCGAAACGCTCTCCGACCCCGGCAAGAAGGCCGCACACGATTCCGGAGGCAGCGATGAACCCGAGATCGATACAGCACGCCTCGCCCAGGCCGAAACCTCTTACCGCAAGGGGGAGATCCTCGCCAAAATGGGCAATTTCGACGGGGCCCGAGAATATTTCGAGCATGCCGTCGATCTGTGGCCCGAGGAACCCGCCTACCAGGCGGAGTACGGATGGACGCTCTACAAACAGCCCCGATGCGATCGGGGCCGCGCGGCTCACCACCTCGAGATCGCCTTGGGCCGGGCTCCGGAGGATGCGGTGATCCATTTGCGCCTCGGCCTCGTCTTGCAAGCCGACGGCGAAAGCGCGCGCGCCGACGAGCTGATCGCCAGGGCGCGCGCAATCGACCCCTCCGTGGAGGAGTAACGGGGGCGGCGCCTAGAACGACGGCTCGAGGGAACGAAGCGTCCTTTCGCCCGGCACGACCGTGATCGCCTGGCCATTTCGAATCTCTCGACGCCAGAACGGAAATCGCAACTCGGCGACGATCCCGCCGGCCCACCGCCAGACGAGCCTCGCCTCGCGGTCCCCCGTACTCGCGATCGGGCCCACCGCGGGTCCCAGGCGCAGATTTCGTTCTGCAATGAGCGTAGCGACCGCCTCGATCCAGATCCGACTCTTCGCCGAAGCCTCGACCGCTCCCAGGACCCGCCCCGGCGCCAGGCTGTAGAGCGCCGTCAGATTCGGCGCCGGCACCGGCCGCCCGGTGAGCGCCCTGCGCCCCAGCGCCCGCAATCGGCTTTCCTCGAGATAAACCAGGGAGTCGCCGACCGCGGCATGCCCGACGAAACCCAGCGCGTGCCCCAGTTCGTGCATCAACGCACCGACCCACTCCGCGTCGCTTGCGAAACGATCGCGCCCCGCGTTGTCCCGCATCGCACGACGAATGCGAATTTCGGATCTCAGGAGCCAACCGCGGATGGGCGAACGAGAATCCCGGGTTTCCGACACGTCACACTCCGTGAGCGTGTCCCCCATCCCGCTCGGCGCCTCCGCATCCAGGTCCTCGATCGATACGATCTCGATCCTACGACCAGAGGTGGCCAGGGCGACGTCCGCGGGCAGCAGGGTCAACTCGATGCGGGACAAGGCGTGATCGACCGCATCGACCGCGAGCGCCCCCCACTCGGGCGGCCAGCCCGGGCCGCTGCCAGAAACGGTCACCGGCCGGTGACCGGCGTAGCGGCACGCGACCAGCAGGAGACGCCCCTCGGCGAGCGCCGGATGTGGCGTCATGTCTCCGATTCGCTGGCCGGCGATGGCCGCGAGCTGTGGTTCGGCCTCGAGAAGGGCAGCGACATCCCAACCGGCGACGGGGGAGACGCAGCCCGCCAGGAGTCCGATCGCGATCTGAGGACCGATCAGCCGCCGGGCGATCATCACGCTTCGGCCGCCACGACGTTCACCCCCTGCGGCTGCGGCGCATCGAAACCAAATACCTGCGAATAGAAATAGAGTTCCCCGTCTAAGGCCGTGCGAATATTCTCGGCCCGCCGAAAACCGTGCTGCTCCCCCTCGAAGGGAACATAGGCGTGGGCGATCCCGCGCCGAGCGAGCACCTCGACCATCGCCTGCGCTTGACTGGGGGGCACCACCTTGTCTTCGAGTCCCTGGAAAAAGATCATCGGGCAGCCGAGCCGGTCGGGGTGGTGGATCGGTGAGCGTTCGAGGTAACGATCACGCGCCTCCGGCAAAGGCCCCACGAGCCAATCCGTATATCGCGACTCGAATTTGTGGGTGTCTCGCGCGAGCGCCTCGAGATCTCCGATTCCATAATGACTTGCACCGGCCGCAAAAGCCTGATGAAAGGTCAGGGCGCAGAGCGTCGTATAGCCACCCGCGCTGCCGCCACTGATCGCGAGCCGCGTCCCGTCCACCTCCCCTTCCTGGGCGAGCGTCCGCGCCACCGCCACACAATCCTCGACATCGACGATGCCCCAACGATGCTCGAGAAGGTCGCGATAGCTTCGACCGTAGCCCGTCGAGCCGCCGTAGTTGACATCGGCGACCGCGAAGCCGCGACTGGTCCAGAATTGAATTCGTGGATCGAGGGCGGAACTCGTCGCCGAGGTGGGCCCCCCGTGACTCTTGACCAGCAGCGGTGGACGCTCCCCGGAGCGAACCGACTGGTCGCCGGAGCGCGGCAGATAGATGAAGGCGTGAGCCCCGCGACCCTCTGCGGACACGAACGCGCGCGCCCTGCCGACACTGATCGCGTCCTCGGGGATCTCGAAGGTCGCGCTTCGGCGCACCGGAAGGGGCGCATCCGTTTCGAGCCGCCAGGCGAAGAGCGCCGAGACCGCGTCTGCGGAACCCGCGATGCAGGTCGCCCAGCCCTCCGCGCTCTGGACGCCTGCGATCGCCCTGAAACCCGTCGAAAGCTCATGAGAAGAGCCATTCTCGAGATCGATCCGGACGAGCGCATCGGATCCCTCGACCGTCGCACTCGCCAATACGGTCCGGGCGTCGAGAAAGGACCAGCTGGATTGACCGAAAACCCACTGGGGGCGACCGATCTCCGCGTGATGGGAATGCAGGGCAACGGGCTCGCCTCCCGCCAACCTCATCAGATTCCACCAACCCGAGCGATCGCTCACGAAGAAGAGCGCCCCGTCCGTGGAAAAACGAGGCTGGAAAAGAGATTCTGTCGAACTCCCCGCCACCTTCCGCGCCTGGCTTGCGGGCCCGCGGTCGCCCCACTCGACGACTTCGAGCACGGTCCCGTTCCAAGGCATGTTCGGGTGGTCCCAGGCTAGAAAGGCGATGCGATCCCCACCCGGTGCGATCGTGGGAGAGGCGTAGAAGTCGTGGCCCGAGGCCACGACGAGGGGCGTCCCCATGGCCTCGACCCCCGATGCCTTGGTAGGGCTGTCACGCAGGCGGATCGCGATCAGGCGATTCTCGGGCTCCAAGCCATCACGCGGTCGTTCCTCGATCGCGAAGAGCCAGCGCCCATCCGGGGAAATGACCAGATCCGCATGTTGCGATCCCAGCCGCGTGATCGGCAGAGCCCTGCCCGCCACATCGCCCGCATAGATCCGGCCATCGGCATCGTCGACGAAGAAGATCCGATCCCGCCAGACCGTGTATTCCCCGCCCCCGTACTCATGCACCCGCGTGCGCACGTTGACGCCGGCGGGAGTCGCCTCCCGTGCATCGGCGCCCGCGGCGGCGATAGCGCCGGCGGTCGCCGTTTCGGGCAATTGCGCGCAAAGAACGACCTGCCGCCCGCCCTCACTCGGTCGCCCCTCGAGCCAGAAGAGCTGGCCGCACTCGATTCTCGGTGCGGACAAACGAAGCGCCCCCCGCACGAGATCCGCGGATCCGATCGGTGATTCCCAACTCCCGCACGACCTGATCTCCGTCAAGCGGCCCCTCCTCTTCGCCCGGTTTCGAGCCAAACCCGATGGCTGGCACGGCGACATCGGAGTGTGCATGCTTGGGCACCCGGTGGCGAGCCGGCGCGGGCGAGGGACAACGAGGATTTCGATGGACGAATGGACGACGTGGATCCTGCTCGCCGGTGGCGGCCTGGTCGCCGGAGTGATCAACACGCTCGCCGGCGGCGGTTCGCTGATCACCATGCCACTGCTCGTCCTGATCGGCCTTCCCGCCACAACCGCGAACGGCACCAACCGAATCGGCGTGCTCTTTCAGAATCTTGTCTCCACCTGGCGCTTCCGGCGCGAGGGACTCGACGGACTACGTGGCGCCGCACCCGTGCTGCTCCCGGTATTGCTCGGGTCGGTCGTCGGAGCGTCGATCGCCTCGCAAATCTCCGCCGACCTCTACCGGCAGGTCTTCGGCGTCGCCATGATCGGCCTCCTCTACCCCATGCTCCGTGGATCCCGAGCGGGAAACGAGAAGCAGACCGCGGCACCTCGATCGCGCCTCATGAACGCGCTGACCTTCTTCGGCATTGGGCTCTACGGCGGGGCGCTCCAGGCGGGCGTTGGGCTCTTTCTCATCGCCGCCCTCGCCCGCAGCGGACTCGACCTAGTGCGTGCCAATTCGATCAAGGTCGTCATCGTCGGCGCCCTCACGCTAGTCGCCGTCCCCGTCTTCATCGCCCACGGGCAGGTCGACTGGAAGCTCGCCTCGGCGCTCGTCGTCGGCTTTGCAATGGGTGGTGAACTGGGCGCCCGAGCCACGATCCGAGGCGGCGAGCGGCTGATTCGACCCGTCCTCGTTCTCGCCGTCATCGCACTGTCCGGTCGCATGTTGGGTGTCTACTGACCCATTCAGTGCAAACTGAAACACACCACCCGGATCCCGGGTCCAAACGCGCCAAGAAGCTGAATTTTTTGTGGTCTTCGGAGTCAGTCCCGGATACGCTCCACACTGCTGTGCACCGGAGATAGCCTAGTCCTTTTCCCCCGAGCGAAATCTAAAAAGACTTGATGTCGACCCAGGGAATCACACCCAATGCACGCGGGGCGGAGCTCCTCCAGGGCGCTGCCGATGTCATCGTCGAAGTCGGACTCGACGGTCGCATCATCTTCGTCAGCGATGCCGTCGAGCCGATTCTCGCCCGCAAACCGGAATTCTTTCTCGGTCGAAGTTTTCTCGAAGTGATCGTCGCCGAGGATCGTACGCACGCGCTCTCACAATTCCAGAAAGTCGTCGCGACGGGCGCCGAACCCATCGTACATTTTCGTGTACCGCGAGCCGACGGACTGCGCATCGAATTCGAATCGACCGTGCGAATCTTCCCATCCGAAGACGGCGGACAGAGGATCGTCTGCGTCGCGAGAAATGTCACCCAGCAGTCAGCGGAACGCGCCATCGCTCGCGAGCGCGACAATCACTACCGCATAATCGTCGAGTCGGGATCACGTCCCGCCGCAATCGTCTCGCCGAAGGGCGACATCATCTTCTCGAACCAGAAATTCAAGACGATCTTCGGCCGCGGCATCGCCCTCGAAGACATATCCAAACGCATGAACGAGGCCGATCGACATGCGCTGGAGACGATCTGGTTCGACACGAATCGCGTCGACCACCACGGATCCGGCGCGATGGATTTCCAATATTCGCTCGACGACGGCGAGAAAGCGTGGTTCGACACGACCTGGGAGGCATTCGAGAGTGAAGGCGGGCAACGCCATTTCGCCGTGCACTTCAATGATGTCAGCCAGCGCAAGAAAGTAGAACACGCCTTTCGCTCGATCGCGCAGGGCATCACGATCGAGGACCACGAGAGCCTTCACAGAAACGTCGAGATCGTGGCGCAGGCACTCGCGTTCGATCTCCTCCTGTTAGGCCGACTCGATCCGGATGAACCCACAACCCTGCACGTGGACGTCGCGTGGCGAGAGGGCGCCTTTCTCGACCTCGACCGATTCGAACTCGACGATCTTCCGGATGCCGCGGTCGCCCGGGGCGAAGCGGTCATCTTCCCCTCCGGCGTCGCGCAGTTAATCCCGAGCGTCGCCGACCACGTCGGCAGAGACGTCGAAAGCTACGCGGGCATGCCGCTTCGGCGCGCGGACGGGACGGTCATCGGCCTGATCAGTGGGTTCGGCCGCCAACCGATCGCCGCCCCGGAACTCGCGCGCTCCCTCCTCTCCGCATTCGCGACCCATGCCGCAGCGGCCATCGACCGCCAACGCTCCGAGCAAGAGATCAGGGTCATTCAGGACCGTTTCGAGGTCATTGCAGGCCAGTCACACGAGCTCCTCGCCGAGGTCGATTCCGAAGGCCGCGTGACCTACGTCTCCGAGGCCGTGCTGCCGATCCTCGGATACCGCCCCGAGGTGTTCCGCGAGTTCGAAATCGACAGTCTGACCCACCCCGACGACCTCCGAATCAATCGAGCGTTCCGCGCCCAGCTCGCAGCGGGCGAGAAAGAGACAGCCTTCGAGACGCGTATCCGCCACGCGGATGGCAAATGGCGTCGGATGGAGTCCCGCGCGACCACATTGAACGAACTGGACGGAGCCGGCCGAGTGCTGATGGTGTCACGGGACGTCACCGAGCGAAGACGCCAGGAGGTCCATGAAGATCTCCTGTTCCGGCTCTCTCAGCTCGGCAAGAATCTGCTCTTCATCTGCGAGCCCGATTCGATGCGCCTGATCTTTGCGAACGAACGGGCGACGCGCCGACTTCGTGAGACCTTGGGGATGGAAGATCCCTCTCAGAAACCCTCCCAGGGTGGCCCGACACGCGATGGCGACCTCGGAGATCGGATCTTCGATGAATTGCTCTCGCCCGCCGAAGGGCACCGCCTACGCACGGAGATCCTGCCCGAACTCACCGACGCGCGGCCCTGGTCCGGCGAGCTTGAACTCCGGGACGCCCTCGACTCATCGCCGCTGCCCACCGAAGCCTGGCTCTTCCTGTTCAGGGGCGAAGGGGAGTCGTCGCAATTGTTTCTCGGCATCTGGCTGCGCAACAGCGAGGCGCCACATGCGGCGAAGATGGCGCTCCGCGAGAGTGAGTTGAAGCTCAGACAGGCCCAGAAAATGGAAGCGGTCGGCCGACTCACCGGCGGAATCGCTCACGACTTCAATAATCTGCTCACCGCGATCATCGGTTACAGCGACCTCGTGCTCGACGAGATCCCGGACGACCACATCGCTCGGCGCGACGCCGAGGAGATCTTGCGTGCGGCCGAACGAGCGGGGAGCCTCACGCGCCAACTGCTGGCCTTCAGCCGCCGACAGGTCCGACAGCCCACCTCCGTAGACCTGAACCTCTTGGTCGCCAACATCGACCGCATGATGCGCCGGCTGATCGGCGAGAATATCGAACTCGTGACGGTCCAAGACGGCGAATTGCGTCCGATCATGGCGGACCCCGGCCAGATCGAGCAGGTGATCGTCAATCTGGTGGTGAATGCTCGGGACGCGATGCCAAAGGGCGGGCGCCTCGAGATCGAAACCGCCAACGATCACTCGGATCTGGAGCGCAGAACGGATTCGGGGATCCTGCCGGCGGGCGACTACGTCCTCCTCTGCGTCTCGGACAATGGCACCGGCATGAACGAGGAGGTCCGCGCCCAAATTTTCGAGCCCTTCTTCACGACCAAAGCGACTCACCAGGGGACCGGACTGGGGCTGGCGTCGGTCTACGAAATCGTCCGCCAGGGCGAAGGCCAGATCAATGTCGAGACGAGTCCCAATGCGGGAACGCGCTTCACGATCTACTTCCCGGCCACGCAAGAGCGCGCGCAGATCGCCGGTTCGGCAGAAGATACCGGGTCCGCTGGAGGAAGCGAGACGGTCTTGATCGTCGAGGACTCGCCGCCGGTTCGCCGGCTCGCCCAGCGAACCCTCGAAAATAGCGGCTACGAGGTCCTGGTCGCGGAATCCGCGACAGCGGCGCTGCGCCACTGCGCCCGGCACGAGGGCCCGATCGATCTTCTGCTCTGCGATGTCGTCCTCCCGAAGACCGCGGGGCCCGAAATCGCCCGCCGGGCCCGCGAACTGCGCCCAGGGATTCGCGTGCTCTTCATGTCGGGCTTTACAGACGAGACACTCACTCAGCACGGCCTCGGCTCGAGCGGCATAGAACTCCTCGAGAAGCCCTTCACGCGAGCCGCCGTGCTCGACCGGATTCGGGTGCTCCTCGACGCGGCACCCGATGTCGAAGAGGCGGATGTGGAAAGGGCCGACTAACGCGCTGGCGACCGCGTGTTCCCCGTGGAACATCTCTAATTATTTCAAGCAGTTATGCGCAATAATGGAAAGAATCATTTCAGTTCTGAACGTGCCTTGCCGATGTGGACGCGCACTCTGAAATCCCCTGCGCAGCGCGCCCCCGACCCCTTCGATTTAAAAGTCCGAATCGCTCAGTCGGCGGTCGATGGGCTGGCCGCGTCTTCCCGCGAGCCAGCGCCTCCGATCCTCTCATCGAGCACGCCAAGAAAACGCGCCACCGCTTCCTTGTGATCGATCATCAGAGCGCGCGCGCGGCACCCGTCGCCAAAAACCGCACCGCCCAGTTCGATTTCGTCGCATTCGACCAGAACAGCCTCGAGGCGAGCGGCGTAGCGGTGACGGAGTCGATCCACGCCGCGATAGAAACGCGCCGACCCATCCGCGCTGACGACCAGGAGCCGGGAGATCCGCCTTCGATTCGCCTCCGGCCGAGTCGCGGCCGCCTGCGCCAATCCCCGTTCCTGGGTCCCGAGCGCGCCCTCTGCCCCCTCCAGACCGCGAACGACCCGGCGAGCCCGACGCGCCTCGAAAAGCGCCACTCGAAGGCCTGCGCAAAGGGGGTAGCGTGGAAACGCCGGCTCTCCCTCGGCGACGGCCCGATCGACGCGCGCCACCCAATCGAGGGCCAACCTTTCGGCCCGGCCCTCGGCGATCAGCGATCTGGGCATCGCGCCAGCCAGGGCCTCGCGCGTGAGCCCAGACCTCGAATGGCCGCCACCTTGATCCCCCATACCCCTCCCGATCCGAGCCTCTTAAAGCGCTCAATCGCCCTCACGACCCGATCGGATTCGAGCAGAACGATTCCCAATATCCTCGACCCGAGCGAGACGAGCGGGCTGCTAGCTTCGCACATCCGCGCTTCCAATTCGTCGAATGACCCTCCACTCGCAACCCGAGCCCTGTGCCCGGGCGCCACCGAGGAGTGAACGATGCCCGCCCGAATCGAGACGCCCGAGGCACACCCTCACGTCGCCCTCGTCACGATCGACCGGCCCGACCACGCCAACGCCCTCGATCCCGAAACGCTGCGCGACCTCGCCGCCCATTGGCACCACATCAACGAGGACGAAGCCATCCGTGTCGCGATTCTCACCGGAGCCGGCGACCGCGTTTTCTGTTCCGGTATGGACATGAAGAAGACGATTCCCGCATCCCAAGCTTTTGCACGGGGGGAACGGGTCGACCCGCTCGACTTCGAGGGATTGCGCGCCGTCGGTCGTGCGACGCTGGTCGAGGAGCCACTTCGCGTGCCCCTGATCGCCGCTGTCAACGGAGATGCCCGCGCAGGGGGATTCGACCTGATGTTGGCCAGCCAGATCCGTTATGCGGTGGCCTCCGCCACCTTTGCGCTCGAGGAGGTCGCGCTGGGACTCTTTCCGACAGGCCAGGCGACCGTCGCCCTGCCCCGTCAGATCGCGGAGGTTCACGCGGCTGAACTCCTCTACACCGGCGAGCCCATCGATGCCGAACGAGCGCTCACGATGGGCCTGCTGAACGAGCTAGTCGTGCGCTCCGGACCGCCGACCGAATCGCGCGCAACGCCCCCCTCGCGGTCCAGACCACGCTACGTGGGGTACGAGAACTGGACGGAATGGACCTCGAGAACGCTTATCTCGCACAGGAGGCCCTCGGTCGCCACTCCGCAAGAGCGAGGATGCGCGCGAGGCCCAGCGTGCGTTTCTCGAAAAACGAGCACCTCACTTCATCGGTCGCTGACACGCCGTGCCCGGGATCACCACGCTCACGGCCCCTCCGGGCAAATTGCCACGACTTCACGAAATGCTTCATGAAATGAAGGGCGCTCCGCGGCAGCGCCGCCTTTCGCCCCATCCCGCGAAGTCGAGGCCCACCCCCCGTCCAAGAAGGTTCAACGAGACCGCACCATCGCGACCGGTCCACCAGATCGACACGCCGGCCTCCATGAGTCGATCGAAGACCTGCTCGTTCGGCAGGCCCCGGGCGGGATCACAGGGGGCGCTGATCACGGCGTGCGTCGGCGAAACGGCCTCGAGAAAAGCGGGGGTCGTGCTGTGTCGACTGCCGTGATGACCAACTTTGAGAATATCGGCATCGAGAAACTCGGAATCCTCGATCAGTCTCGCCTCGACCTCGCCGCCGATATCGGCGCTGAGGAGAATCCGGACCCCGGCGATCCCGATCCGAAGGACGAGCGAGTTCTCGTTGCGCGAGCGCCGTGTGGAGGCGGCCGGTCGCTGCCCCGGCATCGGCCAGAGAACATCGATAGCGAGATCCCCGCGATCCATTCCCGACGCCCCGGCTTCGAGCCAGCGAACGGCAATGAGCCGTCTGCGAGCGATCTCGGCCAATTCGGCGAGTCGTTCGTCGTCCTCCCCGCCACTGGGAAGCCACAACTCGCGCACCCGAAGCCGTTTCAGAATCCGCGCCGCACCGGCGCGATGGTCCAGATCGCCATGGGTCACGACCAGCACATCCAGGCGGACCACGCCTAGGGATCGCAGCCCCCGAATCAGCGCTGTGCCCCCGGTGCCGTCGGCGGGGCCACCCCCGGTGTCGATCAGCATCGTCCCGGCCTCTCCCTCCACGAGGGTCGCATCCCCCTGCCCCACATCGAAAAAGACGACCCTTGGGCGCTGCGCGAACTCCCCATCCGATCCGACCGGCGCGGCTCCGACGACCGCGAGCACGATCCAGCCAACCAGGGCGAATCCTCGCAGCCCGCCGCGCATCGCGAGCAAACCCGAACCGGCGATCCCAGCCGCCGCCCAGATCGGAAGCCCGTCGATTGGAGTCAGGCGGGGCTGCCACTGGGCCAGGAGCACGACCCCCCCCTCGAACAGATGCGCGGGAAAGAGCAGCACCCCGACCGGAAGGGTCGGCAGCCAGCTCGACGCGATCGCCGCGGCAAGAGAGCTGGGAAGAAGAACGAAGCCCACCCATGGGACTGCCAGTAGATTTAGCATCGGCGAGACAGGCGACAGGGGCAGCCCTGAGGCCAGGAGCAGAGGCGCAGTTGCGAGCGATACCGCGATCGATAGTGAGAAGGCATCCCCTAGCCATTTCGAGAACGCTTCTCGTGAAGAAGGTTTCTGAGAAACCGACCCGCTGGATGCCTTTTCCTCACGCCAGAATCCGCTGACGATCAATGCCAGACAGGCGCCGAAAGAGAGCTCCGAACCCAGATCGAAGAGCGAGGCCGGGTCGACCGCGAGCAGCCCGAGCGCACACGCCGCCAGCGCCCGCCCGGGCGTCAGAATTCGCCCGCACGACCTCGCCAGCGCGAAGAGCACGAAGAGCAGCGCCGCCCGCTGCGCTGAAATCGAAGCCCCCGTCAGCCAGGCATAGAAGCCACCCATTCCCGTTGCCGCCGCCAGGCTTACGCCGAAGGGCATGGCGCCCGGGGCGAAGGAAAATCGCACGACCGCAAGCACGCGCAGCACGATCCAACCCGTCAGCCCGCCGACGAGCCCGACGTGCAATCCCGAAACCGCGATCAGATGGGAGAGGCCCAGCTCACGAAAGGACTCGCGAGCCCGACTCGACAGGCCGCTCCGATCCCCCACGGCCAGCGCCCTGGCCAGGCCACCCTCAAGCCCCGAGCGAGAGAAGCGCTCCGCGATCGCCGAGCGCCAGCGGTCCCGGGCGGCTGGAATCCACGCCCGAAGCCGATCCTCGAAGCCGCGACCCGGACGTTCGAGGAGCAGCACCCAATCCGGATCGACGAGCCGCGCACGCGCCCCGAGCGCCCGACGGGCCCAGGCCCGTTCGCGGTCCGGCGTACCCGGATTTCGACGCGACTGGATCGGCCGGATGCGAAGAGCGAGCCGCGCGATCGCGCCTGGCCAGAGGAGCCTCTCCGCTCGAGTTCCCCCCTTCTCCTCGAATTCACCCTTTCCGGCGCCCCGCCTTCCCCAGGAGGCAGAACGAACGCCAGAGCCCCCTCGATCACCGATCCAGAGCAGGAGAGCCCGCGGCACCGGCCCGCGCCCATCCACCCCCCGCACACCGATCAGGATCAACTCCTCTCCCCATGCAGTCGTCCGACGCGCGTCCACGCGCGCCTCGACGATACGATGGGCGGCAGGCGAATCCGTGCTCGCCGCCTCCGCCCATTTTGCATCCCGAGCGGCGGCCTCGAGGGCCTTCCCGAGCCTTGCGGCCCCCGCTCCAAAAGCCAGCAGGAGGCATACGAGCGCCACGCAGAAACCGATTCCGCCCCGCGCCATCGACCTCCGATGCGAGCCCGTCCGCATGCGCAGAATCTGCGGGCCCGCGACCAGTGACGCGATGACCAGCGCCCATGCGATGGGCCCCCTCCCCATCGAAACGACGGCGACGAGCGCTTCGCAGGGGGCACCGAAATTTCGATCCGCCCAGACGATTCCCAGCATGAAACCGAGCAGGAGCAACGCAGGCAAACCCAGCCCATCCGATCTTGCGGGACGCACGGGTCGACCCCGATCGATCGAAACGACGCGACGCGCGACGGTCCAGGACAAGATGCGGCAGGCGGAGCTTCACGACGCGCGGTGTACGCTCGGACTCCAGGGGAGCACGCGAGGGGACGGCCTTGCGGCCGACGGTCCCGATCAGTGCAGGATATGCCGCGGCTTCTTGGCGGGCTTGTTTCGCATTCGCTGTGCGTAGGCGGCAAGGACCTCGAGCACTTCGTCTAGTTTCTCGAGTTCACCACTGAACGCCCCCAGAAGTCGCTCGACCTCTGTCACATCGCGCATATTCCGCTCCACGCTCGCGCGCACCTCAGCCTGGACGTCGACCGCCGCGGCCGCCGCTCGAATCAGTGGCTGGGCGGACCCCGACCCCAGTTCGCGATGAAGGTCCTCAAGGCGGCGGGCCAGCCGCGGCGTCCACTCGTCCGATACGCCCGCATCGGCCAGATGTGCTTCCCATTCCTCGAGTCGACGCGGTTCCGCGTAGGCCCCTCGCCCGGATCCAAACGCCTTATCCGTCGGTTCTGCTCGTCGCCAAAAAGCCCAGCTCCACACCATCGTCTCGCATTCCATCCGATTGCGGCCCATCTCGAGCCAGCTCGGATCACACCCCCCGCATGATCACCGTTGCATTCGATTCGACGGAAAGCAAAAAAGCAAGATCAATGCCACAGCAAGTCTCGTGGTTCGCGGCCGGCAACTCCGATGCGTCTATCGACCCAACTCACGATGCTCGCATCGATCCGAAGGGATCCACCCGGGCGCTCACCGGAGAAGAGAATGCGCAGCGGAGATCGCGGTGGAAGGGATTTGCCCTGTCTGGGAAATCCCCGTTTGCGGGCGAGGGAAAAAGAGCGAACCCGATGGCTGCTCGGACCGAAAACGGCCTCGATCAGTCCCGCCACTGCATGGGCACGTGGGCCTCGTCGGCTTCGTCCTCGAGAACGGCGATCTGTCGGTCGACTTCACCGATCGCCTCCTTCAGCTCGACCTTTCGGCGCGACCAGTTGGGATTGATCTCATCGAGCATCTTCTCTATTCCGGCCCGCCGGGCATTGAGGCCCAAAAATTCGACGCGCCATTGTTGGGCACTCCGCCCCCCGCGGATCTTCCCCTCTTCGACCAACCCGTTGGATTCAAGCGTGATGATGCCGGAACCCGGATCGAAGCGATACCGAAAATGGTTGAAGAACGAGAGCCCGAGCAGTCCCGTCGTCATGCTCTCGCTGACCGTGGCGGGCACCTTCTCCGCCCGCGCTCCTCCGAGGTCGACACTGTCGAGAGTGACGAGATCCTGCTGGATCAGGCCGTTGGCCGTTCCATAGATCGCCGTCCGCGCGCCATCCATGTCGAGGCCTAGCTGCCGGGCGACTGCGGCGGGCAAGACCACATCGGAGGCGCCCGTATCGACGAAGAAGGGCGCCGTCACGCTGTCGTTCAGCCTGACGTTCACCCGCATCGAGGTGCCGGTCTTCTGGACGCGGATCTTGTAGACCTTCCCGCTGACCGCGCCGGCCGCGGGCCCTCGTCGCCCCGACGCACCCGTTCCCGGCCTCGGCGCGGCGGGCACCGTCCGGTAGCGCTGGATCACCGGCCCCTCGCCCTCCTCGAGGGTGCCGCCACGAGCCAGTTCGCGATAGCGAAGCGGAACCTGATTGAGATCCTGCGCAAAATGCAGTCGGCCCTGGGCATCCTGCCATTTGAAGATCTCCGCGGACGCGGACGCCGCCGCCAGAGCGAGGCCGAGCGCGATCGAGCAGTGCGTGATCGCCAGCGGGATTCGTAGTGTCCTCGGAGCGAAACGCGCCATGGCCTGGTCCACCTGGATGGTTCTGGAACCCCTATCGGTGGACCTCGGGACCCGCTTGACCGCGAGCGCTCACTCCTCTTCGTCGACCGCCGCATCCTCGGCCCCGTCAGGCGCCTGCAGATCGGCTGTCGCTCCCGACGTGGGTCCCGATCCAGCCGTCCCCTCCGATTCCGCTTCGCCTTCGGGAAGCACCTCCTCGGGAGCGACCTCGGGCGCCATCAGCGCGTCGAAGAAGCGCCGAATCGACTCGGCATCCCGGGTGGAAATCCCCGAGACCGCAGTGAGTTCTTCGCGGCTCGCGTTCCGGACGTCGCGCAGCGAGCCGAGCGTCTTGAGCAGCGCCCGTCGCTTGCCCGGACCGATCCCCGGCAACTCCTCGAGAATCGAGGTCATGTTGATCTTCGAGCGGAGGTCGCGCTGATACTCGATGGCGAAACGATGGGATTCGTCGCGAATTCGCTGCAGCAGCAACATGCCGCGACTGCTGGGCGCAAGCAGGATCGGATTGGTGCGGCCCGGTCGGAAAATCCGTTCGGCCTTGAGCCCGCCGCCGCGCTTCACGCGCAGTCTCGGGGACGCGTCGTCGCGCTCCTTCGAGATGCCGAGCACCTCGACCTCGAGGCCCGCGTCCTCGAGCGCGGCCATCACGACACCGACCTGCCCGCGTCCGCCATCGACCATCAACAGATCGGGAAGAGGCTCGGCCTCGATCCGCCGAAAGCGCCGATCGAGCACCTCGCGCATACAGCCATAATCGTCTCCCGCCTCGGCCTCGCGAATCTTGTAGCGGCGATAATCCTTCTTCACCGCTTCGCCCTCCTGGAAGGCCACGCGACTCGCGACCGCGAGGGTGCCCTGCAGATTCGAGACGTCGTAACACTCGATGCGGTGTGGACGTGTCGAGAGCCGGCAGCGCTCTTCGAGTTCGTCGAGGGCGGTCTCGACGCTCTCCCGAGCGGCGAGTCGTGTCACGAGTCCCAGCGAAGCATTCCTTTCGGCGATCTCGACGAGTCGACGTCCACTGCCCCGCTGCGCGCGACGAATCGTGACCGCCTGTTCGAAGCGCTCTCGCCAAAGCGCAACGAGTGCCCCCTCGTCCTCGAAATCGACCGAGGTGAGCACCTCCCGCGGCGGAGCGTGGCCCTCTCCCGAGCCGTAGAACTGCCCGAGGAACGAGGACATCACCTCGTCGTCATCGATCCGAACATTCGAAAAGGGGAAGCCCCGGGCACCGATGACCCGCCCTTCGCGCACGTGCAAGACCTGCACCTCGACCTCCCCCCCCTCGCGCGCGATCGCGAAGACGTCGCGGTCGACACTGGCCTCGGTCACGATCTGCTGGGACTCGATCGTTCGTTCGACGGCCTGGATCCGATCTCGCAATCGTGCGGCCTCCTCGAATCGCTCCTCTCCGGCGGCCTCCGCCATCTCGCGCTCGATATTTTCCACGAGTTCGCGGGATTTTCCGCGCAGGAAGAGAACTGTGCCCCGAACCTGTTCCGAGTACGCCGGCTCCTGCGTGAGTCCGACGCAGGGCCCGAGACAACGCTTCATCTCGTATTCGATGCAGGGGCGCCCGCGACGCACGTAGTCCTTGAAGGTGCCCTCCGTACACGAGCGCAGGGGAAAGAGCCGACGAAGCTTCGAGAGCGATGATTTGAGCGCGACGCTCGAGGTGTAGGGCCCGAAATATTGCGCCCCATCCTTCCTGAAGCGACGCACCATCGTCACCCGCGGCCAGGTTTCGCGTTCATCGATGCGCAGCGCCAGATATTGTTTGTCGTCGCGCAGCCGCACATTAAAGGGCGGTCGGTGCTGTTTGATCAGCTCGTTTTCGAGCAGCAATGCTTCTTTCACGTTTCCCGTGACGAGCACCTCGACGCTCATCGCGCGCTCGACCAGAGCGGGAATGCGAATCCGTCCGTCACCACCGCTTACGTATTGGCGTACCCGGCTCTTCAGGTTCTGGGCCTTGCCGACATAGAGGACCGCGCCGCGCAAGCTCTTGAAAAGATAGACACCGGGCGTGGCGGGCAGACGATCGGCCTGCTCTTCGAGCGGCCTCCTCCGCTGGGCGGCCGCACTCACCAGAGCCCCCTCCGCGGGGATAGACTGAGAATCAGGAGCTTCTTTGGGGGACATTGCGCGACCGCTCAGGTCAGACGGATGCGTTCGGATTCGAGCGCCTTGACGCGATCGCGCAGCTCCGCCGCACGTTCGAACTCGAGCTCTCGCGCAGCCTCGCGCATCTCCTTCCTCAGCCGCTCGATCAGCGCCGGGATTTCGTGACGCGGCAGGCCCGGCTCGACCTTCTCCTCCGCGCGCGGGACGGTGACGTAATCCTGCTCCCAGATCGAGTCCTGCAGACTCGTGATCTTCTTCTTGATCGTCGTCGGGGTGATCCCATGCTCCTCGTTGTAGGCCGCCTGAATCTCTCGGCGGCGACCGGTCTCATCCAGCGTTTCGCGGATCGACCGCGTCTGCTGGTCGGCGTAGAGGATCACGCGCCCCTTCGCGTTGCGCGCCGCCCGGCCGATCGTCTGGATCAGGGATCGCGTCGAGCGGAGAAAACCCTCCTTGTCCGCGTCCAGGATCGCGACCAGGGCGACCTCGGGGATGTCGAGACCCTCGCGCAGCAGATTGATTCCAACAAGGACATCGAATTTGCCTTCGCGCAACTCTCGGATGATCTCCATCCGTTCGAGGGTCTTCACGTCGCTGTGCAGGTAGCGGACCCGAATTCCGAGCTCAGCATAATAGTCCGTCAGCTCTTCGGACATGCGCTTGGTCAAGGTCGTCACGAGGACGCGCTCTTCCTTCGCGACATGGGTCTGGATCTCGGCGAGCAGATCGTCGACCTGCCCCGTGGCGCGACGGATATCGATCTCCGGGTCGATCAGCCCGGTGGGCCGGATGATCTGTTCGACGACGACACCCTTGGATCTGTCGAGTTCATAGTCGGCCGGGGTCGCCGAAACATAGACACGCTGTCCCGCACGCTCCTCCCACTCGTCGAAGCGCAGCGGCCGATTGTCCAGCGCCGAGGGCATCCGCCAGCCGAAGTCGACCAGGGTCTCCTTGCGCGCGCGGTCGCCACGATACATCCCGCCGATCTGGGGAACGGATACGTGGCTCTCGTCGAGCACGACCATCGTATCCTCCGGCAGATAGTCGTAGAGCGTATAGGGCGTCTGCCCTGGCTCACGTCCATCGAGCCAACGCGAATAGTTTTCGACACCGTGACAGAAGCCCATCGTCTCGAGCATCTCCAGATCGTAGAGGGTCCGCTGTTCGAGACGCTGGGCCTCGAGCAACTTGTTCTCCTTGTTGAAGAGGGCAAGTTGTTCCTGGAGTTCCGTTCGAATTCCATCGCAGGCTCGGGCGATCCGTTCCTGGGACGCCACGTAGTGGCTTGCGGGATAGATCATCGCCTTCTTTGGCCGCGTCACGACGCGGCCCCGAAGCGGGTCGATCTCGGCGATGGAGTCGACCTCGTCGCCGAAGAACTCGACCCGAATCGCCCTCTCCCCCTCGTATTGGGGAAAGATCTCGACCACGTCCCCTCGCACGCGAAAGGTCCCACGATGGAAATCATGGTCGTTACGGTCGTATTGCATATCGACCAGACGGCGCAGCAGATCGTCTCGAACGAGCGTCATGCCCGTCTCGACATAAACGTGCATCGTGCCGTAATTTTCGGGCGCCCCGAGCCCGTAGATACAGGACACGCTGGCGACGACGAGCACGTCCTCCCGAGTCAGAAGCGAATGTGTCGCTGAATGCCGCAGCTTGTCGATCTCATCGTTGACGGACGAGTCCTTCTCGATATAGGTATCCGTCGAGGGGATATAGGCCTCGGGCTGGTAGTAGTCGTAATACGATACGAAATACTCGACCGCGTTCTCCGGAAAGAGCTCTTTGAACTCGGAGTAGAGTTGCGCAGCCAGGGTCTTGTTGGGCGACATGACGACCGCGGGGCGGTTCAGCCGCTCGATCATGCATGCGATCGAGAAGGTCTTGCCGCTGCCCGTCACCCCGAGGAGGGTCTGGTGCTTGTCGCTGCGCTCCATGCCCTCGCAGAGGGCATCGATCGCCTGGGGCTGATCGCCTGAGGGCTCGAAATCCGACGTGAGCTTGAAGCGGTTGCGCTGGAGATCACGACTCATGGAGAGCGAGTATAGGGCGGGCTGGGATTCACTCGCCTGTGCGCCGCCAGCTCGACCCGCTGGGTGCGTCCACGACCTCGACCCCCTCGGCGGCGAGTTCGTCCCGAATCCGGTCCGCCGTCGCCCAATCCTTCCCTTCGCGGGCGGCCTGGCGGTCCGCGAGCAGGCCGTCGATGCGCGGATCCCGCTCCCCCTGATCGGCCGCGGACTCGGTCAACGCCTCCCCCAGGCGGAGGCCGAGGACGGAATCGAAGCGGCGAAGCAGATCCCGACGGTCGACGTCGGCGAGTTCATCGCTGCGCGCTACCTCCCACACGACTGCCATCGCGCGTGGCGCGTTCAGATCGTCCGCGAGGGCCTCGCGGAATCGTCCGGCAAAAGGGGCCTGTATTGCGGCATCCCCCTCGCCTTCGACCTCTTCGAGGGCCGCCGCGATTTTCTGCAGCCTTCGATAGCCCGTCGCCGCGGCCTGGATCGCTTCATCGCTGAAGGTCTGTTGCTGACGATAATGCGCTTGTAGAAAGAAATACCGGAAGGCGATCGGGTCGATGCCGCGATCGATCAGGTCGGACAGCGTCTTCACGTTGCCCTTCGACTTGGACATCTTCTCGTCGCCGGCACCCTCCCCGCCCGATCCTTGCAGGGCGAGAAACTCATTATGCATCCAGAATCCGACCCAGGGATGGACCCCGAAACCACATTCACTCTGGGCGACTTCGTTCGTGTGGTGGACGGTCGCCAGGTCGATCCCGCCGGTGTGGATATCGAACTGCTCACCCAGATAGCGAACGCTCATGGCCGAGCACTCGAGATGCCAACCGGGAAAGCCCCGACCCCAGGGTGAATCCCATTCCTGGAGACGCTGGACGCCCTCTTCGGGGAATTTCCAGACGGCGAAATCCGCCGGGTTCTTCTTTCCCTGCGTGACACCGATGCGCGCCCCCTCGGACTGACCCTCGAGATCGAGACCGGCGAGCTCCGCGTAACGCGGGAAGCGACGGGTGTCGAAATAGACGCCGTCGGCGATCGAATAGAGAAAGCCACCCGCCTCGAGCCTCTGAGCGAGCACGATCTGGTCCGGGATATGTTCGGTCGCCATGGGGTTGTGCTCGGGCGGAAGGCAGTTGACCGCTTCGCCGTCCTTGCGCCAGAGCTCGGTGTAGTGCTCGGCGATCTCGGCCGCGGTCCGTCCGGCCCGCCGGGCGGCGGCCTCCATCTTGTCCTCGCCCTCGTCGGCATCGGAGACGAGATGGCCGACATCGGTGATGTTGATGACGTGGGTGACCTCGAGGCCCTCGCTCGTGAGAAAGCGCTTCAACAGGTCGGAGAAGAGGCGCGAGCGCAGATTGCCAACGTGCTGCTCCGCGTAGACGGTCGGGCCACAGCTATAGATCCCCACCTTCCCGGGCCTCAAGGGTTCGAAGGGCCGTTGCGAACGGCTACGTGTGTCGTAGAACTCGATCTGGCTCACGCCCCGGTCTCCTCCTCTTCCCGTCGCTCGAGCAGGACGACCGCCATCGCGGCGATCCCCTCCCCGCGTCCGATCGCACCGAGGTGATCCGTACTCGTCACCTTCACGTTGACCCGCTCGGGGGCCACCTCGAGCAACCCCGCCAGATTCTCGTGCATCGCCTCCTGGAAGGGCGACAACCGCGGTGCCTGCGCCACGATCGTCGCATCTACGTTCCGGACGCGATCGCCCGCCTCATCCATGAGGTGCACGACCCGCGAGAGGATCTCGTCACTCGCAACGCCCCGCCAGCGTTCGTCGCTCGACGGGAAATGCCGGCCGAGATCCCCCGCACCGATCGCTCCCAGGATCGCGTCCGCGACCGCGTGCAGCAATGCGTCGCCGTCGGAATGGCCCTCGAGCCCCTTGTCGTGGGGAATCTCGATCCCACCGAGCACTAGGCGAAGGCCCGGAACCAGTTGATGCACGTCGAAGCCCTGCCCGATTCTCATTTCAATCGTCCCCCGCCCCGCTCGCTCCGCCGAGAAGCGCCTCCGCCAGGAGCAGATCCTCTGCCCGGGTGATCTTCGGATTCGGCGACCTCGCCTCGACGACACGGACCGGATGCCCCATCCACTCGACCAATTGCGCATCGTCGGTGGCCGACCGACCGGCCTTCACTGCCGCCTCCACGGCTTTCACAAGCCAGTCCCGCCGCACGACCTGGGGCGTCTGGGCCGCCCAATATTCCTCTCGCGCCGATGTCTCGACGACCCGACCGCCCGCGACCCGCTTGAGGGTATCGCGCGAGCGCTCGGCGAGAATGGCGGCCCCCTCCTCCTGAGCCGCCACGACCACGGCCCGCAGATCCCCTTCCGAAACGAGGCAGCGCGCCGCGTCGTGAACCGCCACGAACTCGATCTCGCCCGGAAGCACCGCCAATCCGGCCCACATCGAATCCTGACGCTCCTTCCCCCCCTCGACGGGAGCCACCACACCCTCGACCGAAGCCACGAGCCCGAGCCGATCGAAGCGTTCAAATTCGCTCTCGGCCAGAACGGGTTGGATCCGACAGAACGCGCCCGAGTCCGAGAGCGCACGTATCGATCGCTCGATCAGGGTGCGCCCCGCCAAGGGGACGAAAGCCTTGGGAAGGGCATGCCCCAGTCGTTCGCCCCGACCCGCTCCGAGCACCAATGCTGCGATGGACGTCGGGGCGGGCATGCCTAACGCGTCGGGCGCGTGGCAACGTCGAGGACAACACCGTGGAAGTCGAGAATCGTCCCCTGCGCCCGCTCGAGAGCGACCTCGGCCGAACGGTAGGTCTGCAGGGCAGTGATCTTCTGGCTCTCCGCCTCGACGAGATCACTCTCACGCTGGAGCACTTCGAATGGGGTCGACTCACCATGCTCCAATCGAATCCGCTCGGCGCGGAGCTGTTCGGCGGCGGCGAGTCGACGCCGCTCGGCAGCTTCGATCCCCTGTGCCGAGGCGAGAAGCGTCCGCGCCGAGCTCCGAACCTCGAGGATGATCGTCTGTTCGAGTCGTGCTCGGCGCGTGCGTGCGCGCCGGAGCTCGAGTTCACTCTTGACGACCCGCTTTCGCGCGGTGGTATTGGGAAAGGGGATCGAGAACGTGCCAGTCACGCGGAGATTTTCCGAACCGTCGCTCGTAAAGAAATCGTCGTCGGCCTGATCGAAGGGAATATTGCTGGCGGGCGGCAGGGGTGGCCCCATCGGGTTGGTCAGGTCTGTGACACCAACATTTCCCTCGCCCGACACGCCCACGTACCCGAAACGCACCTCGGCATCCAATCTCGGGAGTCGTTGATTCTTCGCGAACTTGAGATTGACTTCCTCCTGATCGATGTCTCGACTCACCTGTTGCAGCTCCGGGCGATTCTGAAAGGCCTGTGCGACCGCCTGAGCGACGTTCACCGAGCGCGACTCGAAGGCCGCCGGATCTTCTGAGGGTGCAAATTGGAGTTCGGTCATCGCCGACAGTTCACGCCCCAGCACGAAATCGATCAGCTGGTCCTGCGCATTGCGATAGACATTCGCATTTCGAATCACGTCGAATTCTCGGTCGGCCACGCCGGCTTCGGCCTCGACGACTTCGACGCGAGAGATGACACCAACCTCGTATTGAGTCGTCGTCTGGTCCAGCAACGCGCGCGCCGTCTCCAGACTCTTCTGTGCAACACCGACCTGATCCCTCGCAGCGACGAGATTCCAATAAGCGTCGACCGTCGTCTGCACGGTATCCATCAACGCAGCCCGAAATCCCTCACGCGACGATGAATAGGCCAGGCCAGCCACCTTGACGTTGGTCCAAGCGTCGTTCCAGATGAGTCCCCGCGCCAACGGAACCTTGGCGGTGAGGAAAAAGCTCGCGTCGTATTGTTCGTCTCGACGCTGCAGGGTGTTCCGCGTCGAGGTCGAAGCGGCGTCGTATCTCAGTCCAAGGCTGGCGCCCAGATAGGGAATCAGTTGATCGACTCCGACACCGCCGCCTTTTTTTCGATCCCGATTGGCAGAGGCGGTGTTGAGCGAGAACGTATTGGGCGATTTCACGACGTCGTATTTCATGTCGGCGGAAATCGTCGGATCGTAGGCTCCCCAGGCTCCGTCCTTGTCGGTCTCAGCGATCATTGGTGCAAACCGCTCGACCTCGACCTCGAGATTATTCTGGATCGAGAGAGCCACGGCCTCGTCGATCCCCAGCGGCCGCCCAGCCCGAACGATCTCTGCATCCGGCGCGAGATCGCCCGTCGTCGCCGCCGCGACCTGGGAGACATAGAGCGCCTCCTCCGGCTCGGCGGCCGGTGTGGAGAACGCAAACAGGAACACCGAAGCCACAAGTGCCGTCAGCCCCCATCTCGATCCCAAGACGGAAGTCGCGGCCGCCCAAAAAGCGAACCCGGCGAGGTCCTCCCGACTGACAAACAAACGCTTGGCCACGAGAACGGACCCTACACGTGTCATGAAATTCCTCCGGCCGGGATACTATCCAAGCCCTTGCAGCCCCGCCCCGATCGAGCGGGACGAACTGACCGGCTCTCGCGTCGACGCGGCGCGACGAAGCCGAGTCGAGCGATGGCCCGCTCGCGAGCCATTCAGCTTGCAATGCGAGTGGAGCTTCCGCTCTCTGTTCGGGGGCGCGGGCGGGATGATGCTCGGGTGCCTTCTCCGGTGCAACCGGAGAAGGCGAAATCGTCTTCGCGTGAATACCCGCCCTCCGCCTCACCCGAGCACCCCGCGAATGTCCTCGATCGACGACATCCGGCCGGCGGGTGTCTTCTAGCCTGGTTGAAGTTCTACAGCCCGAGGGTAAATCGGACAAAGTGTGGAACGAGAACAAGACTGCATCAGACTCGAGCCGCGGTGATGAGGGCCACCGACGTGGGAGAGGAAATGGAAGGACGATCGGGGTTTTCCTGAGCTACCTGCGCAGGGGCGGGATGCGTTAAGCTCCGCCGCCTGATCCCGGGATGAACCGGGACCCAAGCGTTCGGAGGAGAACTCGTGGGGCTTTTCAGTACGAGGGATCGTGGGGGTAATACCTCATATCGGCCCGATCATGAATCTACAGCCGCAGCCGACCGGGATAAAAAAACCGGAGGTCGGCCGGAATCTTTGCCGACCCACCCGGGCTCTTTATCCGACACGAGTGCTTCTACCTCGTCGGGATCGAGGGGAAGCGGATCGAGAGCGCAGGCAACGGCAGAAGATGGATCCGCCCCCGGACAGACCGGGACACAAACGAAGGGCACGAGCAACGGCTCGGAGGGAGACAGGCGCATGGCCACGATTGGTCAGTCGATCGTATTCAAGGGTGAACTGACGGGCGACGAGGACCTCGAGATCGAGGGCCAGGTCGACGGCGTCGTCCAACTCGCAAATCACCAACTCACGATCGGCGCGAATGGCCGGCTCAGGGCCGAGGTGCACGCAAAATCGGTCATCGTGATCGGCCAGGTGATCGGCGATCTCATCGCGAGCGAGCGCATCGAGATCCAGGCCACGGGCGTCGTCACGGGTGATCTGAAGGCCCCCCGCTTGAACGTGCAGGAAGGCGCGGTGCTCAACGGCAGCATCGATATGTCCGCGACGAGCGTGGCCGACGTCAAGAAGCCCGTTGCAGCGGCGCCCGCGGCCCCGCCCGGGGAGGCGCTGAAGAGCGCCTGACCTCCGAAGGCTGGCCCGGGGAATCGAGCAACGCCGGTTCGGGCGCCTACGCCCGAACGGCCTTGTTCACGCCCGTGCCCTTGCGACCGTCCTGCTTGTCCCTGTCGCCATAGCGCCGCTCCAGGAAGAGCAGCAACGGCGAAGCGATGAAGACCGACGAGTAGGTCCCGACGATCACCCCGATCAGCATCGTCTTCGCGAAAGGCTGAATCACTTCCCCGCCCAGAAAATAGAGCGAGAGCAACGCCAGCGTGGTGGTCAGCGACGTGAGCACCGTCCGCGAGAGCGTCTGGTTCACGCTCGTGTTCAGGACGTCTTCCAGATCGACCGCCGTGTGCAGCTGCATATTCTCACGAATCCGATCGTATATGATGATCGTGTCGTTCAGGCTATACCCGAGGATCGCGAGCATCGCCGCCAGGATCTGCAGGTCGAATTCTTCGCCCATCATGACGAGAATTCCGGCGGTGATGGTGAGATCGTGAACGACCGCGACGACCGCCCCCGGTGCGAAGCGGGAACTGAAGCGAAAGGCCACGTAGGCCAGAATCGCGATCGCCGAATAGAGCAGCGCCTTCGTTCCGTCTTCGCGCAATTCGGCGCCCACCCGCGCACCGACGAATTCGACACGCTGCTCCGTGAAATCACCGAGGGCACCCTGGATGGCAGCTTCGAGCAACATCACCTGGGTGTTGGCGGCGAGTCCGTCCGGGATCTCTTCGTCCGGTGGCGCCACACCCGAGGCATCGGTGAACTTGATCAGAAATTCGCGTTCCTCGACCTCGCCGAAGCGAACGACCGACGCATCCACGAAACCCGCCGCCCGCGCCACTTCCCGAAGCGCGGATTCGTCGACCGACGTGCCCTCCCCGAAGAGAAGCTGCACTTCGGTCCCGCCGGCAAAATCCAATCCGACCTTGATGCCGTTCATCGAGGGCAGAGCGAAGATCGCGCTGAGCACGATCAGCCCGACCGAAATCGCCAGGCTGACTCGGCGCTGGCCGAGAAAGTTGATATTCGTGCCGGGGGGAACGAGTTCGAAGGGCACGGGATTCTCCTAGATGGCTTTGCGATTGGAGCGGTTCAGGGTCGGTCGATCCGCGATCAGATCGACAGAGAAGAAACGTTGCGGTTGCCGGGATAGAGCTGAAAGAGCAGTCGCGTCACGACGAGCGCAGCAAAGACGCTGGTCACGATGCCCACACTGAGGGTGACCGCAAACCCCTTGATCGGTCCGGTGCCGAACTCGAAGAGAATCACCGCCGTAAAGAGCGTCGTCAGATTCGCGTCGAGCACCGTCAGCGTTGCCTTGCTGAAACCGGTCGCAATCGCCGCCCGAACGGCCTTGCCCGATCTCAACTCTTCACGGATTCGCTCGAAGATGATCACGTTGGCATCGACCGCCATCCCGACCGTGAGTACGAGCCCCGCGATTCCCGGCAACGTGAGCGTCGCTTCGAAGACCGACATCAGACCGACCAGGAAGACCAGGTTCGCCAGCAGCGCGAACGCCGCAAACCCCCCGGATAATCGGTAGTAGGCAATGGCGAAGGCAAGCACGATGACCAAGCCGATCAGGCAAGCGCGCGCACCGCTTTCGATCGAGTCCTGCCCGAGACCGGGCCCGACCGTACGCTCCTCTTCGATGACGACCGGAACCGAAAGCGATCCGGCGCGCAGAATCACGGCGAGATTGGCCGCTTCCTCCGAAGTATAGTTGCCTGTGATCTGGCCACGAGTGGAGATCCGGCCTTGGATATTCGGCGCGCTATAGACCTCCTCGTCGAGGATGATAGCGAGCGGCTTCCCGATACTCGCAGCGGTCAATTCGCCGAAGATCTCACCGCCCGCCGGGTTGAAGCGAAACTCGACGACCGGGCGCTGCTGTTGATCGAATTGTAGGCGTGCATCCTCGAGGTAATCGCCGGTAATATCCGCGACCCGGGGAACGAGGAAGACCGCGATGACCGCATCCGTTTCCGGGTCGATCTGGGGAACGATCGCCCGATCCGCTCCGATGCCATCGGGATAGCGTGCGCGCAGCGCCTCTTCGGAGTTGTCCGAATCGACCACGATCTTGAACTCGAGAAAGCCGGTGGTCTCGACCAGGGCGCGCGCGCGCAAACGGTCGATCTGTTCGCCCGGGATCTGCACCAGCACGCGGTCATTGCCCTGACGCGTGACGACCGAGTCTGGAACGCCTGTCTGGGGATCGTCGATGCGGCGGCGCATCACCTCGAGAACCTGGGACATCGTCCGCTCGCGCACGTCGTCCTTCCAGTCCTCGGTCAGGCGGTAGCGGAGTTCCAGCCCCGTCCCGCCCGCGCTCTCGAGCACCGTCGTGTCATCGGCCTCGGCGATCGTCTTCGAGCGATCCCCCTCCCTCGCGAGCACCAGGACGAGTTCACCCGCTTCGACGCCTGAGGACGCGAGCGTGGTTTCTTCCGCTTTGAGGCGCTCCTCGATCGACTTGCGAACGAATTCGAGCTCCCGGGTCACGGCCTCTTGGAGTTCGACGCCGAGGACCCAATGAATCCCGCCACGCAGATCGAGCCCGAGTCGAAGACCATCATCGGGCCAGAAATCGCTCGCGACTCGCTCCGCCTTGGGCACGAAATTCGCGGCCGCAATGAACGAAAAGAAGACGAGCAGCGCCGCGACGCCTATTGCCCTGAAACGAGTCGAACCATCCACGATGCGTTCTCCCTTGCCCTGCCTATTTCGCGTTCTTGGAGGTCTTGTCGTCGGAATCGGAACCACCACCGGCCCCGGCCTGCCCCGCCTTGGTCAACTGATCGACGCGCCCGAGGGCGATCCTTAGCTTCACCTTTTCCCCGCGGACCCGCGCAACTTCCACCTCGAGGGTTTCGCCGTCCACGGCCATCACCTTGCCGTGGATTCCTCCCTGGGTCACGACCTCATCGCCCTTGGCGGCCGTGGCGAGGAACGCCTCGCGCTCCTTCTGCTGTTTCTGTTGTGGACGGATGACCAGCATGTAAAAGATGAGAAAGATCGCGCCCATCATCAGGAAAAAGGAGAAGTCCGCGCCCCCGGATTGGGCCTGGAGCGGAACAAAACCGACCGAACTCATCTCACCTGTCCTCCGGTCGCCCCTTCCGGGGAACCACCAAACGATATTGCCGGAACGGCGATTCGCCGCGAACTCCAGTTTTCCAAGCGGGTACCGGGATAGAAGCGCGCGAGGATACGCTGATACGACGATCCGCGCTCAGCCAGCGCCCGTGCACCCCACTGGCTCATCCCGACGCCATGCCCGAACCCCGAGCCCACGAAGGCGTATCCTTGCGCGGTTCGGCGGATATCGAAGAGCGTGCTCCGCAACCCGAGACTCCCCACGAAGCCCTTCAAGCGGGACCCGCGCAGCTCGACGATCTGGGTCGTTCCCCTCACTTCGATCCGCTCGACGCGGCCGCTGTGCGACCGCCGAGTGACCGAAACGCCGCCAAGCGACCCGACATCGACGGACGCCGCCGCCAGCACTTCCGACAGATCCTCTGCCGAGAAGAGCGTCCGCCAATAGGTGTGCGGCGCCTCGTCTTCTTCCTCGACCTCCAGCACGCGCAGGTAGGGAAGATCCTGACCCCAGACTTCGCCCGCGGTGGCCGTGCGCCCGCCCGCGGTCGAATGAAACACCGCGAGGATCGGCTCCCCGCGGTACGTGAGCACTTCGCCCCGGGTCGAGCGCGCCGCCGAACGCGTCTCATCGCTCTCGGCGGCGATCCCGCGGTAGACCTGGCTGGCGGCGGTGGCGCGAACATCCCACCCCGAGGCTCGACGCTTCGCGGCTTCATGCAGAACGTAGGTGCGAGCGGCGACGGCCTGCGCCCGCAGCGCCTCGCGCGGCCAGTTCGGGGACATCTCCCCACCGACGGTCGATGTCACATAATCCTCGAGATCGACGCGGTTGAGCACCTGGATCCGCCCCGCTTCGGCCCGCAACACGATCTGACCGCGCAGCTTCCGCGAACCGACCTTCCAGGGACCGGCTCCGCGCGGCGACCAGCGATTCCCGACCTCCCGGCCGTCGACGACGAGTGCTTCGCCCGAGAGGGCCACTTCCGTGTTCAACTCCCGCGCACCGATCGCAATCGGATCAGTGCCGTCGTAGATCAGGACTCGGACCTCGGTGGGGCCCCCCGCCCGGGCCGCTGCACAACCCAGGGGTCCACCACCGATCAGAACGGCAACGGTCAGGCCGACCCAAGCGGCCCGCCGGGCGCGAAATACGCGTCCTCGCCAACGCTTGCTCGGCAACTCTTCTCCCATCACATCTCGCACGATCGCGTTGGTTCTCGACCGATCTTCGGCTGCCGATCGACCGCGTCGGCCTCGTGAGCCGACCCTTCGAGCCAGGCGAAGAGCGATGAACAATCTCAAAAATCCGAGCGAATGGCCTCGGCCTTGTCCGTGGACTCCCACGGCAACCCTACGTTTTCCCGACCGAAATGGCCGTGGTATGACGTCGCCCGATAGATCGGTCGACGCAGGTCCAGCGCCTCGTCGATTCCACGCGGCGTCAGATCGAAATGCTTTCGTACGATCTGTTCGAGGCGATTCCGATCCAGTGAGCTGGTACCAAAGGTGTCGACCCGAATCGAGACCGGTTCGGCGACCCCGATCGCGTAGGCGAGCTGGACTTCGGCCCGGCTGGCCGCCCCCGCGGCCACGAGATTCTTAGCGACATAACGCGCCGCGTAGGCCGCACTGCGATCGACCTTCGACGGGTCCTTGCCGGAGAAGGCCCCCCCGCCGTGACGACCCATTCCACCGTAGGTATCAACGATGATCTTGCGGCCGGTCAGGCCAGCGTCGCCCATCGGCCCGCCGACGACGAATCGGCCGGTCGGGTTCACGTGGAAGATCGTATCGTCATCCACCAGCTCGGAAGGCAGGGTGGAGCGGATACATTTTTCGATGATCTCCTTGCGGAGCAAGTCGTGGGCCACATCGGGAGAGTGCTGTGTCGAAAGCACGACGGTACCGATCCGTTGGGGTCGTTCGTCGTCGTCGTATTCGATCGTAACCTGACTCTTCGCATCCGGGCGGAGATAGTCGAGTTCGCCGCTCTCGAAGAGCTCGCGATGACGCTCGATCAGCTGATGCGCATAGCGAATCGGCGCGGGCATCAGCTCCGGCGTCTCATCGCAGGCGTAGCCGAACATCATTCCCTGATCGCCGGCACCCTGTTCTTTATGAAGCCCTTCGCCTTCGCTCACACCCTGGGAAATATCCGCGCTCTGCCGACCTAGCGCGACCTGGACCGCGCAGGACGTGGCGTCGAAGCCCATGTCGGAGCTCGTATAACCGATATCGTGAACCACGTTTCGAACGAGGGACGGAATATCGACCTGCGCCGCTGTCGTCACCTCGCCACAGACGAGTACAAGGCCGGTCGTCGTCGCCGTCTCACACGCGACTCTGGATTTCGGATCCTGGGCCAACATGGCGTCCAGGATCGAATCCGAAATCTGGTCGCACATCTTGTCGGGATGTCCCATCGACACGGATTCAGAAGTGAACATCAAACGCGATCCCATCGGGACCTCCAATTCGTTGAGCGCCGCAGGGTAGACGTTTGGTCCCCGTGGATCAAACGGGCGATCTCTGCTTTTCGGGGATTCGGGCGGGTTCGTGACGCGTGCCCCTTGGCCGAGCGCGCTGCGACCTAGGCCGAGCCCGAATTAGCCTCGTCGTCCTCGGACTCGATCAGCGCGCCGAGCTCCATAACGGCCTGCTCGGCGTCCGCCCCGATCGCCCGTACCCGCAGCGTCGTGCCCTGAATCGCCGCCAGGCACAGAATCGACAGCACGCTCGATCCGCTCACCCACTCGTCGCCCCGCCCGAGGGTGATCTCGCACTCGAATCGGCCGGCGATCGACGCCAAGCGACCGGCCGGGCGCGCATGCAGGCCAAGCTCAGATCGAACGGTGAACTGCTTCTCGACGGTGGGGGCTGCACTCATCCGTCCGCTTCCGGGACCAGCTCGCTCGCGACCGAGATATTTCTCTGCCCGTAGGCCTTGATGAACGCGGCGAGTTCGTCGAGCGGCTTTTCGTCTCGCAAGGTCGCAAGCTTGATGAGCATCGGCAGGTTCATCCCGGTGACGACTTCAACCTGATGTTCATCGTGAAAAGACAGGCTCATATTCGATGGTGTCCCACCAAACATGTCCGTCAGGATCAGGACCCCATCCCCCTTGTCGGAGGCCTTGAGTCCCGCTGCGATCGCCCCGCGCACCTCCTCGACAGGCATCTTTGGATCGACAGACACCGCGTCCCAGCTCGGCGCCTCGGGCAGGATCAGGCGCAGCGCCTGCAGAAACTCCTCGCCCAACCGATAATGGGTCACGATCAGGACGCCGATCTCCAATCCCCGCCCCCCGGATACAAGCTCCGGTCTTCCCGCCTTCTTGTCTGCTGTTTTTTCCGCTTTCAAAAGGGTCTCTCCACGTCTCGGTGTGAGACATTCACCTCGCGGCCCTGCTCACGCAGGCGCGCCGCGATCACTTCGATGACCGCGACCGACCTATGCCGTCCGCCGGTACAGCCCACGCCGATGGTCAGATACGCCTTGCCCTCTTCGTCGTAGAAGGGGAGCAGAAAATCGATGAATCCTTCGAGGCGATGAACGAATTCCTGGCCGCGCTCACTCTCCACAACATAGTCCGCTACCAGCGCATCGAGTCCCGACTCCGACCTCAACGCCTCCTCGAAATAGGGATTCGGCAGAAAACGCACATCGAAGAGCAGCTCGACCGTACCCGGGGTGCCATGACGATACCCGAAGGAGACGAGATTGATCACGGTCTCCCGCCCCGCCCCGGAGACGTGCCTAACGATGGAGCCCTTCAACTGGTGGACGTTGAGTGCGGTCGTGTCGATACTCAGATCCGCGAGGCGGACGACCTGGTCGAGGAGCGTGCGCTCGCGCTCGATTCCCTCCATCACGGAGCCTTCGGGAGAGAGCGGATGCACCCGGCGGGTCTCTCGGTAGCGCCGCTCGAGGGTCTCGTTCGCACAGTCCAGGAAGAGCACCTCCACCGATGCGCCCTGGCCCCGCAATTCGGCGACGACCTCGGGGAGGCTCTCGAGAAAATCCTTCTCGAGCGCGGCCAGTGCAAGGGCAATCTTCCCGATCGACGTCGAGGAGGTCGTGCAGAGTGCGAGGAACTGCTGAACGAGCTGCACGGGCAGATTGTCGACGCAATAGAAGGAAAGGTCCTCGAGTGCCGCCATCGCCGTCGTCTTTCCCGAACCGGAGAGACCACCCACGAAGATGATCTGTTGCGAGCTGGCCCTGATCAAGCGTCCTCCCCCTCGCCATCGAGGATGCCACCCCTTGCCCGCAACCGCTCATCCAGCCGCTTCGGCGCATTCACCCCCTGCAGTCTGAGCTGCCAGTCGCGAATCGCGAGTTCGACGAGGGTCGCGAGATTGCTCGCCGCGTGCACCGGAAGTCGCACAGTCGGAATCTCGATTCCGAGCAGCGTCTCACGCTGGCGCTCGAGCCCGATTCGATCGAACTGAAGGCCCGTGCCCCAGTCCTCGAGCCGCACGACAAAGCCCACCTCACATTCGTCCAGGGTGGCCTCCGCACCGAAGAGATCCGACACGCTCATCAGACCGAGCCCGCGCACCTCGATGAAATGCCGGATATGCCCCGGCGCCCAACCCTTCAGACGACCCGTCCCGGAATCGGCTCGCAACCGAACGACATCATCCGCGACGAGCCGCTGTCCGCGGCGGACGAGCTCGATCACACATTCGCTCTTGCCAACCCCACTCGGTCCTAGGATGAGGACCCCGAGCCCGCCGACCTCGACGAGCGATCCATGGATCTGCTCGGTCGGCCCCTCGCCGGCGCCAGCCGCGTGCCCGGATCTGGAGGAGGATGCTTCATCGGACAATGGCTCGACTCCCGGGCCGGGCGCGGGGGGGGTTCGCGCACCGGCTCGTCAGAGATGTTGGCACAGCGATCGGCGAGACAGGAATCGGAGACGCCGGCGGAGGTTCATGCGGACCGATCAGCATTCCTCTCTCGCCGAGCGCCAGCCCGCAAAAGGGACGGACCTCAGAACTTCGCGTCTTCCTCTTCGATCGCCCTGAAGATCTCGTCGAGATCGCTGGCACCGATCAACTTCTCGCGGAAACTGGCATCCCGGAAGAATCGCGAAATGCGAGCCAACGCCTTCAGGTGCTGCCCACCTGATTGTTCGGGCACGACCAGCAGGAAGAAGAGCTGCGTGGGCTGTCCGTCGATCGATTCGAAATCGACGCCACCCTTGCTCCGGGCGAAGGTCGCGACCAGCCGGTCGAGCCCCTGCACCTTCCCATGGGGAATCGCGACACCTTCTCCAATTCCCGTACTCTGGAGCGCCTCGCGCTCGCGCAGAACGGTCAGCAGATCGGCGCGATCGAGCGCCGGCTCCGCGGCCGAGAGGGCCCCCGCGAGCTCGGCGAGGAGGTCCTCCTTGGCCGTCGCTGCCAGATCGAGGATCGAGGCCTCGCGCACGAGAATATCAGTGATCTTCATCGGGGCTCCGGATATGCGGGGCGCACTCTACCCAGCCCGCCCGCCTCTCGCTATCCCCGCGCACGATCGCTCCACATCTTCGGAAATCCTCCCCGGGGCATCCCGGGTTCAACGAAAAATCCACCCACGGCGACTTCGGTCCCAGATGCTCGAATCTGTAGCATCCAGATGCCGCAGATCGGACGGTTCTACCGAGATCCGCCGGCGAGCATTTCGGCGAACCGATTGAGAATGGCCGGAAAATGCGACGCGTCAGCAGACCTGCCGACGCTTGGTCGAGGAGAGAATATTCATCGCCTCTCGATACTTCGTGACCGTACGACGGGCGATGTCGATGTTGCCGGCCTTCAGCATTTCGGCGATCCGCTGGTCGGACATCGGCCTAGCTGAATCCTCGTTTTCGATGATTCGGCGGATCTTTTCCTTCACGCTCTCGCTAGCCAGAGCCTCGCCGTCGAAACGACTGATACTCGAATTGAAGAAATACTTGAGTTCGTAGATACCCTGGGGCGTGTGCACGTATTTGTTCGTCGTCACGCGGCTGACCGTCGACTCGTGCATCTCGATGTCATCGGCGACATCTCGCAGGTTGAGCGGCTTGAGGTGAGCGACGCCGTGTTCGAAGAAGTCGCGCTGGTACTCGATGATGCTCTCCATCACCTTGTAGATCGTTCGCTGGCGCTGATGAATCGATTTGATCAGCCACATCGCGGACCGAACCTTGTCGTGGACGTAATTCTTCGTGTCCTTTTCACCGAGCTCGGCGCTCCGAAACGAATCCGAAGCCCCCGCCTCGCGATCCTTCGAAAGGACGCCTCGATAGATCGAATTGATCTTCAGCTTCGGCAGTCCGTCCTCGTTCAGAAGAACGTGGAAATCATCGCCCACCTTGTACACGTAGATATCGGGGGTGATGTAGACGGGATCCTCCCCACCGAATCCGCGGCCGGGACGCGGCTCGAGTCCGCCGATCACTCTCGCGGCGTCCGCTACCTCCTGGAGCGTTGCGCCCGTCACCCGCACCAGACCACGGAAATCCCGCCTCTGGAGCAGGTCGACATGTTCGTCCACCAGAACGCGAACCAAGGCGTTGCCGATCTTCCCCGCATCGATCTGCAGCAATAGACATTCGCGCAGATCACGCGCGGCGACACCGATCGGGTCCAGACGCTGGATCGCGCTGAGCACACGCTCGACCTCGCTCTCCTCCGCCCCCGCCTGGCACGAGATTTCTTCGACCGTCGACCGCAGGAAACCGCGGTCGTCGATATTGCCGATGACCCAACGGGCAATCTCGAGGGCCGCCGCGTCGAGATCGGTCACCTGCAGCTGCCACTCCAGGTGTTCGGCAAGGCTGGGGCGCCGAGCGTAGGTCGCTTCGAGTGAAGGACGATCATCCTCACCCGCCCCTCCCCCGCTTTCGAGGCCGGTCATCGGATGGCTCTCGATATACTGCTCCCACTCGACGTCGGCGATCTTCTCGGCGTCCGTCGGCCCGACCTCCTCCGCGGGCGTCTCGTCGGCGGCCAGTTCGGAACCGGCTAGCGGCTCGTCGGTCGCCCCCTCCGTTTCGCTCGACTCGTTGCCGGTCCCCGAGCCATCGACCGTCGCGTCCTCGCGCTCTGCCTGAGTCTCCTCCTCGACGTCGGATTCCTCGAGAACCGGGTTCTCCTGAAGCTCCTGTTGCACAAGATTGACTAGTTCGAGCTGATTCAACTGCAACAACTTGATCGCCTGCTGCAGCTGGGGCGTCATCACCAGCTGCTGCGAGATCCTGAGTTGTTGTTTCAGTTCGATGGCCATCGGGGCAAAGATCCTTTTCCGCTCACCCGGCGCGCCCCCCCTCGGCGCGCGCCGCACTACGCCCACTCTACTTCGCGTCCTCTTGGGCCGATTTCTTGAGATGAAGAATGCCCTAAACAGCCCACTGAAAGCCCGTCATCGGGAACCGAACCACAGAGTGACCCGTAACCCCACGGGCACCGACCCGACGGGCGCCACCGGGTCGCGATCAATTCAAACTGAAATTCTTCCCAAGATAGACTTCGCGAACCTCTGGATCCTCGGCGATTTCCGCTGGTGTCCCAAGTCGCAGGATCGTTCCGTCCTTGATGATGTAGGCGCGGTCGCAGATCGACAACGTTTCGCGCACGTTGTGATCCGTGATGATCACGCCGATCTCTCGGCTCTTGAGCTGTTCGATGATCTTCTGGATATCGATCACCGCGATCGGGTCGACCCCCGCAAAGGGTTCGTCCAGCATCATGAATTGCGGATCGAGAACCAGTGCCCGAGTGATCTCGACGCGGCGGCGTTCGCCGCCGGAGAGATCCGCACCCTTCCGATTCGCCTTTTCCGTCAGACCGAGTTCCGCCAGGAGTTCTGCCAAGCGCTCCTTTCGTCGCTTTCGATTCGGTTCGACGGTCTCGAGAATCGCCCCGACGTTGTCCGCCACGGTGAGCTTGCGAAAGATCGAAGCCTCCTGCGGAAGGTAGGTGATCCCCATTCGCGCGCGGCGATACATCGGCAGTTCAGTGATGTCCTCGTCCCCGAGGAAGACCTGCCCCAGACTCGGGCGAACGCTGCCCGCCATGATGTTGAAGATCGTCGTCTTGCCCGCCCCGTTGGGACCGAGCAGACCGACCACCTCGGCCTTTCGGACTTCGAGATCGACGCCTCGCACCGCTTCTTTCTCGCCGTACCGCTTCACCAACCCCGATGCCACGAGCACTCGCCCGCTCACAACACACCTCCAGCGGATTCACAGGCCCTCGGGGTGTCTCCCTCGGGCAGGATCACGATCGACGCGGCCCCCTGAACCCGTGCTCTGTCCTGCCCCAGATCGAACTGAATCGACTCACCGCGCACGGTATCGCAGCCCTGGAGAAGTTCTGCGTGCCCCGTACACGTCAATTGTTTGGCCTCGCGCAGATACACGGCTCGATCGCATCTGGCACGACGACCGCCCTGATCGACGAAGACCTTACCGCGTGCATCGAGCTTCTCGGGTTCGGATTCCCCCTTCAGATAGGAAGCCCGGAGATATTCGGTGCGCAGCACGACGTTGGCTTGTCGCACGAGCACGTTGCGATGAAAGACCAGGTCACGCCCGTCGTCGCGATTGATGATCTCCGCTTCCTCCGCCTCGATCTCGATCGGAGCATCGTTGTCGAACCCGGCCCGATCGAGGCTCGCATCCAACCCTCTGCCCCCTCCGACCTGTCCCCCCGGAGCCGCGGACACATCCGGTGAGAGCGAGCCGACCCGATGAATCGGATGCCCCGAATCGCCCCCGGCGTTCACGGGTTCCGTGTAGCCGAGGTCCTCGAGAATCGCGTTCGCGAAGCGCGTCCCCACGCCCGCGAGGCGCCCGGGATCGCTCACGACCGTTTCGTGTCGCGCGAGTTCTGCTCCGGAATGGCCTGAGCGCAGGACGATCTCGAGCCGATATTCTTCCTTCGAATCGTCCGGATCCGGGCTCATCGCGAGGATGCGTCCCAACACGATGGTCTCGACGGAGGCGTTGTAGGCCCAGAGCCGAATCTTCTCGGCAGTGGGTTCGAGGCCTGCTTCGGCGATGAAACTGCCCGGTGCGATCAAGCGATCGAGAGGATGTCGACGGAGTTCATCGACGATCGCCTGCGCCGCGCGCGTAGCGTGCTCGCCGCCGGCGAAGGGAGCCACCGCGATCCGAAGAGGGTCGGCGGCGGCCGAGCCGACAACCAAAGAAATCGTCGCCCACGCAGCGGTGATCACCCAAACGAACCGGTGGAACGTTCGGAATATCGAGCCGCGGGTGCCAGGGCAGTTGCGCTTCATGGATCCTGTACGACCGTGGCGCCTCCTTCGAGCCGGAAGCGCTCCTCGTTCACGAAATAGCGGAAGCCGCCCCCCCGATACCGACCGGCCCGATCCACGATCAGGACGGGGTCATCGGTGTAGAGCACCCCCTCGCCCTCATCATAGGCCACCCAGAGCGCTTCGAACTGCCGGTTGCCCTCGATCGTCCCAACCACGTGGCCTTCGGCCACGAAAGCCTGGGTCTCAAGGTTCAGCCGCCCCTCGTCACATCGCATCTGAAAGCCCAATCGACCTTTGCCGGGCGCGACTTGGACCTCGACCTCGTCGAGATCTGCCACCTCGCGTTCGGGATAGAATTCGGCGGTTTCAGCGCGAATCAGGATCTCGTTCGCCGACCCTTCACTCGCGACGAAGATCATCCCCGTCACGTGCAGGATCTGTCCGAGATCACCCTCCAGCCATCCGTGATCCGGAACCTCGGCCACCGCCGTCCGTCCGCCAGCGAGAAGCGAGGCGAGCGCGAACAGGACGGTCATGGCCCTCCACATCTTCATGGAATCGAGTCAGTCCTCGTGGCCAAACGCGGTCTTGAAGGGTTCTTGGCTCACCAACCAATGCGCGGGCCGCAGCAGAAGGTAGTCGAGGGCGAGGCCGATCGGATGGAGTACGTATGCAACGATCCGTAGCGGGTGGCCCGCTTCGCTCGAGCCGTATTCGTCGGCAGCCACCGGGCTCGCCATGGCCATCACCAGCGCAGCCGCAGCCGCAGCCATCCAGCGCCCCCCACGTCGCCTTCTTCGACGCAGCCCGCCGACCCCATCGCTCGTCTCTTCTCGTCGCATCTTATTCTCCTCACTGATGTGCTTCAGAAGGGGTCCACACAGATCACGACCGACCGCCGCGCACATGTCCGCCCCCCGCAAGCGACCTCCGGGATTCCCACGTCTGACTGAGACACCAGCCGCCCACACGCGGAGCCCGAGGCTCGTCCACTCAAATCGGGACGCACCCGGCGCAGCTTAACGGGTCACTCCGCTCGCTGCCCGAGGGGCACAGGCACACGGGCTCGCCCCCGCCTCACACCCCTCACCTCGAGATTCATTCCTACTCTACAGGAATCTAATATATATTCATGAAGCTTTCCAGAAAGCTATTTATTAATGGTTCGACTGTCGATTACTATTACTCGTCTTCAATAATGATCAATAAATACGTATCAAAACGATGTTATCAGTACATAATTCATGTATTCAATATGATATTTGACGATCAATACCATATTCTCGCGAATTCCATTCACCTCGAATGAGACGGAATCTTCTCCGGATCCCATTCGGTCCCAGAATCCCCGGCAAAGAGGGTGCCATGACGGAAAATAGAGTCCCAACGGGTGCAGAAAAGCTAATCCAATGTCTGGAACGCGAGGGGGTCGAATATATCTTCGGCTATTCGGGCGGCGCGGCGATGCCGATCTTCGATGCGCTGGTCGATTCGGACATCAAACTGATCCTGGTCCGCCACGAGCAGGGTGCCGTGCATATGGCGGACGGCTACGCGCGTGCGACGGGAAAGCCGGGCGTCGTGTTGGTGACCTCGGGACCGGGGGCCACGAATACGGTGACGGGCCTCCTGACCTCGCAGATGGACTCCGTCCCGGTGATCGTGCTGACCGGCCAGACGATCAGCCCAATGCTCGGCAAGGATGGCTTCCAGGAAGCCGACGTCACCGGAATCACCTACGCCGTTGTCAAGCACAGCTATCTCCTGAAGAACGGGGCCGACATTCCCAAAGCCACCCGCGAGGCCTTCCATATCGCGACCACAGGTCGACCCGGACCCGTCCTGATCGACCTGCCAAAAGATGTGACCCAGGGACCTTGCGAGGCCGCTTTCGTGGATGATGTCGACCTCCCCGGATACGCGGTGCCGACGCACGGTGCCCCCGACGCCATCGCGCAGGCGGCCGACCTCCTGAACGCCGCGCAACGCCCCCTCCTCTACGTGGGCCATGGCACGGTCATCTCGAACGCCGGCAAGGCCGTCGTCCGGCTGGCCGAGAAACTTCGTGCCCCGATCGTCAACACCCTGCTCGGCAAGGGCGCCGCCGACGAAACCCACCCGCTCCATCTCGGCATGCTCGGGATGCACGGGACCGCCTACGCCAACAAGGCCGTGGATGCGTGCGATTGCCTCATGGCCATCGGCGCGCGCTGGGACGATCGCATTACGGGCAAACTCGATGAGTTCTGCGTCAACGCCACGAAGATCCACATCGACATCGACCCCTCCGAATTCGGCAAGATGGTGACACCCGATGTCGCGATCACCGGTGATGCGCGACTCGTGTTGGAGGAACTGATTCCGCAGGTACGATCGGGCAACACCGATGAGTGGCTCTCGCAGTGCCAGGCCTGGCGAAAGCGCTACCCGCTCAAATACGCCAAGCAGGGAGGACTGCGCACACAGCACGTGCTCGATCGATTGAACGCTGTAACCGAGGGCAACGCCATCATCACGACCGATGTCGGCCAACACCAGATGTGGGCGGCCCAGTTCTGCCTCGCGACAACGAATCGCCATTGGATTTCCTCGGGCGGCGCCGGAACGATGGGGTTCGGCTTCCCGGCCGCGCTCGGCGCTCAGCTCGGTTGTTCCGACAAGAAGGTCTGGGCCGTGGTCGGCGACGGTGGTTTCCAGATGACCCAGATGGAACTCGCGACCGCAGCGATCCACTCGCTCCCGACAAAATGCCTGATCATCAACAACAATTTCCTGGGCATGGTCCGGCAATGGCAGGAGCTCTTCTTCGAGAACCGGTTATCCGGGGTGGATCTGGTGGGCAACCCCGATTTCGTGAAGCTCGCGCAAGCCTATGGCATCAAGGCGTTGCGGATCCGGCGCCCCTCCGATGTCGACCGGATCCTCGCCGAGGCCCACGCCTACGACGAAGGACCTTGCATCGTCGTCGCCGAGGTCGTCAAGGAGGACAACGTCTTCCCGATGATCCCGGCGGGCGCTCCGCTCAGCGGAATGATCATCGAGAAGCCAAAAGAGCAGATGGCCAAACCGACGGGCAGCACCTGACCGCGCTCCGGCACAGGCGTCGGGTGATTCCCGCCGCGATTGCGGGCCCCGCCCGATCGACATCGATTTCCTCGACCGAACGAGCCCGAGCCAGCCAAGGATCCCCAACGATGAATGACCTGAATTCGACTGCCCAGCTCGACCAGAGCCCAGACCCCACCGCCGACAAATCCAAGGACCTCCACACGATCTCGCTCCTGGTCCGCGATGCGCCCGGTGTTCTCGTCCGCGTCGCGATGGTCTTTTCGCGCCGGGGCTACAATATCGAGAGCCTGGTCGTCAGCCCGGCCGCTCGAGTAGGCTTCTCGCGCATGACGGTAACCTGTTCCGGGGATCCTTCGATTCTCGAGCAGATGATCAAGCAGCTGGCCAAGCTGGTCGACGTCGTACACGCCCTCGACCACACGACCTCGGATCGCTTCGAGACCGAGATCGCGCTCATCAAGATTCGTTGCGAAGGGGATTTCCGCCGGGAAGCGCTCGAGATCGCAGAGCATTTCAACGCCAAGGTCGTCGATTACGCCGCGCAGAGCATCATTCTTCGGGTCTACGGGGACAGCGACAAGCTCGATGCAATGATCGCCCTCTTCCCCGAGGAGAAGATCATCGAGCTGATCCGATCGGGAAAGATCGTGATGACGCGCGCTTTGGAAGTGACCTGAAGCTCGGCCTCGAGAGCCGGTGGGCGTCGGCCCCGCCTCGCTAGATCATCTGCATGACCCGATCGAAGACATCGGTCTGGTGGGCCCAGATCTCTCCCGGGGTCAGCGACAATGCCTGAGCAATCCTCGCGACCTCCGCGAACTCACCAGAGTCGAGACATTCGCTGAGCCGAAGCAGGCGACCCAGTTCACCCTCGTATTTCAGCAATGCCCTGCCCATCTCGTCGGGCATCACCAGCCCGGAACTCGCCTTCTTGCGATCGATTCTGAGCAATGCGTGGACGAGCGACAGGATCCCGACCAGAAAAGCCGTCTCACCCTTCGCTGTGACGAGGGGATCCGCGCTTTCCGCACCAGCGGATGAGGAGACGATGACCTCCATCAAACGCGCCCCTGGCGCCGCGACGCGAAAGAGGGGGCCGCGCGTCCCGTGTGCGCTGCCAATCTGGAAGAGCAGCAGATCCAACCAGCCGCTCAGGCCCTTGGCGCCGATCAGGATCAGCGCCTGTCCGATGTTCTCGATCTTCTGAGCCCGCGCGAGCTCCAGAGAATTCACCAGTCGCAGGAGCCCTTCTTCCAGCGCGGGCACGGCTTCTATCTGACGCGTGACCGGCTCGATCTCGAGTTCGCCCTGAGCCTCCACGAGAAGCTGGAGCAGGACCCTTCCCCCCGCCGTGGCCTTGGTCTCTTCGTTGTCCGATCCGTCCGAATCGCTCCCGCCCGTAAAGAGTTCGAATCCGGAATCGCGGATGCGGACGAAATCGGCGTCGTATTCAACCGACGACGCAAGGACCTGCAGGTTTCGACGTTGGGCTCGTCGCACCAGGAGCGCGCGACGTCTCTCTTCCATCTCAAGAATGTCGATGTGGACCGCGTCGGCCAGCTCGAGCAACTGCTCGCGCGGATCTCGACGGGTAATAGTCGAAGAAGAGCGACCGGATCCCCTGCCGACTATGTAGATCGTAGAGCCGATTCAAAAAACTCGCATCGACCTCGTCACACGGGGAGAGACCCAACAGGAAACGATTGCGCGGCAAATGTTCGAAGACGTCGCCGAAAATGACTCGCCGGCCAACGGGGAGCAGTGCGCGTCCGCCGCATAACAATGAGTCCCAGTTCGCCGTCTTCGCCCGACTCTTCCGAATCCGTCAACTCCCGACCGGCCGCGGAGGTGATGGCTAGCTCCCAACCCACCAGTCGGCGCTCGCCTGCAATGATCGGCTGGCGGCTCAGAAAGAACTCATCCACAGATTCCGTCGACATACGGCCTCGCGATACAATAACGTCCGGTCGGCGATTAACTCAAGTTATTCGGAGGAGGGGGGGGGACAACGTGGGTTGGGGTCGAGATGGGCGCTCTCAAGCCCCGTCGCGAGCTAGGCTCTTTGCCCGGCGGAAATCAGGTGGAAGATTGAGGATTTCCGAAGGAAAAGACTCCACCAGGAACTCGACGATGTCGCGAACCGACAGGATGAACGCCGGCCAACCGCGCTCGTCCGTCACGGGGAGATGCCGGAATCCGCCCACCGACATCATATTCAGCGCCCACGCAAGCTTCGCGTCGATCGCCAGAGATTCGGGGTCACGCGTCATCACCTCGCCGAGTCCGATGGTGGCTGGATTGCGACCGCAGTCGATGATCTTCAAAAGCACGTCGCGCTCGGTGAAGATTCCGATCAGGGGAGAGTCCAGCGAACCCTCCTGCGTGATCAGCACACAGCCCCGGTGGCGGCGCTTCATCGCGTGCATCGCGTCCGTCACCGAGGCGGCCTCGGACATCGCGAGCGGCGGACGACTCGGCAGCAACGTCAGCGGTTCTTCGAGCAGACGGGAATCGAAGCTGCGCGCACGCCCCGAAGCGTCATCGAAATACGCCTCGTCATGCTCGATCTCGTCGCTCACATCAATCTGGCTGCCACGATTCTGATTTCCGGGAATGGCGATCGTCATGGATGAGGGACTCCCTTCGTACAAATTTTCTAGCTCCCATCTTGCCCCAATCCTGCCGGGACGCCAGCCATCCAGGAGCGCGCGAGGAGAAACCGTGGGATCGAGTCATTACCCCGCGGGCGACCGGATCGGAGAGGGGGCGGGCTCTATCCGCGAAAACTCAGTGCGTCCCTCCCCCATCATCCGGACGGGTCATCACATGCGTTCGCCAGAGGCGGCGGCGCAGACGCTCACGGAAGACCGGATCCGGCGGTAGCAACTCGGCCATCTCGATCTCCGCGTCCCCAGTCATGAAGTCTGTGAATTCGGCGAGCCACTCGGCATCGTCCTGCTCCGTTCCCATCGGATCGTGGAGCGCATGTCGGAACGACGCGACATCCAGGACCGGAGTCGAATTTGCCATTCCGGCGGCGTCCCGCCTTGTTTCGCGCGTCCTGGGACGTCCCACAACATCCTCGTTGGTGCGTTTCATCCGCGGCCACCTCCGACGGCGAGCGCAACACCGCCGCTCGCCTCTGCGGCGTCGAAGAACATCCGTTTCACGCGGTAGAGACTCGAGCGGACGGCATCACTCGAACGCGCGGTCCGCTCAGAGATCTCGGGAATCGAGAGATTCTCGAAATGCCGCATCTCGAAGATCTCGGCCTGCCAGGTCGCAAGCGTGTCCAATCTCTCGCTCAACTGCTCCCGAAAGCGGTGAAGATCAAGTTGTTCATCCGGCATCGCGAGTTCGATCGACGCGCGCGGGATCAGATCCTCATCGTCAGCCAATTCGATTCGCTCGCTCTGTTTCTTCGTTCGCCGCAGGCTGTTATTCGTCGTATTCTTCGCGATCCCGTACACCCAGGAAAGCAACGACGACTGACCGCGATAATTCTCGAAGGACTTGAACACGGCGAGAAAGGTCTCCTGAACCACCTCTTCCGTTTCAGCATGATTTCGCATACGCGTGTAGACGAAGTTGTAGATCCTCTGGAAATATCGACGATACAGTTCGGCGAAATGGACCTCGCTCTTAGCCCGGATTCCGTCGAGCAGTTCCTGATCGCTCATCGAAGCGAAATCAGGTGGCCCGGATGGCTCACCGAATTCAGTCGGCGACTCGTCCAATGGCGACTCGTCCAATAATGGGGATGGCCCCATCCTCATCAGAGCGATCGATTGGATGCAATCCGGAGATTCGTCAGGTTCAACATATGCGGCGTGAACGTCACCAATGACGAACGCCGCAGCAGCGGACGTGCGGGACACAACAGCAACTCCCTCACAACGCCTTCCCAACTCTTGATTGAGCCTTCGCGACGCTGCGAATACGCACTTCTGCTGTCATGTGTTTCGTGTCTGCGGATACAGCTTCCCTGTCGCGGCCGTTAGCGCGCAGAAAAAGTCTGATGGCAGATCGACGATGGACCCATCCACGGGCCCGTCGAGGAGCGCCAAGGCTTCATCCACCCTCTATGAACGGTCTATAAGGAGCTGGCTACGGGGCGACCTTGCACCCTGGCCTGATCAATTGGCCACTTTGCACTCTTGCATGCACCCAGTCCACAAGCCAGCGTGCCAACTCTATCGTTGTTGGCTCGTCAGCATGCCCGCAGGCACAAGCTCAGGTCCCCGCGCCGGCACACAGACCGAACGGCGGACAAAGAGCGGCAATCGCTCACACGCAGCACAAGCGCGTAGCCTTGTTCCGAATCCCAGAAATTGACAGGGCCCCCCCGTGTCATAGAGATAAGTGACCCATTCGAGGCTGACGTGGCGCGCCCCTTTCAGGAAAACCTCGATTTCTTCCCCCTGCACGTCCTCGTGGAGCTCCGATGCACACGTATTGCCCCTGCCCGAAGGAGGAGCGCATTCCCTGTGCCGATTACTCACGCAGGAGAGCGAATGCTGTGCTCGCTGAGATATTGGCCTGGGCGACCCAAGCCCCGCCGGGTGTCGCGACCATCTGATCCCTCGTCCGAGTGGCCCTTGTCTCTGCCTCGGGGAATTCCCCGGGGCGTCGACGAAGCGGCCTCCCCGTTGGCCAGAGCGGCCCCCACCTCTCGAATCCGCTCCTCGATCCGGGCGTAGACCGCCGTCAGCGAGTCGATTTCAGCGATGGCCCGAAGCAGACCGGGCGCGGCGAGCGAGGCACCGGTCTGCGTGGCCAACTCCGAGTAGCTGTTCTGGAACGGAACCTTCACGATCGAAGCCGGATCCGGTGGCGGAGGGCCAATCGCGGTGGGACCCGAGGCGAACCCTCCGATCGCCCCGGGACCGGCCTTCACGAATGCGCGCTGCAGTCCCGATTCCATGCTGACCCGATCGGCGGTCTCGGTCAGAGGCTTGAGGGGCCCCGGCGCGGCCAGCAGCGGACACTCCCGCCCCGGGTGCCGCGCCTCAGTTCGCCTTGCGCAGGTCCCGGGGCAACCCGTAGCCGCGCTCACCGATGATATTGAGCTGGATGTTGGTCGCCCCCCCGGCGATCGCCGGCCCCATCGAGAAGATGTACTGGAGCACCCAACCCGACGAGGTCGTCGTGCGACCCCAATTGTCCAGTTCTTCCTCCGTCGGCGCGAGCACGCCGTCGCCTCCGAGGAGGTCGTAGGCGCATTTCATGATCATCTGCATCGTGTCCGTCGAGGACACCTTGTTCATCATCATGGGGCGCATGACCTTCGCCATCTCACCGCGGTGGGCCGCCGTGAACTGACGCATGCCAGAGAGTTCGCCGGTCTGCACATAGCCCTCGATCTCGGCGATGCGGCGGCGAAACCCGAGATCTTCGATCGCGGGGCGCCCCTCGATCTGACGCGTGCGCGCCAGATTGAGGAGATCGCCGAAAGCTTCGCGCATCATGTTCGGATTCCCGATCAGGTTGCGTTCGTGCACGAGGGTGGCGCGTGAGACCTGCCAGCCCTGACCGCGAGAAGCCACGATATTGCCGGCGGGAATGCGGGCATCGGTGAAGAACACTTCGTTGAACTCGTGGCCGCCACCCATTTCGCGAAGGGGCCGAACCTCGAGTCCTGGCGTGTCCATCGGCACGAGCAGATAGGAGATGCCCGCGTGTTTCTTGGCGTCGGGCTCGGTTCGGAAGAGGCCGAACATCATCTGCGCCCGCTGCGCGCTACTCGTCCAGATCTTCTGGCCGTTCAGAATCCACTCATCCCCTTCGAGACGCGCCTGACATTGAAGCGACGCCAGGTCACTGCCGGATCCGGGCTCACTATATCCCTGGCACCAGTTCTCCTCGCCAAAGAGCGCCGGCGGGATATAGCGTTCTTTCTGCGCCTCGGTACCAAACTCGAGCAGCGTCGGAACGAGCATACCCGCACCCTGTGTCGATAGATCCCGCGGCGCCTGGGCCGCATGGAATTCCTCCTGGATGATCTGATCCTTGATCGCGTCGTCGTCCTGCTCAGAACCGCCGTATTTCTTCGGCACCTTGCGATACACGAAACCGGCATCGATCCCGCGTTTGCGAAAGAGTGTCTCCTGTTGCTCGATCGGAAGCTGCGCCTCGTTTCCCTGGAGAGGCCAGCCCTTCAAAAAGGTCCGAACGGAGGTGCGAAAGGATTCGTGTTCCTGGCTGTATTCGAGATCCATCTCAGTAGCCTCCGATTTCGGCGGTTCGTTCGCGGTGCTGGTCGGGCGTCCCGAGCATGACTCGATCGAACATGATCCGCTTGAACCACATCTGCACTTCGCATTCCCAGGTGAAACCGTAACCACCGTGGAGTTCGACCGATTGCCGGGCGGCGTTCATCGCGCGATCCGTGATATGGGCCTTCGCCACGGACGCGGCGCGCGGAGCTTCGTCCGGCAGGTGATCGAGCGCGTGCGCCGCGTACCACCAGAGTGCGCGGGTGGGTTCGATCTCCGTGGCCAGCCGCGCGATCGTGTGTTTGATCGCCTGGAACTGCGCGATCGGCTGGCCAAATTGTTCCCGGTCGAGCGCGTAGGCAACATCGAGATCGATCAGCTTCGAAGCGGCGCCGAAGGCGTCCGCCGCCAGCAATACGGCGCTCGCGTCGAGCAACTGCTGCGCGGTTCCAGAACCGCCCTCGAGTCGCTCCGCCGGCGCGCCGGTAAAAGTGATCGTCGCAAGCGGACGGGTCCGGTCGATGCCGTCCACCGACTCGATCCGAACGCCCTGCGCCTTCGCGTCGACCCAGACGAGTTCATCATCCTGAACGCCGACGAGGATCCGATCGGCCAACGTCGCATGAGAGACCGCCGTCTTGACGCCCGAGAGGCGATCGCCATCGAGCTTCGCCGTCCAGTCCGCAGGCGCCCAAGCGGTGTCGCTCTCCTGGAACGCGACGGTCGCGATCTGATCACCCCCGGCGAGGGCCGGCAAGAGGGCCTCGCGCTGCGCCTGACTGCCGCGCAGCATTACGCCTTGCACCGCCAGGGAATGAGCCAAGAAGGGGCCGGGCATCGCGAACTCCCCGAGCACCTCGGCCACCAGGGCCAGATCGAGCAGCTCCATTCCAGCGCCACCCTGCTCCTCGGGCACGATCAGACCGGCCACACCCATCTCGGCCAACGCCGACCAGAGCGTGGGATCATGGCCCTCCCCCTCGTCGAAGAGTTCGCGCAGACGCGTGGTCGGGCATTCGTTCTGCGCGAATCCCCGAATCGTCTCCTGGAGCATCTCCTGCTCTTCACTCAATCCAAAATCCATCTTTACTCCCGGGCCGTGTCCGCAGTGCGAACGTTTGTCCCTGATTCCTCGCGCGATCCGCGTCCGGCGCGAAATCGATGGGTGGATCCAACACCACACCCCCACGGCGCAACCGCCGCAGCGTGGGAGTCTGGGCTGGGAAAAGCTCCGGACGCGCCCATTCCAGTGCTCGACCGGAGAAGGCCGAAGACGGCGCGGAGGCGCCGGCGGGCCGGCGGCATCTTAGCGATTCCGAGCTGAAATGGGACCGCTCGAGCGCCCGTGCCGCCCCTGGCCGCCTCCTCACGCACCACCGATAACAATATTTCTCACTCGTGATCAAGAAACCGAGTCGATTCGGTCGATTCCACAAAACCACCCGTCGAGTCCGCACCGGTTGACCACGCGCAATGATATCCTCGCGCAATGATCGACCTCCACTATTTCCCGACCCCGAACGGCTGGAAGGTCAGCATCGCGCTCGAAGAACTCGAACTGCCCTACCGCATCGTCGGCTGCAATATCGCCCGCGGCGAGCAATTCGAACCCGCCTTCCTCGCGATCAGCCCGAACAACCGGATGCCCGCGATCGTCGATCGGAACCCGACCGACGGCGGTGAACCGATCTCGGTCTTCGAATCGGGCGCAATCCTGCAATACCTCGCAGACAAGACCGGTCGGCTGCTGCCCAGCGACACGCGACGGCGCGTCCAGGCGATGGAATGGATGCATTGGCAGATGGCGAACCAGGGACCCATGTGCGGTCAGGCCGGCCACTTCCGAAACTACGCGCCCAACCCGATCGACTACGCGATCGACCGCTACACCCGAGAGGCGAGACGGCTCTATGAGGTCCTCGACAAGCGACTTCGCGACCGCCCCTACCTCGCCGAAGAATTTTCGATGGCCGACATCCTGTGCTGGCCCTGGGTTCATCTGCGCGACCACCACGCGCAGACCCTCGATGATCTGCCAGATCTGCGGCGCTGGTTCGAAGAACTCCACGCGCGACCCGCCTTCGCGCGGGGGCTCGAAGCGGGATTGGACCTGGTCGAGGGGATGGATGGGGGCCTCGATGACGAAGCCAAGAGAAATCTCTTCGGGCCCAAGCCCTAGAAGCCAGGGGGGATCGATCGATTCGGGATTCAGCCGAAACCGCCCTCGAAGGAACGCTGATACGCCGGACGCGACGCGAGCCCCTCGAGCCAAGTGGCGAGGGATTTCGGTTCTTCGGGCAACTCGCCAACTCCCCTTGCGAGCGAGAGGCTGTAGCCCGCCATGATGTCCGCAGCGCTGAACGCGTCGTCGACCAGGAATTGTTTTCCGTCGACGGCCTCTCCCAGGATGCGCAGCGCGTTCGCGAATTGCCGCCGCCCTACGCTGAGCGCGGCCTCGCTTCGATCCTCTCCCTTGAGTACGAATCGATTCGCCATGATGGCGCCCATCGGCGGCATCAGCGTGGCTTCGGCCCAGTGGAGCCACTGCAGAAAGATCGGTCGTGACTGCGTCCCGACGGCGGGAGCAAGGCGGCCCTCGCCATAGCGCTCCAGAAGATATTGTACGATCGCCCCGGATTCGTGGAAGACGACGCCCTCGTCCTCGAGGGTCGGCACCTTCCCATTGGGATTCTTCGCAAGGTACGCCTCGCTGCGCAGCGAGCCGTCTCCGAGTGTTTTCTGGTCCAGTTCGTATTCGATTCCCAGCTCCTCAAGAAGCCAGCGAACTCGGCAGGAACGGGAACCGGGAATATGATGGAGCTTCATGACGAGAGTCCTTCTGAAATGAGTCTGCGAAGCGGCCCGAAGGGCCCCGGCCGCCGTCGGCCGCGACGATATCCAAGGCGCCTCGCCCGGACCAGCGAGGCATCGAAGGACACGATGCGAGCGGAGAGATGATCGACAAAGCCGAATTGCTCGAGGTGCTATGCGATCAGGTCACAGCCGATCTCGAATCCCTCGAAAGGCGGCAAAGAGATACGCAGGAGGGGGCGACCCATGAAGAGAGTCGCGCGGAGCATGCCAAGGACACACGGGCGACCGAGCAGGGCTATCTCGCTCGTGGATTGGCGGAGCGCGTCACCGACCTGCGACGAACCCTGACCGCCCTCACGCGTCTCGAGCTCCGAGACTTCGAGCCCGGCGACTCCATTGCTGTCAGCGCGCTCGTCCTCATTGCGAGCCAGGACGACGCAGTAGACGTAACGACCCGGGAAACCTGGTTCCTCGTACCCGGCGCGGGGGGACTGGAACTCGAGGACTCGAGCGAGCGAATTCGGACACTGACGCCGGCCTCGCCCCTCGGCCGGACGCTCCTAGGCCTGGGCAAGGGAGACGAAGGGACGGTTCACACACCGCGCGGCCAGCGTACCCTGAAAATTCTCGAGATCCGCTGAATCCAATCAGCCTGGCGATACGCTAGGCGTCTCAGATCAAGTGCGCCCGGCTTCTTTGCGAAAGGCCTCGACGAGGGGCGAAAGAAATGCTTCGACCGCAGCTTCCTCCTTCGGAAGATTCAGCGTCACGCGAAAATCTGTCACTCCGGCCTCCGCCATCGGTCCCACGAGCGCCATCGTCTTCGCGGCGTCGATCTTGCCACCCTCTTCGGCGATCTGCAGATAGCTCGTCGTCTGAAAACCCTTCATGTCGCGACCGGCCTTCTCCATGACCTCGGCGATCTTCGCTATACCGCCAATGGGATCCATCGCATCGGGACCCCACGGAATCCAGCCGCTACCAAAGCGGGCGATGCGCCGCAGAACATTCTTGTTCAGTGTGCCGCTGATCCAGAGCGGTACGCCGGTGGGGATCAGTGGTTTCGGGTTCAGATGAATCTTCTCGAACTGGACCCGATCCGAATGGAAGGCGGCGGCCTGTTGCGTCCACAACGCTTGGCAGATCTCGAGGGTCTCGTCGAGGAGGCGTCCGCGTCCGGCGTACTCGACACCATTGGCTTCGTATTCCTCACGCTGCCATCCGACACCAACGCCGATATCGAGCCGCCCCTCGGAGAGGACGTCGATCGTCGCGAGTTGTTTGGCCAGGGTCGCTGGACGGCGAAGCGGGGCGATCAGGATGGCCGTCAAGAAACGCGCGTGAGTCGTGCGTGCCGCCCACATCGCAATCACGGTGAGCGGATCGAGCCAATGACCATCCGGCCCCGTCGGCTGTACGCCCCCCTCCATTCCGCCGGCCTTTGGATCGCCGTAGACCTCGAGATTCTCGCCCAGGATCACGTGGTCGGAGACGACCAGCCGGTCGATGCCCGCCTTGTCCGCACCCGTTCCCTGATCGAGGAGATGCCGCCAGCCGCCCACGCCCGGATCCTCTGCGGAAAAATTGGCAGGCTGAAGAGATAGAGCGGGGATGAGGTCGGCGGGAGTGTGGGCTCGTGACATGCTTCGATTCCTCGTGCGAAATGATCGACTGGGGTCCGGCGGCCCTAGGCTAGAACAGGGCTGCCCGCTTCCGCATCCCGTCTTCTAGACCAGAAGCTACACGGGCCGCAGGGAGCGACCTCGTCCTCGGGTCCGTGACCGGGATCTTTCGGTCGAAACGCGGTTCTGGCGGCAGTCCTGATATTGTCGTAGCGGTCGGGTCAGCCGCGCGGACCCGCGTCAGAGATCGAGGTCGAAGAGATCGATCGCATTGGTCCGCGCGATCTTGTCCACCTGTTCCTGCGGCAAGGATCCGAAGAGTTCGCTCGCCACCTCCTTCGTATGTGGAAAGGTCCCGTCCTGGTGCGGGTAGTCGGTCTCGTACATCACCTGATCGACACCAATTCGCTCGATCAGATCGACACCGACCGTGTCCTTGAAAAAACAGCTGTAGATGCTCTGGTGGTAATATTCCGAGGGCGGCCTCGGCAGACGATCCTCGCCCTGCGCCCATTGATGGGTCTGCCAGGTGTCGTCGGCGCGCTCCACGAAATACGGAATCCAACCGATCTGACACTCCGCGTAGAGCAGCTTCAGCCCGGGGAATTTCTCGAGCTTTCCCGAAAAGATCCAATCGAGGAGCGAAGCCGCACTGTTGAGCGCGATAATATTCGCGGACAAGATCGTCGGCGCATCCTCGCCTGTCCGGACCGTCCGGGTCCCCGACCCGATATGCATGCAGATCACGGTCCCGGTCTCTTCGCAGGCACGGATGAAGGGGTCCCAATAGTCGCTATGGAGCGAGGGCAGGCCCAGCCAGACCGGGATCTCTGAAAAGGCCACGGCACGGACGCCCCGGGCGGCGTTGCGGCGAACCTCTGCAGCAGCGAGTTCAACGTCCCAGAGCGGAACCAGGCAGAGCGGGATCAGGCGCCCCTCGCTATCCCCGCACCACTCCTCGACCATCCAATCGTTGTAGGCCTCGACACAGAGCTTCGAGAGTTCCTTGTCCTTGCGCTCGGCGAAGATCTGTCCGCAAAAGCGCGGGTAGTTTGGAAAGCAGAGCGAGGCCTCGATATGGTTCTCATCCATATCCGCGATCCGTGCCTTGGGCTGCCAGCAGCCCGGCGCGATGTCATCGAAGGTGACACCGATCGGCTTCACCTCCTCCGGCGGAATTCCGGGGCACGCGATCATCAAGCGAAGCTGATAGCGATGGTCCTCGTAATGCCACCAGGCCGCCATCTCGTCGGTATCACCGGGTTCCTCGATCCAGACCCCATCGACGAGCGTCGGCGCACCCCGGGGCAGGATCTTGATGCGCGGCCCCTCGTCCTTGAATCGAGCCGGTAGCCTCGATTCCCAGATATCCGCCGGCTCGACGACGTGGTCGTCGACGCTGATGATTCTCGGCATGATGGCGGAACTCACCGCCCCCTTCTTCTCGGCCACATTCTCCTCCAATCGCGATCGTCCCGTACTGCACACGAGTCGAGATCATGCTCGACTGGGCCGCGCCCGCAAGCCGTCAAACAGGATCTCGAGCGACGACTCCATCAGGTCCTCGCTGAATGGATAATCCGCGCGAATTCCAATGGCCCGCTCGACCAGCGCGAAAAGAACCATCTCGACCGCCTGCGACGCGTTCGCCAGGTCGAGATCCGCTCGCACCTCCCCATCCCGGAGGCCGGCCTCGAGAAGCGCCGCCGTCCGCTTGAGTGAGAGTTCATGACAACGGCTGAAGCTCGCGGCGTGCCCCGCGACGAGCACCCGGGGATCCTGCCGCAGGATCGATTGCAGAACCGGCCTCTCGGCCGCGAAACGGACGCTGCGACGAATCTTGCTTCCGAGCTGGGCCAGGCAATCCATCTCGCCCGTTTCCGACGAATCAGCGTGGGTTTCTAACCACTCATCAAAAGTGGTGTCGAGCACCGCATCGATCAACGCTTCCTTGCCGTCGAAATGTTTGTAGATCAGGGGGCGAGAAAGACTGGCCGCCGAGGCGATCTCGTCGACGGTCGCGCCCTTGAAGCCGCTCTTGGCAATGCAGCGCCCAGCGGCATCGAGAATTCGGCGGCGCTGGAGATCGTCTCGGCTGATCGAAGAACAGGTCATCAGTATTAATTTTACTAATTTGCACAGAATATTCAAATATGGAAATATGGCGGGGCAAGATCCACGGCGCGCAGCCGCCCCGAAACAGAGGACCCCAGCCATGACGATCCGATGCGAAATCGAGAATCACGTCGCCGAAATCGTGATGAGTCACCCGCCCGTCAACGCCCTCACCGTCGCTGATACCTGGAAAATCCGCGACACCTTCAAGGAAATCGACGAGAACGACGAGGTCCGAGTGGTGATCCTGACCGCCGAGGGCAAGGGCTTCAACGCGGGTATCGACATCAAGGAAATGCAGAGCGTCGAGGGCTGGGATCACCTCCTGGGCTCCGGCGAGGCCTGTTACGCGACCTTTGATCAGGTCTACAACACCCGAGTGCCCGTCATCGCCGCTGTCAATGATTTCTGCATGGGCCTCGGAATTGGCCTGGTCGCGAGCTGCGACATGATCGTCGCCTCTTCCCGGGCCCGCTTCGGACTCCCCGAAGTCGACAACGGCGCGCTCGGCTGCGCTTCGCATCTCGCGAAACTCGTGGCCCCGATGAAACTACGGGAAATGTCGCTCACCTGTAAGCCGGCGACCGCCGACGAGCTTCACGCCTGGGGGACGGTCGCCTACGTCACGGAGCCGGATGATCTGATGTCGAAGGCCCGCGAGATCGCGGGACAGATTCTCCAGAAGCCCCCCGCCGCTGTACGATTCGCGAAGGCCGCACTCAATCATCTCGACGTGTTCGAAATGCATAGCAACTACCGCATGGAACAGGGCTACACCTACCAACTCAATATCATGGGTGACGGAGAAACCGCGCGCGACGCCTTCGTGAGCGGCGAGCGAGTGATCACCCGATGAGGCTTCTGGACAAGACCGCGATCATCACCGGAGCGGCTCGGGGAATCGGCGCCGCCACCGCAAGACGCTTCGTCGCCGAAGGAGCACGGGTAGCAATCGCCGATCGCCGTGTCGACGAAGGCAAAGCCCTCGCCGCACAACTCAACACCGAGCGCGCCGACTCAGCGGTTTTCGCAGAACTCGACGTTTCGAACGAAGAGGCCTGGAAGACCGCCACCGACCAGACGACCGCCGCCTTCGGCCGAATCGACGTGCTCGTGAACAACGCGGGGATGATCCGCGTGGCGCCGCTCGAGAAGACCGATCTCGCGCTCTTCCAGAAGGTCGTGAACACGAACCTCGTGGGGACCTTCCTGGGAATCCGCGCCGTGATGGGCCCGATGGAGACCCGGGGCGGTGGTTCGATCATCAATTTTTCTTCTGTCCAGGGCCTCGAGGGGCGGGAGGGCATGTCGGCCTACGCCGCTTCGAAATTCGGCATCCGGGGTCTCTCGAAGAGCGCCGCCATCGAGCTCGGGCCCAAGGGAATTCGCGTCAACGTGGTGATCCCGGGCCCGACGAAAACGAAGATGACCGAGCGCAGGGGATGGAGCGACGAGCAGTACAACGAGGCCTATGGCGGCTACCCCCTCGGTCGTATGGCCGACGCGTCGGAGATCGCCGAAGTCGTCGTATTCCTAGCGAGCGATGAAGCCTCGTTCTGTACGGGTGCGGATTATGTCGTCGACGGTGGAGTCCTCGTCGGCAAGCCGCGGACCTGAACCACCGCCCATGCGATCACGATCCAGATTCGACCCGGCTGATCCGGAACACGCGAATATTCCGATTCGTCCGTTTCTCGTAAACGAAGATCATCGGAATATGCTCGTGCATCTTGTCCCAGACCTCTCCCTTTTCGTCGTCGCTCAAGACCCGCGCGCGCGCTCGATAGGACTCGCCCTTCGTCTGCACTTCGCAATCGGCGTTCGCCTCGAGATTGAATCTCCAGCCCGGGTGCTTCTGCTGTCCCATCGCGCTCGCGACGAGCAGGATGTCCTCCCCATCGGGAACGCAGGCGAGGTGCACGGATCGTGGCTTGCCCGTTTTCCTTCCGGTCATCGTGATCGTTACCATGGTCTCGCTCCCGGGCCCCATGGTCGAAAAGCGCCCATTCGTAGCCTTGTAGACATAGGGATCGAGGGGCGCAGCAATCTTGCGGATCAGCCAGGTCGTGACGGGATTGGTCACGAGCCGTACGATGAAACTGTCCGCGGGGTCCTTCTCGGCGTCGCTCGGCATGGAGGTCCTCTTCGAATCCTGGGCGGCTGCGGGGTGGTGCCCCCCGAGTCGTTATAGCGAAGACGAGTCCGGGGTGGCGCCCCATTACAGCCGGAAACGAAGCACTACAATCCCCGGCGCCGCCACGGAGCGGCCCCTCTCAACCCTCGAGATCGCCGATCGAGACCACCAAGAGAAACCACGTGAGTTCAGGGAAGACCCAATTCGATTTTACTGACCAGACTGTCGTCGTGACCGGCGGCTCGCGCGGAATCGGCCGTCAGATCTGCAAAGCCTTCGCCGAAGCGGGCGCCCGAGTCTTCACTTGCAGTCGCCGCACACCCGAGACGCCCTTTGACTCCGATCGGATCGAATGTGCGAGCGTGGATGTCCGGGATCCGGATGCAACGACTTCCTGGCTCGCTCGCTGCGCGGAGGCAAGTGGCGGAATCGATGTCCTCGTGAACAACGCCGGCGGCGCCCCCTCGGTCGCGAGCGCCGAAGCTTCCCCCAGGCTCATGAACAAGATCCTCGCGCTGAACCTGAACGCGCCGCTGATCCTTTCCACTCAGGTCCATCAGCACATGGTCGACCGCGAGCACGGCGGATCGATCGTCAACATCGTGAGCATTAGCTCGCAACGACCCACGCCCACCGGCGCCGCCTATGGCGCAGCCAAAGCCGGCCTGATGAATGCGACCACGTCGCTCGCCGTCGAATGGGGCCCGAAGATCCGAGTGAATTGCGTTGTTGCCGGGCTCGTCGTCACGGAGCTGACGGGGGATCACTACGGCGACGACAGCACGAAGGACCAGATCATTGAGGCGATCCCCGCCAGACGTTTCGCCAGCACAGAGGAGATCGCCCATGGTGTGCTCTTCCTCGCAGCGCGGGACTCGAGCTACGTCTCCGGTGCCGCCCTCGAAGTCTACGGCGGCGGCGAGTGGCCTCCGACGATCCCACGGCCGGCGAGCGACTGATCCACCTCGCCCCCCGGCCACGACCGCCCACCCTCATCTTCCGATCCCATTCCCTGCGATTCCAGTCCCTGCTGCCCGGAGAACGCCATGACCGCTGGCTCCGCTAACGAATATTTCGAACTAGCCGGCCGCGTGGCGCTCATTACGGGCAGCACACGCGGCATCGGTGCCGCGATCGCCGAGGAGTTCGCGGAGGCCGGCGCGGAGGTGATCATCACGGGTCGCAGCCGGGAGGAGGCGCAGGCGGTGGCGGATCGGATCGCCGAGGCGGGCGCCGTCTGCCATGCGGTCGCCTACGAGGCGGGCGTTCCAGGTGCGGCGCACGATCTGATCGCGGCCCTTTCGGCGCATGTCTCAAAGCTCGACATCCTCGTCAACAACGCGGCCATTCTGCGCCCGCACAGGGTGGGCCGACTCAGCGAGGCCGAGTTCGACGAAGTCTTCGGCATCAACACCCGAGCCGCCCTCTTCCTCTGTCAGGAGGCGCATAGCCTGCTCGTCCGGAGCGAATCGGCCGCGATCGTGAACCTGACCGCCGCCTGTGCCCATCGTCCGATTGCGGGCCTCGGTGCCTACTGTGCCTCCAAGGCCGCCATGATCAATTTTACCTCGACCCTGGCCCAGGAATGGGCGAAGGACGGCATCCGTGTGAACGCGCTCACCCCGGGCTCGGTGGCGACAGAGATGATCCTGCCGAAGGACCCGGGCGAACGCGACGCTTTCGAAGCGGAAATGGCGAGTCAGAACCTGATGGGTCGGCTGGCGGAACCGAGAGAGATCGCGCGTGCCGTGCGCTTTCTCTCGAGCCCGGCCGCCTCCTTCATGACCGGGCAGACGATGATCGTCGACGGTGGCCTGCTCGCGTGACGGGCGTCTTCGAATCAACGTCCGCACCGCCCTATCCCGAGGGTCGAAACCTTCTCGCCGGCAAGTCCGTCCTCGTGACGGCTTCCGCCGGAACGGGCATCGGCTTCGCAACCGCGAAGCGATGTGCCGAGGAGGGCGCGACCGTGATGCTCTCGGATATCCACGAGGGCCGGCTCGAACGCTGCGCCGACGAATTAGCGGAATTGGTCGGCCAAGACGTGCCGCGCGCGTTATGCGATATCCGATCGAGTGATGCGGTCGCCGCTCTCGTGACGCGAGCGGAGTCGGAACTCGGGGGAATCGATGTCCTCGTGAACAATGCCGGACTCGGCATGACCCGAAAGATCATCGATACCTCGAGCGAAGAATGGCTGCGCTTGCTCGACATCAATCTGAAGGGCCCTTTTCGCACGATGCGCGCCGCCCTGCCCGCGATGATCGAGCGCGGCTCGGGTTCGATCATCAACCTATCGAGTATCTGCGCCTGGCGCGCCGAGGCCGGTCAATCGGCCTATGGCGCTTCGAAAGCGGGCGTGCTCGCGCTGACACGATGTGCGGCGATGGAATCCGCGGAATCCGGTGTGCGAATCAATGCGCTCGTTCCGAGTCTCGCGATTCATCCCCATCTCGAAAAAGTCTCGAGCCCCGAGTTCCTCGCGAAAATGGTTCGGGAGAACGAAGTCCTCGGCCGCGGGGCCGAAACCTGGGAGATCGGCAACGCCGCCGTCTTCCTGGCATCAGACTATTCGAGCTATATGACCGGCGAGGCGCTCTCGGTGAGCTGCCGTCGCGCTTGAGGTTCAATCCATGTCAAAAAGCCTGGACGCCGATGTGCGTCGCCTCCTTGACGCCCCCAATTTCGCAGCCCTCTCCACACTCATGCCCGATGGATCTCCCAAGGTCGAACCGATCTGGGTCGGTCGCGAGGGAGACCATATCCTGATCGCGACCGATCGCCGGGGAGTCAAGGGAAAGAATCTCGAACTCGACAAACGCGTCGCGCTCTCGATCACGGACTTCGGCAACCCCTATGAGCAAGCCTTGATCCGCGGTCGGGTCATCGAAACCCGAGACGACAACGAACTCGTCATACTCGATCGCCTCTCGCATCAATACCTGAGCAAACCCTTCCCACGTCGAAAATGGTCGACTCGGGTCGTTTATGTCGTCGAGGCGGACGTCGCGCGCTACTACAAATCCCCCCTTGAGCACACACCGGCTTAGAGCCCGTCCCAAAACCGCCAACCGAATGATCCACGTGAATCCGGCTTGAGTTCAAGGCTCGAAATCGCGGTCTGGCCGTCACGACTTCAAGACTTCGCGCAGCCGGGCGATCGGGCCGAAGACGCATGAATCACAACCGAGGAGATTGGGATAGACTCCCGACCGAGCGGCGAGGGCTACTCTGGCCCCTCCGGATCCGCTACCGATTCAAGGGCCCGAAATGCAACACCGCGTTTCGGGGGCACGCTGACCCGACCGCGCGGAGACCCCACCCATGTCCGAATTCGGCCATCCTCTCGAGCATCGAATCGCGGTCGTGACAGGCGGCTCCCGAGGCATCGGCGCGAGCCTAGCCCGCGCCTTGTCCGCTGCGGGCGCAACGGTGGTGATCTCGGGACGCAACGAAGCATCCCTCAAGAAGACGGCGACCGAAATCGATGCAACGCCGGTCGTCGCCGACGCCACGAAGATCGCGGAGGCGGGCGAGCCCATCCGCCAGGCGATCGAGCGATTCGGCGGAATCGACATCCTCGTCAACAACGTCGGAGGCAATGCCGGCGGCAACCCGGACCTCTTCGCCGGAAAGGCCGACACCGATGATGGTTTCGAAGCCAACCTGCGGCTCAACCTGACGACCGCCTATTGGCCGACCAAGGCGGCCGTCCCCTCGATGCGCGAGCGCGGCGGCGGTCGCGTGATCAATATCGGCTCCGGAGCATCCAGGCATGCCACCGCGAGCCCTGCCTACACCGCTGCCAAACACGGAATCATCGGCCTGACCAAACAACTCGCACAGGACCTCGCACGCCATTCGATCACGGTCAACTGTATCTGTCCCGGATGGATGAATACCGACCTCGTCTCCTTCGAACGGATGGGAGAAATCAAAGGACTCTCGGCCGAAGAGGCCCAGCGCAACGCCGAGAACGAGAGCGCTCAACGACGAATCCTCGAGCCCGCGGAACTCGGACCGATCTGCGTCCTGCTCGCTTCCGCGGGGGGAGCACCCATCACGGGACAGGTGGTCGGCGTCGACGGCGGCTACAGACTCTGACCGGGCGGTCAACGAATCGCGACGAGCGACGAAGGAAGAGATCGATGTCCAGCGCGCCCCTCGAAGGCGAAAAGATCCTGATCACCGGCGCGACGGGCGCAGCGGCCCTGCCAGTCGCGCGTTTCCTGGCGGCGAGAAACGAAGTCTGGGGCGCCGCGCGCTTCACCGACCCCGCACTGCGCGGGTGGCTCGAAGACGCGGGCGTTCACACCGCGACGATCGATCTGGAAAAGAACGACCTCGAGGCGATCCCCGAGGACGTCTCGATCATCCTCCACTACGCCTACACACGCCGCCCCTCCGGCGAGTTTCGAGAGGCAACCCATGTGAACGCCATCGCCGCGGGTCACGTCCTGAAGAGATGCCGCCACGCGAAGGCGGCACTGATCGTCTCCGCCGCAACGCTCTACTCGATTCATGATGACCCCTTCTACGCCTATCGCGAAGGGGACGACATCGGCTTCGTCCGCGCGCCCTGGGGGCCGTCGAGCCCCGTCTCGAAAGTCACCCTTGAGTCGACCGCGCGATTCTGCGCGGAGGCCTTCGATCTCCCGATGACGATCGTCCGCCCGAGCGTGCCCTATGGATTGTCCATCGACGTCACGACGCTCATCCTCGATTCCGTCCTCGAGGATCGACCGGTCTTCGCCGCCCACGATCCGCAACCCTATTCGCCGATCCATATCGATGACATGTGCGAACAGATTCCGGCCCTTCTCGACGCGGCGTCCATTCCCGCAACGATCCTGAACTGGGCCTCGGACGAGATCTTCACGGTCCAGGAGATGGCGCAGCTGGCAGGCGAAATCCTGGGCAAGACACCGACCTATCAGATTTCGAACGCACCGGGTGTCGCCAAGGGCGGGGTCGTCGATACCAAGCGAATCCGCGAAATCGTCGGACCGTGCAAAAGAGTTTTCCGGGAGGAATTTGCCCGAATCTGTGCCATGCGAAATCACGCATAGAGAACGAATCCTCCCTTTGATTAGCGAGCGATCAACCCAGGAGATCAGTCGAAATGCCGAACCAATCACGACCCGGCGCGACCCCGCCCTACCTCACGGTCGACGCAGACAACCACTACTACGAAACACGAGACGCTTTCACGCGGCATATCGAATCACGCTATCGCGACCGCTCGGTCCACACGACGATGGTCGAGGACGAGGAAGTCTTTCTGGTCGATGAGACACCCTACCGCTTCGCCCCGGTCAAATTCGAGAAGACCAACCCACCCGGATCCCTGGTCGAATCGCTCCGTGACCCGACGAAGCGCAGCTACTCGAGCAGGTTCAGCGAAGACGAAATGCTGCCGGCGTTCCAGAATCGCGATGCCCGGTTGGAGCTCATGGATCGCCAGGGCATCGAAGCGGCGGTTCTGCTTCCGAGTTTCGCCGTCTGTGTCGAACATCCCCTGCGACACGATCCCGCCCTCTCGGCGGCGGTCTTGCGCGCCTTCAATCGCTGGGTCGAAGACGAATGGGGCTATGCCTATCGAGATCGCATCTTCGGTGTTCCCCTGATCGGCCTGAGGGATCTCGAAGCGGGCTGCGCAGAACTCGAGCGCGTCCTCGAAGCCGGAGCCCGCATGGTTCACCTTCAGGCGGGCCCGATCGATGGCCGCTCGCCCGCAGACCCCCATTTCGATCCCTTCTGGGCCCGCGTGAACGAAGCGAGGATTCCCGTCGCCTACCATATCGGGGATTCGGGCTACAACGCGCTCTTTGGCACCGCGTGGGGCGAGGAAGCCAACCCCCCGGTACGCGCGATGTCCGCTTTCCAGTGGGCGTTCATGCACGGGGACCGGCCCATCATGGAGACCCTCGGCGCCCTCACCTATCACAATCTTTTTGGACGCTTTCCGAATCTGCAGATCGTCTCCCTAGAGAACGGCTCTGATTGGGTCGATTATCTCCTCAAGCACCTCGACAAGAAAAAGGGGATGGGCCGGCAGGGGCCCTGGCCCGGTGGCTATTTCAAGGGGCGTCCAAGTGAGGTCCTCAAGCACCACCTCTGGCTGACGCCCTACCCAGAGGATGATGTTCGGGCCATCATCGATACGCTCGGCGACGATCGCGTTCTCTTCGGCTCGGATTACCCACATCCGGAGGGCCTCGCTGAACCGAATACCTTCGTCGAGCTGATCGAAGGCCTGTCGCAGGCGGCGACTCGGCGGGTCATGCGCGACAACGCCGCGCGGATTCTCGGGCTATCGTGAGGTCCCGCGCGGAAGGGGGCGTCCGGCCCGAAGCCTCTCACGCGAACTCGAAACCACAGGGGCTCCGATGAAGACAGAAGTGCTGGATGCCGGATCGATCGCGGGCTACGACGAAGAGGTCGACGTCGTGGTCATCGGCCTCGGCTGCGCTGGCGCGTCCGTCGCGCTCGGAGCCGTCGAAGCCGGCGCGGAGACGCTCGTCGTCGAGCGCGCCGGCGGGGGGGGCGGCACCTCTGCGATGTCAGGGGGCGTGATCTACCTGGGCGGTGGAACGGCGCTCCAGAAGGCCTGCGGGTTCGAGGATACGGCCGAGGAAATGCTCAAATACCTGCAGGCGTCGATCGGCGCGGGCCGCGACGATGCAAAACTCGAAGTCTATTGCGATGGGACCGTCGAACATTTCGATTGGCTCGTCGCTCAAGGCATCCCCTACAAGGAAACCTTCTACTACGGCCAATCCGGTGAGCCGCCGACCGACGACGGGCTGGTCTGGTCTGGTTCCGAGAATGTGCACCCCTTCCGCGACATCGCACGCCCGGCTCCGCGCGGCCATGTCGCCGCCATGCCCGGCGTGGCGGGCCCCAAGGTCATGAGCGCACTCTGCAAAGCCGTCGAGGCCTCGGGGGCAAGAACGGCTTTCAATACCCGCTGCAGCGCGCTCTATCGGGAACGAGATGGTGCGATCTCCGGCGTGCGTCTCGAGAGATTCGGTGAGAACCGCCATGTCCGCGCGCGAGGCGGCGTCGCGATCACGACCGGTGGCTTCATCCTCAACGACGAAATGCTGCTCGCCTATCGCCCCGAAGCCCGGAAATGCTCGCTGCGGGTCGCGGCGGAAGGCGATGACGGTTCCGGAATTCGCCTCGGCATGGCCGCCGGTGCCGGAACCCGGCATCTCGACAAAGTGTCGGTTTCGCTTCCCGTCACCCAGCCGTGGGATCTCAAAGCGGGCCTGCTCGTGAATGCCCAGGGACAACGCTTCATCAACGAGGATGCCTACTACGGCCGACTCGGAGACTACGCGCTCTTACGACACGATGGCCGCTGCTGGCTGATCGTCGATGACGGGTTCTATGTCGAACCCGAATACGGTTACGATCTCGCGGCGGTCGGCGAGACGCCGGCGGAACTCGGCCGCGAAATCGGCCTGCCCGAGGGCGCCCTGGAATCGACGATCGAAGTCTTCAACCGGCACGCCGAACGAGGCGAAGATCCGCTCTTCGGAAAGCGGGAACCCTATCTGAAGCCGCTCCTGACACCGCCCTTCGGCGCGGTCGACTGCACGACGGAGAATGCTCGCTACGCCGTCTTCACGCTCGGCGGGCTGGCTTCCGACATCGACGGCCATATCCTCGACCCGGAAGGACGCATCATCCCCGGGCTCTATGGCGCCGGCCGTTCGACCTCGGGCCTCGCGGTCGGTGGATATAGCAGCGGACTCTCTCTCGGCGACGGAACCTTCTTTGGGCGCCGAGCCGGTCGGGCGGCAGCCCGGCGTTGAGCGGATTTCGCCGGTCGTCGCCCGCACCCGGCCGATGAATATTTTCAACCGCCGCCGACATCAACGCCGAAAGACTCGTAAACGAGGTCGGCTCCGCGATGACGATGGTGTTCGAAATGCCCGACGAGAACATGAGCATGCCTGCGCAACGAGAGCCCCGATGCGCCGGACTCGATCAGCTCGAGGAGCCTGCCGCATTCCTCCGCGAGTTCTCCGTGCTCATTCCGAAGCCCGTCGACTTCGCGCCACAGCCGGGGAGCCTGATCGACGATTTCAGCGAGCAGTCCGGATGGCCCCTCCGTTTCGATGACGTGCTCGTCGAGTGCGAGCGCCAGCCGCACGACCGCGCGCTCGAGACGACGATTCCAACGAGCGCCGCTCGCGACCGGCACCGCGATCGCGCGTCCCAGGGCGAGCAGGCTGTCGTAGAGCCGCTCACGAACGACGAGTGCCGCACACAGGCTCGGAGATTCGCTCGCGATCTCCACGACCTCCGCACTCTCGAGGAGATCGAGGAAGGTGCCGCCATCCATGCGGACCAGTGTTTTGTGATCGCCCCCCTCGAAGAACACTTCCTCTCGATCTTCGAGACTCGCATCGAGCACGGTTGGAAGCCCATACGCCGCACCCACCGGAGGCACCGCCCCGGTGCAGCAGTCTGGAAAGAGTCGGCCCATCTCGCCCTCGGGCGCCAAATGGAGCGATCGACCCAATTCGTCTCGCAAGCGATCGAGTTCGAGTCGTCGGGACGCCGGCAGGACGGCCAACAAGAATCCATGGTCGTCCTCCAGAAGGACGGACTTCGCGAGATTCTCTTCAGCGATATGAGCGCTATGCGCGGTCCCCAGACTCGAGGTCGAAGCCGGGTGGCTCTGAGTCGAGTAGGGCACATGGCGATCCGAGAGAAAGGACTCGAGTGTGTGGGCAAGGGACATCGCGCGCTCCTCCTGGTCTGAGGCTCGCATCGAAGACACGTCGATCAGGACGGACTCCGGTCGCGAACCTCAACGTTCAGGAACACCTCGGAGCGCCTTGGAAAAACGCCCATGAAGCGAACCCGAGAGCAATTCGAGGAAGGCGTCACCACTCATATGAACGACGTCGTCGTGATCTCCCGCCTCGAAATAGATATCCGACAGGCCGGATAGCGAATCGTCGTAGACGGTCGGAATCCGATAGGGCGTGCCGAGCGCCGGCATCGCCCCCTGTTCGCAGTCCTGAAAGAGATCGTCCACCTCGGCCTCGGTGGCGAGTTCGAGTTCGCGGTGGAGCTGATGGCCTAGAAGCTCGATATCGACGCGGCGGGCGGCGGGAACGACCGCCATCACGTACCCGAATTCATCCTCGAGCAGAACGGGCTTCGCGAGACAATGGAGTGGAACCCGAGATCGGCGCGCGGTCTGCGCGCTGTAGTGAGAACGCGGATGAGGAAGGACTTCGTAGTCGATGCCCGCCTCTTCCAGATACCACTCCAGACGCTTCGCGATGGCCATATTCGTCTCCTCTTCTGCGCCACCCAGAGCGTCTCTCTCGCTGCGCGCAGCGAGAACTCGCCCGGGCGTCTTCCCAAGCTCGACCGAGGCGGCGATCGACTCCACAGACCCTCCGACAGAACACTTCGGGCTTATTCGAAGCGACCCGACCGCCTTTTTCCTCGTGGGGAGCGGAAGAGGGTCACAGAGGTCACTGGAGTCCACGCATCGATGAGGGGGTTGCGGAACCGCAACATGCGTAACCGACAGTCGGTGGCCGGGAGGCCACGTTCCTCGAACTTCTAGGCCCATTCTTTGGAGAGGTTCCCGGGGTCGGCAGAATCTCCACACTCGTCCTGCTGGCGCGTCGGCTTCCCGCTAAAGACCATCGGCAAAACCGGTCTGCGGGCGAAAGCCCACCGGCTGAGTCGAACGCTCGCGACCTTCCCGCATGGAGTTCTGGATCGGATCGTTCTGACCTCAACGAATCATCCGTCGAGGGCGAACGCCTCCCGGGCGTGTCTCAAGCACTCGGCCGACCCGGTCGAATTCAATGCCGACGTCACCATCAACATCAACATCAACCGACCGTGTGGCCCGATCGCGGAAACCATCGTCCCAAGCGGGATCGACCCGCCCCCATCCCGGACCCTTCACCGGCGATTCAAGCCGGGTACGCACACCTGCACGGCGGTTGTTTCGGTCGTCTCGAGGTCGATTTCGCGACCACTCGAAAGCACCTCTGCGGAGGTTTCCCGGGCCATCGCGACGCCGACCGTCGAAGGTCGATGAGGGCAGAACCTCGGTCCTCCACGACCATGCGGCGACGTACGCTTCCAACGTATATCGACATCCCGCGATGTCAATCACAATTTGGTGTCGTCGACACGACCCCCACGTCAGGACGCAATCGAGGGCATCTCTCTTCCAGGGGCAACCACGCGGCGATCGCAAGGACTCGGATATTCCCCGAACCCGAGCGGCAGCAGACAGATGTCGCATTCGCGCGGCCGAGGCGAAACGCCACCCCTCCTGGGGTCGACTCAACGATTCCAGAAGCCGGCGCCGTCGCGACGGCGCCTTCCCATCGGGATCAGAGTTTTCGCTCCAATCGCGCATGACAAAACGCTCGTCCGGGCCACCGCGTCGAACCGCGACCCCCGCGGAAATAATTCCGGGCGCTCTTCCTCAGGCTCAGACCGCGCTCACGTCAATGCATATGGAAACCGGGTCGTCCAGCCGCCATCGACGATGATCGACTGCCCGGTCACCTTCTTCGCGAGATCCGAAACGAGGAAGCTGATCGCTCCTCCGATATCTTCGGGATCCGCCAGACGATCGAGCAGAATATCCGCCGGCCGTGGCGTCGTCCCGGCCGCCCATTCCGCTTCCATGCGAGGGGTGCGAACCGCACCGGGCACGACGGCGTTCACGCGAATCCCGTGCGGCCACCACTCCTCGGCCGCCGTCCGAACGAAGCTGAGAAGACCCGCTTTGGCGGCTCCGTAGGCGCCGTGTCGGGCAGAGGAAAACATCCCCGAAACCGAAGCCACGACGCACAGGGCTCCCGGACGATCGTGATCGATCCAGTTCCGCGCAGCGCTGCGACCGACGTAGAGGTGATGCCTCAGATTGACGGCGAAATCGCGTTCCCAGGTCTCGTCGTCGACCGAGAGCAGCGGGGCCCAGGAGGCGCCGCCGACGATATTCACGACGATGTCGAGTCCTCCGCTCGCCTGCTCCGCGGCCGCGACGGCACTTTCCACCGCGTCGGACCGGGTCACGTCCGCAGCGATCGCCCCCGACTTGCGACCGAGCGCTTCGATTTCAGACGCGACCTTCTCGGCGCGCTCGAGGTCGGCATCGAGAATCACCACGTTCGCCCCCGCCTGCGCGAGGAGCAGGGCTGTCGCCCTGCCCATTCCCTGCCCACCGCCAACGACGAGCGCTCCGCGCCCGGAAAGATCAAGAATCGACATGAATGGCATATCCTTTTCGAAGAACCGAGATCAGTCGAATACTAGTGCAGCGCCGCTGGTGCGATCACCCGCCGCCACGAGTCGCTCGATTTCGGGCCCAACCGAGCCGAAGGGCGGCGGCCCTCCCCGCCCGCCTAGGTCAGGGCGTAAGGAAATCGGGTCGTCGTCCCACCATCGACGATGATCGTCTGCCCGGTCACCTTTTTCGAGAGGTCCGAGACGAGGTAGGCAATCGGCCCTGCAATATCCTCGGGCATCGCCATCCGCGCAATCCCTTCCGGCAGCGGCGCCAGGCTCTCATTCTTCATCAGGGTCGCTTCGATCCGCGGTGTGCGAACGGATCCGGGGACGACCGCGTTCACGCGGATGCCCAACGGCCACCATTCCTCGGCGGCGCTGCGCACGAAACTCGTCAACCCCGCCTTGGCCGCCCCGTAGGCGCCATGCATCGACGAACCGAAAAGCCCGGAGATCGAAGCGACGACGCAGACGACACCCGGACGTCCGCGATCGACCCACCGCCGCGTCACCGCGCGGCTCACATAGCGGTGCTGTTCGAGGGTGATCGCGAAGTCGCGGTCCCAGGTGGCGTCATCGAGCTCGAGCAGTGGGATCCACGTCGCAGAGCCCGTGATGTTGACGAGGATATCGATGCCTCCGGAGAGCCGATCGGCCTCATCGACCACCTCGACCACGTCGGAGGATGCGGTCACGTCCGCAACGATCACTTCCGCCCGCCCCCTTGCCTCCCTAATCACATTGGCGACCTCCTCCGCACGATCGCCATGACGATCGAGCACGACCGTATGGGCGCCGGCGGCGCCCAGCATGCGGGCGGTCGCGCGACCGATGCCCATGCCCGCGCCGACGACCAGAGCGCTTCGGCCGGAGAGATCGAGCAGCCCCACCGCCGGACTCAGCCCAGCGCCGAGTCGAGCGCCCGCTCGACATTCACGGGGATCGCGCTCATCAGTGGAATCCCGCTATAGGGATCGAAGTCACGGTCCACGCTCGAGAGGCGACCCGTATTGCTTCCAAAGGTGTAGACATCCTTGTCCTGATCACCACCGGGGGCGTCCCCGAAAGCGTGTGCCATTGAAACCACCCCGATGCGGATCGCTTCTTCGGCTTCCACGACACCGAGAATCGAGGCGTGACTCGACGTGATCTCGACGACATCCCCCGGTGCGAGCCCGAGATGATCGAGATCCACGGGATTCATGAAGGCCGGGTTGTAGGAGTATTTCCGAAGCAGCTGCGGAAGATCACGGCCCGCTGAATTATGCACGTCGGGCAGGCGCCGACTGACAAGCCGATAGGCGAATTCGGTGTCTCGTTCGATCGGCTCCGCGGCGACTTCCGCGAGTTCCGCAATCATTCTCGGGTCCGCCAGCTCCATTCGCGCGTTCGAATCGGGATCGCCCGCTGCCACCACAGCGGGGGGATCCTCGAAGATTCGACCCTCGGGATATTTCTTCACTTCGTCGAGCGAAATCCTCGACCCCTGGGTCAGCGCCGCGAAGAGCGAATCATTCGACGGCTTGTTCTGCATGTCGATCTCAGTGCGCGCAGGACGCTCTGTATCCGGTCCCCACTCGTAGGCGGCCGATATAGAGAGGGGAAGCTTCATCCGCTGCGCCAGTCCGTAGAAGAACTCCCACTCCTCGATCACGTCCGAACCCTCCGGCGGATCCACCACGGCCGGCGAGTATTGGGCGTAGGGCTCCGCGTATCCCATCGCGTAGGGCGTCAGCGATTCCGTCGCCAACGTCATCCCCGGCACTTCGAGGGAGAGCCTTGGTGCGATCACGTAATCGGCGAGCCTAGCGGTCGCCGACATCTTGATATCGAGGGAGACGTTCAATTCGAGCGCATTCATCGCGGCCAGGGTCTTGTGCTGATCGGGCCACGCGGCCATCGGATTGCCGCCCAGGCTGAAGAGCGCCTTCACCTGCCCCTCCCCCGGTAGCAGTATCTCGTCGGCCAGCGCCGCCGTCGGCAGGCCGGCCACAGTATTGGTCAGATTCCGAACGCGCATCGATTCGCCGAAGCCCCATCCCGGATAGGGGGGGGTGGCCTGCGCCTTCGCACGCCCAGCCGCCATCAAGACGCCCGGGTTCGGCACTCGCTCGCCCTCTCGGCGCCAATGCCCCACCAGGGTATTCAGCGCGAGAGTGAGGTATTCGCTGAGGTTGCCCCGCGCCGCCATATTCGGACCGGTCCCGACATTCCCACCCCCGTTGCGGTGCGCCGCAAAAATCCGGGCCGCACGTTCCACCTCCGCGCCCGGCACGCCCGCGCGCCGCTCGACATAATCGAGGCGGAAGGGATCGACCGCAGCACGCAGCCCCTCGAACCCTCGCGTATGCGCGGACAGGAATGCGTCATCGGCCAGGTTCTCGGTCAGGATCACGCGGATCATGCCGGCCAGAATCGTCGGATCCTCTCCGGGCTTCGGCTGCAAGTGGACAGTGGCGACCTTGGCGGTCTCACTGCGGCGGGGATCGATCACGATCAATTCGAGCCCCCGTTTCAGCGCGTCATGCAGACGCTTCGCGGGATTCATGCAGGGAATCCCGATTGACTTCGCGATCGTCGGATTGGCCCCCACGAGCATCCAGACATCTGCCGCATCGAAATGATAAGGTCCCCCCCCCCACCTTCCGTGCAGCGCAGGTGCGATCATCTTGCCCGGCTGGTCGATCGTCGCGCTCGTAAAGAACATCGGCGACCCCAGGGACGTCATCCAGGCGACCGCCATCGGTGCGCTCGCCGGATAGGGGAAGGAGTAGGTTCCCGTATAGAGCGCCACCGAACGCGGCCCATGCTCCTCGACGATCTGCGAGATCTTGGCAGCGACCTCCTCCATCGCCTGCTCCACCGGAATCGGCCGATGCTTGCCATCGGCACCCCGCTTCATCGTATGCAGCAGTCGATGTGGATTCAGGTGCTGATCTGGGAGCGCGCGGCCCTTCGCGCAGGTGTACCCGTGATAGACTGGGTTGTCCTTCGCCCCGATCACCGAGACCGGACGCCCCCCCTCCACGCTGACCTTGATCGCACAGGCGGCGTGGCAGAATCTGCAGAAAGAATCACGCACTTCAGAGGGCGTGGACTGGGACGGGGGCGAAGACATAGAGGTGGCGCTCCTGGTGTCGCGACGTGTCGACCCGACCAGCATAAACGATCTGACGGGGCTCTTCCGCAGAAATTACGCCCGGCCACAGAGCTTCGCGGGCACCCGACCGGACCGTTTGCAGCCCCGTCCAGTGGGTTAATCTGATCCGCCCCTGGACAGCACGAGGAAAATCCATGGCATCAGTGATCGAGGACGTCTATGAGATCGAGAAACTCAAGGCACGCTATTCCAACGCGGTCGACGGCGGCTGGACGGGTTTTACACCCCACGATGCCGACGCCGTCCTCGCGCTCTTCACCGAGGACGGCGCGTGGGACGGCGGTGCCTTCGGTGGAGGCCAGGGACACGCCGGGATCCGCGAGTATATGGCGACGGGGGAAGCGATCATGCCCTTCGCCTTTCACCATATCTCCAATCCATTGATCGAGGTGGACGGTAACCGGGCGACCGCTCGCTGGCACGCCGTACTGGCGGTCACCGCCGAGAATCAGGCGAAACTGCATGTCGGCATCTACGATGACCAAATGGTTCGCACCCCCGACGGGTGGCGTTTCGAGCTCCTGAGCTTCACGCTCGCAGCCACCACCGATCTGCCAAAGGACTGGACCGTTTTCTAGCTCCCATTTCGATGCTGGCAGGGGCAACTGCGCGCATCTTGCCGGTTGCATCCCCGGGGCCATGAATTTTCCGGAGCGCTTTTTCGCCCGCTGATTCGCCCTATTATTATCGTGATGCCCGAGACCCCTCTCGCGGCGAATCAAATCGAGCAAACCGCCCGTCGGGCGAACGCGACAACGATCGAGGGAGAGACCATGCAAGGACTGCGCGAGCTGCGCGTCGTCGACTTCAGTCACCGCATCGCCGGAGCATACGCCTCCAAGCTCCTGGCCGACGCCCATGCGGAGGTCATCAAGGTCGAGCCCGCCGAGGGAGAGCGCCTGCGACGATGGAGCGCGAGCGGTCAGGATCTCCAGGGCAAGGATGGCCCCCTCTTCCAGTTCCTCAATACTTCGAAGAAATCGGTCATCGGCGAGCCCGGTGATCCGCATGTCGACGCGCTCCTCACGGGCGCCGACCTCGCCATCGAAACTTCGGGAAACGCTGACCTCGACGGGCGTGCGCTCGCGGAGCGATTTCCCGGACTCGTCGTGCTCTCGATTTCCGATTATGGGCTCGACGGACCGCTCTCCGGTCAGCCCTGTGCCGACCTGACGATCCAGGCCAATAGCGGCGCGGTTTCGACGCGTGGCCTCCAGAGTCAGCCACCCGTGATGTGCGGAGGTCAAACGACCGAATGGATCGGTGGCACCTTCGCGGCGGTGGCTGCACTGGCAGCGACACGTGGCGCACGCAAATCCGGGCAAGGCGAACACATCGATTTCTCGCTCTGCGAGGTCATGAATATCGGATCGACCACCTACGTCGACCTGATGGACCACCTGAATGGGCGACCCGAGCCGATCGGTGGTCCGCGCTCGGTCGAATTGCCCTCGATCGAACCCACCCTCGACGGCTGGGTCGGGTTCAACACCAATACCAATCAACAATTCACCGACTTCTTGCTCCTGATCGAACGACCCGATCTCCTCGCCGAGACCGAATGGGCGATGATGCAGACGCGCATGGCCCGGATGGATGAGTGGAACGAGATCGTCCGCGCCTGGACGACCCAACACACGACCGCCGAGGTCGTCGAACGCGCCTCTCTCCTGCGAATTCCCGTCGCACCCGTCAACAGTGGCAAGACGGTCTTCGATCACGTTCATCTTCAGGAGCGAGGCGTCTTCAAGAAGAACCCGACCGGCGGTTTTCTGCAGCCGCGCCCGCCCTATCTCCTGGACAACGAGGGTCCGCGTCCCTTCGAGGCCGTTCCTGAGATCGGTGAACACACCGACGCGATCGAGCCCCGCATGCGCCCCAAGGCGGGGACAACACCGTCCGCCGCCGCGAAACCCAACCTACCCCTCGCTGGAATCCGAGTCCTCGACACGACGGCCTGGTGGGCCGGCCCCTCGGCCTGCCAGATGCTCGCCTCTCTCGGCGCCGACGTGATCAAGGTCGAAGCGATCCAACGCCCCGATGGCATGCGTATGGCGGGGGGCATGTTCATCAGCGAGAGCGAATGGTGGGAGCGCAGCGCGATCACACTCTCCGCCAACACGAATAAGCGCGGCCTGACCCTCAACCTCACGGATCCCACGGGACTCGAGCTCTGCAAGGAGCTGATCAAGGAATGCGACGTCTTCATCGAGAACTTCTCACCGCGGGTGGTCGAGAATTTCGGTCTCGATTGGGAGCATATCCACGAGATCAATCCGAAATGCATCGTCGTTCGGATGCCGGCCTTCGGCCTATCCGGCCCCTGGCGTGACAACGTCGGCTTTGCCCAAACGATGGAACAGATGTCGGGGCTCGCCTGGATCACTGGGCACGACTACGACCAGCCGCGCATCCAACGCGGCCCCTGTGACCCGCTCGCCGGCATGCACGCGGCCTTCGCGACCCTGGTCGCACTAGCCGAGCGCGAGCACAGCGGCAGAGGACATCTCCTCGAATGCACAATGATCGAAGGCGCGCTCAATGCGGCCGCCGAGCTCGCGGTCGAATGGTCGGCGAACGGCGTCGAATTGAATCGCGACGGCAATCGCGGTCCCCAGGGCGCACCACAGAACATCTATGCCTGCGCCGGAGACGAAAAATGGCTCGCCCTGGTCGTGCGTGACGACGAGGAATGGGCGGCCCTCAAGCGCCTGCTCGACAACCCGACCTGGGCCGAGGACGAAGAGTTCGCGACCCATGCCGGGCGCCGACGAAAGCACCAGGTGATCGATGAGACGCTCGCCAGCTGGTGCGCTGGCCGCGAGCTCGATGAGACGGTCGCCGCGTTATTGGCCGTCGGGATTCCCGCGGCCGGCGTGTGGGATGCCCGAATCCAATCCAAGCATCCGCAATTTATCGCGCGCGGCTTCTTCGAAGACGTCGATCATCCGGTCGTCGGGATCCATCCGGTCGTTCGACCGCCGTTCCGGTTCGCGACGGTCGACCGTTGGAACCGAACGCCCTGCCCGACCATGGGACAGCACAACCACGAAATCCTTTCAGAACTCGGATTGTCCGCGGAAGAGATCGCCCAGCTAGAAGTGGACGAGGTGATCGGAACCAAGCCGAAGGGCTTATAGAGCCACGCTGCGCGGGGCGGGTGCATGGGGGGAGGAGATAGAAGAGAAGAAGAGAGATGCGGGCCGTCCTCCCTACTCCGGATCGTCCCGCTCAGGAGTCCTGCCCTTCCAGGCACATCACGATCGCCTCTTCTCACTCGACGGGCCGGAAGAACATCGGCCCCATCCCACCCCGATAGGCGATCTTGCCACCCCGGGCGATGAGATAGAGTCGCTCCGGCATGGCCGCATAGGCCGCACAGCCACTTCATCATTCATCTCGTCGACGAGGGCGAGCGTCTCGAGCGCCAGCTTGATCATGCAGCTCTGACCCACTTCGGTGCGTTCCTCGAAGGATTGGTGCTGTGGAATGAGCACACCATCCGCGACGTTCTCATCGACCTGCCAGCCATCGGTCGAATGAATTTCCTTGAAATAGATCGTGAAAAATTCGATCTGATCCCTGTACGCCTCGTAGGTCCGATTGAGGGCCCCAGCCTGGGCCCGAAAAGGCGATCAGGTATAGCTTCCGAAGATCAGCGCCACGAGCCGATTCTCGAAACGCTCCGACAGGCGGACCTTCTCCCCTCGAAACCACCGTGTCCAGGCAGGTAGGGAAGCGTAAAATCTGGCGCGGGCTGGCCGGGACCGGCCCGGAAATCCGCCTCCATCGCCTGGATCGCCATCACCGTCTCGACCGCGCCCGGCGCGCGCATCGCCCGTTTGGGGTCGTCGAGGTCGAGCCCCTCCACCTTGCCCGCCTCGCCGCTCTCCGCGAACTCGACCAGCATCGCGCGAAAGGGTTCGCTCCCGTCCGTCGTTTTCCCATCGGGCATCGGAAACCTCCACTCTGCGATCTGGAAGCAGTCAGGGCCATCGCCACTTGGCTGCCGTGGGCCACCAGACCGAGCGGAGCCCGGGCTCAACCGCCCTGGAACGCGCCCATGTCGAAATAATCTCGCCAGGCGGCGATCTTGCCGGCGTCATCGACCTCGAAGACCCCGCAGACCGGCGCCGCAGTCGTTTTTCCTTCGTTCTCGAAGGTGTCGATCCGCTCGTTGAAGACTACGCGGCCGGCGGCGACCTGATTCAGGATCTCGAAGTCGATCCCCTTCGGGCTCATCTTGAGGAATCCCTCGATGAAGGCTCGGATTTCGGCTTTGCCCTTCGTAGGGGCCATCGGGATATTGTGGTAGACAGCGTCTTCGCTGAAGGCGTCCATAATGGTGTCTAGATTGGCGCTGCCCCAAGCGGCGCAGAAGTCGCGAACGATGCGATCGGGATCCATGACAGAATCTCCTCCTGGATACGGGCCAAGCCCGCAAGGGTGACCTCGATCGTAGTCTGTCCAGCACGCGTGTCGAGGCGCCCGAACGGACCGCGCAGAGATTCCGCAGAGGCGCAGAGGCGCAGAGGAAGGGAGGCTCTGACGGGCCACATACGCAAAGCAGGTCAGGATTCCTGAACGGGCTCCGTCCCTTCGAACGCGAGCACGTCCGGCCGGCAAACGAAGCGAATCGGGTCGATTGCAATATCGGCGATCCCCACGACGCCCGGCAGCGGAAGACTCGGAACGATTCGTTCCTGCCCCCAGGCCGCCCCCTCGAATATCTCGATTTCGAGGGGTGCGCGCTCGACGCGATGAATCGTATGACGCGTATCCACCTGGACCAGCCGAAATCCCCTCGGCGTCCTGGCCGGGTGGACGCTCGAAACGAATTGCGTATCGCCCTCACCGATCCGCTCGGGTCCCCGCATCGACGTTCGCAGCCAGGTCCGTCCCGCCACCTCCACCGAGACCCGGGTCTCGTCGTAGGCCCGCGCCAATTCGATGCGACCCGCCACCACGCGGAAGCCGAAGCGCCGGGCCAGTCCGTCGCCCGCGGCCTCGTTGTCGATCACCGCCGACACGAGCATTCCACGCGGGCGCAAGCCACTCCGGCACTCGATCCGCAATTGGGCCATCGCAAAGGCACCCCACTCGGAATCCGGCACGTCGAAGACCGAAAAGCCAGCGACTGGCGGCAGTGTCGGATGAAGCCCCGGCGGCAACATCTCACACATTCCCTGCGAGCGAATCTCGAAGAGCGCCTGCAAGAAGACGCTATCGGACAGGGTCATCGCCCCCGCATCGAACGACGACATCTCGGGTGCACCGATTTCATAATCCGCGGGATCTCCCGTCCCGACCAACATCAGCTCGCCCCTCCCGGAATCGATCCCTCGAAAGCGGGAATCACTTCGCGCGCGAACATTCGCAGACTCTCGAGCACCTGATCCTGGGGCAGGATCTCGCAGGCGTTTACGAGAAAATTCACCTGATCGACCCCCACTGACTCCCAGCGCTTGATCGCCTCGATGATCGCAGGCGGATCGCCGATGCAAACACCGTCGGGGACGCCGTAAAGAGCTCCCGGATTCCCGCTCCCCTTCGAACTCGTCGGTGCGGCCACCCCACCCAGCGACTGGTAGCCCGTCGTCGGATAGGCCTCCCGAGTGAAGAGCAGCTGCGAATTCAACATCCCGAACATGCCGAGAAAACTCATCCCCCGTGTCGCGGCCGTCTCTAGATCCTCGTGGCAATACATGAAGTTGAGGGTTGCGACCCGATCGTTCACCTCGCCCATCGGATTGCTCTGCTGAATCCGTCGGTGATAGTTTTTCGTCCGGCGCTCCTGCTCGGAAAGACTCGCCGTCGCGACACCCAGGCAGCCCAGACCGCGATCGGCCGCATCGAGCTCGGTTCCGGCGCTCGTGACCGTGACCCACATCGGCGGATGCGGTTTCTGAACCGGCTTGGGGAGCACGGCCCGCTCGGGCATCGAGAAACAGTTGCCCTTCCAGGAGAAACGCTCTTGTGTCCACATCCCCGGGATCGCGCGCACGAACTCGTCCCAATCCTGCTTGGTGCGATCCGGATCGGCTTCGAAACCGCCGAGTTCCGTCCAGGTCGATGAGCGGGCGGTTCCGAATTCGAGGCGCCCATTCGAAATGATGTCGAGCATCGCCGCACGCTCGGCGACACGAATCGGATGATTCATCTCACGCACGCAGACCACCGCGCCGTGCCCGATCCGGATCCTTTCGGTCTGCGTTGCACAAGCGGTCAGGAAGACCTCCGGCGCACTCAAATGCGAATAGCCCTCGAGGAAATGGTGCTCGACTGCCCAGACCGCGTCGAACCCGACCTCGTCCGCGACACGAACCTGTTCGAGCGCGTTGTGGACGACCGCGGACTCCGACTCGGCCGTAAAGGGGCGCGGCGCCGCCAGCTCGTGAAAGATCCCGAATTTCATCGAGCGGCTATCCGGTCGGCCAATGCAGCCGGGACCTCGCTTCGCTTCATCCGAATCACCGTCGGAACCGGGGCCTCCGTCTCGCGTTCTCCAACCCAGCGAAAAGTCATGAAGCCCTCGTTGTGCCCACCCGTATCGAGCCAATTCGGATGCGGCGTCTTCCCGTGAGCAAGCACGAAACGTAGCTTCCCATCCACGTCGACAACCGCGTCACTCAAGCTCCGATGCGTCCGCCGGGTCAGATAGTCGACACTCTCGTGCCAACGGGACTCGATCGCAATATTCCAGTAGCGGACATCGAGTGGGACGGTTTCGATGAGGAGCGCCTCGTCCTCCTCGATCTGAAACGTGGCCAACATATAGAGATTGTCGGTGCCGCTGATATCCGCGCCGAAATCATCGGAGTTCAAGCGCGAGAAACGGTTTGGGTGATCGAAGAGCTCGGGCATGATCGTGCGATGCATCGTCATCATGTATTGCGTGCTGTAGACCGTCCCCGCGATGCCGCGTGCGACTTCCGCGTCGGTCGAATAGGGAATCTCGCTATCGGGCAGGCGCCCGACGACGGCAATCTCATAGGTCGCAAGGGTTTCACTGCCGCGATCGCCGATATATTGGCGAATCAGGATCGAACTGATGCCCGACGACGTATCGACCCAGTTGGGACCTCCATCGTCCTTCTTCGTCAGATGAATCTCGAAGTCGCCCCGCTCATCGGGCGCGAGCGTTCGCTCGTTGAAATAGCCGATCATGGGGGCCCGACCACTGGCCGCGCGTGAACCGGTGATCGTGAAGCTGACGTGGCTCACGCTCCCGACATTTCCGCGAATGACATAGTCCCAGCGATGATCGAGACCGATATTGTCGTATTCCGCGTCGGGGTTGTCGCCGCCGACCTTGCGAATCTTCGTATCCATCCGCGCGAAATGCGGCGCTTTGGGATTCGCATCGCCGGTCACATCGCTCGACATCGAAAGCACCCGCAAGATCGCCCGCATTCCCTCGGACGCCTCGCGCTCCGTCTCGGCATCTTCGAGAACCGTCTCCTTCAACGCCTCGAGGGTCGCCTGCAAGCGCTCGAAGGCCTGGACGCTCTGGAGCGCGCGATAGGGATTCTCGTCCTTCGCCACCAGCGCCGGGAGATCGGTTGCCTCCGGCTTTCCCGATTCGCACCCGAGAATCCAGACCGACGAACCCACCAGCGCGACCCACATCACCCGACCGATCATCGAAACCTCCCGCCTTGCGCACAGAACAAGAATATCGATCGACGATAGCCCGTCGGAACGGCCTCGTGAGCGAGTTTCCCCTATCGTCCGCGGCGCGGAGGACGGGGATGTTTCGCTTCAGCGAATCGATCGAAGAATTTCACCAGACCGCTCGCGATGCGCGCGGGCTCGACGATTTTGGTGAGGATGATTACCGCGAAGCACTCGAGATGCTCTGCCTCTCGCTCGACGAGGACACGACCCTCACGCCGATCGGCGAAACCGCGATCCAGGCGATGATCACCGATGCACTCCAGGCCCGGCTGATGGTCGAGGCGGGCTGGAAGCAATTCCCCGAAGCGGAGGACGCGCGGATCGACCGCCCTCTCGTCATCGTGGGGCTACCCCGGACCGGAACGACCGCGCTCCACCATCTGATCGGCCAGGATCCGGCGATCCAAGCCCTCGAACACTGGATCCAGCGAACCCCCAAACCGCGTCCGCCGCGCGCCGACTGGGAAGAGGATCCCGACTACCTCGCCTCGGTCGAGCGGGTGCACATGATGTTTTCCCGCAGCCCCGACATGCGCGCGATTCACGAAATCGAGGCCCACCTGCCCGACGAGTGCTGGAATACTTTCTCGCAGAATTTCGTCCACAGTTCCTATGAAGCGAACGCCGATGTCCGGCAATACGCGCAGTGGTGGATTCAGAGCGACATGACCCCCGTCTACCGGAGACACCGACGAACCGCCCAGCTCGTGGGGCACCGTGAGCCCGAGAAGCGCTGGCTCTTCAAGGACGCAACCCACCTCTTCGATCTCGCCGCGCTTTTCGAAACCTATCCCGACGCGATGATCGTTCAGACCCACCGCGATCCGGTCCAAGCGATTCCCTCGGTCTGCAGTCTCTGCTGGTCGGCTCGGGATGCGCTCAACGAGGGCATGGATATGGCGCGCTTCGGGCGTTCGACGCTCGCGCTCTGGGAGCACAGCATCTTCGCGATGATGAAGACACGCGAAGGGCGCGACCCGAAACAGTTCTTCGACCTGCCCTTCGATCGTTTCGTGAGCGATCCCCCCGCCGCAATCGATGAGATCTACGCCTATTTTGGTCTCGACTTCACGCCGGCGGCGAATCGCTCGATTCGTGAATTCCGCGCTGAGAATCCAAAGGGAAAGCACGGCGCCCACGCCTATCGCGCGGACCAGTGGGGACTCACCGCTAGCGAGATCGCGGAACGCTTCCGCCCCTATACCGAGGCGTACGGGATCGAAACCGCCAGCGCGACATCATGAAGCTCTACGCCATCAGCGATCTCCACGTAGGCCACAAGGAGAACCTGATCGCGATCGGTGAGCTTCCGGCCCATCCCGAAGACTGGTTGATCCTGTGTGGAGACGTGGGCGATCGTCTCGACCAGCTCGAACTCGCGCTCCGGCTACTCGTTCCCAAATTCGCTCAACTGATCTGGGTTCCGGGCAATCACGAACTCTGGGCCCTGCCCCGCAGGACGGGGCTGGCGGGCGTGGCTCGCTACGAGGCTCTCGTCGACCTCTGTCGACGGTATGGCGTGCTGACGCCGGAGGACCCCTTTCCCATCTGGCCGGGTGAGGGTGGCCCACATTTATTGGCGCCGCTCTTCGTCCTCTACGACTACAGCTTTCGACCCGACCACGTTCCCGTCGAAGAATCCGTTGCCTGGGCACGGGAGCGAGACGTGCTCTGCACGGACGAGGCACTGCTCCATACCGATCCCTACGGGAGCGTCGTCGAGTGGTGCGCCGCACGTGTCCGGGAGTCCGAAAAACGCCTGTCGCGGGCGCTCGCCCAATCGCCACATCCGGCGGTGCTGATCGCCCATTTTCCGCTACGCCAGGAGCACGCCGTGCTGCCGCTCATCCCGCGCTTCATGGTCTGGTGCGGCACTCGCCTGACGGAGACGTGGCCTTCGCGATTTCGAGCCGAAATCGTCGTTTCTGGACATCTCCACATCCCCTGCACGCGCTATCTGGACGGCGTTCGATTCGAGGAGGTCTCCTTGGGCTATCCGGACCAGTGGCGAACGCGCGAAGAACGGCGCGGCTGGCGATTCACGGATCACCTTCGCCGCATCCTGCCCCGACCGGAGGAGGACGCCGGAGATCCGCTGCGAGGAATGAGCTTCCCGCCCTGACGATCGAATCCGAAGGGCCCGAACCAAGCAGAGACGAAGCGTAAGAATGAGAAAGCCGCTCCCCGGCCAATGGCGGGAAGCGGCTTTCCGGTCGAGTCGAATAGACCGATCCGGGACCGATACGAAACTAGCGGCGCCGCGACGACGAAAGTCCGATCAGGCCGAGGCCCATGAGAAGCGCTGTACCCGGCTCCGGAATCACCGAAAAGGTGAGGCTGTCGTTCCCGAAGGCCGTCACCCCAGATGCGCCCACCGCGACCGCACCGAATTCGGCCATCGTACCGAAGACGAGGGTAAACTCTTTCGTGGCGACTTGAACCGGAGTCGCCTGGAACACCACCCGGAAATGGACATCATTGCCGATGCCGTCGGTATATCCACCGCCGATCCCGACGTCGTCCGTGCCAAGCCCGGGATGAGGAGAAACGTCGACACCATTGAAGATCAGGACGCGCTTTTCCTCACTCGCAAAAGTGACCGGATTGAAGAAACCTTGCTCAAGCGGCGCGGGGGCAGATGCAACCAAATTACTTAGGCCACCCAAGGACGGCAGCGGTAAAGCTTGTCGAACAACATTGAACACGCTCTCAGCGCTCTGACCGCTGACGTACGAGAGACCGTCATCGACTTGCCCGTTCGTGTTGGCGTCGTACCCCCGGACGCCAAGCCCGAGTCCGTACACGCCGAGCCCTCCGGCGTTCTCCACCGTCAGATCGACAGTGATCGTGTCACCGGGCATCAGCAGGGTGGCGCTCGCCCCCGAGCCCCACGCGTTCACGACATTGATCGACAGTGCCTGGGCGGAAATGGGAATCACCATCATCAATGCTGCTGCTAGTCCAAAATACCGCGTCAATCGAATCATTATCATGCGCCTCCACGTTCAGCCGGGCGCTCGCTTACTCGAGACGACCCCAAAAATTGTCGAAATACAATGCGCAGCTCCGGAACGAACTCGCTCGCGGCAAGACGCGCCGGAGCTGCACAGAGTCGACCTGAAAATGGAGGGGGATCCCCGGGTTCCAATACGACACGGCTTTCCGAAGGCGCTTCCCAACGCCTCCGCCGTTTCGCAAGGACCCGGAAGGATCTCACAAGGAGACCCAAAGCCGAATTCCTCCAGGGCACCCGCATTGCTGCGTTCGCCCCAACCTTCCCAGATCTTTTGCTATCCTACGCTCTTCAGATCCTTTAGTGGCGAAAAAAAATCGCCGTTTGCAAAAAAAATCTCGATGGATCGTCGCGTGGTCGCCGAAGGCCCAGACTCGTCTGTGACGGCGCGCTCAAGCGCCCTTGAATCAATCCGGTTTCATTCCCGAGGGCGCCCGTTCCACGTCGTCCGGCGGCGGAATCCACTATCCGCCCGACATTCACTCCCGGCGTCAGAAAGAACGCGCCTCGACACGCACTTTCATCCAGCCAGCGCGCGCGCGCAGAGCGTCGATTCGGATTCCGGCCGGCCGGCCCACTGCGGCGATCAGCACTCCCTTTGCCGAAAGGCCGGCCCGCCGTATTCGGAGATCATCATTTGGACCCGGGGAATTTCAGCCCCCGGCAATCGCCTCTTCTACCACCGGGTGGGTGTATAGTCCTTCAAGAACTGCCCCCAGGCATGCTCGCCGCTGTTGAATCCCGAGAAGATCGGATCGAGGACACGCGCCGCGCCATCCAGTGCATCCAGCGGGGGGGAGAAACGCTGCGTTTCCTCTTTCTCGACGGTCTTCTCGAAGGGGTCCTCATCCGTCACCCAACCGGTGTCGACGCTGTTCATATGGATTCCATCCCGAGCAAAATCCGCGGCTGAGGTCCGCGTCATCATATTCAGCGCCGCCTTGGCCATATTGGTGTGCGGATGCCGCGTCGTCTTGAAGGTTCGGTAGAACTGCCCCTCCACCGCCGAGACGTGGACGATATGCTTGTCGTGGGTGAGGACCGAAACCATCAGGGGCTTCAGCCGGGCATTCAACACGAAGGGAGCGATCGCATTCACGAGTTGGACTTCGATCAGCTCGAGCGCCGAGACCTCGTGCAGGTCCATGCGCCAGGAATTTTTTTCGCGTAGATCGAGCTGCTGCCCCTCCCCGTCGCGTATTCCCTCTGGGAAGAGCGGCTTCAAACTCCCCTCCCCCAGTAGATCGAGGGTGCTCAGAGCGGCCACCTCGGTCGGCGCCGCGGTGGTCAAAGCGGCGTTCTGCGACGCCGCCGATCGCGAGGAGGGCGGCCGCTCGAGCAATCGACGAGCTGCGGCTGGAAGTCGCTTCGAGTCCTCTGCCGCCACCATTTCCTCGTAATAAGCGGGGGGACGCCGAACGGTCTGGCAGGCGTTGTGGATCAGGAAGTCGAGGCGCGATTCACTCTCGAGCCGTTCGGCGCAGAAATGCTCGACGGCGGGCGTATTCCGAAGGTCCAGCGCGTGCAACTCCAACCGATCCGCCCAGTCTTCGAAATCCCCCTCCCCTTCAAATCTCTCGGCGGCATCGACCACAAAACGCGTCGTCGCCAAGACCCGCGCCCCCGCCCGCAACAACATCAGGACGATTTCGAAGCCGATCTTGACCCGCGCCCCCGTCACGAGCGCGACTCTCCCACTCAAATCCGCCGTTTGCGTGCGTTTGCCCCAATTGAACCACGCGCAGGTCGGGCACATCGAGTCATAGTGATGGTGGAGCTCGCTGAATTCCGTTTTACACACATAACAGGTGCGGGGCTCGAGCAGGCGATCGGCGCTTGCATCGGCCCGCCGTCGCCGGGACTGATATTCGAGGAGCCGGCGATGCCCGTCGGACATTTCGACATCCGCCGGGGCCACGGGAAAGGCCAGCGCCCGCTTCCTCGCCCGGTTGCTCGTCGCTTCCAGCGCCGCCTCGTCACGCTCGCGCTTTTTCCGGGTAGAGGCCCGGCGACGGGTCTGATTGAAGCGACGCCGCTCCAGCCGATCGGGCAAAGCGATTCGCCCCGCCGCGATCCGCAGACGCGTCAGAAGCGCCGGTTCGAGGTCGTGCAGAGTTCCTAACTCATCCGCAATCTCTTCGAGCCACCCCAGATGGCGCTCGAAGTCGGCGGATTCGATTTCGTCATCGGGATCGCGGAACATCGCCGGCGAGCGTACCGAACAAGCGGGCCATGGGGCGTGATCGCACCCGCTCCCAACGGCGACCGCGCGGCGCCGGCTGATCCGGCCGCCCCCGCCCAGTTCCAGCCAGGAGGCTGCTCCGAACCCACAGGGCTCCGTTGCCTCCCGATGGCCGGGGTTTAAAAGCCCCAATTACGCAGCTCAGGTCGCTGATACACTCCCCACAGCCCTCGCCGGGGTCTCAGGGGATCGGAATGATCAGCGGAGCGCGTCGTCCCCTCGGAGGAATCTAGCGGGACTCCTACAGGTCGCCGCCCCGATTTGGTATTCTTCGCCCTTCACACCGGGGTGCGCGGTCTGTCTAAATCAGAGGATTGCCGTATCATCTGGATCGAAGGGCGTGCGCACGGTTGCGTTCACCCAGCGGAACGAATCGCAAGAGCAGTTGCCAGCAGATAGAGCCAGCCTCCACCCAATGATCGAAGAATGACCAGTCGTGGATCGACTCTGTATATATACGCGCGTGACGAGCTAGAAGCGGGATTCTAAGAAAACAGGTTCGAGATGGATTCAACCCATCCGACAGCGGGCAGGACGGGTATTTAACCGTCTTCCAACAGAAAACGATGAAAGAAAAGGTAGTAAAATGCGAGTGGTAGGTTCAGTGAAATGGTTCAACGACGAAAAAGGCTTCGGCTTTATTACGCGTGACGACGGCGAGAAAGACGTCTTCTGTCATCACAGCGCGATCCAGGGCGAGGGTTTCAAGACCCTGGCCGAAGGTGCGCGGGTCGAGTTTGATGTGGTCGACGGCCAAAAGGGTCCGGCCGCTGAAAACCTGGTGGTGATCTAGCGATCCCAGGCTCAGCAAGATCGAAGGCCCCGCCAAGGTTTCTTGGCGGGGCCTTTTTGCATTCGAAATCCCGCTCGCGAATCGAGGAGCTCCACGCGAGCCATCCCCGTCGAGCGAGATATCGTCAGGACTCGAGGGGGGGGACATCCATGCCGACCCATTCAGATCATTCCGTTACGAACCGCGCCAAGATCGAAGCCATTCGCGGCAGCCTCGATCATCCGATCATCGACGGGGACGGTCATCTACTCGAATCGGTACCGATGCTCTTCGACACGGTCGTGCGCATCGCAGGAAGCGATACGGCCGCCGACCTCCGCCGCGCGATCCCGGACCTCTTTACGGGAGCGGGATCGCTCGAGGAAGGCACGCCCCGAGGTCCCTGGTGGCCTTCGACGACCGACGCGCTCTATCAAGCGACAGTCATGGTCCCCGCGCTCCTGGCGGAACGACTCGAAGAAATCGGCTTCGACTTCATGGTTCTCTATCCGTCGCTGGGGCTCGCATTGCCCACACTCCCGAACGCGGAGATCCGGCGTGCATCGATACGCGCCCTGAATACGATGGTCGAAGAGATCTCCCGCGAACATTCCCGAGTGATCACGCCCTCCGCGGTGATTCCGATGCACACACCCGAAGAAGCCATAGAAGAGCTTCGCTTCGTGCACGATCTCGGTTTCAAAGCGGCGATGATCCCGCCCGGCGTGGCACGGCCTCTCGCGAATCATCCCGACCTCTTTCCCCTTCTGGCGCATACGGACCGGTACGGAATCGATTCCGAATTTGACTACGACCCGGTCTGGCGAACTTTCGAGGAGATGGGCTTCGCCGTGACCTCACACGGCGCCGTCGGGCTGAACTATCTCCCGGGCGGTCGCGGCTCCCCGACCAACTACTCCTACAACCATGTGCTGGGCCACGGTTATCTACAGAGCGAATATTGCCGATCGCTCGTCTACGCGGGCGTACCGATGCGTTTTCCCAACCTGCCCTTCTGTTTCCTCGAGGGCGGGGCGGCCTGGGCGATCGAGATGTTTGGCGCCTTGGAGGAGCATTACGAAAAGCGTGGACCGGACGGACTCGCCAACTACGACCCGGCGCGACTCGACGTCGGCGAGTTGAAATCGATTCTCGCGCGCTACGGCTTCCCCGCCGACCCCCCCGAGATGGTCGGTGAGAAGGACCGATCACCCTGGGCGCGGAACGAGTTCGAGGACTCAGGGCTCGCGAGCGAAAAGGACCTCGCTCGCATCTTCGGCGAGCAGTTCTATTTCGGCTGTGAATCCGATGACGTCACCGTCCATCGCGCGCTCGATGGGCCGGGCAATCCGATGGATGTCCGGCTCAGACCCGTATTTTCATCGGATATCGGGCATTGGGATGTCCCCCAGCTCGATGAGCCGCTTCCCAACAGCTACAAGCTTCTCGACCGCGGCCGGATGTCGAAGGACGATTACCGCGCTTTCGTCTTCGACGAGGTCGTTCGGCTTCACACGCAGCTTAACCCAGATTTTTTTGCAGAAACGGCCGTCGAAGAGGCAGTATCAAGATCCACCCTCTCGAATCCATAGTTCACGCGGGGCATTGCCGGACACCCTTGGCGATGAGAAAATCCGCTTGCACCAGCTCCCGCATCGAGGGAATGGGGTCCGCCCCCCTTCCCCACTCATTCGAGCCGCAACACATGTCCACATCTGGGGTAGCGGAGCACCTGCCTACCCATCGCATCCTGTAGACTGCGTTCCCCAAAAATGGCAGACGGTAGAGCCGTATCGGATAAGGAGAACGAAATGCGAATCGGAGTCATGGTCGGCGGGTACGGAAGCCGCATCCCCCTGGCGGGATACGTGGAGATCGCGCGAGATCTGGAGTCGCGCGAAATCGATACGATGTGGGTTCCGCACGTCTTCGGACACGATGCCATCAACCTGGCCTCCTTGCTCGGTCGCGAGACCGACCGAATCGAGCTGGGAACGGCCGTGGTTCCCACCTACCCGCGCCACCCGACCGCACTCGCCCAGCAGGCGCTCACGGCGGGCGCCGCTTGCGGCGGGCGATTCACGCTCGGCATCGGTCTCTCGCATCCTTCTGTGATCGAACAGATGCTCGGGCTCTCCTATGCGCGCCGAGCGAAACATATGCGCGAATACATGGCGGTCCTCAACCCCTTGCTACGCGGTGAGCCCACGAAATTCGAGGGCGAGGAATATCGCGTCGCGATGACGGTCGAAGTGCCCGATGCCCAGCCCGTTCCCATCTTGATCGCTGCACTCGGCGACCACATGTTGGCGATCGCGGGTCGTGAGGCCGCGGGAACGATCCTGTGGACGACGGGGTTCGGCGCAATCGAGCGGCATATCGTACCCAAATTGAACGGCTATGCGAAGGAAGCGGGAAGACCGGATCCGCGCATCGTCGCGGGAATGCATATCGTTCTGACATCGAATGCGGATTCTGCGAACGAACGCATGAACAAGATGCTCGAGCAGTATCAGATGATGCCGAGCTACCGATCGATGATCGAGATCGAGGGAAGCCTTGCGCCGTCGAGCTTCGCGATCATCGGCGACGAGAAGTCGCTCGACGCAGGGCTCGGGCGACTCCGAAATATCGGAGTGACCGACTTCAACGCGAATATTCTGGACTTCGAAGAGGGGAGCAGAGCACGCACGCTCGACTACCTGGAAAGTCGGAGATGAAATCCGATCTCTATGATATCAACGACCTGAGCCTTCCGCGCGATGAACGCGACCGCGCGCTGCGTTGGCTACGGGATCACGACCCGGTCCACTGGGACGAGAGAAACGGATTCTGGCTCCTGACCCGCTACGACGACGTGCGACGTCTGGCCAAAGACAACGAACGCTTTACCAATGGGCCTGGCGGCCCTTGGCATTCTTTCGAGACCGATGGCGGCTCGATCGAAAATCTCGATGGACAACGACATATCCACATCCGCAACCTCGTGAGCCGCCTCTTCACACCGCGCATGGTGAGCGATTTCGAAACGCTCGCAGGTCAGTTCATCGACGAGGCCATCGACCGCGTCGAATCGAAGGGGCATTGTGATCTCGTCGCGGACCTCGCTGTCCCGGTGCCCTCACGCCTGATCGCTCACATGCTGGGAATCGCAGGCGCTGACCTCGCCACCTTCTCAGATTGGTGCGACGGCATCACGGAGGGAATCGGTGCCCCATCGGGTTCCGAACGCGAACAGCGTTCCATGGAAGCCGGCGCACGAATGGTTGGCCACCTCTCAGAGCTCATCGAGAAGCGCCGCCTCGCACCGGGCGAGGATCTCCTCTCGAGGCTGGTGCGGGCGCGAGACGGGGGCGCCTTCGGCGAAGACGAAGGCCTGGCAGCTGACGAGCTACTCCAGTTCGCAATGCTTCTCGTGATGGGCGGCAACGAGACGACCCGCAATGCGATTTCAGGGGGTGTGCTCGCGCTCTTCGATCACCCGCGCGAACTCGAGCGGCTTCGCAACAACCGCAGCCTCATGCCACTCGCGGTCGACGAGATCCTCCGTTTCACAACGGTGGTCCGCGCGTTGAGGCGCTGGGTCGGCACCGACACCGAGTTCGGCGACAAGACGCTGCGCCGGGGCCAATCCGTCGTGATGAGCTTCACCTCAGCCAACCGGGACGAGCGCGTCTTCGAAGATCCGACCGCCTTCAAGATCGATCGGACGCCCAACGAACACCTCAGCTTCGGCCACGGCGCGCATCACTGCATGGGCGCAAACCTCGCCCGAATGGAGATCGCCGTCGTCCTCGGCCGCATTCTCGACCGACTACCCGATCTTCGTCTGGCATGGGGCGGGAGAGTCATCAGGGGTGAGAGCGCCCTCAGCGAGACGATTCTATCCGTCCCGGTCGAATTCCGCTGAACGAGGCGCGGCCACACAACGGATTCCTGGTCGAAGAAGTGGAGATCTTGCGCTCGGTCCGCCCGCCAGCGCGATCCGCGCGAAAAAAACGGGATGAGCGCCAGAAGGAGAAGAGAGATGACGAGCGTCAAGGAGCCGAGGTCGTTGACACCCACCCCCCCCTCTGGTCCTCAAGAGCGAGACCCTCGGACTGAAGTGTGTCGAGATCGATGGTTTCCAGTCCCCCCGCATCCAGCAGAGCACCCGTTGCACTCAGCATCAGTCGATTCGTCTCTGGAATGATCTGCATCTTGAAACGCGGTTCACTTCCGGCGAGTGCGATCGATTGTTCTCCCCGCTGCACGGGGTCGGCGTCGACGATCGCTTCCGACGCGAGGTCGATGACCGCTACGCCACTCACCTGGTTCGACCCGAGCGGACGCCTCAATTGGAGATAGAGGCGGCCCGAATCTACGAGCATGGTCTCCGGCATCAACACGCCGGCGGAAACACCGAGGGGGCGCGGATCGACGGCCTGGACCAGGGCACCCGTCACGAGATCCAGGCGTATCAGCCGATGCAGACTTCGATCGGAAACGTAGGCAGTAGTCGGGTCGACGACCGCAATATCACGTGGCTCGGCCGAGGCGCCCAACGAGTAGATGCGCTCGATCTGCCAACCTTGGGCATCGATTCGCGTGATGACACCCGCCTCGCGACTCACGTGAAATACGTCCTCGAGGGCAAACCTCACCAGCCCGTCGCCGGGCACTTCGATCGGCGGCTGCCCGAACTCCGTCGGCGCCTCGTTGTCGATGAAACCCACGAATCTGCGGCCAGCGGCGAGGTCATCCCATGCGATGGCCACCCCAAAGAGGTCCGGTGCGGCGGCTATGGCCGTTCTCGAAATAACCATCAGGCATAGCAGGGACAGGGCGCTCTTGTGCAAGGACCGCTTCGACCGGGTCTACCGGATCCGATGCCCTACGAGTCCTCGAAGAATCGTCCGAAACAGGGGATCAACGATGGCCGGGATCGTCCCAGCCTCTGCAGAGCGGCCTCCCCGAGCCCGGACACCTCGGGTGCCTGGGCGAGCCGGCGCGCATCTTTGCAGCGGGCGGTGGGAACAAGTCTCGCAATCTCGTAGAGTCTCCTTCGCTGGAAGTCGCGTATGCTAATGACCTCCGCGGATCTTGGACGGCCCCTGAGAAACGATCAAGAAACCCTTCAGCCCGAGGTGTGAGCCGTGGCGATTCCGTTGGATGGTGTGCGTGTACTCGATCTGTCGACCCAGGTAGCCGGGCCCTATGCCACGAAGCTGCTCGCCGACGCGGGTGCGGACGTGGTGAAAATCGAGGCACCCACCGGTGATCCATTGCGACGCTGGAAGGCCTCCGCACAGCTGGCTGAATCCGAGCCGCTCCCCGACGACGAAGACGGCGCGCTCTTCCGTTTCCTCAACGCGAGCAAACGCAGCCTCATCCTCGACCTGGAAACGTCGAAGGGTCGCGACGCCCTGCTCGGTCTCGCCGCCTCCGCAGATCTCATCGTCGAGAGCTTTGCGCCGGGACGCATGGCCGAACTCGGCCTATCGCTTGCGACACTGTCGGCCGCGAATGCAGCGCTCTCGCTGGTTTCGATTACGCCCTTCGGCCAGGACGGCCCCTGGGCTGCGCGTCCGGCAACAGAATTCACCCTGCAAGCGGAGCTGGGCTCGACGGACGCCCGCGGCTATCCGGATCGGATGCCCCTGGGCGCCGGCGGACGCCTCGGCGAGTACGTATCGGGTACCTATGCGGCCGCGGGGGCACTCGCTGCCCTGCAGGCAGCGCGCCACTCGGGTC
>PBFW01000070.1 GCA_002719955.1 Deltaproteobacteria bacterium | reverse complement strand
CACACTGACTTCTGGGGGCCTGACGAGCGCCGTGCACCTTCGATCGAAGGCTGCTCTGTTTTCATTCCGGCCGTTTTGGCTCGGGCGCGCGGCGTACCCACACTGACTTCTGGGGGCCTGACGAGCGCCGTGCACCTTCGATCGAAGGCTGCTCTGTTTTCATTCCGGCCGTTTTGGCTCGGGCGCGTGTTGGATTCAGACGAGGTAGGAGAGGATGGCTTTGCGGTTGCCCGGATAGCGGTCTCCGAACTCCTCGCGACACCCACGGTGTGTTCCCAACCCGATCGAAAAGAGCGTGAGTGAGACCCAGCCGACATCGACCACGCCCGGCACGGACCACGACCTCAGGGCGAAGCCGATCCATTCCCCGATCTCGCCCAGATAATTCGGACCGGAAGCAGATTTGAAAAGACCACCACGTGGGATCTTGTAACCGATCTCTCCGCGGGCACGCAGGTTGATCAAGACGTTGTCCGAGGACACGTTCACGGCGAACCCACCCACGAAGAGAAGCAATCCGACCATGAACCTCGGATCACTCAGCCATTCGAGCGGGTATTTCGCCAATGAACCGAAATAATATCCGATGAAATTCCCATTGATCACATAAAACGTCATCGACGCCAGCATCGCGCCCACAAGCATGGTCTTTCCCGCCACGTTGATTCGATGGGGAAAGATCAGCGCCCGGTGAAAATAACGAATCACGAAGGCCGCCATGATGGCGACCCACGCGTTCAGCGGATCCTTCCCATCAGGAAAAAACAGGAGTCCGCAATCAGGATTGGCGTCTCCATAATGATCCACCCGAGCTTCTTGTCGATCGTCCCCAAACCCGAAAACTTCGCGTCCTCGTAACGATTGCTGAACAGGAGCCGTTTCGAGAAACACATCCCCAGCGGTGACAATACGCCCATTGCAGCCCACAAGTAGAGCCACTTGTTGAACGTCGCTACATCCAGGTCGAGCAGGGCATCCATCATGCCTCAGCAAGAGCGGCGAAAAGGCGATATTTATCGAGTCGGAGATCCCGATCGACCGAGACGCGATGCGCGCCCTTCAATCCTCCCGACTGAAGGGCTTGATCTCACCCGGCGGGAGCTTGTGGCCGTGCTCCGCCAAATAATGGTACGTGAGATTGGGTCGCTTCTCGATCGGTTCCGAGATCTCGTAGATGCGCTCGAACTCCGAGTAGCTGATTTTCCAGAGGCCATCCTCCTTGCGGTAGGTATCCCGGTAGAAAGCGGTACCGGTGATATGTTGATGGCGACGAAAATCGAGTACGAAATCGTGCAGATACCAGATCGCCTTCGCCTCCGTGTCGTGTACGAACGTGACCTCGGGATGGTGGCCATTATGCTGGGTCACCATTTCGGCGTGGGCGCCATCACGCACCATGTCGAGATAGGCATCACGCCCCTCGAGTGTGAAACCGTACACACCGCCGACGACGCTGAGCGTTATGTCCTCGGTCAATATCTCGGCGAGTTCCTTGATATTGGCCGTGTCGAAACATCGGAAATATCGATGTTTGGTCTGCTTGATCGCTTCGATGTCTTCGATGCGCTGGATCCGATGGGCGAGATCCGCAGAATCATTATTTTGAGTCATCGTGGTATTGCCTCCTCTTTTTCACGAAAACACAGCCGGGAGGCGGTCACAAGCCCCGCGCGCAGACTCGATCAGGCCCAGCCCTTCAAGTGTGGGACCTGGTGATAGATCGTGAGGTCGCGATGCTCGAATTTCCAATCTGATCCGACGCGACGAAACGTGTCATCGTAATGTCCAGCGGCCGTGATGGCCTCACCCTCATGGACCATTCGGATCTCGACCGAGGTGCACCCCGTTGCGTGATCTCCGTCGAGCGTGATGTCGTGGTTGTGGACGCAGGGCAGCGGGCGCAATCCCGAGAACGCTTCTCGGTAGACCCCGAGGAGACGTTCGTGCCCTTTTTCGCAGGTATCGCCGGACTCCATGACGCCGTCCTCGCAGAAGAGGTCGACGATTCCCTCCACGTTGCCAGTTCTGGCCATATGGCAATAGCGCCCGGTCAACTCGACGATTGCCGTCCGATCTTCAATGGCCTGGATCCGATCTTCGAGATCTCTCATGCTGGACTCCTTGGATCGCGCCGCCCTCTTCTGGCGATTCCCCGGTCCGCGAATCATCGGACATCGAGGCGGACACCTGGCAGCAGCGGGCGGATTCGGGTTCGACTCGAAGCCTAGTGAGCCTCGGGCCCCTCCGCACGGACCGTGCTCTCCCGAGATTCCCCGTCGAGCCGGCGTTCGCCTAGATGACTCGGTCCCGCGGGTTCCCTCAGTCCACCAACGCCTGATAGACCAACGTCTGGAAGTCCTGACTAACGAGCGCAGCCGCGCCATTGCCCATGAGTTGGATCATCACGACGGCGGAGAGGCCCTCCTTCGGATCCGACCAGTACCAGGTACCGGCCGCACCGCCCCATCCATTCTGTCCGATGGATCCGAGACTCGCCCCCGCCCCGAGATCTTCAACGACCGACACGCCGAGACCGAATCCCTGACCCGCGAGGAAGAATCGGCTGCCAAAAGCGCCCATGGTCCGTTCCTCGGGCCAGAGCGCGTTCGTCGTCATGAGTTCCACCGTCTTGCGCGACAGGATGCGAACACCATCGAATTCACCGCCGTTCGTCAGCATCGCTGCGAAACGAATATAGTCGCCAGCCGTCGAGACGAGCCCGCCCCCTCCAGAAGCGAAGATCGGCGGCACCGAGTACCGGGTATCGCTCGGGTGATCGAAAATGACGAGTTCGCCCGTTTCGGGATCTCTCGAATAATTCACGGCCAATCGCGTAATCTTTTCTTCCGGCACCCAGAAGGACGTATCCCTCATGCCGAGGGGCTGAAAAACCCGTCTCTCGAGAAACTCGGCGAAAGGCATGCCCGAGGCTCGCTCGACGAGCACACCCAGAGCGTCCGTCGAAAGACTGTAATGCCATCGCGTCCCGGGATCCCGCATCAGCGGAACCTCACCCAGACGGCCGATCCATTCGTCGGGTGATAATCTCGAGCTGCTTCCTAGCAAGCCCCGCTCCCTCAGCCCCTCCGAGAGCGGACCTGTACTGGTGAACTCGTAGGCGAGCCCCGAAGTATGGATCAGGAGGTCACGAATCGTAATGGGCCCGGACGCGAGACGCGTCTCTTCGAGGGGGCCATCGGCCCGCAGAAGCACGACGGGATCCGCAAGCTCCGGAAGCAGGCGATCGACCGGCTCGGTCAGCCGAAGTTTCCCCTCCTCCAGCAACATCAGAACTGCCACGCTCGTGATCGGCTTCGACATCGAGTAGATCCGAAAGATCGTATCGGCCTGCATCGGGGTCCCGGCTTCACGATCTTGATGGCCTAGAACGTCTCCGTGCAGAATCTCGCCATGTCGCTGAACGAGGGTCACTACGCCCGCGACCGTGCCGGCATCGATATGCCGCTGCATGCCCTCCGTGATCCGCGCGAGACGTTGTTCGGAAAATCCATGGAGCGGAGCGTGACCGTTGATACATCCAATCAACGAGAGTGTGACCAGCAGGAATAGGGATGAGATCCGGAACATCGATACCTCCGATTGGGTCGCCAGCGTAGCGCTAGCGGTGGTGCACGCGCCCGCCGATCAGCGCTACGTGAACGCCTACTGTCTTTGGGTCCGCTCCTGTCGGCACCGTCCCCAGAGCGAGCAGCCTCCTTGGTCGCAGAGAGGCGCTGTGATAGCCTGCCCGAACGCCAAGACCGCCGAGCATTCTGCGGCTCCCAGGGATCGCATGCAAAGCAGTGCCGACAGGAACGACAATAAACTCGCCAGCTGGCTCTCATTCACCTACCCCTTCATCATGCTCGCGATTCTCGCTGTCAATGCGTATGCGTTCTCGGTCTACCAGAGCGGCGCCAAGTCACCCGGCTACGGGCCCTTGCGCCTGAGCGAGGGGGCTCGACGGGATGACCGGCACCGCGTTTCATCTCGTTATGCGTTCTACTACGCGCTGCAGGATCAACTCCGTGGAGCAGAGCTCTCCGTACCGCGCGGGCCCGGATTCACTCCCGAACGGTTGATCGCAATTCGCCATCTGGGTCTGGTCGACCCTGTCGCCGAACCGGTCCTGCTCATCGAACAAGCAAGGCTCGCAAAACGACTGCCTTCGATGCGTCTCTACCGTCAGGGGTTCATCGCCCGAACCGGTATCGATGCGGCCGCCCTCGATCGAATCGAACACAAGCAGATGGCGCGTCGCCATGCGCTCAGGAAGCGTGCGCGGGCCGCTGAACCAAGCCCATCGGATCAAGCTCCACACCCAGCGGCGCATTCAAAACACCCGATGAGCCTATGGCTACCGGAGGGCCCGACGGAGAGACGAGGGCAGCGGTTCGTCATGGCCCTCCTCGGCCCACACGAAGGGGCTAGTCGCCCGTCGCGCTTCGTCGTGCTCTCGGAAGAGGAGATCGCTCAGCACGCTGGATGGATCCATTGAACGAATTCTATTTTCATGCAGCCATCTACGTCCTGGGATTGTCATGGGCACTCCTGGCCCTGTCACCGATCGGGATCGGCTCCTGCTGCGTACTCGCCTACCCTCTCGGACAAGCGATCTGGGTGTCGATTTCCATCGCCCTGGTCTTGTCACCCATCCCATTCACGCGAGACGTTCTTTTCGGCTCGGTCGCGAGCGTCATGCTCGCCGGAACAGGCCTGAGCCTGCGCACGAATTGGCGCGGCTGGGACTCGCCCCGCTCTTCACCCCTCCGCTCTCCCTCGACGGCAATCCTCTTCAGCGGTCTCTTCGGTGCGAGTGCGTGGTTGGCCACTCGCTTCAGCATGACAGTCTGGACGAACGACTCCCATGCTGTCCTCGGCATCGGACGATCGATTGCGCATTACGGCGAAATCGCGACCACGCTCGGACCGGAACTCGCGAGCCGGGGCCTCTTCCAGGCCATCCTTCAAGGAATGTCGATCTTTTTGGACACCCCTTTCCTCTCCGCCAATCCCGCCGTACTGGCACTCTCCGCAACAGCCGCTTTCCTGGTCCTCGGCCTCCGTGGACTCGCTGGACCCGGACGAGCCTCGACGCCCGCTGTGGCGCTTGTCGTACTCACTACCGCGGCCATCTCGACCCCCTATTTCGTGATCGTGCAGTATTTCTACTTGCACGAGACATACGCTGCAGGCGTCTATCTACTCCTCGCGGCAAGCTGTTTCTGGCTGGCAGAGATCGAGCGAAATCCCGCGTGGCTTCCCTTCGCATTCGTCTTCGCGCTGGCCTTGTCATGGCACCGCGTGGAGACGCCGCTCATCACAATGATCTTTCTCGCCATGGCGATCGTTCCGAGCCGCCTGCCTCGCTGCATATTGAATTGGGGTCTTGCCATCCACTCGTCGCTGGTGCTGGTGTGGCTCACGATCCTGCACGGTCTGCGCAGCGCCGGTGATTACCATTCGATTCGGGGCATCAAACAGGTCCTGACCCCCCAATCCATCAGCTTGATCGCCCTCGGAGTGGCAACCGCCACCCTGGTCATTTTCGCGCTCCAGCACCCGCGCTTCGCCGGCCTGCGAACCATCACGCCCAAGCTGATCACGGGCGTACTCTGCGTATCGCTCGTCCCTGCCTTTATATGGAAATTCGATCTGCTATCGCAGGGCCTGATGTCGACCCTCACCAACATGGCCTCGTTGTCCTGGGGTGGGGTCTGGTGCGCCTTTCTGGCTCTCGGCCTGATGAGCGTTCTACTCCGCCGCCCCCCCCACTCTGCGATCCTTTCCTTGGGACCGGTCGCCACGCTGGCTTTCATTCTCCTGCTGGCCACACAGCAGCACTTCCGGGTTTCCTGGGCCGATAGCGGCAACCGCATGCTGACCTATTTGATCCCAACATATTCATTTTCCCTGCTGATGGTCTACGGATGGGAGCTTCTTGGGATTCGAGCGGAGCCGCGAGCAGACGCCTCTGTCGAGCACCGCCATGCCACCCATTAAGCGATCATGAAGACGGCGCAAAGCCGGCGCCTCGACACCCCACTCTGCTGGGCTTCTTCCTGGTGCTCGGCTTCTACGCACACACCCTCCGGGCGGAGCGAGCTCGAACGCCACGCCCTCTCATTCTTACTCGCGCATGCCATGACGGGGTGAATGCCCTTCTCGTGTCGGGCGATCTGCTGGCGAGCTACGCAATCATCGACTGCGAATCCTCCAACCCGTTCATGGTCGATCCGCAATACTCCAAGGTCTACAGCGACGGCCATGGTGCGCACCTCACGGCAAATATCTGACGAAATGTCGAGTTCGAGCTGCGCGGCCCCAGCCCCTCGAAGCCGCCGACCGGGCGCCGCACGATCGGGTTCGAGCGATCTCGGCAGCGACCCAGGGAGGACTGAAGCGCTCGCTCTTCAGCAGGGCTCAGCATCCACCACGAACTTCCTCTCGCCCCGGTTTAGCGATCGACTGCTGCTCCGATCACGTTCTGCCTTCCGCGAGGAAAGGCCGCGAATCTTCTTCCGCAAAGCGCGACCTCTGGTACTCTGAAGCGAAGCAGGTCCCTCCCGGACTGTGCAGACCATGGACGAAGAATGAATCACGAGATCACCCATCCGGAACGCCAGGGCGTCCAAGCGACCCTATGTGTCATCGTTCCGTGTTACAACGAAGTCGATGGGATCCGAAAAACCGTCGAGTCGCTGTTGCAGCATCTGAGCGACACGGACCAGAGCTTCGAGATCGTCGTGGTCGACGACGGGTCCAGCGATGGAAGTAGTGGCGTCCTGGACGAGCTCGACCGAGAGTACGCGGAACTCCGCGTGGCACAACATCGGCGCAATCGTGGATACGGGGCAGCGCTCAAGACCGGGATTCGCCGCTCATCTGCCGAGTTCATCGCCATTACAGATGCCGATGGAAGCTATCCGCTCGAACGTCTGCCGGAACTCATCGCCCTCTGCTGGAATGCCGACATGGTGGTCGGCGCTCGCACGGCTCCCGATGTCGAATACCCCCTGATTCGGAGAATTCCCAAATCGTTCCTGGTCGCCTACTCGTCCTGGCTCACCGGCGAGCCGATTCCCGACATCAACTCCGGGATGCGCGTCTTTCGACGATCGGTCGCTGATAACTACATGAATATCCTGCCCGATACGTTCAGCTTCACCAGCACGATCACGATGGCTCTGCTCTGCAACCGATATGACGTGCGCTTCGTTCCGATTGGCTACACAGCACGCATCGGCAGATCAAAGATTCGACCCATCCGCGACACCCTGAGGATATTTCAGTTGATCCTTCGAACGGGAATGTATTTTGCGCCGATCCGGGTTCTCGCACCGCTGATCGCCGTACTCTCGCTCGCCTTTCTCGCCAGCATCTCGTATGACGTCTTCATCTCCCGAAATTTGACGGACAAGACCGTTCTTCTGCTCCTCTTCGCCATCCAGACCGCGACCTTCACCTTGCTCGCCGACATGATCGACAAACGCAGCGGGCGCTAGAGCCGCTGGCCCAGAATCTGCGCAGGGCTCAAAAGATCCTCGTCGGACGTGTGTGATGATGAGGGCGATCTTCCTCAGCTAAATTCGGGCACGATCTGTTTTCCGAGAATCTCGATGCTGCGAAGCGCCGCCTCTGGAGCCAACTTGCCGAATTGCACCATGCACATCAGGCGATCGAGGCCGGTAGCCTCGAAGGCACGCAGCTTGCTGCGACAGCTGTCGACGTCACCGATCACGCAGGTGTCGAAGGGCTCCATGGCGTCAAAGACCTCCTCGGGATCCAATTTCTGCCCAGCGCGCTGACGATTCATCAACGCGATCAGGGGGACGGGGTCGTTCAAATCAGCGTCGGTCGGAGCCGGCTCTGGCGCATCGAGCATCGGCTTCGACGCGGCGCCCTCCCCCCTCAGCCCACGGATCAAGTTGAGCCACCCCTCGCGCGCCACACGAAACACGCTGGGTGCTTCGTTCATGAACCACAAGGCCGCTTCCGCCGCACCACTCTCGATGGCCTCGTCGCGACTCTCGGCGCAGTGAACGATCGTGAACATGGCCGTCTGGCGATTGATGAAGGAACCCGCCGGAGCCTCACATTTGGCCAAGCCCTTCTCGTAGCTCTCGATCGCCAGCGTGACGTGTTCCAGGGGTGAGAAATTTGCAGAGCCCAACATGCCCACTCCGAGCAGCCCCGCCTGCTCGCAGGAGTCGGGACCGGTCACCGTCAGCCAAAGAGGGGGATGCGGCCCTTGAATGGGCTTGGGCATGATCTCCCGTTCGGGAATGCGGATCAGTTCGCTGTTCCAGGAAAAGCTGCCGGGCGCCCACATCTTCGGAATCATGCGCAGGCTCTCTCGAACCTCGGCGCGACTGCGTTCGGCGTCGACCCCGAAGATCTCCCACTCGGCACCTCCCGAACGCGCCAGCCCCAACTCGAGCCGCCCTCCACTGAAGACGTCGAGCCAGGCCGCTCGTTCGGCGATTCGCACCGGATGATGGATCGCGAAGGGAGCCAGGATCCCAGACGTGCCGAGACGGATGCGATCGGTGTGCTGTGCCAACACGGTCAACATCATTTCCGGAGCAGAGCTGATACTGAAGGCGGCCGCGCTGTGATGTTCCACCGACCACCAGCAATCGAAGCCCCCGGCATCGGCCGCTCGAGCCTGATCAATGGTCTCTTGGACGATCGCAGCAGCATCGATTTCGCTTGAGGGCTGTGCGCTCTGAATTTCCGAGAAGATATCCAGCTTCATTCCACGCCTCCGATCCGCCCGTGTATTCGCCTTGTCATCGCAGAAAATCCCACTCCACACCACAGGGCTTCCTCGCGTGGACGCGAGGAGTCCCCGATCAATCGGGTGCACCCGCCGGGTCGAGCAGACGCAGTGTGTTGTCGCGCATGATCGCGCGCTGCTCTGCATCGCTGAATTTCTCGAGTTCCTTCACGAAGGTCCAGGGTTCCGCGAGCCCTTCCGCATGCGGGAAATCAGATCCCATCAGGATATTCTCGGCGCCGATCGCGCCGGCCAGATGGATCACGTCCTCTTCGTAGAAGGGCGCGATGGCGACATGGCGACGAAAATTTTCGAGGGGCGGCTGCTTGAATGAACCGACGTTCATGCGCTCAGCTTTGGCGAGGTTCTTCAGGAAACCGTGCACCCAGAAAGATCCGTTCTCGATGCTAGCTGCTCGGACCTGTGGGAAACGGTCGAATACACCGTGGACGACGAGCGCCGCCAGGGAATCGACGATCGCACGGTCGCTCTGGGTGACCTGCGTATAGGGGCTGTAGTTGAAGGCTTCCACCATCTCGGGCTCACCCCAATGGGCAGCATATTCTCCGTAACCCGTTTCGCAGGCGTGAAAGGCCACGGTCGCCCGAGCCTCATTGACCCGTGCCCAGAAAGGATCGTAGATCGGGTCCGCGATCGAATGGCGTTTCGGGCCGGGGACCGGCGCCGAGCGCAGGTGCAGGATGCGCGCTCCTCGTTCGAGCACCCATTCGACCTCGGCGACTGCCTTGTCGATGTCCATGAGCGAGATCAGCGGCGTGCCGAAAATCCGATTCTGGTAGGCGAAACCCCAATCATCGAAGATCCACTCGTTGAAGGCGTGCAGCGCCGCATGGGTGATCGCCGCGTCATGCTTCGTAGCCTCCTCGACGCCCACCGCGAGCGTCGGAAACATCCAGCACGCTTCGACGCCCTGCTCATCCATCTGCGCGAGCCTGGCGTCCCGATCGCGATAAGTGGGACTGATCGGCTCGAGTTCGCCGAAGGCCTCACGGATATTGAGACCTTCGGGATTATGGCCACGAAAGAAATTGTCGAGACTGCCCGGCTTCGCGACCGGGTCGAAGGTCGGATTCGGTATGAAATGGCTCACCTTCCCGCAGATGATCAGAGTGGGGCGCCCGTTCAACTCGGTCCACTGAAAATTTCGCCGCGCGAGTTTCGGATCCAGGTAGCGGGTGAAGGCGTCGGCCGCCTCATAGTAGTGGTGGTCGGCGTCGACGACGCGGTAGTCGAGCTTCGGCATATTCTTCTCCTCTTGCACGTTCGAGCCAACGGATCCGTCTATGGTTCACGGCACTAGTCCGGTGCGCGGTCAACGGGTCGATCAGTATACGGATCCTGCGCGCGCACGGGATACTTCGTTCGATGCGTTTTCCTGATCGGCGAATCCATCGCCACGGTCGTCGGAATCGCGCCCACACCTCTTTTCTCAGAGCCGATGGCCTAGCGCGGCTGCCGAGATGTCGGATCATCGCGAACGGCCTCGCCATAATCGATCGGTGGCATCCAACCCGGATGCGGCCAATGAACGCCCTGCGCGCCTCCCGGCGGATAGAGCCCGACCCAGTGATCGAGACGCTCTCGCAATCGGGCGACACGCTGCGGCTGCTCGTCCGCAAGATCCTTCTGTTCGAGGGGATCGGCTTCGATGTCGAAGAGCATGACCCTCAGCGCGTCCCCCTCGAATCCGATCGTCCGGACGAGCTTCCAGCGCCCGTCGCGCAGGGCCTCTTGGCGCCCGACGACACCATTGACACCAAAGAAGATCTCTCCCGGAGCGACAGACTCAGCACCCTGGATCTGTGGCCAGCGATCGACACCGTCCCGGGACGACTCATCGCCGCCTTCTATCCCGACTGCGGAGATGAGGGTAGGCAGGATATCCAGCACCGAAATCGTCTGTTCGATCTTTCGCCCACCAGGCAGCCCATTAGGCCAGCGGATGGCCGCCGGTACCCGGATTCCCCCCTCGAAGACCGTAGACTTCTCTCCTCGAAGTGGGGCATTGCTCGCTCCGAGAGAGATATGTCCACCGTTGTCTGAAAAGAAGAGGACGAGGGTATCGTCTGCGATACCGGCCGCCTCGAGCGAGGCGAGGATCTTTCCGACCGCGACATCCAGGCTGTGCACCATGGCCGCAAAGACCGCGCGCGGGGCTTCACCCGCCGGATCGAGAATTCCCGCTGCCGCTTCCACGGAGAGCCCGAGCCGTCCAGCCGTTGCTTCGATGAATTCGGCATGAGCACGCCGATTCGGTTTACTCGAGAGCGTCGAATAGCGTTCCACCAGCGCCTTGGGCGCCTGCATCGGGCTGTGTGGGGCGTTGAAGGGAACATAGAGGAAAAGCGGTTTCGATGGATCGCGGTCGGCGATCACCCGCGCGGCCTCCGCGCCCAGCAGGTCGGTGCTGTAGCCCTCTTCGTGAAGGGTCTCGCCGTTGCGCTGCCAATCGATCCCACCGAGACGTGAGTGTTCGTAATAGTCGATGGCACCCAGCAGGTGACCGTAGAAATGATCGAATCCGCGACGATTCGGGGTATGCAGCTCGTGGCTGTGGCCCAGGTGCCATTTCCCGACGATCGCGGTCTGATACCCGGCCTCCCGAAGTGTCTCGGAGAGCAGCCGTTCGCCTGCGGGCAACCCGAAATAGTCCCACGGTCGCGCCACGCCAAAGACGAGGCCCGAACGCAAGGGGGATCGCCCGGTCAGCAGAGCTGCCCGGGTCGGAGTGCAAATAGGTTGAGAGTAGAAACGGTCGAGTTCCACCCCCTGCCGGGCGAGCGAATCGATATTGGGCGTCTCGATCGGCGCGCCGTGATAGCCGACATCGTTCCAGCCGAGATCATCGGCCAGAAGAATCACGATATTGGGTGGGCTCTCGGCACTGGCTCCCGCGGACCAGGTAAGACCGAGAATCAGCAGGAGATCCGGGATCCAGAGTCGTCGTTTCATCGAAACCTCCTTCGGAAGGACGAGTTCATCCTCGGCGTTCGAATCCTACACCGTCTTCGCCGGTCGAAGCGGGCCTCTCCCCGGTGCGCACCCACAGGTGCCGAACCCAACGACGCAGCGAATCGAGTCGCCGCGTCGTCAGGTCATCACCGTCTTCGCTCGGCCTCTCGCCGTGCGCGTCGGACCTAGTGAAACGCAGACTTGTCCGGACCGATACGCGCGGCGATGGGAGCAAGTTTCTTGGCGTCTAGATTGTAGAACTTCACGGCGTTGCCACCGAGCTGCGCCGCAACCTCATCCTCCGAAAGTCCTGCCATGGCCTTCACCATCTGATCCTGGGTATAGGGCCAGCTTCCTTCGGGATGGGGGTAATCGCTGCCCCACATGATGCAGTCGGGACCGATCGACTCACCGAGCTTGCCGTCACCGGGCGACATACAAGCGGCACCGAGGCGAACGTTGCGGCGGAAATAGTCGCTCGGCTTCATCGAGAGGTGGCTGATATAGTCGCCGAGCTTCTGGGCCTGCGGCGAATCGGTGTAGCGCACATCGAGCGTTCGCAGAAAATCCGGAACCCAGTCGATCGCGCCCTCGACGATCGAGAACTTGAGCTTCGGATAACGCTCGAAGACGCCTGCCCAGATCATGAAGGTGATCGAACGGCTCGACCAGAATACCACCTCCGAGAGATAGGCACCCATCGCCCCCTTGAGATCGGGCCCTGTCCCGCTCTGCATCTCCTTCATCGGGCCGAAATATTCCTGGATCGGTGAGGGGCCGATATGCACGTGAATCGGCATGTCGAGGTCCTGGCAAACCTCCCAAATCGGGTCGTACCTGGGGTGATGATAGGCTGGAAGGCTTCCCCACATCGGGGGGATCACGATTCCACCCGTGAGCCCGTTCTCTTTGGCAAGGCGGATCTCTCGGACGGACTGGTCGATATCCCAGAGCACGGGAATACACGCCAGACCGAGTCTGCGATCGGGCGCCTGCGAAACCAATTCCGCCAACCAGCGATTATGAGCGTGACTGCCGGCCCACTGGAGTTCGGGGTCGACGCCCTCGGTCGGCATCGAAAACCCCGCACCGAATGGCGGCGCATTCTGTTCGGTGATGCCATCGGGAAAGATGACCTCCACCGCGACGCCATCACCGTCCATCACCTTCATGCGTTCGGCGTGATCCCACGCACCCGTCAATAATGTCTCATACCCCTTGCGCCACTCCGCATTGATGTCGGAAATCAGGAAGCTCTCCTCCATCGTCTTCGTCGACCGGACCTGATGCGGAAGAGCCTCATCGAAGGCGTCGCGAAATTTCGGGTCTACGTAATTCCGGTAATGCTGTGGCTCGAGCCCGGCGTGGCAGTCGGAGGAGATGACGAGGTAACGATCCATGAGAGTTCCTTCGCATGTGAGTGGTTCGACCGGCATACCCGATCGGATGCAAGTATCGCAGATGCCGAGCCACACGCGAAAAAGCAGGCTCGTTTCTGGTAATGTCCATGCGAGACTTTCTGTCAATCAAGATCAGGCTGGGACACCCCGTCTCGTCTCGGCGACCCGCCACCCAAAAAATTTCCGGCCATCCGAAAACCCGCGGACCTGAGCGACCGGCAAGAGAACACCCGACCGATGATCAAACTCCTCTCCTTCAAGACGCGACGTCCGGATCTCACCCCCGACGTCTTCCGGTCTCACTACGAAGAGCACCATGTGCCCCTGGGACTCTCTTTCATCGAGCATTTCCGTTGGCAGAGATATGTCCGCAATTATGTCGCTCATCCGGTGACCGGAGGCGTGCCATTCGATTGTTTGACGGAGTTCTGGGTATCCGCACGCGCGGACCAGGAGCGAACGACCAGATTCGTCGGCTCGCCAGAATTTTCTGTCCTCGACGCAGATGATCGTCGCTTCCTCGACATCACGCGACGACTCTCCTTCGAGGTCAAGGAAATATTGCTGAGCGAATCAAGCTCAGAAAGAAGGCCAATGGAAATGCATCGACTGTCGATGTTCTTCACCAAGCCGGGAGCGACACCCGGCACGGAGTTCGCCGCTGAGATCGTCGAGGGCGCGCGGGTCTTTGCAGCGAAGCACAGAGATCAGTTCAATCGGATCACGCTCGATCTGCGTGTTGCGGGTTCTCTCGAGGACGATGAGATCTGCGCCATCCTGTCGGCCTGGCCCTCGGGAGTGGAAGACTTCGAGGACCTCGCCTGGTCCGAGATCGATCCCTCGGCGCCGGTCATCATGCTCACGAGCGTCGAGACAGCCCGCGAGGCGTTATTCTCCCGATAGGTGGCCTGGGAGGGTGCCCATCCGGCACAGGAGTGGAATTTGTCGCGATTACGCTGGCAGATCGGAGAGGTGTCCATCGATCTCATCGCGGAGAGCTGCACGCCCTTCGATCGTGCGTTTCTCTGCCCCAACTCAGATCAGGCAAGATTCGATCGCCATACCCCCTGGCTCCGACCCCATTTCATCGATGAAGAGGGCCGACTTCTGCTCTCGATTCATTCCCTCCTGATCCGATCTCGCGAGAAGAATATTCTCGTCGATACCTGTCTCGGGGAGGGTTTCGATTTCGGTGTCTTCCCGGACGCAGGCAACACTTTCATGAAGAACCTGCAAGCAGCGGGTGTGGACCGAGCGGATATCGACGTCATCCTCTGCACCCACCTTCACTACGACCATATCGGCTGGAATACCATGCTGGAGGGTGATCGGCGCATCCCGACCTTCCCCAACGCGGAATATCTCTTCGCGAAGGAGGAGTGGCTGCACTGGACCAATTCGGGGAAAGCGGACTCCCCTTCGACGCTGGCAGAATGTGTGCAACCGATCATCGACGCGGGGCTTGCCTCATTCGTCGAGACGGATCACCGCATCACCAATGAAGTCGAACTGGAACCGAGCCCGGGACACACGCCGGGGCACGTTTCGGTCAAGATCAGATCGGGCGGGCACGAGGCGTTCATCACCGGAGACGCCATCGTACATCCGGTGCAATGGGCCGAGATCGACTGGGGCAACGCAGATGTCGATCACGACCTGAGCCAAGCCATCGAGGCCCGCCGAAGGATTCGTGATCGCTGCGGCGATACGGACACTCTGATCATAGGCACTCATTTCGCTCCGCCCAGCGCCGGATACGTGCGCAAGAACCGGGACGGATGGTGGTTCGAGGCCAGGATCCAGACATCGGGTCCGGATGACACCCTCGTTCGCGCGGATGACGTCAGTCGATGAATCCGTAGAGCTTACCGGCGTTTTCGCAGAAGATCTTGGCCCGCTTGGAGGCGTCGATCCCATGCGACATATCGTCGATTACGTCGCGGGAATAGGGCCAGTCGTTGATATGATGCGGAAAATCACTCGCCCACATCATGTTCTCCACCCCGACCGAGTCACAATTCTGCACACCGTAGGCGTCCCGGATGATCCCGACCTTCCAGTTGCGCTTGAAATAGGCGCTCGGCCGATGATCGAGTTCGACCTCACACCAGTAGCGATTACGGCGATATCGATCATCCATATCCGCGAGCAGATAGGGGACCCAGCCGCCGCCGACTTCACCGCCCACCATCTGCAGACCCGGGAATCGATCGAAGACACCGTTGAAGATCATCTCGGCGATCAGGACGGGCATGCGGCTCATGGTCGAGGCCAGCCCGACGAGCTGAGCCGCGCCCCCCCTCTTCGCCGCGACCCTCGGCGCCTTGTAGCCCGCCGGAACCAGACCGATATGGACGTGCACGGGCATCTCCAATGCCTCTGCTGCTGCCCAGAAGGGATCGTCGTCCGGGGACAGATTCGTTCCGCCGCTCGGCCAGGTCGCCAGTCCGATGCCCACGGCACCCGCTGCCTTGGCGCGCTCCAGCTCAGCGATCGCCTCCTTGGTCGAGAGTCCGGGCATCTGGTGAATCGCACCGAGGCGTTCCGGACAGGTCGATACCCATTCGCTGATAAAGTCGTTATACGCGCGCATCCCAGCGATTTGAAATTCCGAGTCGCCCACCGTCATGAAATAGATCATCGTACGCTGGGGCGGAAAGAACACCGCCGCGCTGATACCGTCTTCATCCATCAGCTCCAGGCGCCCCTTCGCCTGGGTGATGCCCGGATGCATGTCCGCATAGCGCACGCCCGTCCAGCTGAGTTCTCGCGGTTGCAACCCCATCACTGCCACGAGCCCGAGCGCCTCGATATTGTCGCCCAAGAGCCAGCCATCTCCCCCATCTTCGTCCTTGACCAGCTTGGGTGCGCGGTCCTGGAATTTTTTCGGAAGATATTTTTCCCAGAGGTCGACCGGCTCGATCACGTGCTGATCGCAATCGATGATTTCGTACTCGGGCATGTTGGCTCCTTCATCTTCGTGGGGACTGGGAGGGGCAACGGCGATCTCGAGGGTTCCGTGCCTGCTCAGGAGCTTAGCGACTCTCACACTCGGATTCTCTACCAAAACAGGCGGCTCACCCGCGGAGACTTGCCGATCCGAATCGCCCTCGAAGCACCCACCGGATCGACGGGCGCCCCGCTCGGGAACCAGCCGAATCCCGCTCTCGCATACATGGAAGGCTTCCCCGGCGCAGCTGAAGACACACCCCGAGCCCGATGCCATAAAGGTTCGCAGACATATTCCCCGGTTGATGAGGGAATTGAATTCCCGTATTTTCGCTCTCTCAAGGTGCGAATCTGCGACTGCGCTCACGAGGTGAACGATGATCTACGACCCCTATTCTCGCGAGGTTCAGGAAGATCCCTTCCCCACCTATGCCCACTTTCTCGAAGAGGAACCCTGCCATTACAACCCAAAGATGGATTTCTATTCCCTCTTTCGGTTCGAGGACGTCTGGGATGCGACGCTCGACTGGCAGACCTTCAGCTCGCGACTCGGTCCCTTGCTCGAGAACCGCACCGAGCCGCCGCCCGAGATGGTGCCCTCGATCATCGGCATGGACCCCCCGCGCCAGGTGGCGATCCGCAACGTTCTCTCCAAGGCGTTCACCCCCCGACGCATTGCGAGCATCGAGCCGGAGGTCCGGCGCATTGCAAGCAGCTACCTCGATGCCTACGTCGAAGCCGGCGGAGGCGACATTCAGGAGGCCTTCTCCAATAAACTACCCATGGATGTGATCAGTGTCCTGATGGGCATTCCCAAAGAGTTTCGCGACGGCTACCGAAGCGTCGTAGAGCGGGTGCTGATGAGGGATACCGAGACCGGCCTGCCGCTCCCACCCGAGCCGGATGCGCTCGATACCAATGCCATGCTCTTCGATCTCCTGAAACAGCGACGTGCCGATCCCCGCGATGACCTGATCACGGTCGCTTCCCAGACCGAGTTCGAAGACGTGGACGGGACGCGTCGCCTGCTCTCGGATCGGGAGGTGGTCACCTTCGCGGGCCTGCTGACCACCGCCGGCTCCGAGACCACCGTAAAGCTGATCGGGAATTGCCTCGTATATCTGTGGCAGAACCCCGACCAGCGCAAGCGGATGTTCGAAGACCCCGCGATGATCCCACTCGCTGTCGAAGAGATCTTGCGGTACGACCCCCCCTCGCATTTTCAAGGACGGGTCGCCCAACGCGATGTCAGTTTCCACGGCGTGACGATTCCTGAGGGCGCCCGCGTGGCCCTGGTGACAGGCGCGAGTGGACGTGACCCCCGCGAATTCGCCGAGCCAGACCGCATCGACATCGAGCGCAAGACGGACCGGCAGCTCTATTTCGGCTACGGCCCCCATTTCTGCATCGGGAAATCCCTCGCTCGCCAGGAGGCACGAGTCGCCCTCGAAGAGATCGGAAAGCGCTTCCCGAACTACGAGGTCCTGGAGGAGGGCCTCACTCGCACGTATCAGGCACACGTGCGGGGCTTCGCCACGATCCCACTCGCGATCTGAACCGAGCCTCCTCGACCTAGAGCTTGAACAAGCGCGCCGCATTCTCCCCGAGGATCTTGCGCTTGGACTCCTCGGAGAGATCCGTCCGCTTCTTGAGATCCGAGACGACACCCTCGAAGTCGTGGTCCGGGTGCGGGTAGTCGGTCGAGAAACAGACATTGTCATCGCCGATGAGGCTGACGACCTGCGGCAGCATGAACTCCTCGGCGTCGGCGGAGACGTAGCATTGGCGGGCGAAGGTCTCGGAGGGCTTCTCCGTGAGCGGCACACTCGCGAAGCCCCATTTCTCGACGTGGTGATCGAGGCGATCGATCCAATAGGGGACCCAGCCCAGGCCCGCTTCGACGATGAGCACGCGCAGACCGGGGTGCCGCTCGAGAACTCCGCCGCAGAGAAGGCTCATGAGCCCCATCTGCTGCTCGAAGGAGTGGGAGATGATATGCCGGAACATGAAGTTCTCGTAGCGGTCATGTCCCAGTTGGGGAACGTCCTGCGTGGTGCCTTCGTGCAGAACGAGCGGAACGTCGAGTTCCTCGAGTAGTGACCAGAGAGGCTCGAACGCCGGGTGGTCGAGAGTCCGGCCGGCGATCGGGTTCGGGCGCAGCACGACCGCCTGCAGCGGCCTTTTTGCGGCGACACGCCTCACCTCACTCAGCGTTTCGAGAATATCCATCTGCGGCACGATGGCGGGCGCGAAGAGTCGCTCGGGCGCGACCGAACAGAAATCCCCGGCCCAATCGTTGAAGGCGCGACATAGAGCCGTTGTCACGTCGAGCTCTTTCAGGCCATAGAAGAAGAGGCCCGTGGTGGGAAACATCACCATCACGTCGATGCCTTCCTTGTTCATGTCGGCCAGACGCGCGTGCGGATCCTGCCCCCCCGCCATCGTGTCGCCCGGCGTGTGCCCGGGCGGCATCGGAATATGCTCTTTCAACTCGCCGCCCAGGAAGATGCACGGGCGTCCCCGGTTGTCGGTGACGAACCCGGGGGCCATCGGGTGGTATTTCTTTTCGAGATATTGGGGCCAGATATCCGACGGCTCGTCGAAATGCCCATCGGCGTCGATCACGCGATACTCGGTCATAGTCGCTCTCCTTTTTTGCTATCTCGATCCAGGCCAAGGAGGGTCGCGGGAAGGCCGCGAGAAGGCACCTACTTGAGTTCGATGCAGATCTCCCGCCAATCCTTCTTGCCGGTGTTCACCGCAGTCTCGACACCGCCCTTCTCGATGAAGACGAAGGCGCCCGGCACGACGTCGGTCTCGAAGAATTCCTTGTACTCGCCCGCCGTCTCGGGATGCGGCTCGACGGCGATCTTGTCGCCCTCGATCTGAACGAGCACGTAGTCGAGAGCATGCGTGTGCAGCTTCGACCGCCCGCCCGCCGGAAGGCTGAGTTCGGTCACGCGGACGCGTTCGTTTTCGAAAATCATGGTTCCGCCACCGGGTCCGTACTCGGAACCTTCGATGTCGGGGATGATGTCGCCCATGAGATCTTCCTCCTGGAGTTTCGGTGACTCCGAGAATATCGCGTTCGTCGGCGAAATGGAGAGGAAGCCCGGGCGCGAAGGGCCCCACCGCCTCGAAGGGCATAGAACCGCTTTCCCGAAGCCTCGGATCGGTGGAAGGGATCCAATCTCGGGAGTATTGCTACGCTCGGCGAGTTCCACCACAGCGCGATGCAGCCGTCGCCACGGATGAGGTCCGCAGAGTGATCCGCAACAGATCCAGATCGACAGGCGACCCGCTCGAATATCCCTTTCTCGAGATCCCCTCGGCGGGGGAAACGGTCGAAGTGGCCGCAGATGTATTCTGGCTGCGAATGCCCATGCCTGGACGCTTGAGCCATATCAATGTCTGGCTGCTTCGGGACCACGATGGTTGGACCATCGTAGATACGGGAATCAACACCGAAGATCTCAAGAAATGTTGGGAGGGCGTCTTCGAGAAACATCTCCAGAACCTTCCTGTCAAACGGGTCTTCAGCACACATCTGCACGGCGATCACACGGGCCTCTCGGGTTGGATCACGCAGCGCTGGAACGCTGAGCTATGGATGAGCCGTACCGATTTCCTGATGTGCAAGGTGATGGCGGCCTACGGGCCGCGCGACGTCCCCGACGAAGCGATTCGCTTCTATCGACGTGCCGGCTTCTCCACCGAGCGACTCGACGAGTACCGCGGTGTGTTCGGTAAGTTCGGTTCGTCCATCTCGACGCTTCCCCAGGGCTATCGGCGCGTGATCGACGGCGACTATATCGATATCGGTGGCCGCGAGTGGAGGGTCGTCATCGGTCGAGGCCACTCGCCGGAGCATGTGTGTCTCTACTGCCCGGAGCTCAAGGTCCTGATCTCCGGTGACCAGATTCTCCCCAAGATCACTCCCAACGTGAGCGTCAACCCGTCGGAACCCCGCGCCAACCCGCTCAAGGAATGGCTGGCCTCGAGCGCCGAACTTCGTGATTTCCTACCGGGAGACCTGCTCGTGCTCCCCGCACACGAGGACCTCTTCCACGGCGTCCACGAACGACTCACCCAGATCATCGCATTTCACGAAACAGGTCTCGAAAAGCTCTACGACCTGTGCGCCGAACCCAAGCGAGCGGTCGACGTGTTCCCGGCCCTCTTCAAGAGCGAGATCGACCGATTCACCTTCTTCGCGGCGACGGGCGAGAGCATCGCCCATCTCCACTGTGCACTGGATCGACGCATGCTGGTCGAGGAGGAGGACTACGAAGGCGTGGCATGGTATCGCCAGGCTTGAGGCCTCCGGGGAAGGGCCACCGGACGCCACGTGCCTTCCGAGGGGCGATCCGTCTCTGTGCCCCACCGAACGCGGAGCGTTCGGCCGCCCGCGAAGCGGATTCTCCTGGAAATGGGTAGGTCTCGCCTGCGATTCGCGACGCCGCCCGTTGGGCGACCCCGTCCGAAGAAGCGGGGTCGCGTCAAACGATTCCGCGGCTCGAAAGGACCATCCGTATTACCTTGCCGAGGGATCGCGATCCGGTCCTCTGCTGCCCAAATGAAGGAGCTCCCATGGATCTAACCCCCGCTCTTCCCGATGTCGACTTCGCCCACGCCGAAGCACCGAATCTGCACGAGCTGCTCGACGAAATCCGCCAGCTCGGACCGGTCGTGCCCGTCCAATACCATGGCGAAGCCACCCTGATGATCAACAGCCACGCGGAACTTCGTCAGGCCTTCTCGGACGAGGAGCATTTTTCCTCCCGCGCCGCCTATCGGATACACTCGGAGCCCAGCATGGGCCGCACGCTGCAGGTCATGGAAGCCGAAGAACACCGTGTCAGTCGCCTGCTTGCGGCCCGTCCTTTTCTGCCGGGTCAGGTTCGAAGCTATGTCGAAGGCTGCATCACCGAAGAGGCCACGCGCCGACTCGACGCCCTCGAGGGCAAGACGGAGATCGAAATGGTCGAGGGGTTCACCCGCCCCTTTCCCTTCTCGGTCATCACCCGCCTCTTGGGTCTGCCCGTCCATGACGAGGCACTCTTCCTGGAGTGGGCCATCAAGATCATCGACTTTCCCTGGGATCCGAAAGGGGCATTGCGCGCGCGGCGGGGATTCGAGGACTATCTGCGGCCCCTGCTCAAGGAACGACGCGAAAATCCCTCCGACGACGTGCTCTCCCTGCTCGCGACGAGCGAGATCGAGGGAAGACAGCTCATGGACGAGGAGATCTTCGCGTTCTGCCTGCTGCTCTTCCCCGCCGGCTCGGATACCGCTTACAAGAATCTCGGTAGCCTCCTCTATGCGATCCTGTCGACGCCTGGCATGCGAGAACGCGCGCTCGAGAGCAATCAGGCACGCGATGACCTCGTGCTCGAGGGATTGCGTTGGCAGCCCCCGACCGCATTGCTTCCGCGCAGGTGCAGCGCGGACACGGAGCTAGGCGGCGTCACCATCGAGGCCGGAACACCCATGATCTTCGGCGTCACCGCCGCCAACAGCGATCCGGCGGTCTTTCCGGATCCTCGCCGCTTCGATCCGGGAAGGCCCAACAAGAACCAGCATCTCGCCTTCGGTCACGGCGAACATTTCTGTCTGGGCTCCCACCTTGCGCGGCGCGAACTCGAAACCGCGATCAGGCTCCTCTTCGAGCGCTTTCCGAACATGGAGCTGATCCCGGAGCGCCCGGTCGAGTTCTTCGGCTGCGTGCTACGCGGACCGCGAGACGTCTGGGTGCGACCGAACGCATGACCCCCCCAAAAAAACGGAGAAGATCGCACGCGACGCATCCACCCCGGCGCCGCGCGCGACCACCTTTCGCAACGCTCTTCGTTTTCCAGCTCCTTTCGATGGCCGCACTCGCACCGTTCTTTATCGGCCCAGCATTCGCGGCCGACGCGACCCCGAGCTACTCACCCCGCCTGAGAGGCCACGAAGCAGGGAAGCTCTACTGGGGAGATACTCACGTCCGAAAGGCGTGGACGACCGCCGAAATCGAGCATGGAGCCCGATGACATCTCCCTCGAAATCGAGGGAGGCCACACGCTCATCATTCTCGCGAAAAAGCGGCAGAACCGAGAAGAGCAGGACGAGGGTGATCACCGGGTCGAGAGCGCCCATGGCGCAGCGCGGCGCGTCATCTCACTTTCCGAGGAGGCAGACACGGATGCGATCCAGGCAAAGCTCAAGAACGGCGCCCTGAAGCTCAAGATTCCGAAGCATCCCGCCAGGGCCTCGAAGGTCCGTTCGATCGAAGTTCAGAGGGGTTGAATCAAGATTCGACTCCCGATCATTCTGAATCGTCGCGATTCTGCGGCTTCCTGCCGCCTGATTCTCGAGTGGCGCTCTCGCATAGGCGCTGATTCCGGATTTCGACGGGTGCCCGTCGATCAGGCTTCTTCGGATTTCGAGCCGGCGACGGAGCCCTGGAACGCGGGGAACACGAAAGCCAGCTCGTCGCTTCGCGTGATGTGCTCTCGCACCATTGGGAGCGCCTCGCGAAAGGGTGCCTCCCGAATCGAGCAATCCGCCATCGAACAGCGAGCACAATGATCAACCTCGCAGGGATCGAAATGAACAACGACATCACCCCCCTGAAGATCGCCCTGGAACAACTTGGTCTCCACCCGATCGTGAATGCGGTGGAGATGTTCGACGTCGAAGAAGCGCGGCACCGTCAGGTGAAGATCGAAGTGGCGCCGCGCGCCGGAGCTCCAGCTGCGCAACCCATGGACATCGATCCATGAATCGCGACGCTCAGTGCGAAGGACTTCGGCTGCAAATTCGAGGGTCTCGGGATCCGCGTGGTCCATCAGGCCCGCGTACGCCTCTCGCAAAAGAGCGACCCCTTCGCGCACCACGTTGATCGCGACCGCGATCGCGATCAATGGATCCGCCCAGACCCAGCCGGTCAGATGCACCACGAGGAGCCCTCCGATCACGCCAGCACTCGTCCAGACATCCGTCAGCACGTGGCGACCATCCGCCGCCAGAGCCATCGACCTCGTGCGCCGCCCCTCGCGCGTCAAGAAGGCGCCCAGAGCGGCGTTGGCGACGGTGCATCCCGCCAGGATCCCCATTCCGAGCCCCAGGCGCTGAAGCGCTGGCCCCTGCACGAGATCTCGGATGCCCTCGGCCAGGATCATCAGCGCAGCGGCGGCGATTGCTGCGCCCTCGATCCCGGCCGAGAAGAACTCGACCTTCCCGTGCCCGTAGGGGTGGTGCTCGTCAGGGGGCCTCGCGGCGAGGGCTAATGCGATGACCATCATGCCGGCGGCGATAATGTTGACCGTGGACTCCATCGCGTCAGCGAAGAGCGCCGTCGAGCCGGTCAGCGCATAGGCACTGAATTTCCCTGCGAAGAGGAGCACTCCGACGACGAGCGCGAGTTGTCCCGCACGCTTCTTGGAGTGCTCGAGCTTCGCAAGAGACGTCATACAGACTCCTTCCGCCCCGAGTCCAACGGAACACGCGCCGTGCCATCCACGAAAGAGAAAAGGACGCGAATCGGCGCCCGCATTTTTCGCTGCAACAATTCGCGCCCCTATGACAGTCGCGCGCTCGCCCTCTTCGCGCCGTGACACAGAAAACATCCGCCAGCGAGGGCGCTGGCCTAAAAATAATCCGGGGGGGGGCGCGACGGACTGCAGGCTTGGCCCGCGCGAGTCGCTCGATGAATTCCCCGAGATGCTCGCTGAGAACGGGATGAGGGGGGAGAGCGCCCCGGCGTGTCGAGTTGGCGTGCCGCGACGATCATGCGCTCCAGGCTTCGACAGACCCGATCTTTCAGATCCGGATCATCGACGTCGAGGGGAGTGCGAATCAACTCCTCCACATGGCTGATTTCCGTGGCGACTCGCCACATCGAAGACTGGACACGCTCCGGTAGGACGTACCCCAGGTCGGGCGGAAAGGGCGTAACGATCATCCCCGAACCCACTTGGCAAGCAGGCGTCGCCACCGCGAGGACCGCGACCAAGATGCACCCTATCCAGAACCTGATCCCAGTATTCGATGTCATGTCCGGTAGTCTCGCACGTTGAGTGCGCTCACCCCATCGGGATCCCCGAGCGGTCTCGAAGCTCTCGTCGGCCTTCCGGGTGTAGCTATTGGAGGCTAAAGGTGCGGAAGAAATAGTCGTCGGTGTTGACCACATAACCCGCACCCGCATCCGCTGCCCCGGTCCCACCGGCGCGAGAAACGCTCGAATTTTCCGTCCGCCAGGACGGTGAAGATCTGAGCGACACCGGGATTTGCTTCGCTGATGCCGATGGTGGTGTCGGAGACGGTCGCGGGATCGAACTCCGCATCCACGAAGAGAACGAGTCCTGTCGCGCTGCCGCCGCATCCCCAGGCGATCGCGCCCGAGAGGAGAATTCCCGACATCCAGCGCACCAGAGAGGAGGATCCCCGACATCCAGCCGATTCGTTTCTTGAAATCACAGCGTCCTCCCGATCGATGGGCTCAGGGCTCTGGACTTCCATCGGTAAACCAGGCACATAGCTTGAGCCCATGCGCACGGCTTGCGACAGAATGTAGAGTCGGCTGGGCACAACGAAAAAAGCCCTGGAATTCCAGGGCTCTTCGCTGATCTTCAAAGTGAATCCTTGGCGGTCCGAGACCTCTGTCAGGGCTTCTCGGAGCCCACGATCCAGGTGGAGAAATACTGTGAGCCGCCGCCGTAGGCGTGCCCCAGGGCTTTTTTCGCCCCGTCGACCTGATGTGCTTCCGCGAGCCCCCGCACCTGGAGCGCAGCTTCGGCAAAGCGGATCAAGCCCGAGGCGCCGATCGGATTCGACGAGAGCACGCCGCCGGACATATTGACCGGGAAATCACCGTCCAGGGCGGTCGCCCCCTCGTAGGTCATCTTCCAACCGTCGCCCGGATCCGTGATGAGCATGCCCTCCATCCACATCGGTTCGAACCAGGAGAAGGGCACGTAGATCTCCGCGCAGTCGAGTTCCTGACGCGGGTTGGTGATCCCCGCCTTCTTGTAGAGGGCTGCCGCATTGTCGAGGGTCGCCTGTGGCATGACCTGATCGCGACCGGAAAACATCGTGGGTTCACTGCGCATCTCGGTGGCATGAATCCAAGCGACCTTCCCCGGCCGCGCGCTCGCCAGCGACTCCTTCTCCAGAACCATCGCGCAGGCACCGTCCGAACTCGGGCAGGTCTCGAGGTAGCGAATCGGATCCCAGAGCATCGGCGAATTCGCGACCATGTCGAAAGAAATATCCTCCAGATGGAGATGGGCCAATGGGTTCTTGAGCGCGTTCTGACGATCCTTCACCGCGACGCGAATCCCCGTATCTTCGGGCGCGCCGGAGCGACGGATATACCCGCGCACGAGCGGCGCGAAATAGCCTCCCGCCCCCGCCACCGTGGCCAAGGAAAAGGGCATCGAGATCGATAGCGCCCAGGTCGCATTCGATTCGCTCTGCTTCTCGAAGGCGACGCAGAGAACGCGATCGTGGATTCCGCCCTGCACCATGCTCGCCGCGACGATGCCCGTCGAACCGCCGACCGAGCCGGCAGTATGGACTCGCAACATAGGCTTGTAGGCCCCACCGATCGCATCGTTCAGAAAGAGTTCGGGCATCATGACACCCTCGAAGAGGTCGGGGGCCTTGCCGATGATGACCGCGTCGATGTCGCCCCAGCTGCAATCCGCATCGCTGAGCGCCTTCTCGGCGGCATCGCGAAGCAAACCCGGCATGGACAGGTCCAGCCGCTTCGACTCATAATTCGTCTGGCCGATCCCAACGACCGCTGCCAATTCCGCCATGACTAGTTTCCCTCCAGCACGCAGACGAGATTCTGTTGCAAACACGGTCCGGAAGTCGCATGCGCGACGGCACGATCGACGCGACCGTCCATGATTCGCGTCGCGCATTCGCCGATCCGACTGAGTCCGACAGCCATCATCGGATTGCCCGCGAGCGCCCCCCCGGATGGGTTGATCGTCGTGGTCGGGCTCGCATCCGAAAGCCCCAGCGCCTTCTCGATCAGGATCTCCTGATGTGTAAAGGGAGCGGACAGTTCTGCGATGTCCACCTTGCCCGCGCCGACGCCCGCCTTCTCGGCGGCGATCTCCGTCGAGCGGGAGCGCCCAAGATCCCGCACACCGAGATCCATCGGCTCGCAGATATGCTCGATGCCCCGAATCCAGGCCGGTCGATCGCAGAGTTCGTTCACGCGATCTCCCGCCGCCAACACGATCGCGCTCGCCCCATCCGAGATCGGCGCGCAATCAGATTTCCGGAGCGGGTTCACCAGATAGGGCTCAGCAAGAATCCCTTCGACCGTGAAGTCTCCGGAAACCTGTGCGTTCGGGTTATCCTTGGCATTCGCCCGATCGCGAACAGCCGCCGCCGCCATTTCCTCGTGACGTACGACCCCGCTCTCGAGACAGAGCCGGGCCTGCAGACCGGCGATCGAGATCGAATCCGGCCACAGGGGCATCACCGAGTAGGGGTCGAGCTGGAGCGCCATCGTAAGAGGCAGATCCCCCATCGACGGCTTCCCGAAGCCGTAGACCAGCGCCACATCCGCGTAGCCCATCTGGATCTTCACCCAGGCCTCGTAGAGCGCCCAGGCGCCATCCATCTCGACATGACTCTCGCAGACCGGCGGCCACGCCCCGACAGCGTCCAGGCCCGCCACGAAGGCGAAGGAGCTTCCGGCGAGATAATCACTCGACCCCGAACAGACGAAATCAAAATCTTCACCGCTGAGCCCGGTCTGCTCGCGCAGTGCCTGGATCACGGGAATCAGGATCTCGACCTCGTTGCGGTCGGGCTCTCGCCGCATCGACGGGCTCTGCGTAAATCCAACGACGGCGACGTCGCGCATCAGATATGCTCCTTGTAGCTGTCGTAGTCCGCATCGGGCTCATCGATCGGCTGGAAGTAGATGATATTGCCCGTCGATGTCGTCCACTCCGCCTTCGGCTTCCAGACGGCCTGCACACGCATTCCCATATGCACATCCTCGAGCTTGGCGTCGAGCACGTGCATCAGGATGGTGTCCGCCCCGTCGAGCAGCACGTTGACCGTGACGTAGGGGAGTTCGAGGGGAATACTCTCGGCGGGGACCCGAACGATCGAGAAGGTCACGATCGTGCCCTTGTCCGGTAGCTCGACGACCTCGTCACCGAAGGTGACGCCGTGTTGCGGACATGCACCGCGGCTCGGGAAATAGACCCGACCATCTACGGGACAGCGTTGCCCGAGCAGCTTGCCTTCCGCGATCGCACGCAGGAAGAGTGAGGCCGATTGCCCGGCACTATAATCATAATCGAGCGAGATCGGCGTTCGCAGCAATGTCACCGGCTCGTTCGCTTCGTCCCCGTTCTCGTCGTTCGCTCTACTGCTCAAGGAGGCTCTCCTTCAAATTTTCACGGGCCGTGCCCGATCCGACCGATCCGTCCCAATCGACGTCGCCCGAAAGCGGCGTCGCCCGAAAGCGGCGCCGCCCGAAAGCGGTGCCGCCTCGTGAGATCAGGTCGGGACGAAGAGAAAGTCGGTCATGACACCGCTCGTCTCGTCCGCCCAACGTGCCTTTACGCGCATCCCGCTCTCCATATTCGCCTCGTCCCCGGCATCGACGACGTGCAGGAAGGGGGTCGAGGAGCCGTCCAGTTGAACCAGGGCGTAAGCAAAGGGTCGATCCAGAGGTTGCTGGCGCCGCGGGCTCGAGACCCAGGACCAGCTCCTCACGACCCCCTCGCCCGCGACCTCGACCATTTCATCCAGGGCCTGGCTGGTCTCCGGGTCGTATTCCTTCGGTGGCACCATCACACTGCCATCACCGCGCTTCACGCCTAGAAATTTTCGATCGCGCAAGCCCGTAAAGAACTGCGACAGGATCGGACCCAAAGATCGTTTGTAGGTGTATTCGAGGGTGTGCGGCGCGGTCAGCGCCTTCTCGGTCCGGCTCATGAGCCTCTACTCCTTCCGCGATATCATGCGAGCCGCGCACTCGCTCGGAGACCAAGTCAAGCAGAGAATAGAACGTGTTTCAATCCGTCTGAGAGGGGCGTGCGCCGGCCATTCCGCAATCACTCGACTGCGCGTTCAGCGCGGGAGTAAATTAGGCAACGCCGCGAGGACGAAACGCGTACCAGACCGATGCTGGCACGAGCAGATCGCGCAACTGATACGGAGCGACATGGGCCGATCTCCCGCTCGCATCACTCAGCGCTCACCGCTCTCTTTGCAAGCTCCGACCGACCCGCGTAACGTGGTACCCATCACGGACCCCAGCCGAGCGATCCGCGCGCTCCCAGGAGACGATAATGGGCATGTTGGAAGGCAAGGTCGCGCTGATCACAGGTGCGGGACAGGGTGTGGGACAAGGCATTGCCTTCGCGCTCTCCTCGGAAGGTGCCACCATCGCCGTCACGGGTCGCACCACGTCAAAACTCGAATCCACCTGCAAGACGATCGAGGAACGCGGTGGAAGGGCCATCCCGGTCACGTGCAACGTAAAATCCGAGACGTCTCTGGTCGCGATGGTCGAGGAAGTCATCGAGAAGCTCGGCACGATCGACATCCTCGTGAACAACGCGCAAGAGGTCCCGCTCGGCACCCTCCACGGCGTCTCTGATGAGGTCTTCAGCGCGGGCTGGGAATCGGGCCCGCTCGCCACGTTCCGCTTGATGAAACTCTGCCACCCGCATCTCAAAGGCGGAGGCTCCATCATCAATCTCGGCAGCACCGCCGCAAAGCGTTGGGATATGGGCGGTTACGGTTGCTATGCGGCAACCAAGGAAGCGATCCGAAGCCTCACCCGGGCGGCGGCCTGCGAGTGGGCGGAGGACGGGATTCGCACGAATGTCATCCTGCCCCACGCCAAGAGTCCCGCGTTGGCCGGATGGATCAAAAATGATCCTGCAGAGGCCGAAGAATTCTTCCAGACCATCCCGATGCGCCGAATCGGAGAATGCGAGGAGGATATCGGTCGGTTCGTAGCGATGCTCTGCTCGGAGAGTTCTGCCTATGTGAATGGTCAGACGATCGCCATCGACGGTGGCCAGGCCCATCTCGGATGAGACCCGCAGCGGGGAGCGTTCGAGCCCTATCGGGCGTCTTCGCTCCGCTCCGCCTTGTGCCAATCGATGCCCGGTCGACGCATGCGAATGAAGATCCCCTCGGCCTCGCTCAGCACCTGATCGCGTGACGTACATTCGCCCTTCACGATGATCTTGCGCTCGTCGATTCGCTCGACCCAAGCCACAAACCGAAGCGGCTCGTGGAGAAATGTCGGTTTGAGATAGCGAACTGTCAGACTGCCGGTCGGACCGCCTGTGCGATGGATGGCATTCGCCGCGGCCAGGACTTCATCCCAGATGCCCGAGATGACACCCCCATGGACGAGACCCTCAGCACCCTCGGCGGTTTCGCTGAAGGTGACCTCACCAATGGCACGGTCATCGCTCTGATGGATTCCGAGGCCGTAGGAGGCCGGATTCAGTCGACCCATGATCGGGCTGAAGGGCAGATAATTCATCGACCCGGTTCCATCTCCATCCCACCCGGATTCGACCAGGCTGAAGGGCTTGCCCAGCGCCGCGCTCTCCAGGTCGTCGGCCAACGTACTGGCTCGATCCGCAAGCCGCCGAAGTGCGTCGCGTGAAAGATCGAGCTCCACGCACGCTTCGACCTGGCGCCGGATCGCCTGGGAGAGGTGATGCCATTCCTCATGTTCCGCGATCTTCATCGGCTCGACTCGGCGAGCGGCGCGATCCCGGCGGCGCATCTCGGAATCAGCGATCGGCGCATTTCTCGTCACAGTAGACAAAACGGAGCTCTCCTCAGCCAACCCTTCATCCAGCTCTACGCATCATCGGGTTGCGTCCAAACGCAGCGAGGGCGCACGACCATGGATCGCGCGCCCTCACTCTAGCCACCCCGTCGCTACCCGAGCCGTCCGGAACCACCACCCCGCATCGGGGGGCGCGACAGCTCCCTTACGCAGCGGAAAGTGGAATCAGCCTTCGTTGCGAATGGCCTGCCGCGGACAGAGCCGCTCGGCATCCTGCATCTTTGCGCGCAGCTCCTCGGGGATTTCGTCCATCAGGACGGTCAGCGAGTCATCCTCTTCCACGCGGAATACCTCGGGACAGGCCTCCATGCACAGCGCGTTCGCTTCGCAGAGGTCGTAGTCCACCACAGTCTTCATGGGTCTCTCCTGTTTCGCATCTCAGTCGCATCCCAGACTCGATCCCCGGCGGATCGTTCTTGGACGCACGACTCTAACCCATTCGGTCCGAGCCTGACCAGCCCTGCGAAAGCCATCGGGGCGCGCTTGCCACCGTCTGCCACAGACGCGATGCTCCGATGACTAGAACACGTTTCACCGGGCTCGGAGAACCATCAGCCATGGAATTGGATTTCACACCCGAACAAGAAGATTTTCGCGGCGAGCTGCGTGAATACTTCAAGAACATGATGACCGATGAACTCGTCGAGGAACTCTCCAGTGACGGCGAAGGCGGAGGGCCCGAGTTCCGCAAGGCGATGATGCAGATGGGGCAGGACGGGCTCCTCGGTGTCGGCTGGCCCAAGGAACACGGTGGTCAGGGACGCACCCCGATCGAGCAGTTCATCTTCGCGGATGAGGTGCAGACGGCGGGATTCCCCCTCCCCTTCCTCACCCTCAACACGGTCGGCCCGACGCTTCGACACTATGGAACCGAGGACCAAAAGCGGGAATTTCTTCCAAAAGTTCTGGCCGGCGAACTCTTCTTCGCGATCGGCTATTCAGAGCCCGGGGCCGGAACCGACCTTGCCTCGCTCCAAACGACCGCGGTACGCGACGGAGACGAATGGGTCATCAACGGCCAGAAGATGTGGACCAGCCTGGCCGGCTATTCCGACTACATCTGGCTCGCGGCTCGCACGGATCCTGGAAAGTCGAAGCACCGTGGACTGTCAATGTTCCTCGTTCCGACGAGCGCCGAGGGTTACTCGCGACAGAGGATCGACACCGTCGGTGGAGTCTCGACGAACGCCACGTTCTACGACGATGTACGCGTGCCGGCGGAGGCGCTGATCGGTGGCGAGAATAATGGCTGGGCACTGATCACGGGACAGCTCAATCACGAACGGATCTCGCTCATGAGCATCGGCCCGATCCGCCGCAACCTGCGCGAGATTACGCGATGGGCGAAGGACACGGAGGTCGACGGCGCGCCCGTCATCGAGAAGCCCTGGGTTCGCGAGAACCTCGCCCGGGTCTACTCGAAAGTGCAGGTCCTGCGACTGATGAATTGGAAACAGGCATGGGCCGCTCAGGCCGGCCAACCGAACCCGGCGGACGCCTCCGCCATGAAAGTCTTCGGCAGCGAGCTCAACATGGAGGCTTATCGCCTTCTGATGGAGATCACGAACGCACGTGCCGGACTGGGCGCGGACAACCCGGGTGCGGTCTTGCAGGGCAGGATCGAGTCCTCATATCTCAACGGGCTGATCCTCACTTTCGGCGGCGGCACGAACGAAGTGCAGCGCGACATCATCGCCATGGCGGGCATGGGCCTGCCTCATTACAAGAGCAAGAGCTAGGCGGATAGAGCAGATGGATTTTGAATTTACCGAAGAAGAGCGCAGCGTTTCCGAACTCGCACGAAAGATCCTGGAAGATTTCGTCACGAACGAGCGGTTGAAATCACTCGAGGCGGATGGAGATCCCTTCGCGAATGACGCGTGGAAGGCCCTGGCCGAAGCGAACCTGCTGGGGGTGGCGATTCCGGAAGCGCACGGTGGAATCGATCTCGGATTTTCCGCCCTTTGCCTGCTCTGCGAAGAAATCGGCCGCACCGTCGCCCCGCTTCCGGTCTACGCCTCCCTCACCCTCGCCGCGCTCCCCCTCGCCGCGTATGGCTCGGAGGCGGAGAAAGCCGAATGGCTCCCGCGCATCGCGAGCGGCGAAGCGATCCTGACCGCCGCACTCAGCGAGCTCGATTCCAGCGATCCGAACCGACCCACGACGCACGCCGAGCGAACCTCGGAAGGCTACCGCCTGACCGGCGAGAAAACGCTCGTCCCGGCGGGACTGCAAGCCGCACGAATCCTGGTGTCCGCCTCGACCGATGACGGCGAGACCGGCGCGGGACTCTTCTGGGTGGCGCCGGGGGCGAGCGGGGTACGGCTCGAAGCCCAGAAGAGCACGGATGGACAGGCCTACGCGTATCTCGCGCTCGAGGGGGTCGAGGTCTCGGATGCGGATATTCTCGGCTCGGTGGGCGACGGTGCGCTGCGCTGGCTGCTCGAAAGGGCGACGATCGCGCGCTGCGCCATGCAACTCGGCGTCACAGAGCGAGCGCTCGAGATGACAGCGGAGTACGGACGCGAACGAGTGCAATTCGACGTCGCGATCGGATCGTTCCAGGCTTTTCACCAGCGCGTCGCTGACGCCTATATCCAGGTCGAGGGTATCCGCCTCACGACCTGGGAAGCGGTCTGGATGCTCGATCGAGGTCTCGACGCACGCGACATGGTCAACGTAGCCAAGTTCGCAGCCTCGGATGGCGCCGCCCACTCGGCCTTCGCCTGCCAACATCTCCACGGCGGCGTCGGGATCGACGTCGACTACCCGCTTCACCGCTACTTCAGGTGGTCGACGCAGATCGAACACGAGCTCGGCTCCGCCAAAATCCAGCTCGAACGGCTCGGAGAACGCATCGCCAGCGGAGAGATCGCCGCGTTCTAGCGACGCCGCTCGCGGAAATGGGAGACCGAGTCGCGAAATCCGAGACAAGCGAGGCCGCAAGGTCGGGGGTCGGGGTCACGAAGGCCCCGACCACACCGGAGGGACCACCCGCGGCGGGCATCAATCACACTCGAGCCGGCAGGAATCCCCGTCTTTGATGATCTTCCCGGCGCTCGGGCCCGCGAAATGCGTACCGATCACCAGGACATCCGTATCGCCGTATCGCGCCACGAAATCCTTCCGCGTGTCGATGGCCCGCTCGGCCTGAAAATCAGGATGGCTGCTCCAACCCGGCTCGGCGAGTTGCACCGGGTGGTGGACCATATCGCCCGTGATCACCGCCCGTGCCCGCTTCGATTCGATCTTCACGCTGACATGCCCAGGCGTGTGGCCGGGTGTCGGTTCGAGAATGATCTCGTCGGTGATCCGATGGGTCGATTCGACGAGTTCGTGAAGCCCGGCATCCACCACCGGCTTCACGCCGTGGGTGAAGTCGATATTTTCGTCCTCGGGGCCGGTCGACCAATGCTCGTATTCCACTCGGCCGAAGAGATAACGCGCGTTCGGAAAAGTCGGGACGAATTCTCCATCAACGAGCATCGTATTCCAACCGACGTGATCGAAATGCAGATGCGTGCACATCACATAGTCGACCTGCTCACGCTTCACGACGGTCTCCAGCTCTTCGAGGAATTGAGTCTCGAAGGGCCCCATCCCCTGCGGCAACTGCCGATCGTTGCCCATACAGGTATCGACGACGATCGTCTTGCCCGCGGACTCGACCACGAGCGCATGAATCGAGAGCAGGATCTCACCCGCGTCGTTCATGAAATGGGGAACGAGCCAGGCCGCATGTTGGGCGAGTCGAGCCTTCTCGACATTCGCGAGCAACTGCTCCGCAGGCAGCGGCGCGACCTGCTCGACGACCCGCGTGACCTTCACATCGCCGATCTGCCATCTCTTCAACTCGCTCGCCATCGTCGCTCTCCCGGGACCGGAATGGCCACTGCGACGAGCCTACACAACTCGCAACACCCCCAACAGCATCCCGAAACGAGAGGTGCCGACCCCTCTCCAGGAGACCGGCATCCACACCTTCGGTCCTCTTCCTTCCGGCTCCCTCGCACCCTTAGAAGACCGCCGGAACGATGAAGCTGTTCTTCACAGGCTCCCGGTCCTCGAAGAAGCCACCGAGCGCCGCGCCCACGGATTCATGATTCCACGCGTCCGGGCTGTCGAACTCACTTGCCCGCTTCGGGTAATCCATGACCGAAATCTGTTTTCCCCAAACGATGAAGACATTGCCCGAGACATTCGCTGCAGAAGGCGAGGCCAGCCAGCCGACGAGCGGTGACACATTATCTGGATCGAAGGTGTCGAACCCCTCTTCCGGCTTTTCGAAGAACTGGGCGGTCTGGCCGACCAGGGTCATCGCCGTTCGTGCTCGCGGCATGAACGTGTTCGCGGTGACACCATATTTGGCCAGCGCCTGCGCGGCCCCATTCGTGATCGCGATGATGCCGGCCTTGGCGGCCGAATAATTCGGCTGACCCGGGTCCGCGAAGAAGGCCGCCTCCGAGGCGGTGCTGAGAATGCGGCCATAGACCTCCCCCTCGGCCTTGCCCTTGTTGCGGAGATATTCGCTGGCGTGGCGGATGCCGCAGAAATGCCCCTTCAGATGCACACGGATCACCGAATCGAAATCCGCCTCATCCATTGAGAAGATCATCTTGTCGCGGCAATAGCCCGCGTTGCTGACGAGGATATTGAAGTCACCGAAGCTCTCGACCGCAGCCGCGATCATCGACTTCGAGTCTTCCCAATCCGCGACGTCACCGAAATGCGCGATGGCCTCGCCGCCCGACGACTTGATCTCCTCGACGACCGCCTGGCCCGCCGACTCGTCGCGCCCGCTGCCATCCGACGCCACACCGAGATCATTCACGACCACGCGCGCGCCGAGGCGTGCCAATTCGAGCGCATGTGCGCGCCCGAGCCCACGGCCCGCCCCGGTGACGACCGCAACCTTTCCGTCCAACTCATTCATGATTCGAATCTCCTGAATCGATGCGCGCTCACTGGAGCCGCTCCGTCAATATCTAGAGTCGCTCGATGATCGTGCCAGTGCCGACATTCGCACCGCAGCACATCGTGATGAACGCCGTCCCCTGGCCCGTCCGCTCGAGCTCGTGAAGCGCGGTCACGATGAGTCGAGAGCCGGTCGCGCCGACCGGATGACCGAGCGCGATCGCACCACCGTTGACGTTCACCTTGGTCATGTCGATATCGTTGACGCCGGCCCACGATAGAACGACGGAAGCAAAAGCTTCATTGACCTCATAGAGATCGATATCGTTGCGGACGCTCATGCCCGTCTTCTTCTCGATCGCCTTGGTGGCGTCCACCGGTCCGTCGAGTCCGTAATAGGGATCGGTGCCGACGAGCACGTCCTGCAGGATCCGCGCGCGAGGTTTGAGACCGTACTCGTCGGCCTTTTCCTTCGACATGATCAGCACAGCTGCGGCCCCGTCCGAAATCTGCGAGGAGTTGCCGGCGGTGTGGATGCCGCCTTCCATCACGGGCTTCAGCTGCGCGAGCCCCTCTGGAGTGGACTCGCGAATGCCCTGATCGCGGCTGACCGTCACGGTATTACCGGTCGGCTCGCCATTTTCACCGAGTTCCGGCGCCTCGATCGGCACGATCTCGCGTTCGAAGCGTCCCTCGTCACGCGCCGTCGCCGCCTTCTGCTGCGAAGCCAGACCGAGGGCATCCGCGTCCTCGCGCGTGACCCCGCGGTTGTCCGCGATCCGCTGGGCCATCGTGAACTGGTCCGGCGGAGAATCCCAGGGCCACTCCGGGGGCACGAAATAGCCTGGGCCATTGATCACGTTCGCACCGAGGCCAACGTGGCTCATGACCTCGAGACCACACGCGATGCCGACATCGATCGAGCCACCCTTCACGAGTGCATTGATCAGGCTATTGGCCTGTTGGCCGGAGCCGCACTGGGTATCGATCGTCGTGCCGCCGCAAGTCCAATCGTCTCCCTCCGAGAGCCAGGCCTGACGGGTGATATTATTCGACTGTTCACCGGCCTGCGTTACGCAGCCGCCGATGATCTGTTCGACATCCCGGGTCGGAACGCCCGCGCGCTCGCAAACGGCGGTCTGAACCTTGCGAAGGAGCCGGGCCGCATGCAGACCGGACAGTTCACCCTTGATCATCTTGCCTCGTGCAATGGGCGATCGAACCGCCTCGACGATGACTGCTTCTCTCATTTTTTTTCACCTTTCTATGGACCGCAAGCATTCGATTCGATGCGGTCGTTTCTCAGGGCTCGCGTGACGGGCCTCGACTGATCGTGAGCACCCCGATCGGGGTGGCAGGCCTCAAGGAGCGTGCTTCGGGTCGCCCAGAACGAGTTCGACGGAGGCGCGCATTCGCTTGTTGATCGTGGCCCGCGTCTGCAGTCCGCTCGACCACCCCACCATCACGGCAAACCAGATCTGATTCAGGACCTCGCCGAGCAAGCGCTCGCGCTCGCTCAACGTGTCGCCCCCGATCCGAATCGGAGTGCCACGAATCGCGCCGACGACCATTCCCAGCATCAGGTCATGAAAGATCTCGCCCTTCTCGACCAGAACCGCCTCCCCCACCGCCGAAGCCCTCAACATCGCCCGGGACAGGTTCGGCCGACGCAGCATCCCGCGCGTCGCCATCGCAAAGAAACCCACCACGCGCTCACTCGCCGTCGCGCCCTTTGGCGGACGCCGCTCGACGCGCTCGGCCATCGCGCGCGTCTCGAGCTCCAGCGCGGCGACCAGCAGGTCTTCCTTGCTCCGGAAGCGCCGATAGAGCGTCCCCATCGCGACCCCCGCATGGTCCGCCACATCCCGCAAGCGAACCGCCTCAAAGCCCCCCTTTTCTGCCAGCTCGATCGTCGTTTCGATGATCCGACGAGCGCGCACCTCGAGCAGGGGTTCAGGAGATTCGCCAGCCATGGGGCGGGATTGAAACACGTTTCACTCGGGATTGAAACACGTTCTAGCTGGAAGGTCGCCCGCTCCCACCATGGCCGCCACGAGATGGCCTACCCTGCCCCGAGCCATGGAATCCCCCCCGCGAAGCCAACTCGGATCGCCGGACAGCATACGCGCCTTCTGCCTTCGGCTCCTGAGGAGCGGAGATCTGGAGACGAAACTCACCCCACCGCTCGGGGTCGATCGTACAGATTTAGCGGACACACCCTCGGGGCCCGCAGTCAAGATCGATCGTCCCGTCCGCGACGCCGGTCTGCGCATGGCCGGCGGCAGCGATCGGCTACCCCGACCCGGACGCCTGCACGAACCGGAAGAACGGATCCTTTGCCTCGCGCGTTTCGCGCACCACGAACTTCAAGCGGTCGAATATTTCGCGTGGGCCCTGGTGCGATGGCCCGAGCTTCCAGCAGCGCTGCGACGAGGATTACTCTCCGCATTGGTCGACGAGCAGAGACATTGTCGGCTCTATCTCGACCGGCTCGAAGCCCACGGTGCGACCTTCGAGACCGGTGATCACTCTGACTATTTCTGGCGCCAGGCACCCGTGATCGCCGCCTCTCCAGCTGGCCCTCGCGCATTCCTTGCGGCGATGGGCCTCACTCTCGAACAGGCGAACCTCGACTTCAGCCTGACTTATCGCGACGGTTTTGCAGCGGCGGGGGACGCCGAGAGTGCCGAGGTCTGTCAGACCGTGCACGACGAGGAGGTAGCGCACGTCGCCCTGGCCGCCCACTGGCTCGCGCGGCTCACGAATGCGAATCGAAGGGCCCTCGCCAGGGCGGGAGAGAACCCGGCCGAGAAGGAAGCCGATGATCTCGAGGCCTATCTCGAGGCGGTCCCCTTCCCGCTCGGTCCGGCCCGCGCAAAGGGTCGACGCTTCGAAGTCGCTCCGCGCCGGCGCGCAGGCCTGAGCGAGGCCCTGATCGAATACGTGCGGCGAGCCCGGTCGAACCCAGAGAGGAGGCACGGAGCGGCGCGCACCGCGGGGGGGGACAGCGGGGCCGGCCCCGAGGAGAAGTCCACGACATGAGCATCACCGTCCGTGAAGGGATCGACCTCCTCCCGAATCTCGGTGCTGAAGAGGGAGACGATTGGCGCGCCTATCGCGATCAGCCACGCGTCCGAACCGCCGCCCATCTATGGTGCCTGTTATTCGGTTCCGACGCGCGCTTGCGGGTTCCGGACGCGCGGGGCGATTGGTCGAAGCTCCATCGCAATGAGCTCTGGCCGACGGCTTTCGAATCTCCCGCGGATCCTCCGGCCTTCGAGTGGCTCGTCGGAACTCCGGGCCCGTTCGCCTGGCTCAACACGGAATCGCTCGCGAACGAGACCCGCGCAAAGCTCGCGACCGAACTCTTCGGACCCTCACCCGCGACCGTCGGATCCGTTCACGACAAGGCTTTTGCGGTTGCGGCCGCCGCGGAACTCGGGCTCGCACCGCGCCAACTCGCGCCCCTCGTGAGGATCCTCGAAAGCAAAGCGCTGCGCGCGCCCGACGAACTCCTGCCGCGCCTCGACCACGAGTTGGCGAACTGGCCGGCGTGGAGCGAGCGCCGCTTCACGCTGAAACCGCGCATCGGAAGCAGCGGACGGGGGCGCGTCGCTGGACGCGACCGCGTCGACACCCCGGACGTACGCGGGGCCTTGCCGCGCCTCGCCGAACGCGGCGGAGCGATCTTCGAGCCCTGGGTAGATCGCGTCGGCGACTATTCGGTATCGCTCATGGTCCCCCGTCGGGAGGAAAGGGACGGCCTCCCTACGATTCTCGGATCCCTCGAAATGTGGTCGACCCCGAGTGGCCTCTATCGCGGGCACTGCGGTGAGGTCGACTCGCGGGGTCGGGTCTTCTCGGGAGACCCCGAGGACGAGACGCTCCGCGCCGACGCCGCCGCCGTCGCATCCCGCGCGTACGCGCTCGGCTTCACGGGCCCCTGTGGCGTCGACTCCTTCCGCTATCGCGAAGGCGCGAAGGATGACCGCACCGCCCGCGAACGCATGCGGGGAGCGGTAGAGTTCAATGCACGGACGACGATGGGGCTGGTCACCATCGGGCTCGTACGCCGCGCGCTCCCCATCGTGCGTGAAGCCCTCTCGCTGACTCCCGGCGATCGACGCGGATTTGCCCTCACCTATCAGGACGACGAAGGCGGGAATTGGCGAGATCGCCTCGTGACGGGGCTTCCGGACGACGCGATCCTGCTCGACCTCTCGACGAAGAATGACCCGCTGGACCCGAGACCGGTCCTGGTCTTCTCGCGCGACCCGGAGACGCTGCGCGCCGCCCGACGTGGGGTATTCGGTTGCTAAGCTGCACCCCATGAGTAGAACGGCAGTCCTCTTCGATCTCGGCGGCGTCGTCCTGGGTTCGCCTCTCCAGGCCATTCGAGACTACGAGGCCGAACTCGGACTCGAGCGCAACGCGATCAACCGCGTCGCCGCCATGAGCGCGCCCACGGGTGCGTGGTCACGTCTCGAACGCGGAGAAATCGGGCTCGAAATCTTCTACCCGGCCTTCGAGGCGGATTGCCGAGCCGCAGGACTCAAAATGGACGCCCGAGTAATGATGAATCGAATAGCGGGCGAAGCTTCAGCGAGACCGGCGATGCTCACGGCAATCGAGAGGCTGCGCGCCGCGCGCTTCCGCGTCGGCGCGCTCACCAACAATTGGGCCCACAATGAAAAAGAGGAAGCGGATCCGATTCGAAGCGATGGCACGCGCGCGCTCAAGGGATTCTTCGACGTATTCATCGAATCGAGTGTCGAGGGCCTGCGAAAACCGGACCCCGCGATCTACCGCCTCGCCTGTGAGCGACTCGGGAGCCCCCCCGAAGAAGTCGTCTTCCTCGATGATATCGGTGCCAACCTGAAACCCGCTCGGGCGCTGGGGATGGCCACGATCAAGGTCGAGGCACCCGAGATCGCACTTTCGGAACTCGCCGGAATGGTCGGGCTCGATCTGCTTTCCGACCCCGACGCCTGACGATCGCCGCAACGAGACGCGGCGCGACCAGCGGTTCTGCGCGCCGCTGCGTCAGTCGGGATATTCGACCCGAACCTTGCCCTTCACGAGGCCTTGACAGGTCAGGACCCAGCCTTCGTCGATCTGGCGCTGGTCGATGCCGCCGTCGTTCATCTTCATCGTGACCTCACCCTCGACCACCTTCGCCATGCAGCAACCACAATAGGCTTCCTCGCAGGCGAAGGGCGGCTCGAGACCGGTCCGTCGCGCGGCGGCGAGAATCGTCTCCCCCTCAGCGGCGACGACATCGGTTTCATCGCCGTCGAGCACGATCGTCACGACCTGACCGTCGGCCGTGTCGACCGGAGCGGAGGCTGCGGCGCTCGGCGAATCGAGCGACTCGAAACGTTCGATATGAATCTGGTCGGAGGGGACCGAAAGGCTCTCGAGGCCGGTTTCGACCACGTCCATGAAGGGCCCGGGGCCACAGATGTAGAAATCCGCGTCCGTGCGCGGACCGATCTCCTGGACGATGAGCGCCGCATCGCAGAACCCGTGCACATCGTCGAGCCGATGGACGATCTCGAGCCGATCGGCATGCAGCGAGAGCATCGCGTTCAGCTCATCCTTGAAAATGATGGAGCGATCGTCGCGATTCGCGTAGAGCAATTTGATCTGGCGGGATGTCGTCGCGAGCGCCGTCTTGAGGATCGAGATACAGGGCGTGATTCCCGAGCCGCCGCTGAAGAGCACCAGCGGCTGATCGCTTTCACGCAGAACGAAGACGCCGGCTGGCGGCATCACTTCGAGTTCATCTCCCGCCGAGACCTCATCATTCATCCAGTTCGATGCGCGACCGTCGACGACGCGCTTGACGGTCACTTTGTGACCGGCGTCGAGACCAGGCGCACTCGCGAGCGAGTAGCAGCGGACCAGCCGATGGCCCGCGACCTCGACGCGAAAGCTCAAGAATTGACCGGCCTCATAGGAAAAACGCTCGGCGAACTCCGCGGGTACCTCCAGGACGATGGATTTCGAGTCGGCCGTCTCCACGATGACATCGGCAACGCGCAGGTGGTAATAGGGCCCACTCGCTTCTGTGCTCGAAGCGGCTCCATCCTCTGCAGACATCGGCGTTCCTTCTCCTCGACGCTCGATCGGTGGCCCCCAGGAGCGAGGGCCAAATCCGAGCGGCGGGACTCTACCAGATTCCGGCAGGAGGGAAATTTACACGGCTCGAGGACCCGATCGCTCCATCTCGGACTCGACCGAAGCGATGTCGGGCACGAAGAGGTGGGCCCTCCGAGTATGAATTCGGGGCCGGGCGGGCGGGCGTCCGCGCCTTGACGATTCCAACGATGGGAAGTGGCCCGACGGCCCGCTCGTCGATAGAATGCGCCGCCTCCCGATCCGAGGCCGAAGGCCCGCCTCGCCGGGCCATCCGAGGAAACCCGTGACGACCCGCCCCGAAAAACGCCCCGACAGGCCGCATTTTTCTTCTGGCCCCTGCGCGAAGCGACCGGGCTGGAAGACCGACGTCCTCCGCGAGTCCCTGACGGGTCGCTCCCATCGGGCCGCCCCCGCCAAGGCGCGCATCCAGGAGGTCTCCGAACGCAGTCGCTCGATCCTCGGGATTCCGCAGGATTGGAAGCTGGGTCTCGTGCCCGCATCGGATACCGGCGCCGTCGAGATGGCGCTCTGGTCGATGCTCGGGGCCCGAGGGGTCGACCTGCTCGCCTGGGAGAGCTTCGGAGCGGGCTGGGTCGGCGACGTCGTGAACCAGCTCAGACTCTCCGACCATCGGGTGCTGGCGGCGGAATATGGCGAACTTCCCGATCTGGCCTCGGTCGATTTCTCACGCGACGTGGTGTTCGCGTGGAACGGAACGACCTCCGGCGTTCGAGTCCCGGATGGCGATTGGATCGACGACGCCCGCGAGGGACTCACGATCTGCGATGCGACATCCGCCGCCTTCGCGATGGATCTCGCCTGGGACAAGCTCGATGTCGTGACCTGGTCCTGGCAGAAGGTGCTGGGTGGCGAGGCCGCACACGGCATGCTCGCGCTCTCGCCGCGGGCGGTGGCGCGACTCGAGTCGTATACGCCGCCGTGGCCGATGCCGAAGATCTTTCGGATGACCAAAGCCGGAAAACTGAATGCGAGCCTCTTCGAGGGCTCGACGATCAACACACCGTCGATGATCTGCGTCGAGGACGCGATCGACGGGCTGCGCTGGGCGGAGTCGGTGGGTGGACTCAGCGGCCTGATGGCTCGCGCCGAGACGAATCTCGCAGCGGTGACACGTTGGGTCGAGCGTTCTTCCTGGACCGACTTCCTGGCCACGGACGCGACGACGCGTTCGTGCACGTCGATCTGTCTTCGTATCGTCGACGACTGGGCGCGCGGGCGCGAGGACAGCGAAATTTCGAACACGATCAAGGCCGCCGCCAAGCGCCTGGATCGGGAGGGGGTCGCCTTCGACATCGATTCCTATCGAGATGCGCCGACGGGACTGCGGCTCTGGGGGGGGGCAACGGTCGAGACAGCAGATCTCGAGGCTCTGCTGCCCTGGCTCGATTGGGCCTGGGCGGAAGCGAAGAGCGAAGCGGGCTAACGATTCTTGCCCGAACACGTTTTCCCGGGCGATCCCTAGTCCGCAACAGCCACCTTGAGTGCCCGAAGTCGTTGGATCTGCTCTTCCTGGGTGCGGAGTCGGTCCTTCTTGATGTCGAGTTCGGCCCGCACCGAGGCATAGAGCTGTTCCTGAGTGCTCACGCGCTTGCGCATCCGCGCCTCGGTCTCCTTCGCGACCCGCAGCTCGTCCGCGAGCTTCTCCGCCCGCTCGCCCTTCTCGGCCAATTCGGCCCGAAGCCCTTCGACGCCGGCGTCCGGGACCGGAACCGCCGCGCGCGCGGCCTCTCGCCGGGCGACGCTCGCCTCCTCGACGGCACGCGCCGAAAACTCGACGCGCGTTTCGAGTCGGGCCACCTGCTGTGCCAGCTCTTCGCGCTCAGCGCAGCTTCGATCGCGCTCGCGCTCGACCCGTTCGATCTGTTCTTCCAGGTCACCGATTCGAGATGCGGTTCCGAGCGGCAGATCCTGCGCACCCTTCGCATTTCTCTTCTTGGCCTTTTCCGCGCGCTTGCGTTGGGCCGCGAGTTCGTCCGACCGCTTCCTGCGCGCCTGGGTCTCCCGGGAGAGTCGGGCCGAGAGCTCTTGCCGCTCCCCGATGAGCTTTTCCTTCTCGACCTCGAGAAGGACCGCCCGCGCCTCGGCCTTTCGCCACATCCGCGTGAGGCCGACAAGCACCACGAGCACAACCCCGATCAGAACCAGCGCGCCGTTCGACATTCCCCCCCCTTCGCACCCGCCCGCACTCTGCGTTCGGGTCCGCACCAGTCTACACTCCGCGACCCCCTCTCAGCATCCACTAATCCAGCCAGAGGACTCGACGACCGTGGGCCATGCCGACCGCCTGATCCGAGCCGCCCGGCGGCTCTCACGAGCCCTCGAGCCGATGCGCTTTCGCGCGCCGGTGACGCACGTCTATAACCCGCTGATCCACGCCGGCCGCGCCCATCGCCGCTATCTCAATCGCTTTGGCGACGGCCCGAAACGCGTCGTCTTCCTCGGCATGAACCCCGGGCCCTACGGGATGACCCAGACCGGCGTCCCCTTCGGCGAGATCGCGGCCGTGCGTGACTGGATGGGGATCGAAGAGCGCATCGATCGGCCCGACCCGGAGCACCCCAGGCGCCCCGTCGACGGATTCGCCTGCGCCCGAAGCGAGGTGAGCGGGGCGCGACTCTGGGGCGCGATATCGAAACACTGGGAGCGCCCCGAGGACTTTTTTCGCGATCATTTCGTCGCCAATTTCTGTCCTCTCGTCTTCATGGAGGACTCGGGTCGCAACCGAACGCCCAATAAGCTCCCAGTCGCTGAACGGGAGCCGCTCTATGCCGCCTGCAACGATCATCTCCGCTGCGTCATCGAGATCCTCGAGCCCGATTGGGTCATCGGCATCGGCGCCTTTGCCGAGAGCCGCGCGCGTACAGTTCTCGGCGACCTCGATCTCGAAATCGGCCGCATTCTGCACCCGAGCCCTGCGAGCCCGAAGGCGAATCGCGACTGGGCGGGCGCGGCCGAAGGCGAATACCGAGCGCTCGGGCTCTGCAACGCCTCATCCCGGCGGAGCCCTCGCGCATAGAGCAGTCCAGACGCGCCGCGGAAGGGGCCAGATTCCCCTTCGGCCTGCGTTACGCTACGGGCCCCCCTTCCCCACCCGCCGGGCGACCCCCACCCCGAACGAGGAGAATCACTCGACATGTCGCACCCGAACCCGTCGCCCCACCGCCTCTCCCGGCGAGCCGCGGCCCTCATCCTCTTGAGTCTGATCGTCGGATGCAGCAACGACGGAGCGACCGCGGACGAGCGTGGACCGTCGGATCCGGCAATGAAGGCGATCGATGCTTTCATCCGCCAGAGCGGGATCGACACCTCCCGGCCCAGGTGGCGAAGGTCACTCAAGCGGCCACCGAAGGTGCGTTTCGACCCCTCCAAGGCCTATTTCTGGAAGCTCAAGACCAATCGGGGCGAGATTCGCTTCCGCATGCTCGAGGACATCGCCCCCATGCACGTGGGCAGCACGTTCTATCTGACCCGGCTCGGTTTCTATGATGGGCTCAGCTTCCACCGCGTTCTCGAGGGATTCATGGCCCAAGGTGGAGATCCAGCCGGCAATGGGAGCGGCGGGCCCGGCTATCAGTACCAGGGCGAGTTCAGCAAGACCGCACGACACGATGCCGCCGGAGTGCTGTCGATGGCGAATGCGGGACCGGGAACCGACGGAAGCCAATTCTTCATCACTTTTGCGAAAACGCCCTCGCTCGACGACCGCCACACGGTTTTCGGGAGGGCCGAATCACCCGAGAGTCTCGCCGTGATCCGCAAGATCGAGTCCCTGGGAGCCAAGCGCGATCCCGGACGGCCCAAGCTGCCGATCGTGATCGAAAGCGCAACGATCCTCATCGAATAACCGGGGGAATCGAAAGTCCGGGACGGGGGACGCCGCCGGAATACCGATCCCCTTCAGCCACCGATCTCGTCGAGAAGCCCATGGCGAGCGACCGAGAAGCGATCGGCAGCCGGCTGCTCCCCGGGCGCGCGATCGGATTGCTCCGAGGCGCTGTAGAGCGCACCTCGCAACGCCTGCCCGACACGCTCGGCGCTCGCACCGCCGACGACGAGACCACGCAGTAGGAGCAGGGGATGAAAATCCTCGGCCTGCTCGATACCCGCCGCATTCGGATAGAGATCGATCCCTTCGAGTGCGCCGAGGGGCGTCAGCGCCTCCTCGACCGCCTGCGCCTTCACGCGCGAGGCATCGCTCGCCAGGTCCACGACGAAGAGGAAACGCGAGCCCTTCTTGGTCTTCTGCATCGCGTCGAAGGCGCCCCGAGCACGTTCGAGCCGCCGACCCAACTCACGAGCCCCGCGCGGAATCGCTGGTTCCTCCCGACCGGCCTCAAGCCAACTCTCGTCGCCTCGCCAGATCGCCATCAACAACTTCCCCTGGCTGATCGAACGCACCACCGAGGTGCCGGCCTCGAGATCGACGAGTTCGACCCGCACCTCACTCTGCCAACTCGTCCGCCGGCGATCACCGTCGAAGTCGGCGGGGGCCACGCGCGCACTGCGCGGGGGATGAAGCACTTGAATCGCGGTCGTCGCCGAGCGCACCTCGCCCTCGATCACGTCGTACGCCTTGGGATCCCGAAACAACACATCCCCCTGCTCGAATCGAAACGCGGCCAGCGCGGCAGCGAAAGCGGTCGGAACCGGCCATTCGAGGCCCTCGAAAAAGCGCGGCAGAGCGGACTCGCCCAAGGTGGAATCGTGGTCAGAATCGTCAGAACTCGGCATGGGAACAAGTGTATCCCGGAGGGCACCTCAGTGTGAATCACCGCTCAACATCCCCACGGGACGCCCTCGTAGTCATTCCTAAAATATTGGAATATTTGAAGTTTTTTCATCTCAAAAGACTCACTGCGGCGGCAGAGTTGACATACGAGTCGACTTTTGACCAAATGGGAACCCCGGGGCAGGCTTGACCCCGCATCAAGGAGGATTGAAATTGTCCGTCGAAGTTGCTCCCCCCCTCCCCTCGGCCGCTTCGTCCCCTTCCATTCAATCCGAGGCTTTTGCGGAGGCCCTGATCGCTTCCCCGGAAGCAGGCGGTCTGCCCCTCGAGCGAGCAAGCGATCTCGAGGAGGGAACGAGCACGGACCCGCTCGCCCAGCCTACCCCGAAGATCTCTCCGCAGGACTCGATCGACTTCCTGCTCCATCCCGTTGAACTCGCCAAGGGCCGCCGTGCGGCCGAGAATTACCTGAGCAGCTTCCGGAGTGAAGAGAGTCGCAAGATCGCCGAGGAGGCCCTCGAAACCCTCGCAACCGTGATCAGCGGCGGCAAATGCGACAGCGTCGAGTTTCCCTGGCAACAGGTCCAGCCCTATCACGGCGCCGCTGCCCTCACGATTCTCAAGGAAAAGGGCGCACCGGCGCGCATCGAGACGCTTCGCTGCCGCCGGGATACGACTCGCAGCTACCGCGTCGTCCCGGACGCCTACCCCGCCCGCCTGGTCCAGAAGATCCGCAGCACCCTCTCGAAGGTGCTCAAGGAATGTTGCGAACTCGGCTTCGTGCTCGACGCCGAGCAAGAAGAGGCTGCAGTCGCGAGGTCCACTAAGAACAGGGCCGCCGCCAAGACGGCCAAGACCTCGCCGCCCAGCGGACGGTTGCTGGGAGATGGCGAGTTGCGCGCGCTGGTCGCAGCTTCCGCGGCGGAGGGGAATGCCGAGGGGTATCGTGATGCGGTGCTGTTCTCGCTGGTCTATCGCGGACTGAAGATTGCGGAGATCACTTCGCTCACCCCCGAAAATGTCAAGTTCAACAACAAGAGCGGCGCCTGCAACATCGTAGCTCGACCGAGCCGTGGCGGCGGCCGCGGGCGCAAGGTTGCGCTCACGAACGACGAGCTGATCGTTCTAGAGGATTGGCTCGACCGCCGCGGGGACGGCCCGGGACCGCTCCTCTGCACCCTCGGGCGCGGCGGCAAGGTCGAGGGCAAGCGCCTCACGATCGCCTTGCTCAAGGAAGTCTGCTTGGTTCGAGCCAAGCTGGCCAAGGTCCCCGAGTTCGTTCCGAACGATCTCAGCCGAAGCGCCGAATCCCTCACGAACCACCGCAAGACGGCCCGACGCAAGGCGGCTCGAGCCGCGGCGGAAAGTCTCAGCACGGCAGAGAGGGCACTCTACCTCCACGCAGCGGAATCAGAGGCGACCGAGGGCAGCGAGGCGATTCAGTTCCCCTTCCTCGGCTTGAAACCCTGAGAAGTCGCGCGATCCAGCGACGCCCCGACCGAACCGAGCGCAACACATCGATGGCGATGGCGATGGCGACAACAACACGATGAGTCATCCACATCTCTTGAATCTCGTCTGAGCGCGATGAATCGGGTTCGCATGCCCTCCTTCGATGAAGGACAGGGTAGATAACACCACACTTTGATCTCGGCGCTCAAGCCGCCTCCTCGACCGCCGATGCGATCGGATGAGAGGGGACTCCCATGGGACAGTGGCGACAAGCGCAAACCGGCTTGCAGAAATTTCCGCGCGTCTCGACGGCGCTCCCCGTACGCATCTCGACGGTCGATGCCGAAATCGATCTCGATACGGGCAAGACGTTCTTCCGCAGCGCCGAAGCGACGACCGCGAACCTATCCCGCGGTGGTGCCTTCGTCCGCTCCTGGGAGCCCCTGGCAGCCGGTCGACGCGTCATCATCGCGATCGGCCTGCCCGAGATCGAGGAATTACAGCTCATGGGACGCGTCGCCTGGACCCGCCGAGCGTTGCGAGCGCGAGAAGCCGAAGGAATCGAGGTCCCCGGCTACGGCGTCGAGTTCGTCGGGCATTCGACCGCTGAACTCGCCACACTCGACCGCCATCTGGCGGGCCTGCAGCGGAGATTCGGCTCCAGCCCGACCGCCAACACCAATCCTGCCTTTTCCCGGCCCTAGCCGAACGCGCGCAAGCCTCCGACCGCCCACGCCATCGGATCCCGCTCGCCGGTGCTCAAGATTCGATCTCGTAATCCGCGACCTTGCGTCGCAGGGTCGAGCGATCAATGTCGAGGAGCTTGGCGGCCCGGGTGCGATTGCCGTCGCAATCCTCGAGTGCCTGAACGATCGCACGACGCTCGATCTCCCGCAGGCTGACGCCGCGCGGTACACCCTCTGATCCGCTGCCCTGCGACATCGCGGGCGGGCGATCACCTTCGATCTGATCCGTGGGGAGATGGAGGAGACCGATGGCGTGATCTCCCGCCGCAGCGCGCGCACTCTGAACGATATTCCGCAGCTGGCGAACGTTGCCCGGGAGCGCCGCGCCGCAGAGCGCCGCGCTGGCCTCCGGCGTGACCCCCCCCGAGCCGGGTCGGTCGAAATGCGTGATCAGCATCGGGATATCCTCTCGCCGCTCCGCGAGCGCAGGCAACTTGATTTCGACCCCACGCAGCCGGTAGTAGAGATCCTCCCGTAGGCTGCCCTCATCGATCATGACCTGCGACTCGCGGTTGGTCGCGGCCACGAAACGGACATTCACCCGCTCGGCACGCTCCGCCCCGACCGGCCGGACCTCACCGTCGTCGATCACCCGCAACAGCTTCGCTTGAAATCCGAGATCGAGGGTTTCGAGTTCATCGAGGAAGAGCACGCCCCCATGCGCCTCCCGCAGAAGCCCACGACGGTCCCGATCGGCACCGGTAAACGAGCCACGCCGATGACCGAAGAACTCGCTCTCGAAGAGATCCGAGGGCGAGAGCGCACAGTTATGCGCCACAAAGGGGCCCTTCGAAAGCCCGGAGTGGGTGTGGATCGCCCGCGAAACCAGTTCTTTTCCGGTTCCCGTGTCGCCGGTCACGAGCACGTGGACATCGCTGCGTGCCGCCATCAGGACGCGATGACGCACCTCGACCATCGCCTTGCTGGATCCGACCAGCTCGGGGACGGCGGAGTCCGTCACTACGGAGCGCTTGCGGGTCAGGAGCGCCCGTTCGACCGCCGATCCGACACTGCCCGGGGTCGCAGGCTTCAGCAGGTAGTTGACCGCCCCGAGGCGGACGGCCTCGATGACATCGGCGACATCCTCGTTCGCGGTCAGGACGATCACGGGCAGATTCGGCCAGCGCTGCCCGAGGTGGGTCAGCAATTCGAAGCCATCCATCGAGGGCATGCGCAGATCGGTGACGACCAGATCGAAGCGCCCCGCCTCGAGTGCCAGCAGCGCCTCCACACCGTTCGCGACGAGGCGCACATCGAAGCCCAACTCCTCGAGGAGGAGTCTCAGGTACTCGCCCGACGCGCGTTCGTCCTCTGCGACTAGGATCGAATCGGCCATGTCTCCCCTGCGCTCAAAGAAGGCCGCGAGATCACGCTCGACTCACCGCTCATTCCGCGCCCCCTGCCGACACCCGCGGAAGGTCTACCTGTACGACGGCTCCCCGCTCCTCGCCGGCCCTCAATTCGAGTGCCCCCCCATGATCTTCGACGATTCGGCGTGCCAAGAAGAGCCCGAATCCGCTGCCCTCGTTCTTCGTCGTGAATCCGGGCTGAAAAATCTTGTCGAGATCCTCGGCAGCGAATCCCGGACCCTCGTCGCGCACAATCAGCCGACAGCGCTCACCGATGCGTGCGCATTCGATACTGCCGCGACCTCGCCCGTCCATCGCTTCCACGGCGTTCCGCATCAGGATGACCAGTAGCTCCAACAGCGTCGTTTCGCCGAGACCGACGAGGAGCTCCTCGCCTTCGCTCTGATTTCGAATGGACCAGCTCACATCGGGACTCGCTGCCGCGATCTCCCAACGCGCTTGCTCGACGACGGCTGCCAGCCTCGCGTGCCCTTCGCCCGCAACGAGCGGCGATGCATCCGCGACCCGCCCATCCTCGGCCAGGGTCATCCGCGCAAGCTTTTCGAGATCATCGATCGCCGTGCGCAGCCCAGCCAGCACCGCATTCGTCCCCGCCCCGGATTCGAGTTGGGGTTCGATCAAGCCGACGAAGCCGCGCAGACTATGAACCGCATTCTTGAGGCCATGTGCCAGCCGAGCGACGTTCCCGCCGACACGCGAGACCACGCGCTCATCTTCGAGTTCTCGCTGAAGAGCCTCGAGTCGCTGGCCGAGTTGTCGCCCCTGCGTTCGAAGCGCGACCTCGGCGACGCGGCGGCGATCGGACATCCCCACGCCCAGGCCGCCGATCGCCATCACGAAGAGGCATTCCAGAACGAGGAGTTGCCAGCCGTGAGAAAATCCATAAAGAAACTCGAGGAGCACCAGAAGGGCGACCCCGTTCGCCGCGACCCACAGTACTCCACGTGGGCCCATCGAAACGATGCCGAGCGCGATCTCGAAAAAGATCGCAGCGACGAAGGGCGACTCGAGTCCACCGGTGAAAGTCGCGAGTGCGCCCCAGCCGAGCAGACCGACCACCGGCGAAACCAGAACCGCGTGGCGCGACAGGCCCTGCCCCGCACCAGCCCACCACAGCGCAACCACCGCGAGATTCAAGCCGCCGAAGATACCGACGATCCAGATCAAGAGGCTGCCGGTCTGAAGGGAGGGCTTCACCAGCGCAGAAGCCGCAGCACCCGCAGCAATCACGAGCGGGCGCGCGAGCAAGGCACGTGTGGTGATCTTGTTCATCGCTTCCAAACGTCGCGCGATCCGACCGAGAAGGCCAGCCGACGCGAACGAATCAGCCGGTCGAATTCACGCAGCGAACGAACCGCCAGCACTCGGGCGCGCGCACCCTACGCCACAGCGAAATCGAGGGAGTAGACCCCAGACACACGAAAGCCCCGGCGCAATCATCGGGGCTCTCGATCGTCGAATGCTCTACCAGCGACCACCGCCACCGCCGTCGCGGCCGCCACCGCCGCCGCCGCCGCCGCCGCCACGACGCTTGTCCAGCGCTTCGTTGACACGAAGCGCGCGGCCACCGTAATCACGACCGTCCAGCTCAGCGACTGCCTTGTCGGCATCCGCCCCTTCCATCTCGACGAATCCGAATCCTCGGGAGCGACCGGTCTCGCGGTCGTTTACAACTGCGGAGGACTGAACCGCGCCGTAGGTAGCGAAGAGCTCTCGCAGATCGTCGTCTGTCGTGGCCCAGGGTAGATTGCCAACATAAATCTTCTTCACGAACTCACTCCGTACCCAAAACCCAGGATCGCAGATCCTGCCTCGGGCTCTTGCTCGGACGACGCTTTCGATTTCGCCTCGACCGAATCTTTCTCCGACGGCCCCAGGATGGAACGCGCCGCACCAGAAAACGCAAAGTACTGATCCCATCTCGAATCTGCCTCTCCCCCTTCTCCACCCAAGCCGCTCCGACTCTCGAATCCGCGTTAGGTCACACGAGAACGAGAGGGAATAGCCGGACAGATCCGCGGGACCCGCGTCAATCGGCCTTGCGAGCCTACTCGATCGCCCGACCGCCTGCCAAGGGGCCCCAGACGACCATCGGGATAACACCGAATCACCCCCGGGTGACTTCCTAGTCCAGTGGAACCGCCCCGTCCGGCGGCGAGCGCTCGTCTCGCTCGAATCTTCCGGACCTCAGGAATCGGTCGATCTGATGGGCGACGCGCCCCGCGTTCATGATGAAGGTGTGCGTGTAAGGCAACACAATGTGATCCCGCATCCCCCACAGATGCGTGCTGACGACACTCACCGTTCCGTCGTGGGGAGCCAGCAGCCAGAGGGGGCCCACAACAGGGGCTGATCCACTGGTCCCCCGCGATGACACCGAAGGGAATCGGGGGATCGGTAATCGCCTGGGCAGGTCGCCCTCACCGGTTCCGAGCTGCGTGGAGAGCGGCCCCATGATGGACTCGAGCCAGCGCCGACCAGCCAGTCGATCCGCAATCTCACTGCCTGAATTCGGCGGAGCCAACATCCCGCTCGGCCGAGCCGCTCGAACGAATGCTCCCCGAGGAGTCCCCGCAGCACGAGCTCACCCAGCGAGTGGGTCACTAAATGGAGGGCACCCGATCCGAAACCGACGCGTGATCGGCCACCCCACGCCTAGATTCCACCCGAGCCCATCGCGGCAGCGGGCCGGAACACCCGGGTCAAGAATTCCAGGAAGTCACGCGTCGCTTTCTCACGGGTCTCGTCGTCGCGTCCAATCAGGTATCCGGAACCCACGCACGAAGCCATTGCTCTCCCACTCGAAAGTCTCATCACGACCCGCTGTGCGCGAGAATCCCCGGGATCCCCGTTCACGATCGGAACATCGTCGATCCACGAATGACCCGCCTCGTCGTAGCGAATCGTACAGCCAGCGACGTAGGGGGAATCTTCGAAGAATCGGCGTGGGGTCTCGCTCTCCCAGGCATGCCCCGCCCCCTGATAGATTCGAGCATCGACGTCGATCCCCAGCGAAATCAGCTCCGCTTCGCGCTCTGCGCACGCCGTCAGATCATTCGATCGGTCCTCGGTCCCGCGCAGCGTCAAGAGCGGAGCACCATTGACCCGGGTCGTTCCCCAATCCTGGAAACAGGGTCCATAGGTGTCGACGAAGGCAGCGAAGCCGGGATGCTCCGGCGCATAGCTCTCCCGCACGCGCTCGTCCATCGCGATCCGCACCGCCATTCCCCCATAGGAGAAGCCCATCATGCCAATCCGTTCGCCGTCAATCGCCGGATGTGTCGACAGCAGGAGGAGCGCCCCGTAGGCGTCCGCAGCGGCATCGAACTCGGTGACCGCGAGCACCTTCGACATATAACCGGTTTCTTCGGTGATCCCACGCGGCGCGTAATAGTCGATCACGAAGGCCGCAATTCCCGCGTCCGCAAGCGTCCGAGCGACCCGCCTCTCGCGACCCGGTGCGATGCCTCCACTTCCGTGGACGAGGACGACGGCCGGAACCGGCCGATCAGCGCTCGCCCCCTCGGGCAGGACCAGCGTTCCGAAGCCCGTCGTCGGAACCGCAAGGGGCCAGGCATGAAGCAGGATGTCGAAATCATAGGGCGAATAGCTGGTGAAGTAGAACTCGCCCTCTCCCCCGGCCGAGAGATCCGCGCTCGGCGATGGCCAATCCGGGAATTCGGGCAAGCCCGACTCGGCGATGCCGACCGCTCCGCCTAACGAACGCCAGATCACATAACCGGTGAGGAGGAGCAGCAGCAGGCCAACAGCCACACGGGAGAGGACGGATCGAGTTCGGGAAGTCATGCCGAAAACCTAGGGCATTTTTACGGCGATCCCCTTGCAGACAAGGTTCGCCAGGAACGGCCGAGGGTCCGCACCCCATTCCCTCAGCGAACCCGAACAGAGAAGGAATCATCTCTGGGCCCGATCCGCTCGAGAAATGCGTCGATCTCGGCGGGCGCGGGCACATCGCTATCCGCCTCGTACGCCTCCGACCAGAAATGTTCCCACGACGGAAAGAATTCGGCGTAGCCACCCTCATAGGCGTCGCGACCCGGCCAGCGCATCTTGTTCTCACCGATCGGCGGCTTGTTGAGATCCGTCGCATACCAGTAGAGCGGCAATCGGCGACGAAAGAGCCAATGCCCGTCGATGCGCTCGTACCGGTCCCAATAGATCATCGTCATGATGACCCACTCGTCGCCCGTCTCGTGTTCGTTTCGGCTGTAGACCAGGCCCCGCGCCCGATTCGGATCGTCGAATTCGATGACGTGGTTTCCTGTGACATGGGCGGTCCCGGTGAACTGCTCGCGCATCGTCTGGTCGAACCAGACTTTGAGCGCACGCCTGCCCGTCGCGGCGCGACTGACGCGCACATCCTCGGGAAAGAGCCCACACAACGCGTCGAGATCCCGCATATCGAGGGCGAGGCAGTATTTTGCGACGAGCTGCCGGATTGCGTCGAGAGATTCGAGACGATCGAGTCTCTCCTCGACACGGGACGGCGAACGGGACATGGCATGACTCCGCAAAGGGCGGGTAGAGCGTGCCGCGCAAAGCACGTGATGGGCTAGGTGCTGGACGCCTTCTTCTTGACTGCCTTCTTCTTGGCCGCCTTGTTTCGCGCCGGCGACTTGCGCGCGGCGGCCTTCTTGCGTGCTCCGGCCTTCGCCGCCCTCTTGGCGGGCTTAGCGGGCGGAATCTCTTCGACCCATTTGCCGCCTTCATAATGCGCGCGCCAGCCCGTCGTCTTGCCGTCTTGCTGAGAGGTGACGTATTGCTCCTTCGTCTTGCGCGCGAAGCGAACCAGCGAGGGCCGTCCCTCATGATCCACGAGCGGAGCGGTCGCCAGGAATCTGTATTTTGGATCGAGCTGATCCTTGACGCTGACGATCTCTTCGACCGTCGGTGCCCGGGTTTCGCGATGCTTCGGGAATTGGCTGGCCGCCAGGAAGATCCCCGCGGCGCCATCCCGGAGCAGATAGAAGTCGTCACACTTCTCGCATTTCAGGTGCTCCATCGGGATCGGGTCGCATTTGGGCGGGGCGGGCTCGCCATTGCGTAGGAGCTTGCGGGTATTCTTGCACTCCTCCGCGCTGCACCCGAAATATTTTCCGAAGCGGCCGGATTTGAGCTGCATGTCCTCACCGCATTTGTCGCACTCCAGAACCGGACCGTCATAGCCCTTGATCTGGAATGCGCCGGTCTCTACTTCGAAGCCGGTGCAGTCGGGATTGCTCCCGCAGACGTGGAGTTTGCGTCCTTCGTCGACGAGATAGCTGTCCATCGCCGTCTCGCATTTCGGACAATGACGTTTCTTGAGAAGCAGTCGCGCTTCGCTCTCATCCGCATCGTCCCCCTCGCCGACCGTCTCGACTTCATCTCCCGAGATCAGGTTGATCGTGCTCTTGCACCGCTCCTTGGGGGGCAGCGCATAACCCGAACAGCCGAGGAACACGCCAGTGCTCGCGGTCCGGATCTGCATCGGACGCTCGCATTTCGGACACGGGATATCCGTATCCGTCGGTGAGTTCTGACGCATGCCCTTGGTCTGGCTCTCGGCGGCGGTCAGCTTCTTTCGGAAGTCGACATAGAAATCACCGAGGACTTTCTTCCACTTCTTCGAACCGACGGCGACCTCGTCGAGTGCCTCTTCGAGCCCGGCCGTGAATCCATAATCCATCAGGTCGCCAAAATTCTCGACGAGCCGCTCGGTCACGATCTCGCCCATCTTCTCAGCGTAAAAGCGGCGATTGTCGAGCCGAACATAACCACGATCCTGGATCGTCGAGATGATCGACGCGTACGTCGAGGGCCTTCCTATTCCGCGCTTCTCGAGTTCCTTGACGAGGCTCGCCTCGCCGAAGCGCGTCGGCGGCTTCGTGAAATGCTGCTTCGGTTCGAGCCGTTCGAGGTTCAGAATGTCGCCGACCTGCACGTCGGGCAGCGCGACATTCGAATCGCTGGCCTTCCCGGTCGGCGGCTGTGCAGCGGTATGTCCATCGAAGACGAGGATACGGCCGCGGGTCTTCAAAACGAAATCACCGGCTTTGATCGTCAGATTCGTCGACAGGTATTCCGCGGGCATCATCTGGCAGGCCACGAATTGGCGCCAGATCAAGCCATAGAGCCGCTCCTGATCACGTTCGAGGCCCCCGATCGATCCCGGCTTCACCCCGACGCTCGAAGGACGGATCGCTTCATGCGCTTCCTGGGCGCCTTCCTTACTCGAATAGGAATTCGCCGTTTCCGGCAGGTATCGATCGCCAAAATCGGACTGAATCAGTGCACGACACCCGTCGACCGCCTCGGACGAGAGATTCGTCGAGTCGGTTCGCATGTAGGTGATATGCCCGGCTTCGTAGAGCCGCTGGGCCAGCATCATCGTTTTCTTGACGCTGAATCCGAGGCGCGTGCTCGCAGATTGCTGGAGCGTGGAGGTAATATAGGGCGCGCTCGGACGCGTCTTGGTCGGTTTATCCTTACGCTCGACAACTTCGTAGTCGGCCAATTCGAGCAGCCGCAGCGCAACGTTGGTCTCTTCCTCGCTCGTCGGACGGAAATTTTCACCGCCCCGCTTGGCAACCTCGAGCCGAAGCTTCTCCTTCGCCTTCGTGCGCGTGTCCGCGTGGACTTCCCAGAATTCCTCGGGAACGAAGGCACGAATCTCCTTCTCGCGCTCGGCGACCAGTCGAACCGCGACAGACTGAACCCGGCCAGCGGAGAGCCCACGCGCGAGCTTGGCCCAGAGCAGCGGCGAGAGCATATAGCCAACGACCCGGTCGAGGAAGCGACGCGCCTGTTGGGCATTTACCCGGGAGATATCCAGCTCGCCCGGATCATCGAAGGCGGCGCGGATCGCAGTCTTTGTGATCTCGTTGAAAACGACCCGCTTGAAGCGCTTCTCGTCGCCGCCGATCACCTCCCGCAGATGCCAGGCGATCGCCTCCCCTTCGCGATCCAGATCCGTTGCGAGATAGATCTGATCCGCATCCATCGCGAGCCGTTTGAGCTCGGTGACCACCTTTTCCTTGCCCGGAAGGATCTCGTAATTCGCGACCCAGTCCTTCTCGGGATTGATGCCCATGCGCGCGAAGAGCGCCCTCTTGGCCTGCTCCTTCTTGTGTTTCTCGCGCTTCGCCGGCGGCATTTTGCGGGTCTTGGCGGCCGCAGCGGCTCTCGCCTTGGGATCGACGGGCTTCCCGGATCCGCTCACGGGCAAATCGCGGATATGCCCGACACTGGACTTCACCACGAAATCATGACCGAGATATTTGTTGATCGTCCGTGCCTTGGCCGGCGACTCCACGATGACGAGCGACTTCCCCATGCTTCCTCGGTCCTGGCTTGAGGGCCCCTGATCGATTGGAGCCTTCTGCAATGGGCTGCCCTCCGGCGCGCTTGCCCGTCTGAGTCCTTGCCGATCATCTGCGGGGATCGGAAACAGCGCGAATTTTCTTGAGACGCTGATTTCCAGCCCCACCCCCCGGCGGAATACCCGCTTAGCACACCTCCCCCGGTGCGTGGCAAGGGCTCTCTCTCGCAATCTGGCGCGGGACAATCACCACGTGCAGCCAAAATATAATGGAGGGCCGCAGAGATAGGGGAATGCCCGACTCGCCCGAGAACGCTTGCTGCCCCCGTGTGAAATCGGGAGAATCAACCCCGACGCCCGCCGGCCCACCCTCTATGCCCTGCGGGTATTTTTATGATTTCGACTCCGACAGCGACCAGCGACCGCCCTTTCGAGCGCCGCCTCGCGCGAAATCCGATGCTGCTCTGTCTGCATCACGCGATGATGATGTCGCTCTTCCCGATGGCGATCTTGACGCTCTTCCAGCACGACCACCTCGGGCTCTCGATCGCTGAGATCATGATGGCTCAGGCCGCTTTCGGCGGTGCGCTCGCCCTCTTCGAATTTCCGTCGGGCTATCTCGCCGACCGCATCGGGTACCGCGCGACGATGATCTTGGCCTCCCTCGTCTCGATCGCAGGCTGGATCGTGTACAGCGTGGCCGTCGGATTCTGGACGGTCGTTCTCGCCGAGGTATCGATGGGGCTGGGCCTCTCGCTCGTTTCCGGAACCCATTCGGCGATGCTCTACGAGTCGCTCGCGAATCGCGGCCGCGAAGAAGATTTCGCGCGCTGGTTCGCGCGTTCACGAACCTACGCGCAGATCGCCGAGGGCAGTGCGGCCCTCGGTGCGGGCCTGCTCTTTGGTCTGTCCGTGCGGCTGCCCTTCTACTTGATGGTCATCGTCTGGATCCTGAACCTCGGCGTCGCCCTCGCGCTCGTCGAGCCACGCTATGCGCGACGCTCCGTGCAGAAGCCTGTCGCCCACGTGCTCTCCCTCGTTCGATTCGTGGCCCGTGGCGCACCGCGGTTGCGCGCGCTCTTCGCGGTCGCCGTCGTGATCGGGCTCTCTAATTTCATCCCCGTCTGGCTCGTGCAGCTCTACGCCCGTGATGGCGGCGTCCCCATCAGCTGGCTCGGACCGATCTGGGCCATCGCGAATTACGCCGTCGCCCTCGGCTCGGTCATGAGCGACGGAATCGGTCGACGCGTGGGAATCGTCGCGGTCATGTTCGGGTGTGCTGGATTGATCGCCCTCGGTTATTTCGGAATGGGACTCAGTTACGCTTGGTGGGGGTTCGTCTTCTATTTTGCCTTCAACGTGAGCCGCGGGATCTCCGCGCCGCTGCTCGCCCACGCCGAGCAGGCCGAGATTCCCTCCGGCGATCGGGCCAGCCTTGTCTCGATGCGGAGCCTGCTCTTCCGGGCCAGCTTCGTCGCCCTCGGTCCCTTGATCGGTGCCCTGATCGACGTACACGGCCAGCACACGGTCCTGCTCGGGGTCGGTGGCCTGATGGTCACGCTCACGCTGGCGAGCTGCTCGCTCCTGGCGGGGGCACCCGCCCCGGACGAGAGCCGACCCGAGGTGACACATATATAGGAGCACGATGGCGCGGGCGGAGATCCGGCGCGTGCAGCTGCAGCGCGAAACCCATATTCTCGGCCGACGATGCTCCCGCCCCTGGACGCTGCCCATCCGACCGCCGCCCATCCCGTCGCAGCCGAGCTGACCGCGGTCTCCCTGGGCGGAGCGATCGGCGCGAGCCTGAGGCACGCGGTCTACGCCTTCGCCCCGATCCCCGATCTCGAATTCGTCCTGGAGGCGGCTCTCGAGACCTTGGCGATCAACCTCGTAGGGGCGCTCTGCCTCGGCCTGCTCTATGGCCTGCTCAGCGTGCGGGGAGGGCACCCGCTCCTGCGGCCCTTCCTCGGAATCGGCGTGCTCGGTTCTTTCACGACCTACTCGACCTTCGTGCTCGAGTTCAGCGTGATCGGACGCGAGGACGGCCACCTGGCAGCGCTCGCCCTCATTCTCGGCTCGCTCTTCCTGGGCGTCGCCGCATACCAACTCGGCCATCACCTCGCCACCGGGCCGAAACGCGAGAAAACCCGATGACCGGCGAATGGCTGGCCGTCGCGGCGGGTGGAGCGCTGGGGGCGCTGTTGCGAGCGAGCCTACTTCGCTGGGTCGTGGGCTGGAAAGTCTCTGGGCGCTCCCCCGAGCTGCCCTTTGCCCCAGCCTTCGCGACGCTGCTCGCGAATCTCACGGGCTGCGTGCTCCTCGGCCTCTGGGCCCTCGGCGCAATTCCCTGGCATGTCCACTTCGCTCCGACCTGGGCCGATTTCTTCGTGACGACCGGATTCTGCGGGGGGCTGACGACGTTCTCGACGCTGTGCGCAGATCTGGTCTGGCTACGCCGGGACCACGGAGGCCCGATCATGCTCGTCTATCTCACCATCACCCTCGTGCTCGGCGCCGCAGCCCTCAACGCCCTGTCCATTGCACGGCTCTAGGCGCGCGATCCCCGCAGGACTCTTCGGTCCCCGATCTCGTCTCGCTCGGCCCGCCCCGAGCCGGTACACTGCGCCCGCCCGCGTCTCGGGACGAGTCGACCGGTGTCCCCCAGCAGGGACGTATTTCGCTCAACCGTTTTGAAATCAAGCGTCGCGTTCACCGGCCTACCCCGGCGGATGGGGCGCACTGAAGAGGGTCTCGTGGGCGCCCCGACCCCGACCCCGAGAATGACACCTTCATGACCATGGCCGAACCTCAATACAGCCTCTCGAACCCCCTTCCCGAATCCGCTGGGCCAGCGTCGAGCGCGAACGCCGCATCACAGGGCTCCGACCCGCAATCGACCGGCGCTTACGATGACGCCCTCGCCCTCGGTGAAGACCTGAACGACCGCCCTCTCGCGGGGGGGGGACCCGCCCGCATCCGAACCCAGCACGCCAAGAACCGCATGACGGTCTGGGAGCGGATCAAGGTCCTCACCGACCGCGAGCCGATGATCCTCTACCGGAATTGGGGCCCCGAACTCGATGGGGCGTCGATCGTCACCGGCATCCTGGACATCGGCGGACGCGAGGTCGCCGTCTATGGCCACGACTTCACGGTCCGCGCCGGCTCCATGGACGCCACAAACGGTGCCAAACTCGCCCGCCTGATCTACATGGCCGGTGAGAAGGGCATCCCGGTGATCGGGATGAACGACTCGGCGGGCGCCTTCGTGCCAGCCGGCGTTGGCGGACTCGACGGCTATTCCGAAGCCTTCACAGCGCTGCGCAAGATCAGCGGCATCGTCCCCGCCATCAGCCTGATGTTCGGTTATAACGCCGGCGGCGGCGCCTATCTCCCGCGCCAGGGATCGTTCATGATCCAGTGCGAAGAGACCTTCATCGGCCTGACCGGCCCCGGCGTCGTCAAGAGCGTCCTCGGCGAAGACGTCACCGCGGACGAGCTCGGCGGACCCGACGTCCACGGGCAGAGCGGGGTTTGCGACCTCGTCACCCACGACGAGCTCGGATCACTGCGCACGGCGATTCGGCTGCTCAAATATCTGCCGGATAACAACAAGAGCCACGCCCCCTTCCACGACACATCGGATCCCGTCGACCGGCACACCGAGGAGGAGGACCGACTCTTCCGACGAACCTTCAATTCGCCCGCCGGCATGAACGCACCGATGGATATCACGCTCTATCTCCAGCAGATCTGCGACCACGGCGAGTTCTTCGAAATCCAGCCTCAGCGCGCGCGCAATATGGTGACATGCTTCGGCCGCCTCGGTGGCTGGGTCACGGGTTTTGTCGCGAACAACTCGGCGGTCGCCTCGGGCCAGATCGATATCGATGCGGCGTTCAAAGCGACGCGCTTCATCCGCTTCTGCAACCTCTACAATATTCCGCTGATCTTCCTCGAAGACACAACGGGCTTCCTGCCCGGGACCGAACAGGAATCTCGCGGAATCATCCAGGCGGGCCGAAAGCTCCTGGATTCGATCATCGACATCCGCACGCCGCGAATGACGATGATCATCCGAAACGCATTCGGAGGGGCCTACGCCGCCTACAACTCGCATTTCACCGGTGCCGACCTCGTCTTCGCGATGCCAATGGCGCGCGTCGCCGTGATGGGAGCCGCCGGAAAGGATTTCGTCTTCAAGGACGAGATGCGAAGCATTGCCCGCGAGCACGCCAAATCACTCGCGGGCGGTGCGAGCGAAGCCGACGCAAATCGCGAACGCGACGAAGCCCTCGCCCATCTGACCACGCGCTACGAAGACCTCTTGATGAACCCGAAGGAGGCCCTCTCGCTCGGCAGTGTCAGTCGCATCGTCATGCCCGGCGAGAGTCGACGCATCCTCGCCCGCAATCTGGACTTCTTGATGCGGAAATACACGCCGACGCCGATGAGTGGCCCGCAGCGCGAGCACGAATAGGAGCACGAAGAAAAGAGTATGTTGAATCGCAAAGGCGAGAACATCCGCGCCCACGAAGCCGGATCCGACTGGCTCAGATCCTTTGACATGAGCAATGTCAAATGTCTGGTGGTCTGCCGTGGCCCCGTCCGAAAAGAGGCCTTCGACGTCTTCGACGCGATCGGCGTCCGGGAATACGGGATGCTCCTCTCGGAGAAGGACTCGGTCGTCTATCCCCGCTGCCTCGCCCCCGAACTGCGCGACCTCCGTTTTCCCGCCAATGTCCACCGCGTCCCGGACTATATGGGTGTCGGACAGGAGGAGAAGCTGGAGCGGATCGCAGAGATCATCGAGATCGCTGAGACCCACCTCTACACGCATATCTTTGCGGGCTACGGCTTCATGGCGGAGGACGCCGACTTCATCGGAGCGATCGAAGCCTCGGCGACGGTCCAATTCATCGGCCCCTCCACCGGCGTGATCCGCCGGGCGGGCGCGAAGGACGAAGCCAAGAAGCTCGCCCGCGCCCTCGGCAACGCCGTCGTCCCGGGCATCGACAACGTGTCGTCCCTCGCCCTCGTCGAGCGCACCGGAGACCAGAAGGCCCTCGAAGCGCTCGCCCGGGAAAACGACCTCGAATTCGCCTGGGACGGCGACCTCGATCTCCAGGAAAACGCGGAGGTGTTACTCCAGGCCGGCTACGCGAAGTCGATCGAACTCGTCACGATCGAAGAACTCCAGAAGACCGCGGAACGAGAATCCCACACGATCTGGAAACAATATCCGGGCAAGCGCATCCGATACAAATGCATCGGCGGCGGTGGTGGCAAGGGCCAGCGCGTCGTCACCGACGCCTCCGAAACCTCCGCGGCGGTCATGGACATCCTGGCCGAACAGAAGGTCCTCGAGCCCGGCTCGAATCGGAACTTCCTGATCGAGCTCAATCTCGAGACCACCCGTCACAACGAGATCCAGGTCATCGGAAACGGCGATTGGTCGATCACGCTCGGGGGACGCGATTGCTCGATCCAGATGCGCGAGCAGAAACAGCTCGAGTTCTCACTGACAGACGAACTACTCGAAGTCGCCGCCAAAGAGACGAAAAACGCTGCTCATGCGGCCAACCTCACGAAGGAACGTGACACGCTGGCCGCGATGGAGCGCGATGGGGCGCGTTTTGCCAAAGGGGTCGGGCTCGACAACGTCTCGACCTTCGAGTGCATTGTCGAGGGGTTCGATCATTTCTTCATGGAGATGAACACCCGCATCCAGGTCGAGCACGGCTGCTCGGAACTCGCCTACAAGATGCGCTTCACGAACCCCTCGGATCCAACCGAGTTCTTCGAAATCGAGCGTCTCATCGAAGCGATGGTGCTGCTCGCGATCCACGGGCCTCGGCTCCCGAAGCCGAAGCGAATCCTGCGGGCGGTCTCTGGCGCAGAGGTCCGGATCAACGCGGTCAATGCGGCGCTCCAGCCCCATGCTGGCGGCGTGATTCGCGGCTGGTCGAAGCCCCTCTCCTTCGAGCATCGCGACGACCAGGGCATCGGAACGCGTAATCCCGACACGGGCTCGTTCCCCTACTACAACCTCGCGGGCGCCTACGACTCGAATATCGCGCTCGTACTCTGCGACGGCGAGAGCCGTCGTGACAATCTCGAGCGATTGTCGGAGATCCTGCGGCGGATGGAACTCCGGGGCGAAGACCTCGAAACGAGCGTGCCGCTCCACTACGGACTCGTGAACTGGACGCTCGGCATCGAACCGATGATGAAGCCGAATACGCGCTTCATGGTTCCCTATCTGGCCGCGGTGGGGGCGCTCGAGACCCTCGGCCGCGACGTCGACCTCGACCGGGCCGCGCTCCTCCTACTCGAGCGCTTGCCCAACAAATCGGCCAGGCAAGCTTTCGCGGCCCAGGAGACATTCCTGAAGCGCCCGATCGGTCGCCTCATCTCAGATGCACACGCCCTGGCCGGCTTCCTCGGCAGATTCGATGGCCGGCTCTGGCAGAGAAAGGGAGAGGACATCGAATTCATCGAGAACCCGATCCTCTTCTTGCAGGAACTCTACCACTACCTGAATATGGACCCGCTTCCCGGCAAGCCCGCGAGTGCGATGATCTGGGAACACGACGACGTCCTCCTGAAGGATGCGATGCGCTTCTACGAACGTGCGGCCCTCGCCTTCGGCAGCGAGGACTGGCAGGAGATTTCCACGCGCTTCGAGGGGGCACCGGTCGCCGCCCTGGTCGGTGATGACGCGGATCTCTGGGCCGACTGTCAGGCGGCCCACCGCGGCTATCAGATCGGTGCTCCCCTGCTCATGATCGTGCCTCGACTGGGGGTAGAATCGGAGCTGCTCGACATCACGCTGAATGACGCGCTCGAGCCCGTCTTCCCGGAGAGCTTTCTCGACGAGGAGCGGGCGGAAACGTTTCGCCGGGCGCTCGCCCCGCCGCCGAAAGCGAGCGCGAACGAGATCGTCACACCGATGGGAGGCAGCTTCTACGCTCGCGAGGCGCCCCATCTGGAATCGCTCGTCAACGAGGGCGATCATTTCGAAGAGGGGCAACCGCTCTTCATCATCGAGGTGATGAAGATGTTCAACAAGGTGCTCGCCCCCTTCTCGGCAACCCTCAAGAAGAATCTCTTGGCGGACTCGGACGGTGCGGTCGTCAAAGCCGGCCAGGTGATCTTCGAGATCGAGCCCGACGAGATGATCGTGGAGGAGTCGGAGGCGGAGATCACCGCGCGCCGAGAGAGGGTTACGCTCGCAATGCTCGGCCCCTGAGACTCGGAGCGAGGCGGATCTGCATGCAGCCTTCTCGATAAATGGTCCCATTTCATCCCGAAAGGCCAGTTTTCCCTTCATCGTTTCAAACTGAAAGCCAAACCCTGAGAGATCATTGCATCGCGCTGGCCGTTCAGTCCTCCTCGGGGTCTCTCGACGACCAGACCCGCGACCAGTTCGACGACCCATTCCAGGCGATCCTCTCCGATATCGACTCGATCGCCGCCAACACGAATTTCGCTCCTTCAACCCCCTGGACGACGACACCCTCCAGGTCATTCTCGCGGTCGGCACCACCGCCGCCGATTCCCGAATCCGCGACACGGACTACGCCCTCGAGAGCGCCGTGCTCGCCCGCAATCAGATCATCCAGGAAGCGGCGGTCGCCGTGATCGGCCAGGCCAACGCCAATATGAGCTTCGTGCTGCGTCTGCTCGAATAGCGAGGAAACACGACCGGAGAAGCAGGGGCCCTCCGCAAGAACTTTTCGAGGGGCCCGCGTCTGGCCGGAAGGCCCGACACGCCGTAGAATCCCGGTCGTTCCTGACCGTCCGCGCTGCTCCGACCCGGTGCTGTGCTCGGCCCGGCCCACTCGGCCTCGTCCCGTTCGTTTTCCGCGAACAGCCCGAGAGCGCGTCGCCGGATTTGCCGGGATTTCATGCAATCCGGATCCCCCACTCCTTACACCGGAGGCCCCACTCGGGCACGCGGCACAACACGATGGCTCCGGCGATTCAGAGAATGGCCCATGCCGTCCCGAGGCCCCGATGTTTTCCTTGCGCGGTGCTCCCGCCCATTCGGATGCGCGGCGCCGGCGACTGCTCTTGAGATTGCGAGCAGCACGGCCCTCACTCCAGGACCTGGAAGCCGAGTTCGTCTTCTTCGTCGACACGGAGCGTGCGCTGGACGCGGGCGAACGACGGATCCTCGAATTGCTGCTGCACGATGGCGAGCCCCCTCTCGAGCGAAGCGATGTCGTCGCGCCCGACCCCCTCGAGCTCTACGCCGTTCCACGACTCGGCACGATTTCGCCCTGGTCCTCCAAGGCGACCGAGATCGTCCAGAATTGCGGTCTCGACGCCGTCCGCCGCGTCGAGCGGGGAACCGTCTTCCGCTTCGCAGGGCTCGCGGACGTGGACGAGGCGCTGACCCTCGGACCCGAGATCCACGACCGGATGACCGAGAGCCTGCTCACGAACCTCGACGAGGCCGGCGCCCTCTTTCGCCGCGCCGAGCCCGCACCCTTCGAGTCCGTCGACGTCCTCGGCCGCGGGCGGGATGGGATTCGCGAAGCGGACCGAATGCTCGGCCTGGCGCTCGCACCGGACGAGGTCGACTACCTGGTGGAGGCCTTCCGGGAACTCGAACGCAACCCCACCGATGTCGAGTTGATGATGTTCGCCCAGGCCAACTCGGAACATTGTCGTCACAAGATCTTCAACGCCGACTGGACGATCGACGGGGAGCCCCGCGACCTCTCGCTCTTCGCAATGATCCGCAACACGACGCACCAATCACCCGAAGGAGTGCTCTCGGCCTATTCGGACAATGCGGCCGTCGTGGCCGGGGGCGACGGTGGACGTTTTCAACCCTCTCCGGAGACCGGCCGTTACGAACAGGTCGATGAGCCCGCCCAGATTCTCATGAAGGTCGAGACGCATAATCATCCTACGGCGATCTCCCCCTTCCCCGGCGCGGCCACTGGCTCAGGCGGTGAAATCCGGGACGAGGGCGCGACCGGACGCGGCGGAAAACCAAAGGCGGGACTCACCGGATTCTCGGTCTCGAACCTGCTCCTGCCCGACGCCCGGAAACCCTGGGAGCTCGACCCCGGCAAGCCCGGCCGAATCGCCTCCGCCCTCGACATCATGCTCGAGGGGCCGATCGGCGGCGCCGCCTTCAACAACGAATTCGGCCGCCCGAATCTAGCCGGCTATTTCCGTACCTATTGTCAGGAGATCCTGGGCCCCGAGGGTCCCGAGGTACGTGGCTACCACAAGCCGATCATGCTCGCGGGCGGAATGGGCAACGTGCGCCCGATGCACGTCGACAAGTTAACCGCGCCACCTGGATCAAAAGTGATCGTGCTCGGTGGCCCCGCCATGTTGATCGGCCTCGGCGGCGGTGCCGCTTCCTCCATGGCCAGCGGCACGAGCGCCGAGGACCTCGACTTCGCTTCGGTCCAGCGCGGAAACCCAGAGATCGAAAGGCGCTGCCAGGAAGTCATCGATCGCTGCGTCGCGCTCGGCGACGAGAGCCCGATCCTCTCGATCCACGATGTCGGAGCCGGCGGACTCTCCAACGCGCTGCCCGAGATCCTCGACCAGAGCGAGCTCGGCGGTGACATCGACCTGCGACTCGTCCCGAATGCCGAACCCGGCATGACCCCACTCGAGATCTGGTGCAACGAAGCCCAGGAGCGATACGTGCTGACCGTCTCCGCTGAGCGGATCGCCGACTTCGAAGCGCTCTGCCGGCGCGAGCGCTGTCCCTTCGCCGTCGTGGGTATCGCGACCGCCGAACGCCACCTCCGGGTCGAGGACCCTCTCCTCTCGCAGCCGGCACCGGACGGCCCACAGGACATTCGACATCCGATCGACGTCCCACTGGCCGTCATTCTCGACAAGCCGCCAAAAATGCATCGGGATGTGAAGCGCGCCGAGAAGCCGCGTGAGACCTTCGACGCCGAGGGGCTCGATCCGGCGGAGGCAGCGCGTCGCGTCCTGCAACTCCCGACCGTTGGTGACAAGACCTTCCTGATTTCGATCGGCGATCGAACGGTCACGGGCATGGTCGCACGCGACCAGATGGTCGGTCCCTGGCAGGTCCCCGTCGCGGACGCGGCGGTCACGACGGGCGGGTTCTCGACCCTGACGGGCGAGGCAATGGCGATCGGTGAACGCACACCGCTCGCCCTGCTCGACGCGCGCGCCGCGGCGCGCATGACCATTGGCGAAACACTCACGAATCTCGCTTGCGCACCGATCGTGGCCCTCTCGCAAATTCGCCTCTCGGCGAATTGGATGGCTCCAGCGGGTCATGTAGGCGAGGACGCTCGGCTCTACGAGGCCGTCGAGACCGTCGGCCTCGAACTCTGTCCGGCCCTCGGAATCGCGGTCCCGGTGGGCAAGGATTCCATGTCGATGCGAACGGTCTGGGACGAGGACGGCGAGGAACGCGCGGTCACAGCTCCCCTCTCGCTGATCGTCACGGGCTTCGCGGGGGTCGACGATGTTCGTCTCGCCCTCACCCCCGAGCTTCGCCGCGAAGCCAATACCGAACTCCTCCTGATCGATCTTGGTTTCGGTCGAAATCGGCTCGGGGCTTCCGCTCTCGCGCAGGTCCACTCCGCGATCGGTGACGAACCACCCGACCTGGACGATCCTGCAAAGCTGCGCGCATTCTTCGAAACGGTCCAGGGCCTGATCCGCAGCGAATCCCTGCTGGCCTATCACGACCGATCCGATGGAGGCCTGCTCGCGACCCTTGCCGAGATGGCGTTCGCGGGGGGTACGGGCCTCGAGATCGAACTCGCCAGCCTACCCGGTTCCACGATCGGGAAACTATTCAACGAGGAACTCGGCGCCGTCCTTCAGGTCCGAAGGCGGGATCTCGACGAGATCGCACAGGCCTTCGAAACCTCGGGCTTGACGGACGCGCTTCACCAAATCGGAACCCTACGGGGCGATGACCAGGTCGTGTTGCTCGAGAATGATCGCCCCGTCCTCGAGGCGTCGCGCGCCTCATTGCGCCGCGACTGGTCGGATACGACCTGGCGGATACAGCGGCTGCGCGACGATCCTGTCTGTGCGGATGAGGAGAACGAAGCGCGATTCGACCTGGATGATCCAGGGTTGACGACGTCGATCCCCTTCGAGCTCGAGACCGGCTTCAGTATCGGAGGCAAAGCGCGACCCTCGATCGCGATCCTGCGTGAACAGGGGGTCAACGGACAGGTCGAGATGGCAGCGGCCTTCGATCGCGCGGGCTTCGACGCGATCGACGTCCACATGAGCGATCTGATCGCGGGCGACAGAACGCTCGAGGGGTTTCACGGCGTCGTCGCTTGCGGCGGTTTCTCCTATGGCGACGTGCTCGGCGCGGGCGGGGGCTGGGCGAAAACGATCCTCTTTCACAAGCGATTGCGCGACGATTTCCAGAACTTCTTCGCGGACCGCGGACATTTCGCGCTCGGTGTCTGCAATGGCTGCCAGATGCTCTCCCACCTGAAAGAGCTGATCCCCGGAGCCGAGGATTGGCCGCGCTTCCTCCGCAATCGCTCGGAACAATTCGAGGCTCGCCTCTCGCTCGTTCGGATCGAGCCGAGTCCATCGATCCTACTGCGCGACATGGCCGGGGCCCGTCTCCCGATCGCCGTCGCCCACGGCGAGGGACGGGTCGAGTTTGCAGATTCCGCCGCGCGCGACCGCACCGAAGCCGCGAGCTTGATCGCCGCTCGCTTCGTCGATGGGCACGACCGAATCGCGACGCGCTATCCCGCGAACCCGAACGGCTCCCCCGACGGGATGACGGCGCTCACGACTCCTGATGGGCGAGTGACGATCATGATGCCCCACCCCGAGCGCGTCTTTCGAAGCGTCCAGCTCTCCTGGCACCCCGACGATTGGGGCGAGGACGCTCCCTGGATCCGACTCTTCCGCAACGCCCGAAGCTGGCTCGCCTAGTCTCTCAGGGCGGGTCCCGCGGTGGCAAACCTCGGGACCCGCGTCGGCCGACGGAAGCCACGAACGACCGATCGAGAAGGATCACCCCATGACGAATTCTCCTGAGCACGCCTCCCTGCTGGCCATCTCACCCCTCGACGGCCGATATCAGAACAAGCTCGACGATCTGCGCCCCTTCGTGAGCGAATTCGGACTGATCAAATATCGCGTGCGCGTCGAGATCCGATGGCTCGAGGCGTTGGCGAAGGCCCCGGAAATCGTCGAGGTGCCCGCGTTTTCGGAGAGCGCTCGGACTCATCTCGAAGCACTCCTCGCGGACTTTTCACCGAAGGACGCCGCGGCGATCCGCCGCATCGAATCAACGACCAATCACGACGTCAAAGCCGTCGAGTACTGGATCAAGGACAAGCTCGGTGCCCATCCCGAACTCGCCACCCGCCTCGAGTTCGTGCATTTCGCGTGTACGTCCGAGGACATCAACAACCTGTCCTATGCGTTGATGCTATCGGAGGTCCGCGACGAGGTGGTGATTCCCGAGATGAATCGGCTCATCGAGATCCTGCGCGGCCTCGCCGGCGCTCAAGCGGACCAGCCGATGCTCTCACGAACCCACGGGCAGCCCGCGACTCCGACGACCCTCGGCAAGGAGATCGCCAATGTGGGCGCCCGTCTCGTGCGCCAGCGCGACGCCGTCGCTGCGGTGAAAATTCTCGGAAAGGCCAACGGCGCGGTCGGAAGCTATGCGGCCCATGTCGCGACCTACCCCGAGGTCGACTGGGAGGCCCACACCCAGGCTTTCGTCGAGTCGCTCGGGCTCGCGTGGAACCCGATGACCACACAGATCGAGCCGCACGACTGGATCGCAGAACTCTTTCACGGCCTGATCCGCTTCAACACGATCCTGCTCGATTTCGCGCGCGACCTCTGGAGCTACATCTCGATCGGATATTTCACGCAGCGCCTCGTCGAAGGTGAGGTCGGCTCGTCGACGATGCCGCACAAGGTGAACCCGATCGATTTCGAAAATGCCGAGGGCAATCTCGGCATGGCGAATGCGATCCTCGGACACCTCGCCGAGAAACTGCCGGTCTCGCGTTGGCAGCGCGATCTCTCGGACTCGACCGCGCTCCGAAACGTCGGGCTTGGGGTCGGTCATGGCATCCTCGCCATCCGCTCGACGCTGCGTGGCCTCGGTAAACTCGCGGTCGAGCCCAAAACGATCGCTGCCGACCTCGACGCCAACCACGCCGTCCTCGCGGAGGCCGTCCAGACGGTGATGCGACGACACGGAATCGAAGAACCCTACGAAAAACTGAAGGCGCTGACCCGCGGGCAGGAGATCAACGCCGAAACATTGGCGCGCTTCATCGAGGAGCTGGATCTCCCTGCTGACGCCCGCGCCGACCTCCTCGCACTCCGCCCGGACCGCTATATCGGACTGGCCAGTCAGTTGGCCAAGCGATTTGCGAAGGGTTGATTCAGGAAGGGTGGCCTCGAATCAGGAGGTGCCCCACCAAGGGGTTCCGCGCCGGGCGGCTCTTGCCCTGCGAGACAACGATACGCGAAGACAGCCACTCGCCGACCCGACGCGGAGACACCGCACGTTCGGCCCCATGGATCCGAGACCTTTCGCTGCCCGTGATCGACTCACCCGATGGGGATGGTTCGAGAAATGGGTGCACGTAGACATGTGGCGATGGGCGCCGGAGAAGTGGGGCGCTACCTGGCGCGAAAGGTCATAGCGTAACGGTGATCGACAGCGCCCCCGAGATGAGAAGCATGGTGGAAGATCAGCTGGACGTCGCCTTCGTACCGGGTGATGGCAGCCATGCCCCGACGCTCCATGCAGCGCGTGTCGACCAGTGCTAGCTCTCCGTTGCAGCGAGTTCTTCGGACGAAGCCAATCTCGCCGCCTCACTACTCGCCAAGAGTTTGGAGGCGCCACGGACGGTCGTGCGCGTCAAGACCTCGGAGGACGTGACCCAATTCGGGCAAGTCTACGAGCGCATTTTCGAGCCGACCTGCTCCTTTCGACCCAATTGCTCACCACGACACGGATTCTCAACCACCTCCTCGGTTACAACACCGTCGTGGTCGAATACCTCGTGGGGGGGGCGTCCTGCAGGCTCGCCGGGTCGCCATCGAAGCCGACTCCATCCTGATCGGAACAACCGCTGGCGAAAGCGGACCACCCGAAGGAATGCCTGGTCCTGGCGTTCATTTCCGAGGAACGGCTGACGGTGCCGACCGGAGGCGACCGCGCCAGCACGGGAGAGGACGCGCTCGTCGTCGGGACCCCTCAGGCGATCGACGACTTCGAACGAAGGGTCAGTCATCGCTCCCGCCGCCTCGGGTGAGTGATCATCGCCGGAGGGGGCGCGACCGCGGAGGTGGTGATCGCCGGCCACAGCAGCCAGGCCGCCCGGATCAAGATCATCGAGTCGGACCAGCGACGGACCGAGGAGCTCACGGCGCTCTTTCCCAGACACGGCATCGTCCACGGCGATGCCACCGACATGTCCGTTCTCGCCTCGGGGGGATGGATGCGAAGGCCTTCATCGCGCTGACCGGGAACGACGAAACCAACCTCATGGCCTGCCTGCGCGCGCAGGAATTCGGTGCCTCGCTCGCAACCGTCTCCAATATCGGTCCGGGGCCCGCTGGCGTGGGCCCCACCGAGAATTTCGCGTTCTTCGCCGTGCTCGCGCTCCTGGTGCCACGATTCTGGAGACGTTGACGCCGTCGTCGCCCCGATCCGAACCGTTCGGTGAAATCTCCCGGCCACAATGGCCGATCGTGTGCTCTAGGTGGCTGATTTACGTTTCGGACCCCTTCTAGGGGTAGAGAGATACGGAACGTATCGTTATGATACTGCGCGGTTCGGCCCGGCCGAACCGCGCGATCCCTGGCCTCGGCGCGCGCTCTGTGAAGAGCTGGAGCCACCCCCGGGATCCCGAACCAAAACGATCGTTTTTCCTCGGCCCGGCGATGAGCTGGACCTCTTGAAACGACGCAAACTTGGCGGACGCCGATCGGCCAGACCCCGCTCCCGCTTCTTCGTCGGAGCACGTGGGCCCGTGGCAGGCGGCATCGGCGAACGGAGCACGCATGGACAAGCGGACGACGGAGCGCGAGGCGGTCTCGGAGCTCCGTGATGGAATGACGATCGGGATCGGGGGCTGGGGCTCACGCCGCAAGCCCATGTCGATCGTGCGCGAGATCCTTCGCTCGAGCGTCAAGGATCTCACGGTGGTCACCTACGGCGGGCCCGAAGTCGGCCTTCTGTGCAATGCCGGCAAGGTCAAGAAACTCGTCTACGGCTTCGTTTCCCTCGATTCGATCGCGCTCGAGCCGCATTTTCGCAAGGCGCGACAGGCGGGTGCGATCCAGGCGGCGGAGCTCGATGAAGGCATGCTCCAGTGGGGTCTTCTGGCGGCATCGCACAAGCTGCCATTCCTCCCGACGCGCTCTGGCCTCGGTTCGGACGTGCTCGACATCAACCCCGACATCAAGCTCGTAAAGTCGCCCTATGAGGATGCGGAGGAACTGGTGGCGATGCCGGCACTCGATCTCGATGTCGCATTCATCCACATGAACCGCGGCGATTCCCGAGGCAATGGCCAATATCTGGGCCCCGACCCCTACTTCGATGACATGTTTTGCCGCGCGGCGAAGCGCCGCTTCATGACGGTCGAGAAGATCATCCCGACCGCCGACATGGCAAATGAAGGTCCGCTGCAATCGCGAATCATCAACCGCACGATGGTCGACGGCGTGATCGAAGCGCCGAAGGGCGCACATTTCACGGAATGTCCGCCGGATTATGACCGCGACGAGGCCTTCCAAAAGGAATACGCCGCAACGGCCAAAGACGAAGGGGCCTGGCTCGAGTTCAAGAAGACCTATCTCGATCTCGAAAGCGAGACCGAATACCAGGAGGCGGTGGCGAAGCGATGACGGCAGCAACCCGCGGAGAAATCTGTGCGACCGCCTGTGCGGATGCATTCCGAGACAACGGAGAAATCCTGGCGAGCTGCTTTGGCACGGCGCCCGCGATCGGCGCGCGCATCGCCAAATCGACCTTCGAACCCGACCTGCTCATGACCGACGGTGTCTGCACGGTCGTCGATGAGCCCAGCCCGGTCTCGGGCCCTGGCGAGGCGCCTGTGGTCGAAGCCTGGCTCCCCTTTCGCGCGGTCTTCGACCATGTCTGGAATGGCCATCGCCACGTGATCATGGCCGCCAGCCAGATCGACCGGTTCGGCAACCACAACTTCGCCTGCATCGGCGAGCACGCGAAGCCCAAGGCCCAACTGCTCGGAATGCGCGGCGCCCCCGGCAATACGATTTCACACATCACGAGTTATTGGGTGGCCAATCAGAGCGCCAAGGTCTTCGTGCCGAAGGTCGATGTCGTCTCCGGTGTGGGCTACGACCGCGCTGCGAAGCTCGATCCGGCCTCGACCCGGGCCCACGATGTCCGACTCGTGATCTCGAACCTCGCCGTCTACGACTTCGAAACGCCGGACAGAAGCATGCGTCTCAAGTCCGTCCACCCCGGGGTCAACGTCGATCAAGTCGTCGAGAACACGGGTTTCGACCTAGTGATCGAGGGCGAGGTCCCGCTGACGCGTCTTCCGACACCCGAGGAACTCACTCTGATCCGGGACAAGATCGATCCCAAGGGATTCCTCGGCCGAGAAGTCCCCGAACCCGAATAGACCCACTCGCCCGGAACGACGACGAGGCGGCACGAATCGCTCTCCTCATATGATCATCGGGAGCCCCCCAGATTGCCCACTCCGCTCCAGACGCGCGTCACCGAATTGCTCGGCTGCGACTATCCGATCCTCCAGACGGGGATGGGATGGGTCGCAACACCGGAGCTGGTGGCCGCCGTGTGCAACGCGGGGGCCTTTGGCTTTCTGGCGGCGGCGACGATCCCGCCCGAGAAGGTCGAAGCGGCGATCCTCGAAGTCAAGAAATTGACTGATCGCCCCTTCGGCGTGAATTTCTTGATGGACGCCCCGGGTGCCGACGTCATCTCCGACGCGGTCATTCGCCAGCGGATCCGGGCCGCCGGCTACAACCGCGCTCCGAACGCGGATCTGATCCAAAAGCTGAAGGAGGGCGGCGTCGTCTGTGTCCCCACCTGCGGTGCGGTCAAGCACGCCCCGAAAGCCGAGAAGCTCGGCGCAGATATCATCATCGTTCAGGGCGGTGAAGGCGGCGGCCACACCGGCTCGACACCGACCTCCCTGCTCGCCCCTGCGTCCGCCGATGCCGTCAGCGTCCCCGTCGTCGCCGCCGGCGGCTTCCACGACGGGCGGGGTCTGGTGGCCGCCCTGGCCCTTGGCGCCGAGGGTGTCGCGATGGGGACGCGCTTCCTGATGACCGCCGAGAGCCCGGTCCCGGACATCACCCTCGAACGATATTTGAAGGCTGGGATGAACGACATCGTCCTGAGCACAGCCCTCGATGGCATGCCCCAACGAATGATCGCCAACGAATTGCTGCGCAAGCTCGAGAGCGCGGGCCCGATCCGCAAGCTCTGGATGGCCTTCCAGAATGCCCTGGCGCTGCGACGCGAAACCGGAGCGAGTCTTCCCGACCTGTTGCAGAGCGGACTCGCGATGCGCCGCAACCAGAAACTCACGAATGCCCAGATGATCATGGCGGCCAATGCCCCGATCTTGGCGCGTATCGGGGTCGCGGACGGCGACCCGGTCCGCGGCTATCTCGCGAGCGGAACCGTGGCGGGTGTCATCGACGATCACCCAACCTGCGAGGCGCTCGTCGGACGAATCATGAAAGAAGCCGAGCAGACACTTTCGCGGCTCTGCCGCTGACGAAAGCCGATTCGGAGCGAATCGGCGGGACCGAACAACCAGACGAAACATCAGAGGGTCGCACGATGAAGCGACCGGGAGATAGGTTCATGGCCATCGATGTCGAAATCCAGGACGGAGTGGGCGAGCTGATCATCAACGCACCGCCGGTGAATGCCCTCGACAATGCGGGCTGGCGCGAGTTCGCGGACAAGATGGCCGCGGTCGGGCGAAACCCGGAAGTCAATTGCGTGGTCATCCGCTCGGAGGGCCGCGGCTTCCAGGCGGGCGTCGACATCAAGGAACTCGCCGAGAACGGAGATTTGATCGTCGAGCTCAACCGGGGTTGCTACGACAGCTTCGGTGCGGTCTACGATTGCCCCGTCCCCACCATCGCCGCCGTTCATGGCTTCTGCATCGGTGGCGGAATCGGCATCTCCGGCGCCGCGGATTTCGTGATCGCCTCCGAGGACGCGACCTTCCAGCTTCCCGAGATCGATCGCGGCGCGCTCGGCGCCATGACCCACCTGATGCGACTCGTCGGTGTACAGAAAGCCCGTCGAATGCTCTACACCTGCGAGGCCATCGATGCCGCGGAGCTTTACCGCATGGGAGGCTGCGAACGCGTCGTGCCGCGGGAAAAACTGCGAGACGAGGTCATGGAGGTCGCGCGCTCGATCGCCGCCAAGAGTCCCGCAGCCCTGCGGCTCGCCAAAGCCTCGGCCAACGGGATCGAGGTGCTCGATGTCAAGCAGAGTTACCGCTTCGAGCAGGGATTCACGCTCGAACTCTACACCACGCCCGATTCCCAGGAAGCCCGCGACGCCTTCGTCGAGAAACGCGACGCGAGTTTCTGACCGGAACCCCACCCGCCGCCGGCGGCTGCGATCGCCCGAGATCCCTTGTTAAGGAAACCCCATGGACCTGACCTACACCCCCGAGCAAGAAGCCTTCCGAAAGGAAGCACGAAGCTGGCTCGAAGCAAATGTCCCAAAGAAGAAGCTCCCCTCCTTCGACACGAAGGAGGGCTTCGAGGCCCACTGCGAATGGGAAAAGAAGCTCCACGCCGGTGGTTTCGCGATGGTGCCCTGGCCCGTCGAATACGGCGGCCGCGGGGCGAATCTCCTCGAGTGGCTGATCTTCGAAGAGGAATATTACCGGGCGGGCGCGCCGGGCCGCGTGAACCAGAACGGAATCTTCCTGCTCGGACCAACCATCATGGAAGTGGGCACTCCGGAACAGAAGACGCGCTTCCTGCCGAAGATGGCATCTTCCGAGGAGGTCTGGGCCCAGGGTTGGTCGGAACCCAACGCGGGTTCGGACATGGCGAATATCCAGGCGACCGCCATCAAGGACGGTGATCATTTTGTCATCAACGGGCAGAAGACATGGGCCAGCCGCGGCGCGTTCGCCCACTGGCTCTTCGGCATGTTCCGCTCCGATCCCGACTCGAGCCGACACAAGGGATTGACCTTCATCCTCGTCCCCCTCGATACCCCCGGCATCACCGTCCGGCCGATCGAGAAACTGAACAACAAGAAGGCCTTCGCCGAGGTCTTCTTCGACGACGCCCGCGTCCCGATCACCAACCAGCTCGGAGACGAGGGCAAGGGTTGGGACGTGGCGATGGCCACAGCCGGTTTCGAGCGCGGCCTCATGCTGCGCAGCCCGGCCCGCTTCCAGGACACCGCGCGCAAGCTCGTCGAGCTCTATCGGGCAACGGTGGCGAGCGGTGCCTATGTCGCACCCGAACTTCGTGGCATCGTCGCCCGATGCTGGGCGGACGCCGAAGCCTATACGCTCAATACCTACCAGACCGTCTCGCGGCTGCTGGCGGGCGGTAAGATCGGCGCGGAGTCGAGCCTCAACAAGATCTTCTGGTCCGAACTCGACACGAAGATGCATGAGACGGCGCTCAAGCTCCTCGGCCACCGCGCGGAACTGCTGCCGGGCTCGCCCGCCGCGGGGGATATCGGTGAATGGCTCGACGGATATATCTTCGCACTCGCCGGACCGATCTACGCGGGCACGAACGAAATCCAGCGCAACATCATTGCCGAGCGCATCCTCGGCATGCCACGCAAGTAGGCGGAAGGCCAATCGCATGCAATTCAACTTCACCGAAGACCAATTACTCCTCCAGGAAACCGTCCGCGACTTTCTGCAGGGAGAGTGCAGCGTCGAATTCGTCCGTGAACAATGGGAAACGGAAACGGGCCGATCACCGGAATTCTGGGCCCGCTTTGCCGAGATCGGCGTGCCGGGACTCCTGGTGCCCGAAGAGCACGGTGGCCTCGGTATGGACGAGACCGATCTCGTGCTCGTGCTCGTCGAAATCGGCCGGGCCGCACTCGCCGAACCCGTCGTCCCGACCGCGGCGGTCGCCGTTCCGCTGCTGCGCGATTGCGGCGATGAGGCGCTGGCCGCAGCGTGGCTGCCGAAGATCGCCGCGGGCGAAGCCATCGTGGCCGTCGCCCAGCCCTCTTCGCCGCTAGTTCCCGAGGCGGAGATCGCCGACCTCCTGATCCTGCGCTCCGGAGGTGGCCTCTACGCGGTCCCCGCAAGCGCCGCCCGGATCACACCGCAGAAATCGAATGACCCCTCCCAGAAGCTCGCAACAGTCGAATTCGACCCGCAGCCCGATCAGCTGATCGCGAGTGGAGCGGAGGCGGATCGCCTCGAAGCCGCGGCCCTCGACCGGGGGGCGCTGGCCTGTGCGGCCCAACAGCTCGGAGCCTGCGAGCAGTTGATCGCGATGTCGGTCGAGTACACCACGGAGAGGAAACAATTCGGGGTCCCGATCGGCAGTTTCCAGGCCGTCAAACATCAGATCGCCGACGTGAAGGTGCAGCTCGAATACGCCCGGAGCCATGTCGAACGCGCGTCCCACTCGGTCGCCCGCGAAGCGGCGAGCCGCTCGATCGATGTCTCGATGGCCAAGATCAGCGCAGGTGAAGCCGCGCTTCAGGCCTCCTCGGCGTCCCTGCAGGTCCACGGCGCCCTCGGCTATACCTGGGAACAGGACCTGCACGTCTGGATGCGCCGCGCCTGGACCCTGGACCTGGCCTGGGGCGAAACCGCTTGGCATCGAGAGCGCCTCGCCGGTGCCCTCTTCGAGGACACGCTGCCCGCAGAAAGCTTCGGATTCACGCCGCTTTCTGCCTAGGTTGGATGAAGAATCACGGCCGAGCGGGGTATTCTCGAATCCCGCGCCTCCCTCGCATGAGCCGAAGCATGAAAGAACGAGAGAACGCATGTCGGCAAGGAGTCATTTGAGATGAGCACCGCAAAGAACCGGGTCCCCGCGATCGAGGGCTGGCTCACGATGGACGAGGACAATCCCCAGCTCCTCGGGTACAAGGACGAATCGAGCGGCACCTTCTTCTTTCCAAAGGACGTGGCCATCAGCCACGCGCCCGGCCATGCCGACGCCGAATTCAAGGAGGTCGCGCTCTCGAATCGGGGCAAGCTGTGGTCCTATACCACGAATCATTATCAGCCTCCGGATCCCTATATTTCAAAGGAACCCTTCGAGCCCTACACGGTCGCCGCAGTCGAGTTGACCGAAGAGCGCATGGTCGTGCTCGGCCAGCTCGCGGATGGCGTCGATCCGGAATCGATCGAGGTCGGTCAGGAGATGCAGCTGGTTCTCGCCACGCTCTACGAAGATGACGAAAACGAATATATCGTCTGGAAATGGAAGCCCGTCGCCGCTTGATCAAGGAGTGCGCGCTCCGCGCGCAGCCGCCCGACCCGACCGGACGTGATGCGGCCGACGATGCGCGAAGATGCGAACCGAGGAGAACGAAATGAGCAAGAATGATGTCGCGATTCTGGGCGCGGGCATGCACCCCTGGGGCAAATGGGGGCGCAATTTCGCGGAATACGGCGTGGTCGCCATCAAGGAGGCCATGAAGGACGCTGGCCTCGAGTGGAACCAAGTCGATTTCGTCGTCGGCGGCGACACGATGCGCAATGGCTACCCGGGCTATGTAGCCGGCGCGACCTTCGCCAAGGCCATGGGGTGGACCGGAATCCCGATCGCGAGCTGCTATGCGGCCTGTGCGACCGGTGCCCAGGCGATCGATATCGCCCGAACGCGGATCCTCTCCGGGATGGCCGAGGTCGTGGTCGTCGCCGGGGCCGACACCACGCCCAAGGGCTTCCTCGCACCGAACAAGGGAGAGCGCACCCTCGATCCGGACTGGCTGCGATTCCGCCTTCTCGGCGCTACGAACCCGACCTATTTCGGGCTCTGGGCCCAACGTCGGATGGACCTCTACGGTGCCACCGAACAGGACTTCGCCCGTATCAAGGTCAAGAACAGCCGACACGGCGTCTCGAACCCGAATGCGCGCTACAAGAAGATCTTCACCGAGGAAGAAGTGCTGGCCTCGCCGCTGGTTTCGCAACCGCTGCGCCTCTTCGAAATCTGTGCGACCAGCGACGGCGGCGCGGCCCTGGTGATCACGTCGATGGATTTCGCCAAGAAGCAAGGCATCTCCGATCCGGTCCGAATCTCCGGCGTGTCGACGATCTCACCGACCTTTCCGCAAACCGTGATCGACATGCCGGATTTCTCCACCGACTCGGCTGCGGGCATGCCCGCCCCGGACCGGAGCTTTCGAGACTCGATCGCCTACGCCGCCTACCAGGAGGCGGGCATCGGCCCGGAGGACGTCGACCTCGCCGAAGTCTATGACCTCTCCTCCGCGCTCGAGCTCGACTGGTACGAGAATATCGGCCTCTGCAAACCGGGTGAAGCCGAAGCGCTGCTCCGCAGTGGCGACACGGAGATCGGTGGACGCATCCCGGTCAACCCCAGCGGCGGCCTCGGCTGCTTCGGTGAGGCTGTGCCGGCTCAGGCGATCGCGCAGGTCTGCGAATTGGCCTGGCAATTGCGCGGCCAGGCTGGGGAACGGCAGGTCGATGGCGCCAAGGTCGGTATCACTGCAAACCAGGGCCTCTTCGGTCACGGCTCATCGGTGTTGTGCACCCGCTAGACGCGCTCAACGTGCGGGCCGATCGCCCGCGGACAAACACGGTCGTCCTCACCACACGGGGCGGCCCCTAGGAGAATCGAAATGGCAGAGGCCTATATCATCGACGCGGTCCGCACCCCGGTTGGACGGCGAAATGGCGGTCTGGCTGGCGTTCACTCCGCCGACCTCGGCGCACATGTCCTGAAGGGCCTGATGGAGCGAACGCAGATCGACCCGAATGCGGTCGAGGACGTGATCTTCGGATGCTGCGACACGATCGGCTCCCAGGCCGGGGACATCGCGCGCACCTGTTGGCTGGCCGCCGGCCTGCCGCAACACGTCCCGGGCGTCACGATCGATCGCCAATGCGGGTCCTCCCAGCAATCCGTCCATTTTGCGGCCCAGGGCGTCATGAGCGGAACGGCCGACCTGATCGTTGCGGGCGGCGTCCAGAGCATGAGCCAGATCCCGATCTCATCGGCGATGACCTGCGCCGCCGATCTCGGATTCGAAGACCCCTTCTCGGGTTCGCAGGGCTGGGTCGACCGCTTCGGAACCCAGGAAGTCTCCCAGTTTCGCGGCGCCGAGATGATCGCCGACAAATGGGATATCACGCGCGACGACATGGATCAGCTCGCAATCAACAGCCACAACCGCGCGATCGCGGCGACCCAGGAGGGCCGCTTCAAGAGCGAGATCCTGCCGATTGCGGACGTCGAACACGACGAGGGCATGCGCGAGCCGAACCCGGAAAAGCTCGCGAGCCTTTCCCCCCTCGTCGAGGGCGGAAAGCTAACCGCGGCACACGCCAGCCAGATTTCGGACGGCGCCACCGCGGTCCTCGTCGCCTCCGAACAGGCCGTCGAGCAGCACGGGCTCAAACCCCGGGCCCGCGTGCATCATCTCTCGGTGCTCGCCGACGATCCGATCTTCATGCTCTCCGCACCGATCCCGGCGACCCGACGCGCCCTCGAGAAGGCGGGCATGAAGAAAAACGACATCGACGTCGTCGAAATCAATGAGGCCTTCGCCTCGGTCGTGCTCGCCTGGCAGAAAGAATTCGATTGGGACATGGAAAAGGTCAATGTGAACGGCGGCGCGATGGCCCTGGGACATCCGATCGGTGCGACCGGAACACGGCTCATGACCACGCTGTTGAACGAGATGGAGCGAAGTGGCGCCCGCTACGGCTTGCAGACGATGTGTGAGGGCGGCGGACAGGCAAACGTGACCATACTGGAACGCCTCTAGGCGATTCCAAACGACCGGCGGAGCGTCATATGCGGCGAACGCCGCGCATCGGAGAGCGAGAAGGACCGCCTGCGATGCACACGCGAGCGCCTGTGACACCTCCATCGCTGGGCAGATCAGAAATCGATCGAGAAAGGATCGCGAGATGAGTGGAATTTGTGAGGGACGCGTCGTCATCGTGACCGGCGCCGGCGGCGGATTGGGACGCGAGCACGCGCTGGCTTTCGCGGCGGAGGGGGCCAGGGTCGTCATCAACGATCTCGGCGTCTCGAGCGCCGGAGAGGGCGAATCGAAGGGTCCGGCGGAAACCGTGGCCCAGGAGATCCGCGACATGGGTGGCGAGGCCGCCGCGAACAACGACAGCGTGTCCGATTTCGCGGCGGGCGCGCGCATGGTCGAACAGGCCTTCGACACCTTCGGGCGATTGGACGTGGTCGTCAACAACGCGGGTTTCCTGCGCGACCGCATGTTCGTGTCGACCTCGGAGGAAGAGTGGGATGCCGTCGTCAACGTTCACCTGAAGGGCCATTTTTGTGTCAGCAAGCACGCCTGTGAGCGATGGCGGGCACAGTCCAAGGCCGGTGAGGCCGTCGACGCAAGGATCATCAACACGAGCTCTGGGGCGGGCCTCCAGGGCAGCATCGGACAGGGCGCCTACTCCGCTGCCAAGGCCGGGATCGCCGGGCTCACGCTCGTTCAGGCGGCGGAGCTCGGTCGCTACGGCGTAACGTCGAATGCGCTCGCTCCGGCTGCGCGTACGCGTATGACCGAAGCCATTTTTACAGACATGAAGGCGCCGGAAGGGGATGCTTTCGATGAGAGCCATCCCGGCAACGTCTCGCCGCTGGTCGTCTGGCTCGGCAGTCCGCTTTCCCGCGAGGTCACCGGACGGGTCTTCGAGGTGAAAGGCGGGCTGATCGGTGTTTCCGACGGCTGGCGCGATGGACCGACCTTCGACAAGGGCGCCAAATGGGCACCCGACGAGATCGGCTCGAAGGTGATGGAATTGATCGGCGAAGCCCTGCCGCCCCAAAAGGTCCACGGAACCTGAACGGGAACGGAGACCGAAGATGGATTTTCGATTCAGCGAAGAGCAAGAAGAGCTCCAGTCGATGGCGCGCAGTTTCCTCGCGGAGGCCTCCGGTCCCGAGCAGATTCGCGCCGCAATGGAGACGCCGCTCGGCTACGACGAAAAGGTCTGGAAGCAGATCGCGACGGAACTGGGATGGCCCTGCGTGCATATTCCTGAGGAATTTGGTGGATTGGGACTCGGCTATGTCGACCTCGCCGTATTGCTCGAAGCCACCGGCGAAGCCGTGCTCTGCGCCCCCTTCTTCGCGACGGTCGCGCTCGCTGCGAATACGCTTCTCGAGGTCGGGAGCGACGCCCAGAAAGCGGAGCATCTGCCCGCGATCGCCGAGGGGGCCCACACAGCCACCCTCGCCTTCGCCGAAGCCAGCGGCCTCTGGGACCCGGACGGCGTCGAGGCAACGGCCACCCCCGATGGCGATGCTTTCATTCTCGAGGGGACCAAATCCTGGGTGATCGATGGCCACTCTGCTGATCGGATCCTGGTCGCGGCTCGCGCACCCGGAACGAAGGGAGAGGATGGCCTCTCGGTCTTCCTGATCGACGGCGATGCACAGGGCGTCTCGCGCAAGGCGCTGCCGACGATGGATCAGACCCGGCGGCTGGCGGAAGTCGAATTGTCAGCGGTGCGTGTCGGCGCGGAAGCCTGCCTCGGCGAAACCGGCGAAGCCTGGCCCGGCCTGCGTCGGACGCTCGACCTCGCGGCGATCGCGCTTGCGGCGGAGCAGGTCGGCGGGGCCCAGCGATGTCTCGAGATGTCGGTCCAATACGCCAAGGATCGCGAACAATTCGGTCGACCGATCGGCTCCTTCCAGGCGATCAAGCACAAATGTGCGGACATGATGATCGCGGTCGAATCCGCACGCTCGGCCCTCTACTACGCGGCCTGCATCGCCGACGACGGGAGCGATGACCTCACGTCGAATGCATCCCTGGCGAAAGCCTGGTGCTCGGAGTCGTATTTCCAGTGCGCCTCGGAGAGCATCCAGATCCACGGCGGCGTCGGCTTCACCTGGGAGTACGACCAGCATCTTCATTTCAAGCGCGCCCGCGCGAGTGAGAACTGGCTCGGCGACCCCGCCTACCATCGAGAGCGCGTCGCCGCGCATCTCGGACTCTAGTTCGAGTCCAACGAGGAAATGCGATCATGCGAGTATTCAAGACACCTCATGAGCTCAAGGATTGTGTCGGAGAGGAACTCGGAGCGACGGATTGGCTCGAAATCGACCAGGCGCGAATCAACACTTTTGCCGAGGCGACAGGTGACCATCAGTGGATCCACGTCGACGTCGAAAAGGCGAAGGAGGGTCCCTTCGGCGCACCCATCGCCCATGGCTATCTGACCGCGTCTCTGGCCAACCTCTTTCTGCCCCAGCTGATGGAGGTCCAGGGGACCTCGATGGGCGTGAATTATGGCTGTGACAAGATCCGCTTCCCGTCCCCGGTTCCCGTGGGCTCGAAGATCCGCGGAACCGGATCCATCACGACCGTCGAGGAGACGAAGGACGGAGGGATCCAGGCGAAGGTCACGATCGTCATCCAGATCGAGAACAACGATCGCCCGGCTTGCATCATCGAAACGATCAGCCGCTTCTACGCCGCCTGAGCGCACCCCAGGTGGCCGCTCCGGAGGCCGCCGGAAGCGTCATCGCGCGCTTGCGCCATCGGACTCGAATCTGGAGCCGGATCGGACCGGGGTCTAGGCGGAAAGCAGTTCCTGGACGATCGATTGGGCGATCTTTCCGTCGATTTCCGCCTTGTGGGTCTTCATCAATGCACCCATGACCTTCCCCATCTCCTTGGCGCCGCTCGCGCCGGTCGAAGCGATTGCCTCCTCGACCCAGGTGCGAGTCTGCGCCTCGTCCGCAAGCTGGGGAAGGAATTGCTGGATCACGACCAGCTCGGCGTGTTCGCGCTCCGCCAATTCCAGGCGATCGCCCTTCTCAAAGGCGTCGATGCTCTCCTTGCGCTGTTTCTCGAGCTTGCGCATCAAGCCCTCGCAGACCTCGTCGGAGAGGCTCTCCGATCCATCCTTCTTCATCTCGTTCAGGAAGGCGGTTCGCATGGAGCGAAGTGCGGACAGGCGGTGCTCATCCTTCGCCTTCATCGCGTCCTTCATCTGAGCGGTGACATCCTCGACAATCGGCATGAATGGGCCTCCTCTGGGCCGCATCATAGCCCGAGCGATCAGGCGCGGTCGGAAAAACGAAGGGGCCTCCCCGAGCAGGACCCTCGACGGTGGAAAGATCATCGTACTCCGACCAGAAGGCCGAGAACTCCGCGCCCATCCATTCGAAGACGTGAAATCGATGTCCGAGCTCGAAGCTGAATAGATCCTCGGATCGCAACCCGCTGTCGCCAGGATGACGACCGGCCCGACCGCTCCCGTGATCTCTCGGTCGATGAAGGTCGGCGTTCGTACGGCGCGCGAGATGGAGCCCCAGAGCGTGTGTCCATCGGGGGGTCTCACGACGAAGCGACCCGAGGGTTGATATTCGAATCCCGACCAGCTGTTCACACCGAGCTTGGTCCCGACAATGAGCGCGACCCTGTCATCGAAGAGATCGAGGTGGAACTGCACGAAGCCGCTGCCCAGGTGGAAGTCTTCGTCGTTCGGTGCGAAACCGATTCCGCTCGAGGCGAGGCGCGTATGGTCGTCCAGAATCGATAGCTGCCGCCGACGATGACATCGAGATCGTCCATCAGACTTCGGTTGTAGAGGAATTCCAGGTCCGCCATGTGGCTCTCTTCCTTGATGGAGATATTTCGTTGGACACCGTCGTAATGGGATTTGGCCTCGAAATATGATCCATCGTCGAAGTCCTGAGCATATTTCACGACGACATTTCCGCCGCGCTGGATCTGATCCTCGGGAGCAAATCCGACAACGGGAAAAGGCAGCACACCGCTCCGCACACCCGGGGCCGCCTCTCGATCGAGATCGAAATAGTCGGCGAGGAACGTCCGTTCCCGATTCTCGCTGAGCTTCGTGTCTGAGCGGAATCCGAGTCGGAGCTGACCCCATGCGTCGTTTCCGTCGTAGCTCCCGCTGAAGGCGTAATCTTCGATGCGCTCGCCCTTCAGCGAAACGCGGTAGTGGGTCGAGTCGCCAATCTCGCCACCGTATCGGGCGCCGACTCCATATTCCTGCGAGCCCCCGAAGACATGGGCGCGGACTCCCGGGGTGTAGGCCGCTTTCTTCGAGATGATATCGATCACGCCGTTGACGGCGTTGGCTCCCCAGATCGTGCCGCCCGGCCCCCGAACGACCTCGATCCGCTCGACAGCTTCGATCGCGGATTCTGCTCGTTCCAGACCAGGCCGCCGAATAGCGGCGTGCAGAGGCTGCGTCCATCGATCATCACCGGGAGCTTGTTCGAGCACGCCTGCATGAAGCCACGGATCGAGTCCTCGAGGCTCATCTCGAGAAGATCGTCCGCGGCCAACAGGGGCGCGGCAAAGAACGTCAGAGCGCCGGCGAGCGGGAGAATCCGCACTCCCCTGCCCGCACGCCTCGTCCGGCGATTCTCGCGTTCCATTGCGCCCCTCCCGGCAACAGGAGAGGGGCTGAACCGGAACCGCCTCACCTTTCGCCAAGGCCTTCATCGGAGCGCGTTTTCAGGGATTTGAGGCCTGCGAAGCGATGTGAACACCTCCATCGCGTTTAGGAGGTGAAGGAGGTGGATTCCACCTCGAACGATGCGAGACGGATCCCTTGGGCTTCTCCAGGCTCGGCCTGGAACGCTTTTCCGGGGGGGGGCTCAGGCGCGCTGACTGGAGACCGAAAGGGTCTCGCCCGTCATGTAGGAGGCGTAATCACTCGCCAGAAAGACCATCACGTTCGACACTTCCCAGGGTGCCGCACCCCGCCCGAACGCCTCCTTGGCCTCGAGTTCGTCGATCAGCTCCTGGGGTGTCGTCTTCACCAGGAAGGGGTGGATCGCGATACTCGGCGAGACCGCGTTGATGCGGATGCCGTGTTCCGCCGCTTCGATCGCGGAGCAGCGGGTCAAAGCCATCACACCCGCCTTGGCGGCGGCGTAATGCGCCTGGCCCTTCTGAGCGCGCCATCCGAGAACGGAAGCGTTGTTGACGATCACCCCGCGCTTGCGCTCGATCATATGGGGGAGAACCGCGCGCGTCATCCGAAACACGCTGTTGAGCGTGATATCGAGGACCGAATCCCACTGGTCATCCGTCATGTCAACGACGTCCACTTCCCCGCCGAGCCCTGCATTGTTGATCACGACGTCGATCTCACCCATCTCCTCGATCGCATTGGCCACGAGCGCTCGAACATCTGCATCCTCACGAACATTGCAGAGACGATGGCCACAGGACTTCCCCGAAATCTCGGCGAGCTTCTCGGCGGCGGCCGCCGTGCGCTCCGGATGGATATCGCTGATGAAGAGCTGAGCACCCTCTTCCGCACACCGCTGGGCCGTCGCGAAGCCGATCCCGGCTCCCGCCGCAGCGGTCATCAGCACCTTCTTGCCCTTCAGCAGGTCGTGTGGCGGAACATAGTCGGGGGTCGGCTGCTTGGGCATGGGATCTCTCGGGTGAGTGGCGGATGGACTAACGCGGTTCGCGGGGCAAACCAAGTACGCGCTCGGCGATGATGTTGCGCTGAATTTGATTGGACCCGGCATAGATCGTATCCGACCGAGTGAAGAGGAACATCCGCTGCAGACCGCTCAGATCGTAGGGCTCACCGGCCGCGACCTCTGCGGCCGGTCCCATCACATCCATGGCGAGCTTCCCCAGATCACGATGCCAATTCGCCCAGAAAATCTTCGAGATATTTGCGGCCGCGGGGGGCTCGGCACCTTCATCCACGCCCGCGAGGGTTCGCAGCGCGTGATAACGCTGGATGCGGAGACCGGACCAGGCATGCGCGATTCGCTGGCGGATCAGGGGGTCCTTGGCCTTGCCGTTGCGCTTGGCGACCTCGATGATCTGGTCGAGCTCGTTCTGGAAGCTCATCTGCTGACCGAGGGTCGACGCGCCGCGTTCGAAGCCGAGGGTCCCCATCGCGACGGCCCAACCGCCGTTGACCTCGCCCACGATATTGTCCTTCGAGGTTCGGGCATCGGAGAAGAAGGTCTCGCTGAATTCGCTGTCTCCGGTCATCTGGACGATCGGGCGGACCTCGACGCCGGGCTGGTCCATCGGCACGAGGAGATAGGAGATCCCGCGATGCTTCGGCTGGGCTTCGGGGTCCGTTCGGCAGACGACGAAGCACCAGTCGGACCACTCCGCGCCGGAGGTCCAGACCTTCTGCCCGTTCACGACCCATTCATCGCCGTCTAGCTCGGCGCGGGTCTGAACGGCCGCAAGGTCGGACCCCGCCGCTGGCTCGGAATAGCCCTGGCACCAGACTTCCTCACCGGAGAGGATCTTCGGCAGTAAACGCGCCTTCTGATCATCGGTTCCAAAATGGATCACGGTCGGCCCCAGCAAGCCCTCTCCGATATGTCCGACGCGTCCCGGCCCACCGGCTCTCGAATATTCCTCGTGGAAAATCATCTGCTGGGTCAGTGAGAGCTCCCGCCCACCGACGGCTTTGGGCCAGCCGACGCCGATCCAGCCATTCTCACCCAGGCGCTTTTCCCAGGCGTGCCGCTCCTCGAAGAGCGCGTGCTCATCGCCCGGGCCCCCGCGACCCTTCACGATCTCGAACTCGCCACGGAGATTTTCGTCCAACCACGCGGCGATCTCGCCACGAAAGGCTTCGTCTTCTTCGGTGAATCGGGCGTCCATTGAGGGACCTCGGAAATGGCTGAGCGGGCAACAAAACCTGGCGACCGGGCACCCGATCGCAGACCTGGGGCCGGTCGCGACCGAATTGAGCTGACGCCGGCCGACATCGGGACCGTTGGACATTACGATACGCCCCGGATCGTATCAAGGACCCATCCGGATCCAATCAGCCTCTCGACGGGCTCAGATTCATTTCGCCCCCACCCGCCGGCCCACCCCGTGCTGGGAGCGGGCTACTGTCCGACGACTCACACCCATCACACGGGGACCCCATGATCGAGACCGCGACGCTCTGGCAACTCATCGAAGAACGAGCGGAGGCCACCCCCGGCGCCCTCATGGCCGTCGATGTAAAGGGACGCGAAATCCGTTTCGGGGCGTATCGAGAAGCCTGTCTGCGCGCCGCCCGCGGACTCGTCGGACTCGGGGTCGGCCCGGGAAAGGTCGTCTCGTGGATGCTGCCCACGCGGATCGAGTCGATGATCCTGGTCGGCGCGCTGGCGCGATTGGATGCGATCCAGAACCCGGTCCTGCCGATCTATCGCACGCGAGAGGTTCGCTTCATCGCCAACCAGTGCAAACCCGTTCTGCTCGTGACCCCGCCCGAATGGCGTGGCTTCGACTACCCCTCGATGGCCATGGAGATCGCGGGCGAACACGCGGAGATGAAGACCCTCGTCGTCGACCACGAGCTCCCGGAGGCCGACGACGGCGTCGAGCTTCCCCCACCGCCCGCGCGTGCCCCCGCCCCGGAACTCCCGATTCGCTGGCTCTTCTACACCAGCGGCACGACGGCGGATCCCAAGGGCGTTCAACACACGGATGCGTCCCTTTGGGCCGCCGCGAAGGGGATGAGCATCGCCCTGGACATGCGCGTCGAAGATCGCGTCGCCTTCGTCTTCCCCTTCACCCATATCGGCGGCATCAACTGGCTCCAATCCGGCCTCTCCTACGGCTGCTCGCATATCATCATCGAGAATTTCGGAGAGCCCACGACCATGCCGACGCTGCGCAAAGAAGGCGTCACCCTCGGATCGGCGGGGACCGTCTTTCATGAGGCCTATCTGAACGCACATCGTCGATCCAAGGGAAAACCCCTCTTCCCGCATATGCGCGCCTTCCCAGGAGGCGGCGCACCCAAGCCCCCGCAACTCCACTACGACCTCGTCGCAGAGATGGGCGGAGCCGGGATCATCTCGGGCTATGGCATGACCGAAGCGCCGATCCTCACGATGAGCCGCTTCGACGACCCGCCCCAGAAGATGGCGGAGACGGAGGGGATGATTTCGCTGCCGGACGTCGATCTGCGGGTGGTGCGCGACGACGGAAAAATCGCCAGATCCGGTGAACAGGGGGAGTTCCGGTGCAAGGGCCCCCAGATGTTCCGGGGCTACCTCGACTCGAGCCTCGACGAAGCGGCCTTCGACGAGAACGGCTATTTCCATACGGGCGACCTCGGCTATCTCGACCCCGACGGCTATTGCGTCGTCACGGGGCGACTCAAGGATGTGATCATCCGCAAGGGCGAAAATATCCCAGCCAAGGAAGTCGAGGATCTCCTCTATGAGCACCCGAAGATCGCGGATGTCGCCGTGATCGGATTGCCGGATGCGAAGAGCGGTGAGCGATGTTGTGCCGTCGTCGAGAGCAAGGACGCGGGCGACCCGATCGGATTCGAGGAGATGCAGCACTTCCTGCGTTCGAAAGAACTCATGCTCCAGAAGATTCCGGAACAACTCGAGTTGATCGATGCGATCCCGCGGAACCCGACGGGAAAGGTCTTGAAGCACGAGTTGCGGGATCGCTATTCGTCCTGATCCCCGAGCTGCCTCGAGTTCGACGCGCACGGAGCCCATGACGCGTCCGCCTGTGGTCAGTCCCGATTCAGGATCCCCGAGAGCGCCAGGTCCACGATCGGACCTACCATCTTCGCGGAGGGCGTCCCGCCCCTGAAAAAGAGCGTCACTGAAATCGGCCCGACCACGAGGTCCGCCGCCAGATCGACGTCGACCTCTTCGGAAATCTCACCCCGCTCCCGCGCACGCTCGAAGATCCGGACGAAGGGCTCTCGCCGCCCCCTGGTCACGGGCTCCAGAAGTTTTGAGAGCTCGGGATTATGCGCGCGCTCTCCCGCCAAGCTCGGAAAGACCGCGCCGAGCGATGTCGAGTTGAAATTGTTCAGATAGGTATTGAGGGTCTCTTTGAGGTCGACTTCGAGACTGCCCGTGTCGACCTCCTCGAAGCCCGGAAGTTCGCCGAAGGCCTCGACCACCAAGGGCAACTTCGACGCCCAGCGCCGATAGATCGTCGCTTTGCCGACTCCAGCGCGCTGAGCCACTCCCTCCACGGTGAGCGCCGAGAAGCCGACCTCGACCAGCAGCGCGAGCGTCGCGTCGAGGATCGCCTGGTGGGCTTCCTCGCTCCGGGGTCGACCGGTGCTCCCAGCCGTCCCGTCGCGGTTCGTCTTTGCTCGCGCAGCCGTCGGCATCCGCTGGAACTCCTGACCTCTCTGGCCCGCGCGGACCTCGCTGCGGAAACCGGGTGAATCGTCCGAGACCGGCCCCACTTGCCTCGTCGGGGGTCTCGAAACCCACGGGACGATCGACAGCAACCGCATTACGATACAATACGTTCCGTTACCAAACACCCGATCCAGCGTCCCTGCGTGGGATCGGCGCTCGATCCCAAAAGCCCCCGAGCGATCGGGCCATGATGAAGCCACCCTCCGGGGCCCTAGAGCTCAACGACGATTCCCTCGACTCCGATCCAGCGAGCATGACCCTCAGCGGCCGCGGGCGTTCTGCGATGGAGTTCACCAAGCTCCGCTGGCCACGCCCGATCACTCCTCGAAACGAGGTTGGAACCTAGATATGGAATTTCCCGCCTCCCTCGCCGCGCGCGTCCGCGAACTCGCCCGGACGCGACCCGACCAGCCCGCCTATTACGTCGAGGAGCGCGTACTCGACTGGGCGGGCTACGACGCCGCCGCGGATCGTCTGGCTCGGATCTTCCTCGATCTCGGGCTGGCGCCCGGCGAGCGCGTCGCGGTTTGGCTACCCGATGGGCCCGCCTTCCACATCGCCTTTCAGGCGACCGAGCGCGCCGGTCTCGTCTGCCTCGGGCTCGGCGCACGCTGCGGCGAACGCGAATTGGCGCACCTGCTCGGACTCGCGGGCGCTTCGACCTTCGTGAGTGCCGCGGTGATGGGGCATGTTGAGGCGACGGAGCAGGTCGAGATGTTGCGTCGATCGGGCGTCGAGATCCGCCATCACGTCATCATCGAGGGAGATGCCTTCCTCGACGATGCGATTCGAGTCGACGGCGGCGACGCGGAATTGGCGAGGCCGGAAGCGCTCGAAGGCCGCGCTCTGACCGCGAACGTGGATTGCCTCTTCAATACGACATCGGGAACGACGGGGCTTCCCAAGATTGTCCTCCACGACCAACTCCGCTGGTTCCATTTCCATCGTTTCGCCGCGGAGGTGGGCCATCTATGTGAGAACGATGTCTTCATGAGCGCCCTGCCCGCGCCCTTTGGCTTCGGACTCTGGACCTCTCATTTCACACCGACCCTCCTCGGTGTTCCGACGGTCGTGCTGCGCAAATTCGATGCGACCGCCGCGATCTCGGCGATGCGTCGCCACCAGGTCACAATTCTCGCGGCGGTCTCGACACAGTTCATTCTCATGCTCGAGTCCGGCGGCTTCGACGACACCGACTCCCTTGCGCTCAAGAGCCTCTTCACCGGCGGAGAGGCCGTCCCCGAAAAACGCGCCCGCGCTTTCGAGGAGAAGACCGGCGCCTTCGTCCTGCAGTTCTACGGCTCCAACGAGACGGGTGCGGTCAGCGCGACCCGCCCCGAAGACCCGCCCCATAAGCGTCTCACGACCGCGGGCAAGCCCATCGAGGAGATGCAGCTCCGCCTCTTCGACGCCGAGGGCAATGATGTGACCCCATCCGGAATCGGTCAGCCCGCCGTCAAAGGCCCGGTCGTCTCGCGCGGCTACCACGGCGCACCCGAGGCCACCGCCGAACTGATCCGCCCCGACGGCTGGGTCATGCTCGGCGATCTCGTCGAGCTCGACGAGGACGGCTACCTCAAGGTCGTCGGCCGAACCGATGACATCATCATCCGCGGCGGCAAGAACCTGTCCGCAGCCGCGATCGAAGAAAGTGTCGCCGACCATCCGGCGGTCTCTCTGTGTGCAGCCATCGGAATCCCCGATGCGGTCTTCGGTGAGCGAGCCGCCGTCTACGCCGAACTGCGACCGGAGATGTCGCTCACGCTCGAAGAACTCAAACTCTTCCTGGCACAAACGCAGATCGCAAGAGAACTCTGGCCGGAGGCACTCGTGGTCCTCGAAGCCCTCCCGCATAACGTCGGTGGAAAAGTCGCGAAGAGCACGCTCCGCGATGACGCCCTGAAACGCTTCGGCGAGGATCTCGATGCGGACGCCGCCTCGCGCGCCCACGCCGCTGCGCGGCGATCGGACGGGGAATGAGCGATCGCTTCGATGCGCTCCGCGAAACGACGAGCGAGTTTCGGGGGCGCGCGCTCTGGGTCGCCGTCGGCTGTCTCGTCTGCCAGATGGGCCTCGGTCTCACCTATATCCGTACGGGCATCGCCGCCGACCTGATCGAGGGCCTGGACCTCACACGCGCCCAGCTCTCCGGGGCCGCTTTTCCACAGCTCGTCTTTCAAGCGATCATCAGCCCCCTCGTTGGAATCCTGAGCGTTCGCCTGGGGGCTTCGAGAGTCCTCGCCCTCTCGGCGACCCTCTTCGCCTTCGTCTTTCTCTTCTTTGCGCGGGTCGAGAGCCTCTCCGGACTCTATATCGCGATCGCCGGCGTCGGCCTCTGCGCCGCGGGCATGGGCGACATCACGGTCGGCCATGTCGTGAGCCAGTGGTTCCACAAGAATCGCGGGCTCGCACTCGGCATCGCCTACGCCGGTTCGAACCTGGGCGGAATGGTCATGGTGACGCTCGTGGGCAGCATCGCTGCCCGCTCGAGCTGGCGAGAGGGCCTCCTGGCGATCGTCCCCGTCGCGCTCTTCATCCTGCTCCCGACCTCGCTTTTCCTGATTCGCGATGCGCCGAGCGGCGCTGGCCCGAAGGGAGCCCGAAACGATCCGGACCAGAAGCAGGCGATCTCCATCGGGTCGAACGATCTCGACCTGAAGGCGGCGCTTCGGACCCGCAGTTTCTGGATCCTGACGACGACGCTCTTCACCTTCTTCTTTTATTTCACCGGCGTTCTCGACCATTTCGTCCTCTTCCTGATGGACGGCGGAATGAACAAGCGGGAGGCGGTCTCGTATTTCAGCAAGGCGGTCGGCCTCGGTGTGGTCAGCAAGATACTCGGCGGGTTTCTCTCCGATCGCATCCCTCAGGAACGGGCCGTTCAGATGGTCTATGGCCTGCTCGCGTTCAGTTCGATCGTGTTGCTCGCCCTACCCGACCCCGCCCTGCTCTGGGTTTTCATCGCTAGCTACGGGTTCTCGCAGGCGAGCCGGGACGTCGTCTACCCACTGGTCCTGGGACGATGTTTCGGGGATCGGTATCTCGGGGAGATCTATGGCGCCATGACGCTGACCCTGCTCCCGGGCGGCGTGCTCGGACCGCTTCTTGCCGCCCTTTTGCGCGATCGGTTCGGAGACTACGGGCTCGCTTTCGGCCTATTCGCGACATTGAACGTATTGGCGCTGGGCGGGCTCTTCCTGGTTCGCGATGAGCGAGAATGGATCGGCTAGGCCCCCGGCGAGATCCGATGATCAGGCGCCCGCTTCGGCCCACCCACCGCTCTAGGATTCGGCGTGCTCCGCGACCGCATCCGCGAACGAGATCCCTTCGCCCTCGGCCATCTTCCGGCGCATTCCATTCAATTGGCGCGGACGCTTGAAGCCGACAGCGGCGGCAAGCCTCCCCTCGCGACCGAATAGCGCGAGGAAACGGTCCTCCTCGATCGACCCCAGACAGACATGCATCTCGTCACCCTCCTGGATCTCACCAGCAATCGCGATCCGGAGATTGAATTGGTCGGTCCACACGTAGGGCACCGGAGCGAATGCCTCGGTCTCAGAATGCATGATCCGCTGGGCCACCACGTTCGACTGTTCGACCGCGCTCGTCCAATGTTCAAAACGCGGGCGCTCGGGATAGCGAGCATTCAGCCAACGCGCACAGTCCCCGAGCGCGTAGATCCCCTCATGCCCCGTCGACCCCGTGGCATCGCAGAGCACACCGTCGTCGATCTCGAGTCCCGCGCCCTCGAGCCATTCGGTCGCCGGCGTCGCACCGATGCCGACGATCACGAGTTCTGCGGGCAATGTCTCGCCGCCGGAGAGCGTCACGCCCGTCACCTGTCCCTCGCCTTCGAAACCATCGATGGTCACACCGAGATGAAAGACGATGCCCTCCTCCCGATGCCGCTTGGCCACCCGCTCGCCGAGACGGGAACCGAGCCCCCGGATCAGGGGCGCCGGCAGGCTTTCGACGACGCTCACGTCCAGCCCTTTCTGGCGACAGCTCGCGGCGACTTCCATTCCGATGAAGCCCGCGCCGACGACCACCACGCGAGGCGCATTCGCAATCGCCCCGCGCAGCCTTCGGGCATCCGCGAGATTGCGCAATGCGAGCACGCCCTCGAGCCCCTCGCCAAAGGGCAGGCGAAGCGGCCGCGCCCCCGTCCCGAGAACGATCGCGTCGGCTTCGACATGCGTGCCATCGGCGAGCTTCAAACGCTTCGCCTCGACGTCCAGCGACTCCGCGGCGCAGCCGACCATCCAGTCGGCCTTGAGCTCCTCGACCCCATTTCGGGCCAGAGCCAGCTTCTCCTCCTCCCAGTCGTCGACCAGGAACTGCTTGGAAAGCGGGGGGCGATCGTAGGGAAGCTCGTCCTCGGCTCCGATCACGGTAATCCGGCCTTCGAATCCCTCACGGCGAAGTGCCTCGACCGTTCGCAGGCCAGCAAGAGATCCGCCCACGACAGCAATATGATTCAACATCTTCAGTCCTCGGTTCTCGATTGTCTCGACCATCGGGGTTCGACAGAGCGCGCGACTCGAAACCCCGCGCTCGCTGCGGCCCGTGATGGGCAAAAGACAATAGACCATCTCTTCCTGCCCAGAGTGAGCGGCCCGATTCGTCTGGCCAGCCCGGATCAGCTCTGCGATGCTACGGCCGCAGCGTGATCCCGCCTCGATTCCGCGGGGTCGAGCCCCCAAAAGGAAGCCCCATGCAGTTCTGGCAGTCCCTTCCCTTCCTCCACCCCGACGAACTGCTGGAGCTCGCGCCCGTCTGCGAAGAAGCGGGGTTCGAGGGCATCAATCTCGCCGATCACCTCTTTGCTCCCGAGCACTTCGTCTCGCGCTATCCCTATGATGATTCCGGCGAAGCACCCTTCAACGGCTCCACTCCCTTCCCCGAAGCGTTCGCCACGATTGCCGCACTCTCTCAGGTCACGACGACGCTCCGTTTCCTGACCAACGTCTACATTCTCCCGCTTCGCCATCCGATCGAGATCGCAAAGGACCTCGGCACGGCCGCCATCTTCTCGAAGAACCGAGCCGTACTCGGCTTTGGCGCGGGCTGGCTTCGTGAAGAGTTCGAGATCATGGGCGTTCCCTTCGAGCAACGCGGCCGGCGCATGGACGAACAGCTCCCGATCATCCAGAGGCTGCTCGCCGGCGAAGTGGTCGAAGCGAAGGGCGAGTTCTACCAGTTCAACGCGTTGCGCATGAATCCGGTGCCGACCGCGAAAGTCCCGATGTGGGTGGGCGGGATGAACAAGGCCGCCCTCCGGCGTGCGGCCCAATTTGGCGATGGCTGGACAGGGGCGGGCTCGCGCTTCGAAGAGACCCTTGGAATCCTCGCCAAATTGCGTGAACTGCGCGCCCGCTTTGGCCGGGAGAAGGCCCCCTTCGATTGCCTGATCCCGCTCATCGAGCAGCTCCCACCCGAACAGATGACTCAGTTGGTCGATCTGGGCATGACGGCCACCGTCAGCTGGCCCCTCGAATACCAACTCCCGCCGGGCTGCACCCTCGAAGACAAGAAGGCCAAGATCCGCGAGCTCGGCGAGACGATGATCAAGCCGGTCAACGGTTAAGCGCGACTCTCGGCCGGACGCTTTGGCGCCCAACCCTTGTCATGAGGCGCCATCAACTGCGAGTCGAGCTGCATGCGCGTATGCAGCCAGCGTCCGCCGACCCGTGCATACTCGTCGTGTTCGACTCCAACCATCCACACCGCACGCCCTTCGAGCGTCGTGATCAGCGCGAGCACATCCCAGGTTCCCTTTGCGCGATCGCCCGCCAAGCGGATCTCGGGCTTCACGAAGAAATGCCATGAGTAATGAAGCGTCGGCTCGCTGAAACGCGCGCGGATCGCATCCTTCCCCTCACAGCGGCCGAGCTGTGCGCCCCCTTCCCAGACGGCATCGTCGGTAAAGAGGTCGGCGAGCTGATCGGCGACGGCCTCGATCTCGGACGTCGATCTGGGACCCTTGCGCGTATAGCGGGCATCCGCGAGCGTGCCGTAAAGACTCTTGAGATCGAGGATCGCGCGATGGCCCTCGACCTCGGCGAGACGTGCTTCGAGCTCCGCGAATCTCATTTCGGTCTCGCCATCCGCCATCCTGCTCCCTCCACCCGCGCACGAGTCGCATTGCCTGAGCGACCGCTGCTAGCCTCGCTCAATTCCTCAGCCGCCCGCAAGCGCCCTAGGACGAAAGGACTCGAATGCCCGGTCCCCTCCACGGAATTCGCATCATCGACCTGACGACGATGGCTTCGGGTCCGCTGGCGACGTCGATTCTCGCCGATCAGGGTGCGGACGTGATCAAGATCGAGGGACCTGGTGGCGGCGACGGCCTGCGCACGATCGGGCCCAGCCGCGGCGGCCTCTCCGCGGTCTTTGCCAGCTTCAACCGCAACAAGCGGTCGATCGCAATCGACCTTCGCAAGGCGCGGGGTGTCGAAATCCTCGATCGACTGGTCGCGAGCGCCGATGTCTTCGTGCAGAATTTTCGGCCCGGTGCGGTCGAGCGGATGGGGGTCGACGCCGACCGCTATCGAGGCCTCCATCCGGATCTCGTCTATGTCTCGGTGAGCGGATTCGGCGAGAAGGGGCCGATGGCCCAGAGCGCGGTCTACGACTCGGTGATGCAGGCCTACTCGGGCGTCGCCATGCACCAGGCGGATCTCGAAACCGGGGAGCCGACCTTCGTGCGGAGTGTGGTCTGCGACAAAGGAACGGCGATCCAGACCGCCCAGCTGATCACTGCCGCGCTCCTCGCGCGTGAGCGGGGGGCGGGGGGGCAGCACGTCCGAGTGTCGATGCTTCACGCCAGCCTGGCCTTCCTCTGGCCCGACGGAATGCAGAACTATTCGCTCCTCGGAGAGGGGGTTTCGGCGCCCTTGCAGAAATCCGCGCTTCCGATGATCCGGCCGACGAAGGACGGTCATATCGCGATCAGCTATATCCAGGATCGGCAGTTCCTGGCTCTCTGCAAGTCGATCGGGCGAGAGGAACTCGCCAAGGACCCACGATTCGCGACCGCCGATCCCCGCTCACGCAACGCGCGCGAGCTGCAGGCGCTGCTCGTCGAGACCCTGCGTGAAAATACGACAGCGGAACTCGTCGAACGTCTCGCGGAAGCGGATGTCCCCTACGCAACGATCGGAGATCCACGCACGATCCATGAAGATCCGCAGGTCATCGCGACCGACCTGCTCATCGAAACGGATCACCCGATCGCCGGCCGCTTGCGACAACCTCGCCCGCTCGGAGATTTCGACGCGACACCCTTAGAATTCCCTCGCGGCGCACCAGGCTATGGAGAACACACCGCGGAGCTCCTCCGAGAGATCGGCCTGGGTGCGGATGCGCTGGGCACACTCGAACGCGACGGGATCGTGATCGCTCGAGCCCCCGAGCCCAACGCCTGAACGTCCCGGCTCGCAGCTCGAGGGCTGCCACGGGACGGTGTCAGTCGAGTTCCTGTGCGGCGACGAGTTCGCTGAGATAGCGATCGTCCCACCACGAAATCTGCAGTTGCTTGGCGCGCCGAAAATAGAGCTGGATATCGTATTCGATGGTGAACCCGACACCGCCCCAGACCTGCTGACACATCGCCGTGATGTCGCGATAGGCGTGACACATGAAGAGCTTCGCCATCGGCGCAAGGAGCGTGATGTCCTTGCCCATCGAGCGCGCCCAGGCCGCCTCGGTCACCAGCGTCGCGCCCCCCTCGATGGACGTCGCGGCATCTGCCAGATAATGCGAAATCGACTGGAAGGCGCCGAGCGGCTTGCCGAATTGTTCGCGGGTCTGGGCATATTCGATCGTCATTTCGAGTGCTGCCTTGGCGCCGCCCGCGGCCTGCGCCGCCGCCAGAACGATCGCGTCGTTCATGACCCCATGCCAGGTCGACCAGCCGGTCCCCGCCGCGCCGATGCGATCGCCAACCCGCACCCGCACCTTGTCCAATTCGACCCGATAGGTCGTCTCGGAACCGAGGTTCAGGCGCTGGGAGCAGGTCACGCCCTCCGCTCGGGGGTCGACCAGGAAGAGGTCGACCGCCTCCTCCGCCTCGCCGGTTCGCGCGAGAACGAGCCACTGGTCCGCCGCGGTCGCGAAATTCACGTGCAGTTTCGTACCCGAAAGCACGAAATCCGCGCCGTCGACCTCGGCGCGCATCTGCACGCCCTTCGCCCCGAAGCCGTTGCGCGGCTCCAGCCACGCCGGCGTCAGGATGCGTTCACCGCTCGCGATCCCGGGCAGCCACGACTCTTTCTGCTCCTCGCTGCCCGCCGCGACCAGAACACCCGCGCAGAGCACCGCCGAATGGAAATGCGGCACGGGGGCGAGCGCTCGTCCGAACTCTTCGTAGACGATCGCCGCCTCGAGAAGCGATTGTTCCTGGCCGCCATAGGCCTCGGGCACGAGGATCCCGACCAACCCGAGTTCGATGAGCTGCTTCCACAACTCATCGGGGTAGCCCTTCGCGTCGTCCTCGAGATCACGAATGACCTCCAGCGGCGCGTACTCGGCACATACACCGCGCACCATCTCGCGCAGCATTTCGTGTTCTTCGGTGAAATCGAGATCCATCGGGGGCACCCCCTCTCTTCACGAAGGAAATGGAAGGCCAGAATCAGGGCTTCCAGTCGTCGCCCGCGAGTTTCCAGGGATTCACTTCCGCGCTCTCCGGAATCGCGATGCGCGCTTCACAGCCGACACAGCTCTTTTCGCCCGCCGTCAGCTCGATCGACACCTCGACCCAACCAACGCCCTTGGTGGCCTCACCGACATTCGTCACCTTACCGGAAAAATTCATCGTGTCGCCGGGATAGACCGAATCTTTCATGCGAAACTTGATACGCCCCAGGCGCCCCTTCGGTCCCGTCCAATCCGTCAGGTAGCGCTCGAACCAGGCCGCCAAGTTCGGCGTATTCATGATGATGTCGTCGAGGCCATTATTGCCCGTCGCAAATTTGTAGTCGTGATGCTGGGGGCGCCAATCGCGGCTCGCCATCGCCCCGAGCACCACCGTCACCGGCTTCACATCCTTGCGAAGCACCGGAAGGTCGCTGCCCACGCTCACGTCACCCAATAGAAGATCTGCACTCATCTAAAATTCCTCCGCGAATTTTCATCGCGCTCTCCGCCGTCCTCACTACGAGACCCGACATTTCTCTTCCGCCTCGGCTCGCCCTCAAGCCACGCTGGCTGGCGATCCACTCCACGGCGCGCAGAACGCGCGCCTTCAGTCGCGGTTGTATCCGAAGCCCGTGTAGCGTTCTTCCGCGCAGAGTTCGCCCGCCTGATTCACCGTGCGCACACCAAAATCCCAGAACCGACCCGTTCCGAGTTTCGTCGTCTTGAGCGGCGACACCGAATAGAGAACCTGCGTCGTCGTCAATTCGTCGCCCGGTCGAATCGGCACACCGAAGACCATCGTGTTGTCGCTCATCACGGCCTCGGGCAGCCCGAGCCTGTCCTTCAGATCGAAGTGAAGCTGCAGCGCCACCGCCGGCTCCGTTCGACCCGGCGACCAGTCATGGGGTCGGAACCAGACCGACGCCATCGTCGGCAGCGTGATCGGTCCGTCCGTCAGCTCCGCGGCGACCTTCGGGTCCCAATAGAGCGGGTTGCCATTCTCGGTCGCGGAGAGCGTCGTCAGCACATAGCCCATCTCGATCGGAAACTCCGTCTTCTCCGTGTAGCGCTCCTGATCGATCCAACCCTGGACTTCTTCGGGCAGATCGTCAGCCGACTTCGCAGCCATGATTCTTCCTCCTGATGGGATTCTCAAGAATCCCGATTGATGTTGATCGGCACCCCGACCCGGTCGGAGACAGCGCCGGACTACTCGACCGCTCCCTCTTCGAGGAGCTTCGAAACCTCATCTGCGGTGAGCCCTGCCTCGCTCAGCAACACTCGGGTATCCGTGTCGTCACCGGTGCGCACCGAATGGAGCGGCTGTTCCCGAACGCCCCCCGCCAGCACCGGAGAAACCTGATCGAAGACGCCACGCTCTTCGTGCTCGGCCTGCATGAAGACGCCACGGGCACGCCAATGCGGATCCTCGACGACTTCGGGAATCGAGAGCACGGGTGCCACGCAGGTATCCTTCGCCGCCAACGCCATCGTCCATTCGTCTCGGGTCTTCGTCTTGAAAGCCGCCTTGAAGGCCGCTCGGATCTCGTCCTGCTTGTCGTCGTCGTATTGATCACCCTGGTATTCCGGATGACCGAGCAGTTCGCAGAGGTTGTGATAGAAATGCGCTTCGATGGCTCCCACCGAGAGCCAGCCGCCATCACTCGCCTGATAGGTGTCGTAGAAGGCATAGCGACCGGTGAGCAGAACCTGCCTCGAAGCCGCTTCCTCTCCGGTCGCCAGATACTGGTCGAGGGAGAGCGCCATCAGGGAGAGGATCCCCTCGGCGGCAGAGACATCGAGAAAGCTCCCCTTTCCCGAGGTGCTGCGCTTTACGAGCGCCGCCATGATCGAGAGGACCGCGTGCATGCCCCCGCCCGCGCTATCCGCGACCGTCGCACCCGGAATCGGCGGACCACCGTCTTCGCGAGGTTCTGTGCAGGCGAGGAAGCCGGACATGGCAAGGTAGTTGATATCGTGTCCCGCCCAGCCCGAAGCCGGACCGTCCTGGCCATACCCCGAGGTCGAGCAGTAGACGATTCTCGGATTGCGAGCGCTCATCGCCTGCCAACCGATCCCCAGCCGATCGACGACACCGGGTCGATAGGATTCGATCACGACGTCCGCCTTTTCGGCGAGCTTGAGAAGGGCTTCGACACCAGCCTCCGCCTTGAGGTCGATCCGCACGCGCTCGAAGCCGCGGCCGGCTCCATAGGTGTGGTAGACGGGCTTGGTCTGGAGGGCCCCCTTCTTCGAAACCGGCGCGATCATCACGACCCGCGCGCCATAATCGGCGAGCATCCGGGCCGCGCGTGCGGCGGGGCCGACGCTTCCGAGATTCAGGACGCTGATGCCTTCGAGCATTTGGCCCGAGGTGGAGGCTTGGGGGGACAAGATGAGCGGTTCTCCGTTGATCTGAACCCGACGAGCGGTGCCGGGTGACGCGGCGTGAGCGGAGCGTCTAGAAGGTCTTGGGCAGGCCGAGGCCACGGCCGGCGATGATATTCTTTTGGACTTCCGAAGTGCCCCCGCCGATGGTGTCGACGACGGTATAGCGATAGGAGCGTTCGTACCGACCGTCGACCGGGGCCTCTTCCTGCCCCGGCTTTAGCTGCCCATCGGGGCCCATCAGGTCGAGCGCGGCGTTGGCGATGCGCTGACCGAGCTGCGACTGCCACATCTTGTACATCGCGGCTTCGAGGGTCGGAACGCGATTCTTGAGTGCCTCACTGATGACCTTGCGCTGGAGCTTGCGGGCGACTTCGAGGTCCGTTCGAAGCTTCGCGATCGTCATGCGCACGACGGGGTCCTTGGCGAGGGGCTCGCCGTCGAGGGTTGCTTCGCGCACATATTCGATCAGACCCTTCACCTTCATTTCGACCGGCCCGACGGGCAACATCGCAAAGCGTTCGAGATCGAGCGCCTCACAGATATAGGTCCAGCCCCTGCCGACCTCGCCCACGACATGCGAGTCCGGAACGAAGACGTTGTTGAAGAAGACCTCGTTGGTCCGCTCGTCCCCGATCGTATAAGTCGGATGGATCTCGAAACCCTCGTGGTCCATCGGAATCAGGAAGAGGGTGATCCCCTTGTGCTTGTGCTCTCCGGTGCGCGCGCCCACCCAATACCAATCCGCAAAATGCGCCGAGGTCGTCCAGATCTTGTGACCCGAGAGAACCCATCCCCCCCTCGCTTCGTCCCTCTGCGCCTTCAATTGCATCGAGGCGGCATCGGAACCCGCCTGGGGTTCGGAATAGCCGATGGCGAACTCGATCTCGCCGCGAATGATGCGCGGCAGGAAATAGGCCTTCAGCTCGTCGTTCCCGTTTCGAATGATCGTCTTGCCGACGATCCCAACACCCTTGCCGGGCTGGGGGGTTCCGTATCGGGCCAGTGCTTCCGTCAAAATAAAATCGTAGATCCCGGACTTCTCCTGCCCGCCATATTCCTTGGGCCAGGACATCCCGAGCCAACCCTGGTCGGCGAGCTTTCGCATGAAGGCCCGCTTGGGCGACGTCTCGACCGTCTGGGACAGATGCTCGGGGTTGGGGTCCATCACCTCATCGGAATGGTTCGCCTCGAGGAAGGCGACGACCTCTTTCTCGAAGGTCAATTCCTCTTCGGACAGATCGAAATCCATGGCCGGAAACCTCTGCTTGGAAATGTGTCGGCGGGGGCCTCGAATCGGCTGGAAAGCGCCCACGGAGCCCCTTGAAGGGCAATAACGATACGCTCCGTCTTGAAATATGTCCAGCCCCGAAATCCCCTGTGAGACCGGCCACCTGCCTCCCCCCGGCTATGCTCGCCCGATGCGCCTGAACGAGATCGTGAACGGAGACCGCGGTCACCTGCGCCCCCTCGAGGGAATCCGCGTGCTGAGCCTCGAACAGATGCAGGCGCTCCCCTATGCCACGCAGCTCATGGGCCATCTCGGGGCGGACATCGTCAAGATCGAGCATCCGGACACCGGGGATAGCGGTCGCGCCGCGATGCCGGCGATCGAGGAGCGCGACGGACTCCGCGTCGGCGCGACCTTCTTGCGCAACAACCTCTCGAAACGGTCGATCGCGATCGATCTGAAAGCCGAGGCCGGGCGCGACCTCGTGCGGCGTCTGGTCCCGGGCTTCGATGTCGTGTGTGAAAATTTTACGCCCGGAACGACCGAGCGACTCGGCCTCGACTACGAGCGCCTTTCGAGACTGCATCCAGCACTGGTCCACTGCGCCGTGAGCGGCTTCGGACAACTCGACGAAACGCCCTATCGGGGCTTCCCCGCCTACGCACCGATCGTCGAGGCGATGTCGGGGCTCTACGAACCGACTCGCAAATCCGATCAGCCACCGGAAATCGTCACCGCCGGAGCGCTCGGCGATAACGCCGCGGCGCTCTTCGCCGTGATCGGCATTCTCGCGGCGCTGCGCCATCGCGATCAGACCGGGGTTGGACAGCGGGTCGATATCGCCATGTACGACTCGATGATCGCCCTGACCGACATGGTGCCCTTCCTCGCCTCGATGGACGCGCCGCCAGAATGGGCCACCTCGGGATCCCAGGGTGCGAATGACGCCTTTCGCGCGAGCGACGGCTATTTCGTCGTCACCGTCCTGCGCCGCCACCACTTCGAGCGGCTCGCTCGCTTCCTCGGACACGAGGAATGGCTGAGCGACCCCGATTTCGAGGGCCTCCAGGCCATGGCCCGCCAGACGAAGGGGCCCATCCGCGCGGCCATCGAAGCCTGGGCCGCGGACAAGACCAAGATCGAAGCGGCGCGGGCGCTTGCCGCCGAAGGGATCGCCGCGGGCGCGAGCCAGGTCGCCGCCGATCTCGAGGTGGACCCCCACGTCGCCGCGCGCCACATGTTGATCGAAGTCGATCGACCCGACGCGGACGCCCCCATCCGACTCGTCGGCAATCCCGTCAAGTTCTCTCGCGCGCCCGAAGGACCGATCAAGCCCCTGCCCCTACTCGGTGAACACACGGCCGAAGTGCTGCGCGAAGAACTCGGCCTCTCCGACCTCGAAATCGAATCCCTCGCGGGGGCGGGAATCCTGCGTCTCGGTGGCCCCGCGCGCGACTAGTCGATCTCGAGCGCCTCCGCACCGAATTTCGATTGCAGCCTCCGCATGCCCTTCAGCCAGCGGTCGATATCCTCGCCCTTTCGGCGATAGTAGGTGCGCACGGATTCGTGGGGCAGGATCAGGAAACACTCCTCGCGCAGGCCTCGAAGGGCGACCTCTGCGAGTTCTTCGGGTTCGATCATGCCATCGCCCCCCGCGACCCCGCCGTTCTCCATCGCCGCGGTCATATTGGTTCGAACGGCCTGGGGACAGAGCGCGGAGACCTTGATCCCACGGTCGCCATACGTGATCGCGAGCCATTCCGCGAAGGCGACAGCGGCGTGTTTGGTCACCGAATAGGGAGCCGAACCGATCTGCGAGAGCAGCCCCGCGGCGGAACAGGTATTGAGCAGATAGCCCTCCCCCCGCTCGAGCATGGAGGGCAACACCGCGTGCGCCGCATGGACATGCCCCATCACATTGATGCCCCAGATCTGGCTCCAGGCCTCCACCCCGACCTCGGCCCCCCCCTCGATCGCGATTCCCGCATTCGACACGAAGAGATCGATCGGGCCCGCTTCGGCCTCGACCTGACTGACCAATGACTCGATTTCGGCTCTCTTCGAGACGTCCACGCGTCGTGCCATCCCGCCGATCCGCGCGGCGACCGCGCGCGCGTTCTGCTCGTCCAGATCGACGACCGCAACCTGTGCGGCGCCCTCGCTCGCGAAGCGCTCACAGAGCGCGCGCCCGATCCCGTTGGCGCCCCCGGTGACGACGATATTCTTGCCCGACACTTCCACTTCGATTCCTCCGCCGGACACCCGATTCCCGCGCGCGCCCCGCCCCGCCCGAATCGGAAAAGAGACAGGCGGATCGTACCACCACACGCCGCTCTTGCACCGAAACCGGGCCCCTCCCCCCGACGGCCACGGGCCTGCTCTGTGATAGCTTCCGCGCATGAGTTGGAAGCCCGAAGTCGACGAGATCGAACAACGACGCGCCCGCGCCCTGGAGATGGGCGGAAAAGAAGCCGTCGCCAAACACCACGCTCGCGGGCGTCAAAACGCCCGCGAGCGCATTTCCATGCTGGTCGATCGGGACAGCTTCCGCGAACGCGGACAGATCGCCGGCCATAGCGAAGCCGACGACGGTTCTGATTTCCAGCCGGCGGGCGTGATCATGGGGACGGCCGAGATCGCCGGTCGACCCGTCGTCGTCTGCGGGGATGATTTCACGATTCGGGGTGGGGCCTATTCCGAGGCCGGACTCAAGAAGGGGCTCTACGCCGAACAGTTGGCCGTGGAACGGCGCATGCCGCTCGTGCGAATGCTCGAGACGGGCGGTGCCTCCATCGCCGGCACCCGCGGCGCGACGCGTGGGCGATCCGGCTACGACTGGACGGCGCCTTCCCTGCTCAATGTACGATCGCTCGCGAGCATGCAATTCGTCCCCGTCGTATGCATCGCCCTCGGTCCCTGCGCGGGCTTCCCCGCCGGCCGGCTCGTCGCCTCGCACCTGTCGATCATGACCAGGCACACGTCTCAGGTCTTGACCGGCGGCCCCGCCGTCGTCGCGCACGCGATGAAAGAAGAGGTCACGAAGGAAGAGCTCGGCTCAGCAGAGATCCACGGTCGCAACGGCATGGTCGACAATATTGCCGAAGACGAAGAGGACGCCCTTCGCATCGCGCGCAGATTCCTCTCCTACCTCCCGAACCATTGCCGGGAAACCGCGCCCTATTTCGACGTGGGCGATCGGGCGAATCGACGAGAAGAAAAGCTCCTGAAGATCATCCCGCGCGAACGCCGGCGGGCCTACCGCATGCGAAAGCTGATCGAACACGTCGTCGACCAGCAGAGCTTCTTCGAGATCGGCGCACTCTGGGGTCGCAGTCAGATCACGGGCCTCGCCCGGATGAACGGCCATTCCGTCGGCATCCTCGCCAACGATTGCCATCACGACTCGGGCTCCATGACCGCGGATGGGGCCGCCAAGATCCGGCGCTTCGTCGAACTGTGTGATCTCTTCCATCTCCCGATCGTTTCCTTCGTGGACGAACCCGGTTTTGCGATCGGGATCGAGGCCGAGCGGGCCGGCACGATCCGGGCCGGGATGAACGCCATGTTCGCCATCATGCAGACGGGCGTACCGTGGTTCGCCTGCGTGCTGCGCCGCTCCTATGGCGTGGCCCAGGGAATCCATCTCGGCCCCGGAGCGACGGTGGTCGCCTGGCCCTCCGCCATGAGCGGCGCGCTGCCCGTCGAGAGCGGAGTCGAACTCGCCTTCCGCCGCGACATCGAGTCCGCACAGGATCCCGACGCACGACGGGCGGAACTCGAAGAGGAGATGGCGCGGGCCCAGTCGGTGATGCCGCGGGCCGAGGAGTTCGGCGTCCACGATCTCATCGACCCGCGCGACACACGCCCAGTGATCTGTGAGTGGCTCGAGGAGATTCAGTCCGCGCTCCTGGAACACGCGCATGCGGGCGCGCCGCGCTATTCGATCCGACCCTGAGGGCCTCGGCGTTCTCAGCGCGAAGTCGAGCCCCCGCTCCACACCCGGGGATCCCCACCCGTCTCGATTTCTAAGATCCGATCGCCCGTCTGTGTTCCGCGCCATCCGGGGCTCTGCGAAGGGCGACCCACGCCGGCGCAAACAGAGCCCCATTCGGACCCACGGATAGCGATCATGCGGACTGCACCCGGGACGCGGCCGTCGGCACAGTGAGCTGCGGAAGTATCGCGGGCATCGGAGGGGCAAGCGGCTCCGCCCATGGCAACGTCGGCTTCGGAATCATGAGACTGTCCTCCGCTGCCGGCTCCATCAACGCAACCGACGTAGGGAGTGCCGATGTGACCGGATACTGGATCGACAATCTGCCCATGACCGGCGGTTCGCCGCTGGCCGCCGGCAGCCCTGTTTTGGACTTCGGCGCATTCGGCGAATCCGGTCACGACGACCGTGCGATCCCCGAACCCTCCACGACCCTGTTCGTCGGATGGGGCCTGGCGGCGCTGGGAAGACCCGGGCGTCGCCCCGCCAGCACCGGTCACCCATAAAGCCCGTCATTTCCCCTTGAAGTCCGGCTTCCGCCTCTCCGCAAAAGCGGCGACCGCTTCGACATAATCGTCTGTGAGTGCGCCTCGGACCATCCTGTCCGCTTCGTAATGCAGGCAGGTCTCGAGATCCTCGACGAGCGCGCGATTCAAGTTGGCCTTCATCCAGCGAAGCGCGATCGGTGGTCCCGATGCGATCTGGGCGGCCAGGGAGAAGGCCTCGTCCTGGAGTTTCTCTGCCGGAACGACGCGATTGAAGATTCCCAGATCGCGACAGGTCTCGGCGTCGATCCGCTCAGAAGTGAAATAGATCTCCCGGGCCTTCGCCGGGCCGACCAGCTGAGTCAGGAACCAGGATCCGCCGTAATCCCCCGAGAGCCCGAGCTTGGCGAAAGACATGAGCAGGAAGCCCCTCTCCGAGGCGATCCGAAGATCGCAGGAGAGCGCGATCGAAGCCGCGGCCCCCGCGGCCGCGCCCGGTAGCGCGGCGATCGAGGGTTTCGAAGATTGATGGAGCATTCGCGGCAGCTCATGTTCCCAGCGAAGCTGCCGTTGGCGGTCCTCCATGACCGGGGGCTTGCCCTCTTTCTTCATGCGTTTGGTATCACCACCCGCCGAGAAGGCCGTCCCCTCCCCGGTCAGCAGGAAGCACCCGACCTCCGAATCGGCCTCTAAATCCCGTACGAGACAGTAGAGGGCCTCCTTCATGTCCATCGTCAGCGCATTCTTCGCCTCGGGCCGATTGAAGGTGATCTTCGCGACGCGCTCTCGCACCTCGCAAAGGATTTCCGGCGTGCCCGTCTCTCGATCGATACTCATTTCGCCTCCGCCCTGGCTGTCGCTCGCCGAATCTCATCGCTGCTTCGCGCACCTTCCGGGGAGGCTATCATGGCGAGCTCGATCACGCGGCCCTCGGACTTCCCGCGATGCGCACGGGCGCAGCGATCGCGAAATTCGAAAAAGAGAAACTTCGAAACAAGGAGAATATCATGGGCCTGCCCGCCCCCCCCGCCGTAGGCGCCAATGCACTCCCGCTCGGCACCTACGATGGAAAGATCGTCATCGTCACCGGAGGCGGGACGGGACTCGGCAAGGCCATCGCCGTTGAATTCGCGCGCATCGGGGCCTCTGTCGCGATCCTCTCCCGCGGCGAAGAACATCGCGCAGCAGGTCTCGCGGCGGTCGAAGCCGTAGGAGGCAAACATATCGCCCTGCCCTGCGATATCCGTGACCCCGATGCGATCGAGGCCGCCTTCGACGCCATCACCGGTCAGCTCGGACTCGCCGATGTCCTGGTCAACAACGCCGCCGGAAATTTCCCCGTGCCGGCCGAGGACATGAGTCCGAATGCCTGGCGAACCGTGACCGATATCGTCCTGAACGGGACCTTCTTCTGCTCCCGAGCGTTCGGTCGACGACATATCGAAGCCGCGACACCCGGCAGCATCATCAATATCGGAGCGGCCTACGCCTGGACCGGTGGCCCGGGCTTCGCTCATTCCTCCGCAGCGAAAGCGGGCGTCAAGAACATGACTGAGACCCTGGCCGTCGAATGGGGGCCCTATGGCATCCAGGTGAACGGCCTCGTCCCCGGGCTCTTCCCCCACGACGACGAGACCGCCAATATCCGTTCCGTCCCAGACCGCCGCAAGAGCGAAGCGATGCGCTGTCCCGCACACCGTGTCGGCCAACCCCACGAACTCGGATGGGCAGCTACCTTCCTGGCATCTCCCTTCGGCAGCTTCATCTCAGGTCATACGATGGTTGTCGACGGTGCAAATTGGCAACGTCGCGCGATGCTCATGCCGGAATTCGAACCGATCCGCGACCAGATGGGCAAGGGCCCCTTCGACCCCAACCCCAAGAAGAAGAAGTAGCCCACCGCTTACGAGATCCAGAAGAGGCCTCCGATATGTCCGAACGTCCCGTCCTCATGCGCCTCGAACGCGACGGCGAGATCGCCACGATCGTTCTCGACAATCCCGATAAGTTGAATGCCTAGAGCTGGGAATCCGCTCGCCAGGTGAGCGCGATCGCCGACGAGATTCGCTTCGACGACTCGATTCGGGCCGTCGTCGTTCGAGCGGAGGGCCGCGCTTTCTGCGCGGGTGTCGATCTCGGCATGCCCGAGGATCGCATCACGGGCCGATCTCCCGCCGAAAAGGTTCGAAACTACTACGAGAAATTCCGCTGGGTCCACGAACGCTTCAAGGTCTTCGCGAATCTCCCGCAGCCGGTCCTGATGGCCATCCACGGATATTGCCTCGGTGCCGGGCTCGAGGTCGCCATGATGGGGGATATCCGGATCGCCTCAGACGATGCAAAATTTGCGCTTCCGGAGCCCAAGGTTGGTGTCTCGATCGACGCCGGCGGCGACCTGCGTCTAGCCCAAGAGATCGGCGCGGGCTGGACGAAGCTCCTCGCCATGACTGGTCGGCGAATCGATGCGCAGACCGCGCTTCGGATCGGCATCGTCCAGGAAGTCGTTGCGAAGGACGACCTGCTCGGCCACGTGCGCGCACTCGCGGAAGAAATCGCCGGCAATGCCCCACTCGCCGTCCAGGGCATCAAGCGAACCATCAACTATCGCGCCGAGCAGGGCCTCGGCGAGGCCATGCAATTCGAGGCTGCCAGCGCGGCGGTGCTCTTCACCTCCGATGATATGCAACTCGGCTACAAGGCCATGGCCGCCAAGGAAGACGCAGATTTCGAAGGGAAATAGCTTCGGCTGCCAACGCGGCCTGGATCAGGACGTCGCCGCGATCGCCGGCTCGCTGCCCGCGACGCGAACATGCCTCATCACGCGAGGATGGCGGGGATCGAAGCCCTGCGCGCGATGCAGCATCGAACGATTATCCCAAATCAGGAGATCTCCGATGGACCAGTGGTGGCGATACACGCGCCCCGGGTTGACGCAGAGATCGACGAGCCGACGAATGAGCACCTTCGCTTCCTCGGCGGGCATGCCCTCTATTGCGAAGAGGTGTTCCGAAACGAAGAGCCCCGTCCGGCCGGTCTCCGGGTGTCGGCGCGCGATCGGGTGCGTTGCGGAGGGTGCCGCCCCGCCGAAGACCGACGTCATGTCGATCCCTCGAATCGCGTAGGCCTGTTCGTAGTCGTGAAGACCCCGCAGCCCAATGAGCATCGCCCGTTCCTCCGGGGGAAGGGCATCCCAGGCAACCTGTTGACTGGCGAATAGCGTGTCGCCGCCCTCCTCGGGAAGCGTCACGCCCGAGAAAAGGGAGAAGGAGGCCGGAACGTCACGAAAAGAACTGTCGCTGTGCCAACCCTCGTTGATCGCGAGGAGCTGCACCTTCAAATCGTCTCGATCACGCGTCCGGCCCTGCGGATCGACATTGGTGAGCAGAGCCTTCGAGGCATCGACGGGCCCCTCGTCGATCGTGATATTCTCGAGTTCGCCGAAGCGGCGCCCGAGTTCGATCTGCACGCTGGCCTCCATCGGCTGATCGCGGAAGAGGACGAGCCCCTCTTGCATGACCAGCTCGCGAAGCGCCCGCCAATCGGCCTCCGAGACCTCGCGCCGCAGATCGAGGCCGAAGGCCTCCACCCCGATCGCTCCCAGACGCCTTGATTCGAGACCCATGGTCAGCCTTCATATTGCCCGCAACGACGAACCGACTGCGAATCGTGACAAAGATCCTTAGAATCCTCAATGCACCGCACTCGCGGACCCAATCGCGAAACCCGCTCATCCCAGGAGCCCAACGATTGATTCGCCCTCACCTCGTCAGGATGACCACGCTCGGCCTCGCTCTTCTCCCCTCGATTCTGAGTGCGCCCGCTTCGGGCGAACTCGTCGCCGAGCAGATCACCGCGCAGAACCGGGCGACCCACTACGTCGGTGGACCGGACGCGGACGCGGGAATCGGAGACTGGTTTCTCAGCAACGGAACGATCTGTGCAGCGATTACCGACCCGACCCATGAAAGCGCCATGACCCCTCGCGGTGGCGTCTTGACCGATCTCGGTCATTGCGGCGCGAACGATGATCAATGGGTCGTCCTCCAGCCCATGCTGAATCTCTCCCAGAGCCACGTCGTCCCGGTGACGGAAATCGAGGCGGGCCACGAGGCCGCGCGCGCCTGGATCCGAACCCGTGCCGTCTTCGCGGGGATCGAACTCATAACGACCTATGCCGTCGAGGAAGACCAGCCGAATACCCTCGATATTTCCACACGGGCGAAGCGGCTCGAAGACGGCGATTCCCTCTTCTCGATCGGGCATATCCTCCTGCACACGAGCGGCCAGACACCCGCCTTCTCCCTCCTTCAGAGCGACCTCGATCGATCCATCGGTTTCGTCTATCCCGCAACCGATCGCCATTCGCTTTCGTCGCTCCTGGACGGATTGATCGCGTCGGACCTGACGATCCTCGTCGGCGGGGACGCGATGCCGCCGATCAGCTACGGCCTCGAACGCCTCACTTCACAGGTACGCACGGGCGGAAAACTCGAAGCGCTGGCTTCGTTCAGTGTGAGCGGAAAGCATTTCACTTTCATCAATTCGATGACGTCCCCGCTCTGGTTCGGCGAAGAGGACGAAGCACCCGGCTTGCTTCAATTCGCTCAGATCCCTTTCATGGATATCACGGACAAAACCGTTCTCGAGAGTGACTATCGAATCCACGTGGGCGGACGTGCGGATGTCGCCTCGGTCACCGATCTGATCTGGCACGAGGCCCCCCTCGTCATGGGAAGCGTCGACGATCCCGACGCGCGGATCCATATCGACCGGGATTCCGGTGCACCGATGACCGAAATTCGCCCCGACGCAGACGGGGCGTTTCAACTGCGACTGCCTCCGGGCCGTTACCGGGCGCGTACGCTCGCGCCGGGTAACCGCGAGTCCTCGCTCGACTTTGAAATCCGTGAGAGCGCCGCCTCCCAGCGGCTGCCGCCGATCGTGCTCGGGCAGCCGGCCTGGGTTCGTCTACCAACCGGTTTCATCGGCCGCCTGACCTTCCTGAACGAGAAGGGTTCGGGTCCGGCCGTCTTCGGTGCCAACCTACTGGGCCACAAGATAGGCGAGAAGGCGATACCGAGCGGCCTCGAAGCGCCCTACCTCAATTTCGCTTCCAGCCTCGTCGACCCGGAACGCGTCGCCCTCGCCCCGGGCAGGTATCGTGTCGTCGCCGTCCGCGGTCCCGAGTACGAAGCCCGTGTGATCGGAATCGAGGCCCGCCGCGGAGAGGAGATCCCACTCGAACTCGAACCCCTCGCGAGGATCCTTCCGACCCCGGGCTGGCTCTCCGTCGACTTTCACGTCCACAGCGGAGAGAGCTTCGACTCGAATCTTCCCCAGCCGCAGCAAGTCGTCGCCTTTGCCGCGAGCGGTGCCGAGGTATTGGTCGCGACCGAACACGATCGGATCTTCGACCCGCGACCCGCCATCGCCGCCAGTGGCCTCGAGAAGCAACTCGTTTCGATCACCGGCGTCGAAATCACGAGTTCGTACAAGGGCGGAGACTCACCCCACGCAACCGGCCATCTGAATGCCTTCCCGGTCGAGCCCGTGCCCGGAAGCTATCGCCAGGGAGCGCCCACGCTCGAGGGCCGCCGCCTGCGCGATGCACTCGCCGACATCGCAAAGCTCTCCCCCGCGCCTTTCGTGCAGATGAACCACCCACGCCCTGCCCAGGAATTGGCGGTGGACGATCTCTACTTCATGCACCTCGGCGTCGTTGGCGAACCCTTCAACCCCACACGGCCGCTCACGCAATACCCGAATGCCGCCCTCGTCGAAAGGAGCCCCACACATGGCGGCCGCGATCTCGACTTCGACGGGATCGAACTCATGAATGCGGAGAGCCTGCTCCGCTACCGCCGCGTCCGAGCCGACTGGTTTTCCATGATGCTCCAGGGAGAGCGGATCATCGGAACAGCGAATAGCGACTCACACCGGCTCGGCGTCATCGTCGGGCTTCCGCGAACCTATATCGCCGTCGAAAACGACACGCTCGAGAACTTCCAGCAAGCCGCCTTGATGCGATCACTCCGCGGAGGCGGCGCCTGGGGAACGACCGGCCCGCTGCTTCACGTCGACCTAGGGGGGACGCCCCTCGGTGCACTTCATGACGGCTCGAAGGCCATCCTGCATCTCAAGGTCACTGCGGCGCCCTGGGTTCCGGTCGACGAGTGGCGCGCCTACGTGAACGGAGAACTCGTCCATCGTGCCCCGATTGCCGCCGGCGAGTCCGCGGAACTTCCCCTCGCCTTCGCCCGAGACGCCTTCGTGACGGTGGAAGTCGAGGGCCCCGCGGAGGGCCTCTACGCCGAAGCCTTCCCCCAATTCACTCCCTTCGCGTTCACGAACCCGATCTTCGTGGATACCGACGGAAATGGTCGATTCGACCCGCCGGGGCTTCCGGACGATCTCCCCGCGACACTGACCGATCCCGACCGGCCCGATTGATCGCCTGACTCGCTTGGGGTCCCGCTGGTCTTCATCGTCCGACAATCCCACCCCTCGACTCGGGCAAACGGCGCCGGACGCACGCCTCGACTCTTCGAGACCTGGCTCGATCGCACCGCGATCCCCTGTAGAATCGAAAAGACCCTTGCACTCCGCGAAGGAGCCCCTCGTGAATGATTCGAAACTTCGGTGCCCTTCCAGTGGGCCTGCGATCTCGTTGCCGACCTCTTCGTTGATCGCCTCTTTTCTCTTCGCGTCGATCTTCGCTCTCGGTTGCGCACACGAGGAGATCCCCATGACGACGGAACCCGCTCGGTCCGGTGATGACCTCTCGCGGGCCTTCGCCGCACTCGTTTCGACGCTCCGCACTGTCGAGACGGATATTCGAAAATCGCCTTCGTTTGGGGACGAGGCGGAACAGGTCGGCGCCTATCGCCATATTCTTCGCGCCGTCGCCAAGGGATTGGAAGCGGAAACCCTGCAGGATCCCGACTATCCCTATTTCCGGATCCTAGACTGGTGGCTCCGCGAAGGAGGTGACAACCCAGATCAGCGTTATGCCTTCACTCCGATTCGCGGGGGCGAGACCTATCGACTCTGGGGCGAACTCGGATCCGCCACGCGCGTGGAATTCCAGATCTACGCGGGGCGTCCCTGGGATGGCAGTGGACGCTCCGCGGGCTATCTCGCTTTCGAGGAAATCGAGATCGAAGACGACGGCTCCTTCGAGATCTGGCTCTCCGCAGAAGCGCGCGAGGGCAACTGGCTCTCGAATCCCGTCGAGGGAACAACCCTCTTCGCCCGACACATCTATGGCGACTGGAACGAAGGGCGGACCGGAGACATCCATATCGACCGCGTGGGATACGAGGGAAAGCGCCGCCCCCCGGAGTCCGCAGCAGAACTCGCGGATCGCATCCGTGCCGCAGCCGCCATGTTCGGTACGACCGCGCGCACGTGGCCGGAATTCGTGAGGCGGCGTTATGTGGACACGGGTGATACCAATACTCTCCCCGCTCCCTACGACACCTATGCCCTCGGAGGGGCGAAGGGACGTTGGATGAGCGGTGGCTCCTTCGCGCTCGCGGACGAGGAGGCCCTGCTCCTTCGAATTCCGCAGACGCGAGCGCAGTATCAGGCGGTTCAGCTGACCGACATGTGGTTCGCCTCTCTCGAACACGGAAACCAGGTCTCCAGCCTGACGGCGACGCAATCCATCCTGGCCCCGGATGGATCCTATTATTATGTCATTAGCCGTGAGGATCCGGGCTATTCGAATTGGTTGGATGCCGGCGCGTTGAGACGCGGAATCTTCCTCTTGCGATGGGACGGCGTGCTCGGAGAATTGGCTGAAGATCAGTTCCCATCGGCGAAACTCGTCACCGTGGGTGAACTCGCCGCGGCGATCCCCGGATTCAGCACGGTCGACGAGGAAGAGCGCGAGCGGGTGCGCCACCAGCGCCGGCGCCACCTGCAGCTCCGCTCACATCGTTGATGTCCTCTCGCTTCTACAGCGCAATCCCAACCTTCGGATCGGATAGCCCGAAGGGCGGGCCCGCACACCTCATCTGACGGAAACGACTCGAATCGGAGCCCCCTTGACGAACGAAGATCCAGCTAAAACGACATCGGAGATGATCCGCGACCCCCTCTCCGACAGCCTCCCGACGATCACCGATTGGCTCCCCGATTCGTTGTTGCCCTTCTGGGAAGCCGTCGCACAAGTCCCGCTGCTGGGTGCCCTGATCCTCACGGTCACGTTCTTCGTACTCGCACTGATCATTCAGGTCGTCGTCTTCCGGAGCCTCCGGGGGCTGACCGGGCTGACAGCATCGCTGGTCGACGATCGGATCCTGAACGATCTCCGCAAGCCGGTCTTTACGACCGTATTCTTCCTGGGACTCGCGCTCGCCACTCGCTCGGCCCAGCTGCCGGTCGGGACGGCGCTGATCGTCAACCTGCTCCTGTCGGTGATGGTGGCGGGCTGGATCCGCGCGGCGCTGCGAATCTCGAGTGAGCTTCTCGAAGGCCTCGAACGCCACCGCCGCTTCACGCTAATCGAGCCCCGAACGATTCCCCTCTTCGATCTCTCGATCAAATTGGTCACCATCCTGGTGGGCAGTTATGTCCTCCTGCTGATCTGGAGCATCAATCCGATTGGCTGGCTGGCCTCCGCGGGAATCGTCGGCATCGCCGTTGGCTTCGCCGCCAAGGACACCCTGGCCAACCTCTTTGCAGGGTTCTTCATCGTGGCCGATGCCCCCTATCAGCTCGGCGACTATATCAACCTGGACACCGGCGAACGCGGCAAGGTCTCGGCCATCGGTCTTCGCAGCACCCGGCTCCTGACGCGTGATGACGTGGAGATCACGATCCCCAACGGCGTCATCGCCAATGCTAAGATCGTCAACGAGAGCGGCGGGCCCGAGCTCAAGATCCGCGTCCGCATTCCGGTCGGGGTTGCCTACGGGTCGGATGTCGACCGGGTCGACAGCCTCTTATGCGACGTTGGGAAGGCGCATCCCGAGACCTGCTCCAATCCGGAGATCCGGGTGCGGCTGAGGAATTTCGGTGCCTCCAGCCTCGATTTCGATCTGCTCGTCTGGATCGATCATCCCGAGTATCGAGGCCGGATCGCCCACGAGATCCTCATGGAGATCTACCGAATGTTCATGCGCGAGGGCATCGAGATCCCCTACTCCAAACACGATGTCTATCTCAAGCCCACGCCCTCCGAGTGAGCGTCAGTCGACACCGATCACGAAGGAGACGCTCGTCGTCCCGGACCCCCCGATGTTCAGGGTCTGAAAATTCTTGGCCCCCTCGACCTGATAGCCACCGGCCTGGCCCGTGACCTGGAGGTAGGAATCGAGAACCTGCCGGCATCCCGTGGCACCGACCGGGTGCCCGGCACCGATCAGGCCGCCGCTCGGGTTGATCGGGTGCTTGCCATCGATTTCCAGCCAACCCTCCTCGACCGCCTTCCAGGATTCGCCGGGTGCGGTGATGCCAAAATGGTCGATCGCCATGTACTCGGAGGTCGTGAAGCAGTCGTGGGTCTCGATGCCGTCGATGCCGTCGGCGTTCGCGATGCCCGCGCGCCCCATGGCGCTCGTAATGGTGCTGCGAACGTGGGGCAGGACGTATTCGCTGCCCTCGCTCTCGGCGACCTTGTCCACGAATTTGAGACGTGCCGTGTTGTGGCCCCAGCCCTTGATGCGCGGGATCTCGGAGAGCTTATGTCCGGTTCCCTTGGCCCATTTCTCGGCGTAGTCGCGAGAGGCGAGGAAGAGCGTGACGGCACCGTCCGTCACCTGGGAACAATCTGAAATCCGGATGCGGCCGCCGATCGCCGGATTATCGTCCGTGCGGCAGAGCGCATGATCCTTGTTCATATACCAGGTACGGGTCTGGGCGTTCGGGTTCAGCTTGGCGTTCGCGTAGTTGATCTTGGAAATCTCCGCGAGATGCTCGTCCGCGAGCCCGTAACGCTTGTCGTATTCGTCACCGAGCTTCCCGAAGAGCTTCGGGAAGGGAGCCTCGATCCCTTCGGCCTCGAGTTCGAACCAAGCAGCAGTCCCGAGATAGGTGCCACCCGTGCCGGAATCGACCGTCTTCATCTGTTCGATCCCGACGACGGCCTGCAGATCATAACGACCCGCCTCGATCTCGGCGGAGGCCGCGAGCAACGCGATCGAACCCGAAGCGCACGCCGCCTCGTGTCGCCCCGTCGGCAGTCCCGAGAAGGCTGGATCGACCTCGGTGAAGAAGGCACCGAGATGGCCCTGCATGCAGTAGAGCTCGGCCGCAAAATTTCCGACGTGCGCGCTCTCCACTTCGTCGGGCGCGATCTGCGTCGCTTCGAGAGCCCCGTGGACGCTCTCGCGCATCAGTGCCGAGAAGTGCTTGTTCTCTTTGGTCCAGTTCCGCGCAAAATCCGTCTGGTAGCCACCCAGCACGTACACTTCGGATCCAGCAGCCATATTCATTTCCTCCAGCGACGCTCGAATCACGGATACGTACCGAGCAGTCCAAGTCATCCCCGACAAGAAAGCACCGCGTCATTCCGCGCAGGCCCCTCGCAGGCGGTCTATTCCGCGACGAAGAATCGTCCGATATTGATTCGCGCGTGATGGAAGAAGCGCTCCGGCTTCCCGGTCTTCGCGGCCTCCGCCAATGCCGCCGGGACCGCGAGCCCCGCCTCCGCGATCATGTCGACCGTTCCCTTCGCTCCGATGGTATCGACGAGGACCGAGGGCGGCGCAGCGTTGAAGCCCATACCCATGATCCGATCGATCCCGTCGATCGTCTCCGTCACCTCACCGACCCGGTTGAAGGCATAGGCGATATAGCCCGCGATCACGCCGCGAGCGATCTTGGCGTATTCGCCCTCGGCCTTCAAAAAGACCTGCATACCCTCCCTGTAGCGACCGTCGCGATGAAGTGCGGTCACCTCGCCGATATAGCCGAGATCCGGATGTGAGAGTTCGGTCTCGGGTATATACGCGCCGCTTTGCGGATCGAGCACGAGGCGTGTCTTGCCGTCCTTCTTGAAGAAACCACCGCCCGACTTGTTGCCGAGTACACCCTCGTCCATCAGCTTGGCCATGAAATCGGGGAGCTTATTCGTCTCGTGAGCTTCGTCGTTCGTGTTTGCATAGACGTTGTCCACGATCGCGCGATGGATATCCCAACCGACGAGATCCACGGTCGCCAACGGCGTCATCGCCCGGCCCGTGTAGGGCCCGATCAGCTTATCCGTCAGGAGGACACCAATTTCGCCCGCGAGTTGAGCGACCTCATTCATGACCTTGAAGCCGACGCGATTGCCCGCAAAGGCCGGCGTGTCGGAGGTGCGCACCATCTCGCGGCCAAGCCGAAGCTGGGAAAAAGCATCCACGAAATCGATCACCGCGGGGTCGGTGTCGTGACCGGCGATCAGCTCGGTCCCGACGATCACATTCGGGGGATTGAAAAAATGCAACCCGAGAAAGTTCTTGCGGAACGAATCGCTCCGCCCCTCGCAGAGTTGGTTGATCGAGAGGCCTGACGTCACGGTCGCAACGATCGAATCATCTCGCCGCGCGGCCTCGATCTCATCGAAGATCTTCTTCTTGAGATCGAAATCCTCGGTCAGCGCTTCAAAGATCAGATCCGCATCCGCAACCGCCGCAACGAGATCATTCTCGTAATCCCCCGTCTTCGAATGGGTCGCGACAGTGGGCGAGCGAACCTGCTTGATCGCCGCAACCAGGCCCTCTTCGGCCTTCTCCCTGGAGCGCGCGAGAAAGGTCACTTCGGGCACCGCAGTCGTAAAGAGCGCGGCGCTCCCAAAACCCATCGTGCCATTGGCTCCGAGCACGACCACGCGCTCGATCTTTCGGCTAGCAAGAATCTGCCGCATCTCGGCGGCACTCATCGGGGAACTGGACATCGTCGCTTCTCTCTCGGACCGATCTCGGTCCAATCGTGTCGCCTCCTGAAAGGGGGCATCTCATTCATTTCAACCGTCTCGGCCCGTCCCGGGAGCGATCGCCCTCACGAGCGATCCCGCGTGCCACTCACTCACCCGCCCGGCCTCGCCTCCATGGATCCCGGTACCCATCGCGACCGCTGGTCGATCTGTGAAGGAGCCACTCGCGCCGGACGGGCCCGAGGGGCTTGCTGCGGGATCCGTAAAGATCACCGACCGTCCCGAAGCGCCGCACAGGTTCGTTGCAGAGAGTGGCCCCGTCAAGGCGGAAGGGGTCACTTTGAGTCAGGTTCATGCGCCCGGCTTCCCCTTTGGCGTCGCAGAGTTGCGGACGACCTGCGGGCCGATGCCGCACCGGGATTGTCGACAATCTTGCACGGGGTCGAGAGCAGGACAGCGCGATCCGCGTCGAGCGCTCGAATCAGCGCTTCCGAAAGGCGTCCAACAACTCCGCTTCCTTTTCCCTGGCCGCCGCCAGCTGGCCGTCCTTCACCGTGTCGAAGCCGCGAATCTGCTCCGGAATCTCAGCGATCTGAACCGCGAGATCCCGATTCTCGACAGTGAGCTCCCGCAGCAGCTCGTCGAGCGTCGCCTCGTAATCCGCCAACAGCTTCCACTCGCGCTTTCGATGAGCCGTCTGGTTGAAGAGATCGAGCGGCGTACGGCGCAGGAACTTGAAGTGGCGGAGCAGCTTCAGGAGCCCGAAGGTCCGCCGACCGAAAGTGATCTTCCGGACTCGCCCGGTGTCCTTGTCACGCGGGAAAAAGAGCTGCGGCGAGAGATGGAATTGGAGTTTGTAGTTGCCCTCGAATTCCGTGTCGAGCTGGCGTTGGAATGCGGTGTTCGCCCAGAGTCGCATCACCTCGAACTCGTCCTTGACCGTCATCAGCTTGAAGAGGTAGCGAGCCACCGCTGCTGCGAGCGGATGATCGTCAGCACCGATCGACCGCTCCACCGACACCGTCTGCTCGACCTTCGCCGCATAGCGCGCGGCGTATTTCTCATCCTGATATTGCGTCAGCAAAACAACCTGTCGCGCGACACGCTCTCCCAGGCTCTCCGGTCTGGCAACATTCTTCGAGCTGCGCATTCGAGTGGCCGCGACTTCTCGAACCTTCTCTGGGTCGTGGGCGGCGAGTCGTCCCCAGGCGATCGCCCGTTTGTTCATCTCGACCGCGCGACCGTTCAGTTCGATCGCGCGTTCGAGCGCTGGCAAGCCCACCGGGAGCAACCCCTTCTGGAGTGCGTATCCAACGACGAAGAGATTCGCACCGATGGCGTCGCCGAGAAGAGCCGTCGCAAGCTGCGTCGCGTCGACAAAATCCGCATGTTCCTCGCCGACCGCCATCGTGATCCGCGACTCCATCCCCCCTGAGGACATATTGAGATCAGCGTTCGAAGCGAAGTCGGCAGTCGGAGCGACATGGGTGTTCACGACCGCCCGACTGCGCGTCCGCGAGAGCTTCTGCATCCCCTCGAGGGCGGTCGCCACAACGATGTCACAACCGAGCACCAGATCCGCAGCGCCCGCTGGGATCCGCGTCGAATGAAGCTCTTCCGGTGTACCCGCGACACGCACATGGCTGGCCACCGCACCGTTCTTCTGCGCCAACCCCGTCACGTCGAGGAGCGAAACGCCCTTCCCTTCGAGGTGCGCCGCCATCCCGATCAGGGCCCCAATCGTGATCACACCCGTTCCACCGATCCCAGCAACGAAGACATTGAAGGGTTGATCCAGGTGGGCGACCGATGCGTCCGGAACCCCGTCGAAAAGAGACTCACCACCCGGGTCGACGCTGGCGAACTCGATCTGGCGAATGCTGCCGCCGATCACCGTCGCAAAGCTCGGGCAATAGCCCTCGAGACAGGAGTAGTCCTTGTTGCAGGCCGATTGGTTGATGGTTCGTTTGCGTCCGAACTCGGTCTCGACCGGTTCGATCGAGATACAGTTGGACTGGACGGAGCAGTCGCCACACCCCTCGCAGACCTCTTCGTTGATGACGATGCGCCCGACCGGATCCGGAAAGTCACCGCGTTTGCGCAAACGCCGTGCTTCCGCTGCGCAGGTCTGGTCGTAGAGCATCGCCGTCACCCCAGGAACGTCGCGAAGCTCCGTCTGGATGCGATCGATCTCGTTTCGGTCGTGCAGGGTCACGCCCTTCGGGAAGCTGCCCGGGGCATATTTCCCGATATTGTCGGAAAGGACGGCGATTCGCTCGACCCCCTCCCCCGCGAGCTGGCGCGCAATCTCCGGTGTCGTGACTTCACCGGCCATCTCCTCGCCCTCGATCGGCTGGCCACCGGTCATGGCCACCGCCCCATTGACCAGAATCTTGTAGGTGATGTTCACGTTGGCTGCGACGGCGGCACGGATCGCGAGCAGCCCCGAATGAAAATAGGTGCCATCTCCCATGTTCTGAAAAATGTGGTCGACCTCGGTGAAGCGTGATTGCCCGATCCAGTTCACACCCTCCGCGCCCATCTGGTTCACGGCCAGCGTACGCCGCTCGGGCAGGAAGACCGCCATGCCATGACAGCCGATTCCACCAAGAGCGATACTGCCCTCCGGAACGACGGTCGAACGGTTATGCGGACAGCCCGAACAGAACGAAGGGAGCCGGTCGAGACCGCCCACCGCCCCCTCGAGATTCGGCGGCTCGGGGTCGGGCTGGAGCCGCGACTGCCACTCGGGCGCTTCCTGAGCGATCCACCGGCGCAGCACGCCGACGACCAGTAGCGGAGTGAGTTCGCCGATCCTGGGCACGAGGGGGCGGCCGTCGAGATCCCGCTTCCCACGCAGTCGGGGGCGCTCCGAAAGGTTGTAGAGGATATTCGCGAGCTGTTCCTCGATGATCGGCTTCTTCTCTTCGATCACCAGCAGGTCGTCGTGACCGCGCGCGAAGGCGCGTACCCCCTCGCTCTCGAGCGGCCAGGTCATCCCGACCTTGTAGATCGAGATCCCGAGATCGCGAACCCCCTCCTCCGTCAGGCCGAGATCCTCGAGCGCCTGGCGAAGGTCGCCATAAGCCTTGCCGGTGGTGACGATCCCCAATCGGCGCTTCGGCGCTTCGATCATCGTGCGATCGATCGGATTCGCCCGCAAGAACGCCGCGACCGCGGGAAGTCGATATTCGAAGAGGCGCTCCTCGACCTGGAGCGGAAAATTTCGCCAACCGACATGCAGGCCCTCGGGCGGCGGTTGAAAATCCGTCGGCGCGGTGATCGAGACGCGATCGGGGGAAACGAGGACGGAGCCCGAACTCTCGATCGTATCCGTCAGACATTTGAACCCGACCCAGAGGCCCGAATAACGCGAGAGTGCCCAGCCGTAGAGCCCGAAATCGACGTAGTCCTGGACGCTCGAAGGATTCAGGATGGGAATCCCGTAATGGATCATCGCGGGCTCGCTCTGATTCGCGATCGATGAAGATTTCGCGCCCGGGTCATCGCCGAATAGGGCGAGCACACCCCCATTGGGTGAAGTCCCCGCGTAATTCGCGTGCTTCAGGGCATCCCCCGCGCGATCGACTCCTGGCGCCTTGCCGTACCACATTCCGAAAACACCATCGACCTTCGGCCCTTCCATCAGCGTCGCCTGCTGTGAGCCGAAGACGGCGGTCGCGGCCAGATCCTCGTTCAACCCCGGCTCGAAGTGGATCTGGTGTTCCTCGAGTTCCTTCTTGGCCTGCCACAGGGCCATGTCGAAGACGCCGAGCGGGGAACCCCGATATCCCGAGATGAAGCCCGCCGTATCGAGACCCGCGGCCAGGTCGCGCTGGCGCTGCATGATCGGCAGGCGCACCAGCGCCTGATTACCGGTCAGGAAGACACGACCGGACTCGACTCGGTAGCGATCCTCGAGTTCGTAATCGGGATCGAATTCGGGGCCGACTTCTCTTGCTGGGGTTGTGGCCAAATCGGGCTCCTGGCTCACGATCGGATCGGGCGCGAATGCGCGTCCCGGAGGCCCTGATCGTGCGTCTCACGACCGGCGCACGGTAGCGTAGGTCACCGCCCACCCAACGCCTTGGAGCCCCCCCACCGGTCGTCTCCGGGGCGATGCCGGGGAAGGCGCAGATTCGACGCCGGCGCCATGACGGCCTATACGATTCACACCCCGACGGATGCGATCCACGCATCGGGAAGCCGTCCAAAGCGCCATCGCCGGGAACGAGGAGCCCTCGAGATGAGCGACGCATCCGAACAGACCCCCGGAGTGGGGCCGATGAAGATCGGTGTCGCGTTCCACGCGACGGACAGGGCGATGCATCCGGTCGAGGTCGCGCGCGAGGTCGAGGCCCGCGGATTCCATTCCCTCTACATCCCCGAGCACACGCATATCCCGACCAGCCGCCGCACCCCGGCGCCGACCGGCACCCCGGAACTCGGCGAAGAATATCTGCGCAGCCCGGATCCCTATATCGCGCTCGCGGCAGCCGCGGCGGTGACGGAAAAGATCCTGCTCGGGACGGGCATCGGTCTGCCCGCACAACACGACCCCATCACCTTCGCCAAGGAACTCGCGACCCTCGATTGGATGTCACAGGGTCGCTTCGTCTTCGGGATCGGCTACGGCTGGAACCACGAGGAAATGGAAAATCACGGAATCGACGTGAAGCGCCGTCGCGCTCATGTGCGCGAGGTCATGCTCGCGATGCAGGGATTGTGGACGAACGAGGTCGCCTCCTTCGACGGGGAGTTCGTCCGTTTCGAACCCTCCTGGCAATGGCCGAAACCGATCCAGAAGCCCGGTCCACGAATCCTCATCGGCGGTGGAGCCGGCCCCAAGCTCTTCTCCCAGATCGCGGAATATGCGGACGGTTGGATGCCGATCGGCGGCGCGGGCATGTCCGAGCAGTTGCAGACCCTGCGCGGACTCCTCGAAGAGCGCGGCCGCGACCCACGTGACCTCCACGTCGTCCCGATGGGCGTCTTCCCGAGCGACGAGAAACTCTCCTACTACAAGCGGACCGGCGTCACGGAATGTGTCCTGCGGATTCCCTCGGCCCCCGCCGACGAGGTGCTCCCCGTCCTCGACGACTACATCCAATATATCGACCGCTTCTAGCGGAAACCCGCCCGGACGGGCGCCGCGGGGAGCGATTTCCCGAGTCCGATCCGCCTTTGACTGGCCATTTTCATTTCGATACGCTGCGGATCGTATTTACACCGTCCCCCCTTGCCCCGGCACGTTGAGCGTTGGAAATCGGGGGCCGTAACGTGGGCGAGCGACCGGAAGGTCGAGCGTCACCGGCCCCGGGAGCCCCCTGCTCCGCGGTGCCGTGGAGGATGGGGACGTGGACCTCCGATACACCGCCGAAGAGCAGGAATTTCGCAAGGAACTCGCCGGCTGGCTGGCCGCCGAGGTTCCGACCTACGGCTCCCCGCCGCCGATCCATGACTGGGACGCCCGCCGCGCCTACGACGCGGGCTGGCAGAAGAGGCTCTTCGACGCCGGCTATGCCGGAATCAACTGGCCCAAGGAATACGGTGGTCGGGACGCATCCCTGGTCGAACAGCTGATCTATTTCGAAGAGATTGCCAAGGCCAACGCGCCCTACGTGGGCGTCAATTTCGTCGGCCTTCTCCACGGCGGCCCGACGATCATGGCCGAGGGGACCGAGGCGCAAAAAGCCGCCCATATCCCCCGTATCATCTCGGGCCAGGAAATCTGGTGTCAGGGCTTTTCCGAGCCCGTCGCCGGTTCGGATCTCGCGGGCCTGCAGACCAAGGCCGAACGGGACGGCGACCACTATCTCGTCAGCGGCCACAAGATCTGGACCTCCTTCGCGCAGGTCGCCGATTATTGCGAACTGCTCGTTCGGACCGACCCCGATGCGTCGAAGCACGGCGGAATCAGCTGGCTCATCATGCCGATGCACCTCGATGGAATCGATATCCGACCCCTGCCGACGCTCGAGGGGGAAGGCGAATTCTCAGAGGTCTTCCTCGAAAACGTGCGGATTCCGGTCGCGAACCTGGTCGGCGCCGAGAACGACGGCTGGCGAGTGACCAACGTGACACTTCGCTTCGAACGCGGGACCGCTTTCGCCAGCGACATGATCCAGCTCCAGGCTTTTCTCCAGGAGATGATCCAGACCGCAAAGAAGATCACGCGCCACGGCGCAACCGCCTGGGACGACAAGGCGTTGCGGAGTGAAATCGGGCATCTCTCCGGCGAACTCGAGAGTCTCTGGGCGATGGTCAAGCTCTCGGTGTGCGAGGCGAAGGAGTCGGGCGTGCCCGGTGTCGGAGCCTCCGCGGTCAAGCTCTACTACACCGATATCTTCCAGCGCACGACGGAACTCGCCGTGCGGCTGCTGGGGCGCGCGGGCCTCTCCCGGTCGGAGATCGGTGAGCTGCCCTCGGATCTCTTCCTGGAAAGGCATTTCAACGCGATCAAGGTCGCGATCGCCGCGGGCAGCACCCAGATCCAGAAAAACATCATCGGTGAGCGCATTCTCGGCCTGCCCAAGGAACCGAAGCCGAACGCGCCCTGATTCCAAAAGGGCCCCCGACCCCAGGACGCGCCGCGACCCGTCGCGACTCCCATCCCAGATCCCGCATGAGAGGCTCGAGGAGACATCGTGGATTTCCAACCCACCGAAGACCAGAAAGCGCTGCGCGAAGGCATCCGAAGTTTCATAGAAGGCCAGGTCCCGAATGAACGGATTCCCGACCTCGAAAAGTCGCAGGGCTTCGACCGCGAGCTCTGGACCGAACTCGCCGACATGGGCGTATTCGCGCTGCGGCTGCCCGAAGACGAAGGCGGCGTCGGCCTCGGCCATGCCGATGCGGTTCTCGTCTTCGAAGAACTCGGCCGTCGGCTCGTCCCGGGCCCGATCATCTGGAGTCACCTCGCTGCCGGCCTCGTCGACGGAGCCGCGAGTGGCGAGACCGTCGTCGGCGGTATCGACCTGACGGGCAGCGAGTCGGCCGAGCAGACGGACCCGATCCTGCTCGAGCATCTCGAGAGTCTCGACGCGCTGATCGTCCTGCGACCCGAAGGCATCTACCAGGTCGATCCGCGCAAGGTCGAGGCAACGGAGGTCGAGGTCCCCCTCGATCCGATGACTCCGATCCATCGCGCGGCCTCGCTGCCCGAGGGTGAGCAGATCGGTGATGCCGAAGCCGCAGCCCAATGGCGACTCGTGGGGACGACCCTGGTTTCGGCGATACAACTCGGCCTCGCCGAAGGCGCCCTCGAACTCGCCAACGAATACGCAAAGGAAAGGCAACAATTCGGCCGTGTCATCGGCGGTTTCCAGGCGGTCAAACACATGCTCGCGGAGATGTTCGTAAAGCAAGAAGCGGCTCGCGCCGGAGCCTATAATGCCGGCGCGACCCTCGACGCCCCCGAAGTGGCCAATGTGCAACGCGCCGTCTCCTCTGCGAAGATCACGGCGGGCGAGAGCGCCATTCGCAACGCACGCACCGGGATCCAGGTCCATGGCGGCATGGGCTACACCTGGGAAGTCCTGGCACATTACTACCTGAAACGAGCCTGGGTCTGCGAGAACACCTTTGGAAACCAGGACGAACACGCCGAGAAGATCGCTGAGATCCTCGAAGCGCTCGACTAGCACGAACGGTCGACGAGCCCCCACCGGCTCGAATCGACGGAGTCCGCGATGATCGGAATCATTTCCTACGGCGCCTATATCCCGCGCACGCGTCTGCCGCTCTCTGTGATCGGCGGGCGAAAGCCCAAGGAGGGCGGGCCGGAACGCGCCGTCGCCTGGAACGACGAAGACGCCCTGACCCTCGGTGCAGCCGCGGCCATCCATTGCCTCGAGGGCATCGACCGATCCCAGGTGGATATGCTGCTCTTCGCATCGACGACGCTGCCCTTCCAGGAGAAGCAGGCCGCCGCGCTCATCGCGCGCGTCCTCGATCTCGGACGAGAGGTGCAGACCGCCGACCACACGGGTTCGACTCGTGCGGGAACCTCCGCGCTGCGCGCCGCCTTCGATGCCGTCAAGGCGGGTTCCGCTCGCACCGCACTCGTGATCACGAGCGATGCACGCCTGGCCGCACCCAAATCCGGCATGGAAGCCAATTTCGGAGACGGCGCGGCCGCCTTCCTGATCGCCGACGGCGACGCGATTGCGACGCTCGAGGGCTTCCACGCGGTCTCGGACGAAATCACCGACGTCTGGCGCCCGATCGGCCACGAGTTCACCCACACCTGGGAGGAACGCTTCGTCATCCAGGAATCCTATACGCCCAATATGAGAGCAAGCGTCAGCGGCCTGCTCGAGGGCAGCGGAACCCAGATCACAGACTACGACCGGGTCGCCCTCTACGCGCCGGACGCCCGCTCCCACGGTCGCCTCGCGAAGGACGTCGGAGCCGCCAAAGAAGCGATCCAGGCACCGCTCTTCGGACAGCTCGGCAATGCCGGTGCCGCCTTCGCCCCGCTCCTGCTCGTAGCCGCACTCGAGCGCGCGAAGCCGGGCGAGCGAATCCTGCTCGCGAATTTCGGGAACGGCGCCGATGCCACCTCCTTCCGAACGACCGACCAGATCGAAAAACTCGAAGCTCGCCGCGGTGTCGCGTGGCACCTGCCGCGGCGACGCGTCGTCGCCGACTACGACGATTACGTCAAGGCCAAGGGGTTCGCGACCAGCGAATGGGATGCGGGCACGAACCCGGGGCTCTCCGCCACGATCCTCTACCGGGAACGCGACGACGACCTCAGCCTGCTGGGACAGCAATGCCGCAGCTGCAACGCGATCCAGTTCCCGGCCCAGCGCCTCTGCGAATCCTGCTTCGCGAAAGACAATTTCGAGCGAGTCCGACTCTCAGATCGGACCGGCCAGGTCGTGACCTACACCTTCGACTATTTCTTCCCGACGCCGAATCCGCCAACGGTCGTCACCATCGTCGATGTCGACGGCGCACGCATCCACCTGCAGGTCGTCGAAGTCGACCCGGACCAGATGAAGATCGGCCAGGAAGTCGAGTTCATCTTCCGCAAGATCCACGAGTCGGGTGGCCGACCGAACTACTACTGGAAGGGCATTCCGAAACCGGAATCGCTCTAGAAATCCGCGGTGGGCACCACGCCCCGCCCGCCGGTCCCAACCCCATCCAATCGAGCGCGAGCGACCTCGCACCTCGCGACTCGAAGAAAGAGACGAACCAGCATGGCGAACAAGGAATCGATCCGCGACAAGGTCTCCATCGTCGGTGCAGGATGTTGCCAATTCGGCGAGAACTGGGACCAGTCTCCCTCGGACATGATCGTCGACGCGGCCTATGAAGCGTATGCCGACGCGGGTATCGAGAAACCCCAGGAAGAGATCGATGCGGTGTTCACCGGTTCGCTCTACTCCCGTAGCGGCCCCCACGAATGCGCCGACGCGCTCAAACTCTTCAACAAGCCCGTCTCCTTCGCGACCAATTATTGCGCGACCGGGACCGACCTCATCCGTCTCGGCGTCATGTCGATCGCAGCGGGCCTCTATGACACCGTCCTCGTGGTCGGATACGACAAGCCCAAGGATCGCGGCGTCTCCGGCCCCAGCGTCGTCGTCGACCGCGTGCGCGATCTGCCCCAGACACCCGCCGGCTGGTTCTCGCTGGCCGCCGCGACCTACTTCGACAAATACGGTGCGGGCCGCGAGGATCTCGCGAAGATCGCGATCAAGAATCACGCCAATGGCTGCCTGGCACCGAAATCGTTCCTGAAGCGCCCGATCACCGAAGAAGATTATTTCAAGGCGCGCATCATCTCCTGGCCCTTCGGACTCTACGATTCGGCGGCGCAGACCGACGGTGCCGCCGCGGTGATCCTCACGCGCAGCGAAATCGCCAGCCAGTATTCCAAGGAGCCGGTACTCGTAAAGGGCGTGACCGTTCGCGCGGGCCCGAACCCGCAAAAAGATCCAAACAATGATTTCCTCTCGTGGAAGCCGACCGCCTGGGCTCGGCAGGACGTCTACGAGATGGCGGGAATCACCGATCCCAGGGCGGAGGTCGGACTCGCCCAGGTCCACGACTGCTTCTCTCTCACCGAACTCCTCACCTACGAAGATCTCGGCTTCTGCGAGAAGGGCTCGGCGAAGGAACATATCGCCGACGGCGCGTTCGAACTGTCCGGGGATTTGCCCGTCAACACCGATGGCGGCCTCAAGACCTTCGGCCATCCCACCGGCGCGACCGGCGTCCGCATGGTCTACGAAAACGTTCAACAACTCCGCGGCAATGCGGGCAAACGGCAGGTCAAGGGCGCCGAGGGAAAACTCGCGGTCTCGCATAATATCGGTGGACACCCGACCGCCTGCGGCATCGCCGTTCTCGGACGCCAATAGACCTTCACGGCCATCTTCGAGAGGAAGCGCAGCATGAGCACGGACGTTGCATGGGACGAAATGACGATCCCCGGTGCGCTGACTCGAGCCACGGAACTCTGGCCCGACGTCTCGGCGCTCGAAGACGGGGACACGCGCCTCACCTTCAGCGAACTCGCCGCCGCCGCCGAAGAAGCTGCGCGCGCCTTCATCGCCTCCGGGGTCCAACGTGGAGACCGGGTCGCGATCTGGGCGCCAAACGGGTGGCGCTGGGAGGTCGCAGCCCTCGGCCTGCAATCCGCGGGCGCGATCCTCGTCACGCTGAATACGCGCTTCAAAGCGACGGAGGCTAGCTATGTCCTCGAGAAGAGTGGCGCAAGAATGCTCTTCACGATGGGCGATTTCCTTGGCTTGAACTACGCAGATTCGATCGCCGATCAGGCGCTTCCGGACCTGGAGGGCATCGTCCTGATCGAGGGCGTGAGCAAGAATGGAATTGGCTGGGACGATTTCCTTGCCCGCAGCGAGTCCGTGACACCGGAAGCCGCTCGGGCACGAGCTGCTGAAATCGACCCCGAGGATCTCTCGGATTTCATCTTCACCTCGGGAACGACGGGCAACCCGAAGGCCGTGACGACCGCTCACGGGCAGAATCTCAAGGTCTTCAACGCCTGGGGCGAATCGGTCGGTCTCCGCGCCGGGGATCGTTACCTGATCATCATGCCCTTTTTCCACTCCTTCGGATACAAGAGCGGCTGGCTCGCTTGCATCATTCACGGCGCGACCGCCCTGCCCGAGCCCGTCTTCGACGTGGGTCCAACGCTCGAGCGAATCGAGCGCGAGAAGATCACGGTCATGCCCGGCTCACCGACGATCTATCAAACCATGTTGACCTTCCCCGACCGCGATCGATACGACACATCCTCGCTCCGTCTCGCGGTGACCGGAGGTGCCGCGGTGCCCGTCGAACTCGTCAAACGCATGCGCAGCGAGCTCGGTTTCAGCGATGTGCTCACCGCCTACGGCCTCACCGAGAGCTCCGGCACGGTCTCCGCCTGCCGTCTGGGCGATGACGACGAGACGATCGCTACCACCTGCGGACGACCGATCCCCGATACCGAGACCATCTGTGTCGATCCCGACGGCAAGGAAGTTCCGCGCGGCGAGCCCGGCGAAATCTGGACCCGCGGCTACCACGTCATGCGCGGTTATTGGGGAGACGACGAAGAGACGGCCAAGGCGATCGACGCCGACGGCTGGCTGCATACCGGCGATATCGCCGTGATGGACGAGCGCGGATACCTGCGAATCACCGACCGCATCAAGGACATGTTCATCATGGGCGGCTTCAATGTCTATCCCGCCGAGGTCGAGAACCTGCTCTTCCAACACGAATCGATCGCGGCGGCCGCCGTCATCGGCGTACCCGATGAGCGCATGGGTGAGGTCGGCATGGCCTTCGTCGTCCCGGTCCCCGGCGCGAGTCTCGACAATGAGGCATTGATCGCCTGGAGCCGCGCAAACATGGCCAACTACAAGGTCCCGCGCCGCTTCGAGATCGTCGAAGAGCTACCGACCAATGCGTCGGGCAAGGTCGTCAAGAACGAACTGCGCGCACGCTCAAAAGCGCTCCTCGACTGAACCAACGCGGAGAGGGCCCGTCGGAAGGACTGTTCGGGGGGGGGCTACTTCGGAAGGGCTATTCCGGAAGGGCTATTCCGGAAGGGCATAGGCGATCAACGCATCACCCATATCCCCGAGTGGATTTCCACCGGCGCCAATCACGACGAATTGGCGCCCATCCTTTCGCAGCCGGAAGGTCATCGGAACCGAGTTCCCCGCGAAGGGCATTCGATGACGCCAGAGTTCATCCCCCGTCTCGACATCGAAGGCTCGGAAATATTTGTCCATCGCCGCACCGATGAAATAGAGGCCACTATCCGTCGAGATCCCGCCGCCGAACGCCGGGGCGCCATAATCGGTGTAGAGCGCCCAGATCGGCCAGGGTGCCAATTCTCGCAACGTCCCGAGCGGGCGCGTCCACTTGACCTCGCCCGAGCGCAGATCGACTGCCGTCACACTGCCCCAGGGCGGCGGGTTGCAGGGGGCCCCGAATAATGACCCGAAGAGGTACCGATTGATCGCGTAGGGCGCCCCTTTCATTTCGTAATACTCGTTCGGATAGCCGAAATCGGATTCGTCGAGCGTATCCGCCACCGCACGCGGAATCATCTTGTTGACGAGCCCCGCGTGGATCTGATTGACGATCATGGTGCCCGTCGCCTCGTTGATCGCGACCCCCCCCCAATTCATCCCGCCGGACGTATGCGGCATCTGGATCGTGCCCGCCACGCTGGGCGGCGTGAAGATCCCTTCATATCGATTCGACTCGACGAGCCGCCGACAATCGGCACGATCCAGGGGCGTGAAACCGAATGCGTCTTTGGGTGAGAGCACGAGGGGGTGAAGCGGTTTCGGATGGGTCGGAAAGGGTTGCGTCGGCGACAGGTTCTCCTCGGGAACTCCGCCCTGTGGAACCGGTCTTTCCTCCACGGGGTAAAGCGGCTCACCCGTCTCGCGATCGAGGAGAAAGACATGCCCCATCTTCGTCGTCTGAATCAGACCCGGCACGCCCCCACCCACACCCTCCGCCTGAAAGAGCGTCGGCGGGCTGGGCGTATCGTAGTCCCAGACGTCGTGATGGACGTATTGGTAGTTCCAGAGAACCTTCCCCGTCTCGGCATCGAGCGCGACCGTCGAGCTCCCGTAATAATCCAGCCCATTGCGCAATCCACCAAATAGATCTGGGGACGGATTGCCCGTCGGCACATAGACGATCCCGCGCTCGGCGTCACCGGTGATGATCGACCAGATATTAGGCGTCCCGGGCGTGAATCGACGGCCCGTTTCGGGATCGGGCTCACTGGGCCAATTCGGCGGAACCGGATCCCACGCCCACTCGAGTTCGCCCGTGCGCGCGTCGAATGCACGCACGACACCCCCTGGCGCATCCACCCGCACGTTGTCCGCCACGAGTGCGCCGATCACCACTCGATCCCGAATCACCTGTGGTGGAGAGGTCGGATGATATTCCCAGGGAGGGGCCTCCCCGATCCCCTCGCGCAATGCGACACGACCCCGCTCGCCAAATCCCTCGCAGCTCTTGCCGGTGTCCGCATCGAGGGCGTGAAGCTCGGAATCCGCGGTTCCGTAGAAGATCCGCTTCGAGCAAACCGCGCCGGGCTCGGCGTCCGAGTCCTCCCAATACGCCACTCCGCGACAGATCAACGGGTAGGGGCCCTCGCCGTGGCGTTCCTTGAAGTCGGGGTCGAAACTCCAGCGTTCTTCGCCCGTTTCCGGATCGAGCGCGAAGACGCGCATGAAAGGCGTGCAGTAATAGAGCAAGTCGTTTACGACGAGCGGCGTCACCTGAAGGGAACTCACTTTCGAAGAACCCGATCCATCGAAATAGTCCCCGCTTCGATGGGTCCAGGCGACCTCGAGCGACCGCACGTTCTCCGGCGTGATCTGTTTCAATTCCGAATGGTGGGAGGCCCCGCGCGTTCCGCCCCAATGCCGCCATTCCGAGATCGGCCCCGAAAAATCAACCTCGCCGGTGCCCTCCCCGCGCCCGCAGCCAAACGCTCCCAGCACGATCCAGACCGAAAGCGCGACGACCAGGACGCGCCCGCCCTGAATCCAGCACGAGGCACGTGCGGCCGCGTGCCCCTCTGGAGCGCCTCCGGCGGTTTGCCGCTCGAGACCCATGGCGGCATGAGAAGAAGCGACTTGGGCAGATTCGGAAACGGATCGAAATGGGGGCAGCACTGCTCGAAATTCCTCCGATGGGCGTGAGCGGGATCGGGCCGACCGACGATAACGCCCCCCTTGTGAGGACACACCCCGGCGTGTGAGAATCAGCGAGGCCGCAAAGGGTTTGAAAATTCCCGAGAGACAACCGAATGCTCGACCCCCTTCTGAAGATGGAGAACCCCGCCTTGTCCGATTCCGCCTTCGACCTCGATACCGTCGAGCGACTTCTCACCACGACCCGCGCCGTGCGCCGCCGCCTCGACTACGAACGACCCGTCGAGCGCGAGGTCATCCTCGACTGCATCCGAATCTCACAGCAGGCGCCGACGGGAACGAACGCTCAGCATTGGCGCTGGCTCGTCATCGACGACCCGGACAAGAAAGCGGCACTCGGTGAGATCTACGCGCGCGGGATTCCCCTCCTCGACGAGATGTCTAAGTCCGCGAAGGACGCGCAGACGGCCACCGTCTACAACCATGCCCGGGATTTTGCAGCGCGCCTCGGCGATGTCCCGATCCATGTGATCCCCTGCCTCGAGGGGCGGCTCGACGAGGACGCACAGCAGGTCCACATCACGACCTATTACGGATCCGTCTACCAGGCCGTCTGGAGTTTTCAGCTCGCACTTCGCAGTCGCGGACTCGGTTCGGTCTTCACGACCATGCATCTAGCCTTCGAGGAAGAGAGCCGGCAGATCCTGGATCTGCCGGAAAACGTGGTCCAGACGGCGCTTCTGCCGGTTGCCTACACGCTCGGAATGGATTTCAAGCCAACGGACCGCCCACCGCCGGAGTCCATCACTCATTTCAACGAGTGGGGTGCCTGACACCGAATGCCCAACGAGCGCGCCGGCTGTCGACGAATCTCTTCGACCCCTCCCCTCAACCCATCCGTCCGCGGTTTCACACCGCTCGGAAAGGACAAAAGGTACCTGCCATGGACTACAAGGATATCCTCTTCGATGTGAGCGAAGGCATCGCCACGATCACGATGAATCGCCCGGAAAAAATGAACGCCTACACCTCGGGAATGGGTGAAGAAATCACGTCTGCGTTCCGGGACGTCCAACGCGATCCGGAGGTCCGCGCCGTGATCCTCACCGGCACCGGGAAGGCCTTCTGCGCGGGCGTAGACCTCGAACACCTGAAGGCGCACGAGGTCGGGGGGAATATCTCGAAGGGACCGCGCTTGGGCGAAGAGGATTTCCTTCGCAAGCTGCCCCTCGAGATGTGCGACTACCCCAAACCGATCCTCGCCGCGATCAATGGGCACGCGGTCGGCGTGGGCATGACCATGGCGATGCCCTGCGATATTCGAATCGTTGCAGAAGATGCCAAGCTCGGATTCATCTTCGGGCGTCTCGGCATCCTTCCGGGCCTCGGGACCAGCCACCTGCTCCCGCAAATCGTGGGGATGGCACGGGCGCAGGAGTTGGTCCTGACAGCCAAGAAATTTCTCGGCACCGAAGCCGCAAAAATCGGCCTCGTGAACAGGGCGGTCCCCGGCGAGGAAGTCCTCTCGGCGACCCGGGCGATGGCACTGGAGATGGCCGAACTCGATCCGACCGTGCTCACCTATGCGAAACGCTTGCTCCATTTCGGTGCGAGCCATCCGATGGCCGATGCCATGAAAAACGAACAATCACAGAGCGGCCTCTTGAAAGCGGAGCGCGACGCCGCGAAAGCCGGCGCGTGAGCGAATCCTCATTCCAGAGCATTCCGGAGTCCGATCACTGGGGGCAGCACCTCGGACTCGACATCGTCGAGGTGAACGAGTCCGGCGTCAGTGCCGTCCTCACGGCCGGCCCGAAGCATCAGCAGCCGATGGGCATCCTGCACGGTGGGGTGTGGTGCTCGATCGTCGAAACCGCCGCGAGCTATGGCGCCGGTTTCCTGGCTATGTCCCGCGGTGCCGCCGGCGTCGTCGGCGTTTCCAACCAGACGGATTTTCTGCGAAGCCACTCCGAGGGGCTGCTCGAGGTGGAAGCGAAACCACTGCATGCGGGTCGGCGCCAGCATGTCTGGGAGGTCTTGATCAGCCGTCCATCCGATGGCGTTCTCGTCGCCCGCGGCCAGGTCCGCTTCCAGGTCCTCGACGAATTACCCGTGGACCGCGACAGCGTCAATGCTCCCAGACACCCCCCCGGAACCACCCCCTAGCCAGGCACAGAAGATCGCAGGCGACACGAATGCCTCGACTGCCGGGCCGAGCAGGCCGTCGGGACTCGCCGGGGGGATCGGGGACACGACACGGGCCCGACTCGCATCCGCCGAAGACGTCGAAGTCTCAGAGTTCCTGCTCGATCCAGTGCATATAGGGGACGGGTCGGCCGATCTTCGACATGAAGTCATCGATGAACTTGTAGGTGATGCCCCAAAGAACCGGTGCCCGCTCGTCCTCGAGCAGGCGGATCGTCGGAAGCGACACCGACCGTTCCAGATAATTGAATTCCCGCATCTCCTGCCGATCCTCGTCCGCGCAGTGATGAAGCGGGGTCCAGAAGGCAGCACGGATTTCATAGTTGAGTCGGAGCAGGGGATCACCCTCGATGCCATAGACGTAGGCCGAAACCCGAATCGATTCCGCGAAACCCAATACATCGTCCAGGCGACCCAAAAGCCGGGCTCCCCTCAGATCGAGAGAGAGTTCTTCGGCGGTCTCCCTTTCCGCTGCCGCTCGCGCATCCGCATCTGAGGGATCGATTCGCCCACCGGGAAACGCGAGATGCCCCGACCACGGATCCCCCGCGTGTTCGGCTCGGCGAATGAAGAGCGCCTCGAGGTCGGAACCGGCCTCGCGCAATACGAGAGCGACCGATGCCTTTCGACGTGTGGGATTCTGATCGAGCCGAGGTGTCGCCGAAGCGAGCATCTCTTCTGTCTCGTCGAGGGTCTTGGCCACGCGCCTCGAAACCTTTCCGGGCAACCGAATCGCCTATTCGCGAATCACCCGTTAGATATTGGCCTCACGACCTGCCCAGTAACGATCGCGCAATTTTCGAATATAGAGCTTGCCACTCGGATGCCGCGGCAGCTCCGATTCGAAATCCACCGACCTCGGAACCTTGTAACCCGCCAGGGATTCCCGAGCGAAACCGAGGATCTGCTTCTCCAGTTCGGACGACGCTTCGAACCCCGCCCGCAAGGCGATCGCGGCTTTCACGGATTCTCCCCACTCTTCGTCCGGGATCCCGAAGACCCCGACATCCTCGACCGCGGGATGCTCCTGAATCACCTGCTCGATCTCGGCGGGATAAATATTCACGCCGCCGGAGATGATCATATTCGAGCGGCGGTCCGCGAGATGGACATAGCCGGCGTCGTCCACGAAGCCCACGTCGCCGATCGTGAAGACCCCGGGTTCGAGATAAGCCGCGTCCGTCTTCACCTCGTCGCCATGGTATTCGAAGGGACGATCCAGGAGGCTGCTCCGACAGTAGAGGTCGCCGATCTCGCCCGAGGGCAGACGCTCACCCTTTTCGCCCACGGAAAAGATCTCGAAAGCGGGGAGCGCCCGACCGACGGTCCCGGGGTGCTCCAGCCAGTCCACAGAATCGATCAGGGTATTTACGCCACCCTCCGTTCCTCCCCAATATTCGATCAGAACCGGTCCCCACCAATCGATCATGCGTCGCTTCACGGCGGGAGAGATCGGTGCGGCTCCGTGGAGCACCTTGACGAGCTTCGGAGCGGAGAAAGCGGCCCGTTCCTCATCCGCCAGCCGGAGCAGACGAACGAACATCGTCGGTACGAAGTGGACATGCGCCACCTCGCGCCGCATCAGAATTTCGAGTGCCTCGGACTCGTCCCAGCGAGGCATGATCAAGATCGGCGCACCATTCGCATTGTCATAGAGCGCAAACATCAGCGGTGCGGCGTGATACATCGGCCCCGTGATCAGATGTGGGCCCGCCCCATCGAGGCGGATATTCGCCCCGAGCTTCCCGTGCTGAACGAGGGCCGCCCCCACCGTCGGAGGAGCGACACGCTTCACTCCCTTGGGGCGACCGGTCGTGCCGCTGGTATAGATCATATTCCCACCGGCTGGCGCCTCGAGGTCGAGAGGCCGCGGATTCACCGCGTCGAGCAGTCGATCGAGTTCATCCCCCGCCCTGAGAACACGTACTCCGGGTCGATTCGCCGTCACCCGATCCGCGATTCCCGCATGACGATCGTCGCTCACGATGAGTCGAGATCCCGAGTCGCCCACGACGTAGTCGATCTCTTCTTCTACGAGATGCCAATTGATCGGCGTCACCCACTGCCCGGCCAGCACCGCTCCGATCAGGAGTTCGATCCCCTCGACGCGATTGCCCATCAGCAGGGAGATATGACCACCGGGCTCGAAGCCCGCATCGTTGCGCAAGAACGAAGCGAAACGGTGACAACGATCGAGGAGTTCCCCGAACGTGCGCGTGCGCGTCCCGTCGTCGACCGCGAGTTCCGAGGCGCGATCACGGGCTAGGTCGAGGAGCATGGGCGATTTCCTGGTCCGCGGGGCGGGAAAGGCGCGGCGACGCGCGAGGGCCGATTATAGAGGCGATGTCGAAGGGATGTCGAAAGAGGGGGCGTCGGCCAGGGCGATGCCTATGATCGCCTCTTCGGCCATGCCCCCCGGCTCTCCCCCTGCCGCTCGCGACTGCATTCCTGCTCGGATCTTCGTTTGTGCTCGGCTGCGCCGGGAGCGGATGCTCCGTTTGCTCGCCCCCCTTTTCCGCCCGCCCACCCAACTCGGGACCAGCGGGAGGTCCCCAGCTCTCCGCCGCCCCCGAATGGGCGCTCACGAATCCGACCGTCAGCATCATGAGCGAGGTCGGAATCGAATCGGGGCCATCGCTCGACGAGGCCACGCGCCATGCGCTCGAGGACGTGGCTGCTCGTCTCTCCGTCTCGATCGGCCGCGGTCACTCGAGATCCGACCTGGGTCGCGCACGCCGAGACACCCTCGAGGACCTGCGCCACAGTCTCGCGCGCTTCTCGCGGTCCTCGATGGATTGATCGAGCGATGAGGCCCACCCTGCCGGGTGGCCGCTTCGGTGATCGCGAGGCCTATCGCTCGTCGAGGATATCCTCGCAATCCGGCCCCGAAAGGCTCGAAAGAAGGCCCTCTGCAAACACGGGACGGATGACGTCGCCCTTGAGCAGCGCATCCGTGGCCTTCGCGGGATCCGCGGCCACCCAGGAGGCCTGCGCCATCACCTGATCCGTGACCCGACCCTCTACGATGACGCGCTCCGACCGGCTCTCGTCTCCGCTCGGACTCATCGAGCGCTGCTCGCGGAGGATCTCCACGAGATCACCGCTTTCGATTCCCTGAACCGAGCCGAGGGAGATCTGGTAGACGTGGCGATCGGCATCCGCGGCTTTCCGATGGCCGATGAGATGACCACGCGGCGCGAGCAGCCGGCCGAGGGGGGCACGCAAACAGCTGACGGCCTCATCGAGGGCCTTCTCGAAAAGCACGCCAAGGGTCACCGGCGCAATCGTGCAGACCGGATCGAGATCCTTGTTCTCCTGCTCGGCGGTGTGTTCGAGGGCGAAGGTCTTCGCGACGCGATCGGTGCTGCCGATCTCGACCAATTGAATGTCGACTTCGACCTCGGTCTCATGAGTGCAGGTCCCCGGCTTGCTGGCGGCCTCCTCCGGCGATTGCCAGAGAAACTTGAAAGGCTTCTTCCACTTCGACGTGTAGCGATAATTCGAAAAGTGAATCGCCAGAGCGTAGTCGGCGCCCGAAACGCTTTCGGGTAGGCGTCCTTCGAGTTCACCGAGGATGCCCTCGGTACGGCCCCCCCCGATCTCCTGGAGCGACCGGTCGATCACGGTGGCGCCCACCTGGGTCAATATTGCTTCGAGTGCCCGATGGACCTGAGTTCGGGGCTTCTCGAGACGCTTTTCATCGATTCCGGCCGACGGTCGGTCGACGACGACGATCTTGTAGGCGCGCTTGCGAAGCTCGCCCTGGGACGGATAGGGGATCACCTGGTTCATCGGGATCTCGCCGTAGGCCTCGAGATTCGACACCCGCCCCGACGCGCAGCCAAACGCATTGACGAGCAGGGTGAGCGCCAGGATGGCCACCCTCGCCCGCACGAAAGAACCTGATTCGCACGCTCCGACCCGCCGATCGACTCGATTCTGCATCTCACCCCCCACGCATCGTACTCGCTAGCCCCGGCCCCCTGCGCCAGCGACGCGGAGAGTACAGCCCGCGGGGCCTTCTGCCATCCACCGGGCTTTCAGATTCGCCTGTCAATACCAGCGGACGGGTCGTAGAGTCGTGCCGTGGCGCCACCGCTTGGTTTCATCCCGAGAGGATCTCCTGTCTCGCCGCATCCGCCTGTTTTTGCTAATGAATGCCGAACAATGTCTATCGAACACGTCGGAATCGTCGGATGGAGAGGAATGGTTGGATCCGTACTCCTTGAGCGCATGGGCGCCGAGGGAGATTTCGCGGATCTGACAACGACCTTCTATTCCACGAGCCAGGTGGGCGAGGAGGGCCCGCCGGTCGGCGACGCTGCCTCCGGGCAGCGTTCCTCTGCGCTGGCCGATGCCTACGATCTTTCAGCCCTGTCCGAGCACGACGCGATCGTGACCTGCCAGGGGGGCGATTATACCAAGCAGGTCCTGCCCCAGCTCCGGGAGCAGGGATGGAAGGGCTATTGGATCGACGCGGCCAGCGCCAAACGCCTGGACGACGACAGCGTGATCATCCTCGACCCGGTGAACCGCGATGTCATCGATCGCGGCATCGACTCGGGCATCAAGAACTTCATCGGTGGCAACTGCACCGTGAGCCTGATGCTGCTCGCGCTCGACGGACTCTTCGCCGAGGACCTCGTCGAATGGATGACCTGCATGACCTATCAGGCGGCTTCGGGCGGCGGTGCTCGGCATATGCGCGAACTCGTATCGCAGATGGCGACACTGGCTGAAAAGAGCGCGGATCTGCTAGCCGATCCCTCGTCGGGCATCGTGCCCCTCGATCAGCGCATCACCGAGGTGCTTCGAAGCGACGCCATGCCGATCGAGAATTTCGGCGCCCCGCTCGCCGCGAATCTGCTGCCCTGGATTGACAGCCCCCTGGACTCGGGCGAGACGCGAGAGGAGTGGAAGGCCTTCGCCGAAGGAAACAAGATCCTCGGGCGATCGATCTCCCTACCCGGTTCGAAGGACCCGGTCCCCATCGATTCGATCTGTGTTCGCGTCGGTGCGATGCGCTGCCACAGCCAGGCCTTCACCATCAAACTTCGCAGGGACGTTCCGCTCGCGGACATCGAGTCGATGCTCGACGGCGCCAACGACTGGGTCCGGCTCGTCCGCAACGACAAGCAAGCCACCCTCACCGAGCTGACTCCGGCCGCGGTCACCGGCACCTTGGACATCCCGATCGGCCGCGTGCGCAAGACACGGCTCGGCGAAGATTTCCTGAGCGCCTTTACCGTGGGCGATCAGCTGCTCTGGGGGGCCGCGGAGCCGTTGAGGCGAATGCTGCAGATCCTCAGGGAAAGCGGCGTCTAGCCAAATCCGATCCTGTTCACATGATGATCGCGATTCCATCGAAGTATGCGGTTTCCCAGGTCATCGCATTCGAGCCATCAGGCCGGCTTCGGCCCTCCCATATATCCGGGCCAACGGGAACCGCTGATATTGTCGACATGGGGCCAGTAGGCCTCCGGATCGAGCGGACCTTCGAGGGTGATCTCACGCCCGAGAAACTCGGGCCACCACAATCGCGCACCCTGGTATTCCCGGACGGGGAGCAGCGACGCGATCGGATCCCACGGGCTCTCGAGGAGACCGAGCTCGCCTTCGACGGCGATCTCCGCCTTGGTCGCATAGGTGCTCTTCACACGCACGACGTGAGGCGGAAAATCGTACGCCTTCTCCGCCCCCCCGACCGCACGCAGCACCTTGATCCACCACTCGTTCTCTTCGAATTTTTCGCGCGCGGGCAGCGCGTCGCCGGCCATCCCTTCGAATTCGATGAAGGTGTAGCCCTGGTGGGTGCAGCGAGCGGAAATCTTGTCCTGGTATCGATAGAAGTCGATCTCACAAGGATATTTCGGCTGGCCATTCATGTCGCGGCTGATGAAGACGGCCGATTCCTGATCGATGCCATAGCCCAGGGTGTACATGCCCGTCGTACCGCGATAGCCCGCGTCCACCGTCATGAAGACGCCATATTCGGGGACGTCGGGAACGGCGACCTGATAGATTGAGAGATTCACATGGGGCGTGTCACCCGGCTCGATCCCCGGCGGAAGCAATGCGGCCACCTTGTCCTTGTCCGTGAGATAATCGACCTTGAGGATCGGCCATTCGGTGATATCGCCAGCGTTGATCTGGGGTCCTGACATTTCGTGGGGTCTCCATCTTGTTTCGGTTGAATCCGGTCGCGAGGGACCAGCCCTCTCGGGATGCGAGCGCGCGTCCGGATGGACGGTCTGTCGCCTTCAGAGAGCCTAGACCGGTCGGGCAAGCGGTGCATCGGCACTCGATCGACCGAGCAAGCCCTTCTCAGAACGACCCGACCTGAAATCGTTGTAAGAAGGCGGCCTCGCCCGCCCTCGCCGAGCCGCGGGAGAAGCCCTTCCGAAGCCCCGTCCCCGTCCCTACGCTCTCCTCATGAGCGAAAGATCTGCCTCTCCCGCGGAAATCCGGGCCTCCCTCGACCATCCGGTGATCGACGCCGATGGTCATCTCGTCGAGTACGCCCCGGTCTTCGACCGCTACCTGAAGGAAGCCGGTATCGCGGAGGGATTCGGGTCCTTCGCTCGAACGGCCAACTTCGATGGCTCGCAACTCTGGCAGAACCAAACGCCCGCGGAACGCGCGGCCCATCGGTCCTTTCGAGGACCGTGGTGGGGCTTTCCGAACGATGCTCGGGATCTCGCGACAGTGACCGCTCCTCACCTTCTCCACGAAAGGCTCGATGAGCTCGGGATCGATTTCGCCGTCATCTATCCCAGTGTCGGGCTGCAACTCCCGGCCCAACGAGACGAAAAGGTCCGCCGGATGGGATGCCGAGCTTACAACCGCTATGCGAAGGACCTGCTGGAGGGACTCGAAGACCGTTTGGCGCCAGTGGCGGTAATTCCGACCTTTACACCGCAGGAGGCGCTCGAGGAACTCGACTACGCGGTCTCCGAACTCGGCATGCGCGGGGTCCTGCTCGCCGGCTTCGCCGCGCGCCCCTTCGAGGGGAGCGGCGAGCACGCCTACTGGATCGATGGCCTCGGCCTCGACAGCCTCTACGACTACGACCCGGTCTGGCGAAAAGTCATCGACCTGAAAGTCTCCCCGACCTTTCACTCGTCGTCGATGGGCTGGAGCGGCCGCCGCTCGACGACGAACTTTTCACACAACCATATGGGTGCATTCGCGGGCGCAAACGACGCAACCGCCAAGTCCCTCTTCTTCGGTGGCGTTTTTCACCGCTTCCCGAAACTACGCGCCGGCTTCCTGGAGGGCGGCGTCGCCTGGGCCCTCCAGATGTACACCGGACTCGTCGAACATTTCGAAAAACGGGGACCGAAGGGGCTCGTATCTCGCGATCCGCGCGGGCTCGACGGTGATCTCTTCGACCGGCTCGTCTCCGAACACAAGGGCGCGCTCGAACCCGTCATCGATGGCTGGGGAACGATCTTCGGGCAGTCGGGTCAGACCCCGGACATCGTGAACGACTTCGAAGCCGCTGGAATCGAGAGAGTCGGCGACATCGTCCGTCAGATGACGACGAATTGTTTCTTCGGCTGTGAAGCGGATGACCGACTGGCGGGTGTTGCCTTCGATACGAATCGATTGCCCGGAAAGAAGAGCCTCCGCGCGATCTTCTCCTCGGACATCGGCCACTGGGACGTCACCCACATGGACCAGGTCCTCCCCGAAGCCTACGAACACCTCGAGTACGGCTGGATGGACAAGAGCCAGTTTCGGGATTTCATGTGTGACAACGCCGTCCGCCTGTTCTGCGGTGCGAATGCCGATTTCTTCGAGGGCACAGTCGTGGAAGCCTATGCCAAGGGGGTCGACCTGAACTCGTAAGAGATCGACCGGCCCATACCATGGGTCTCGAGGTCGTGGCGGAGGGTGTCGAAACCCGAGAAGTGGCCAACCTTCTCGTCGAGCAGGGATGTGATGAATTGCAGGGATTTCTCTTGTGCCGACCCTGCCCCGCCGATGAATTCGAGGCATTTCTGGAGGCTGAAAAGCCCCGACGCCGATGTTGACACAAATAGAACGGACCCGGCTCCAATCGAGAGCCAGGCCCGTCCGCATGATCCATTGTCGAATAGGAAGGGAGCGACTACGCCCTTACGACCGAAGCCAGGCCGATCGAAACTAACAAGCCTCGAAGAGACTTGCGAAACCCTGACCGCCGCCGACGCACATGGTCACGATCCCGTAGCGACCTCCGGTGCGCTTCAGCTGTCGAATGAGCAGACCGGTCATCCGTGATCCGGTCATGCCGAAGGGGTGGCCGATCGAGATCGAACCACCGGTCGGGTTCAGCTTCTCGTTGGGAATCCCCAGCTCGCGCTGACAGTGGAGTGCCTGGGAGGCGAAGGCTTCGTTGAGCTCTACGATGTCGATGTCGTCGATCGTCAATCCGTGGCGCTTGAGCAGCTTCGGAACGGCAAAGATCGGCCCGATCCCCATCTCTTCGGGACCACAGCCCGCGACCGCCGAACCGCGATAGATCGCCATGGGTTCGATGCTCAACGACTTGGCTCGATCGGCGCTCATGAGAAGCGTCGCGGAAGCGCCGTCCGAGAGCTGGGATGCATTCCCGGCCGTGACCGTGCCGCCCTCCTCGGGCTTCTTGAAGACCGGCTTCAGTTTCTGAAGGCCTTCGAGGGTCGTCGTCGGGCGATTACACTCGTCCTTGTCGACCACGACGTCCTCTTCGTACTCGTCGCCTTCCTTCGGTGTGACCTTGCGGGTCACCTTCATCGGGGCGATCTCCTCCCCGATCCAGCCCTTCTCCGCGGCGGCTGCGTAGCGCTGCTGGCTCTGAAGGCCGTACGCGTCCTGGTCCTCTCGGGAGATGCCGTAGCGCTCAGCGACGATCTCGGCCGTGATCCCCATCGGAAAGTAGAGACCCGGAAAGCGTTCCGCGGCATCCTTGTTCGCCAGGCGGTTTCGGTTCTGGGTGCCGTCCTGCATCATCGTGATCGTCTCGACGCCACCGCCGATCGCGGCCTCCGCCCCATCCTGAAGGATCTGGTTCGCGGCCATCATGATCGCCTGCGAACCCGAGGAGCAAAAGCGATTCACCGTCGTGGCCGCCGCCGTCTTCGGGATATCGGCAGACATCGAAGCGATGCGCGCCATGTTCATGCCCATGCATCCTTCCGGGTGGCCACAACCTATGATCACGTCTTCGATCTCGGCCGCGTCGAGGTTCGGCTGGCCGCTGACCACTTCGCGCAGGACATGCGCGGTGTAGTCGACGGGCTCGGTGAGGTTGAACGAACCGCGATGGGCCTTGGCGAGGCCGGTGCGGAGACTGCCCACGATGACTGCTTCGCGCGCCATGATTGAGGACTCCTGGGCGTCCCTGCTGGGATGCGTTCCGGGGGAAAGAAGATTCGGGCGTTTTTGAGTGCAGGGAGGTTATGACAGCTCGGGTGCCAGAACAACCAGAATGCCTCAGGGATCGGTCGGAGCTCGCGGCTGCGTCGGACCGAGCGTCAGGGGTCGAGGCCCCTACGGCGGTGGAGTCGTGGACAGCGATCCTCGAGTTCAGGAGCCTCTGGTCACTCGAGCGACATCACGTAGGCCACGACGTCCCGCAAGGCCCTCGGCTCGAGCGCGAGGCCCATCGGTGGCATCCCGGTCTTGGGCTCGCTCTGGCTCGTGATCTCTCCCCGCGCAACAACGACGGGCTCGGCCGCGCCGACATCGACGACGACCTCGCTCTCACTCGATCCGACCAGCAGACCGGAGAGGGTCGAGCCGCTTCGACGTGTCACGACGACGGACCCGAATCCCTCGGTGATCCTGGCCGAAGGGATCAGGACCGACTCGAGCACATAACGCGCGCCCTTTCGCGATACGCCCGCGAGATCGGGGCCCGCGCCACCTCCGTGGCCACCGCCTCCGCCATGACAGCGCTGGCAATCCCCGACCGTCTGAAAGATCAGGCGGCCCGCGGCGGCATCGCCCCCGCCCAGTGCCCATCGTCGATCGTCGACGAGCCGCGCGCTGTCCGCGCCAGTGGGCGCCAATATCCCGCGCGACCGCGTCGCCAACTCACCGCCCTGGGCAAGCGCGGCCTCCATCACCTCGAGCGCAACGGCGTCCTCGAGGGCTCCGGACTCCCAATCGACCAGCGCCTGAAGAATCGGGATCCGGGCACGAGCGTCGTCGACCACCCCGAGCCGGGTCCAGGCGTGCTGGCGCTCGCTCGTCGCCGAAGCGTCCGCGACCGCCGCGAGAAGACTCGCGAGTCCCGCCTCGGGATCGAGCGCGTACAGCAGATCACGCCCCGCGTTCCGCAGTGCTGCGGTATCGGAATCCAACGCGAATTGGGAGGCCGCGCGAAGCTCGCTCCCACGATCGCCCGCCTCGGCTCGCGCCGTCAGCGCAGCGAGCGCCGAAGCCCGCTCCGAACGCTTGTCCTCCGAACCGCGAACGAGTTCGAGCAGTTCCGCATTATCAAGCGGTAACGCTCCAATTTCTGAGGCGATCTCGATAGCACGCCCACCCAGGGAGGAGTCGATCAGCGCCCGTCCCTGGCGCTGAAAAACCGACCCGAGCAAACGGGCGTCCGCCTCGGGCAGGGGGCGAAAGAAACCCATCGTCAGATCTCGCGGCGGCGGCTCCGAGTAGGTACCGAGCGCCTCGAGCGCGATCTCTCGCAAACTCTGCAACTGAGACTCGTCGCGGACATAAGCGGCCAGCGCGGCCGCGCCCGCCTCCGATCGAAGCCGAACGTTGGCGCCGATCACCCTGCGATGAAGCGCCTGCCCCGTCTGCGTATCCTCCGCGGCGACGGGACGCAGATCCGATGCGAGGGCAGCCAGCGCCGGCATCGCGCCATCGATCGGCCAGTCGTAGATCGCCCGCGCCGCTTCGACGACCAGCAGCGGATCGGAGTCCGATAGAAAGTGCGCGATTCGTGAGTCGCCCGCCTGCCTGAGCACGAGCAGCACCGCCAGACGCACCGAACGATGGCGGTCTCCGCGAAACGCCCAGACGGCCTCGACATCGCCGATCCGATGAAGTGCCCAGACCGCGGCATGGCGCAGGAAAACGTCTTCGTCCGCGTTCCCTCGGAGCATCTCGACGAGCCCCGGGAGACTCTGTTCGTCGCCCAGGCGGCCGAGCGATTGGGCGGCGAAAAAGCGAACGCGTGGCGTCTGCGAAGCGAGCCAACGTCGCAGATCTTTCGCCAACCAATCCGCGCCCGCGTCTCCGATGACCTTCGCGAGCTGCGCGCGAAATTCCTCGGGCTCGGCCTCGGCCCAATCGAGCCCCGCCGGCGCGATGGCCCGAATTCCTTCGCGCCCGATCTGTCCCTGAGCCCACAACGCATGCAGGCGGGGGATCAGCTCTGCCCGTGTATCGGCGACGAGCGCCTCGAGCGCCTCGATCTCGCGGCGCTTCGCCAATTCGAATTGGGCGCGCAAACGAATCCGCTGGTCCACGAAGCCGAGCAGCCGGGTGAGTTCCTCGACCCCGAGATCCTTCATCCGCCCTCGAGCCAGGCGCTCGAGTTCCTCGACACGCGAATCCACACGTCGATCCGGAAGCTGCCACTGCACGATCTTCTGGGTCAGCCCGATCTGGTCGAAAATCGTGGCGAACATTCGCCCGTCCCAACTGAAATCGAAATCCGTCGCCAGCACCGACCACGCGAACTTATGCCGGTCGACCATCTGGAAACCCGCTCCCCGCGGCTCGAGTGCGAAGGACCAGATCCCGCTGCGACCATTCAGATACGCGTAGTCACACAGGAAGAAATGGTCTCTGTACCGATCGGGCAAGCCCAGACCCGGATAGTGGACGAAGCCCGCCGGCCCGTTCGCGATATGCGCGACCGGGGGGAGAACCCAGGCCGGCTGGGTCTCGTGTTGCAGGTCCCAGAGCCCCTCTGCCATCCAGGGGCCGCGGATATAATCGCCAGCGAGCGATTGAAGGGTCATCGCCCAGCCGGTCTCGCCGCCCTCCACGACGTAGACGATGCGCGCGGAATCCCCTCCATCGCCGTTGTTATCCCCGGTGAAGAGATTCCCGTAATCGTCGAAGGCGAGTTCCTGCGGATTACGCACGCCGGTCGCGAAGACTTCAAACTCGCTGCCATCTGCCTTCATGCGAAACACCGCTCCACGACCGGCATCCATCGTCGGTTCGAGAATGCGGCCATCGGCCAGAGTTACGTTGTAGCCACGATCGCCCATCGAAAAATAGAGCCTGCCGTCCGGTCCCCACGCGAGTCCGTGCAGATCGTGACCGATCAACGAGGTCCTGACTCCGAAGCCGGTATGGAGCGCCTCGACCGACTCTGCAACACCGTCTCCCTCGAGATCCTCGAGGCGGTAGACGGATGGAATCGAAGTCACCCAGATCGTGCCCTCGCGAGCTTCGACGCCCGCCACGAGGCCCGTGGCCATCTCGTCCCACTCGGCGAGGACCTGGCGCGAATCCGCCACGCCATCCGCGTCCCGATCCTCGAGAACGACGAGGCGATCGGACTCTGCCGAAAAATGCTCGGGGTCATCGAAGCGCCCCACTCCGAGCCATTTCTGATAATAAGCACGGCGATCGTCGACCGTCCGCGAGGCCAGATCGTCGAGCAGCCAGTAGTCGTGCTCACGGTTGTCCTCGACGCCCTTGTTCTGACGGCCCGTTTCAGCGACGAGGACGCGTCCACGTTCATCGATATCGAGCGCAACCGGCGTCGCGAGCAGCAGCGACTCGTCGAAGATGGTGCTTTCCATTCCCTCGAGAAGCTCGGCCTCGCAACCGAAGACGGGGCAGCTGATCGTCTGAAGCAGGCCCTGCCCGACGAGCACGAGCAGGTCATCGAAAGGCATATCCTTCGCGACCGTCAACTTGATACCCGCCGAGATCCCCAGCCAGAACAGGATCGGTGCGATGAGCAGTCCGGTTCCGGCGCGCCGAAGGATCTTCCAGGTCCGCGGACTGCCCATCCTCACGCTTCTCCGACGCTGGATTCGGATCCGGAGCGCCCTTCGACCCCCGCCACCCCGGTGGCCCTCTGGACATGATCATCTCGCACGACCCTGGTCTGCTTCAGACGAACGGGACTTCGCTTTCGGACCCCGAGATTGACGAGTTCCACCATCAACGCAAAGGCCATCGCGAAGTAGATGTAGCCCTTCTCGACATGCTTCCCGAGCCCTTCGAGCATCAGGACGACACCGATCAGGATCAGGAATGAAAGCGCCAGCATCTTCATGGTCGGATGATCCTCGATGAAGCGGCTGATCGTCTCGGCGAAGAGAAGCATGACGCCGACCGAAAGCACGACGGCCGCGATCATGACGGCGATCTCGTTCGCCATCCCGACGGCGGTGATCACCGAGTCGAGCGAGAATACGATGTCGAGCAGCATGATCTGAATGATCACGCTTCCCATCGACGCGGCCCTCAGGCTCGCATCCGCCTCCTCCTCGCCTTCGAGCTTGTCATGAATCTCCCAGGTCGCCTTTGCCACCAGGAAGAGTCCGCCGCCCAGCAGGATCAGGTCGCGCCCCGAGAAGGGCTGCTCGAAAACGCTGAAGAGAATGGCGGTCAGCCCCATGACCCAACCGATCACGAGCAGCAATCCGATGCGCATGAACATGGCGGCGAGCAGACCGATCCGTCGGGCCAACATCTGGTTCGCCGGGGGCAGTTTTTGGGTCAAAATCGCGATGAAGACGATATTGTCGATTCCGAGAACGATTTCGAGCCCCGCGAGGGTCGCGAGTGCGATCGCGTTCTCGGCGGTCAAGAATGCCTCCAAACCCCCTCCCCCTATTTTCGACGACGACACACAGGAGCGGATTCAGCGCTTGCTCCTCGTCCCCGCGCAGCGAGCAGAACGAGACAGCTGCTCCGAAACCTGCGTGCACGTTGCGCTGGGAATACCACACCTGGCGACCAGCGGGGAATCCACTCCGGGCGCAGAAAATTGCGCAATCGAGCCGATGGGCGTCCCCAGCGCCGCCGATCACCGACCTACACTCTAGTCCTGAGATGCTGATCGCAGCGTACCATTTCACTTCGCAAATTCGGCCAAACCTTTGGATACAAACGAATTATGAGTGGCGGGACCGGCTAGTAAAGCATGGCGGGGCAGAGGACGAAGATGAGCGGACGAGCCAACCGGGGCGGGAAAGGCAGCGTGGACCCACCGAACGACTCCAGGCGAGATCCTTTCGCGCGAATCACTGCGTGATTCTCGTCCTCCTGAGCTTCGGCTACGGCGATGAGCCCTGGGTGAGCCTGACAGTCGTACCCGACGGGGGACAGGACCCTCGAATCGATCTCCTCTCCTACGAGTTCCTGACCGACGAGGAGCGCGAGAGATCGAACCGAGCCTCGATTCGAAGATCAGCCAGTCCGACCCCGCCTGATCCACAGCCGCACTCGCTAGGGACCCCGCATCCACTTCCGGCGCACCCGCCCTCGAACACCCCTCCCTCCAGCCCCTCCCAGCGTTCTCCCGGAATCGCTCCGGATCAAAATAATGGGCCGACGGCCCGTAACCTTTGTTCCGATCGGGCCGTAACAAGCAGCGGAACCCACGAGTCCGGATGTCGCGAGCGAGGTGGAGCCGGACTCGCGGCTCGTACGTAGGTCGTTCCGAGATCCCTCGATACCGTCCGAGTGAGACGTGCCGACACGGCTCGGATCGACGCGGGCGACTGAGCGGGGGCGATGAAGGAAATCGAGATCATGCCTGAATCCAATTTCCTCGATGCACTCGTCGATGAGCTGCAACCCGTTCGGCCAGCGCTCCCCTGGGCGCGGGCGATCACAATCTGGACCCTCGCCTCGAGCCTCTTTGTTGCGGCGGCCCTCCTGTGGAGCGGCCCCCTGCGCGTGGGATTCGTATCCGACCTGAGTTCCCTGCGCCTGCTGGGCGAACTCGGTCTCGGCGCCGCCACGAGCCTCGCGGTGATTGCCGCCGCCTTCGAGATCGGCGTTCCGGGCGCTCCTTCCATGGCGCGGCTACTGGGACCCGCGGCTTTTCTGGGAGCGAGCTGGCTCGGCCTCACGCTCCTTGGCGATGCCCTGCCGGGGCCGACCCACTCGATGCTCGGGAAGCGGGCGCATTGCTTCTCGGAGAGTCTCGCGGTCTCCCTTCCTCCAGCCGGGATCGCGCTCGTCCTTCTGCGACGGCGGCTGATGTGGGCACACGGGGCCGCGGGATCATTGGTCGGCGCAGCGGCTGCCTCGATGGCTGCACTCGGCATGCAACTCGCGTGTATGTACGAGCCCGAGCATGCACTCCGCTTCCACTTCTCACCGATCCTGCTAGTCGCCGTCGCGGGTGCCGCCGCGGGCCACTTTTTCATGGCTCGGGACTGAACTCGGATTTCGCCCGCCCCCCCGCATACGGACGACCTGCGATCAGCCGGGATGTCCGGGCATTCCCCGGATCAGCGAGCCCGCCGTCCACGCGCCATCGACGACGAGTTCCGCACCGCTGATATAGCTGCTCTCGTCTGCCGCCAGGAAAAGCGCCGCCTGGGCGAGTTCCTCCGGCGTCCCGGCTCGCTGGATCGGTCGGTCCGCGACGATCGCCTGGCTGTCGACCTCGGTGTCGGGCGGCAGTGCCGACATCGGCGTCGCGACCGAACCCGGCAACAAGGTGTTCACGCGAATCCCCCGGCGCGCGAATTCGACGGAACCGATCTTCGAGAGGCCACGAATCGCCCACTTCGAAGAGCCATAGGACACGAGCCCATTGCTGCCGCGAATACCCTCGACGGAAGCGACATTCACGATCGATCCACCGCCGGCCTCGCTCAGCGCGGCAATCGATGATCGCATCCCGAGGAAGGTCCCGACCTGATTCACGTTGATCACCCGCATGTACTCCTCGAGGCTCGTCTCCTCGAAGGCCGAGAAGGCGACGATCCCCGCATTGTTGACGAGCGTCGTGAGCGATCCGAAATGATCGACCGCCACGCCCACCACCCGGGTCCAGTCTTCCTCCGAGCTCACATCGAGGCGTTCGAAGCGGGCGGCCTCGCCGATCGAGCTCGCCACCGCACGACCCAGCTCCTCGAGCACATCCGCCACCACGACGCGGGCCCCCTCCGCAGCGAAGAGGCGCGCTTCCGCCTCACCCTGCCCACGCGCTCCACCCGTAATGATCGCCACCTTTCCGTCGAGCCGTCCCGCCAATGCCCTATCCTCCTCATCTGGGCGCCCAAGAATAGGAGCGTCGTCCCCCTCGCGCAGCGGCTTCCCGAAAAGGGTTGCCGACAGAGCGCGACTCGTTCATCGTCTTCATCGTCGTTGCAGCAACAGACCCGGAGGTCCGGATGGCAGATCATTCCCCCTTGCGCGTCGCCGTGATCGGAGCCGGTCCATCCGGACTCGCGGCGGGGCGCGAACTGCTCGCACAAGGTTTCGATCGCTTCACGATCTTCGAAAAAGCGAGCGCGGTCGGAGGGACCTGGCATCAGCACTCGTATCCCGGGCTGACCTGCGATGTCAAAGCAGCGGCCTACACCTTCAAGGACGGCTCGAACCCCGACTGGTCCCAGATCTTCGTCGAGCAGCCGGAGATCGAGACCTATCTCCAGAGAAGTGCCAGCGAGTTCGGACTCGAACCCCACTTGCGGCTCGAGACCGAAATCGTTTCGGCACGCTACCGGGCCGATGGCACCTGGCACCTGGAATGTACGGATGGCCAGCTCCACGAGTTCAACGTCGTCATCAATGCGATGGGCAACCAGCACACGCCGCTCTTCCCTGACATTCCCGGAATCGATCGATTCGAGGGCCCATCCTGGCATTCGACCGAGTGGAAACATGACGTCCCCCTCGCAGGCAAACGGATCGCGTTGATCGGGTCCGCCGCGGCCGCGGTTCAGGTGGTCCCGGAAATCGCCAAGCTCGCCAGCCACCTCCACGTCTTCCAGCGAACACCGAACTGGATCCTGCCCCGAGGCAACAAGGCCTATTCCGGTCTCTCCCGTGCGCTCTTGAGGATCCCGATCCTGCGGAAGCTCCACCGCGCTTTCCACAACAAGATCATGAATCTATCGGACGGCTCTTTCCGCATCGGCCACAAGGTCCAGGAAAGGGTCGAAAAGATGGGCCAGAAGCACATCGAAGAGGCCGTCCCAGACCCGGTGCTGCGCGAACTCGTCACGCCCAGGTCGCGCTTCGGCTGCAAGCGACCCCTTCTCTCCGACGATTTCTACCCCGCACTCCAGCAGGACAACGTCACGCTCGTTCCCGCCGCCGCCCAATCGATCGAGCGCAATGGCGTCCTCACGGCCGACGGTCAAACGATCGAGGCGGATGTGATCATCTACTGCACGGGTTACAAGGTCATGGACTTCGAACGAATCGAGGTCATTGGGTCGGATGGCGAATCCCTGGGCAAGAGAATGGAGGAGGCACCGGAGGCCTTCGTCGGAACGGCCGTCCCGGGTTTCCCGAATTATTTCTTCGCGCTCGGCCCGAATGCGCTGATCACTTCGACCTCTTTCTTCGATGCGGCGGAGATCAATCTCCGGCTGATCGTTCGACTCCTGAAAGAGAAACAAGCGGCGGGGGCCCGCGCCATCGACGTCAAGCCCGCCTCTCATCGCCGCTACAACGAATGGGTCGTCGAGGCGCGCAACAGCTATTCCTGGGGCGTCGAACCCTGCAACAGCTATTACCGAACGCCTACCGGCCACACGCCTTTCCTCTTTCCAGGCAACTTCGAGACCTTCATTCAGCAACGAGATGAAACGGGACTGCACGACTTCAATACCGTCTGACGCGGGCGGGGCGCGCGCGGTTGATCGAAGCCCGGGGGTGCTGATCTGTCTTGTCCGGGAGATTCGATCCCATGTCCCTTTCCTTCGATCTCTATTGGTCTTTTCGAAGCCCCTACTCCTATCTGATCACGGAACGGATCGTTCGGTTGGTCGCGGACTACGACGTCGATTGTCGGGTCCGTCCGGTCTATCCGATCGCAATACGCACGCCCGAATTCTTCGAGAAGGTGAATCCGATGTGGCCGCCCTACCTCCTGCGCGACACGCTTCGTATCTCGCAAATGGAGGGGATCCCCTATTCCTGGCCGCAACCCGATCCGGTCGCCCAGGACATCGGAAGGCAGCGTATCTCCGAGGAGCAACCCCATATCCATCGCTTGACTCGCCTGGGCATCGCGGCCGTCGAGGCAGGCCGAGGCCTCGCCTTCATCGATTCCGTGAGTCGATTGATCTGGTCGGGAAAGGTCAATGGCTGGAACGAGGGGGACCATCTGGCTCGGGCGGCGAGTGAAGCCGGGCTCGATCTGGCGGAACTCGACGGCCTGATCGAGGCGGATCCCGATCACTACGAAGCCGTCATCCATTCCAACCAGGAAGCCCATGCCGCCGCCGGACATTGGGGCGTTCCGACGATGGTCTTCGAGGGAGATCTCTTCTTCGGACAGGACCGCTTCAGTCACCTGTTATGGCGACTCGAACAACACGGACTCAGCAAGCGTCCGTCGCACTGAGCTAGATTCGGGTCAAGACGAGGTCGAGCACGAGCCCGACCAGAAAAAAGCCACCATACCGCCGGGTGAACCAGAAAGCCGCGGCCACGAACCAGAGTGGCCACACCCCCTCCGGAAAATCCCGCGGTGGCGCGTCGGGGCGCGGGTGGGAGAAGACCTGAAACACGCGCTTCAGGGAAAAAAGCGATGCAAAGGCCACCAGCATGACCGGATGGAAAAAGCCCGTATAGACGAGATAGACGATCACCGGATACTGAGCGAGGAGCAACCCCACGATCACCCTTCGCGAGAGTGATTCTCCCAGGAGAACCGGCAGCGTCCGAATGCCCTTATCGCGGTCGAAGGACATTTTGTCGGTGTGTTTTCCAAAGAGCACCGCAGTCGGGCCGAGGGCGTAGGCAAGGCTCGCGAGCGCGACTTCGTTGCTCCACACGCCGGTCATCACGAAATAGCTGCCGCCCACCATCAGGGGTCCCCACACGACCAGCACCGCGGGCTCGCCCAACCCGATCGCTTTGAGCGGAAATGTGTAGAAGAGGACGAAAAAGGCACCCGATCCCAGGAGCATGAGCGTGATTTCGCCGCGATCGGACACGAAGACGAGATAGATTCCGATCGCGAGAGCGACCATACCCGTGAGGGCGGCATAACCGATCAATTGCCCGACGGTGAGGAAACCATCCTCCACCGTCTGCGGACCGTATTGGGTTCGGAAATAATTACCCTGATCGACTCCCTTCCAGTGATCGGTCAGGTCGTTGATCAGATTATTCGTCGCGTGCGCGAGGCAGAGACCGACCGTGACGAGCGCAAAGAGCAGTCCATCAAAGGCGCCGGCCTTGTAAGCCAGGGCACCCGCGAAGGCAGCGGACGTGAACGTCATGACGATCACCGCTCCGCGAGTCGCGATCAGCCATCGCGACACCAGATCGAGCCCATCCCAGTCCGCCTTCGAAATCCTGGGCATGGCGGTCAGCGCTTTCCCCCACATGGCCAACTTCGGCATCGCCTGCTCCTCCTTCCAAAATCCCCACTCGAGCCGCCTCACGCGAACGTGACCTCGCGATCGGCCCCGGCAGTCTAGAGAGTTCCGGCCCACCTGGCGCCCATGCCGTCGAAGCCATGCTGGAACGCGGGCGCGGGAAGTGCCGCCCGGGGACTCGCCTAGCGACTGGATGCCTTCGGGAAGGGCTCTGAGGGAGACTGCGGAAGGGACTCCGGAAGGGATTCCGGAAGGGAATAGGCGACGACCGAATCTCCGGATTTCGTCCCGAGGGTCCCGTGTCCACCCGCCGCAATCACCACGAATTGCCGACCGGATCGCGGCGATCGATAGGTCATCGGCGTCGCCTGCCCACCCGCTGGTAGGCGACCCCGCCAGAGCAATTCGCCGCTCACGACATCGAAGGCACGCAGATACCGGTCCATGCTCGCTCCGATGAACACCAATCCGCTCGCAGTCACGATCGGCCCCCCCATACTCGGCAAACCAAAATTCAAACCGATCGGGAAGAAGGGCACCATGTCGCGGGTACTGCCGAAGGGAATCTCCCAGACCTTCTCCCCCGTCTCGAGGCTGATCGCCATCAAGCTCCCCCACGGTGTCGGCACGCAGGGAACACCGAAGGGCGAGACGAGTACCTCCTGGCTGATCAGGAAGGGCGTCCCGGTCTGCGGACTGACCCCCATATGCCGCGCGGCGCGCCTGGGTTCCGCCCCGCCCTCCCGCGCGATGAGCGTGTGAACCTGCGCGACAAAATTCTGGTTCAACACCAATAATCGCCGGCCGGGATCGTAGGCGGCGCCTCCCCAGTTCGAGCCCCCGGCGACCCCCGGATACTGGATGGACCCGCCCAGGCTCGGCGGCGTGAAGATCCCCTCGTTTCGAAGGGACGCGATCCTGTCCCGGCAGGCGCCCCGATCGTAAGGAGTGAAGCCGAAGGCGTCCTCGGGTCGCAGGCGGGGAGGATGGAGCGGGCGGGGAAAGGTCGGGAAGGGCTGGGTCGGAGCACTCGTCTCGCCGGGCACATCGGTCTGGGGGACCGCGCGTTCCTCGACCGGGTAGATCGGGTGTCCAGTCTCGCGATCGAGCAGGAAGAGATGACCCATCTTCGTCGGCTGAGCGAGCGCGGGGATCATCAGCCCGTTCTTTTCGATCTCGAGCAGCGTCGGCTGGGAAGCCAGGTCGTAATCCCAGAGATCGTGATGCACGGTCTGAAATCGCCATCGAGCCTCTCCGGTCGCTCCGTCGAGCGCGACGACCGAACTGCCGTAGTAGTCGAAGCCCTCGCGATGTCCACCAAAGAAATCAGGACTCGGATTGCCAAAGGGAACGAAGACCAGCCCGCGCTCGAGATCGACCGAAAAGATCGACCAGGCATTGGGCGTCCCGCGCCAGAAGCGTCGCACACCCCCCTCCGAAGCGAGCGACGGCGTGCCCGGCGGAACCGGATCGAAGGCCCAGCGGAGCGCACCGGTGCGCACGTCGAAAGCGCGGATCACCCCTCCTGGCGCATTCATTCGAAAATTGTCCCGAATCATCGCGCCCGTCACGACCACATCACCGATCACGGTCGGCGGCGAGGTCATGTACATCTCCCCCGGCACGACATCCCCGAGGCCCACGCGAAGATCGACTCGCCCGCCCTCTCCGAAATCTGCACAGGCTGCACCGGTCTCGGCGTCGAGCGCAACCAATCTCGCATCAATCGTCCCCATGAAGACTCGCGCTCCACAGACAGGGGTTTCGATTCCCGGATCCGAACGCTCACCCCGCCAGAGCGCCACGCCCCGACAGGTCTTCGTCATGTCCCCTTCGATGCGCGGAGCGGCATCAAAGACCCATCGCTCCCTGCCCGTTTCGGCGTCCAGCGCGAATGCGCGGCTGAGCGGCGAACAGAAATAGAGCGTGTCCCCGTCTAGAATCGGGGTGGCCTGGAAGGCGGTCTTCGTGACTTCTGGATGTGCACCCGGGATATCCCCGGTGTGGTAGGTCCATGCGACCTCGAGCCGCTCGACATTGGCGGGCGTGATCTGGCTGAGCACCGAATAGCGCGCCCCACCGGGATCCCCACCATAGGTTGGCCAACCCGTTCCCAAAGGCTCTTCCGCACCAGCGCTCTGAATCGCGAACCCATTCCAGATCAGGGCGCAGACCCACGCCAGCACAGCAGTTCGGGTTCGCAGATCCGAGGGCCCGAAAGCCGAAGTGGAGAATGAAATTCGCATCGACCGCTAACGCGCCCCCGCGCTGACCACCCGTTCCGCCGCTTCGTCGAAGAGACCGCTCTCCGCCGGCGAGATCGCCCCCTCCGGATCGATCCGCAAGACCTTCGGCACGCCACCCTCGATCTGCCAGGTCGGGCCATTCGAGTTGGACGTCCAAACCCGACCCCGCGAATCGAAATCGACCTCGCGCGTATAGGTCACCCGTGTAGGCAAGGGGTAGATCGTGAAGTCCTCGTGCTCGGGCCGGAATCGAATCATCGCGTCGCTGTTCGTGCCGCAGATCCAGACCTCATCCGTCCCGGGTCGAATCGCGAGCGCGTAGGGCGTCTCGCTTCCGATCGGCTCGATCGGCAGCGTCCATGTGCGAAACGCCCGCGTCTCGAGATCGAAATGCGCGAGCAGACTCTCCGAGAAGCTCGGGATCCAGAGCCCTCCCTTGGAATCGAATCGCAGCCGACGCGGCGTCTCGAAGGGCGTATCGATCATTTCGTACTCGAAGGTGCCGGGATCGATGCGCCCGATTCGACGCTCGTTCAATTGGCTGAACCAGACCCCGCCGTCCGGAGCGATATCGATCCCGTAGGGAACGGGCATCTTGATTCCATCGCCGTCGGCGGCCGCCCCTCGGATATCGATCACCCGTCCGATTTTGAGGAAGAGGGGAGTCAGACGCAGGATCAGCGCCTGCGTCCAGTTTCGCGCGGGCAGGCGCACATGACGTTGTTCACCCGTCGCCGGATCGAAGAAGCCGACGTGGTTGGTCGCAGCCATCGTATACCAGATCCGCCCACGCTGATCGAAACGCAGCGTGTGGGGGTAGATCCCACTCGCGACTTCGTGGATCTCGAAGGTCTCGCTCTCGATCTCGAAACGGGCGAGTTGGTTTCCACTCGAGAGCGTGATCCAGATCGAGCCGTCTGGTGCGGTCTGAAGCGAATGGGGAGACACATAGGAGTTCGATGTCGAGGTTTCCTTCGAGGAACTCGCGAACACGCCACCGGGTGGGAGATCGCCGTGGGGGAGGACCCAGGATTCTCGTTTGCCGCCCGGAACGCCCAGATCGAGACGATGCAATTGATCCTGGGGACCATCGACCGAATAGATACGGCCATCTGGGTGAACCATGATGTCGTGCTGCATCGACGCCCGCCCGCCGAGCGGCCACTCCTCGATCACGGAACGGCGCGCTTCGTGTGACGGCAACTCGAAGGTCTCGGACCGGAAATCCGCGCCGACCAACTCGGCGACCGCGCGCTCGGGCTCGTAGGCCTCGATGAAGATCTCGGGCAACTTCTCTCGCAGATCCCGACTGATCATCGCACCGCGCGTCCCCATCAGCAGAATGAGCTTCTCCCATTGCTCGGCCGTTCGCGGCCGTCGCGTCGCCCAATTGCCCTGCTGGTGACAGTAGGTGCACTGCTGCTTGAGCTCTGCGCGTTGCGAGGGATCCTCGATTCGTTCGAGCACCCTCGCGTACCAGTGATTCGCAGTCAGTTGAGCGGCGATCCGCTCGGGATCGGTGAGCCGCTGGACCTCGACTACGAGAGGGTCAGTGGAGCTCGGGCGCTGATTCTCGAGTTTCTCGTCGCGCCACCCGGTCCGACGAACGCGCACCCGATAGCCCCCCTCGAAGTCGAGTTCAGGGGAGACGAAGCGACCTTCGTCATCGCTGAACACGGTGAGGGAATGACCGGGGTCGCCGTGTCCGAAAGTCACCATCGCCCCCGCCACAGCGACTTCCCGCGACATCACGCGACCAAAGAAAATGCGATCGGAACGAGTCAGGGCGGAGCCCTCGGCCTCTGCGGCGACTACGATCGGTGCCAGGGTGAAAAGAATGAAGAGGGCGAGAACGAGGGCACCCGCCAGAAATTCGCCGACCCGGGCAGAATTCGCGAGAACGAGGCGCTCGAAAAATCCTTCCCGGGGACACGAGGATCGAATGCAAACCATCTTCTGCTCCTCGAGCACGCACCGAACGCCCCGTTCGCAGGACCGCTGTCGGGCATCGTTCAGCTCCGAGAAGGCTAGCAGGCCGACCGAGCGGACTCGCGAAGACCGCCGAGTTCGATCGCACAGAGGAGTCGCGTCCGCCCTGATCACATTGATTGCACTCTCCGCGAGCGGATGCCAGACGCGGGGTGAGGAATCACCGACGTGGGCGCTCCGCGCCTCCCCTCGCCCTCGCGGCGCCCTCGAAATTCACCTCGAATTCGGAGAGTCCGCCGACCTCGATCTCTTCGTGACCGACCCCGATCAGGAGACCGTGTATTTTGGAAACAATCCCTCGCGGGGTGGCGGACGTCTGCTCGCGGACGTCCGCTGCCGGGCGCGCACCCCCCGCGCGGAAATCGTCCGTTTTACGGCCCCAAAACCGGGGCGCTACCGGGTCGGCGTCGAATACCATCGATCCTGCTTCTTCCGCCGTGAAGCCATCTCGTTTCGGATCGACATCCGTTCCGACTCCGTCGGGCGGACGCATTCGGGCGAGATCACACCCGGTCGATTCGAATCCAAGGTGCTCGAGTTCATGTTCGAAGCGCCCCCGTCATGATCCGCGGGACGGTCCTCGAATACCACCCGGTCGTCTCCCGAGAATCACCCAATGGCGCAGCCCGCCCCGCCCCGGACGATGCGTCTCGACCGCAAACCCCTGGCTCTTGAGTCGAGCCTCGAATCGCTGCTCCGGTGCCTCAGCCCAGACCCCAACGACACCGCCTGGCGCGAGCGCCTGCCAGGTCCGTTCGATCGCTCCCCGCCCGTAGAGCGGGTCGCCCTTCGCATGGGTTCCAGCATGAGGCCCCTCGAAGAGGTCGAGCACGATCGCGTCGTAGCGCTCCGTGGCGGAGGATGATTCTCGAATGCAATCGGCGACGTCGCCGATCCTTGCCTCGACGCGCGGATCCTCGAGGGCTGCGCCGGTCAATTCCGCGAGCGGACCTCGGCACCATTCGACGATGACGGGGTGGAGTTCGACAACGGTGACGCTGGTCTGCGTGGGAATCGAATCGAGGACGGCCCGAAGCGTCATCGCCATACCCAGACCGCCGACGAGCACTCGCGCACCGGGCGCGAGGCCGGCACAGGCCTTCCGGCCGAGGATCTCCTCGGAGCGGCTCGCGCGACTATTCATCAGCACACGACCGCCCAGCAGGATCAAGAAATCGTCGACGTCGCGCCGCCTCAGCTCCAGCAGGCCATCGGGAGTCTCACGCTCATCGAGCGTCTCCCAGGCCTTGCTCACGCCGATTTCCCCCGCGCCGCGCGCTTCGACTCGCGCGCCCGGCGCAGCACTTCCTGGGCATCGAGATGGTCCTCGCCTGCGCGCGCGAGATATTCGTCGTAGCGCCCATTGAAATCATGAACGCCCTCGGGCGTGATCTCGATGATCCGCGTCGCCAATTCGTTCACGAACCAGCGATCATGGGACACGAAGATCAGCGTCCCCTCGAAGGCGTTGATCGCGGTGACCAGTGCCTCGATGGCCTCGAGGTCGAGATGGTTCGTCGGCTCGTCCAGAATCAATACGTTTGGTTTTTCGACCGCCTGCCGGGCGAATAGCATTCGCGCCGCCTCGCCGCCCGAAAGCGCTTCGATCTTTTTCTTGCTCTCGTCACCGGAAAAGAGAACCGCAGCCAGGTGGCCCTTCACGAAGCCGATCCCCTGCTGGGGACAGAATCGCGCGAGCCAATCATCGAGGCTCTGACGGTCTGAGCCGATCTGCTCTTTATGGTCCTGAGCAACGTACCCGGGCCAGGTCTCGTAGCCCCATTCGGCGCTACCCCGGTCGGCTTCGACATCACCCACCATGATCTTGAGAAGCGTCGATTTGCCGATTCCATTCGGGCCGATGACGGCGACGCGTTCACCCCGCTGAACGGCGAAGTCGACCCCTTCGAGCACGACATTGTCGCCGAATGCTTTGGTGATGCCCTTGAGTTCGATGACCTGTTTCCCGCTCGGTCTCTTCTGCGAAAAATTGAATTTCGGATAGCGGCGTGAACTCTCCGGCAGGGTCTCGATTTCGATTCGATCGATCGCTTTGAGCTTGCTCTGTGCCTGGCGCGCCTTCGAAGCCTTGGCGCGAAAGCGCTCGACGAAGGCCTTGTGGTCCGCGATCTCGGATTCCCTCTTTGCAATTTCCGCCTCGCGTCGCTCGCGTTCTTCGCGTTTGGCACGTGTGAAGTGGGCGTAGTTCCCCGGGTAAGCCTTGATCGTCTCGTAGTCGACGTCCACGATCGACGACGCGACCGTATCGAGGAAGCGGTGATCGTGCGAGATGAGAATTGCCACACCGCGATAGCTCTCGAGGAACTGCTCGAGCCAGCGAATCGAAAGGATATCGAGGTGATTCGTCGGCTCGTCGAGCAGCAGCGCATCCGGGTCCGATGCGAGCACCTGGGCGAGCAGAACCCGAAGCTTGAATCCACCCGAGAGTGTCGACAGCGCCTCTTCGTGAACCGCCGTCGCGATCCCGAGACCTTCAAGGATCTCGCCCGCGCGTGCCTCCAGCCCATAGCCGTCACCCTGGATGATGATGTCTTCGAGCTCCGAGTAGCGATCGCCATCAAAGAACTCCTCGGCCGCAGCCAGGATCTTCTCCTTCTCGGCCATCGCTGCCCAGAGAGGCTTGTTCCCCATCATCACGACATCGACGATGCGCTCATCCTCGTACTGAAAATGGTCCTGGTCGAGCACACCGAGGACGGCGCGTTTCGGAATCGAGAGATCCCCATCGCTCGCGCTCTCCTCCCCCGTAAGGATCCTGAGCAGCGTCGATTTCCCACAGCCATTCGCGCCGACAACGCCGTATCGTTCGCCGCGGTTGAATTGCAGGGACACATTCTCGAAAAGGACGCGGTCCCCATAATATTTCGCGAGGTTGGATAGAGAGATCATGATCCTGACCGGACAGAGCGGTGACGGGGGGTGGCCGATCCGTCGGACCGGCGGGGCGCCAACCTTAGCGGAGTCAGAGCCGCGGGTCTCCCGTACACGGACAATGCTGTCTCCGGCGCCGGGGTGATGCCGGGTCGCGAGACAATCCCCCGCAGCGCCAGCCCGCGACTGCGCCGGAGACGGCTAGCGGATGCTTCGGGGAAGCCACAGCCCCCGGGACATGACCCCTTCGATCCGACGGGTGTTGCGGATATCGACAAGCGGATTCGCGCCGAGCAGGACGAGATCCGCCCTCATCCCCTCCGCAATCTGCCCCATCTCGCTCTCCAGGGAAAAGAACCGAGCGGGGGCGACGGTGGCCGCGAATAGAGCCTCGCGGGTGGAGAGCCCACTCCGCACGAGCAGTTCGAGTTCACGGTGGAGACTCTCGCCGGGAATGGCCAGGCGAATCGGTGTATCCGTCCCGGCCGCGATCGGAACCCCCTGGTCTCGCATCTCGCCGACCAGAAAAAGGCTCCAATCCGCGAAAGTCATATCCGATCGCGCTTCTCCCTCATCGAGCCTTTCGACGACCCCTTGCCAACGCCGTCTGACCGAGGTCGGGAGCGCGCGGGTCGCCGCCTGCCATTCTGGATTGCGATCGGGACGCGATCGATTGAAGGCATTCAGCCGAAGTGTCGGCACCTGCATCGTCCCCTCGAGACTCGACAGGACCTCGCGACAGCGATCTGCGTCATAGGCGGCGATCGCCGGTAGCCGTTGGCTCGAATGCAGGCCGCGGCGAAGTTCGTAGCCTCGTCCTTCATCGAAGGCCTGCAGCAGCGCCCGCCGATCATTCAAGAGCGCGCGCCAATCCGATGCACAGGCGAGTTCGATATTTCGCAGGTGTTCCATCGATCCGGTCGCCGGCCCCGCGACATCCGCCGTAAGCGAGAGCGGGACGTGCGAGGCGATCGGCATTCCGAGGGCATTCGCTTCCTCGACGAGTGCGCGGAAGACCGCCGGGCTCACGAGTTCGTAGATCTTGATGAAATCCGCACCCATCGAATGAAGCCAGCGAACCTTGGCGCGAGCTGCCTCGGTATCCGGCACGCTCGTTCCCAATTCGGGTTGCGCAGCGGTCGCCCCGTCATAGACCACGAAGGCGCCATCGAGAAGGGGCCCGGACACGAAGAGCCGCGGCGCCACGATCCCATCTCGCTGCCAGCCGTCGCGAATCCCGAAGAGCTGCGCAAGGTCACCACCCGTATCGCGAACGCTCGTGACGCCGTACGCCAGAAAGAGCGAGGCCATCGATTCGGTCAGTTCGAGATCGTAGAGGAAATGCACATGTGCATCCCAGAGACCCGGAATCAGGAAACGACCACGGCCGTCGATCACCCGTTTCGATACCGGCCCACCTTCACCCATCGAACCGACCCAGACAATCCGGTCTCCACGCGTGACGACGCGCTGATTCTCGCGCACCCCGCTCATCGCATCGACGACCGTCACCCCCTCGATCGCGATCTCCGCCCCCGGCCGAGGCGTCACACAGGAGGCGAGCGCGAGTGCAAGTAGAATCGCCAGCCCGAAACGAGCCGTCCGCCCAACCGATCTCAAAGCAAATCTCGCATCAGCTCGAAGGACAGCTCTTCGACCGGATTGCGCAGCCCCTCGGATTCGCCGAGGTTGACAATGGACACGCGAAGGCGCTCGCGTTCGAGTTCGAGAATCCCGACGCTGCCGAGGCGATTCGAATAGAGGTGTGGCTGAGTGGGGCTCCCCGAGTTCACCTGGACGACACCGTCCCGATGGTCGATCCGCTCGAAATGAGTATGTCCCGTGATCAGGATCTCGGGCTTCTGCCCGGCCAGATCCCGCTCGACGATCACGTCGATCGGAAGATCTTCGGGTTCGATGTCGTGGACCATCGCCAAACGCCAACCCTCCAGAGCGAGCCATTGCACGTCGGCCATGCGCACGTCCGTCCAACCCATGTCGTTGTTTCCGCGGGCGGCAAGAACCGGGCTGAACTGTTCGAGCCAGTCGAGCACACCCTCCGACACAATATCGCCGGCGTGGAGGATGAGGTCGACGCCGCCGAACACCTCAGCCACCTCGTCCCACAAGGCGGGGCGGCGATTGGAGAGGTGAGTGTCGGAGAGCAAGCCAATTCGCATCTGGATTCGTAGCCTACCCCAACGACACGTCCCCAGAGCCCACCGGACCCAATCAGCGCTCGAGCGCCCCCCCTCGCTTCGGCGGACGTACGCTGCGTCCCGGTCCAGCCCTGCCATTCAGGCCGAATCGACGAGTAATGCATGGAACCTCACGCGATCGCATGCCGAAACGGATCGCCCCCTGCCCTTCAAGCGGCCCCGGTTTCGGGCAACGAGCGTAGAAATTCTCGCAGGACCCTTTCGATCCCGCGTCCGATCTGGCCTAGATTCAATGAAACCAACCCCACACAAGGTGCGCTCTTGGTCGACCGAGTGACATCCCCCGCGACAACGCTCCCCAGATCCTCGGCCGAAGAAGTCGGTGAAAATATCAGCCGCTATCTGGTGCTGGTCTCCTCCGCCGTGCGGCTTCGAATAGCCAACGGACTCAGGGAACGAGGCCACGACCTGAGCGTCGCGGTCACGCATATCGTCCACAACCTGCCCGCCGAGGGTCTTCGCATGTCTGCGCTCGCTCAGCACGCGGGGCTGAGTCTCCAGCGCGCGGGACAACTCATCGCTCAGCTCGAGGAGGATGGATATGTGCAGAGGATCATCGACCTCAAGGACGGACGAGCGCGCCGCGTGGTCTATACGCGTCGCGGGCGGCGTCTGCTTCGCGACACCGACGAGATGCTCACGCAGACGAATGCCCTGCTGGCGGAGGTCGTCGGCGAATCGCGCCTGGGGAAGCTCATCGGTGATCTCGCAAAATTGGATCGGGCCCTGAACTCGGAGGCCGAAGGCATTCGCCAGTTGGCCGAATCGTTCGCGGATTCGAATCTCGAATAGACCCCAGTCCCGCGACTGGCCGCTTACAAAATTTATTTTACTATTATATCCACGCATATGGCTCGCAACGACGAAAAGAGCAATGGCAGAAGAAAACCATCTGAGGCCTGCACCCTGGGTCACCCGCGACTCCGAATTCTTCTGGGAGGCGGCGAAGGCCGAAGAATTCGTGGGCCAAGGCTGTGCCGACTGCGGAGCACTGCGGTCCCCCCCACGCCCGATGTGCCCCGAATGCAATAGCGTGAATTGCGAGACGAAGATATTGAGCGGACGCGGCACCGTCTACTCCTGGGTGATCCCTCGCCATCCGATCGTCCCCGGTTTCGAAAAGACCCAGATCGTGAGCGTGATCGACCTCGAAGAGGGGATTCGCTTCGTTTCCAATCTTTGCGAAATCGATTACGACGACGTCACACCGGATATGCCCGTCGAGGTCTTCTTCGAAGACACGCGGGATGGATACAAGATCCCACTCTTTCGGCCCGTCCGAACCTGATGTCCCACCGATATCGCGGCGCAGACACACGCCGATCTCTCGAGGAGTGAACGAAGGCATGGGCAAGCTCGACCAGGTCGCCATCGCCGGTATCGGCAATACCGAGTTTTCCAAGAACTCCGGCCGGAGCGAGAACCAACTCGCCGCCGAGTCCATCAAGGCGGCGCTCGACGACGCAGGACTCGCACCGGCGGATGTCGATGGCATGGTCACGTTCACCATCGACAACAACGAAGACGTCGCGCTCATCCGAAACCTGGGGATCTGTGCTCTCTCCTACTCGTCGAGAATTCCACATGGGGGAGGCGGCGCGGGCGGCGCGCTCGTACACGCGGCCGGCGCGATCGTCGCGGGGCTCGCCGAGGTCGTGGTCGTCTGGCGTGCGATGAACGAGCGCTCTGAGACCCGCTTCGGACAACCGAACCAGTCCCCGCCGGCACCCGGCGGTGGCGCGACAGGCATGGAATGGTCGGTGCCCTGGGGCGCTGCGACGCCGGCTTGCTGGCAGTCCATGGTCTCCCAGCGCTATATGGTCGAATTTGGCGTCGAGAACGCGGACCTCGCTCAGATCGCCGTCCTCACACGCAAACACGCAGCCAACAACCCGAATGCGTTTGGATACCGGCGCCCCATCACGGTCGAGGACCACCAAAATTCCAGATGGATCGTCGAGCCGATCCTGCGACTCCTCGACTGCTGTCAGGAGAGCGACGGTGGACAGGCCTTCGTCCTCACCTCGCTCGAGCGCGCGCGCGATCTGAAACAAACCGTCGTGCGCGTCTGTGCCGGAGCTCAACACGTGCCCTACCCCATCGACTCGATCACCAATTTCTATCAGGGCGATTTCACCGAGATGGTGTCGACCATGGGGATGGCGAAGCAACTCTACGAACAATCGGGCATCGGTCCCGATGACATCCAGGTCGCCCAGCTCTACGACCACTTTACTCCGATCGTCCTGCAACACCTTGAGGCCTGGGGTTTCTGTGGCAAAGGAGAGGGGATGGATTTCGTTCGCGACGGAAATTGCGAACTCGAGGGTCGCCTGCCCGTCAATACGCATGGCGGCTTGATCGGGGAGGCCTATATCCATGGCCTCAACAGCGCTGCGGAAGCCGTTCGACAAATTCGGGGCACAGCAATCAACCAGATTGCGGAGGTCGAATACTCCGCGTTCTCTTCGGGCATGACGGGGCTGATCTTCGGGCAGGCCTGACGGGCTGTACGATTCGGCTGGGTGTCTCGGGCGCGGCTTCCGCGGTCGGCAATCGGATCATCTGGGCTAACCTCCGTGTCGATTTCGGAAACGAGGACAAGCCCCGATGAGCTACGGCCGATTCGACGAGACCCGCGATGACGAGGGTCACCGCGACTACATCAAGATCACGAGGCCGCGCGAAGGCACGACCGTGATCACGATGGATCGCCCGGATCGAATGAACTCGATGGCGTTCGAGCAGGTCATCCCTCTGCACGCAGCGCTCGAGGAAGTGGCTCACGACAATCAGGCGGGGGTCGTCATCCTCACCGGGACGGGAAGAGGTTTCTGCTCGGGCGCAGACACCCAGCACTCCTCTCCCCCACCCAACATCGACGGACTGACCCTCACACGCATCGCGACCCGTTCGATGTCGATCCTGGCCGATCTGGTGCCCGCCATGCGACGCATGCCCCAACCCGTCATCGCCGCGATCAACGGTGCCGCGATCGGAGGCGGGATGTGCCTCACGCTGGGCGCCGACATCCGAATCGCCGGGGAATCCGCCTATTTTCGGGCCGCCGGGATCAACAACGGCCTGACGGCCCCAGAACTCGGACTCTCTTTTCTGCTCCCCCGCGCGATCGGTTCGTCTCGCGCCTTCGAAATCATGCTCTCGGGACGTGACGTCTCAGCCGCTGAAGCCGCGCAAATCGGATTGGTCTCGCGTTGCGTACCGGACGATCGATTGCTCGAAGAAGCGCTCGATCTGGCGGAGCAGATCAATGGCTGGAGCACGAACGGGATCCAACTCACCAAGCGGATCATGTGGGCGGGGCTCGAATCGGGAAGCCTTGCCAACGCGGTCGAACTCGAGAGCCACACGCAGCTCTACGCGCGGCTAACGACCCAGAATTTCGAAGAGGCAGTGAAAGCGCGTAAAGAAAAACGACCGCCCGACTTTAGGGATTGAGAGCCGGCGAGAGATCCGGTCCCGTTTATGCAGCAGGTCTGCATCGGGGTCATCGTCGATCGCCAGAGCCACCCACGGAAGAGAGATGCATGATCGATATCACGCTCCGAATCGGCCTGAACTCACGACGCCAAGGAGTTTGTCCCACGCGTAGAGATCGGCGTTTGGAGGGAACCGGGCCGTGAACAACTCGGAACGAAAATCCAAGACGCGAAGGGATATTCTCGAGGCCGCACGCGAGATCTTCTATCGCGAGGACTATATGGGCGCGAATGTCGACGAAATCGCCGCCGCTGCAAAGATCTCGAAGGGTGCCGTCTACCGGTATTTTACAAATAAGGCGACTCTTTACGTGACGGTTCTCGGCGAAGACAGCCGAGATTTCTTCGCGGGGGTCGAGCGTCGGGCAGCCGAGACGAAAGATCTTCACACAGCCGATCGCATTCGAACGTTCTGGTCCGACTATGTCGAGCATTGGCTGAACAACCCCGATGCGTTTCGCATCTTCTGGGCCATCGACAACGAGGCCATCATCGGCGAACTCCCCGCGGACCTCACGGAACGAATCGCGCAAAGCTGGAAGAAATCGCTCGAGATCACCCAGGCCGTACTCGAGGAGGGGATCCGACGCGGCGAACTGATCCCGATCGATACCTGGCATGTGACTCAAGCTTTTTGGACGCTCGCGGCGGCTCTGATCGATCAAGACAATATCCGCGGCCGGAGAAAGATCCGAGGGGGGCCCTTTCGCGAGGTCTTCGACTTCTCGATCGAACTGCTGCTTCGCGGCGTACTCTCCGATCCCGCCGATTCGAGACTCCCCGCCCGCCTGGCCGCGCCGATCGGGCCCCCGCAGACGAAGGACTGAAGGCCGACCCGGAACGCCGATCCGCCAATCCCCCCGAGTCGAGTGATTGCGTCTCGACGGGAAGGGAGATCGGGGCTGGATCTAGGGGGCCGCCAACGGCTCGTCCATCGCGGGGAGCGCGAGCAGCTGCTCCCGAAATTTCGCAGGGTCGTTCGTCGGAAATTGGCAAACCCGATTCTCGCAGACGTACGCGGTCGTCTTGGCTCCGATTGCGCGCTTGCCGCGAACGATCGACAGCGTCGATGCGAGCGACTCCAGCAGCGCTCCCTCACGCGTTCGAACTAGCACGCGATTCGGAGCGAAGGCCACGCGAAGGGGTGCCAACATCGCTGCCAAATTTTCGCCCCCCGGCCCCTCGACCAGCACGACTTCTCGCAGACCGGCCTCGCGATCCGAAACGACCTCCATCAGCTCCGAAGAAGCGGAGGGAGTCCGCTCGAGATGATCGGCAAACGCGGAATAGAGGAGGCCGAGACGTTCGAGATAGGCTCCCTCTCCCGTGAACGCACTCAGTTTCGACAGATTCGCGGCCGCGACTGAATTCCCACTCGGAAGAGCCCCATCCGAGATCGGCTTCTCCCGAGCGAGTAATCTCTCGCCGTCGTCGGCGGTCCGAAAATAGCCCCCGCCCACGGCGTCCGCATAATGCGCCTCCTGCACCGCCTGGAACCGGATGGCCGACTCGACCCAGCGTGGATCCCCACTCGCTTCGTAGAGATCGATGAAGGCGGCGATCAGGAAGCCATAATCCTCGAGAAAAGCGGGCCCGGCCGCCTCGCCCGCCAACGAGACACGATGCAGCCGGTCCTCTCGAAGCATCGACCCGAGAATGAAATCCGCGGCGTCGACCGCAGCGGTCAAATAGCGAGGTTCGTCCAATGCGAAGGACGCCCGCGCGAACGCCGAGATCATGAGCCCGTTCCAGGCGACCAGGATCTTCTCGTCTCGAATCGGAGCGGGCCGATCGCGACGCGCCGTCAGGAGCCGGGAACGTGCGGAAGCCAATTCCAGGTCGAATGCGGCTCGAGTGAGCCCCAGTGAAGCAGCCGCCTCTCGTGGGCTGCGCTCGATGTGGAGCACGTTCCGCCCCTCGAGCGGGCCCCTCTCGAGCAGACCGTAGAATACGGCGGGAACACGCGCCCCCTTTGCCCCGAGAAGGGACCGGACCTCCTCCAGGGTCCAGGTGAAGAAATAGCCCTCCTCTGATTCACCACCGGGAGTCAGGCTGTCCGCGTCGGTCGCAGAATAGAAGCCCCCCCCCGAGTCGGTCATCTCCCGCAGAACATAATCGAGCACCCCGCGAAGCACGCTTGCGTAGCGCGCGTCACCCGTGGCCTGGTACGCCTCGAGGTAGGCGACGGCGATCAACGCGTTGTCATAGAGCATCTTCTCGAAATGGGGTACGAGCCAGCGGGGGTCGGTCGCATAACGATGAAACCCCCCCGCCAGATGGTCGTGGATCCCACCTGCGGCCATACGATCGAGCGTCAATTTGACGAGCGCGAGGGGGTCTTCATCACCCGTGCGACGAGATTCGCGAAGCAACAGACCGATCGGGAGTGAGGATGGAAATTTGGTTCCACTCCCGACACCGCCCCATTCTCGGTCCGCGACCCTCGCGAAATGCCCGATCGCCGAGGCCAGCGAGTCTTCGCCAAGCAGAGCGCTCTCCGTACCTACGTGTCCCTCGAGAATCCGCTTCAGATGCGCCGCGAGCAGACTCGCGTTCTGCTCGATTTCCACTCGATTCTCGGAATAGTTCTTGGAGATCTCGCTCAAGACGAGAGAAAAACTCGGCCTCCCCCCTCCGTCCTGCGGCGGAAAATAGGTTCCACCGTAGAAGGGCTCTCCCTCAGGTGTCATGAAGACGTTCAGCGGCCACCCCCCCCGCTGCCCCATCGCATGCAGAGCGCCCAAATAGATCGCGTCGATGTCCGGGCGCGCCTCGCGGTCGACCTTGATCGCGACGAAGCGTGAATTCATGAGCTCGGCGACTTCGACTGAATCGAAGGACTCCTCCTCCATGACATGGCACCAATGACAGGTCGCATAGCCGATGCTCACGAGGACGGGTCGATCGAGTCGCCGCGCTTCCGCAAAGGCCTCGGGCCCCCACGGAAACCAGTTCACTGGATTATGCGCGTGCTGTTGGAGATAGGGGCTCTTCTCCAGCAGCAGGCGATTCGTGTAGAGGGGGCTTCCATCGGGATCACGATGGCGACTTCGCGGCACGTAGAGTGGGCCACGCGCAGCAAGGGCTGCCTGCAGGCGCAGTCGGAGAGAGTCTGAAAAAGCAGGCGCCGCCGGCTGATTCGCGGGAACGCGCCCGGTCGATTCAGCCAGCGACAGCGAAGACGCGAGTGCGATGGGGAGAGCGATGAAGCAGGCGACTCGAATTGCTCGCTTCCCGCCGCTTTCCTTGAACCGCCTCGGCACTCGCGCGGAAAGGGGGAGCACAGTTCGGCACCACGATCGGGTTCGGGTCACTTTTTGCAATCTTCCCTTCTTCAGCTCAGATCGCGCTGGTCCGGAGCCACCGGACCCGAAGATCGAGCCCGCCTTCGACAGGGGTACCACGAACCAGGCTGAAACGCATTCTCTGCGATTTGACATGGCTCGGGCCGAGATCGTACCCGTTCCGATCGGCGGCCGGCCTGCGGGGTCATCAGCCCCGCTCCGCGCGAAGTCTTCGGCGCAAAACCGCCGGGGGCTTCGAGCAGCATCCCGGCCAGCACCGAATTCGTAGCGATCGATCCTTGGGGTCCCTGGCCTGGCCCGCCCGCATGGTACCGTTGCGAGGAGCCCTGCGAGAGCGAAGAGAGCTTCCATGCCCACCCGAAAGCCTGCGGCGCCCGTCGTCCTGCAGAAACGCAGCACGGATGAATTCGACCCGCCGCCCGACTCCGCGCGTGCGCGGCGCGCAACCGAACGCGTCCTCGAGGACGGGCCCGCCGCGGCCAGACGCGCGGGACACGCGCTCGGCAATTACTGGGCGAGCCGGCACGGGACCGCCGCGGGACTGCTGGCGCTGAATGACGAATTCGAAGAGGATTTCTATAACGTTCCACGTGAAGCAGCGCTCGATGCAGACGCCGCCGCAGAAGCGCTCGCGGGCAACGAACTCGTCATCGACGTCCAGACCCATTACGTCGCCCATCGCAGCTCGCACGCCTGGACCGATGCCCTGCTCCAGACCTACCGCTCGCTGATGCCCGATTGGTGGAAGGGTCTCGACGACTGGGAAGCACACTCCCTGGCGGAATATCTGAGATGCGTCTATCTCGAGAGCGAGACCGACGTCGCGATCCTCACCTCGGCCCCCGGCCTCGAAGATACGCGAATGCTCTGGAATCATGAGCTGGCGGGCACTCGCGACCTGCTCGACCGCCTCGGCGGAGAGGGACGCATGCTAAACCATTGCGTCGTCCATCCCGATGCCGAGGGCGAACTCGACGCGATGGCCGAGCAATACGAGCGCCATCACCCCGTCGGCTGGAAGGTCTACACGATCGGCCATATGCAGGGTATGAATTTCGTGGAGGACTCCGCCTGGTGGCTCGACGACGAGAGGGTTGGTTTTCCTTTCCTCGAGCGCGTTCGCGAACTCGGCAGCCCGATCGTGTGCGCCCACAAAGGAATCAGCGAGCTCGTCCCGACCGGCTCGCCGCGCGACGTAGGCCCGGCCGCCAAAGCCTTCCCAGATCTGCAATTCCTCGTCTACCACTCGGCCTACGAGATGCCCATGAGCGCAGATCTGGAAGAAGGCCCCTACACCGAAGAAACGAAGGACGTCGGGACCAACCGCCTCGTGACGACCTTGAGGGACGCGAAGATCGAGGCGGGATCCAACGTATATGCCGAACTCGGCAGCACCTGGTTCTGCCTGATCCGGCGCCCGGACGAAGCCGCGCACGTGCTCGGCAAACTCTTGCTCGCCGTCGGAGAAGACAACCTCTTGTGGGGGACGGACTCGATCTGGTTCGGACCGACCCAGCCTGCCATCGACGCGCTGCGAGCGTTTCAGATCCCGCTCGCAATGCGCGAGCAGTACGGCTATCCCGAACTCACGCCCGTGATCAAGGCCAAGATTCTCGGGCTGAACGCCGCGAGGGTCTACGGGATCGACCCAAAGGCCGCACGCGAACGTTCACAGACCGACGACATGGCCTGGATCAAGAAGGCGCTCGACGAGTTCGACCGCTCGGGCACGCCGAGCCTCTGAACAGCCATCCACGGGCCAGAAGCCATCGGTCTGGAGCTCCGATAATGACGGACGACGACTGCGGGGGATGATTCGAGCGGTTAGAGTCTTCTCCATCTGCGGCGCCAAAGGTCGGCCTTCCCCATGGGCCGGGAAGACATAAGCGCAGGCCCACCGCTCGACTGGATCTCGAATCCCCTGCCGAAGCCCGAGCACAAACCCAACTGTGGTGGGTGGACGGCTCCGGAAAGAAGCCATGGAATTCAGTCCCTACGATCCCGAGCTGCACAAAGATCCCTACCCGGTCTATCGGCGGCTGCGCGACGAGCACCCCGTCTTCCACAACGAGGCGCTCGACTTCTATGTCCTCTCGCGATATGCGGATGTAGCCGCGGCGCTCCGAGCACCCGAGACCTTCATCTCCGGCAAGGGCCTGGCGGTCGGCCTGCCCGAGAAAGAGGCCTCCTCACAATCCGTGCCGCTCCTGAACGTCCTGGACGGTGACGTACATCGCTCCTTGCGAAAATTCGTCCGCGACGGATTCTCTCCGAAGCGTGTGAAGACATTGGAGGGCATGATCCGCCGCGTCGCGCGGGAGCTACTCGATGATCTCTGCGATCGAGAGGAGCCGGATCTCGTCTACCATTTCTCGAACCCCCTTCCGACGATCGTCATCTCGGAGCTGCTCGGGGTCCCGATCTCGGATCGAGAGCGCATCAAGGACTGGTCCAACGCCATCATGCGATTCGATCCCGCCAACCCGGACGCCGTCGATCCGAAATCGGGCGCGGGTCCGGCCTTCGAACTCGCCGAGTATTTTGCGGCCGTGATCGAAGAGCGTCGCATCGAGCCGCGCGACGACCTGCTGAGCCGCCTGCTGCAAAGGCGCGATGCCGGGCGCACACTCAGCCAAGCGGAGCTCGTGGGCTTCGGATTTCTGTTGCTGATCGGCGGACACGAAACGACGACCAATCTGATCAGCAACACGCTGATCTCCTTGGATGATCACCGCGATGAGCGACGCAAGCTGATCGACGCACCCTCGCTCATGAAGAACGCGGTCGAGGAATTCCTTCGCTTCGATGCTCCGGTTCAGGGCCTCGCTCGGACGACCTCGCGCGAGGTCCGCTTGCACGGCCAAACGATTTCGGCCGACTCGAAGGTTCTCCTGCTCTTTGCCTCCGCCAACCGGGACGAAAGGTTCGTGAAGGGGCCCGACCGATTCGACGTCACCCGCAAGCCCAGCGCGCATCTCTCTTTCGGCTTCGGCCATCATTTCTGCCTCGGTGCTGCGCTCGCTCGCCTGGAATCACGAATCGCCTTCGAAGAATTATTGAAGCGCATCCCCGATTACGAATTGAAGGCGCGGCCCATCGAACGCGTGAAGTCGGGACCCATTCGTGGAGCGGTACGGCTGCCGGTCACACGCACTCGGTCGTGATTGCGCTCGAGCAGGAGCACAGGATATGCCTTCAATCGGGCTGGAAGAGCGCATTTCACGGATCGAGGACCTCGAGGCGATCAAGACGCTGAAGGCGACCTATTGCGAGATCTGTGACGACGGGCACGACCCCAATCGGATCGTCGCGATCTTCACTGAAGACGGGACCTGGGAGATCGACGGTGTCGGCCGGGCGCGGGGACACGTCGAGCTACGTGCGCTCTTCACACGCTTCGGCGAGGAAATCAGTTTCTCCCAGCATCAGGTGATGAATCCGATCATCGAGCTCGACGGGGACTTCGCCCGGGGAAGATGGTATTTCTTCGCGCCCTTCACCTTTGTCGAGAATGATCAGGCCCGATGGCTGGCCGCGCGCTACGAAGACGATTACATCAAGCTGAACGGCACCTGGAAGATCCAACGGCTCGTTGGCCAGATACGTATGGCGACGGATTACGAGCGGAGCTGGACGAGCGGAGATTGACGCCCTTGTGACGCCGTGATGCCTTCGTAACACTCGCAATATGCCATGGCTGCAGCCGACCGGGTTCTCCGACGAGAAAGCTCGCCCCACCGCTCCGGTTTCTTTTCCGTATTCGGGCACTCTCCGAATCTCCATGAGGAGTCTCGTGAGTTCAATGCCCCGTTCCGCAAAGGAGGCCCCGTCGATTCCATCCTCCTCGAGCGGCATGGCCAGCGACTGGCAGCTGCGCCATCGCTCCCCGAGCGATGGTGGTCATGCCGACGCCCGAGTAGCAGAATGGGGAACCTACGATGAAATTCGGTCTGATCTACGAAATTTCGCTGCCGCGGCAACTCGAGGCGGAGGGCAAAACGGAATCCGACGCGTTCTGGGAGGCGATCGAACAGATCAGATTAGCGGAGGCGTTGGGTTTCGATTCGGTCTGGGCCGTGGAACATCATTTCTTGGAGGACCTGGCGCGCTGCTCTTCGCCCGAGGTCTTCCTCGCCGCCGTGGCCCAACACACGATCCGCATGCGGATCGGCCATGGCGTCGTGCTGCTGCCGACCCCCTTCAATCACCCCTTTCGGGTGGCCGAGCGAGTCGCCACCCTCGACATCCTGAGTCGGGGCCGGGTGGAATTCGGATCGGGCCGTTCGATTACCGGCGAGGAACTCGGGGGATTCGACATCGATCCGGACGAGTCGAAGGCAATGTGGGACGAGTCGGTCCGGCTGATTCCGCGCATGTGGACGGAACATGAATTCTCGGGCTGCGAAGGTCGTTTCGTCCAGATTCCACCGGGTCGGGTCGTCGTGCCCAAGCCGGTTCAGAAGCCCCACCCTCCCATGTGGATGGCCTGCACCAGTCCTTCGAGTTACGAAACCGCGGGACGCTATGGCATGGGGCTGCTCTCCTTTTCGGCGGGCCTCGATTCCGGGCTCGCCGAGAGGCTCGCCGAATACCGGAAGCAGATCCGCCAGGCGGAACCCATCGGCGCGTTCGTCAACGAGGCGGCGGCCGCATTCTGCACGATGTATTGCCATGAAGACGACGCGTTGGCGCGCGAGCGGGGTGGATCATCAGCGGTGACACATCTCGGTTTCATGGACCAATATTACGGGGGCATCTTCGAATCGAAGGGATATGAGGAATTCGCTGAATCCTCGAAGCCCTATGGTGGGGGGGCGAACGAGACCGGTAAGGATCGTCCCCTCAGCGCGCAGCTGGTCGATGCCGGCCCCGATGGCCTGATCTCGTCCGCGACGATCTGCGTGGGTGATCCCGAGCGGTGCACGGAGATCGTGCGTCGCTACGAAGAGGCGGGCTTCGATCATTATCTCGCCCTCGTCCAGTTCGGACTGCTCACCCACGAAGAGACGATGAAGAGCCTGCAGCTCTTCGCCGAGAAGGTGATGCCCCATTTCAGCTGAAAAGAACAGGACTGGACCCGGCTCGACCCGAACCGGCGACACACCGGCGATCGCCGCGGCACCCGCGCAACGGATCTTCTACGGCTGGTGGATCGTATCGGCCTCCTTTTTCGTCCAGTTCATGACGGCGGGAACGACATTCTATGCCTATGGGGTCCTGCTGAAACCACTCAGCGAGGATCTCGGGGCATCGCGCTTCGCGGTCGGCTCCGCACTCTCGGTCTTCACGCTGACGGGCTCCTTGATCGGGCCCCTGATCGGTCGCGAGGTGGACCACCGCGGTGCACGCGGCATGATGCTGATCGGCTCGGTCATCATGTCCGCGGGCTTCCTGATGCTCGCGCGAATCGAGGGGATCGCCGGCCTCTACCTGGCCTTCGCCGGAGTCATCGCGATCGGTGCGGCCCTGCTCGGCCCGATCACGAACACGGCGCTCGTCGCGAACTGGTTTCATCGGATGCGGGGCACCGCGCTCGGGATCTCGCAGATCGGCCTCTCACTCTCGGGCATGATGATGGCGTATCTGGCGACCTGGCTCGTCACATCCTATGGCTGGCGCGGCGCCGTCCTGTCTTTTTCGGCGGTTCCCATTATAATCGTCGTCCCCGTCATCGCGGGAATTGTCGTCAACCGGCCGCAGGACCGCGGCCTCCTGCCCGATGGAGCTGCCTCCGAGGCGGACGACCTCCCGTCGCCGCCCCCCCAACAGGGAACCCTGCGCGAAGCACTGCGTGAACGCGAACTCTGGCTGATCGCGCTTTTGATCGGATTGAATTTCACATCGAGTGGATCGGTGATCGGAGTGGTCCATTCCCACGCGACCGATCTGGGCCATAGCCCAGCCGAAGCAGCAGGTGTCCTCTCACTCCTGGCGGGGATGGCCGCGCTCGGCAAACCACTCTTCGGCTCCCTCGCCGACCGTCTCTCGGCGCGATCGGCGATCGCGCTGAGCATGAGCCTGCAGGTCTCGGGGCTCGTCGCAATCCTGCTGGCCCCCACCTACCCGGTGATCCTGGCAGGCGCCTTGACGTTCGGCCTCGGCTGCGGTGGGTTGATTCCGCTCTTCGGAATACTCACCGTCGCGCGCTTCGGCGCCGCCCGCCTCGGCCGCATGATGGGGGCGACGATGCTACTGATGCTGCCCCTGCAACTCGCTGGGCTGCCCTTTGCGACCGCCGTCTTCGACCGCACGGGATCCTATGCGCCCGCCTTCGTGACCTTCCTCGTTCTCTATGCCCTGGCCGCGATCACGCTGACCAGGGTGCCCTCGGGCTCCGTAGAGGAATAGTCGAAAGGTGCGATCGCACGCGTGTCGATCCATCGCCACGTCCCGAACGGGCGCTTGCGGTGACGCCTAGTAGATCACCTCGTCGCGGACGAGCTGGCGAATCTGCCGCTCCGACAGGCCCAGGATCTCCCCGAAGACATGCTCGTTGTCCTGCCCGATGGCCGGCCCCGGCCGCACATCGACCGGGCTCCGACTCGCCTTGATGTAGGACCCGTAGATCGTCTCCTCGAAACCGAGCGGATGCGTGACCTCGATGAAAGTCTCGCGGGCGACGAATTGGGGATCGCTCAACAGATCGGCCACATCGAGCACCGGCGCGGCGGCGACACCGTGGCTCTGCAGACGTTCCGCGAGTTCACGATCGGGAAAACCCGCCGTCCATTGCGAGAGATGCTCGTGAAGGACCTCGATACCGGCCAAGCGACTCGCCAGGTCTCCGAAGGGTCGGGACCAGACGGGGTCGCCGAGCGCCCGGACCAGGCCTTGCCATTCTTCGTCGGTGTACACAGCGAGGCTGATCCAGCGATCCTCGCCGAGGCAGGGGAAGACCCCGTGCGGCGCCGCAGCCCCCAGCGGATGACGATTGCCGGCCGGACCGGATTTGCGTCCGTTCATCGAATAATCCATGAAGAGCGGGCCGACCATCTGCATCAGCGTTTCCTGTTGGGAACAGTCGATCTTCTGCCCACGCCCCGTATGACGGCGGCGCTCGAGAGCGAGAAGCGCTGCCCAGGAAGCGGCCACACCGCTATAGGGATCCGCGAACGCGTTTTCCATCGGACAGGGATCGTCGTCGAGATAGCCGGTCAGCTCGTCGATCCCGGAGATCCCCCCCAGACTATTGCCATAGGTACGAAGATGACTGAGGGGACCCGAGCCACCCGCACCGGGCATCGACACCAGGATGATGTCGGACCTCGCCTCGCGAAGACGCTCGTAGCCGAGATCGAGTTTCTCCATCACACCGGGTCCGAAATTCTCGATCGCGATATCCGAAACCGCGACCAGCTGGCGCGCAAGTTCGCGTGCCTCGGGCTTCTTCAGATTGAGCTGGATGCTTCCGTTCCCGGCCCACCCGGCGTGGTTCTGCAGACTGCGATCCGGTCCCGGAATGCCGTTGGCAAAGGGCGGCAGGGTTCGGTTGATATCGATTCGGGCGCGCGTCTCGATCTTGTAGACCTCGGCGCCGAGCAGGCCGAGCACCTGTCCCGCCGCTGGTCCAGCCCAGGCCCATCCAAAATTCGCGACCCGAACACCTTCGAGGGGAAGGCGTGAAACCGAATCGGTCGACGCACGTGACGCGGCCGCTCCCCCTCGCGCGCTCAAGCGACTCTTCTCACCGCGCCAGGGCCCCCGATCTCTCTCGGCCCCCGCCGCACGATCGACCGAATGCCCGGACTCGAAATCGGCATCACTCTCACCGAGCAAAGGCGCCGAACCGCGATGCTCCGGAAGCCCGTCGACGAGCCGAATCGGCACACCGAGATTCAGCAATTTCCCCACTCTGGGATGGTCCATCGAGACGATCGCCCCGCGTTCGAGCAGATGTGGACTGAGAGCGAGATCTTCGGTCGTAAAGAGCGCCGTCACGGGGGTTCCCTCCGCCTGGCAGGCCTCCATGATCTCCAGCTTCGAATGGCGCCGCGTCCACTCCTCGAGCAGCGGGTAGAGTATATCGGCGTTGCGGCCACGCTCGAACATATCGTCGAAGAGTTCGACCTGGGCCCATTCGGGATCACCCATCGCGCGGCGCAATCCGTGCCATTGGCCGATCTCGAGCGCGATCATCCAGACGTACCCGTCGATGCACGGGAGGATCGTCGCGGGCGCCGCCAAACTCATTCCGCGCCCGCTTCGCTTCTCGTAGCGGCCATCCTGTGCGTAGGCGCCGATATTCTGGGCTCCGACGAAGAGCGCTGCGAGCACTTCCGAGCAGGCGACGTCCAGATGCTGCCCGCCACCGATGAGATCCCGGCCGAGCAACGAGGCCAGGCCCCAGGCCGCACCCGCGACGGCCGCAAAGAACTCGCTCGCAAAGGTGCCCTGCTCGAGCGGCGCTTCGTCCGCTCGACCGCAGTAGCGGCTGCCACAGGCGGTCAGGTGATAGGCGTTCAGGTCGTAGCCGTTCCAATCCGCATAGGGCCCCGTGCCTCCGAAAGGCGTGATCGAGATCGTTACGAGATCGGGATTCAGCTCGCTGAGCGCGTCAGCATCGAACCCGCAAGCACGCATCCGACTCGGGCGCTGATTCTCCACGAGAAGATCTGCTTCGGCGAGCAGTCGACGCAGATCGGACCGATCCTGCGAGGAATCGAGGTCGAGCTCAACCGACCTCTTCCCGGTATTGAGGAAGAAGAAAGTGCCGCTCTGCTCGGGGTCGGGCTGGTCCTGGGGGAATGGCCCCCAATGCCGCGAATCGTCGCCTTTGCCCCGTGGCTCGACCTTGATCACATCGGCGCCATAATCGGCGAAGAGCCGTGCGCAGAAAGGAGCCGAGACGCCGTTGCCGAGTTCGACGACACGCAGGCCCGCCAGGACTCCGTCCTTTTCGAGGCCGGGATCGCCGCCCCTCGCCTTCACCACCGGCTCAGATCCCTCGCAATTCGGCCACGACCTCCGAAAGGGCTTCGTCGTCCACGGGATCCTCGGGGATGGCGAGCAGGAACCCGTCCGCGACCCCGGCGTACCATTGCGTGAGCAACGCGCCAAGCCCGTCCCAGGTCGCACTCGGTATCGTGATGTCCAGCATCTCGTCGGTCATCAGCGGCGTCAGATCGGACCAGCGATTCTCGCGCACCAGCCCGTGCAGCCGCTCCCCGCGATCACGCCAACCGTAGTAGTCGAGACTGGGCCAATAGCTCGGTGTCGAATAGAGGATCGCCATCAACTCACGATGCTCCTCCCGACGCGCGGCCACGGCCTGCTCGTCCCGGCCGGTCGCGATCAGGGGATTCGCGAACAGGCTGGTCTCCTCCGGTTTTCGCCCGGTTCTCTCGCCGCCGACGGCTAGGCGTGGGCGCGTGATGTCGCGAACGAAATCAGGCGCGGCATTGGTGGGATGAGTCATCAAGGCATCGCCGAGTTCGCCCGCCAGAGCCGTCATGTTGGGACCGATGCCGGCGAGGTGAATCGGAATATCCGGGTGCTCGATCGGAGGGGGCTTCACGAAATCCTGCATGCGCGTGAACTGGTAATGCTCACCGCGATAGTCGAGGCGTGTTCCGTTCTGCCAGCAATCGAAGAGCGCGTGAAGCGATCCCACATACTCGCGCATGCGCGGCGCGGGAGGGGTCCACGGCGTGCTGTATTTGCCGATGATATTGCCACGCACCAAGGGACCGAGGCCCAGGTGAAAACGCCCCTCGGAAAGCGCTTGAAGGTTCCAGGCCGCAACCCCGGTCGTCATCGGCGATCGCGGAAAACAGACGAGCGCACTCGTCCCGACCCGGATCCGCGTCGTTGCGAGGATGGCCGCCTGTGCGACCAGAAAACCGTCGGACATGACATCGGGCGCCACAACGCCCTCGAAGCCCATCTCTTCGGCCCGCCGTGCGTGTTCCCCGATATCCGAGAGAGGGGTCTCAACACCCAGGGAAGCCCACACACGAAACATTGATCGATCCCCTCCATTTTGTAGCTTCCGTCGCCTTCCTCCTCGCGGCCATGAAGCGCGTGATCAGCGAGCGTCCAGGGTAAACGAATGGCCCGTCAAAATCTGCTGGCCGCGCCGGGCTCCCCTGCGAAATCCTGATCGCATTCGCCCGAGTCCCGACCGCGTCACAGGATCCTGACTCAGCGGGAGGGAGAGATGACCCACCGCATTTTCTGCTACCACCCCTTTGCAGCATTGCGTCGGCGTGCTTGCCAGCGAGGGCCTTTTTCTCGGGATCGGCTCGAAATTCGCGGCGAGGAGACACAATATCGCAATCTGAAATGAAATACTGTCCCCACCGGCTGAAAAGGACTTCCGAATGGCGAATTGGTCACGAGAAGAGCTCGAGGCAACCTTCCAGAATTTCATGGACGTCACGGATCGCTGTTTCGTCAGCGGTGATCTGGAGGAATGGGTCCAATGCTTCACCGAAGACGTCACCTACCGGGATTTCGGATACGGATTCGATAATGGCTGGCAATCAGAGATCCACGGACGTGACGCCGTCCGAAAGTGGATCAATGGCCACTTCTCGGCCTTCCCCAACAACCAGATGAAATTCTGGCCGGTCCCCTGGCACATCGTCGATGTGGAGCGTGGCTGGGTCGTCTGTGAGTGGCGAAACCGCATGCGTGATCCGGGCAACGGAGAGATCTTCGAGGAAAAGAATCTCACTCGGCTGAAATATGGCGGCAACGGAAAATGGTCCCTCGAGGAGGATATCTACAATCCGATCCGGATGCGGACCATGATGAGCCTCTGGCTTCATACGCGACGCCGATGCGAAGCGGAGGGACTCGCCCTCCCCGATCCCGCCGATGCCGATTTCAAGGCACTGCACGCGGAGGTCCAAGAAGCTTCCGAGCCCTGCGAATGGTCCCGGGCAGAGATCGAGGCCGCCGTCAAGAATTTCGAGGATGTGGGCAATCGCGCATTCACGAGCGGCGATCACGAGGAATGGCTGCAATGTTTCACCGAAGATGTGACCCATCGAGAACTGGGTTTTGGCTATGACGGCTGGACGGAGCAACTGAACGGTCGCGACGCGGTCCGGGCCTGGATCGATGGCCACTGCGGCGTCTACCCGATCACGGAGATGGTCTATTTCCCGATCCCGTGGCATATCATCGACGAGCAGCGCGGCTGGGTCGTTCTCGAATATCGCAACGTGATGTCCGATCCGGGTGACGGACGAGACTATCAGGAAAAGAGCTATACACGACTCAAATACGCCGGGAATCAACAGTGGAGCTTCGAGGAAGACCTCTATAGCCCGCTCCGAATGCGCGCGATGCTCGATCGCTGGCTCGACGCCAAGAGTCGTCAATAGCGCCGGCAGGCGCTGATCTCGACGACGATTCGCTCGCCCAGTGACGGGAACGAACCGAGTCGATCACGTGCGAGCGATTCACGCCCCGATGCGATCCGAGAAGAAGGAGCGAATGACATGCGTGTCGAAACAGGTCTGTTGAACCCCGATTCAGAGCGGTACGGCGGAGGCGAGCAAGCGGCCCCTACGATCGAGGATACCCGCCTCGCGGCCCGGGCCATCGAAGAGGCGGGCTTCGATGGAGCCTGTACTCCGGAGGCAGGACACGACCCCTTCCTGCCACTGATGATCGCAGCCGAGCATACCCACAAGCTCGAATTCGGTACGAATGTCGCGATCGCCTTCCCGCGCAGCCCGATGTCGACGGCGTTGGCCGCCTGGGATCTGCAGCAATTTTCCAGCGGGCGTTTCCGACTCGGCCTCGGCACCCAGGTGAAAGGTCATAACGAGCGGCGTTATTCGACGCCGTGGACTGGCCCCCCGGGTCCGCGCATGCGCGAATATCTGCTCTGCATGCAGGCGATCTTCGCGAGCTTCGCCTCAGAAGGTGCTCCGACGACATTCGAGGGCGAGCATTATCGCTTCGATCTACTCACGCCCCTCTTCAGCCCCGGCGCGATCGACTACCCGGCACCTCCGCTCCAGATCGCGTGCTTGAACCCCTATATGTGCCGGCTCGGCGGAGAATTATGTGACGGCGTCAGACCGCATCCGATCGGTACGTTCAGCTATACCCGGGACGTGATCGTCCCCGGCATCGCGGCCGGAGCGAAAAAGGCCGGCCGCAATCCGAGTGAAATCGATGTCGTCGGGGCCCCCTTTCTCGTGCTTGGCGCGAACGAAGAGGAAGTCGAGGCCGCCAAACTCGATGCCAAGAGACATATCGCCTTCTACGCTTCGACACGGACCTATCACGCGGTCCTCGAGCATCATGGCTGGGAGGAGATCGGTGCAGCGCTTCACCGACTCTCTCGAGAGGGGAAATGGGCCGAGATGTTCGCCGCGATCAGTGACGACATGCTGGCGGAATTCGCGGTGATCGCGACCTACGAAGATTTCGTCGCTGAATTCGGCAGGCGCTGCGGCGACCTCTTCAGCAGTGTCCTACTCGACCTTCCAGGCAGTATCTGGAACGAAAGAGAGGCCGTCGCCGAAATCGTCCAGGGCCTGCGCGCCCTCTAGGCCACCCGCCACCCGGGCGAAGCCATTTCGATCCATGTACGAGGGCAGAATGAGCGACAAAAACCATCTTTGTTTCGAAATCGATGAGGGCGTGGGAATCGTCACGTTCAACCGGCCCGAACAGCTGAACGCCATTACCTGGGATCTGGCGAGCGATCTCGTCCAGCTCTTCCGCGACCTGCGCTTCGAGGACGCGGTTCATACCGTGTTGTTGACGGGCGAGGGGAAGGCTTTCAGCGCAGGCGCCGATGCGGAGTGGATCTCGGGCGGCTCGGACCGACCCTTGCCCGGCCTCTCGGATCTGCCCATCGCCCGCTATCAACGCAAGAGTCCCGCTGGCCCATTCGTGGAGTTCACGCGCGCCATCGTCGCCCTCGAGAAACCGGTGATCGCTGCCATCCCGGGCCCCGCGATGGGCGCGGGCCTGGCCTATGCCCTGGCCTGCGATCGTCGATTCGGTGACACGAACGCGCGCATGTGCGCCGCTTTCGTCCGACTCGGATTCAGCCCCGATAGCGGTGTCAGCTATTTCCTGCCCCGCATCACGAATCTTCCGACCGCACTGATGATGGTGGAGACGGGCAAGATCCTCGATGCCCAGGCTTCCAAGGAGGCGGGGCTCCTCGATGAGCTCGTCGAAGAGGGAAAGGCCTTCGGGGCCGCCCTGGCCTATGCGAAAAAACTCGCGGCGGGTCCGAGTGTCGCAATCGATCTCGGCCGGCGCTTCATCTACAAAGCGCTGACTTCCAGCCTCGACGAGATGCTCGACTACGAAGCGGTCGCGGGGACGATGGCGGCCCACACCTCGGATGCCCGCGAGGGAACTTCGGCGTTCATCGAGAAGAGAAAACCCAGATTCACCGGCGTTTGAGAATACGCGGCGAATCGTCGGGTTCGATTTCGCCCAACCTGGAATGATGGAGCCCGCCCCGTGAGTGGGGGCGATGAAGAGGGATCGAATGGCGGAAGCAGCGCTCGAAGGGGTTCGGGTCGTCGAGCTGGGAAGTGGTGTTTCGGCGCCCTATTGCACGAAGCTTCTCGCGGATTTCGGTGCGGAGTGCCTCAAGATCGAGCCCGTCGGCCGAGGGGACGAGGCTCGCCGCTGGGGACCCTTCCCGGGCGATCATCCCCATCCGGAAAAGAGCGGCCTCTTCTTCACCCTGAACACGAACAAGCGCAGCATCACCCTCGATCCCGACGACCCGAGCGATCAGGCCGCGCTCATCGAGCTCGTGAATCGGGCCGATTTCCTGATCGAGAACCAGCCGATCCGCGAGCTGTTGAAATGGGGCCTCGACTACGACGCATTAGCTGCCTCGAATCCCGATCTGATCATGATCTCGATCACGCCCTATGGTCGCACGGGTCCCTACGCCGATTGGAAGGGACACGACCTCAACGCCTTTCACCTCTCCGCCGCGGGCAACCGCTATTGCGGCCGGCCGGGCGAAGCGCCCCTCGAGCACGGGACCTATTCCGCGGACTATTTCGGTGGGGTGGCCGCGGCGGCGTGGGGCCTCGCCGCCTATTTCGGGCGAGACAGAGTCGGCGGTGGGCAATTTCTCGATGTCTCCTGCGCGGAGGTGATCGCCGCAACCTTCGTCGGCGGGCTGAATATCGGGGGGGTCGCTCAGGATGGGGTCTTCGAGCGAAGGACGGGGGTGGGGATGCCGCTCGCGGCGCCGGCGACGATGTTGCCAACGCGGGACGGCTATGTCTGGATGCTGGCGCTCGAGCCCGGTCAATGGAAGGGGCTCTCGAAGGTCATGGGAGATCCCGACTGGATGCAGGTCGAGATCTTCGACGACATGTTCGGCCGCGGCGAGAATGCCGACTTCATCTACTCCATGTTCGAGGAATGGACCCGCGAGCGCAGCAAATGGGAAATCATGGAGCGCTGCCAGGAGGCGGGGGTTCCCGTGACGGCCGTGTTCACAGTGGCCGAAGCCGCCGACCATCCCCATATCGCAGCGCGGGGCTATGTGGTCGAACTCGATCATCCGGCCCTCGGACGAGTCCGCAATTTCGGGGTGCCATTTCGCATGTCCGAAACGCCCGGAGGCCCGGAGCGACCCGCCCCGTTATTAGGCGAGCATCGGGAAGAGATCCTGCGGGACGGTTGGCCCACGCGGAGCCCGCGACCGAGAAGGTCCACCGACGCGCCACTCACATCACGTCGGCTTCCCCTCGAAGGGATTCGTGTCGCCAATTTCGGATGGGTCTGGGCCGGGCCCATCGTGGGCCAGACCTTGCGTTTTCTGGGTGCCGAGGTCATCAAGATCGAGTCCCATGAAAGGCTCGATTTCATGAGAACCCTCCCGCCCTTCGCCGGGCCAGAACGCGACTCCGACCGGAGTCTCTCCAACCACGCCTGTTGGGCGGGGAACGAGAGCGTGACACTGAATCTGAGGACATCGGAAGGCAGGGATCTCGCCCGCGATCTGATCCGTGAATCGGATGTCGTGATCGAAAATTTCGGTCCGGGGGTCATGCAGGAGATGGGGATCGATTTCGAGAGGGCGAGGACCCTGCGCCCGAATCTGGTGATGTGTTCGCTGCCGGCGGCGGGCTTGAACGGCCCGCTCAAGGGAGTGCGCACCTACGGCCTCAGCCTGACCAGCATCACGGGGCTCGACAGCCTAACGGGCTATACGGGCGGCCCTCCGATTCCCGTCGAATGTGCCTTCTCGGATCCCTATACCGGAATCCTCGGCGCCTGCGCCATCATGACCGCCCTCGTGCACCGCGATCGTACTGGCTCGGGTCAGCATATCGACCTCTCGCAGCAGGAGGCGGTGATGCAGATGGTGGCCCCGGCCTTCATGGATTACGTATTGAACGGCCGTGTCGGTGCTCCTCTCGGCAACCAGCATCCGGGTGCCGCCGCTGCCCCCCACGGCGTATTTCCCTGCGCGGGGGAAGACCGCTGGATCAGCATCGTCGTCACCGACGACGAGGAGTGGGCGGGCCTCCGAAAGGCGATCGGGGCTCCCGCCTGGGCCAATGGGTCCAATTTCAGCGACCTGTCCGGCCGGCTTCGCCACATCGAGGATCTGCATGATCGATTGGCGCGCTTCACCGTCGATTGCGATGACCGGGAGTTGGCCTCACGACTACAGGCCCACGGCGTGGCGGCCGCTCCCGTCCTCTGCGTCGGAGATCTCCTCGACGACCCACACTGGAGGGCCCGCAACACATTCATCGAGGTGCACCACCCTCTCGGGTTCGATGAAACGATCTACGGTGCCTATGTGAAGACCAGTCGAAGTGATGTGCTCGTCGAGCCGGGCCCAGCGATGGGCCAGCACAATGAAAGGGTCTACCGGGAATTGCTCGGTCTCTCCGAAGAACGTTATCGGGATCTGATCGCGCGCCGCGTGATTCACTAGCAGCCTGCGGGCTGAGGCCCTCCAATCGCGCCGATCGCAGAAGACGTCCCGGCCGTGAGCCACTCGCTGCATTCGCGCCCGATGGTCTACACCGCCTCATCTTTCCATGATGCGAAGGCCCCACTTTTTCGCCACACCGGATTGGACATGGCTGCGGCGAGCCCCGCGGCGACTCGCCTCGAGAATCAACGACCCTTGAAGCGTGGCGCCCGTTTCTCCGCGAAGGCGCGGGGCCCCTCCTTGAAATCTTCGGAGGCGAAGACGCGTTCGCCCATCGCCTTCTCCAGAACGAAAGGCCCCTCGAGCGCCAACCCTCTCACGGCGATCTCCTTCGCCGTGCGCACAGCGAGCGGGCCGTTTCGGCAGATGAGTTCCGCGAGCTCGAGCGCCGTGGTCATCACTTCCTCCGCCGGAACGACGCGATTGACCAGACCGACCTCATAGGCGCGCTGCGCATCGATGGATTGACCCGTCAGGAGCAATTCCATCGCGATCGCCCAGGGAATCTGCCGGGGCAGTCTCACATGCGATCCGCCGGTCGGGATCACGCCCCAGCGCACCTCCGAGAGGCCGAAGGTGGCGTGCTCCGCGGCGATTCTGAGGTCGGTGCCCTGAAGAAACTCCAGTCCACCAGCGAGGCAATAGCCGTTGACCGCGCCGATAATCGGTTTGAAGACATCCGAGAAGGGCCTCTTCGTGTGGTCCTCGTAGCCCATCTCTTCCCCCTCACCCAGAGAGGGAATCGCTTCCTTGAGGTCCATCCCCGTCGTGAAGGCCTTGTCGCCCGCACCGGTCAGGATGGCGACCCAGAGGTCGGGATCCGCATCAAAATCCGCAAAGGCCGCATCCATTGCCCCGAGCATCTCCACCGTGAGCGCATTCATCGACTCCGGGCGGTTGAAGGTCACAACGGCAATATGCCCCTTCTTTTCGTAGTGCAGAGTAGGAGGAAGCTTCAACGAGGGACTCCTGACCCGAGCATTTGACTCGAGCGTCGCTGTGGGCGCCTTCGTCGCCTTCGACGAGAGCATCTGGAAGGCGCGGCGGACCAGCCAGAGGGTACCCAGAAAGCCAGCCCAGGCCGCGACAAATTTCATTCCGGATTCTGATAGCGTCTCACTGAGCGTTTCGAATCGAAGACGCGCGGACCCCGTGCCCAAGGAGATCCATGATGGCGGAGATCGAGGTGAGCCGCGACGGACAGATCGCGACCGTGTTGCTGAATCGACCAGAACGAATGAATACGATCTCCCAGTCGATGCTGTCCACACTTTCGAGTGCGTTGCTCGATTGCGATCAAGACCCCGAAATCCGCGCCATCGTGATCGCAGGAGCGGGACGCGCCTTCTGTGCGGGCCTCGACCTCCAGGATGCGGCAAGCGACGAAGGCGTCTCCAAGGGGGGGTTCGCGTTGGCCCCGAAGCTCGAATTGCGGGATTTTCCGCCTAATGTTCTTCATCACCTCGATACACCGACGATCTGCGCGATCAATGGCGGAGCCGCCGGATTCGGCCTGGACCTCGCGCTCTGTTGCGATATTCGCATCGCCGGCCAGGGCGCAAAACTCGCGGCGGTCTTCACCAAACGTGGGGTGGTCCCGGAGAGCGGCGGAACCTGGTTGCTCCCCCGGCTGATCGGTTGGGCCAAAGCCGCCGAGATCGTCTTCACCGGTCGAACACTCGGCGCCGAGGAATCCCTGGAACTGGGGCTCGTGAACCAGGTCGTCGAGGACGCGGTACTCCTCGAGCGCGCACGGGCAATCGCCTCCGAGATCGCTGACAACGCCCCCCTCGCGGTTCAGGCGGCCAAGCGGATGATGCGGGCTGGGCTTTCGGAGGGGTTCGACGAGAACGTGGAGCGGGTCTACCTACAGGTCATGCCCCTCCTGAAGAGCGACGATTTCCGAGAGGGCTTCACCGCCTTTCTCGAAAAACGCAAACCGAAATTCGAGGGACGCTGATCCAGCGATCGCTGCGACAGAAACGGACTGCCCCAGTCAATTCTCCTCTGAAATACGGTCGAGCCCCTTCATACTGCCCTCGCTGCGCCAATCCTCTAGAAGCTGGATGAACGCGATCGAGCCGCCACCGTAGTGGCCGTCCTGGGGAGAACCGGGATTGCCCTCGTTGTTGTAGTAGCTCGGCGTGCAGTTCAGCTGGAAGTTGCTGTCCTGGGCCGCCAGTTCGATGATCTTGTCCACCCACTCCGCCTCAGCCTCTTCCGAGACTTCGACCGTCCGCAGATTCTTGTCCATGGCCTGCTTGACGATATAACCGACCTGCTTGCCCATCTCGCCTAGCATATGCGGATAGCTGACTGTAATCCCCGACTGCACGTTGCTCATGACAAAGAAGCTATTCGGAAAGCCGTGCACCTGCAAACCCTGGAAGGTGCGGATCCCCTTCTCCCAGTGCTCGGTCAGGCTCTCGCCACCACGCCCGTAGATCTCGTAGCCAGCGCGCTGCGCGTAGGAAGTTCCCACCTCGAAACCACTCGCGTAGATCAGGCAATCCACGTCGAATTCCACTCCGTCGACCACGACGCCCTTTTCGGTCACCCGATCCACCCCCTGGCCCTTGGTGTCGACGAGCGTCACATTCGGGCGATTGAAGGTCTCGAGATACTCATTATGGAAGCAGGGTCGCTTGCAGAACTGGCGGTAATAGGGCTTGAGCGCAGCCGCAATCGCCTTGTCTTCTACGACGGAGTCCACCCGCGCACGAATCGATTCCATCTTCTGAAAATCCGCGAGTTCCATGGTCTCGGCCATGGCTTCCGGCGACACGTCGGAGTCGTCGTTGCTCTTCACCATCATGGAGAGATTGCGAATGATATCCGTCCAGCCGTCGTTGACGAGATCCTCCTCCGCAAAGCCTCCCGACACCAGAACGTTGAAATTATCCATGCGCCGCTGCTGCCAACCGGGGGTCAGGCTCTTCTCCCATTTCGAATCGGTCGGGCGATTCTCCTTCACGTCGATCGACGAGGGGGTTCGCTGGAACACGTAGAGATGTTCTGCGGACTCTCCCAGATGGGAGACACATTGCACGGCCGTGGCGCCGGTACCGATGATCCCGACGCGCTTGCCCTCGAGTCCCGTGAGGTTCCCCTCGTTCGTGCCGCCCGTATATCCGTAATCCCAACGGCTGGCATGAAAGGTATGGCCCTTGAAATTCTCGATCCCGGGAATCCCCGGCAATTTGGGTCGATTGAGAATCCCGAGAGCCATGCAGAGATAGCGGGCCTTCATGCGATCGCCTCGATCGGTCGAGATGATCCAGCGCGCGCTGTCTTCGTCCCAGCGTGCCTCCGTGACCCGGGTCTGAAAACAGGTATCCCGGTAGAGATCGAATTTGCGGGCGATGCGCTTGCTGTGTTCGAGGATCGCCGGCCCGCTGACATATTTTTCGACGGGCATATGCTCGGTTTCTTCGAGTAGCGGCAAATAGACGTAGGACTCGACATCACAGGCGGCGCCGGGATAACGATTCCAATACCAGGTACCCCCAAAATCGCTGGCGGCGTCGATGAAACGAATATCCTCGATTCCCTCTTCGCGCAGACGCACGCCGGCCAGGATGCCGCCGAAGCCACCCCCGACAATGGCGACCTCCACCTCGTCCGTGAGCGGCTCGCGCTCGAAGCCGGACTCGACATAGGGATCCACCAGATAACGCGCGTAGTCGCCCTCGACCTTCTGGTATTGATCGTTGCCGTCCGAGCGGATGCGCTTGTCGCGCTCTTCGTCGTATCTTGCGCGCAGCGCCTTGGCATCGATCGCAGCTGTTCCTTCCGCGCCGGTCGAATCCTGAGTCTCGGCTGTCATCTCATCCCTACCTGATTTGGAGGATCGCGCTCAAGCGATCAGTTGATAGTCCTCGAGCCGAGGTTGGCCCATCTCATCGTGAAACCGCTTCTGACTGAAGGGCCAGCTGGCGGGAATGCCCTCCGAATCCAGATACCAGCTCTTGCAGCCCGACGCCCAGATGGTGTTCTTGGCGGCCCCGATTCGCTCTTCGTCGAATTGTGCCATCGCCTCGGAAGACGCGCTCACTTCGCTACAGCGACCCTCGGCGACCAGATCGATCAACTGTGAGATATACGCCATCTGGCGCTCCGCGATGTCGATCAGAGAGAAATTGCCGACCGGTCCGTTGGGTCCGTTCAGCATGAAAAAATTCGGGAAGTCGGGAATCGAAATCGAGAGGTAGGCTGCGGGCCGCTTGGCCCAGACCTCCTCCAACTTGACGCCCGCTCTTCCGATCAGCTCCATGGGCCGCATGAATCGATCCGCCTTGAACCCGGTTGCGAGCGCCAGCACATCGAGCTCGATCAATCGGCCACTCTCGAGACGCACGCCCTTTGCTTCGACCCGAGCGATCGGGTCGGTCACCAGATCGGCGTTCTCATGCTGGATCGCCTCGTAGTAGTCGGGCGAGAAGATCATGCGTTTGCACGCGGCACGATAATCGGGGCGGAGTCGTTCCCGCAGCTCGGGGTCTTGCACGCTCTCCTCTAGATTCGCCTTCACGGTGGCTTCGATTTCCAACATCATCGGAGAATCTGCATTCGTGAGCGCCTCCGAAAAGGCGGCGACCCCTTCCCCGCTGTCAAAGGCGTGCTTGATATTGCGCATCAGGTCGGGATCGGCTCGAAAAGCCGCCTTCTCCTTTTCGCTATAGGCCGGGTTCTCCGACGCCATGATCCATTGGGCTGTGCGCTGGAAGTGATAGAGCGCACCCGCGCGCGAAGCGAGCGCGGAAACGATCTGCACCCCGGTCGAACCGTTGCCGATGATGCCGACCCGCTGACCGTCGAGGGGGACGTCGTGATCCCAGCGGGCGGAATGAAAGCTCGCCCCCTCGAAATCATCCAGACCCTCGATCTCGGGCATGCTCGGGTGGTGCAGAACGCCGGTCGCCGCGATCACGATATCCGCTTCGTCCCGCAGCCCGCTCTTCATCTCGAGCCGCCATCGCCCTTCCACATGTTCGCAGCGGACGATTTCCTCGTTGAAGCGAATCATCTCATCGACACCGAATTTTGTCGTGGACGCCTCGAAATAGGCCTGGATCTCATCGCCGGGCGGAAAACGGTGGCTCCACTCGGGATTGGGTTCGAAGGTATAGGTATACGAGTGCGAGTCCACGTCGCAGGTCAGGCCCGGGTAGGTATTTTCCCGCCAGGTCCCCCCGACCCGGTCGGCTTTTTCGTAGAGGGTGATCTTCGAAAACCCCGCTTCGCGAAGTTTGATACCGCTCAAGATTCCGGCCATGCCCGCGCCGATCACCACGATGCGCAGATCGTCTTTTTTCAACTTCGTTCCCAACTTTCTTTCCTCCGAATGAGATGAGTTCGCCTATCCAAGTTCTCAGCGTCGGCCCAATGCAAGCTCTGTGGTCAGCGCGAGATCGTTCATGACCTCCTCCGACGTCCGTCTCCCGGCAGCCATCTGGACCAGAGAGGAGAAGAGGACATGCCCGAGCACCATCCCGAGCAGGTTCGTATCGAGTTCCCCCTCGCTGTCGAGGATGGTTTCGAGATAGCGGGTGACCAGGGACGAGAGCTCTCGCTGGGTCTCGTCCACACCCACATCCGCCGCCACGACCGTCATCATGGCGGCCTGAAAGAGATTCGGCTGAAGCTCCGCCGAGTCGATGACACGCTGCAAAGTGGCGAGTACACGTTCGAGCAACCCGCCCTTCACCGGCGGAGACTCACGCATCGCTCGCTCGAGTTCTGCACCCCAGCGCAAGATCGCTTCCGCGATCAGATGGTCCTTCGACCCGAAATGATGGTAGAGCGTGGCGCGCGCGACACCGACCCGCTCACAGACGGCGGCGATCGTCACGGCGGCATACCCGCCCTCGCAGGCAAGCTGATAGGCCGCATCGACCAGTCGAGCCCGGCGCGATTCCTGGGCCGGCGTGAGTCGACGTCCGATCGAGGTCAACACCCGAGGAGCCGCCGTCTCCGGACGCCCCTGTACCGTGGTCTGCACCATGGTCTGTACTATAGTCTGGTTTTTCAGAACCCAGCAAGGTCCTGATTCAGCGCCGTTTCGAGTCTCGGGGCCGCTCCCAGATTCGAAAACGAGCGCAGTCGGTTGCCATGACAAACTGCGCATTCGAGCCGGAGCTGATCTCGCCCCCCGAGCGGGTGCCATACAAGGGCACTCATTTCCCCACGCACCCGCGTCCAAGCCGCGCAAAGGGTCCATTTTCATGAATCAGCCCACCGTGGCTGACCCTCGCCGCGAGCGTTGGGATCGCGCCCTGCGCACCTGGCTCGAGAATCGCTTCCTGAATTGGGGATATGTCTCCGGCCGGAGGCGCGGGTCGATCATCGGCTCGATGATCGGCCTGGCCCTGTTATTGGGGGCGCAGATTCCGCGCCTCCAGCTGGACACCTCGACCGAATCCTTCTTGCGAGCCGACGATCCCACCCGGGTCGTATACGAAGCGTTCCGCGAGCAATTCGGCAGTGACCAGCTGATCGTCGTCGCCCTGCGCCCGGCCCGCATCTTCGACCCGGAGTTTCTCGCGACGCTCCGAGAACTCCACCACGGGATCGAAGACGAGATCCCCTACATCGCCGAAGTCACCAGCTTGTTCAACGTCCGCGAGACCCGTGGCGAGGGGGACGAGTTGATCGTGCAGGATCTGCTCGAAGGCTGGCCACTCGACGCCGACGCGCTGCACGAGGTCCGCGCCCGAGCCCTCGCAAATCCCCTCTACCAGAACTACATCCTGACACGGGATCAGCGGGCGACGACGCTGACGATCAAGCTCGTCACCCATAGCGACACCGCAGATTCCGAGGATTCCCTCGCTGGCTTCGAAGAATCCGGCGACGCCGAAGTGCCACTCCTCACGGGCGAAGAACAGGCTCAGGCCGTGGTCGCCCTCGAAGCGCTGCTCGAGGGCTACAGAAAGGATGGCCTCGAGATCCATCTCTGCGGCGGACCCGTCGCAGCGGCGCGCCTGGCCGAGGAGATGATGGACAACATGGCGGTCTTCCTGTCCCTGTCGCTGGCTGCCGTGGGCGTTTTTCTCTTCGTGCTCTTTCGTCGCGCGTCGGCCGTTTTCCTCCCCCTGCTCGTCGTATTGCTCTCGATCCTCTCGACCTTTGGAGCCATGGGATTGATCGGCAGGCCCATGGGAATCCCGACCCAGATTCTGCCCTCCTTTCTGCTCGCCGTCGGCGTCGGGGGAAGTGTTCATCTTCTGGTGATCTTCTTCCGGGCCTACGATGAAGGACAATCACGCGAAGAGGCCCTCGCACACGCTCTACACCACTCGGGATTGGCCATCGTCATGACCGCACTCACCACGGCGGGCGGCCTCGTTTCTTTTCTCAGCGCAGCGGTCCATCCCGTGGCAGACCTGGGCATCTTCGCGCCGCTGGGGATCGGACTCGGGCTCACCTACTGCATGGTCTTGCTTCCGGCCATGCTGCATACGATCCCGCTCAAGCGCCTTCCACTTCGCGATGCCGGACAAGAGAATTGGATCGAAAGGGGGCTCCTTTGGACGGGGGATCGCTGCGTCCACCGCCCGAAAACCGTCATCGGCTGCATGTCGGCCATCCTGTTATTTGCCCTCGCGGGAATCACGCGACTCAGCTTTAACTACGATCCCGTCAGCTGGTTCCCCGAAGACGACCCGATTCGAATCGCGACCGATTTTGTGAACACCGAACTCGGTGGATCGGTTTCGCTCGAGATCCTGATCGATTCCGGTGAGGAGAACGGCTTGCACGACCCGATGCTCCTCGAGCGCATCGATCAGCTGAGTGAGCGAGGCGCCCAGATCGAGGCCGAGGGCAACATCCGCGCCGGAAAGAGCACTTCGATCGTCGGCGTCGCCAAGGAAATCCACCAGGCGCTGAACGAGAATCGCGCCGACCATTACGTGATCGCGAATCGCCGTGATCTCGTGGCTCAGGAATTATTGCTCTTCGAGAACAGCGGATCCGATGACCTCGAGCAATTGGTCGATAGCCAGTTCCAACGCACCCGGCTTACGATGAACCTGCCCCAGTCCTCACCGATGTATTACCAGCCCTTCATCGCAAGGATCGAAGCCCTCGCCCGCGAGACCCTCGGCGACGATGTCGAGATCACGGTGACCGGTTTCGTCAGCCTGATGTCACGATCGCTCGAAGCGATTTCGACCAGCCTCCAGCGGAGCTACCTGATCGCCCTCGCAATCATCACGCCGCTGATGTTCGCGGTGCTCGGCACACTTCGAACCGGCCTGGCGGCCATGGTGCCAAACTTGGCTCCGATCATCTTGACGCTCGGGCTGATGGGCTGGCTCGGAATCCCGCTGGACACCTTCACCCTGCTGATCGGCAGTATCGCGATCGGCCTCGCTGTTGACGACACGATCCACTTCATGCACATCTTTCGAAAATTCTACGAAGAGAGCAACGACACGCCGGCCGCCGTTCGCGAGACCCTGCGTACGACCGGAAAGGCTTTGCTGGTGACATCCATCGTGTTGTCACTCTCCTTCTTCGTCTACGCGTTCGCCAGCCTGACGAGCCTCGTCCAATTCGGCCTGCTGACCGGCGTCACAGTTCTCTTCGCCTTCGTCTCCGACGTAACGCTCTCCCCCGCACTGATGGCCCTCAGCACTCATGGAGATCGCGTGGCCGCCCGACGTTCCAAGTAAGGGGGCCGCGACAGCTCCACGCTCCCGTGCTCCATCACGCGGCCGCCCGCCAACGCAGCTCGCATAGCGGCAGAGCACGAGAAATACGAGGGAGCGCGTCCATCCGTCCCTCTCCCGCGATCTTGCGAAGCCTACCAGGGGAGATCAGGGCAGGTTGTAGAGCCTCTTGCAGTTTTCGCCCGTGACCTTTCGGACCGCCTCTTCGCCGAGCGGGCCGAGGGCGTGATCGATGGCGGCCGCGGAGTCGGGCCAGGTGCTGTCGGGATGGGGGTAATCGCAGGCCCACATGATGTTGTCTATGGGCAGCAAGGGAATCAGCTCAGGCCCCAGGGGCTCCTCTTCAAAGGTCGCATAGACCTGTCGTTTGAAGAGTTCGCTGGGCGGGGTCGAGATCGTCTCGCTCGGGAAGGGCAAGCAATGCTTCTTCCACGTGGCGTCCAGGCGGGCCACCATATAGGGAAGCCAACCGATCCCGGATTCCGCGAGCACCATCTTGAACCCTGGATGTCTTTCGAGCGAGCCGTTGTAGATCATGATCGCGAAGGGCTCGTCGATCTGCAGCGGGATGATCGCCGCAAACATGGCGCGCTGCTGGACCTCCTTCGGATTGAGATTCGTTCCGCCACCGATATGAAAATTGATCGGGAGGCCCGTCTCCTCGGCAGCCGACCAGAGTCGGTCCCACTTGTCGTCGAGGAGATCGACCTCGAAGCAGTGAAAGAGCGCGCCGACGTGCCCCATGTCCTTGGCGCGCAGCAATTCGGCCACCGCGTCTTCGGGAGACGTGGTCGGGAGCATCGGCAGCGCGTTGAGCCGGCCGGATGCATGGTCGTTGAATTCCTCCGCCGACCAATCATTCCAGGCCCGGATCACGGCTTTCTTGTGTTCGGGATCAGGAATCTTGAAGCCCGAGAGCGCGTGGGGGCCATAGACGACGGAGGACCAGATGCCATCGCGGTCCATATCCTCGAGGCGCGACTTGGCGTCGCCCGCACGCATGCCGTCGGGGTCGAGCCCCTCGACACGCTGGAGCGCGTCGTTGAAGCCCTCCCACCGGCCACTCACGCTGATGACCTCTCCATTCAGCGTCCACCACCGACGCCCATCGCGCTCGACCGTAATCGGCCCCGCCTCACGAAATTTCGCGGGGAGTCGGTCACTGAAGACATTGAGCGGCAAGGCGTTGATATCGAGATGGTCGTCACACGAGTAGATACGATGGTTCTGCACGGGGCTCCTCCTGACTGTTGCGCAAATCATACACCGGCGCGACGCGGGAGAAACCCGCAAGATCGCCCCTCTCGAGGACGTCGCAAGCCATCCTCGACGCCGACCTCACAACGGGGCGCGCGCGACCGAACGCGCTCGATGGCCGCGGGAAGACTTCCCTCAAATTCGCCCATCCATCCCGTGTTCGAGGCCCGCGGCCGGGTTTCAGGCCGGAGTGTTTCGGGCCGAAGAGGCCAGTCGCTCCTGGTATCGCTGGCTGGCGGCCTGCATGTCCCCGCTCTCGGGTCGCTGCTGCAGGAGCCAACCACCGTCACAGAAAATCACCTGACCCGTCACGAAAGAAGCCTCATCGGAAGCGAGGAAGGCCACCGTCGACGCCACTTCATCGGGCTCACCGAAGCGCCCGAGTGGTGTCAGCGTGCAGATCGACTCGCTGAGCGCATCGCTCTCCCTCATTCCCTCGGTCATGCGGGTCTCCATGAAGCCGGGGCCCACAGCGTTCACGCGCACCCCCTCACCTCCCAGGGCGAGGGCCGCCGATCGCGTCAGGCTGATCACGCCAGCCTTGGTCGCCGCGTAGGCGGCCGTCGACGGATTCCCGACGGCACCGAGAATCGAAGAGGTATTCACGATCGCGCCACCTCCCTGAGTCACCATCCGGCGGGCGGCGATCTGGTTGCAGAGGAAGACTCCTGTGAGATTGACGTCGAGCGTGCGCTGCCAGAGATCATCTTCCAGCGACAGAAAAGGGCCTCCACCCGCGATTCCGGCATTGGCAACCATCACGTCGAGTCGGCCGTGTTCGCTGACCGCGCTCGCGACCAGCTCTTCGACCGAGTCGCGGCGAGTGACATCACACTCCACGATCGTGGCCTTCCCGCCCGATTGAGAGATGGCGTCGACGGTCTCCTTCGCACCCGCCATATCAACGTCGGCCACCACGACGACGGCCCCCTCGTCGGCGAATCTCGAAGCGATGGCCCGGCCAAGTCCCTGAGCTCCACCGGTGATGATCGAAACCTTGTTATCCAATCGAGCGCGCACGGCGTCCCCTCCTCTTCGGACCGTCCAGCCGCCTAATTCAATTCTCCGGTAGCAAAGGACAGCCGACCGGTTACCGGGCCAAAGACCCCCGATGGTACACGCGGCGGGGGCCTCTGCCATGACGGATAGGTCTTGGATGGCGCATAGGCCAAACACGATTCCAGCGCGAGCACCGGGCATCACACCCGCAGCCTTTGCCAATCTCTTCAGCTAGGCCAGGAATCTTGCGGCGATCGCAGCGATCTTGTCCAGGGGAGCGACTGTGATATCAGCAATCAAGTCGGACGAGTTTCATTAGCTTGGTTTTTCTCTCAGCACCTCGTACGGCGTCTTTCCTTTGTGCGCGCCGTGCGGTCGGTCGTTGTTGTAGAAGCGCTCCCAGATTGCCAGCTTCTTCTCGAGGTCGACATCGCCCTTGTAGCTCACGAGCTGGTAGAACTCGTCCTTGTCGGTTCGATGCGAGCGCTCGACCTTTCCGTTGAGCCGTGGTGTTCGCGGTTTGATGTGGACGTGCTCCATGCCGCTATCCGCGACATGCCAATGGAAGAGCGCCTGGAACTCGTGGTCGCGATCGGTGCGGATTGTCTGGGTGTGGCGCTTGTAGATCTTCAGCACCCGAACCGTGCGACATCATCGATCGCCGTGTACTGATAGCGCCGAACTGGACCACCTCTTTTCCCCTTCAGATCCGAAATAATCCGGCCGAGATCTGCCATGCCCGCTGCTCTCCCCTCACCGTCGCGAATCATGACAAGTCACCAGCGTGACACGAAAATCATTCCTCGAGATGCCGCGAATGGCCGAATACGGGACCGAAGCGAGGACCCGGAATCCGGTCCGACACGAATGGAAGAATCACCTAGGCCGGAGAAGATCCGGCCGAATCGATCCCGTTGGGCACCACCCGGGCATCGCAGCACTCGGAATCGAGTTCGTCTCGGTGAGCGATCTTTGACTCGAGGAGATCACGAATATTCGCGACCGAAACCCCGTCGGCGTTCACGATCAGCGCGTCGGATCCTTCGGTGTCTGCACGAGCTCGAGGCGGGTCCCGTCGGGATCCGTGGCATAGACGAGATGCGCATCGAAGACCGGGTTGAAGATCCGCGTCTTCTCGAGAACCCGCCCCCCCATCGCCTCGATCTTGTGGATCGCCTCGTCCAGATCGCTGACGCGGATCGCAAAATGCGTGAGGCCGGGCTGATTCATGGGGCGCGCCTCAGCCGGCCCCACCGTGCCCGGCGTCGGATAATGCAGCAGTTCGATCCGCACGCCGTCGCGCTCGAGATAGATCGCGCGCAGCTCGAGGTCGGGAATCCCCACCATCGTGGCCGTCGGCTCACCGTCGATCTCGAGCCTCCCCGCCTCCTTGAAACCCAATCCATCGCGATAGAAAGAGATCGAACGTTCCAGGTCGCGAACGCAGACGCCTACATGCATGAGATACTCGATGGTCATGCTCCTCCTCTCTCCAACGGGTCTCGTGATCTCCGTCCGGAAACGGGGAGCACGTCCAGCAGCCCCCCTGCCGATGGCGACTATTCTCGCCCCCTGACCCGACGCCAGGCGCGGATGATCGACGATCCGAGCTGCTCGATGTCGGCGATCTCCGTGGTGCGGGAAATCGTCGAAACACGCAGGATACCGCGTCCTTTCCAGGTCGCCCCACCAACGTAGGATGTGTTTTCCTGCCAGATTTCGTCGATCACCCGGCGCACATGATCGTCTCGAAAAATGTCCGGCTCATCCTCCTCGCCGAACCCGACGGCGACTTGATTGATGACCACTTCGTTGAGCACCTCGATCCCGGGCTCGTTCGCGAGAAAGTCGCGAAGATGCTTTGCGCATTGCGTGTGGCGGATCAACATTTCCTCGATGCCCCTACGGCCGAGCGCTTGAATCGTGGCCCAGACAGCAAACCCCCGTGCGCGCCGGGAAAGCTCGGGCCCGAATTGAGAAGGGCTGCGCCCATCATCAGCGGAGGCGGTGATATAACTCGCCGAAGTGTCCATGGCACGCTTGTGGGCGATCTCGTTCTTTACGATGGCGAATCCCGAATCGTAGGGGACCTGCAGCCATTTGTGTCCGTCCGTCGACCACGAATCCGCCGCCTCCGCCCCCGCACAGAGACCGGCCATCGCCGGAACACTCCGCACCCAGAGACCAAACGCGCCGTCGACGTGCAGCCAAGCCTCGTGCACCTGCGCCAATTTCGCGATCGCGGGGAGCGGGTCGAACGCACCGGAGTTGATATGGCCCGCCTGCGCGATGACGATCTTCGGGCCCCGCTTCGTCATCAGCTTGCGCTCGAGATCATCGGGGCACATGCGACCCTGATCGTCGACCACGATCTGGATTTTTTGTCTCTCCCCGAACCCCAGATAGCGCAAGCCCGAGTGAATCGTGGCGTGCGCTTCTTCGCCCAGGAAGACATGTACTTCGGGGGCGCTGGTGAGACCCTCCTCTTCCAGGTCCCAGCCCGCCTTGAAGAGGACATCCGTGCGTGCGGCGGAAAGGCAGATGAAGCTCGCCATGGTCGCGCCGGTCGTAAAACCGACGGAGCTCTGTCGAGGCAGATCCAGAAGTTCCAGCAGCCAATCGCTCGCGATCTCCTCGGCCACCGCAGCGGCGGGCGCTGTTTGGTAGGTCGCCGCATTCTGCCCCCAGGCCGCGGCGAGGAACTCGGCTGCCACCCCCACCGGATGAGAGGCCCCCATGACCCAACCGAAGAATTGCGGTGAGGTGATCCCGATCAGCCCCTGCTCCCCCGCATCGGCGAGGGTTTCGATGATCTCCACCCCATCGCGACCCTCGGCGGGCAAACCGATATCGAAGAGGCCGCGCAATTCTGCCAATGAAGCCGTCGGACGCGGCGGAACCGCGGCCGCCCTCTCCCGATAGGCGACAGCACGCTCGAAGGCACGCCGCAGGGTGGGTCCAGATTCTTCAGCCATGACTCTTCCTCGACGGACGACGAATTCGGGCACCCACAGCGCTCGAAGGAGCCGCGGCGCCGGGCCGACATCCGGAATCCCTCGGCTCCGATCCCGCTAGTCCGGCATCTGGAAGCCCGGGGTCGAACGCGAAAGCGCGACCTCCTCGTCGCCCATCTCTTCGGGGATGCCTTCGAAGAGCGGCGAGGAGAGATAACGCTCGCCCGTATCGGGCAGCATGGCAAGAATCACAGATCCGGCTTCGGCCCGCTCGGCGATCTGCATGGCAACCGCGAAGGTCGATCCACCAGAAATTCCCGTGAAGATCCCCTCGTGCAGAGCGAGCTTGCGCGACCACTCGATCCCTTCCGCGCCCGGGACGGGAACCAACTCATCGTAATAGCTCTCATCGATGGCCTCCTGCAGGACCAGCGGTATAAAATCGGGCGTCCAGCCCTGGATCGGATGCGGCTCCCAATCGGGGTGACTGCCCGCGGGCGATCCGATCTCGGTCCTTTCCTGGGCGACACCACTCCCCACGATCTGCGCGTTGGCCGGTTCGGTCAGTACGATCTTCGTGTCCGGTCTTTCCCTGCGCAGCACCCGCCCCACGCCCGCGGCGGTCCCGCCGGTTCCGTAGCCGGTCACCCAATAATCGAGACGTTCGCCCTCGAAGTCGGCGAGAATCTCGGGGCCAGTCGTATTCTCGTGGATGCGCGCATTCGCTTCGGTTTCGAATTGGCTCGCCAGGAACCAACCGTTTGCCGAAGCCAGCTCGACGGCCTTTTGGACCATCCCCATCCCCTTCTCCGCCCGCGGCGTGAGCACGACCCGAGCCCCGAGGAATCGCATCAGCTTGCGTCGCTCGATCGAGAAGCTGTCCGCCATCGTGATGACCAGGGGATAACCCTTGGCCGCGCAGACCATCGCCAATCCGATCCCGGTATTCCCACTCGTGGCTTCAACCACGGTCTGGCCGGGTTTGAGTTCCCCACTGCGCTCTGCCTCCTCGATGATGCTGATGGCCAGGCGGTCCTTCACCGACGCCGCGGGATTGAAGAACTCCGCCTTCACGTAGATCGTCACGTTCTCCGGCGCGAGCGAATTGACACGAATACAGGGGGTGTTGCCGATCGTGTCGAGAACGCTGTCGTATCGCTGTCCACGTCCTTCGGTCCTGCGCGCATCTTCAGTGCCCATCGAAATCTCCTGGTGGATTGGCCGAAACCTGCTGGGGTGATACGGTGATCCCGAAGAGGCCCGACGGCTGCGTTCACAAGCCCGCATTCGTTCATCGGCCTCACGATAGTCCCGCATGTCCAACGGGCAAATGGCGATTTCACGTGCGGCAAGAAGGTCACGTCGCACATCTCAATCAGCTGCGAAACAGCTGGCAAATGCGTCGATGAGCCGTTCGACCGCAGCCGCATCGATATCGAGATGACAGACGACCCTCAGACCCTCTGTGCGAAATCCGCCGAGCACGAGGCTGGCTGAGCGGGCGTGACTCCGCAGGGCCTCCCGGTGCTCGCTGGGCTCGTCGACGAAGACCATATTCGTGGCGACCCGCGCCGTGACGAGATCGATCGAAGCCAACCCGCACGCCAGACGGGCCGCCCAAGCGTGATCTTCAGCGAGTCGCTCGACGTGATGGGTCTGCAGTCCCAACTCGTGCGCGGCCCCCGCCAACGCATCGATTCGATCGATCGGCTGAACCCTTCCCGAGACCGTGTTTTCGAGACAGAGCAGCCGGGAGATCGAATAGTGGGGATCGTCGGGGTTGACCGCTCCGCGCTGATCGATCCCTCGTCATCGACGGTAATCGGATAGCCGACGACGCCCCGAGCGCGGAAGCACCTCCCGCTTCGTCCTGAAAAACGTGATAGCTGACGCCGCTCGAGAATTCCCCGCCGCGCCCGCAATGGCTGAGGACCGCAACAAGATTGGCCTGCGTGGCGTTCGGCAGACACAGGGCAGTCTCCATTCCCACCCGCCCGACGACCCTTTCCTCAAGCTCGTTGACGGTTGGATCCTCACCGTGCACGTCGTCACCAACACGTGCGTTCGCCATCGCCTCCCACATTTCCCTCGTCGCCCGGGTGACCGTATCGCTGCGAAATTCCGCGATGACCTCACCGTACCGTCTGACACGCCCGCCCCCAGCCATCCGCCACGATTTTTACGTCACAGAACCAAGGTAGGCCCCTCGAGAGGTCACCGCGGCGCGTCCTGGCGACCCTCCGAGTCGCTGGGCCGGTGCTACGTTACGCCTTCGATCAGCGCTTCGGTCCATCACCCATTCACGGCTCGGCCACATCGATCAGGAGAACGAGATGAGCGTTTCTGCCATTGGAGGAACCCGTGAGGACATGGTCGGTACGGCCATCACCTCCGTCGGCAATACCCGGGGAGGCCCCGTGCGGATCCCGGCGGATCGCTACTGGTCTGCGGAATTTGCGGAGCGAGAGCACGCGCATGTCTGGCCACGAGTTTGGCAGGTTGCCTGCAGCCTCGATCACGTGTCCCAGCCCGGTGACATCTTTGAATACCGCGTAGGGCGCTACTCCGTGATCATCGTTCGCGGCCGCGACGGCGAGCTGCGCGCATTCCAGAACACCTGCATGCATCGCGGGAACGTGCTCTGCACGGGGAGCGGCCAGGAGATCAAGAACCTCCGCTGCCCCTACCACGGCTGGATGTACGATCTGCGCGGTCAGTTGACGGGTGTCCCCTCGCACAAGGGATTCGGGGAAAACCTGAATCAGGAAGCGCTCGCCCTGCCCCCGGTTCAGGTCGACACCTGGGGCCCGATGGTCTTTGTGAACCTCGATCCGAGCGCGATCTCCCTCGCCGAATATCTCGAAAGTGTTCCCCAGGAGAGTAGCTGGCTCGACCTCGATAGTTTCCAATGTTATGCCACCATCAAGACCGAGGCCCCAGCCAACTGGAAGCTCGTCGCGGATGGCTTCTCGGAGACCTACCACCTCCAGGCTCTGCACCGCGAGATGCTAGGCTCCGTCGACGATATCGACGCGAGCCAGCAAATCTGGGGTCACACCGGAGTCTCACATCAGCTATACGGGGTCGCCAGCCCGCGCCTGATCAAGAGCGATGACCAGACGATCTGGGATTCCTTCATCATCACCCAGGGTGAACGAATGGGCATCACGGAATCTTGCCCCGCGCCAGAACCGGCCGAAGGCAAAACGATGATGAGTGTGATCGCCGATAGGATCAAGCGTCACCACAAAGAGAGCAAGGGAATCGATCTCGACCGTTGGAAGTCACGGGAGATCATGGAGCTGCACCAATACAATATCTTCCCGAACCTGACGGTCCTGATGACGGCCGATCTCCTGCAGGTCCTCTGCGCGCGACCCGGGACCACCCCAGATGAAGCCGAGCTCGTCGGCATGAGTTTCGAACGCGAGCGCGCCGGACAGGAGAGAACAAGGCCCCTCGACGTCGAACTCCCGATGGATCAAGCCAGCTTCGGATTCGTGCTCGACCAGGACATCGATGTCCTGACCGACGCACAGCGCGGAGTCCACCAGCCGGGTTTCACCCATCTCAACCTGTCTTGCGAAGAAGCACGGGTCATCAACACCCATCGCAACCTCGAACGCTATCTAGGGATCGAGCCCAGCGAAATCACAGGCGGCCCGACCCCCGAAGGATCGAATTAGACCGATGGAATACTCGCCCCCGCTTCGTAGTGGTGTCTTTCTCGCCCCCTATCACGCTGACGACGAGAGTCCGACACGTCAGATCCGGGGAGATCTCGAACTCGCGGGCCATCTCGATTCCCTGGGCTACGACGAGCTCTGGGTGGGGGAACACCACTCTGCCTCCTTTGAAACGATCGCCTCACCCGAGATCTTCCTGGCGGCCGCCGCAGAGCGAACCCGACGAATCCGACTGGGGACCGGCGTCGTCTCCCTTCCCTATCACAATCCCCTGATGGTGGCCGACCGCATCATGCAGCTCGATCACCAGACCGAGGGGCGCGTCATCTTCGGTGTCGGCCCGGGGCAGCTCCCCTCGGATGCGCATATGCTCGGGATCGACATCGGGCGTCAACGGGAAATGATGAGCGAATCGCTCGAGGTTCTGATCCCCCTGCTGCGCGGCGAAATGATCACCCGCCGAACGGATTGGTTCGACCTGAGAGACGCGCGCGTTCAACTGGCTGGACCCGGACGTCCCCCGATCGAGATGGCCGTCGCCGGTGCCGTCTCGCCTTCCGGGCCACGGGCAGCCGGTCAACATGGAATCGGCATGCTCTCCTTCGCGGCGAGCAGCGCGGCGGGCTTCGACCTCCTGCCCTCACATTGGGATGTCTGCGAACAGCTGGCCAAGGAACACCAGCAGAGCGTGGATCGACGGAATTGGCGTCTTGTCGTCCCCATGCATATCGCGGAGACCCGCGAACGCGCGCGCGCAGACGTCGCTCATGGCATCCTGAAGCTCGTTCGCTATTTCGAACGGCTCGGCGGCGAAGATCTGAAATCGGTCCAGACAGTCGACGAGGCCATCGAACAATGGACCGAAAATGGACTCAGCCTGCTCGGCCGCGCGGTGATCGGAACCCCTGACGATGCAGTCGAAAAAATCGAAGCCCTCCAGGAACAATCGGGCGGATTCGGGACGATCATGCTCCTCGCACACGATTGCGCCGATCCAGAGCGAACCCTGGAGAGCTACTCGCTCTTCGCCAGAGATGTGATGTCGCAGATCAACGCGACGAACCGAAATCGACATCTGAGCCTCGACTGGTTCGAGAACAACAGCGCCCAGATCGTCGGCGAGCTTCGCGACGCCATCGGCAAGACGGTCGAGGCCCACGAAGCGGAGCGCCGCGAACGGGGAGACGGAGTCGCGTGGGGAGACGCGCGCGACCTTTTGGTCGGGCAGGACGGCGACTAGCCCCGAACGAAGACTCCCCTCTCCCGGAACCGGTCCCGGATCCGAGCGAGTCCTCGACCGCGATCCTCCCGCAGCGGTTTTCGAGAATCTCACGCCGAGGCGCGCTTCTCGATCCAGACTTCCCGGGCGAGGCGACGAGCAGCAACGTCGACATTTGAGCCCGAAAAGCTCCCACTCGATCGACGGGTGCAGCACCGGCTCTTGCCCGCTCCACGCTGGCGGTGGTTTCAATCTTTCGCGGCCCCCAGCTTCCAGCGGATCTGCGCGTGCTTGATCCCGCCCACGAAAGACGAACGCACCCGAATCGCCGAACCCACGGTCTCGATCTCCTCCAGTCGCTCGCGAAGCTGCTCCAGCATGCAGCGAAGTTCGAGCCTCGCGAGGTGCGCGCCCATACACAGATGTTCGCCACGACCAAAACCCACATGCTCGTTTGGCCGGCGGTCGATTCGAAATTGAAAGGGATCCTCGAAACGTTCCTCGTCGCGGTTGCCGGAGGGGAAGAAGAGGCAGACCGATTGCCCCTCTCGAATGCGCTGGCCTCGAATTTCAACATCTCGCGCGGCGGTGCGGGCGAACTGGATGACCGGCGTGGTCCAGCGCACGATCTCCTCCACCGCAGGCTCGATGAGACCCGGGTCGTCGACGAGTTTCTTCCACTCGCCCGGCTCTTCGACCAGGGCGAGAAGGCCGCCCGTCATCGCGTTGCGCGTGGTCTCGTTGCCCGCGATCACGAGCAGGAAATAGTACGAGAGCAACTCGACTGCATCGAGCAGCTTCCCATCGACTCTCGCGTTCGCGATCTCCGAAATAATATCATCCGTCGGTTTCCGACGCCGATCCATGGCGAGTTCATGGAAATATCCAAAGACCTCCTCTCGCGCCCGGTTGAGGGTCTCCATCGCGGTGGCACCCTGCTGAAATTCCGGATCCTCGGGCGTCGCGATCTGATTGGTCAGCCGAAAGAGCAGCTCCCAATCCGAAGGCGGAACACCCAGCATCTCCGCGATCACGGCGATGGTGATCGGCGCGGCCACGTCGTGAACGAAATCGCACTCGGCCATCCCCGCCGCCTCGTCGAATGTCTGCCTGGTGATGGCGCGCACCTTCGATGCCCACGCCCCCACCATGCGGGGCGTAAAACGCTTCGCGATCACGTTCCGGAACTTTCCGTGCTCGGCCCCATCCATCGTCGCGAGATGCCGCGTCGGCTGATCATCGACGGGAAGGTCATTCGCAAAGATCGCGATCCGGGGGCCGATCAGGAAATCCCGCGGTCGTTTGCCAATCTCGATGATGTCGGCGTGCTTCGTGATGGCCCAGAAGGGATCGAAATTATTCGGCTCGTGCCAGAAGACGGGCTCGTTCGCGCGCAGCCACGTCCACTCCGCATGGGGATAGCCATTCCGTTCGTAGCCTGCGGTGTCGACGAGGTCGAACGTGCTCGGGTCAAAATCCGATGCTCCAGTGGCCATTGACAGATTCTCCTTTTCAGGATTCCTCGAAATCTAATATCGATCGCCAGGAAGGAAGTTCTCGAGCAAGGCCTCTCGAGCCTCTTCGTAAGCGGATAATCGCACCTAATAACCCCCAAAGACCTTCGCCATCGCACGCAATTCACGCGGAATATCCGGACCCCCGGGTGAGTAGAGAAGCTCCGTCGCGCCGGCGGATTCGAGAGCGGCGAAGCGCTCACGAAGTTCCCTTTCTGTCCCCGTCAGCGTCATGGCGCCGAGCTTCGGATCGAGGAAAATGCGCTCCCGCTCGGGCACCTCGACGCAATGTCCCTCGTGAACATGCAGGTGCCGCTGAGGTTCGGGGACTCGCTCGGCCTCCTCGCGCCAGGCGCGGCCGCCGGGAAGTTCGTCGACAGCCGAGCCCACCGCTTCGTAGGTCGCGTGGTAGATCAGCGCGATCGCCGGTGCGAGTGCATCGAATACGCGCGGCGACTCCAGCGTCTCGCCGCGCTCGAGCACGGTCCCCGAGCGTGCGACCGCACACCACGAGAACCCTTTCGGTGGTGCATCGATCGCCATGACGCCATCGCCGAGCCCGTGCGCGACCGCCTGACCACGCGGACCGTTGGCGGCCACGAGGATCGGCGTCTCGAGGGGATGCGGGGGGGCGAAGCCCGATGGATGCAGCATGCGCGTGCTGCGACCATCGATCGAGATGGATTCTCCACGCAGAAGAGCACGCAATCGCCGCAGATACGTCTCGACCCGTTTCCAGGGCAGCGGTCCCTTGCCCAACAGCCGTCGAGCGGTGAAACCCGTTCCAATGGCCACGACAACACGGCCGGGTGCCAGAGTCTCCAGCGTCGCGATCGCGGCGGCCGTCGTCACCTCATGTCGCAGCCCTGGCACGAGCACCCCCGGCCCGAGTTCGAGCGTCGCCGTCGCCTCCGCGACGCGCGCGAGCGTCATCCAGACGTCGGGGTAGAGGAGAGGCGAGTCGTAGAGCCATAGCCGGCGGTAACCGAGACCCTCCGCGAGCTGAGCGTATTCGACCGAACGCGGACCGGGGGGTAACGAGCAAGAGAGATCCATCACGTCGCCCACCCCCTCATCATTTTCCTCCGGTATGGACGAATGAACCGCCCTCCTCTCACGCACCATCCTCTTCGAGCACCCGCGCAGCCTGCTCCTCGATGATGGTCCCCTTGAAGAAATCCGGGTTCATCCCCCCGTGCAATCGCACAGCGTTGCGAAATGAGAAGTCAGCGAAATCATCCTCGTTGATCAACTCATCATCCATCAATTCCCACGCCTCGATCAGGACCTCACGCATATTCTCGACGTCAAAATGCCCGATATCCGAACCGAACATCGACTTGAGGCGCGCACCGAAGGGGTTCAGACGCGCATCGAATCCAACCGCGCTCATTCGATCATCCGCTTCGCAGCCGAAAAAGAAGCGCGGCACGAATAGTTCTGCCAACTCCTCGGCGCTCGTCACCTCACAGGCTCGCCAATCGTCGAGCGCCTCCGGGCTCGGCATCCAGAGTGAGTTCTCGACCAGAGGATCCCGATAGGCACGAATCTTCTCGTGCCCGAATTCATCGATGAGCTTCGCAAAGAGCTCCTGGTCCAGGCGAGCGGGATCTAGGGATCGGATCGCGTCCGCATTGCGCTTCTTCCAGTGATCGATCATCCGCGTGTAGAGACTGCATGCCCAGCCGACGCCACCCTCGAGAAAGCCGAAGTTCAGAGTTGGAAAGCGGCGAGTCACGCCGCCGAACCAGAGAGCTTTGAGCAGAGCCTCGCCCCCTTCAGCGAAGCCTCCGATCTGGTTGTATTGGTGACGCGATACGCTGCGGCGTGATCCCCAACCGATCGGTCCCGAATGCGAGGTCGGCGCGATGCCCAATTCGACACATTTCGCCCAGACCGGATCGTAGTCGTAGGGCGAATCGATGCCGAAGCAATCCTCGTAGAGAACCTCACTGGCCAACTCGGGGTGTTCACGTGCAAAGCGAGGCACGGGGCGCAATACGTCACCGGCCATCACCGCGACCTTCAGCCCCAACACATCGACCGCGTACTCGAGCTCTTCGATGGCCTCCTCCGGCGTATGCATTGGAATGACGGCTGCCGGCGTCAGGCGGTCCGAGAATTCACCGAAGAGGTCCGCGTAACACATATTGAAAGCGCGCGCGCAGGCCCGACGCAGTTCCTCGTCCGCCATGCCAGGAAGCGTGATGACCTGGAGCCCGATCCCCGGATAGACGATGCTGAAATCAAACCCGAACTCGTCCAGCCGGTCATAGAGGAGACCCGGCAGCTGCGTCGTGGCGCGGTCGAAGGTGTTCTCGGTTGGAATCGGCCACCATACGGGCATGGAGGTCCGGGTGTCGAGCCGCTCCGCCGGCGTCATCTCAAAGGTCCGCCTCTGATGGGCAAGGAAGGCCATGAAACGATCTGGCATATCGCTCCCACCCACTTCGCGCAGATAGTCGAGAAGCACGGGGACCGTCTCGAGCTGATGGGCATCGGAATCGAGGATCGGATGATCGATGCGACCTCGGATCTCATCGACCTTGGCATGCGGTCGCTGCTGCATTTCTATTCACCTCCTGCGGCATGCCTCCGGGCATGCTCACTCATTGGGTTCGGGGTCCCTTCGACACCGGTGGCGCCGTCTCATTCCAATTCCTTCGCCGCCAGGAGTTTTTGCTTCTCGGCCCGCGCGACCGGATTCCAGCAGTCCACCGGCCCGGTGCCTGCCCGCGCCAGACATAGATTGCAGTAGTCGCAAACGGGCCCCGCCTCACCGGTCCGCAGATGTTCGACCAAGAAGGGATCGGCGATGAAGGCCCGCCCACACGAAATGGCATCGGCGCCGGCTCCGGAGAGCGCGCCCTCCATGGCGGCGCGTGTATGAAAACCACCGACGACGATGACCGGTACGGACAGTTCATGCTTGAAACGCGCCGCGTATTCGAGATTGAACCCCTCACGGGGTGGCCAGAGCCGCCTCGAGAGCGCATCGAGCGCCCCGTGAAAACGTGTCATCGAGAAACGACGCACGGCATCCATATATTGTCCCGCGCCATGCACGACCAGCTGCCGATAGAAATCATCGAAGCGCCCCGCGGTCATCGGAAAGCCCGACTCGTAGTGGCCGACGCTCACCTCGACCGCGTCGATTCCCTCCCCGACGAGTGCTTTTGCGATCGCCAGATTCTCATCGATTTGAAGTCCGCGACGCAGGGGAAGTCGATCGTCACCGTTCATCTTGAGCAGTAAGGCGAAATCAGCACCGACGCGACGACGTGTTTCCCGCACGATCTCACGCACCAGACGTAGACGGTTCTCGAAAGAACCCCCGTAGGCGTCGCGCCTCCTGTTGGTATGCGGTGTCAGGAACTGATTGAGCAGATAGCCGTGGGCCGCGTGAATCTGGACCCCGTCAAAACCGGCCTCGCGGCAGCGCAGGGCCGCCGCCGCAAAAGAATCCACGACCCCGGGCAGCTCGTCCAATCGCAGGGGGCGGGGCTTGGCACCCATCACGGGATCGCGCTGCGCCGATGCGGAGACCGGATCATCGACGCCGGAATGTCCCACGATGACCTGCCGGCCACAATGGTTCAGTTGTGCGATCAGCTTCGTACCGAAACGATCACTGATCTCCGCGAGACGCCTGAGCCCGGGAATCTTCTCATCGGAGTCGACACCGCACATGCGGTAGGTGCTCTTGCCCTGGGGTGAGACGTAGAAATTCCCTGTAATGACGAGCGGGGTGCCTCCGCGCGCGAGCAACCCGTACCATTCGACGAGCTCATCGGAGACAAAGCCATCTACACTGGCACGCGTCTCAGCCGTCGCTGTCTTGAAAACGCGGCCCGCGGCCTCGATGGGACCCAGGCGCAGCGGGTCGAAGAGCGAAGGGGGGTTCGTCATCTCAGTAGTAGATCGTGGTCCGTTGACCGAGCCGCGTCAATTCACCGCGCTGATTCGTCCAGCGCGCCTCATCGACGAGAAACATCATCGGGCCCAACCGGCCCTCCTTTTCGTAGGCATCGATCAGAGTCACCACCGATGTGATGACGTCCCCGACCCGGATCGGCGCAAAATACTGATTGCGCTGACCGCCGTTGAGGCCCCGCCGGCCGGGTTCGGTGCCCATACCGCGCATCCAGGGGTAGGTGTCGGGCGGTGTGCATTTCGTCCAGGCGAAGGGATTGAAATCACGTGCCGCAACCAGCTCGCCCCAGGGCCCCCCGGCAGCCGACTGCTCGTCGACCAATTCCACCGGCGGCTCGTCAGGATGATACGTCGCCATCGCCCATCGCCGAATGTCATTGGCCCCGACAGGGAGCGCCACGTCGGGCTCGAGAGGACGACCCAACCAACGGAGCGTTTCGGCCTCGAGATGCACGCCGGGCACGCGATCACCGGGCAGCTCGGTCGGCGGCGGCTCGGGCATGCTGCTGGCCTTGCCATCGGCAAAGAGCAGCAGGGTCGCGGTGCCCGGCATGGTGCTCTCATCATTCTGATTGATCACATTCACATCGAGAGAAACGAGCTGTGTCCCCTCACGCACCGCGTTCTCCGTCACGACACATTCCGTTCGCAATCGGTCGTTCAAGAAATTGAGCTGCCTGAACTGGCAGCCGAACTCGACGATATCGCCCTCGCCCTCCAACCAATCGTGTAGGGCGTTATGCACGTACGCGATTCTCAGGTTGCCCATACCGAAGACATCGGATTGGCCCGCCGCCTGCGCAGCCGCGCTGTCCATGTGCACATCGATGAACTCATCATTCACCGCCGCATAGCGATTCCAATGTCCGAAGCCCGTCGTTCGCTCGAAAACGGGAAGGCGCTCGCCCTCCGCAATAACCATCGGCCGCGATCTCTGTCCCATACTGCTCCCGTCTCGTCGAGTTTCCTTGACTACTTCGAAACTATCACCCGTCTCCGCCAAGAGTTCACCCCACATCGCCTGAAAACCATGCCAGCCGCGCAGGGACTCACCAACCTACTCACGCGCACGCGCTGCGTCTTCGTCCGAAAGCACCTGATACGCCGAATCCTCATTCACCAGCCACAGCGCCCTCACACACAGTATCGTCTCCGCACAGCATTCAGGGGGCGCTCGCCTTCGATGAGTTCTCCGTCGAACTCCACCATGAGCAGATCGCTCGCCCGAATCCGATTCCACGAGCTTCCCGGTGAATTCGCCCCGATGCGACCCACAGCCTCGAAATCCCGCTCGCTCCGCTTGCCCCGCCACCCGTGGCCAGGGCCGAATTCAGGGAAGATCGGACGAGCTCCGCCAAGCGCGCCATTCGGCGGACTCCCTGCTCGGTCGGATCCGAGAAGCCGGGCGGCATCACGCGACCGGGTGGGCTCATCAGGAGGGCTCATCCATCCGGCTTTCGTCATGACACGCCGCAGCCGTGCAACTCCCCCCTGCACAGATGCCCTTTTGGCAGAGCCTCGTGCCTGCCATACTTCAAGAGATGTCGGATGAACGCGTCGAACTGGGTCACGCGATTTTTAGCCTCATGCAGCCGCATGCCGGGCATGAACTCGCCTGGAATCGCTGGTACGAGCGCGATCACCTGATCGCCGCGGGGAGCCTCGCGCCCTACACGATGGCGACCCAGCGCTGGCTCGCAACGGCCCCTCACAAGGCGATTCGCGAGCCCCGCCAGAACCCGATTGCAAACCCTTCCGAGAGCGGCACATTCCTGGCGACAATGTGGATCCAGAAAAACCATCTGGCCGACCAGCAGGCGTGGGTTGCAGAGCAGATGAAACGACTCGCCGAGCAGGGTCGCACCTACGAAGAGCGCGATGTGCTATTCGCGGGGACCTGGGACTACCTCGGTGGTGCCCTGCGCGACCCCGACGGCGTCCCGCCGGAACTGGTTCTGGATCATCGCTACTCCGGCCTCGTACTGACCTGGCTGGAGTGTTCACCGGGACAGTCGCTCGAGGAGCTGCGTGACGCCCTCCTCCACGATGCACTTCCGGATCGGCTCGAGAATTCGGCCGTCGCGCAGGCCCTGTGTTTCACGCCACTCCCGAAATCCGATTGGTGGCCGAAGGCCGCACCCGAGGTGCCCGGCGTCGGTGTTCGCATCCTCGTCGCCTGCTTCGTAGAATCTGATCCACTCGATATCTGGCAGACAGATTTTGCCGACCTCGGGAAAGCGCTCGAAGACCGGACGCGCGGACGATCGCTGCTGATCGCTCCTTTCGTCCCGGTCGTTCCCGGTGTCGACCCCGATATCGCTCAGCTCTGAATCCCAGGAATCCATGATGAAGACATCCGCCCAAGAAGAAGAACTCATCGACCGTGCGCGGACCCTGGTACCGAAACTCGCCGAGCGTTCGGAACGCTGCGAGCGGGAGCGGCGAATTCCCGAGGAGTCGATCGCCGACCTCAAGCAGGCGGGTCTTTTCCGCATCCTCCAGCCCAAGGCTTTCGGTGGCTTCGAGCTCGACTTCTCGGCCTATGTCAAGATCTCGATCGAACTCGGACGCGGCTGTGCGAGCACCGCCTGGGTCTTCCAGAACAACTCGATGCATCAGCTGATCCTCGGCCTCTTCCCCGAGCAGACGCAAGAGGAACTCTGGAATAGCGGAGACACCGTTCGAGACGCACGCATCGCCTCGACCGGCTGGTCACCCCGCCGGGGTGGCGCGCGGCCTGTCGACGGTGGATATATCCTCGATGGCCATTGGGAGCTCGCAAGCGGCTCCTACAACTGTGACCTGGACGTGATCCTCGCACCCGTCTTGCGCGAGGAAGCAGGCCCCGTCCCGGAGATGCGGCTCTTCCTGCTCGACCACGCCGCAGGCGAGTACGAAATCGTCGACACCTGGAACGCCATGGGCCTGAAGGGTACGGCTAGCAACGACATCGTCGTTCGTGAACAATTCGTCACCGAAGCGCGCACCGTGGCCTGGGCCGATGTCAACCGAACACCGGAAGCAGGCATCAAGTTGCAGGGGCATGGTGTCCACGACAGCGTCTGGTACCGGGTGCCAGTATGGGACTGGATGGGCTGGACGATCACACCGGCGCTGATCGGTGCCGCGAACGGGGCGCTCGAAGCGAGCGTGGCGAGGCTCGAAACGCGTACGAATATGCTCGGTGAGAAACTCGCCGACACGCAGTCGGTACAACTACGGATTGCCGATATTGCCGCGCGCCTCGACTCGATGGAATCGATGCTCCTGCGCGATGTCATCCAAACCGCCGAGGCCTATAGCGGCGCCGAGGCCCCCACGGTGCTCAAACGTGCGGCCTGGCGGCGCAATCAGTCCTTCTGTGCTCGCCAGCTGCTCGAAGTCGTGGATAGCCTCATCTATCGCGGCGGCGCGCACGGGCTTACACAGGGAGATCCGGTGGAGCGGGCCTATCGCGACGTCGCAGCGGGCGTGACTCACGTCGGCATGGATTGGGATATCTGGGGACGAGTCTATGGGCAGGCCCTGCTCGGACTGGAGATCTCGACTCCTAATTTCGGGTTCTTCCCGGCGGATATCGTGCGCACCCGCTGAGAATTCGCGCGACATCCGAAAGCTCACCTCACCCTCCTCAGCGATCTCTCGATCGACCGCTGGGCGTGCGCGGATCTGCCAACCGCGCATTCCTTGCGGATCCTGGGTGACCTATTCTCGCGCAATGGTCTGGCTAGCGATCGCGGCGGGGCCCCTTCTATGGCTATCCGGGGCGATTTTCTTCGACTGTGTCCACGTTCTCCTGCACTTGATGCATGGGTCGCGTTCGGCTCTATTGCGTGCGCTCGCTCATCCGCATCAGATTCATCACGAGTGGATCAATCGCGATCTCGAGGTCTGCTGGGAGTATCGAAGCCAAAATATCTGGTGCCACCTCGTGCTCGAGTACGTCACGCAGCTCGTCTTCACAGCCGCCATCGCCCTCCTGCTCCCACTCCCCTTCGCCGTCGTATTGGCCGCGCTCCAGACGGGTCTATTCGTCGTGATCCTCCGCTACCGCGGCCTGGACATCAACCACCAGCCGATCGAGATGCTCGATGCCTACCGACCCAGCGCATCCGCTCCGCCCGCCTACCACGCACTGCACCACGTGCATCCGGACGCGTATTACAGTGCCTACACGAGGCTCGTCGATATCCTCGTCGGAGGAGGGATCGAGCTTCGCAGTCGCCGAGTCGTGATCCAGTGCGCTGCGGATCCCCTGGGCCTGGCGCTCGGCCAACAACTGCGCGAGGAGGGGGCCGCGGTCATCGAATCCCGTGAGATGGCCGACGAAGCGCTGCTTTCTCGGACAGATGTTCTGGTGCTATGCGACTCGAAATCGGACGAAGTCCCGATCCTCGAATCCTTCATCGAGGCCACACGCACCCGCAAGCTTCCCCCCGAAGCCTGGGTCGTTCACACGGAGAGCGAGAATCCGACCGCCCGCCACTATGTGGACGATATCCGGATCCACTATCGCACCCTCGTCGTACCCGACGTCGAAACGCTCACGGAGCCGGGCGCCGAGGCCGTCGCACGCCGAACCGTCTCACAGATTCGCCGCGGTCTGCACTACGTTTCGAGTGCGCCTCTCTCGAACCATCTCCGGGGCCGTCGCCGATTTCACGCGACGCAGCCGATTCCCCCGGCGGCGAGCCGCGAGGTTCGGCACCGCAGCGAAGCCCTCGAGACGGCCTGATTCCAGACCGCGCACTCATCCCGCACCACTCCCGAAAAAACCGAAGGTGGGCCCATCAGCACCGCCGGTCGGAGTCGCTTCAAACGGAGGTCGGCGTAAAGACCGTCGGCATATGTGCGAGACCGTTCACAATGGCCGAGGGGAAGCGCGTCGCTTCGGTTCCCGGCGCGAGCTCGAGATCGGGCAAGCGCTCGATCAGACGCTGAACGGCGTTCCCGATCTCCATCCGTGCCAAATTGGCCCCCAGACAGAAATGCGTGCCGAAACCGAAACTCACGTGATCGTTGGGGCTGCGATCGACCAGGAAGCGATCGGGCTCCTCGAAAACCGCTTCGTCACGATTGGCCGAGGCGTAGACCATGACGATGCGATTGCCCTTTTCGAGCTCTCGCCCCGCCAGCTCCGTGTCGTGCATGACCGTGCGCTGCATCGCCCGCACGGGGGCCACCCATCGCAGGATCTCCTCGGTCGCGCACCCGAGCAATTCCGGATGGGCACGCAGCCGCTCGCGCTGGTCCGGGTTCTCGATGAGCGCGCGCATGCCCAGGGAGATCGCGTGCCGCGTGGTCTCGCTCCCGGCAAGGACCAGGAACGAAATGAACCCCAGCACACCGTCGCCTTCCGGGATTCCGGGGAAGGGCTCGCGTTCGAAGGACTCGAAGACGCCCTCCCCGCGACCGGAAAGCATCGTGGAAATCAGGTCGTCCCCCGGCTTTCGCGAGCGTTCCTCGACGACGGCCCGGATATGCGCTTCGAACTCGCGAGCGGTCTCCCTTCGATCATCGGTCACGGTCCGAGACGCATCGGACATCGTCGTCGTCACGGCATCGACCCAGCTTCGAAACAGATCGAAGCCCGTCTCGAGCCCCAACATGTCCGCGATGATCCGCATCGGAACCGGTACGGCGATGTCCTGAACCAGATCGCAATGCCCCGCCCGGGCGACCGCGTCGATGGCCTCATCGGTATAGCGCCGCACTCTTTCGGCCAGATATTTAGTGGCCCGCGGTGTAAAACCACGGCTCACGACGGTCCGGGTGCGATGATGGGGAGCTCCGTCTTCGGCCTGAATCGAAAAATGGCTCTCGAAGGCGTGCCAGGGACCATGCGGCTGCGACGAGAAGAGTTCCGCGTGCCGCAATACCTCCTTGACCTCGGCGTGTCGGGTCAGAAGCCAGCAACCATTCTTCTCGTCCCAGTGGACCGGATCATTTCGACGAAGCCAAGCGAGCGATTCTGCCTCTTCATCCGGCGGAATCGAAAGGTCATTGATGTCAAAATCTGGACCCGACATGCTGATCTCCTGGGAGCGGCATGTGTCGTGTCGCCCATTTCAATGGCTGCGCGCACAGCCTGAAAGATCAGCCTCCGCCTAGAACGCGCTCTTGCGAGTGCCGACCGGGATGGGCTGAGGGTAGATCTCGGCGAGTTCGGCCGCATGCTCGAGATCGTCGACCTTCTTGGCGTCGAATCGAAAATCGAGACCCTGCTCCGCGAGGTCCTCGTTGAAGATGCGTGCCACATCCTCGAAAGACAGCGTGTCGGCCTCGACCCGAAGGCGCTCCTCCTCCGTCGGAAAGACGTCCGCCTTCCACAGAACGCTCACCCGGATATCGTCGAGCGGTGCTCGAAGGCTCTCCACGCCGTGATCCGTCACCGCCCAATCCCCGCTGCCATCGTTTGCGGGAGCCAACTCGGCCACCTGACTCACGAGCTGCGTTTCCCCGTCGAAGGGCCCCACGGGCTCCACCTGATGGAACATGCCGTGGTTATCACCAACGATCGATGTATTGGCCATCGCCCCCACATGCCGAGCCGGCGGCTTGTCGGGTCCTTCGGGCCAGTACGCGATCCCGCCCCCATCGACGTCATTCATCCACCAGATCGAGGTCGCCTGCGCGGTCGCCCATTCAGCGAAGAGTCCCGACCAGAGCATCGTGCGAAGCAATTGCATCGGCGTATTCATTCGAGTGCGACCCCGAAAGAGCGGGTTGTCCGTATGTACCGGACCGCATTCGGGAATCCCCACCATCAGATTCACGAAGAGGGTATGCGGGATCACGACTTCCGCGTCATAGAACTGCTTCACCGTTTCGATGACGCGTTCGTGCTTGACGAAGACACTGGAGCCCTCGACGTCACACTCCCCGCCCATCCAGGTCTTCTGGAACCACATGGGACTCATCGTCTCATCGCCGTCGTGACCCGGCCGGAACCATCCTCCGAGCGGAGTATAAGGGGCGTTGCGTTCGAGCAGACCGAGCACATCCCCGAGATCCCCGATCACGTTCTCGAGCAGGATGGGCGGATCCGGGTAGCGAAATGTCGTTCTCACGGGTGTCCTCCGAGCGGGGTTCCTTTGGAGTCCAGTGTCGGAATGAGGAGAATCCTTCTGGGGAACCCCCCCGAAATCGGGGTAGACGATAAAGTCACTTGACCAAGTAGTCAAGGAAGTCGAACGAGTGGCTAAATCCAGAGACGACATCGAGCGCGACTTCGAGGCCGCAAAGCGAGCCAGCACGGGGCACCTCCTGATCCGAACGGCGCGCCTCTTCAACGAGAGGGCCGTGGCGCGGGGCGAAACCCTGCGCGGACTCCACCTGCGGCCCGCCCATACCGCCCTCTTCCCCCACCTCTCCCTCGAAGGGATCCGGATGACGACACTCGCCGAAAGAATGGGAATCACCAAGCAAGCCATAGGGCAGATCGTGGCCGAGTTGGAACGGGCGGATGTGTTATGCCGAGTTCCCGATCCGAGCGACGGTCGCGCCAAATTGGTGCGCTTTACGACCGAAGGTTACAGCGCGCTCCTGGCGGGTTTCGATACACTCCAGGAGATCGAGGAAGAGCTCGCGGCGGAACTGGGCGAGGCCCTCATGCAGCGATTGAATCGCGACCTCGGCAAACTGCTCTCCGTGTTCGAGTCGGCGACATCCTGATACGATCTCACTCGGGGAGTCCGGCTAGCGCCCGATGGTCCGCATGCTGAGAGGGCCGCCATGTCACAATCCGAGTTCGAGCTCAGCGCCGACGAAGAATCGATCATCGAGGAAGAAACGCGACTCCTCTGCGCGGTACGCGACTCCGTCGAGAAGGCGACCGGGCCACGCAATGACGAGCCCGGCCGTCGTGAGATGTCATCACTGCGGGGAGATCTGGGAGAGGCGGATATCGATGATCGCGCCGCCGTCGCCGCGGAGGCTCAACGCGCGCGGGCCACGACAAGAATCCGCGGGGACGCGAAACTCCCGGATCTCCAGCTGCCCTATTTTGCACATATGCAGCTCGAGACCGAGCGCGGCCTGCGCGACGTGCTGCTCGGCCAACACAGCTTCGTCGACACCCGAAGCCATTTTGCGATCGTCGACTGGCGCGAGGCCCCGCTCGCCCAGATCTTTTTCCAATACGCCGAAGGCGATGATTATGAGCAGGATCTACCCGGCCGCTCGGTCGAAGGTGTGCTGCTGAAGCGGCGCCTTCTCGCATTCGAAGAGGGTGAACTCGTCCATATCCAAACCGCGGAGAACTCGCTCCGCCGCCGAGGCGACGGCGAATGGGCACGAGATCCCACCGGACGACACCCCACCCTCGCCGGGGCGGAAGGCGGCGGGCTGCCGAAGCGCACCATCGGCACCGGTCGCTCGGGAGAGAAGATGCCGGTGATCTCATCACTGCTCGATGCGCAGCAATACCGAGCCCTCACCCATGAGGCCGAGCGCCCCCTGCTGATCCTGGGCGGTGCGGGCTGCGGCAAGACCACCGTGGCGCTCCATCGTCTCGCCCATCTCACCCACCAGGACCCGGATCGCCATGCACCCGGGAACCTGATGGTCATCGTTCCCGAAGAGGGACTCGTGCGCCTGGCCCGCTCGCTGCTCGCAGAACTCGGAATGAAGAGGGTTCCGGTCACGACCGTGGATGGGTGGTTTGCCGAGCGAGCTGCAGATCTATTCCCCGAACTGCCGACCCGACTCGCGGTGTCGACTCCGCCTTCCGTCATCGGTTTGAAGCGCCATCCCGCACTCTGCGCGAACCTGCCCGCCCTGGCCGAAGAGGCGGGACGCAGCTGCGCCGCGAAGATCGACCGCACACTCATGAGCGAAGCACGCTTCGGCGAGCTCTACCGGGGGTGTGAAGCCGAAACCCCGCTCCAGCGTCTCGAAGACGCATTCGAGCAGATCAAGCACGACATGAGTGATGCGGAGAGCCGAAAGGCCAGCCTGGTCTTTGCCCACGAAAAGGAACTTTTCCTCAGTCCGCTCGGGGATCGCGAGCGACTCCTGGGCGATCGCGAATTGCTCGAAAGGGTCTTGCGCGACGCCCGTGGAGAATTACCGAAAAGCACGATCGACAGATTTCTGTTGCACTCCCGCCTGCAATATTCGCTAACAGCGGAGGAGCAATTCGAACATATCCCGGTCGCGCGACGCACCGCCGTCGATGGGCGCAAACTCGACGAGGGGACCTCGACCGAAGACGCAGCAACGATCGATGTGGAAGATTTCGCGCTCCTCCTCGAACTCGATCGTCTGAAAACCGGACGTCCACTCTCCGCTCACAGCGCCGTGAAGCCCTACACGCATCTGGTCCTGGACGAGGCACAGGAACTCTCACGGGTGGAATTATTGGTGCTCGGGAGGGCTGTCACCGAGCATGGCAGCGTGACGGTCGCGGGCGACCCCGCTCAGCAGATCGGCACCGGCACTCATTTCGAGAGCTGGGAGGCGGTGATGGCGGCGCTCGGAAAGGGGCGCGCGGCCCCGGTGACCCTCGAAACGAGCTATCGCTGCACGCGTCCGATCGTCGAGTTCGGCCACGCGGTGCTTGGGCCATTGGCTCCGACCCAAGCACCCACTGCGACCAAGGGGGGAGCCCCGATCTCGCGGTCACTCTTCTCGAGCGAAATGCATGCCTCGATCGTCGTGGCGGAGACGCTCAGCGACCTACTGACCCGCGAAGGCAGCGCACAGGTCGCGATCATCGCACGTGAGGACCAGACCGCGGAACGGCTCCACGCGTCCCTGCGACATCAGCTGCCCGTGCGCCTCGTCCTCGACGGCTCCTTCTCGTTCAAGCCCGGCGTCGACATCACATCGGTCCCCCACGTCAAGGGACTCGAATTCGACTACGTCGTCATCCCGGACGCTTCCGATCGGACCTATCCAGACGATCCCGCTTCACGACGCATGCTGCATGTCGCTGCGACGCGAGCGATCCATCAGCTCTGGATCCTGAGCCAGAACGATTGGTCCCGACTTCTTCCCGACGAAGCGAAATAACACGTAGATAAATCGATCGGAAAGCAGCTCAAGGGCCCAGAAGACCGCGATACACGCGAGTCACGAGACTTTTCTGGCGAGCCAGATTCTCCTCGCTGAGAATTTGGTCACCCGCGATCCGGGCGTAGATGCGCTCGGTCAGAAAATAGCTCGTGGTTAGATTGAACATGGCAATCATCAGGAGCGCCCTCTCCTGCTGATCGGTGTCGCCACTGCCTCGATGCTCGAATAATGCCGCTCCCTTCAGAAAGAGTCGCTCGAGCCAATCGTCCATCACCTCGCGTCCCGGAGTCGCATCGGAGCTCAGCAGATTCCGATGCATCAGCGCCACGACATTCGGGTGCCGTGCAAGCAGATCGGTGAGGTGTGCCGGCAGTTCTTCCAACTCGCGTGGGCTGGCCTCGCGCTCCAACAACTCGTCGATGGCATCCGCCAGCGGCTGCAATCCCCGCTCGAGCACCGAACGGTAGAGGACCTCCTTGCTGGCAAAGTGGTTGTAGATCCCGGGTTCGTGAATGCCGACGCGCTTCGCGATCTCGCGCAGCCTCGTCCCCGCGAACCCCTCCTCGGCGAAGAGCTGCTCGGCGACGTCCAAAATTCGACGTGCGGTGCGCTCGCCTTTGGTCATGGCCGTTTCGTCCGCCGAAGGGGGATTCACAGCGGCCAGGGCAGACGGATCTCGAGGTTCGGAACTCATACAACGAAATTATCACTTGATCACAGAATGGAAAGTCGATAAATTAGCGATCGATAACTTTTGAAGGGCGTTCGCCCCAAGGGAATGGATTTGCCATGTCGATCGATTTGAAGGAGATCGTGAGTGACGACGGCTGCCAGGTCAGCCGACGCGTCTTCGCGGATGAGGCCCTCTACCAGATGGAGCAGCGCCACATCTTCGCGCATAGCTGGCTCTACCTGGCTCACGAAAGTCAGCTCCGAGAAGTCGGAGATTTCCTTTCCACGTATATGGGCGAGACCCCCGTACTCGTCGCGCGTGGACAGGACGGCGAAATACACGTCAGTATCAACAGCTGTACGCACCGCGGTGTACCGGTCTGTCGAGCCGAACACGGCAACGCGAAGAGCTTCGTGTGCCCCTACCACAACTGGTCGTTCAGCGTGGAAGGCAGTCTCCAGGCGATTCCTCAGGAAAAGAAGATGCGCTGCAAGACCGACAAGGGTCGGCTCGGTCTTCGCAAGGTGCCGCGCATCGAGAGTTATCGCGGGCTGATCTTCGGCAGCCTCGATGAGGACATCGAATCACTCGAGCAATACCTCGGCAACGTCCGCTTCTACCTCGATACCTATTTCGACCGCTTCGACGGCGGCGTCGAGGTCGTCGGGCCCGCTCATAAATGGCTGGTCGGAGCGAACTGGAAGGTGCCCGTCGAAAACCAGATGGGCGATGTCGGTCACGGCCCCTTCTTGCACGGCAGCCTTCTGGCGGGAACGCCGGCGGTCAAGGAACTCGAGGATTACGGCTTCAATACGGCGCCGGAATCCGGTCACGGAGCCTCGGTCCGCCTCTTTCCCGAAGAGGCCGATCCGGCGCAGATCGCCTGGGGAATGGAAGGGATCAACCTCGCCGTACCCGATCCCGAGTTCAGTGAATACCTGCTCGAAGTGCAGCGCCGGGCATCCGAGCGGATCGGTGTCGGAGGTCGCATCAAAGGCCTGACCTATGGCGTCTTCCCCAACTTCAACTTCCTCTGGTCCAATTCTGCCATCCGTGTGAGCCATCCGCGTTCACCCGGGCAGGTCGAATACTGGTCCTGGTGGGTCGTCCCGAGTTCGGCACCGGATTCCATCAAGAAGAAGTTGCGGCGCAACTACAACCTGATGTTCGGGCCGGGCGGATTGCTCGAACAGGAAGATGCCGATTCCTGGGCGCAGCAATTCGTCGGAAGCAGCATCAGTGCCGTCGACGACCTGCCCTACTACTACGGACTGGGCGCGTCCGAAGAGTCTGCGCACGGGGAGATGCCGGGAGAAACGGGAAATTGTTATAACGAGCTCTATGCCCGCGAATTCTTCAAGCGCTGGCGCCGGGAGCTGGAGAAGGGGGAGACCCGATCATGAGTGAAGCCATCACGCCGCTACCCATCGAAACTCCAATCGACCGAGATCTGGTCTTCCGCGTAGAGCAGTTCTACTACCGCGAGGCCCGGATTCTCGACGAGCGCAAATTCCAGCAATGGCTGGGCCTGGTGACCGAGGATATCCGTTACACCATCCCCGCTCGGCACGTTCCCCTGAATGATTCCAGCATGCGGGGAACCGAGGCGCTCCATGATGAAGATCGGGAGATCTCCCGCTGCGACGTCGACGAGTTGCCCTTTCGGGAGGAGGATCTGCTCACCCTCGCCGTTCGGGTCGACCGCAATTTCAAGATCAACGCCTGGGCCGAAACTCCTGCGGCGCGTACCCGTCGATTCATCACGAACATCGAGGTCTGGGCCGCTGACACGGAGGGCGAATTTCGGGCCTACAGTAATTTCATGTTGAGCTTCAGTCGCCACGGGACGGAAAATTACACGTACACCGGCCAACGGCGCGATCGTTTACGGGTGGACGGTGACGCCTTCAAGATTGCAGAGCGCGAGGTCATCCTCGAGGAGAACGTGATCACCACTCCGACGCTTGGGCTCTTCTTCTAAAACGTGTAGCGCGGCCGGATCGCCCGAGGCCGAACTCCTCGCACAAACCATCGCCCTGGGCTGGTCGCGACGGGGAATTCCACCGTCTATGCTATTCGGGCACAGACGAAATACCGGCGAAGGAGCCCATGAGTCATCGTCCGTCTCCCTTCGATCCCCTACGAATCGGCACCCTCGAGATTCCGGGTCGAATCTTCAAGACTGCGACCTCGGAGACTCGTGCTGACCCGGACGGCTTCGTCACCGACCCGCTGATCCTTTTCTACGAACAGATGGCGAGAGGCGGGACCCCAATGATGATCACGGGGAACCTCTACGCGGGGGCCCTGGGCAAGTCCACCCGGAACATGACCGGCATCGACGCGGATGAGAAGATCCCCGGGCTACAAAAGTTGACCGACCGTGTGCACGCGCTCGGATCGTTGATCTTCTGTCAGATCAGCCATTGTGGTCGCCAGGTCGTTTCGAATGTCATGGGGTTCGAGCCGGTCTCCGCTTCCGCTGTGCGCGAACCCACCATGGGAACCATGCCACGTGAAATCTCGCTGCCCGAGATTGCGGTCGTCATCGAGGAATTCCGCGCCGCCGCAGCCCGCGCGGCCGAAGCGGGTTTCGACGGAATCCAGCTCCATGGTGGACACGGCTATCTCATCAGTCAATTCTTGACACCTCACACGAATCGTCGAGGGGACGAATACGGCGGCAGTTTCGAGAATCGAACGCGCTTGCTCGTGGAAATCCTCGACGCGGTGCGCCAGGCAACGGGGCCCGCCTTCCCGATTCTGCTCAAGCTGAACGGTGCCGACGCGTTGCCGGGCAGGAAGGGACTCGCAACCGAAGAGCTCGTGAGAATCGGACGCTTGGCACAGGAGCGGAGTGTCGACGCGATCGAAGTATCGGTTGGGCACTACGAATCCGGGTTCCGGATGTGCGCCGGGAGTTTTTCGGGCTTTTACCGTGAGTTCCTGAAATTTGGATCGGGAAGGGATATGAGCCGCCCGCGTCGAGCAACCCTCGGCCTGCTGCATCCGCTCCTCGATCGACTATCGGGTTGGATGTGGCCACCTCATGAGGGCTTCAACCTCGATTATGCTCGTCGATTCAAGGCCGCACTCGACATCCCCGTGATCAGCGTCGGGGGGTTCCAGACAAAGAAGCCAATCCAGGCGGCACTCGACAGCGGTTTCGTCGATGCCGTGTCCTGTGGTCGCCAGTTCATCGCGGACCCCTTCTTCTATCGACATCTCCTAGGAAATCTTCCGGGACCGACCTGTAATTTCTGCAACCGGTGCCTGGCACGAACGGGCTACGAGTCGATCGATTGTTTCAACCCGCCCATCCGAAGCGCCAAGGACGAAATGCTCACGAGCGAGAGGGTGCCTGGTCGGGCGATCGGCGAATAGATCATTTCTTGCCGCCCTGGAAGAGAATCGGCTTCATCTGACCCGATCGCAGGCGGATGCGTTTGGCCATGAAGTCAAGGAATGCGCGGATCCGAGGTGTCGTTCGAAGGTCGTCATGGGTCAGGATCCAGAGCGCGGTTTCCAGTTCCGGCTCGGGTGGCCGAATCTGTCTCAATTCCGGCTGCGCGTCCCCCATTGCGCAGAAGAGATGGGCGATGCCGATTCCCTCTCTGACCGCCGCCAGGAGCGTGGTCCCCGAATGGACGCGCATCGCGACATGGGCGTCCTGGGCGTGCTTGAGCATCCAGGCGTGGGAGGCGAGTTGGGTGAAACCGCCATTGGGCGATATCCAGGTATGCGCCGCCAGCTCGAGATCAGCTGGCCGCCGTGCCAGGTACTCCTCCGACGCGTAGATCGCCACGGGGAGCATTTCGAGACGTCGACCGACGAGCTCATCCGGAGGGTGGTTGCCGGCACGCAGGGCGATGTCCACCTCGAGACAGGCGAGATCCGCATGTTCGGACGCCGCCACGAGGTCGACCTCGATCTCGGGGTACTCGTGTCGGAACGCTGCCAGATCCTGCATGTAGGTGAGCGCGAGCATTTCGGCGATGGCTACGCGAATTCGCCCCGACATCCTCTGATCGCGTCCGGATAGCTGACGCGCGAGCGAACGGATCTCGCCATCCATCCGCCTCGCGACGTTGGCCATCTCTTCGGCGGCCGCCGTGAGATCGTGGCCGCCGCGATTGCGATCGAAGAGCCGAACCCCGATCCGGTCCTCGAGCGCATTTACGCGACGCGTCACCGTCGAATAACTCACGCCGAGCACGAGAGCGGCCTGATTGAAGGATCCGGAATCTGCCACGGCCAGGAAATAGCGAAGATCGTCCCACTCGAGTTCACGGATCGAGTTCGCCGCTGATCTCGGCGAGCCGGATTCGGTTTCGATTTCCGGGGCTCGGCCCGTTCGCCTAGCCACCTTGTGCACTCCTGGCTGCGAGCTCGAAGATCTTCGCATTCCCACGACTCCAGCGCAGATCCAGCTTCAGCGCGTCCATTCGCCACCCCCTCGACCCACGCGCAAGCTCCGCATCATAGAGACCGCCCATGGTCCAGGATTCCTGGGTGTCTCCGGTACGAACGAAATGCTCGGCACAGACGTAGGCGCGGCAGGTCGCACGCGCGCCAGCCAATTCGCAGACATGGTTGGAACTGAAGTGTTGAGTGACCTCGAAGCCGCAGAAGGATCGGCGCGCGCGCTCGGTCCACGCGTCACCGCTCTCGCGCAACACGTCACCCCCGATCAGCGAGCGGTAGTCGATCTCTACGAAGTCGGAAAAACACGATCGATACGCGGCCCAGTCGCGCGAATCGATCGCGCAGGTGAAGCGGATCAGGACATCGCCGATGGCCATCCGATCCCGCAGATCCCGATCTTGGATGGACATATTCGCTTATGCGTCCTCCGCCAATTCCTGAAAGAGCGGAACGAGGTTGGGGCCCTTGCCAATCGTGATGCCACCGTCGACCGCTACGATCTGCCCTGTCACCCAGGCGGCTTCTTCCGAAAGCAGGAAGACGGCCATATTCGCGACATCGTCGGGCTCTCCGATTCGCTCTATCGCCATCAGCCGAAAGAACTCTTCCCGTGACACGTCGTAGTCGTAGAGCATGGACGCCATCGGCGTCCGGATCGCACCGGGCATGACTCCGTTCACACGGATACCGTACGGACCGAATTCCTCGGCGGCGCATCGAGTGAGCATATTGACCCCCGCCTTGGCCGAGCAATAACCAGCCATCCAGGGATGCGTCACCGAAGCGGCAATCGAGCTGACGTTCACGATGGCACCGCCCCCTCGCTCCGCCATGAGATTGGCCTCGGCTCGCAGACAGCGAAAGGTCCCGAGCAGGGTGGTCTCGATATTCTCGACGAAATCCTCCGTCGATTGTTCGCGAATCGATTCGTAGGTGCCCGTCCCAGCGCAGTTGAACGCGAGATCGAGCCCGCCGAATCGATCGACCGTCGCTGCAACCGCGGCATCGACCTCGCCGTCCTCACGAACATCACAAGTCACATACTCGGCGCCCTCCCCGAGCCTCTGGGCGGCTTCGACGAGCTTGGCCTCATCTTCGCGAAGCGAGCTGATCATGACCCGAGCACCGGCCGCGGCGAGCGCTCGAGCGGTCGCAAAACCGATCCCTGTGGCACCGGCCGTGACGAAAGCCACCCTTCCATCGAAACGAGTCATCTCTTCTCCGGTCCTCACGGAACGACCACCGCCCGCCCCAGCACCTCACCGCTCGCCAGCTGATCGAGAACGTCGTTCAGCCTTTCCAGATCGAAGACGCTGGTCTCGCATCGAATCGCCCCCTCGCGCGCGAGCGCCAGAACCTCTTCGAGCTCCGGAAACGAACCCCACATACTCGTCGTCAAGCTCGCCTCCGGCGCCAACGTGAACGCGGAGATCGGCAGGACACCGCCCGCCATGCCGACGATGACGAGGATCCCCGCCTTTCCCAGCGAGGGCAGAGCGGCCCGAAGCGAGTCGTCGCTTCCGACGAAATCGAGCACGGCCGCCGCCCCGGAACCGCCCGTGATCTCGGCGATGCGTTCCGCCGGGTGATCGAGACCATCGACGGCGTGCCGGGCCCCGAGCTTCAACGCCAACGCGCGCTTCGAGGGCTCGATGTCGACGGCGATGATCTCCGTTGAAGGTGAGAGTGCTCGAAGAATCTGGACCGCCAGATGGCCGAGTCCACCCAGGCCGAATAGCGCGACATGATCTCCGGCCCGCAATCGGGGCAGTGCTTTTCGAATCGCGTGAAGGGGCGTGAGCCCGGCGTCGGCCAGGGGAGCGGCCTGGACGGGATCGACTCCGCCGAGACTCGCGAGATAGCGCGGCCCAGGAATGAGCGCATATTCTGCATACCCCCCATTGAGCCATGTGCCCTGGTCGCAGAGGCTCTCCGAACCGGAATGGCAAAGCCGGCAGCGGCCACAACCGCGCGCACCCCAGACCACGACCTCATCACCCTCGCGAACACCCTCGACGTCCGGACCGAGCGCGGCGACCTCACCAGCCGTCTCGTGGCCGAGGGTCAGGGGCAACTCGACTCCGGGCACCAGAGGGAGCTGCCCGCTGCGAATATGAATATCCGTATGGCAGACACCTGCGGCGCGCACCCGAACCAGCACCTCGTGGCCGCGCGGTTCGGGGATCGGAATCTCCTCGATCCGCAATGCCTGACCCGGCTCGTAGAAGCGCGCGGCACGCATCCGAGAAGTCGTCATGACGCAGACCCGAAAACGACGGGGAGCGTTCGGGGGCCGCGCAATACACCGCCCACGGTTTCGATCGCATCGGGCTGAACGAGTCGGATATCCGGAAGCCTGTCGAGAAGAGTCCGCAGCGCGACCTGCATCTCGTTTCGCGCGAGATGCGCCCCGACACATAGATGAACGCCCTGACCGAAACTGAGGATGGAGTGATCCATCTTTCGCTCCGCGTCGAAACGATCTGGATCGGGAAAGGCATCGGGGTCGCGGTGGGCGGAGGTGATCCCGAAGATGACCGTCGAATCCGCGGGAAGATCGGTGCCGCGCCAACTCGTCGCCTTGGGACATTTGCGCGGAATCAAGGCCGGGGACGGCGTCATCCGGAGCGACTCTTCCGCAAGGCTCGGCAGGCTCTCCGGTTGGGTGCGGGCACGGACTGCCAGCTCGGGCCTCGACAGCACGTTCACGATCAGGTTCCCGATTCCGTTGGCGGGGGAATCGATCCCGGCTGCGAAGAGCGAAAGGATCGCCGTGACGATCTCCTGGTCGTCGAGACGCCGCGTTTCGTACTCCGCCTGGACCAACTCGGAAATCAGATCTCGGCCGACCTCCCGTCGGCGCTCGTCGACGACCCCCAGCAGGTATTCCCTGATCCTGGCTGCGGATTCGAGCGCGGCCTCGGGCTCCCAGGCGAAGCGCAGCAGCCGGCTCCCCCAATCGAAGATCTGGGGCTCGTCCTCGACGGGAATTCCCATATGACGGGTGATGACCCTGAACGCCATCGGGCGCGCGAATTCGTCCATCAACTCCGCGGACCCCCGCGCAGAAAACTGTGCAACGAGCTCCTCGGCCAGGGGTTCGAGAAGCGGCTCGACGGCCTCGCGGACCACGGGGGGCCGAAACGCATGGGAGACGAGGGCCCTATTCGTCCGATGATCGCGACCCATCATCGTGCTCATGGTCCGCCCGAGAACGGGCTCGGTGTGCTCGCGATGGGCGGCGGCCGCCGGAAAAGTCTCTTCGTCCATGAAGGCAGCCTTGACGTCATCGTAATGGGTAATCAGGCAGGCCACTCCCTCGTGGAAACGGATCGAAACGAAACGCCCCCGTTGGCGGAGATCCCGCATCAGAGCGGGAAGATCGGGCACGTCATCCCGAGCGAAATCGATTTCCGGAAAGGCGGGTCTCGACCAATCCACGCCGGTCATCAGCCTTCCCCGTCGCGACGGGCCGCGTCCCGAAGCTCGTGAAAGAGAGGGACGAGGTTCGGGCCGTGTCCGATCGTGGTACCTCCATCGACCCCGATCAGCTGGCCCGTCATCCAGCCGGCCTCTTCCGAGAGCAGGAAGGTGATGATCGGAGCGACATCTGCGGGTTCGCCGACCTTCGGGATCGCCATCAGATCCAGAAATGCTTTGCGCGCGAAATCGTTGCTCCACAGGAGCGTCGACATCTCGGTGCGTACGATGCTCGGGATGACGGCATTCACGCGGATCCCGAGTTCACCGAATTCGTCCGCCGCGCAGCGCGTCAGCATGTTGAGCGCGGCTTTCGACACGCAATACCCACTCGACCCCGGATGAGCCAGGACGCCCGCCTCGGAACTCACGTTGACGATGCTCCCGCCCCCGCTCTCGGCCATGGCATTCGCCTCTGCCTTGAGGCAGTTGAAACTTCCCACCAGATTGAGGTCGAGGTTGTCGCGGAAATGCTCGGTCGGCGTGTCCCGGATCATTCCGAAATTTCCCATGCCCGCAGCGTTGACGGCCAGATGCAATCCGCCAAATCGCTCGACCGCGCTCTCGACGGCCGCCGCCACATCATCGGGGCGCGAGACATCACAGACCGCATAGCTCGCCGCCGGGCCGAGCTCCTTGCACGCCGACAGGAGGCTCTCTTCGCGACGCGCACAGAGCAGAACCCGACCGCCGCCCTCGATGATGCGCTCGGCGCACGCGAATCCGATCCCGGTCGCCCCGGCCGTGATGAGCGCGGCGCGTCCATCAAAATTCGGCACCGACAATCCCCCTTGCCCTCGATCCGGCGGCTGACAGCGATCGGTCCCCATGGAAGGGTTGACAATCGATCGATAATTACGGTAATCAACTTACCGCTATTCGCTCTGGGGTTCAAGCGAAAGATCCGCAGCCGAAAAGGCGCCTGACCCGCGTAGTGCGAGTCCTCGGCGCGACGAGCTGCGGTCGGAAGGTGCGCGGCATGGCGGAGATCGAGGCAGTTTCGGACACCGAACTCATCACGAGAGCCCGGGACATGGTCCCCAAGCTCCGCGAACGCGCCGCGGAGGTCGAGCGCGAGAGCCGGCTCTCCGACGAAACGATGGCGGAGCTTCGAGCGGCCGATCTATTTCGCGTGCTCCAACCGCGGGCCTTCGGGGGTCTGGAAAGAAATTTCGGCACGATGGTCGAAATCGCGTTCGAGCTGGGTCGAGGCTGTGCTTCCACCGCGTGGGTGTATCAGAACCTCACGATGCACCAGCTCCTGATCGGCTTCTTTCCGCGCAAAGCGCAGGAGGATTTCTGGGGTCAGGACCCGACCCGCCTGATCTCCACGGCCTGGGCGGCCAAACATTCGACGGCGCGCCCCGTCGACGGCGGCTATCTCGTCACCGGCCACTGGGAATTCGCGAGTGGCATCCTGAACAACGAGGGCGTCAGTGTGATGGCTCCCGTCGAGGGCCGAGAGATCGCACCGGGGATCGCAGAGCGGCGATTCTTCCTGCTGGAGGAAGACCGCAAGGATTATGAAATCGAGCGAGTCTGGGATGTGATCGGGTTGCGGGGCACGGGCAGCGAAGACGTGTTCTGCAAGGATGTCTTCGTCCCGGAGCATCGCAGCCTCTCGACCGTGAAATCGAATATGCATGGCGACAAGGTCGTGCTTCAGGGCGAGGCGGTCCACGACTCGACCTTTTATCGGGTGCCGCTCTGGAGCTGGTTTCCGATGACGATCCCACCGGCCCTGGTCGGAGCGGCTCAGGGAGGCCTCGAGCACATGATCGCGCTTCTCGAGGGGCGAACGGACCTGTTCGGCCATCAGCTCGCCGAGCGGGAAGGCGTGAAGAAGAGACTCGCCGAGGCCTCTGCAAAAATCGACGCTGCGAGACTGCTCTTGCGCCGCGATCTGCAGGAGATGGCCGATCTCGCCGATCGATGGGAAGTCCCGAGCGTCGAACGCCGGGGGGTCTGGCGCCGCGACGCCTCCTACTCCGCCATCCTGGCCTTCGAGGCGGTGGGGACGCTCTTCTACCGCGGCGGCGCTCATGGGATCGGTGTCGACGACGCCCTGGCTCGCGCCTATCGAGATATCGGAGCGGGCGCGACGCACGTCTCCGCAGACTTCGATGTCGCCGGCGAGATCTACGGCGAGGCGGTCCAGGGCCAGCCGGTACGCAATCCCAATTTCTGAGAGGCGCCCACTCATGACGACGCGCGACTCCGACGGGCGAGGGGCAGCGCCCGCCGAGCCCACGCGACGCGTGCGCGGGCGGCCCAGAAGCGACGAGATCGAGGGCACGATCTTGAAAGTCGCGGGGGAACTCCTGGCGGAGGGCGGCTTCGCTGCGTTGAATTTCGATGCGCTCGCGGCGCGCGCGCGCTGCAGCAAGGCGACGATCTATCGAAGATGGACCTCGAAAGGACATCTGGCGGTGGCGACCCTGGCGGAACTCCCCGATCCCGCCCTCCCCGATCGAGGCGACCTTCGCGAAGATCTTCGCGAACTGCTCGGCGGCGTCATCGCGATCTTCAATCAATCCTCCGCCATCCCGGTCATGCAGAGCCTGATCGGCGAGCGGGCGCGGGATCCGGAGCTCGCGGATCTACTCAATCTCGCTTTTCAGGCCAAGCGGGAGGGGCTCGCGAATGTGCTGCGGCGAGGCGTCGCGCGCGGCGAGTTGCCCGCCGAGACGGATCTCGAATTTCTCATGGACCTGATCGTGGGCCCGATCCTATGCCGATATCTTTGCACGGGGGCGCCCGTCGTCGAAGAATTCGTCGACGAGATCGTCGAAGCCGCACTGACGAGTTTCGCCCTCCGGCCCTCCTGAGGGCGCCTAGAAGGGATCGACTCCGCGCAGTTTCGGAATGACCTGCTCACCCATCATTCGGATCGAGCGCATCAGATCTTCCTGGGGCAGCTGACCAAAATTCAGCTCGCAGAAAAGAGTATTGAAGACGCCTTCGCGCGCAGCCGCTTCGATCTTGCTCGCCACCGTGTCGGGCGAACCGATGAAGATGAGATTCTTGTCGAAAAGATAGTCGGGATCGAGGAGGTGCTTCACCAATTCCGCCGCGCCGTGCTCGCCCCGATCTTCGAAGAGCTTGACCGTATTCGCTTGGCTGGCTCCCTTGCCCACCGTGAAAAAGAGCGAAAGGGCTTCGAGCGCGTGAGGAAGCGCTTTCGCGAGCGCGGCTTCGTCGGTGTCGTCGACATAGACGAGCGACCAATAGGCCAGGCGTGGTTGATGAGAGTGCCCCGCTGCCTTCCACTGTTCGAGAAATTTTCGGTAGCGGGGCGCCACATCCGCGCGCGGCATCAACACGAAGAATCCCGCACTGAACCCCTCCGCGGCCAGATATTCGAGTGTGTCCGGGTCGCGCGTCTCCCACCAGATGGGGGGATGGGGACGCTGTTGGGGGGGCGTGCTGATTTCGACGTCCTCGAGCTGGATATGCTCGCCCTTGAAACTGAAAGCGCCCTCGGCGGAATAAGCCGCCTTGGCGAGTTCGATGAGTTCCTGCGTCAGCTCGCGCCGATTCGGAAAATCGGCCGAGAAGGGCCCGAAGAAATGCGGCGAGATCCCGGGCACCACACCCATTTCGAATCGGCCCTGACTCATCTGGTCGAGGATGGCCGCCTCTTCGATCACGCGAAGCGGCTGGTAGAGCGGTGCCACATAGCCCATCGGGCCGACGCGAATTCTCTTGGTACGTTGGATCGCCGCCGCCGCGAAGAGCGAAGGCGATGACATCAGACTCTCGTGGCGAGTGAAGTGGTGCTCTACGCAGAAGGCGTAATCGAACCCCACCTCGTCGCACAGCTCGAGCTCCTGCATGAGGAGTTCGAAGCGATCTCCCGGAGACATTCCCTCGATCGACCAGACATGAGAAAAGTGCGCAAACTCCATTGGCTGTTCTCCCCATCAGGTCTCGTGGAGAAACCCGCTGTTCCAAGGTCCTGATGAATCGATAGCTCGCGGACGGTGATGCTGCCGGCAAATCTCCCCAGTCGCGATCTCCTCCCCGAACCCAATCATCGCTGCACGGGATGAGCCCCGTCAGAATAGCGACCGCTCTCGTGGCCAGAAGCACCACTTTCGCTGCCTGGCTCATCAATTTTGCGGGTCACATTCCGCTCGAGAAATGCGATGCTCTCCCTCGACACCAACCGAATTCCCAATTGAGACGAGCCCCTCTCGAGCCCCATGGATGAGCGGCCCTGACGACTGGGACGGGGGAGACCCGCGATGAGCCGAACGATCGATTACTACTTCGATTTCATGAGCCCCTTCGCCTATTTGTCGACGCAGCAGCTCGTCGAGATCGCGCGCAAACACGATTGCATGATCGACTATCGACCGATCGAGCTCAGCCGCGCGAAACTCGCGGCGGGTAATGATGGCCCCTCGAATCAGAAAATTCCCGCCAAACTCAAATACATGATCGCGGATCTGAGTCGCTGGGCGGAGCATTACGGTGTCCCCTTCAATCCGATTACCGGCCAGGACTCCGCACGCATGAATACCGGCACCTTCTACGCCATCGACCGCAATCAGGTCGAGGCCTACGTCGCCGAGGGCTACCGACTCGGATATGTCGAGGGCTCGGATCTGAATGATGAGTCGGTCTTGAGCGCTCTGGCGCTTGCCATGGATTGGCCCGTCGACGAGTTCCTGGCATTCCTCGGGAGCAGCGAAGGCCGGGGGCGTTATGAGGCCGGCAATCTCGAGGCGCACACTCGCGGGATCTTCGGCGTCCCGACGATGATGGTCGGAGACCAGATGTGGTGGGGAAACGACCGGCTCGATTTCTTGGATCGCTTCCTCTCGAATACCTGATTTCCGACGGGACCGATCTTCTCGGGGAATGTGTCGATGGACCTCCTCGAGGAATAGCAACCCACTCGTGGAGATCTCAGGGAGAGTCGAATGGATATTCGAAGTCTTGGTTATGTCGGTGTCGAGGGTCCCAACCCCAAGGACTGGCTCTCCTTTGCGACTCGGATCTGCGGATTGATGCCCGCCCCGCTGGTCCCGGGAGAAGACCCATCAGCGACCCGATCGGAAGACGGCATGTCGAGCGACGGCAGTGTCTATCTCAAGATGGACCCTCGCCAATGGCGTCTGGCGGCCCACCCCGCGGAGACGGGAGGTCTTCGATATCTCGGCTTCGAGCTCGCCGGCCGCGGGGCCTTCGAAAAGGCATTGGACGAGGCCCGTCAACAGGGCCTCACGGTCACGCCGGGCACGCCCGAGGAGTGCATGGCACGTGGAGTCCACCGCATGGCCCATTTCGCCGATCCGGCGGGCCATCGGATCGAACTCTTCATTTCGGCGACGGCCGACAGCCCCTTCGAGTCGCCGACGGGTGTTTCATCCTTCTTGACGGGATCCCTGGGCATGGGCCACATCGGCCTGCTCGTTCCCGACCTCGAGGCGGGATTGAATTTCTACCTCGACATCCTGGGATTCGAGGAGAGCGATTATTTCGAGATCGGACCGGGGATGGCGATGCATTTCCTACGCTGCAACGCGCGACACCATTCGCTGGCCATCGGAAGAGTGGGCGATTTCAAGGCCCTGCACCATCTGATGCTCGAGGTTCCGAATATCGACGAGGTCGGGCAGATACACGATCGAGCCACGGCCGCATCGATTCCAATCTCGACCCAGATCGGCCGCCACGCCAATGACAGGATGATCTCCTTCTACATGAAGAGTCCCTTCGGTTTCGATATCGAAATCGGATGCGAGGGCCTTCTGGTGGGAGAGGATTGGGTCTCCCAGAAGCTGATCCGACCCGATGTCTGGGGTCATGCCGGACTCACGGCCGAGGTCGGCGGAGCCGACTGAACCGCGCCCATGAGACGGACGATGCACGTGCCACGTGCCCCTCCGCGCTCAGTTCACAGCTGATCCGCCGTCGACCACGATGCATTGGCCGGTGATGAACGCGCTGTCGTCGGAGGCGAGGAAAACGACGGAGCCCGTCAGATCCTCGGGGAGTTGATCGCGCGCAATGGCGCGGCTCGAGTTCATGCGCTCGCGAACCAGGTTCCAGGTCGTTTCGTCATTGAGCACCGATTCACTGGCCGTATAGCCGGGCGCGATCGTATTCACGGTAATTCCGTCACCACCGACCTCCCGTGCAAGTCCTCGGGTCATCGCCCAGATCGCGCCTTTTGAAGAGAGATAGTGGAGAAAGAAAGGCGTCCCCTTGAAAATCGTACCCGAGGAAATATTGATGATCCTCCCGTATCCGCTCTCCCGCATCACCGGCACGGCCGCGGTCGCACACTGAAATGCACCGCGCACGTTCACCCGCATCACCAGATCCCATTCATCCAGATCGATCTGCTCAAAAGGCGTCGCACGCAGATTTCCGAAAATCGCCGCATTGTTCACCAAGATGTCGACACGCCCAAAAGCTTCGAGCGTGCTCCCGACCATGGCTTCGACCGAATGGGGGTCGGTGATATCGGTCTCCACGGCCTGCGCGCGCCCGCCGCCCTCGCGGATCTCGTGCGCCACGGCCGCACCGTCGAGACGGTCGGCGATCGTGATCGAGGCGCCCTCGGCGGCCAGGGCCCGCGCGTAGACCGCTCCGATGCCCTGGGCGGCTCCGGTCACGATGGCGGTCCGATTTTCGAGTCGACTTCCCATGAAACCCCCTGGCCGAGCGATTCTCGCGCGCCCGAACTTCTTGCGGTGGATCTCGATGATAGGGGAATCAGCGCGAAGGGATGCTCAAAGAAGCCTGAACGAACCTGCGATTCCGCGCACGCACGAAGCGAATCTGCCCATCGACGACCCGGGACGGAGCGCGTATTTTCGATCCCTGATGAATCCGCTCGATCGGGTCGGGGAGAATCGAAATGAGCGCCGCACGTCCGCGAATCGCCATTACTCGCTATGACCGAACCCTGCCCCTGATCCTGTCCGAAGCCGAGGGCGCCAGCCAATTCCAGTTCGAGGAAGGCGGCACCATGGACATCACCCAGGCGCTTCTCGAAGGCGACTTCGATGCCGGCGAGATGTCGCTCTCCGCTTTCGTCAAGGCCCGCGAAAGCGGCATGCCGCTACGCGCTCTGCCGATCTTCACGAACCGGAAATTCTTCCAGCAATATATCTATGTCGCTCGGGGCTCCGACATCAGATCGCTTTCGGATCTCGCCGGACGTCGGGTCGGCGTCTACATGTACTGGATGACGTCCTCGGTCTGGCATCGTCAATTCCTTCACGCCGAGACGGGCCTCGAGGCATCGGATCTCGAATGGACGGCCCTGATGGATGACCGGATGGATTCGATGCGGATTCCGTCCGGTGTCCGCTTCGAGAGCCTGGGGCAGAGCCGACCGGAAGGCCTCGCAGATCTCCTCCTCAGCGGCCGGGTCGATTGCCTCCTCGGCGCGGCGACGACCCCGGAAATCCTGGACGCCCGAAGTCACTTCGAACGCCCCTTCGAGAAGCTCGATCACGCTCAGCGGGAATATTTCGAACGCACCGGAATCTTTCCCATCGTACATCTGGTGGTCTGTCGCGAGTCGTTTCTCGAAAGCGACGATTCGGCCGCCCGGCTCTCTGCGACGTTCGAAAATGCCAAGCAGGCCGCCTACCAGAAACTGCAGGACGAGACCTATACCGCACTCCCCTTCGTGCGAAGTTACCTCGAGGACAGCGAAGAGATCTTCGGCACGGATCCCTACCGGGATGGAATCGAAGAAAATCGGCACGTGCTCGATGCATTCCTTGAGGCGAGCCACTCTCAGGGCCTCACCCAGAAACGTCTTTCGGTCGACGAACTTTTCTAACACGGGGGGCGATGAAATGGGAGAAGTACTCGGGCTAGGGGTCACCCACTTCCCGCCCTATTCCTGGCCGGACGAGAACATGGCGGATGCGTTATCGATGATTCTGGGAGCGCCCGGAGTCGAAGAACGCTTCAAGAACCCCGCCCACTGGCCGGCGTCGATGCGCGAGGAATGGGGCGAGGACCAGGCACGTGGGCGTGTCGTGGAACATCGGGAGCGAATGCGCCTCGGCTTCGACCACGCGAGGGCAAAACTCGATGCGTTCGCGCCGGATTTCGTCGTCATCATCGGAGACGACCAGTACGAAAATTTCCGCGAGGACATCATCCCTCCTTTCTGCGTGTTCGGGCTCGAAGACGATTTCGACCTGCAGCCCTGGAAGAGCGGGGTCGGTGCGCGACGAAAGAACACCTGGGGCGAAGGACCCGATTTCCGCTATCCGCTTCACGGTTTCCGCGACGGCGCACGCGCGATCACACGCGGCTTGATCGAAGCGGGGGTCGACATGCCCTATGCCTTCGGGCTCCATCATGAGGAATCACTCGGGCACGCTTTCGCCAATACGGTCTTGTTTCTCGACAGCCAGCGGAAGGGATTCGACTACCCGGTCGTCCCCTTCGCCGTCAATGCCTATGGCAGCGCCGTACTGCGATCGCAGGGTGGGCTCGGACATCTCCTCGATCCCGATTCGGCAACGGCGGAGCAGCTGGCCGATCCGCCCGCACCGGCGCCCTGGCGCTGCATGGAGGTCGGGGCGAAGCTCGCGAAGACGCTCACAGAGTCGCCCTGGAGGGTTGCGCTGATCGCCTCTTCGAGCTGGTCGCATGCCTTTCTGTCACCGAGAACGGGTTATGTGTGGCCTGACGTCGAGGCCGATCGGATCATGATCGACGCGCTTCGAAACGAGGACTATGACGTCTGGCGAAATCTCGAACTCGAAGATCTCGAGGCCTCCGGCCAGCATGAGATACTCAACTGGATGCTCGTCGTCGGCGCGATGGAAGCCCTCGGGCAGAAGCCCGTCGTCGATGATTTCATCGAGACCTGGGTCTTCAACTCCACCAAGGTGTTCGTCAGCTGGGAACCCTGACGGCCTTCCTCATATCCGCGCAACGGCGTCTGCCTCCGACGCCTCCGACGCCTCCGACTCAGACCAACTCCGGAGCCAGGCTCTTGAGCAGCGCCCGCCCCCGTGCCTCCTCCTCGGCATTCGCCCCGATCTCACCCGCGCAGAGATCCGTTACGCCAGACTCGGCGATTTCGAGGAGTCGACTCCGTACCTGCGCCTCGTCCCCCACGACCGCTATTTCGCTGGGACGATGGACGCCCTCGAGCGCCATCATTCTGGCATAGGACGGAACGTCGCCATGTCCCGAGAACCAGCCATCGACGAGATCGCGCGCGCGTTCGGCATCATCGGTCACGCAGACCGAATAGATCGCTGCAATCCGGGGGGCGGGACGGCCGACGCGTTCGGCCGCCTCTCGAATCCGGGGCGCCACATGTTCACGAATCGCCTTCGGGCCAGCCCAGGCAAGAATCGTCCCGTCGGTTCGTTCGCCCGCCAAGCGCAACATCTGCGGGCCCAGCGCCCCGATCAGAACGGGCGTGGGGGGACCGACGGCTGGGAAGGCCGCTTCGGCCCCCAAGGTTTCCCCTCGCACGGAGACCGGCTTGCCCTCGAGGAGCGGGACCAGAATTTCCAGAAACTCTCGCATATGACGGATCGGCTTCTCGAAGGGGATCGATAATCCCTGTTCGAGCATGGCCTTGTGGGAAAGCCCTATAGAAAGCGTCAAGCGACCGCCGAGGCTCTGTTGGGTCGTCGAGGCCTGAGCGGCCAGCGCCAAGGGGTGGCGGGGCCAACTCGGGATCACTCCGCTGCAGAGTTCGATATTGGGAACTTCCCGACCTGCGAGAGCGAGTGTCGTCAGCGCGTCGAGCCCACCGGCGGGATGTTGTGCGAGCCAATAACTCGGGAAGCCATCCTCGGCCGCCCCCTTGATATGGTCGATGACGAGCGCGAGATCGCCGCTTCCCACCAGGCGATTTCCGTTGATCCCTATTCGCACGACATCACTCCTCTCCTGAACCCGTCCAGGTCACTTGCGAGACGAGCCCTCAGGCCTCGGCGCGGTAGCGTGTGCATAGCTTCGCCCAGGCTTCCCCGTTCTGTTTCGCGGCCGCGATCCACTTTTCCGGGAGGTCTGTATAGGGGGCACGCGTACCACCACATCGCACGTATCCACCGGCGTTGATGCGAACCTTCTCGAGCTGCACGTTGTAGCTCGAGAAGAGGTGGAACTCGTCCATGGGAAGGGGGGCCGGAACGGCTTCGATATCACCCAGCACGCCCTCGACGCGTGAACGATCATCCGCGGCGACCGCCTCGACGAGTGCCAACCAAGGTTCGGGACCCATCGCCGCCGAGGTGCACCAGGCTGCGACCGCTTCCTTCCCCAGCGTGTCGTGCACGGCGCGAAAATTCCCCTCCCCACCCATGAACTGAATCCGATCTCCCGCGACGTCATAATCCTCGGGCCGAAAGTCGTAACTCACCTTCGTCGCGATAACGGTCGAGGAGTCCGATGCGACACGGCGCCAGAACTCGGTCGGAAACTCGAATTTGAAGAAGAATTTATTCGAGTAGATCATCGTGGGCAGCTCGGGAACGGACTCCGAAAGGTCGTCGATAAATCCGACCGCGTTGTCGACCGTCGGTGTCTGCCAGAAGGGCGGACAGACGATGGCACAAGCGACACCGAGCGACTGGAATTCCCGCATCTGCCGGATCGTCTCGCGGGTCCCGAGCGCGATGGCGCTGGCGAAGATCGGGATCCGTCCCGCCGTCCGCTCGACGACGGCCGCGACGAATTCCCGTTTCTCGTCCCAGAGCAGGGCCGCGCCCTCGCCCGTGGTTCCGGCGAGCGCCAGCATATGCACACCGTCTTCGATCAGCCGGTCGACCATGGAGATCGTGGCATCGAGGTCGATGGAACTCGCCAGATCGCCGGTCGCGACCCCCGCCTTCAGGGGTGTCGGGACGAAGGCGCAAACTCCGCGCACGTCGGACTTCGTCAGCATTTGAATCCCTCCATCGGTCGGTTCATGAACGGCTCGTTCCTATCCTACAGAACTGCAGCTCGGGGCTGGCAGCGGAATCGCCACCCAGGTAGGTCTGGCCCATTTCGAGTGTGTATTTTTCGTCGAGCGACCTCCCCGAAATCCCGAACGGGTTCGCTGGCTTGGGGTTTTCAATCGAGCTGCACCATGAGCCTGTCGAGGCCTCGAAAGCCGGGAACCCGCCGCCGGACAGCGACATCGTCACCCTTCGCCAGACTGATCTTCGGGAAACGTTCGAGCAAGAGCCTCAGCGCCGTGGTCGCCTCCGCGCGACCGAGATGGGCACCCAGACAGAAATGTGTTCCACCACCGAAAGCAAAATGCTCGCGATGCGCGCGATCGATCTGGAAGCGATCCGGATCGGGGTGCAAGGCAGGGTCGCGCCCGACCGCCGCCGTCATCACGCGAACCCAGGTCCCCGGCTCGACGCGCTGCCCGCAGAGTTCGGTCTGCTCCGTCACGATCCGCCCCACGGAGAGCGCGGGCGTATCGAAGCGCAGCGTTTCTTCGATCGCATCGGGAATCAGGGACGGATCGGCAACCACGGCTTCGAGCTGGTCCGGGTGTGTCAGAAGAGCGTGGATCGTGTTCCCGATCAGATCCGCCGTGGTGATGATGCCCGCGCCCGGCATCAGATTGAGCAGATCGATGATCTCATCCTCCCTCAGATCACCCTCTTGCACGCCGGTCAGAGCCACGAGCCGACCGATCAGATCCGTCGCCGGTTCCCTGTGGCGCATCTCGACCTTGCGAGTGAAATAGCCGCGAAGCGATCGAGAGGCCTCCGCGAATTCTGGCGAACGATTCTTCTTCGGGTCGAAGAGATTCTTGACACGGGTCAGCGCCCAGTTCCTGAAATCCGCCCGCAACTCCCGCTCGACTTCAAGGAAATCGCTGATGACGATCATCGGAATGACGTCGGCGAAGGTGGCGGCGATATCGATGAGACCGCCGCCCGGAAGCTCGTCCAGGGTCGCACGGGCTGTCGTTTCGATTTCTGGAAGCATCTCCTTCACCCGATGCGGAGAAAATTCCCTGGAAACCAGCCCGCGAATCCGCGTGTGTCGGGGTGGGTCCATATAGAAGATGGAGAGCCCAGCGGCCTTCAACACTTTCGTGATGGGTGCTTCGGGGTCCGCCTTCTCGGGGTCGCTCAGGAACGAGGGGTCGCGGACGGCCCCTCGAATCTCGTCTGAATCGAGCAGCCAGATACCCCCATGATCGACGTTCGGAACGACTCCGGAGGGTCGGTGCTCGTGGATGGCGGGATAGGGATCCTCGAGAAAATCTGGATCGGCGATCGAAAGGATGGCCATCGGCTTTCTCCATTGCACAGCGGAGTTCGACCCCGCGTAGCCTCCCGACGATAGGCGCGTTCTCGTGCCCGTCATCCCTCAAAAGTGCAATTCCGAGGGGCATTTTTTCACTCAGCACGACTCACAGGCAGCGATCAGTTCAGATTGACCCAAACGCTCTTCACCTCAGTGTATTGTTCCGCGCCCAAACGCCCGGTCTCGCGGCCCCAACCCGACTGTCGATAGCCCCCCCACGGTGAACCGGGGTCGAAGGCATTCCAGCAATTGATCCAGACCGTCCCCGCCTTCATGCGGGCCGCCAGATTGTGCGCCCGGCTCAGGTCCTTCGTCCAGATTCCGGCCGCGAGCCCGTAGACCGTATCATTCGCCTTGCGAACGAGGTCGTCGAGATCACTCCAGCCGAGGACGGTCAGAACGGGTCCGAAGATTTCCTCCTGGGCGATCGCCATCGAAGCCTCGACATCTTCGAAAACCGTCGGCTCCAGGAAATATCCCCCTTCGAGCCCGGCTGGCCTTCCGCCCCCGGTGACGATTCGCGCACCCTGCGAAAGACCCGACTCCAGGTAGCCCTGGACCCGGGCGAGCTGCTCCTCGGACACGAGAGGACCCATCTGCGTATCGGGCAGAAGTCCGGGCCCCACCTTGATCGCGGCCGCGCGCTTGATGACCTCCTCGACGAGTTCCCTCCGACAGCTCTCGTGGACGAGCAGCCGGGTACCCGCGCAGCAGGCCTCGCCCTGATTGAAGAAGATCGCGTCGGCCGCCGCATCTGCCACCGTATCGAGATCCGCGTCGGGCAGGATGATATTAGGCGCCTTTCCACCGAGCTCGAGCGAGACCTTCTTCAGGTTTCCGGCGGCCGCCGCGATGATCTTGCGACCCACTTCCGTCGAGCCCGTAAACGCGATCTTGTCCACGCCCGGGTGCGCGGCCAGCGCCGCCCCCGCGATCTCGCCGGAGCCGGGCACGATATTGACCACGCCATCGGGAAAACCCGCTTCCTGGATCAGCTCGCCGAGGCGCAAAGCGGAAAGCGGCGTCTGTTCCGCCGGCTTCAGCACGACCGTGCAGCCCGAGCAAAGGGCTGGGGCGAGCTTGACCGCGGCGAACATCACGGGGAAATTCCAGGGGATGATCAGACCGACGACGCCGATCGGTTCGCGCACGGTGTAGTTCAAGAAGCCCGGTGCAGAAACCGGGATGGTTTCTCCGGAGAGCTTGGTGGCCCAGCCCGAGAAATATCGAAAATGGCCGATCGCGGTGGGGACGTCAGCCAGCCGGGCCAGGCTGATGGGCTTGCCACAATCCAGGGAATCGAGCTGTGCGAACTCTTCGGCGTGCGTCTCGATGAGATCGGCGAGGCGGTTCAACAGATCGGCTCGATATGCACCGGCGGATTGCGCCCATCCCCCATCGAACGCCCGCCGCGCACTTGCGACGGCCGCATCGATCTCCGGCTTCCCCCCATCGGCCACCGTCGCGAAGACCTCGCCCGTCGCCGGATCGAGGGTCGAAAACGTGGCGCCGGAGCGAGCGGTCTTCCACTGGCCGTCGATCAGCAAGGGGCGAGGCTCGGACAGGAAGCTCTCGACATTTTCTATGAGAGGAGTTGCTTCGGTGCTCATCGCTTTCCTCGTGGCGCTGAAGCGCGACACGCGCGACCCACCCATGATGCCAGACGAAAGCGACCAAGGGCCACTTCCTCCCCTTGCCACCGAGGATCGCCGATTCAAGACATGGGCAGAACCGCCGCTGGAAGCGTGACCAGCGCCCGCTCCGGGCCGGTAATCGCTCGATCACCGCAAACAGAAGGTGTCTCAGGAAGTCAGGGGATTCTTGAAGAAGCGCTCGGGCACCTCGTCCGGAGCCAGCTTGACGAGATCGTCCGCCGTCAGGGGTCCGTCGGAATAGGAATGCTCACCGGCGCCCATTCCATCCTCGTCGAAAACGAAGAACACGCAGGTCCGTTTGGTTGCCAGATAGACCGCATCCGGGTCGTCGACCGCGATTCCATAGATCGGTTCGATCAAATTCCCGGGATAGAGCTGATGCACCAGGCCCTCGACCACCAACGCGTCATCCCCAACGACCAGCTTTTCGGCCTCGAAGTGAATCACGTAGATATTCGATTCGATGAGCCCGCGGTAATGCACCTCGAGTTCCGCGTAGGACTGAGGCGCGCCGAATCGGGAACCATAGGACGCGTAGTGCTGCTCCTTGCGGGAGCAGGTGGCCATGAGGCCTTCGTAATCACCCGACGCTTCCGTCCGGGCGTGATCGATGAAGTTCTGGAGGATCTGGCGCCTCCGCGGCTCCTTGATGGTCTCCAGGTGGCGCTGAGCGACCTCCACGACGGCCATCGTGTCGAATCGTTCCATGTCGATCGGCTTGTTCTCGAGGATCTGCCCAACGTACATATGATCTCCCTCTGGTCCCGGGTCGGCGGGACCTCACGACGGTGGCACACGCCACAAGGCGACGTCCACATTGCCGGTCAACTTCTTTCAAACCACATTCACAGGCCCACGAACACTCTCGAAGACCCGATCAGACGATCTGCACCGCGCGCCTCAATCCCGGATTTGCGAGGTCCGAGATCCGCCGTAGATATGACTGCCCACCCTGCGCATCCAGGCCAGCTCCTCTTCGTCCATCGGGCCCTCGTCGAGGGTCGCCAGAGCCTGTCGCATCTGTTCCTCGTTATCGGGGCCCGCCACACACAGATCCACATCGGAATTGGAGAGTGCAAAGCGGTAGCAATCGGTACCCGTCGGCACGCGCTCACCGTCGGGAATTTTCTTGGGATCGCAGAGCTGCCCCCAACTCGTGGTGGTATACGTGGCGATCCCCGGCCTCTCGGATTCGGAACGATCCGCGAGACTGGGGAATACGTCGCGCTCGGCCCCGGGATGGACCGCGTTGTAACGGACGTGCCAGATCGAGAACGCGTCGTCGTCCAGAAGGGTCGGAAAGAAGGTTCGCTGATGACTCGAAAGGGCGAGATGGCCGACGCGGCCCTGCTCCTTCAGTTTCAATGCGGCCTCGAGCATTCGGGGGGACGGATCTTTATTATGCCATCCGAGAAGCAGGATATCCGCGTAATCGATGCGGAGTTTGCGAATGGCGCGTTCGACCGACGGTCCGAGCAGCCCGGCCATCCGCGAGTAGCTCTGGACGACGACCACCATCTCCTCGCGTTTCTGTCGAGCGATCTCGCGCACGGCCTCGCCCATCAGGTTGCGTCGAATGCTCCCCCAGTAAAAATAATTGACGCCCCGTTCGAAGGCCTCGTGGTAGGAGCGCGTGGGCGCTCCAAAGGAGGAACCGAGGCCGAGCTTTGAAACTCGCAGCCCGGTCCCACCGAGTGTGACGCGCGCGGGAAAATCCGGCATGGGTTGCTCCTTTCGAGCGAACGGGAAGCCGCCAGAATAGCTTCCATGAGGTTCGCTGCGAACCCGTCGCCGGGGTACTCCGATTCGGCTCGCTGGAGCTTCCACGAAGCATGGCGTGAGATGGAATAGATGGAGTGGAATGAGATGAAGAAAGAAATCAGGGTCGACGGAACGAGATCGACTTCGTCCGGATCTCGAGCCGTGAGTCCGGGCTATTGTCTCGGACCGCTCCGAAGCTCGCCTGCTTCGTGTTGCCGACGCGACTGACATCGACTCGCGACCGCCCCCCTGGAGGACCTGGATGATGCCCGCTCTCGAAACCCAACCCGGCGATCCGCTGATGGACTCCCCGGAACGTGCCGAACTCCGACGGATGATCCGCCAGCTCATCGAGGAGATCTCGCCCGCCGAGCACACCAGCGTACTCGACGAAAGCGAGACCTTCGATGCGCAACTCTATTCGAAGCTCGCCGAACTCGGACTTCTGGGCATCGACGCGCCTGAGGAGTTCGGGGGAGGCGGCGATGTGCGTGATCAACTCGTGCTGATCGAGGAGCTCGCCAAGGGCCCGACCTCGATGGCCGCGTTCATGATTTCGCAATTCGCGGTCGTGCAGGTTTTGGCGAGCTTCGGCCGAACCGCACAGGCACGCGAAGTACTCGCGGCCCTCGTGGCGGGTCGCACGAGAGTCTCCTTCGCACTTTCCGAACCCGATGGCGGCACCGATGTCGCGCGCGTGATGAAGACGCGCGCCCGGCGTGTGGACTCGGGCGGATTCGTCCTTCACGGACAGAAAACCTGGATCTCCGGCGCAGCCGAGGCCGATTGGCTGGTGGTGCTCGCGCGCAGCTCGGAGATCGAAAGGTCGCCGGTGGAGGGCATCACGATGTTTCTGGTGCCGACGAATCTGCCGGGCATCGAGATCCGCGCGATCGACACCCTCGGTATCCACTCCCTTTCCACCTGCGATGTCTTCCTGGACGACGTCGAGGTCCCAGAGGAGACCATCCTGGGAGATCTCGATCGTGGGATGCGCCAGGTCTTCGCTACCGTGAATCGAGAGGGATTGAACGCCGCGGCCGCCACGCTGGGCGTCGGCCTGGGGGCTCTCGAGCTGGCGATCGAACACACGAAGGAGCGTTTCGTGTTTGGGAAGCCGGTCGCTTCCTTCCAGGTGCCGCAGCATTGGATGGTCGACGCCGCCGTCCAGCTCGAAGCCGCACGCAGCCTGATGGGACGAGCGGCGGAGATCGAGGTCGCCGGTGGAAACGCCGACTCGCTGGCCTCGATGGCGAAGTTGATCGCTTCTGAGGCGGCGGTGGAGATCAGCCTCAAGGGCATGCAATTGATGGGCGGAGCCGGTTATACACGCGCCTCCGCCATGCAGAGGCTCTTTCGCGATGGACGCCTATGGTCCTTTTCGCCCCTCAACAACGAGATGGTTCGCAACCGTCTCGGCGAGGGATGGCTGGGACTGCCCCGCTCCTACTGAAGGGGTCGGACAGGTGGACACTCGAGTACGCTGACTCGGATCCGACGCGCAGATCTTCATACCCTCCGAACGAGCGCGACGAGATCCGGCACACGCCCCACCGCCCACGGCCGAAGCCAGGCGCTCATAGACGGCTGCAATCTGACGCATCCGCCTGGTAAGCTCGTGAACGAATCGGAGGCAACATGGGTCTGGAGAACAAGGTCATCATCGTCACGGGCGCCGCGGGCGGCATCGGAGAATGTTACGCGCGCCGCTTGGTGGACGAGGGCGCGCGGGTCGTGGTGGCCGACCTCGACGACGAGCGGGGCCAGCGCGTCACCGACGAGATCCGCCGCGGCGGAGGCGACGCCTTCTACGCGCACGTGGATGTCGCCGACCCGGAAAGTGCGCAGGAACTCGCGAACCGAACAGTCGAGTATTACGGAGGCATCGACGGGCTCGTCAACAACGCCGCGATCTACGCTGGCATGAAACTCGAGCCGCTTATCTCGGTCGATCTCGCCTACTACCGACGCTTCCTCGATGTGAATCTCAGCGGCGCGCTCCACTGCACGCGCGCCTGCTATCCAGCCATCGCCGAACGCGGCGGGGGCTCGATTGTCAATCAATCCTCCAGCGCCGCCTGGATGACACACAGCTTCTACTCCCTCGCGAAGGCATCCCTCAACAGCCTCACGGTCTGTCTGGCCCATGAACTCGGAGAAATGGGTATTCGCGTGAACGCCATCGCGCCGGGACTCACCGACACGGAAGCCACCCGGGGTACCGTCGCCGGCGAGGTCGCCGACGCCATCGTCTCCAGCCTCGCGATCAAGCGCCTCGGACGACCCGAAGATCAGAACGGCGCTCTCGTCTTCCTGCTCTCAGACGATTCGGCCTGGGTCACCGGCCAGATCCTGTCCGTAGATGGAGGCGGTACGCTGCGGCTCTGAACCAACCAGCCGGACCGCAGACGAATACATCATGGAATACAACCCCTTCTCCTACGAACTCCACGAAGATCCCTACCCCACCTATCACCAGCTACGTGAAGAGGCGCCCTGCTTCCACAATGCGGAGCTCGATTTCTGGGCCCTCTCTCGCTTCCAGGACGTCTGGGACGCCACCCTCAACTGGAAGACCTTCAGCTCTTCGCCCGGTCCCTTGCTCGAGTTGGAGGACCGCGACGGTGAACTCTTCTCGATCCTCTCTATGGACCCGCCGCGTCACACGCGAGTGCGCAATATCGTGAGTCGTGGCTTCACGCCACGGCGCATCGCAGCCCTCGAACCCGCAGTGCGCGCAACGACCGAGCGGCTCCTCGACGCACTCGGCGGCAGCGGTCCTCGCGATCTGCTCGGCGAGTTCGCAACGCGCCTGCCGATGGAGGTGATGAGCACCCTGCTCGGCGTGCCGGACAAGGACCGCGAAGGGGTGCGCGCCTGGCTCGAGGCCTTTATCGCGCGCGATCCCGATCGCGTGGAGGTGCCCGTCGAGGCCGCCGAAGCCGGCAAGGCGAGTCGCCAATATCTCCACGAGCTGCTGGCGCGTCGCCGTGCAGAACCCGAGGACGATCTCATGAGCGTCATCGCCCATGCCGAGGTCGATGGAGAGGAGGGACCGGAGCGTCTGAGCGACGACGAGGTCGTGGCCTTCTGCACGCTGCTCTGGAATGCCGGCAACGAAACGGCGACCACACTCATCGCCAGTGCCGTCGTCCTGCTCGACGCCCACTCCGACCAACGCGAAGTGCTGACGCGCGAGCCCGAGCGAATTCCGGGGGCCATCGAGGAAGTGCTGCGCTTCGATGCACCGATCCAGTACCAGGGCCGAGCGATCACCCACGAGCTCGTGCTCCACGGCGAGACCATTCCCCGTGGTGCGCGAATCGTACTCATCACCGCCGCCGCCGAACGCGACGAACGCGAGTTTCCCGAACCCGATCGCTTCGATATCAGCAGGCGCTTCGAGCGCTCGCTACATTTCGGCTACGGCCACCACGTCTGCCTCGGCCGCTCGCTCGCGCGACTGCAGGGAAGAGTCGCCCTCGAGGGGCTCTTAAAGCGCTACCCGAACCACAGCGTCCAGCGCGATGGGGTCGAGCGCAGCCACTCCTCCAACCTACGCGGCTATGCCGCCGTGCCGATCCTGACCGGCACATCGGCGACGTGATGATCCCGGGCGCCTACCCGCGACTCTTCCTGCTCGTCTTCATCGCCCTGTCATGGACCCGCAATGTAAGCGGCTACGATGAGGCCGATCTTCAGAAGCTCAAGGAAACGGGCAGCTGCCTGGCCTGCGATCTATCCGGGGTCGATCTGCACGCTCAGGATCTGAAGGGCGTGATCCTGCAACGCAGCAATCTGATCGGCGCCAACCTATCCGGATGCGATCTCGAAAAGGCCAACCTCTCCTGGACCTTCCTGATGAAAGCCGACCTCTCCGGCGCAAATCTGGAAGGGGGCACGTTGCGCGGCGCCTATCTGAGCAACGCCAATCTCAGCGGCGGCAATCTGGCTGGCGTCGACCTCTGGGGCTCGACCTATTACCACGCCAAATTGGAGGGGATACGCGGGCTCGAGGATAACCCGACCCGATAGGCGCGAGCCGACCGGAGTCAAAGATCCGTCGCACCTCATCCAAGGACAACCCGACTCCTGCGCCTTGACGATGGCGACTTCGGGGGGGGGCGTTCCTGACCGATGCCCTCCCTTCAGTCGCCTCTTCCGATCGGACGACCGACTGGAGTCACACGCAGCGCCGGATTCCCCGAGTACCGAGAAGGGCTCACTCGAGGTAGCCAAGGGCGCGCAGATTCTCCTCGCTCTGGCGCGCGCCCTTCACGACCTCCGCACTCGAAATTCGCTGCCACGACAAGAGCGCCGCCCTCAGACGTTCCTCCACTTCGGGTCGTTCACCCGCGAGGTCGTCGACCTCGTCCCGATCCACAGCCAGATCGAATAGCTGCACGCTCCCATCGCCACGATCCACGATGAGCTTGTAGCGTCCATCGCTCACCGCCTGCAGACTCCCCTGTTCGCTGAAGGCGTGTCCATCGACCACCCGATCGGACTCGATGGCCGCTCGCAGGCTGCGCCCCGCCATCCCCTCGATGGCATCGCCTGCCCCGAGATAATCGAGGAGGGTGGGAACGACATCGAGGTTCTGGGCGACGGAACGAATTCTCCGCCCGCCCATCTGTCCTGGAATCCAGAAGACGAGGGGCGTTCTGATTTCGGTGTCATAGACGCTCCTGCAATGCTTGATGTGTGCATGTTCGAGGAACTCCTCGCCATGGTCAGAAACCAATGCGATCATGGTCTCCCCGAGCAGGCCACGCTCCTCGAGTGCTGTGAAGAGCAGCATGAGCTGAGTGTCCAGATAGAGGATCTCTTCGTCGTAGAGATCATTCAGGTGTTCCAGATCTCGCTCACTCGCGTCCATCGGGGTCCGACCGCGATAGATCGACTCCGCGATGGGATTCGGATCGCCGAGTTCGAATTCCTCGCGACCCGTGTAGGGTCGTGTGAAGGCCGACTGATGGGAAGCCGGCGGGGGGCGATAGGGGTCATGGGCATCGAGGTAATGGAGGTAGAGGAACCAGGGGCCGGTGGCCGCATCGACAAAGTCGATGGCCTGCCGGTTGACGCAATCGGCCGATCGCCCAGCACATGCCTCAGCAAACACATCGAATCCCGCGTCGTACCCTCCCCCCCAGTTATTATGCACAGATTCGCTCGCCCGAACCACCCAGCTGCTCGAGACGGCGAATGTCTCAAAACCGCGCTCCTGAAGAATTTTCGCGATCGGTTCGTAACGATCGAGGGGCGCCCATTGGCCCAAGGGCTGGCGCAAGAAATAGGCGGGCGGCTGAGAGGTCAGCAGCGAGTTGACCGAGGGGAACGTGCAGGCTGCCTGGCTGCGTGCCGTTTTGAAGACGAGGCCGTGCTCCCCCAACCGCTCCAGGCCCGGCGTCGTTCGGCGTGCATAGCCGTAGAGCGACATCCGATCCGCCCGGAGCGTATCCAGGAGGATCAACACCACGTTGCGCGGGCGTCGCGAAGCACTGAAGGCGAAACTCCAATCGACCGCGTCGGGCGACGCCTGTGTCACGGGCTTCCACTTCTCCGAAGTGATCTCGATTTCGACCAGACCGATCATCGAGTCCACTGCGTCGGGTTGGATTCGAAATCCCTCGACGGGATGGTGGTCCCAGCGTCCCGCGTAGAAATGCGCGATCTGCCGCAGGGGATCGCTGGCATCGATCTCGGCGATCACGGTGTCTTCGGGCTTGGCTTTCCATTCGATATAGGGCGTGACATGGATCGGGGCGCGGGGCGACTGCGTCCGCAGCGAAACGCTGCCGAGGTATCCGGGCGCCAGAGAGAGTCGGCGAGAGAGGTGAAAGTCCGCCCCGGCACCCTCGGCCCGCAAACCGAGGGAATCCGAGACGATGCGTGCCGCTCCCGGACCGGGGAACCAACGCTCGGCTTCGTCGACGCGCGTCAGATCCAGCGAAACGGGGAGCGCTGGGGGAGCGCCCATCGCCCCCCAGAGCCACGGCGGACCCAAGGGGCTACGCAGCAATGAGTAGAGCGTAACCGCGATTGCGCCGCTGACGACGCACAGCGCTGCCCCGACAATGATCCGCCAGATCGCCCTCCTCAATGCGGACTCCGCTCTTATGAAGCGTCCTCGAGAACGCGTTTGATCAACGGTCATCCCGAACCGACGTTATGTCCATAATCTCGATGGAGCCCGTCGCACCGTCGATTCGCACGCGGTCTCCGGTATGCAGACGACGCGTCGCATCCCGGGTGTTCACGACACAGGGGATGCCCACTTCGCGCGCAACGATGGCCCCGTGGCCCATCGCTCCCCCGATATCGGTGATCACACCTTCGGCGACGAGGAAATAGGCCGCAAAGCTGGGGTCGGTGGTCTCGCAGACGAGAATCTCGCCGGGATGCAATTCGCCCGAACCGTCGCGCACGAGCCGAACGCTCCCTTCGGCGATCCCCGGGCTCACCCCCAGCCCTTCGAGGGGCCCCTGGCTGACTTCCGCCTCAGGTTCGAGGGGTTTCACCATACCGACCCAGGATTCAGGGAGCTCCATCCGCTCGTATTCCTCGCGTTGTTTGCGGCGCGACGCGACGAGCTGACGGGCTTCTGCGGGGCATTCGCCCTCGATCTCCTCGAGCGTGAGGTAGAAGATATCCTCCCTTGTTTCGAGCCAGCCCCGCTCCGCGAAATCCTCTCCCAATCGCCGCGCACAGGCCCGGGCGACATCCATGCACAGCATCATGGCGGCCTTTCCGGTCTCCCTTTGCGGGAGCATGCGAGCCGCCTCGGAAAAGAGCCAACGCGCCCAGCGTCGCCGGACCGGTCCCAATCCCTCGCAGATCTTCTTTTCAGCCGCTTCGCGTTCGCGCGCCCGCGCCGCCGCGATCTCCATGATCCGATGGTCGTTCGGATCGAGGGAATCGAGTAGCGACTCGACGGGGCCAGAATCCTCGCGCCACGAGACACTGGACATCTCGCCCTGTCGAGGGCCCTGGTAGCCCCGCCGCCGCAAGAACTCATCGAGTGGGAGTTCACCCCGTCGCACGGACAAGAGTTCCTGGAGCGTCTCGAACTCCACCGAGTCGTAGCCGCCCAATGCATCGAGCACGAGTTCTGGATGGCCGACCCGTTCCGCCACCCCGGTCACCTGCTGAATGAGTGCGCCCGCGAGCAGAGCGAGCGCGCTATGGGGCCTGGCGATCCGCTCACAACGACGACAGGCTTCCTCGATTCCACTTCGAGCAGCCTCTACATCGTCGAGCGCGCCGGGAGCCACCATGCTCTGCCACCAGGCGTGATCGTCCTCATAGAGCGATTGCAGCAGGCTCGGCACGCGTCGCCACAATCCGGGCAGCTTCAGTGCAATCGCCGGATAGCGACGACGCGAAGGGACCGAGGGCGCGTCCGGGCGCACCGCCCCGAAATAGTGGCGCTCGAGTGCTTCCCCGGAAGTCCCGGGCTGCAGATCCGCCATGCGTCGCGAAACGTCCACGTTGAGCGCAGGCCGTCCAAAAAAGATCGCCGATGCGCGAAGATCCACCTGCTCGATATCGGGAATCTCGACACGAGGCACAACGCCGATATCGCAATAGGCCCCGCGAATCATCCGCTCGTTCGCTTCATCCCACCAGGACCAATTGAGCGGAGTCGAAACACCCGGAACGCCCTCGGCGATGTTCACTCGGGTCCAAGCCGTCTTGGATCCGCTCACGCGGTGAAGCGGGTCGATCGGAGTATGTTTCATGGTCTACCGATGAGCGTATCGCAACCCAACCCCTCATCGCAGCCGGGAAGGAGCGCTCCTGCGCTCGCTCGAGTTCACGAGCGCTCACGGGATTCTTCGAGAGCGGCTGCAACCCGCAAGATCGCCGCTGCGAGAATGGGGATCCGGGTCCGAGCCGAACGGGCGGAGCGGCCTTCGAGTGGCCGGCACACTGCGCTTCGAACCAAGACGGCGACATGATTCCGGGGTCTTGTAAGTGCCATCGGCAAACTCCAGAATGGGGTGGAACGCAGCGCACCCCTCTTTTTCCCGACCTGCCCCCCCTCGGTGCCCGGTCTGAAAGAGTGAGTCGAGCTGCGACGGTCTCGCGAGCGTCACGCGACGACTCAGAAATGTCGATCGCGAAGGGACCGTCCGTGAATCATCCGCAGGAGAATCGCATCCGGTGACGAGCCCGACGCATGCCGGGCTTTGGGAGCGGGGCCGCCAGAACATCGAGGGAGCCTTCGAGGCCTGGGGGCGTCTCGTATTTCGACGGCCCTGGTGGACGATCGGCGTGTGCATGCTGGCCGTCGGCGCCCTGTCCACCCAGCTCTCCCGGATCGAGGTCGACACTTCCAACGAGGGTTTCCTCGAGCCCGATGACCCGGCGCGGGTCGTCTACGACACATTTCGCGAACAATTTGGCCGCGAGGAGATCCTCTTCATCGCCATTCGCACGAGCGAGGTCTTCAGTTTCAGATTCCTGGAACGCCTGCGAGCCCTCCACGAAGATCTCGAGAACGAACTCCCCCACCTCGAGGACGTGACGAGTCTCATCAATGTGCGCGATACGCGCGGGGACGGGGAGGAGTTGATCGTCGACGATTTCCTCGAGCACTGGCCCGAAACATCTGCCGACCTGCAAGTGCTCCGCGAGCGAGGGCTAGCCAAACCGCTCTACCGCGACGTGATCCTCTCAGCGGATGCAATGGTCACCACGATCGCGGTGGAAACAAGCGCCTTTTCGTCACTCGCCGGGGTCGGAGAAGTGCTGGACGGCTTCGAAGACCCGAGCACCGAAGACATCCCCCCCGAGGCCGCGCCGGTCTTTATCACGGGTGAGGAGAACACCGAGGTCGTACGCGCGGCCAAGGAGATCGCGGCGCGTCACGCCGGACCTGATTTCGAGATTCACATCGCGGGAATGCCCATTCTCACCGACCGTGTGATGGGACAGATGCTCTCCGACATGTGGCGCTTCACGTTGATCTCCCTGATCGTCATGGGCGCTTTCCTGCTCTGGTTGTTTCGGAGTCTCGTGGCGGTGGTGCTAACGCTCGTCACCGCATTCACTTCAGTGATCTGTGGCTTCGCGTTCTTCGGCATATCGGGTGTACCGCTCACCACCGCCACCCAGATCACGCCATCCTTTCTGCTCGCCGTCGGGGTGGGCAACTCGGTTCACCTGCTCGCGATCTTTCTTCAGGAGCGGGCGCGGGGTCGCGATGTAGGAGATGCGCTCGCGTATTCGCTGGGTCACTCGGGTTTTGCGATCGTAATGACCGGATTCACCACCGCGGGGAGCCTGCTCTCGTTCCAGAGCGCCGAAGTAGCGCTCGTCGCGGATTTCGGCACGGTCGCACCCGGCGGTGTGATGATCACGCTGGCTCTTTCCCTCGTGCTCTTGCCGGCTCTGATCGCGGTCACACCGATGCGCGCGAAACCGGTGCGCGATTCCCTCGTACGGCGGATCCCCGCGGCGTGCGGAATGATCGGGACGCGATATCCCGGCGTCGTGGTCGCCGTCTGGGGCACCCTTTTCGCTGTCTCGGTGGTGGGCGTTTTCGAGCTGCGCTTCTCGAATTACGCCATGGGCTGGTTCCAACCCGACGAACCCATTCGCGTCGCCACCGAGATCGTCGACAGCCGACTCGGCGGTGCGAACACCATCGAGATGGTGGTCGACTCCGGGCGGGAGAACGGTCTCTACGAACCGGACCTGCTTCGCCGAATCGAATCGCTGCAGCACTACATCGAGGCGGAAAAGATTGGCGAGGACATGATCGGCAAGACCACGATCTCCATCGTGGAGGTCACGAAAGAGATCCATATGGCGCTCAACGGGAATCGACCGGAGTTCTACGCGATTCCCGACGACCGCGAGCTCATCGCTCAGGAATTGCTGCTCTTCGAGAACTCGGGAACAGACGATCTCGAAGACGTTGTCGATTCGCAGTTCCGCCAATCGCGCATCAGCATCAAGGTCCCACTCGTGGATTCGGTCCATGGTCCCCCGCTCCTCGATCGCATTCGTGCCCAGGCCGAGGCGACCTTCGGCGACGTGGCGAGCTTCGTACTCACGGGACATTTCGCGATCTCCTCGCAATCCATCACCGCGACGATCCGAAGTCTGTCGCGCACCTACCTGCTCGCATTCGCCATCATCACCCCCTTCATGATGCTCTTGCTGGGAAGCCTGCGGACGGGGCTCCTCAGCATGATCCCGGCCATGGGGGCCATGCTGATCACGGTCGGACTGATGGGCTGGGCGAGTATCCCGATGGAAGTGTTCAGCCTGCTGACCGGCTGCATCGCGCTCGGTCTGGCGGTGGACGACACGATCCACTTCATGCACGGCTTCGCACGCGCCCGAAGGAGCGGAGACGATGTCGCCACGGCGGTGCGCGTTACGCTCGATTCCACGGGTCAGGCATTACTGTTCACCTCCGTCGTGTTGTCGGCGGGTTTTCTCGTCTACACGCAGGCCACATTGACGCTGCTCTTCAATTTCGGCTTCCTCACGGCTTTCGCGATCGCGATGGCCTTCGTGGCCAACGTCACCCTGGCTCCGGCCCTGGTGACCCTCGTCTCGCGCGTGAGCCGCGGGCTCTGATTGCAGTCCATCCCCGAAGCCCCGAATGCGCTAGCGCCCACAGGGCACCCGAGCCGATCGTAACGGTCAAGACAGGATGCCGAGTGGGGGAGCAAATCGGATGGTCACGTTCTGCAGCGACCGCACTGAGGGTGATATATTCGAAGATCGGCGACCCCGCGGCCACGCTGGCAAGGGCACCCAAGAGGAGAACGATGATGACCCGAGATCTTTCGAAGGTGGACCTGGGTCTCGACGATCTGCCCGGTGATGAACTGCACGAAGTGCTGCGTGCCTATCGATCCGAAGGGCCCGTGCAACCCACCCTCTTCCAGGGATTTCCCGCCTTCGTCATCAGCGGTTACGACGCGCTGCTTGAGGCCTTTCTCGATGCGAAGCGATTCCCGCCACACCTCATGTATCGGTCCTCCCTCGAGCCCGCCATCGGCGAGAGTTTCATCTCGATGCCCGAGCGCGAGCGACATCTGCTCTACCGCAAGCTGGCGACGCCGGCCTTCCGTTCGCGCGCCGTCGCGAGCTATGAGAAGGAGGGGCTGGCCGCTCTGGCACACGAAGTCCTCGATGGTCTTTCGGGCCGCGACGAAGTGGACTTGATGGCGGACTTCGCTGCGCGCTTTCCCTATCTGGTGATCACGCGACTATTGGGACTACCACGGAGTCAAGAGGAGGAATTCCACGGCTGGGCGTTGGCGCTACTCCGTTTCCGCGAAGAACCAGAGCGGGCGCTGCAGGCGGAAAAGGAATTCACTGCCTACCTCACGCCGGCCATCGAAGCGCGCCGCGCCGAGCCGCGCAACGACGTGATCTCTGAGCTGATCCAGCAGGAAGTGGACGGGCGGAGACTTACGGACGCGGAGATTCGATCCCATATCAGCCTGCTCTTCCCAACGGGTGGCGAGAGCAATCACGCTGGCCTCGGAAATCTCCTCTATGCGCTGCTCACCCACGAGGGGGCTTGGCAGACGCTCCGAGAAGACCCGAGCCACGTCGAGGACGCGGTGGACGAGATCCTGCGCTGGGAAACCTCCATCGCCGGGGTGCCACGCATCTCCTGCGATCAGCCTGTGGAGTTTCACGGTGCAAGAATTCCGGCGAATTCCTGGGTGCTCTTCAGCATCACCGGTGCGAACCGCGATCCCGCCGTTTTTGAGAACCCCGACCGCTTCGACCCGAACCGCGAGCGGAAGGAGGGGCTGACCTTCGGCCGCGGCGTGAAGAGTTGCCCCGGCATGCATCTGGCACGCCGCAACATGCAGGTGGGCCTCGAAGTCCTGCTGAAGAGGCTGCCGGAACTCCAACTCCTGGATGCGGACGCCGCGCGGCCTCATGGCGCCGTATTGCGATGTCCCAACGCCTTGCACGTCCGGATCGGCGCCTGACGACCGCACGAGGTTCGGGGGATCCTATTTATTTCCGTCTGGGGCCCCGATCGACCGCCTCGCCAAGACCTGCGAGGCTGCTGCCACACGCTGGCTGCCCAGAGCCACCTTCCGCCGATTTTTTGTCAGCGACATGACGCCATCGACCAGGAGGAATGAGAATGAGACTGCTCAGTCACCTCACGGCCCGAAAGGGCGCAGAGACGGATTTCGATTCCGCTCTGCGGGCGGAGGTGTCGAGGATGCGTTCTGCAGCGTCCGAGGCCATCGAGGCGATCCACTGCATGATCCGGCTCGACAATGATCTCTTCGGTGCCTGCGCCCCCTATCGGGGCACGGTCGAGATTCAGGCGGGGGCGGCTTCGCAGGGGGAGGTTCAGGCGTTGGCCTCGGGACTCGCGAATCGATTCGGCGATCTGATCCACGCCGACCTCTCGACCGCGCTGCTGGGCCGGGACGTGGTCTTCATCGAACCAAAGCGCACCGCCGTGCGTTACCAATACCTGATGCGCCGAAATGCGGACTTCGATCATGAGGCCTATCTCGAGCGCTATGCGTCGATTCATTCGCAATTCGGGTTGAAGACCCCCGGCATTCACGGCTATGTCCAGCTCCACCTCGACCTGAACGCCTCTAAGACAGCGGCCGAGAGGGCGGGGGTGGGAATCTGGCAAGTCGATAGCGTCTCGGAACTCTACCTCGAGAGCGTCGAGGCCTTCATGGACGCGATTGGGAACCTCGAAAACGACGGAGGGGCTCGAGTCGATGAGGAAATCTTCGTCGATCGCGCGTGCTCCCACGATTTCACGAGCCACGTAGACTGGCAGGACTGAGCGACACGATCTGCCGCCAGGACGCGAGCTCACCCCGCCGCGAGAACCCAGCACGCGGAACCCAATTCGAGCGCGAGGAGTTTCGTAGATGGACAAGGTCATCCAGTGGTCCACCGGAAATATCGGCAGACAGACACTTGCCGCGATCATCGACCATCCGGATCTCGAGCTGGTGGGGGTCTACGCTTTCGATTCGGCCAAGGTCGGCCTCGACGCGGGCGAACTCTGCCATCGAGGGCGGACGGGTATCGAAACGACGGGGGATGTCGATGCGTTGGTCGAGATGGAGGCGGATTGCGTCTGCCTGACACCGGTCTATTACGATGAAGAGATCCTCGTGCGCTTGCTCAGATCGGGAAAGAACGTGGTGGCGAGTGGCGGCTTCATTCATCCGGAGGGTGTGCAATCAGAAGCCTTCATGGAGAGGATCGAAGCCGCTTGCCGAGAAGGCGGCTCATCGATCTTCGGGAGCGGCGTGAACCCGGGCTTCATCAATGCGATCACGATCCTCCTGACCCATGCCTGCCGGCAGGTCGAATCGGTGACCTGGGATGAATTCTCCTATGCGGGACTGTACAACTCACCCGAGTCCTGGTCCTACCTCGGGCTGGGACTCTCTCCCGAGGAGCGCGAGAAGCGGGGCGCGAGCGCCCTGCCCGATCCCGGAGCCCCCAATTCGCTCGATTTCTCGGGTTTTGCGGAGGCCGTGAGATTGACCGCCGGCGCCTTGGGGCTCGAGATCGACGAGTACCAATTCGGAGAGGAGGCCGCCGTCGCGACCCGGCCGATCCGCGTCGCCTGGACCACCTACGAGGTGGGAACGGTCGCGGGTCTGCGCCACTGGGTGACGGGTATTGTCGCGGGAAAACCAGTCCTCACCGGCCGCGTCAACTGGTATATGGGTCTCGACCTGGAACCCAACTGGATTCCCGAACGCAGCACTCGAGAATATCTCGGCAGGATCGCGATCGAGGGCGAGCCTTCGATCCACTGCGATTTCGGAATCGGACAGGGCAGCCTCCATGACCCCCGGCTCATCGAGAATGCGATCGATCCGGCGCTGGTGGCCACAGCGATGCCCATCGTCAATGCCATCCCCGTGGTCTGTCGAGCCAGACCCGGGATTCGTACCTATCTCGACCTGCCCATGATGGCTGCCAAGAACCTCGTCAAGATCTGACTGAACGCCACCGATGCCACGCGTCTCGTGGCGTGCCCCATGACCGATACCCGAAGAGGGACTCGAATTCGAGCGGCTTGCGAGACCCGCCGCCCGGAATCACACTCCATCCCGATGTGCGCAGCGATTCGACCCGGTTTCCCGACGATCCTTGGGGTCGTTCTGGCGATGGCGTTCTTCGGCCCTCAGCCATCGCGCGCATCCGAGGAGCGGAAGATTTTCCAAGGCACGCCGCTCTTTCGAATCACAGCCGGGCCGGCTGAGGGGCGCCCGGTACTGCTCCTTCACGGCGCGGCCTTCTCCTCGAAGACCTGGCAGGGGCTCGGAACGATCGATCTATTGGCGAAGGCGGGCTACCGGGTCATCGCGATCGATCTCCCCGGCTTCGGAAAATCACCGAACCGGCGTGTCGACGCCCGCTCCTTCGGCGTCGAGTTGCTCGCCCATCTCGGGATCGACCGTGTGGTCGTGGTCTCTCCATCGATGAGTGGACGCTTCAGTCTCCCCCTGGTTCGGCAGCATCCGAAGCGGTTGGCGGGATACGTCCCGATCGCGCCTGTCGGGTCGATCGAATTCGCCAAAGAACCCAAGAAGAGCCCCGTACCGGCCCTGGTGACCTGGGGCGAGAAGGATGGCCTCTTCCCACCAGCGCAAGCCAAGAGGCTGGCCCAGAGCTTCGAAGAAGCGGAGGTTCTGATCCTGCCGGGCGCGGGTCATCCGGCCTACCTCGATCAGCCGAAGAGATTCCACGAAGCACTGCTCGAGTTCATCGCAGAACTCGAAAATCCTGCTTGAAGCGCCGGAGCCCGATGTCGCGAGCCGCTGGCTATTTCAGCAGATAGTGCTCGGCCATTTCGACCCTCTCCTCGATGAACTCGCGCCCCTTGAGGTATTCTGGATGATGAGCCACTGCGTGGTCGATCGCACCACGCAGACCGCTCAGAACGATCCAGACTGCTTGGCCCGAGTTGCTGACTCGCCACTCGTCGCGGTGGGCCACCATTCGCAGTAGATGGCCGCGCCACCATCGCTCCGACCACTGGAACCAACTGGGCTCACCCTCTGGACCCCGCCGATAGGAGATCTCGAAATGGCCCGCACCCGTTCGCGCGAGCGGAACTGCCGGGGCTGCCGTCGGGGATCGGGCGGGGAATCTTTCTCGCGAGACGTCGTGCGGACGCGCTAGAGAGTTTCCGCGAAGAGCATTTCGGGCACCGCACGCGACCGAGCGGAACCCGGCGGTAGAAGACCAGCTTGCGACGAGCGAATTTTCAGACGCCCTCCTCCCACTCGAAGAGATCCTCCTGATGTGCGGCCGCGGTCACCGCTTCACCTTCCTGCACCATTCGCAGCGCGGGGGCGCAGTAGCCGGTCGCTTGATCACCGTCGAGGTCGATGACGTGATTATGCACGGTGGGGATCGGCCTGACCGCTTCGAAGGGTTTCCGGTAGATCTCGAGAAGGCGCTCGCGGCCGTGTTCGACCGTGCCGTCGAGTTCCAGCTCCCCGTCCGTGGTAAAGAGCCCGGCCATCTCCTCCGCGCGGCCGCCCACCGCGAATTGGCAGTAGCGTCCGGTCAGCTCGCGAATCGCCTCGCGATCCTCCATCGCGCAGAATCGTTCTTCGAGTGTCGCCATCCTATTTCCTCCTCAATTCGACCGAGAGCGACATCTGGCGCTCCGGATCGTCCAACCTAGCTTCAAGATGACGCGTACGGCCTCGCTCGCGCGCACGATCGACGGGCTCACTCCTTCACGGCTGCAGATCACCCGAGGCTGCGGCGCGACCGGAGACGCGCGAGAATCATCGAAGTCCCCACCAAGGAGCCCGCATGCTCAGTCCCTATCGCGTTCTCGACCTGACCGATCATCGAGGCGAACTCGGCCCCCGCATCCTCGGCGATCTCGGGGCGGAGATCATCCGCGTCGAACCGCCGGAGGGGAGCGAAGCGCGGCGTCGGGGACCGCGCATGACCGACGTTCCGGAGACCGAAGCGAGCCTTCAGTTCTTTGCCTTCAACCGCGGCAAGCGATCGATCGTCCTCGACCCCCGCGACGCCTCGGATGTCGAGACTTTGCTCGCTCTGGTCGCGACGGCGGATTTCGTGTTCGAATCCGGCCCCCCCGGATCACTCATGCCCTACGGCCTGACCTTCGAGGGCCTGCGCGCAGCCCAACCTCGGATCGTCCACCTGAAAATCACGCCCTTCGGGAGCGACGGCCCTTATGCCGACTACTCCGCCACGGACCTGGTGGTCGCCTCGCTTGGAGGACCGGTCTCGGTCCAAGGAGACCCCGAGCTTCCCCCGGTGCGCGTCACGGTGCCCCAGGTCTGGCGTCACGCGGGCGGCGAGTCGGCGGTGGCGGCCCTGGTCGCCCACGCGCGCATGCGTGCAACCGGTGAGGCCCAGTCTGTTGACGTATCGGCACAATGCGTCATGACCTGGACGATGCTGAACGCGATGGTCGCCTACGACATCCAGGGCGAGGACTTCGAGCGCGGTGGCTCGGAGATGCAGCTCGGCACTTCGACCTACCGGATCATCTATCCCTGCGCCGACGGTCACGTGGCCACCCTGGGCCACGGTGGTTCCCTGGCTCCCCTGATTCCCTGGCTCCTCGAGGACGGGATCATCGACGAGCGAATGGCGGCACTCGACTGGGTGGCGATGGATACCGCGCGCATCAACGGTCAAGAGACCGAGTTCAGCCTCGAAGATGTGGATGGGATCCTCGAGCGCCTCTTCGCGCGCCACAAAAAGGACGAGCTCTTCGAGCGCGGCCTCGAACTCGGCGTGACCGTGGCGCCCGTCAGCACGATGCAAGATCTCCTGGGCCTTCGCCAACTCGATGTTCGAGAGTATTTCAAGACGTTCGAGCTGCCCGGCGGACGCAAGGCGCGTGCACCCGGCCCCTTCGCACACTCCGCCCGCACGCCCCTCGCGATCAAAGGGCGCGCGCCAAGTCTCGGAGAGCACAGCCAGGAGATCAGGCGGGAACTCGCGGAGGGGTCGCGTCGGCCCGATCGCGTTGAACCCAGCGGCCAGTCTCTGCCCTTCGAAGGGATCAAGGTCCTGGACCTGAGTTGGATCGCGGTCGGCCCGATCTCGACGCGCTGCCTGGCCGATCACGGGGCCACGGTCGTCAAGATCGAGAGCGAGAAACGTGCCGACGGACTTCGCTTTGCCGGACCATTCACCGACGGGGTCATGGGTTGGAACCGCTCCCAGTTCTTCGGGGATTTCAACACCTCGAAACTCGACCTGACGCTCGACCTGAAGCATCCGGACAGCAAGGCTCTTCTGCGGAAGTTGGCGAGCTGGGCCGACCTCGTGGTCGAGAGCTACACCCCCGGCGTGATCTCCCGCGTCGGTCTCGACTACGAGACCGTGCGAACGCTGAATCCGAAGAGCGTAATGCTCAGCACCTGTCTCATGGGACAAACAGGCCCCCACAAACAGATGGCGGGCTACGGCTATCACGCCGGCGCACTGGCGGGCTACACCGAGCTCACCGGTTGGCCAGAAATGCCACCGGCGGGACCCTATCAGGCCTATACGGACGTCATCACACCCCGTTTCCTGATTCCCACGATGCTCTCGGCCCTCGATCACGCCCGCCGCACGGGCGAGGGCCAGCATATCGACCTCGCCCAACTCGAGGCCGGCCTCCAGTTCCTCGCGCCCGAGATTCTCGACTATCAAGTGAGCGGGCACGTTCCGACGCGGCTCGGCAATCGCGGCCCGGATGCCGCGCCCCAGGGCACCTATCCCTGCGCCAGCGACGACCAGTGGTGCAGTATCGCAGTGGAGAGCGAAAAACATTGGCAAGCTCTCTGCCGCGTCCTCGGTGCGGAGGAATGGCTCGTCGATGAGGGACTGGGATCACGGGAGGACCGGACGAGCCGCCACGATGAACTCGATACCCGCATCGAGGAATGGACTCGGGCCCGTGAGGCAAACGAGGTCATGGAAACACTTCAGAGTGTCGGCGTGCCCGCTGGCAAGGTCCAACGCAGCCGCGACCTGCTGCGCGATCCACAATACCGACACCGTCATTTCCACCACCCACTCGAACACCCGGAGATGGGCCGAGTCCCCTATTCGGGCCACCAGTGGCGTATTCGGGGCTACGAGAGCGGACCGCGCTGGCACGCCCCGGTGCTCGGTCAGCACAGCTTCCAGGTACTCTCCGAGATCCTGGGGCTCGGGGACGAAGAGATCGGAGAGCTCGTGGCGTCGGGGGCCGTGGTCTAGGCGCTGCCCCGTCGGCCCCGCGGCTTCCGCCCCGCTCGACAGCGATGAAATCAGCAACACCGCGCTCTGCGGAACCCTCTTCGAGGGAAGACGGCAACCCTTGCCACAGAAGTGAACGGGCAGGCGCCTGCGAACGATGCTGCGCTGGCGAGGGCCTACGATCCGCGCGATCGTGTCGCCCCACGATCTGGAGAGGACCTTGTGAGCCCGAAAAAGAAGAGCTTCCGCAACGAATGGCTACCCCTGCTCGAAGAACTCGAGAGCATCCAGAAGGAGAGCCGCGCGATGGGCGGACCCGATCGGGTGGCGCGGCTCATGCACTCGCGGGGCAAGCTCGACGCCCGCCAGCGCATCGAAGCGCTCTTCGACCCGGGCAGTTTCAAGGAGATCGGCGCGCTGGCAAGCAATACCGTGGGTATCCCGGCCGATGCCTTCGTGTGTGGGGTCGGCAAGATCAATGGTCGCCGAGCGGTCGCCGGAGCGGAGGATTTCAGCGTGCTCGGCGGCTCGATCGGCGGACCGGGCTCGTCGAAGCGTTACCGGGTCGCCGAGATCGCCATGCGCGAGCGCATTCCGCTGGTGATGATGCTCGAGGGAGCTGGCCACCGGATGACGGATACCGGCGGCGGCCGCGCACCTCAGGACCTGTCCGCGATGGCCGACCTGAAGGGGCACGTTCCCATGGTGTGCATGGTGATGGGCGCGTCGGCTGGACACGGCGCCCTCGCTGCACCGCTCTCGGATTTCGTGATCATGACCGCTTATGGATCGATGTTCACGGGCGGACCGCCGCTGGTGAAAGCGGCACTCGGCGAGGAAGTGACGAAAGAGGAGCTCGGCGGGGCGAAGATCTGCACCGAGATCGCGGGCTCCGCCCACAACGTGGCGAAGGACGACGACGACGCCATCGCGATGGCGCGCCAATATCTCTCCTATCTGCCCCAGAGCCGAGAAGCGCCCCCCCCTCGCCGCGAGGGGGCGGATACCGGGCCGCGCCGCATCGAAGAGCTGCTCGACATCATCCCGCCCAACGACCGCAAGCCCTACAAGATGCGCAAGGTGATCGATCTGCTCGTCGACGAGGACAGCGCCTTCGAGTTCCAGCCGAAATATGGCCGTTCCCTGGCGACCGTGCTCGCCTTCATGGGGGGGCGCGCGGTGGCGATCGTCGCGAACGACCCGATGATCGGCGCCGGCGCCGTCGACTCTCCCGCGGCCATCAAGGCGATGGATTTCCTCGAAATGGTCGGACATTTCTCGCTGCCCGTGATCTTCCTGGCGGATAATCCCGGTGTGCTCGCCGGTACGAAAGCCGAACGCTCGGGCATCCTCAAATGGGGCGGAAAGATGTTCCACGCCGAGCGCCGGCTCAAGAATCCGAAGATCCACATCACCATGCGCAAGGCCTTCGGCTTCGGCATGGTCACGATGGCGGGACTCCCCTTCGACGGCCAGTCGCTTTCTTTCTCGCTACCCGGAGTGAACATGGCGGCCATGCCCGCCGTCGCAGGTGGCAAGGCGTCGCGCCTCGACGCGAAGAGCCAGGCCGCCGTCGAGAAGGAGCAGCGCTCGGGCCCCTACAAACAGGCCGACCGCCTCGGCTGTGACGACGTGCTCGACCCACGCGAGCTGCGCAACGGCATTCTCTGGGGCCTCAGCCTCTCCGAAGAACGAGCATCCGAAGCACCTGAGGTGCCCCTAACAGATGTGCCGCGCTGAAGATTCGGGCCGCACTCCGGTCAAGGGGTCTCATCGCTCCGTTCGGTCACGAGACCCGACCGGTTCAACTTTCCCGCCTCGGTTCGCGGAAGGTGCTCCACGATCTCGAAAGCCTTGGGCACCTTGAAGGCCGCCAGGCGCGCCCGGCAATGGGCGCGCAATTCGGTGTTCGAAGGAGGACGGTCCGCGTCGCGTGGATGGATCAACGCGTGGACGCGATGTCCCCAGTCTTCGTCCGGCAGGCCGATCACGACGCAGTCGAAAACCTCGGGGTGCTCGGAGAGCGCCGCTTCGACCTCCGCTGGAAAGATATTCGCCCCGCCCGAGATGATCATGTCCTGGCGGCGATCCGCAATGAAGAGATAGCCGCCCTCGTCGAGCCAGCCCATATCTCCCACACTCGTGAAGCCCTCGTCGCTTCGCTTGGGCGGCGCGGCACCGACATATTCGAAGCCGGGCGCGTCGTCCGTCGTCGGGCGCATGAAGATTTCCCCGATCACGCCGATGGAAACGCTCCGGCCGCTCTCGTCGAGGATTCGAACCTCCGAATCCTGTGCCTTGCCCACACTGCCCGGATGATCGAGCCATTCCGCGCCGCTGATCATGGCCAGCCCGATCCCTTCGGTCGAGCCATAGCTCATCACGAAGCTCTCCGGACCGACCAACTCGATCCAGCGGCGTACCAGCCATCCCGGACAGGTTGCCCCCCCTTGGAGCACGAACTCGATGCTCGAGAAATCACGTGTCTCGAGATCAGGTAGACGCGCGATGCGCTGGAGCATCGTCGGCACCATGGTCACGTTCTGAATGCGATGGCGCTCGATCAGATCGACGGCTTGGGCCGCGTCGAATCGCTCCATCAAGACGACGCGATCCCCGCCAAACAACGCCGCGTGCGCGATGAAGAAACCGTTCGTGTGATAGAGGGGCGAGAGGACGAGCTCACTGCGTGCAGCCTTCTCCGGGTCGCGTTCGAATGGACCACTCTCCGCACCGGGGACCCCCTGACCGGGCCCCGGCTTCACAATGATCTTGGGAAGCCCCGTCGACCCACTACTCGCAATCGCCCGCGCCGGATCAGCGATACGATCTTCGAGGGGCTCGGCCGGCGCTTCGGTGCTGGCCGCGAGTTGCACCCTCGACAGACGGGCAGCGGGAATCTCGTTCCAATCGCCGCATACGAGTCGCGGCTTCACCACCTCGATCAGCCGATTGCGCTCCCACTCCGGCAGATCCCAACGCAGGGGCAGAACCCCCGCCCCGAGCTTCCAGGCGGCCAGGGAGGCGAACACGTGCTCGGGCGAGTTGGGCAGACCCACGATCACCATCGCGTCCTGCCCCACACCCCGCCGGTGCATCAGGCCTGCGATCTGCAATGAGCGTCGCTCCACATCGGCCCACGAGAAGACGCGCGCTCGTCCGCCGCCAGGTCTGGGCTCGAAGATCAGCGCGACTGCCTCGGGACGCTCAGCTGCAAGGTCGCTGATGCGTCGCCCGAAGGAGACGGGTGTGGGCTCACTCTCAGTCAACGGCGGGACCTCTCCTCGACATCTCGGGAATCGAGCACCTACCAGACTCTAGTATCCCGCACCGCGCCGTGCGCAGTCCTCTATTCGAAGCTGCTCGGATGCCTGGACCCATCCGACGCGACCTACGTACTGCCTGCGAGCATGGTACGCTCGCCTTCATGCCGAAACAAAGAGCCCATCGAGAAGTGGGCGCGAAGAACACCGCATGAGCGCAATGACCCGCATCGAGTTCGGCGTCTATCTGCCCCAGCTGCAGGCCGATTTCGAGTCGATCCGCGATCGTGTCCAGCTCGCAGATCAGCTCGGCTATGATACCGCCTGGTTCTACGACCATCTCTACCCACCCCACCTTCCGGACATACCTGGCTTTGACGGGTGGACGCTCGTCTCGGCTCTGGCTGTCCTGACCAAAGAGATCCGACTCGGACAGCTCGTACTCTGCAATGCTTTTCGTCACCCCAGCGTACTCGCGAAGATGGCCATCACGCTCGACGTGATCAGCGAAGGGCGACTCGAACTGGGTCTCGGGACCGGCTCCTACCTCGAGGAATTCGCCGAGTTCGGCCTTCCCTGCCCCGATATCGCCACCCGCAGCGATCAGCTCGACGAGGCCTGCGAGGTCATCAAGCTCCTCTGCACGCAGGCGCGATCGACTTACGAGGGTCGGCATTACCGGTTGAGAGACGCGCCCACAGCCCTTTTTCCCATTCAGAAACCAACTCCGCGAATTGTCATCGGCGGCGGTGGCGAACGCAGAACGCTCCCGCTGGTGGCACGCCACGCCGACGTCTGGAACTGCCCAACGTATTCACTCGGCGAGATCGTTCCGAAACTCGAAGCCATGCGACGTGCGTGCGACGCGATCGCGCGCGACCCCGAATCCCTCGTCTTCGGCCAGCAGGCCGTCGTCGTCCTCCTCGAAGAGGAGGAGGATCGAGATCGGGAACTCGAAATCGCTCTGCGCCGCTTTGGCGGTGAAGGATGGGGACTCGAGGCGGGCGGCTTCATCGGCACCTCGACCGAGGTCACCGATCAGATTCGCGAGCGGGTCGAGCTGGGTTTCACCCAATTCGCCCTCTTCTTCCATGACCGCGCCGATCCGAAAAGCCTCGAACGTTTTGCCCGGGAGGTCATCCCCGCTTTCCGTTAGGCGGACCGCTCAGGGGATCGAGGCGGACCTGCGATGTGGCCGTGATCGCGCGCCCTGCCTCGACCTCCGGCTCCATGGATTCCTCATAGGCCATAGGTGTAGCCGCCGTTGACACCGTATACCTGACCCGTGATCCAGGCCGCCGCATCGCTGGCCAGAAAGGTCACCATCGAGGCCACATCCTCACGCGTCCCGTAGCGTCCCAGCGGATAGTCCCGCGCGGCCCGACGCAAGTCTTCTTCGCTCGGCTCTTCGGGCGAACGCCAGATCGTCCCGAGCGAAACGCAGTTGACGGTCACGCCCGACCGCCCGACTTCACTCGCGAGAGAGCGCATGAAGGCGGAGGTCCCGCCCTTCGAGGCCGCATAGACCGCCATATTCCGATCTCCCGTACGCGCTGAGTCCGAAACGATGCTGATCACGCGGCCCCAGTGCCGCTCGACCATCGGGCCGACGAGTGCGTGGGTCAGATGCAGAATCGCTTCCAGGTTCAGGCGCAGCAGCGGCTGCCAATCCTCTGGACGGGTCTCGAGAAATGGAAGGAGCGCGCGCTCACCCGAAAAGTAGTCGGGCGGGATCCCGGCATTGTTCACGAGGATATCGATCGACCTCCCGGACGATTCCACCCTTCGCAGGATTTCCTGCGGCGAAGTCGGATCCGTGAGATCGGCCTCGATCGCCAGGCCAAGGGCACCTTCAGCCTCGACCTCGGCCGCAACCGCTTCGGCGCGTTCCCGATCGAGATCGACGACGGCGACCGCACCCGCACCGTGTCGGGCCAATGCATTCGCGATGAAGGCGCCTACGTCCCCCGCGCCCGTCACCAGAGCGGTGCGTCCGGCAAGATCCGCCAGGTCCATTGAATCCCCTACCGCCCTCTTCGCGCTCATTCGAAAAGCCCCCAGCTTCCGCGGCCCGGCCGCCGGCAGGAATCAGCCTCGACTCCCGAAGACGATGCGCTCACGCTCCCGCGCCTCTGCCGGAACGGCCTCGAGCCTTTCTGCCACGCTGAAATCATCGCGCAGTTCACTCCCCGGACCTGGACCCGAACAGGGACCGGGGCCAATCCCGCAGCGCACTCATGGACCAACGCGGTGCGCGCTTCTCGAGAAAGGCCGCCACGCCCTCACCGGCATCGGACTGATCCCCGACCCACGAGAAGAGTTCGTCCTCGCGCTGCTTCATCGCACCGGGCTGGGATGCGAACCCGTCCCAGAGAAGCTGCTTCGAAAGCGCCACCGAAACCGGCGCGCTGTGCGTGGCGATCTCCTGGCCCAGCGCGATGGCCCGATCCAATACCTGGTCCGCGGGGAGGGCCTGGGAGGCCAGACCCCATTCCACCGCCTCCGAGCCCTGCATCATCCGACCGGACAAGAGCAGCTCCGCGGCGCGTGAGAATCCGATGGCCCGCGCCACCGTCACATGCGACGCATAACCGGGAATCACCCCGCGGCGTACGAAGGCAAAGGAGAGCTTCGCCTCCAGTGCGACATAACGAACGTCGCAGGCCATCGCGAAGGTGAGACCCACCCCCACCGCGTGTCCATTCACCGCCGCGATGACGGGTTTGCGCAGATCCCATGGATAGAGCGGGGCAACCGGACCGGCGGCCCCTCCATCGAAATCTGCGAAGGTCGAAGCGCCCGCGCTGAGATCGGCCCCCGCGCAGAAGGCCCGGCCCGCGCCGGTCACCACGATGCAGCGCACCCGGTCCCGCGCCTCGAGTTCGCGGAAGCCCTCGAAGATCTCGGCCTCCATCTGGTCATTCCAGGCATTGAGCTTTTCGGGGCGATCCAGCGTCAGGATTGCGACCCCCCCCTGCTCTTCGATCCGCGTGCATGTCATGAGCGTTTGGTTCCCATCCAGTTTCGGGCCCACCCGCGATCCCGCTGGGCTCCTGGTTCGAAGAAATCGCCGGCGTCCGAGGGCGGTGCGGTGAGTTCCAGCGCCCAGAGATCGCTCATCGGCAGACGGCTCCAAGCATACTCGTCACGTGGTGAGGACGTCGCCACGACACCGCGGATGGGCGGAGGGCCCTTGGGAAGCGCACGACGCCCGCGCTGATGGCATAGCCCGGTCGGGGTCATCAGAGCGGCGCAATGGTCGCAATCCCCGGCTTCGGCAAGACCCGTGGTGGGGAAGCGCGGGGGCAATCTCGCAGCCGCTCGGGGCGACGGGCAATTTTCCCTTGCATCGCTGCGCGTACAGTGTACTCTCGAATTGCGTACGACGTACGAGAAGTTCAGTGGCGGGGCATGGGGTATTGCAACCGGGCCCGAGCAGTCGGGAAGAGCGTTGCGATTCCCGATCCGACCGACGAAGCGAATTGCAGACCCCAACGGCTGCTGGACCTTCTACCCGCGACCAGGGCCCCCGACAGCCAAGGAGAGCAACAGATGCCGAACGAGGGCAAGCGCGATTTCAAGATCATCTCGGCGGACGGCCACATCATCGAACCGCCGGGCATGTGGGAGCGCTATCTCCCGAAAAAATTCCACGCCCAGGCACCGCGCGTCGTCAAGGATCCGGAAGGCGGGGATGCCTGGGAGGTCGTCCCGGGCGAGCCCATCATGCCGATCGGCCTGGTGACGAACCGCGGCGATTGGGGCCGTCGCTACGAGGACAATAACTGGTTCGGAACCACCTACGAGAATATGCGCCACGGTGCCTACGACGGGAAAGCACGCCTCGACGAGCAGGATATCGACGGCGTGAGCGCGGAGGTCCTCTACCCCTCACAGCGAACGATGGCCGCCTTCATGGCGCAGCCCGACTCCGAATATCACCTCGCTGGAATCGATGCCTATAACCAATGGATGTGGGAGGACTTCTCGACGCCAGATCGGAATCGCTTGATCGGTCTCTACCAGATCCCCGGTGTCGACATCGAGTCTGCGGTCGCGCGCGTGAAGGAGGCCAAGAAACTGGGCGTGAAGGGCTTGATCCTGTCTTCGCTTCCGTCGGGGAACGCCGATCTCTCCAGCGCAGACGACCCCTTCTGGGCGGCGGCGGAGGAGGCCGAGCTACCGGTCCACATCCATGTGGGATTGAAGCACGCGGGCCTCTCGGAAAAGGTCGGCTCCCGCAAGGTGCGCGTCGAGGGCCACAAGCTGCAATTTGCCGTGCCCAACCTGCAATTCATGGGCGGGGCGGTCGCCGAGTTCTCGGGGCTCTTCGCAAGGCTGATCTACTCGGGCATGTTCGACCGCTTTCCAGGGCTCGAAATGGTCATGATGGAATGCGGCGCCGGCTGGGTGCCCCACTGTGTCGAGCATATGGACGACCACTGGTGGCGAAACCGTGTGTGGTCGGAGTCTTCCCTCAAGGAGCTGCCGAGTCATTACTTCTACAAGAACTGGAAGGTCGGCTTCATTCGCGAGAACTTCACGGTGCAGAACCGCCACTGGTTCGGCGTCGACAATCTCCTGTGGGCGAACGATTACCCGCATCATCGCCATGACTGGCCCTATAGCCGGCGCATCATCGAGGAGACCATGGCCGGGGTCGACCCGGTCGAGAAGTTCAAGATGGTCTGCGGAAATGCGAAGGAGCTGTACAAACTCGGCTAGCGACGAGAGTTCGATGAGGAGTGAGGCGCACCGCTGACAAGCGCCACTCGGACGGGCCCTGCGTCAGGAGCAGGGAAACGCCCTGATCTCGCACTTCGGGGAGCGACTCGTTCAGGTGTCATCCGCGGGGAGCATCCCGAGCTGTCCGAGCCACGTGAATACGTCGAGATAGCGGAAAACTCGGCGGACCCGGCCCTCTTCGACTTCAAAGATCGTGCAACCCGCAACGTCGATCTTGCGGCCCGTCGCCGGGCGCCCTTCCATCTCCCCGTCGTTGGTCCCGGTCAGTCGGTATCGCATGGTCACGATATTGCCCGATGCGACGACGAGTTCCTCCGCGGCGTAGCCATCGGAAAAACCGCGCCAATAACGCGCGAGCGAGTCGGCCTCGGCATCACCGCTCGTTACGCCCTCGGCACCGTTCACCTCGGCGTGATAATCGTCCCACAGCAGTGCGCGATAACCCTCGAGATCGCGAGCGTTATCACACGCGACGATCCCCCGCGCCACTTCGATCGCTTCATCCTCTGTCACAGATCTTCCCCGCTTCCGACCACTCAAGGAATATTCTAACCACAGCGGGGAACGCTGCACAGCAGCAGATACGAAATCACGGAAGGCAGGCGGGGCACACGTTCAGCGCCACCCGGGCTCCCCTTGATGACGAGCGAGCACATTTCGTGGAGGCCCTCTCCCGACGATCGAGGTCGGAGAGGGTCCGCTCGCCTCTCAGCCCTTCGAGCGCGGGGGGAGAATGGACGGATCGGACGATTCGCTCGCCCTGGAGGCATCCTCATCCGACGTCGGGGTCGCGGCGGAGGTGGAGGTGGAGGTGGAGGTCGACTCGGGAGGGGGTTTCAAGATTCGAACTCCGAGATAAGCGAATAGCACCAACCAGGGCAGCCCCAGCCACCAGCGGGGCACGTCATCAGCCGCCGAGATCAGGACATAAGTCAGCGTCAGAACCGTCATCGTGACCAGATACCAGATCACGGCGGATCGCTGAGAAGACCAGGCAGCCCAGGCCGTTCGGAGGAATCCGGCCGCCACCAGAAGCGTGAGCACGGCCACCGGGAGAACGAACCCCCGGGCATCCAAGATCAGGAGAACGAGGAACGAAGCGATGATACAGAGTCCCAACAGACCGCAGATCATGGCGATCAGCCGAACCCCTTTCTGTGTGTTCATAGGTGGTTCTCCAAAGCCTGATCATTCACTTGAAAAGACCGTTGGCGACCTCATACGCGCTCGCGCTGGTACTGACCCTACCGCTGATGATGCTCATGCTGGGCAGCGTTCGACAGGGGCT
>PBFW01000069.1 GCA_002719955.1 Deltaproteobacteria bacterium | reverse complement strand
GACAACGCCGGGAAGGTGATCGAGTACCTCGGCAAGCGGCGCGGCGAGATGGTGCACATGGAGCCGATCGGTGAGCTCAGCAAGGTGGAGTTCATCATCCCTGCCCGCGGCCTCATCGGCGCGCGGACATCGCTCTTGACGCTCACTCAAGGAGAGGCCGTCTTGAGCCACGTCTTCGAGGACTGGCGGGCAGACGGAGGCGTCATCCCACGCAGGACGAACGGCGTCCTCGTCTCAGATCGATCAGGTGGGACGATGCCCTACGCGCTCTTCGGTCTCCTCGACAGGGGACAGTTCTTCGTCCCCCCGGGCACACAGGTGTATGAGGGGATGATCGTGGGAGAGAACAACAAGGACTCTGACCTCGCAGTGAACGTCTGTCGTGAGAAGAAGCTCAGCAATATGCGGGCTGCTGGTCGTGACGAGAACGTGAAGCTGCCGCCGGCGCTCGTGATGAGCCTCGAGGAGTGCTTGGAGTACGTTGAGGACGACGAACTCTTAGAGGTCACCCCGACCCAGCTCCGTCTGCGCAAGCGCTCCCTCACGGAGCTCGAGCGGAAACGGGACGCGAAACGGGTCCAATCGACGAACTCTTGACCCCTGAGGACCCTCTCAGAGGGGTAGTTCTGCTCGACGCGCACCTTTGGTGTTACCTTTTGACTCTCAACCCAGGAGCCAATCCATGAGAACACTCACCCTCGCCCTCATCGCCTGCCTCGCACCCGTCACGGTCGCGGCAGCTCAAGAGACCGCCGGAGACGCCGCCGTCGGGGCCTACGAGAGCGCCACCGACGCTTGGCAGGTCGCCCAGAAAGACCACCGCAAGGCTTACAGTAAGGCCAAGACTGACGAAGAGCGCAAGCGCATCTGGAGCGACGAGCGCCCCAACCCTGACCTCTTCGCTCCGGCCTTCATGGAGGTCGCCTCGACCTACCCCGGGACGAAGGTCGCGCTCGACTCTCTCGGTTGGATCGCGGGGAACGCGCAAGACGGCGTGATGATCGCTAGCGTCATCGACATCGCGGTCAGGGATTACCTCCAGAGCGAGGATCTCGGCTCCTTCGTGGATCAGGTCGCGCGCTGCTCAGACCCTGCTGGTGAGCGCGCCCTCCAGACGATCCTCTCGAGCAGCCCTCACCACGACGTCCGTGGCAAGGCCTGCTATCAGCTCGGCATGAAGAAGCTCTCCGCGGCTCAGCTCGCGCGTCGCATCCAGGATGCGGGTGAAGAGGAGCTCGACATGCTCAAGAGTCGATACACCGAGGTCGCGTTCACGCGCGCCAAGGGGCTCGAGCCCAAGATCATTCAAGTCGTCGGCGAGAAGCTCCTCGAGCGCGTCGTCAATGAGTTTGGTGACGTCAGAGGACATCGGCGCACGCTCGGTAAGTCCGCGGCCGCTGAGCTCTTCGAGATCCGCAAGCTGCAGATCGGGATGATCGCCCCTGAGATCGAAGGCGAGGAGATCCACGAGAAGCCGATGAAGCTCTCTCAGTTCCGCGGAAAGGTCGTCTTGCTCGACTTCTGGGGAGACTGGTGAGGCCCCTGCCGCGCGATGTACGCGCACGAGCGGTCGCTCGTTGAAAAGTACAAGGACATGCCCTTCGCCATCGTCGGGATCAACTCAGATCGCGATCGAGCCAAGCTGAAGGAGCGCATGTTTGAAGAGAAGATCACCTGGCTCTCGTTCTTCGATGGTGGCGGGACCGGCGGTCCTATCGCCTCCACCTGGAACGTCAGCGGCTGGCCGACCATCTACGTCCTCGACGCAGAGGGCCGCATTCGCTTCAAGGACGTCAGGGGTGATGACCTCGACGCCGCGCTCGAAGAGCTGATGGCCGAGGCGGCCTTGTCCGCTAAGTAGTCAGGGGACGCCGCGGGACCTGCTTACGGGCAGGTTCCCGCCGCTCGATTCCATGATTGGCCTAGCCGATCTGTCGGTTAGGGTGACCTCGTGAGCGCTCTGGGTCTCAAGGTTCGACTCGCCGTTGATGCGGATGACGTCCACTGGGACGAGTACGTTCGTGGACACAGGCTAGGGACCGTCTTCCACCTCTCCGGGTGGGGGCGCGCAGCCCATGACGCCTTCGGGGCGACCCAAGAGAGCCTGATCGCGCTGGAGGGCGATGAGGTGGTCGGAGCGCTGCCGCTCGCTGCGTGTCGTCGGGTCTACAAGCCGCGGACTTGGATCTCGGCCCCTTGGGGTGTCTATGGCGACCCGCTCGGTGACAGGGCCGAGGTCGCCGAGGCGCTCGTCAACGCGGCCCTTGAGCGCGCTCGATCAGAGGGAGTCCCGCGCCTAGAGCTCCGCTGTCGAGAGGACCCATGCCTCGGGGAGTTCATCCCTTCCGAGCTCTATTCGACCTACACGAAGGAGCTCCCTGAAGACCCCGCTGAGGTCTTGGCTTCCTACAAGAAGAGCGAGCGGCGCTACATCCGGCTCGCAGAGTCTCGCTATGGCTTGCGCTTTGAGGAGGGCGATCGTTACCTCAGCGCGCTCCAGGGCTTGTTCCTCTCGAGCAAGCGTGCGCTCGGGTCGCCTGGGCTCTCTCGTGCTTGGTGGGTTGCGCTCAGGGAGCACCTCAGCGCTGAGTACACGATCCACGCTGCCTTGAGAGGGGAGGAGGTCGTCGCAGCGACGCTCACCTTCCAAAACAAGACCGAGGCGGCGATGTTCTATATCGGGACGACCCCTCAGGCGAACCGTGAGTTCCAGGCGACGAAGTACATGATCGCGAAGTGCGCTGAGTGGGCTGTGGAGCGCGGCTACAAGCGCTTTGACCTAGGCAGGAGCAGGCAGGGCACGGGGGCCGCTGCCTTCAAGGAGCACCAGGGCTTCGCGCCGTCCCAGCTGCACTATCGCTACGCGCTCTTGAGCGACAGCGCGGCTGTCCCGAGCTTCAACCCCTCGAACCCCAAGACCGACCTCGCGAGGAAGGTCTGGTCGAAGATGCCTTTGTGGACGTGCGACCTCCTCACAGCCCAGCTCGGGCGCTACCTCGCCTGAGGGCTTGATCTCGGGCGGATGAGTTCAAACGAGCGGTCGAAGACCTAGAATTTAAGGCATGAAGCTCCTCGCGCTCTATTGCAAGAACTGCGGCGCTCCGGTCGAGGTCCCTCGGCACCTCCGCTTCGTCAAGTGTTCATACTGCGAGGCCGAGCTCTCTGCGCAGGAGGCGAAGGAGCCGGTGGTGAAGCCGCTCCACTCGAGCCCGAGGGAGCGCCCGAGCGAGAGCGCCACTGAGGCCGAGCTCGAGAACTTCAAGGAGCTCACGTACGTGCGCATGAGGATCAGGCGACTGAACTCAAGTTGGCACAGGCGACGGATGAAGTATGCGCACAACGGTGTGGTGAACGTCCCGACCAAATTTATGGCGAACGTCTTGGGCGTGGGCGGCGTCCTCATGGGGTCGTTCTTCCTCATCGCGGCAGTAGCAGGTACAGAAGGGACAGCCGCCTTCACCGTCTACTGCTTCTTCGGCGGTCTGATGGGTAGGTACAGCGGGCTGAAGCGCGCCGAGGAGTACGAGAGAATGCGGGACTCCTTCAGCCGAAGACGTCGAGAGCTGAGTAAGCGCTTGGCCGAGCTCAAGCGCTCTATGGAACCCCAAGCATGAGCGCGCGTCCGCAAGCAGAGATGACTCGGAGGTGCAGCGCGAGGATCGCTTTGACCCTGGTCTGGCTCTCGCTGATCCTGGCCTGTGACAGCTTGAGCGCGCCCCAGGACGCTCCGCCCAAGAAGCCGAACGTCCTGCTCATCATCTCGGATGACCAAGCGTGGTCGGACTTCGGCTTTATGGGTCACCCTGAGATCGAGACGCCGCACCTCGACACCCTCGCGGAGGGATCTCTGGCCTTCCCGCACGGGTATGTGCCCACCGCGCTCTGCCGCGCGAGCCTCGCGACGATCATCACCGGGCTCTATCCGCATGAGCACCAGCTCACTGGGAACGACCCGCCGCGCGGCGTGGACCGCGCGCTCATGCTCGAGCACATCGAGGCGGTCGACACCTTGCCCGGACTCCTCGGTGAGATGGGCTACCGCAGCCTCCAGACGGGGAAGTGGTGGGAGGGGGACTGCGCTCGCGGCGACTTCAGCGAGGGGATGACTCACGGCGACCCCGAGCGCGGCGGCAGGCACGGAGACCTCGGCCTCAAGATCGGGCGCGAGACCATGGCGCCTGCGTTCGACTTCATCGACGCCTGCGAAGCCGAAGAGACGCCGTTCTTCCTCTGGTACGCACCCTTCCTGCCTCATCGACCGCACAACCCGCCGGCGCGGCTCCTGGAGAAGTACCAGGGCGAGGGCGTCACGGACTCTGTCGCGCGCTACCGCGCCATGTGTGAGTGGTTCGACGAGACCTGTGGAGCGCTCCTCGGGCACGTTGAAGAGCGGGGGCTCACCGAGGAGACCCTCGTGGTCTTCGTCGTCGACAACGGCTGGATCCAGCGAGAGGAGACGAGCGGTTTCGCCCCGCGCTCGAAGCGCAGCCCCTATGAGGGCGGCGTGAGGACACCGATCCTCTTGAGCTGGCCTGGGCGGATCGAGCCTGGCGAGCGGATGGAGGCCGTGAGCAGCGTGGACCTCGCGCCGACGATCCTCGCTGCCTGCGGCGTGGAGGTCCCGGCGGAGCTCCCTGGCGTCGACCTCTTGGGAGGTGGCGAGCACGGTCCAGTCTTTGGCGCGGCCTTCACCCATGACGTGGTCGAGCTCGGTGACCCCGCGAAGAGCTTGCTCACGCGCTGGGTCTTGGAGGATCGGCACAAGCTCCTGGTCCACGATGACACCTCCAGGCCGACGGAGCTCTATGACCTGGCGCTGGACCCCTCGGAGGAGACGCCGCTCACAGAGCCAGCGACCGAGCGCGCCTTGCGCAAAGAGCTCGATGCTTGGTGGCCGGGCAGGCGGCCGAACCTGCTCGTGGTGGTGACGGATGATCAGCGCTTTGACCAGCTCAGCTGCGAAGGCCACCCGGTCTTAGAGACGCCTGTCATGGACCGCCTCGCCAGCGAGGGCGTGCGCTTCAAGAACTCCTTCGTCACGACCTCGATCTGTGCTGCGAGCCGGGCGAGCTTGATGACCTCACGCCATGAAGGGAGCCACGGATACACCTTCGGGAAGCCGGCCATGGGGGAGGCGCTCGCCCAAGAGACCTACTTCGCGCGGCTCAAGGGCGCCGGATACCGGACAGGCTTCGTCGGGAAGTGGGGGGTGAAGTTCGAGCGCGGCGTGATGAGTGACCACTTCGACACCTATCGCCCGATGTCTCCGCCCTACCTGCGAGAGAGGGATGGTGAAGACGCGCGACACCTCACGGACCGCACCGCCGACGAAGCGATCCGCTTCATCGAGGAGGAGGCGGAAGGAGCGCCCTTCTGTCTGACGATCAGCTTCAACGCTCCGCACGCCGAGGACCCGCATCCGGACCAGTACATCCCTCCTCGAGACCTTGAGGCGCTCTACGCAGACGCCGAGGTCTCCTTGCCCCCGCTCTCAGAGCCGGAGGTGTTCGACGCGCTGCCGGAGTTCATGCGCACCTCGTTAAACCGCGAGCGCTGGGGGTGGCGCTTTGACACCCGCGAGAAGCAGGTCGAGCGGACGCTCGACTATTGGCGGATGATCTCTGGCGTCGACAGGGCGATGGGCAGAGTGCTCGACGCCTTGGAGGAGGAGGGCCTCGCGGATGACACGGTCGTCGTGTTCACGAGTGACAACGGCTACTTCCTTGGAGAGCGCGGCTTTGCTGGCAAGTGGCTCATCTACGAGGAGTCGGTGCGCGTGCCCTTCATCGTCTATGACCCGCGCGTCGCGAAGGAGCGCCGCGGGAGAGTCGTGGAGGAGATGGTCCTGAACCTCGACCTCGCGCCGACCTTGCTCGCGCTGGCTGGGGTTGAGGCGCCGGCTGCTTACGAGGGTCGGAGCCTCTTGCCGCTCCTCAGCGGCGGCGCTTCAGAGTGGCGAACGGACTTCCTCTATGAGCACCGCTTCGCTCACAAGACCATCCCCCAGAGCGAGGGGGTGCGCGAGGGGCGCTTTGTGTACGCGCGCTATTACGAAGAGGAGCCCGTTTATGAGCAGCTCTTTGACCTCGAGTCAGACCCTCTTCAGCTCACGAACCTCGCTGAGCCTCATCATCAGTCTCAGTTCGGCGTTGAGCTGACGCGCCTGCGCGCGAGGTGTGATGAGCTCTTGGCGCGTTAACGGTCTGAGCGCTCAGCCTCTACTGAGCAGCCGTCCTCTTTGTCCCATTTGAGCTTGAGGTGGATTTGGAATGGCGGCCACTCTTCGAAGGGCTGCTCCGAAGGCAGGGACGCCTGACCTCTCAAACTCCAGCTCGTGACCGTCTCACGCTTTGGTGAGTCCGGGTAATTCGTGTGCGCGTCCTGATAGCTGCGGGTCTCACCACACCCCATCTGCACGGTGCCCTTGCTGATCTCCGGGAGGGCGCTTGAGGACCTGCAGACCTGTCCGCCTCCTCCACCCCAGCCGCTCCCGAATCTCAGCGAGAGCTCTTCATCAGTCAGCTTCTCCCACTCCTCGTCAGAGATCGGGTCTGTGTTGACCGGAGGGATCCATCCAGAGATGCTGTACCCGTAGATCTTCAAGCCGGTCCACCAGCGGTCTGTCGCGTTGTTGTTCGTGACGGTCGTCCAGTGTTGAGGGACGCCGTCCTCTAGGAAGAAGAGGGTCGCTGCGTCTAGATCACCGATCTTCCACTGCACCGTCTCGAGCTCCACGACAGAGGGAGAGGGCTCCTGAGCTGCGTCGGTCAACGGACTCCTACAGGAACCTAGCGTGAGGAGCGCACCCATGAGGAAGGTGAAGAGAGAGGGTCTAGACGTCATCTCACGTCTCCAAACGGCGCCCTCTTGCCTAGGTTCATTTCCTCTCTTCATCTCTTCTGGGGTCTCTCTGGAGTCTAGAGCCTACGCATGACAGAGCGAATAGAGGTGCCCCACGACTGCTGTGTGGAGCCGACGTGGGGCTGAAGCCCATGCCACAAACGGGCTTGTAGGGTGCCTGACGAGGGGCTCGCCTCTGAGGGTCAGGTGGTGGATGGCGTCTCGGCCACTTGGTTCACACCGCGGCGCGAGCTGGCTCATTCGGCGGTCTCCCCAGATGTTGAAGAACAGGCAGAACTTGGCTTCGTTTTGCCCTTGGGGACTCCTTGTAGATGTGAACGTGCCACAAACCACTTTTACGCCCCTTGGGCGAACAGGAGTCCACCGATGAAACTGATGAACAAATTTACTGCAGCTCTGCTCGCAGGTGTCGCATTGCTCGCCGTCACGCCCGACGAGGCGCAGGCCGATGGTTACTACGACCCCTTCGGCTTTAACCCGCCGTCTCCGTGGTGGTCACCGCCCCCCACTTTTTTCCCTTTCCCCGAGGTCTTTCTGCCTGATCTGATCATCAGCAATGTGATCGTTGTCAATGACCACAAGGCGTATGTGAAGGTTTCGAACATTGGTGAGGCCGTCGCAAACCCCTCCTCCGTCAGGGCCTCCAATGGCCTGGGGAACGGACTCGGGAATGTCGGTGAGATCCTCCCTGGGCGGTCTCGTTACTGCCTCGTGGTGATGGAGCAGGGCGCCAGCCTGAACGACTGCGCCAGCGTCACCAACTTTGAAGCTGACTGCTTTCGAGTCGTCGCTGAGCTGAATGAGTCCAACAACTCGAAGATGATCTTCTGCAACTGAGTTGTGGACTGAGAGACCATCACAGGGCCGCTGCGTGAGCAGGGGCCCTGTCATTTATTTGTGCCGGCGGCCTAAGCGTTCCCGCTGAGGTGTCTGCCAGCAGAGGCGAGGGAGGTTGAGGCCCGCTCTGACCACCTATGGGCAGACCTCAAGGCCGTCGGACAGGTTGAAGCTCTGGGACGCTCCCTGTGGGTCTCTGTACCAAGATTGGACTCCATGTCTCGCTGACGGAGATCCTGGATTCAGGCGCGGCGTCGTGCCATAGGTCGATCGAGTGTTGCGCGCTACCGGTCGAGTCAAAGGAGAGGGATGAGAGCCTTGAGACGCATCGCCATTCTTTCCCGAACGAAGCCTGGATCTGGTTGGGTCCGAGATAGAACAAGCCAGGCTGACCTGGGATCGCGCCGGTGACGACGAGCTCGAAGGCGTTGGACTCGAAGCTCGGTGAGCCGAGAGAGGGGCTACTCCTTGGCCTCAGGGAGTCCAGGTGACCTCGAAGCCATTCGTCAGGTTGAACAGGCTGTTGCAGGGTGAGACGCCAGAGTCTCGATACCAATATTGGTACCGCTTCGTCTGTCCAGCGCTTACGCCGCCTTTTGCAGCGACCGAGATCGTCGATTGTGTCGTGTAGCTATTGGAGGTCGCGAAGCGAACCTCCAAGCGAACGACGCTCCCTCCTGCGCAGCGCAGGCCATCACCGAAGGGGACGCCGTCACCGGAGTTGACGGCGTTGTCCCCCTGGAAGTAGAGCCCGGGGCCGATGGTCAGGCAGCTGGCCTCCAGGGTCAGGTCATCTGCCGAGACGCTGTTGGTCCCGGATGCGCTTAGACGGGCACCGCGCTGCTGGTGATCGTGCTCGTCCGGGAAGCGACCGGGCGGGACGCGACTATTGGCGCAGCCACCACCTTGCGTTCCGACATTATCGCAAGGGCAAGGGCTCCCTGTGGGGCCGCCGGAGCAGAAGGGCGTGCCGATGCACGTCGATCCCGTGGTGCTACCAGGGATGTGAACGGAGAAGACGAAGGGGTATAGGTCGTCCCATGGCGTCTTAGTTCTCCAATCGTCGTTATTGTCGGTGTCGGGATCCCAATCACATGGATCACTAGCATCAATCACACGATCCCTCTTCTGATAGTACTTTGCCCCAGATTCAGAGATGGACCAGAGGTCGTCTCCGATGAGAGCCAGGTCCTCCATCCCAGCGGGGGCTGTGAGGATTAGGTCTGTGCTTGTCGCTTGAGGGACGCCTCTGTCGTAATGCACGTCGTAGATCTTGCTGGGATTGTCGCTCCAGCTGGTAGAGAGGTAGAACCGTATTTCGTCACAAGACGCATGGTAGGAGTCGATCCCTTGAACATCGAACACCGGTAGCTCGTATACGTGAGCGGGATTGCCCTTGTCGAAAGTGCCGTCGCATAACAATTCAAAACCGACGATTTCCTTATATGAGTCACCATCGAATTGCCCAGTCCAGAGGATGGGGGTTCCGTCGTGGTCAAGGGAGACTGAGAGGAATGAAATCGAAGTGTTGTTGGTTCCCAGGTTGCAGTCATTGGCGAAATAGCGCGGGCCAACCAAGTCCTGGTCGAACTTGTGGTTCGCGAAACTACCCGGCGAAAAAGTTGGGCCAGCCGCATCGGACAGGTCGTATCGCAATACGTCATCGCCCCTGGGTATGTAGATGTGGCCGCTCCAATAGGCTGCGCCTCCCACGTGCCCGCGATATTGCTCAAGGGTCTCATCTAGCAATCGAAGGACTCGTACCAGTTCACCAGTTGTCGTCATCTCGACCAAGATGGACGGCGGGATGATGATCGGTGGGTCGCTGTCTGGACAGTGGTAACTGCCGTCGAACCCTTCCTCGTCTTTCCAATACATGCTGAGGTAGATTCGATCTACGCCGTTCGAGGCGACGCCCTGTGGAATGTACTTGTCATTCATGAAAGGCGAGTAGTAGCGGGTCTGAACGTAGGCCTCATTCGGCAGATGATCTCCGCTGACTTGTCGGTAAGCCTCGATGGTCTCTGAGATCCGGTGGTCTGGGCCGGTGGTTGTGTCGAGGTAGTCGTGGTAGGAGACCATCCCGAAGTAACGAGAGGCGTCCCGCACGCCCTTGTTCTCGAGGAAGTTGTCGATCCCGACCGCGTAGTTCGTCACAGAGACTGCGTAGATCCGTCCTTCGAAGAAGCTGTCTACCCCGACGCCGGAGCTCGGCTCTGCGCCAACCATGGGGTGCTCTGTGCTCTGGCGTACGCCGTCCCAGTCGGAGGCCGTGTCGACTGAAGCGACAAGGTCACCGTCCTGAAACAGGCGGAGCTCGTAGAAGCCGTTTTGTTTTTTTACCCGGAGGGCGGCGTAGGTCCATGTGTGCGGTGAGACGTCGCCACCAATGATCTCAATGTTTTGATATCCGCCCCCGTCCTCGAATCTGACGAGGCCCCGCAACTTGCCGTCCAGGAGCTTCAGGGAGAACCCCGCATATCCCTGCGTGTTGGAAACAAGCGCCCGATACCCGTCCGTCGAGCGAGCGTTGAACCACGCCTGAATGGTGAAGGAGTCTGTCCCCGCATCATCGGTGGTGTCGATGGGTGAGTTCGCGCGGATGAACTCACTCTGTCCATCGAGGTCAACGGAGATCATTTCTTCGAAGCCCTGCCCGCGGTTAATCCCTGAGATGTCGGTGGAGCCGACGGAGTGACTCACTCCCCCGACGGAGGTGTCGATGGGTGAGACCCAAGACGGACGAGCACCTTCAAAGCAGCGGTACCGATAAACGACTTTGTGTCCATACGGTGCGTCCTCTCCAAAGGCCGCTGGTTCGGGCGAGGGGATGAAGGAGAGCGCGATGTACAGGGGAAGGCTGTGGAGGATCATATTTGCTGGGTGGGATTCAGTTGTTACAGATGCTCCGTGTCGTAGGCAGCCGAGAAATGGTCGAGGAAGGCCGTCACCCAGCGCCTCTCCGCTAACGAGCTCTAACTCGATGCAGGCGCGGAAGCCCTGTGGTCGGGCAACCGTCAGGATCTTCCGAAAGTGCTCTCTTTGAGCACACTCGGAGGATCAGAAGGCGCTTCGTGGTTTCGGAGAAGAAAGAGGGTTAGAGGCCGGGAACGTGCTCCGTGTCGTAGGCCGCCGAGAATTGGTCGAGGAAGCCGGTGACCTTGAGCTTCTCCTGCGGCAGCGGCAGGTAGGCTCGGAACGCGATGTGGTTGCGCACGCCGTTGTCCCTGTTCGAGCTGCCGTCGCCCAGCCCCTCTCCGGCCAGGAGCTGTTGTTGGATCCCGTCGTGCATGACCGCGATGTTGAAGCCGCCCGAGTGGCTCTGGTAGAGGAAGAACTCGAGGTTGTCGTGCGAGATCGCCCGATAGTCGTCCGAGTAGTCCGTGTTTCCGCTGCCTGTGTTGACGAAGGTCCGTTGGTTAGGGAGCGCCTTGAGCGGGATCAAGCTGTATGCATCGGGGTCAACGTAAGCCCCGCTGAGCCCGGTCGGGTAGTAGTCGGGACGATCGTGGTACTCGAGCGTCGCCTCGCGCATCAAGAAGGAGAGGATCGGGGACGATTGATAGGCGCCGAAGCCACACCACCAGAACTCGCCAGCGCTCGAGTAGTAGTCCATGCCGTGCGCGATCTCCCCGACGAGCAGGAGCTCGCCTGTGTACGTGTCGTACTGGACATGACGTGAGCCAAAGTGGGAGTAGGTCCAGTCGTGAATGTACCGATGAGGGTCCTCGTTGGGTCCGCTCTGGGAGAAGAGAGGGACTGCAATCACCGCGCCGAGTAAGAGGGAGAAGAGATACCAAGGCTTCATGGGGGCTCCAAGGGTAGAGAGAAATGGCTTCACTACACCCTACATCAGACCACTGGAATCAGTAGAAATTCTCAGCGGAGGGAGTTCCGTTGGGATCAGCGCCTGACAGTGGTCGGCGGCTACGCGGGTCGGTGTGCCCGGCAGGGTTTGAGCTCACAACCTCTGATTAAGGGAGGCGTGAACTCAGGGGCAGAAGGTGAGCTCTAAGCCGTTCGAGAGGTTGAAGGTCGCTCCGGCAGCGGCGGGATCGCGATACCAGAACTGGAAGTTCCAGGTGGAGTCCGCCGTGATGTCGCTCGCGGGTGCGGTCGTGAAGTCGAGGGTGAGGGCGGCGTCTCCGATAAAGTCGGCTTGAAGAACGGGGAGCCGTCGGGTCTCGCCTCCGACGCAGCGCACGCCGTGTCCGAAGGGCGTCGAGATCTGGTTCGGGCCGAAGTAGAAGATCCCGAACTGTCCTGGGACAGCGCCCGACACGTTCAGCTCGACGTCATTCGTGGTGACGCTGAACGAGCCAGCGTGGCCTATGAGCGCGCCTGTCCCCACCGAGTTCGGGGCGCTTTTGCAGTACGCGCCTGCGAAGCCACAGCCTGGCTCGGTGTCCGCGAGGTTGGATCGATACCATTGGATCCTGCACCGCATCCGACGAGCTTGCTCTTCTGTGAACTCCCACATGCAGTTGTCGTCGGTGTAGTTCATGTAGTTGCGAACTGGGACTTGGCTGCCACAGCTCGACTCGCTGGACGGGCAGCCCCAAGTCGCCGAGGAGTGGGGGTTGGTGTCACAGATCAAGTCACCCGTGCCATAGCAGCTGCCGCCGGAGCAGCCCCCTTCAAAGGTGTGGTGCAGCCCCAGGTAGTGCCCGATCTCATGGGTCGCGGTGCGCCCATAGTTGTCGTTCTCCGCGGTCGGAGACGAGTTGTTGCCGACGTAACGCCACCAAAGATAGACGCCGTCCTCGATGGAGCCGGGTGATCCCCAGTAGTAGCCGTAGTAGCCCACGGTGTTCAACGTGTAGATGTTCAGGTACCGCTCGGGGTCCCACTGAAGGACCTCCCAGTAGCCGGGCGTCGTCCACTCGTCATTGTGCCAGGCGTCGTTCGTCGAATAGGTGATCCCTGTCGTTGGCGCTCCGTCCGGATCGACGGTCGCTAGGTGGAACTGGATCATCGTGTCTAGACCAGGCGCGCCGGGGCTCCCTTGCGCTGCACGGAAGTCTTCGTTGAGGACGTCGATTTGGTCCTGAATTGTGGCTGGGGAGAGGGCCCCATCTCCGTTCGTGTGTTGGATCACGTGGACGACGACGGGGATGCTGTAGATGAACGTCGGCGCGTACACCTGGTCGGGGTTGGTCGAGCTCCAATTGCAATCACTCGCTTGGGCCCCCTGGGTGCTCTCGTAGACGATGACGTGCTTCTCGTCAAAGCCGCATCGCGCTCTCCCATAGGGATCTTCAGGGTTCACCTGGCTCTGAAGCCTGCCTGTGTTCGTCGACTGCGGCAGGGGCCTCGTGGATGTGGGCTGAAGGGCCTGGGCCACATCGGCTGATCCGAGCAGTGAGAGTGTTATGAGTGCAGCTTTGAAGCTCATGTGTGTACCAGGAGTGCTTGAGTGTTTTGGATAGAGCAGGCGCTCCCCATGGATTCAGGCTCCTAAGGGGCATGGCGCGGGGTGGACTGTCTTGCCCGCACCGCAGTCGAGAGGACGGTGTCGGACGCGCCAATGTTCCCATGGTAACAGCCTGCGCGGATGTCTCCGGATGTGGACGGGGCCTCTCGGCGTTGCTGCTACTGCCGTCCTCCTGTGCGAGATGGCGGAGGCGCCTCCTCGGCTATCTCGAATAAGAGCGCCTGCTCCCGAGGCAGGAGCCGTGACCGAGGCTCCCTGGGCTAGGGTTCACGGGGTCGAATCCTGACGGGGCGATACGCGACGAGACAGGCGAGCCTCCTCACGCCCCGGTGGCGGAGGAGAGAGACCTGAAGTCTGCACCGCTGGGCTGCTGATACGCCTTCAAGTCAAACTCTTCGAGGACAGAGAGCAGGTGGTCGAAGATGTCTCCCATGATCCCCTCGTACTGTGCCCAACGCTGCTCGCTGCTGAAGCAGTAGAGCTCGAGCGGGAGGCCCTCAGGTGTCGGGGCGAGCTGTCTGACGAGGAAGGTCATGTCGTCCCTGATGGGGCCAAGCTGCCTAAGGTAGGTCTCCACGTAGGCTCGGAAGGTCCCGAGGTTCGTGAGGCGCCTGCCGTTGACAGGGGTGCTGTGGTTGACGTCGTGCTCTTGGTTCCACGCCTCAACCTCCGCCGTACGCTCCTGGAGGTACGGCCGGAGTGACTGGATCCCGGAGAGGTGCTCGATATCGGCAGCATCCAAGAAGCGAACAGTCGTCATGTCCAGCTTGAGCGCTCGCTTGATCCTGCGTCCCCCGGACTCAGCCATTCCACGCCAGTTCTTGAAGCTGTCGCTCATGAAGGCGTGAGTCGGGATCGTCGTGATCGTCTTATCCCAGTTCTGGATCTTCACGGTGTGGAGCCCGATCTCGACCACGTCGCCGTCGGCGCCGTACTTTGGCATCTCCACCCAGTCTCCGACGCGAAGCATCTCATTGGCCTCGATCCTAAGGCTCGCGATGAATCCGAGGATCGTGTCTCGGAACACGAGCAAGAGGACCGCTGTCATGGCGCCGAGGCCAGTCAGGAGGGCGGTCGGGCTCTTCTGCATGAGCACCGCAACAGAGAGGATCCCAGCTCCCACCCAGACAATGAGCTGGACAACCTGTGCGTAGCTCCTCACCGGCTTGGTTCGCGTTGACTCCTTCTCCAGCCCGATGATCACGAGCGCGTCGAGCAGCGCGTGCAGGGTCCTAGCGCCAGCGAGGATCATCCAGACGTTGGCGACCCGGCGGAGATAATCGACTGCTCCAGCGTCGGCTTCGGGGTCCAAGAGGACCGGGGCGGCCACGTAGACGATGAGGGCAGGCGCGAGGTGGCTGAGCCTCGCGAAGACCTGCTGCTCCACCATCACGTCATCCCACTTTGAGCGAGTCTTCGCTGCGACAGCCCTGAAGCCTCTCAGGATGATGCGCCTCGCGATGAGGTTCGAGAGGAGCGCGAGCAGGAGCACGCCTGACCAGCTCAAGATGAGGCGCTCAGTAGGGGTGTCACCAAAGCCGAACAGCTCAAGCTGCCCAAGCGACAGGTGCGCGGCGACGGACATATCAGTCATGGGGATTTCCTTGGGAGGTACAGCGCCGATCTGAGCATCTAGAAGGGGCCCGTTCAAACGGCATCGGCTGTACGCCTCAAATGACCCTCCTTCTTCGCTGCCGTTGGAACGACTTGGCTTCGCTGTGCCCTCCTTGCACCGCTGTGCAGATGGCGGAGGCGGGAGGATTCGAACCCCCGGTAGGTTGCCCCCCGCTGGTTTTCAAAACCGGAGGGGGAGAGAGGTGTGCCGTTCGTTAGATCCAAACCCAATTGGCACGGGAGGTGTCTAATCCTCAAGCAGATCGACTTTGACGACAGAGGAAAGCACGGTCCAAGTTTCTGAGGAATCCAACATAGCCTCGAGAAGGATGTTGTTTGGTCCCGAAGTCACATCCACGAAAAATGAAATTGACGCGGATGCCAAAGCTGTGGGTTCGTTCGGCAGATCAAGTTGGTGTTGATCGTCTCCAACGAGGCCTGAACGCGACTCTCCGTTTACTGTCAGTCTGAACAAACGTTCATGATTGCCATAAGCGTCAAAGTTCGCTCGTACCGTAATTTGCGCCAGCCCTGGATTTGGGAAGGTGAAAGTGAAGTCATTGATGCTCTCCCAAGCGGACTGGCTGGAAACAAATACTGGGATGGAGCCCTGATCTCCGTTGGCCGAGTTCATTTATTGTCTAGAGGGGAAACCGATGTTGAATCTTCGCCGTCTATTTGCATCTCTGGGATTTGGGAGTTTTGCGATCACGAGCGGGGCCATGGCCGCTAGCCTTCATGTCCCGGCCGATTATCCCACGATTCAAGCTGCCCTCGACGCCGCCCGCGTCGCGGATACCGTGCTGGTGGCCGCGGGGACCTACCGTGGGGACGGCAACCGGGATCTCGATTTCCGGGGTAAGGACCTGGTGCTGCGCTCCGAAAAGGGGCGAGACGCCACCTGGATCGACTGCGAGGGAACCGACAAGGACCCCCACCGAGGGGTCTACCTTCACAGCGGTGAGACCCTGGCCGCGACCGTCGAGGGATTCACCATCACCGGCGGCCGATTCCCTGTGGGCGATCTGCCGACCTCGCGGGGGGGAGGTGTGAATCTCGACGATGCATCGGCCACCCTCGTGGACTGCACGATTCGCGATTGTTCGGCGTGGTTGGGAGGCGGCGTCTGTGCGCTGGGGCCCGTAGATGGCGATCCCATTGCGTTGACCATGATCGGTTGCGACGTCATCGATTGTGGAGACGGACTTTTTACGTCCGGGGGCGGCATCTACATCGGGTTTATGACGTTTAAGGCCAGCGATTGCCGAATCGAACGGAACCACGCGTTCGAAAACGCCGGTGGGCTCTTTCTCAACACTTTTTCGAATCTTTCGGCAACTCGGTGCACTTTCTCTGACAACACGCTTACTGGGTTCGGACCTACGCAAGGCGCGGGCATCCGGACTTTTCGGGGTTCCATGGACCTCGACGAGTGCACGATCCAAAATAATACCGCGGGGATCAAGAGCAGGGGGGGCGGGATCTTCCACGAAGGCCAGCGGAATAAACCCTACCTGGCCAATTTGACCAACTGCGTGGTAACCGGGAATCGGGCCACCCGCGGCGGGGGTATCGAAGTCAGGAATGACAACACCATGAACCTTCGATTTAGCACCGTCGCGGGCAACTCGGGGAGCCCGGGGGCGGGAGTTGCGTCCACCGCCTTCGCCCAGGTCAAGGCCTTCGATTCGATCATCTGGGGCAACGAGGGCGATGGTCAGATCTATACCGAATACAATGGAACGTTGAGCGCCCGATATTGCGACATCGAGGGGGGACGTGAAGGAGACGGCAACATCGACGCGGACCCGCTCTTCAGCGACTCGGCCCGCGATGATTACCATCTGACCGATGCGTCTCCCTGCATCGACAGCGCCGGTGGGGCTGGCGAGAAGGTCATCGACATGGACGGAGACGACCGCCCCCAGGGGGACGGCTACGACATGGGCGCCGACGAGTATGCGGTCCAGCCGACCTGCGATCTCGAGGTCCAATTGGACGATTACCCCGTGAGCTTGATGCCTGGCGAAGCTCTCAAATTTCGGGCCAGCGCGCACAACGACTGCGACCAGGCTTTGGGCCTGGACAAAGCCACCCTAACCATCACGGGGCCGGCGGGGTTGGAACGGAGGCTCTATTCGGGCCGGATGATCATGATCGACAGCGGCGGTGAAGTGGGCGCTACGGTCCAATTGACGGTGCCGGGGCACGCCCCCGTGGGAACCTACGACATCGAAGTGACAATTTTTCGGGAGGGCGCCGTCATCGACTCCAATTCGTTCTCCCTGGAGCTCACCTCGGTGTGGGGCTTGACCATGTCGGTTCCAGGATATCGGGTGGAGTGGGTGGTGTCCGCGCCCGTGGGGGCCTCGGGGTTGGCATTTGGGCCATCGGGGACGGACTTCGAAGATCATCTGTATATCGGGGCGGCCAGGAACGCTTTGGGTGGAGAAATCGTGCGGGTCGACCGGAAGCGCTCTCTTTCCACATTCGCGAATGTCAGTGGGTTGGACCATCTGACGTTCCCGCCGGTCGATGGAGAATTCGCGATGGGACTTCATTGGTCCTGGTGGGGAAACGACACGTTCTGGAGACTCAATTTTGACGGGAGCGTCGTGGCCCTGGCGAGCATCGACAGCAACCCGG
>PBFW01000068.1 GCA_002719955.1 Deltaproteobacteria bacterium | reverse complement strand
GGAGCGACGCAGCGTCAGCCCCTCTACGAGCCTCCGGGAAGCCGAGAACGCTCCTTATCAGATCAAAGCGCTCGCCCGGATCAGGGCTGTCGTCGATCAGATGAAGAGCTGGACGGACTACATGTCCTTGAGTCCGCAGGACCAACACGAATACCTCTTGGACATCCAGGATGACATCGAGGTCACGATGCCGCCCAGGTTGAAGACCCAGGGCTCCACCTTCGTCACGATCAGCTTTCGGCACACAGACCCCTCTAGGGCCTTCGAGTTCCTGAGGGGGCTGCGAACCGCGTGGATCGAGCAAGAGGTCGAGCGCGACAGAAACCGGCTCTCTGCTGAGTATCAGGGCCTCCTTCGAGAGGAAGAGGAGCTCAAGAGAGAGATCGCTTCTGAAGAGCGTGACTTCGCTCAGCTCCGCAGCGACTTCAACATTTCGCCCACACAGCCTTCCCCCTCGGCGAATCAGGTCCGCATCGAGGACCCGGTCTTTGAGCGACTGAACGAACACCAAAAGGACCTCGACGCAGCTCGCATCGCGAGCGGCGCCCTCCAGGCCACGATAGACGGGCTCAATGAGCAGCTCACCGGAGTCCCTGAGGAGCTCTCTCGGCTCAACACGGTGGGGGGGGTCGACCTCTCGGCGTCTATACAAGAGCAGAGGGCCAATCTCTCAGATCTGCGTTCTAAGCTCGCCTCCTACGGCCGCGGGCACTCTCGCTACGGCGTCTTGCAAAAGGACATCCTCAAGGCAGAGGAGCTCCTCAGGGAGACCGAGCAGCAGGAAGAGGACGCGACCGTTCGCGAGGAGTGGTACCCCAACCCGGACTTCGCTGACCTGAACGGCAGGCTGAAGACCGCTGAGCTTGAACAGTCTGAACTCCTCGCCAAGATCGACCACCTCGAAGACGTTCAGGCGCTAGAGCTCGAAGCCGCAGAGGAGCGCCAAGAGGTCTACAGGATCGTCCGGCTCAAGACCGCCGATATCGCCCGCCTGGTCGGTGTCTTGGACGAGCTTGAAGGTCGCTTGCAGTACAAAAAGCAGGTCATGGACATCATGAACGGGCCCACTGGGAACCCGTTCCAGATCACCCAGGAGGTCGTCGAGCCTAAAGAGGCGACCGAGCCTGACCCGTGGTTGATCTTGTCCATCTCGATCGTCCTCGGGCTCGCAGTCGGCCTCGCCGGCGCCATGTTCGGTGAGTACTCGCGAAACTGCTTCCGGGGCGCTGGCGACATCGGCGGAGTCATGGTGGTCCCGGTCCTCGGCGTCGTGAACCACATACGCACGAGGGGCGCCGTCCGCAGGCTCCGCATGAGGCGCGCGCTCGTCGGCACCTCAAGCTTCATGATCATGGGCTCTTGCCTCTTTGTCACGTGGGCTTGGAACTGGAGCCCGGACCTCTTAAGCGACGACGTGATGGACTCCATTGAGGTCTTCAGGGGCTGGTTCCGCTAGCGCGTCCGAGCGCGAGGGGAGCTGAAACCAAGCGATGCGGGACCTCTTTGTTTCGCTCTTCGTGCTGGGCCTCCTGCCCAGCTGTTTCCGTAAGCCCTTCGTTGGGATGTGCGTGTTCTCGCTGCTCGCGTACATGCGCCTCCAAGACCTCTCGTGGGGCTTCGCGCGGGAGATCCGTTGGTCCTTTTACGTGGCCATCGTCATGTTCGCAGGCGCCTTCGTGTCTGCGCGTGATCGCCAATACATGGCGAAGGAGTGGCGCTGCTATGTGATGGTCTTGTTGATGGCTGTCGTCGGGGTCAGCGTCGTGATCGCTGGGGAGTACGGGGAGTCTGTCACCGACGGCTACACAGAGTTCGGCAAGATCATCATCATCTCCCTGTTCACGACCGGGATCGTCACTAGCAGAGAGCGACTGCGGCTCCTCATCTGGATCATCGCGCTCTCCTTCGGATTCTTCAGCCTGAAGGCTGGGATCGTCGGGATCGTGACCCTCGGACAACAGCAGATCATCCAGGGGCCTGGCGGCATGCTGAGGGACAACAACGACTTCGCACTCGCCTTGGCGATGGGGGTCCCGATGTTGTGGCACATCGCAGCCTCCGAGAAGCGGACCTCTCTGCGCAGGCTCTTCTTTCTCCTCGTGCCGATGGCCGCGATCACGATCATGATGACGCACTCTCGAGGCGGCTTCTTGGCCATCGGGGCCGCGGCGCTCTTCCTCGCTTGGCGCGGCAGGAACCGCTTCGCAGCCTATGGGACCCTCGGCTTCGCGGTCTTAGCTGGCGCCCTCCTTGTCCCCTCGTCTTACACAGAGCGGATCCTCTCCATCGGGGACTATGAGCAAGACGCCTCCTCGCGAGCCCGCCTGAAGGCGTGGGGCATCGCGCGCGAGATGATCCTTGAGCGCCCCTTGTTCGGCGTCGGCTTCTCTGGTTTTGAGCGTGAATATGCGCGCTTCGATCCCGACGAAGAGGGCACGATCGTCCGAGATCCTGACCAAATCCACGTCGCCCACAACAGCTACCTCCAGATCTGGGCTGAGTGTGGAACTCTCGCATTCATCCTCTATCTAGTCCTCATCTTCGGCTCCTTCTGGGACCTCCGGCGCATACGTAAGCTCGCAGCTAGCAGGTATTACTCCAGCTGGATTCTGAACTACTCGGCGATGTTCGAGGCCTCTCTCGCGGCCTTCGTCGTTGGGGGTGTCTTCTTGAACCGGGCCCACTTCGACCTCTTCTACCACTGGGTCGCCTTGGTCGTCGCCTTCTCCATCATCGCGAGGCGGCAGCTCTCTGACTCCACGATGTACCCCGAGCGATCCATCGGCCCCGGGAAGCTCATCAAGGTTCCTCGGCGTCGCCTAGGAAGGGTCGGCTCTGCACCGCGCGCCGCGACCAGCGGAGGAGCTTGATCCGTGTGTGGCTTCGTCGGAGTGGCGGGGCCGGGGGTTGACCCCTCGACGGGAGCGCTGCTGTCGATGGGCGCGACCCTCGCTCACCGCGGCCCAGACGATGAGCAGGTGATCTCTCAGGACGGCGCTGGGGTCTGCTTTCGCCGCCTGTCAATCATTGACCTCGATGGCGGGGCGCAGCCGCTCTGGAATGAAGACAGGGACGTCGCCTGCGTGCTGAACGGTGAGATCTACAACTTCAAAGAGCTCAGGGCGCAGCTTGAGGAGCGGGGACACCGCTTCAGCTCAGCCTCTGACGCTGAAGTCATCGTTCACCTCTATGAAGACCTGGGCGATGACTTTGCCGATCAACTGACTGGGATGTTCGCGATCGCGGTCCTCGACTACCGGCAGAAAGGGCGCCCGCGAGCGCTCTTGGTCAGGGACCGCCTCGGCGTCAAGCCGCTCTATTGGGCTGCGACTGAAGAGGGCGGGGTCGCCTTCGCTAGCGAGCCTAAGGCGCTCTTGGCTGGCGGCTATGGAGCCAGAGCGCTCCGCGGGCCTGCGCTCCTCGACTACTTGGTCCTGGGGTGGTGCGGAGGCCCTCACTCGGCTTGGGACGGCATCGAGCGGCTCGAGCCTGGGCACAGGCTCTCTTGGACTGAAGGAGACGGCGCGCAGCTCACGGCCTGGTGGGACGCTCCCTTGGAGCCCGCTTCGCCGCCCGCCCATGACGAGGAGCTCTTAGAGCAGCTGGACCAAGCCGTTCGCTCGCGGCTGATGTCAGACGTCCCGCTCGGCGCTTTTCTCTCCGGTGGGCTCGATAGCGGCGCGGTCGTTACCAGCATGGCCGGCGTCCTGGACCCCTTGACGTGTCTCAGCGTCGGCTTCTCTGAGGAGACCCACGACGAGCTTGAGCTCGCGCGACTCACGGCGGCGCGCGCTGGCGCTCAGCATCACGAAGAGGTCATGGATCCCTTGAGCTGCCTCTCTGCCGGCGACCTCGCCTGGCACTACGACGAGCCGCTCGCAGACCCCTCTACCGTCCCGACCTACCTCGTCTCGCTCATGGCGCGGCGACATGTGACCGTCGCCCTCTCTGGGGACGGTGGAGATGAGGTCTTCGCTGGGTATCGGCGATATGGTTTCGTCCGCCTCGAACAGCGGCTCCGTGACGCGGGCGCTAGCGGCATCGCTCGGGCCGTGGAGCGCGCTCTCCCTGGGGACGTTCGCGGCCGCAGCACGCTCCTGAACATCGCAGACAGCCCAGCCCTCGCCTTCTTCCGCAGCGTCTCTCAAGTGGACCCTTTCGAGGCCTTGAGCTTGCTGGGTCCCGACGCGCTCGACGCTGTCGGGCGCCACGACCCGTCCGAGGCCTTCCAAGAGCTCTGGGAGCGTCCAAGATGCGACGACGACCTCTACCGCGCTCAATATGTGGACATGAAGACCTGGCTGCCTGAGGACATCCTCACAAAGACTGACCGAGCGTCCATGGCTGTGTCTTTAGAGGTGAGGGTGCCGCTCCTCGACCACGAACTAGTGGAGCGCTTCGCGCCGACCCCTGCCGCATACAAGATGAGCGGCATGAGGGGGAAAAAGGCCCTCCGACGGGTCATGCGCGGGCGCCTCTCACCAGAGATCCTCGCCGGTAAGAAGCGGGGCTTTGACACGCCTGTGGGCGAGTGGCTGCGCGGGCCCCTCCGCGGAGAGCTAGAGGGTTCTCTCCGCGAGCTCTCCCCAGGGTGGTTCGCTGCGTCAGCCCTGCAACGTGTGAACGGTGAGCATCAGAGCGGAGCGAGAGACCACGGGCGCCTCCTGTGGAGCTTGATGGTGCTGCAGCGCTGGATCAGCCGCCACGAAGTCGTAGGCTTGGCCAGCTGAGACACCATGCTGCACGCGCTCTCCTTTGACGTCGAAGAGTACTTCCAGGTCGCGAACCTCCGCCCGAGCTTCTGCGAGGCCTCGTGGGGTGAGGTCCCGAGCCGCTTGGACGTCGGGATGGAGGCGATCTTAGGCGCGCTAGAGCGCAACGGCGCGCGCGCCACCTTCTTCTTCCTTGGGTGGATAGCAGATCGGCACCCAGCTTGGGTGGAGCGCTGCTTGGAAGCTGGGCATGAGGTCGCGAGCCATGGTTGGCGGCACGCCTTCCTTCAAACGCTCGGCCAAGAGGGGCTCGATGAGGACATGGCCAAGGCGGAGGCTGCGCTCTTGGCTGCTGGCGCGCCCAAGCCCCGAGGTTTTCGCGCGTCGACCTTCACCTTGACGCGTGACACCTGGTGGGCGATGGATGTCATCGCGAAGCGCGGCTACAGCTATGACTCCAGCGTTCACCCCATACAACACCCGGCTTATGGGATCCCCGACTTCGAGCCTGGCATCTCGAACGTCGAGACGGCGGAGGGGGACTTAACTGAGTTCCCCGTCTCTACCTGGCGCGCGCTGGGCCGAAACTGGCCTGTCGGCGGGGGCGGGTACTTTCGGATGCTGCCGGGCGCGCTCACTCGTGCGGCGGTTCGGGGTCTCGAGCGCCGCGGAGCTCCAGCGTGCCTATACCTGCACCCTTGGGAGTTCGACCCTGGGCAGCCTAGGGTCAAAGCGGGGCCGTCAGCTGGCTTTCGTCACTACCTCAACCTCCACAAGACGCTCCCGCGCCTCGAGCGGCTCCTCCAGGAGTTCCAGTTTGGGACGATGGAGGAGGTGCTTGGCTTGGCTCTGCCGCGCTAGTTCGTTGCCTGGGCGCAGAGGCCTGAGAGCGCGCGGGCGAGCGACCTGTCGTAGGGGTCTTGCCCCCTCTTGTGGATCTTGTCCAAGAGGTGGATGGCTTGGCCATAGTCACGTTTTTGACCACGCTTCATGAATCCCTCCGAAAGGAGGAGCCCGACCTCAGAGCTCGTCGGGCTCATGGCGCCTTTGTCTTTTGGGTCCCACACCCGTGAAAGGACAGAGATCGCTTGGTCAGCGGTTCGCTCTCCTCTCACCGCGAGCAGGCTCTTTGTCCGGGTCAGCATGGCGTCGACCGAGAGGCTCTCTTCGAACTGCTTCGCCTTCATGAGGTTGTCCTCGACCTGCTTGGTCGGGGCGCCGGAGGCCTGCAGGCAGCTTGCGATCTCCTCGTACAGCGCAGCGGAGGGCGCCATCTGGAGCACCTGTTCCGCCGCTTCGAGGGCGTCTTGGTGTCGCCCGAGGGCGCGGAGGGCTCTCACCTCGCCAAGCCACAGTGAGCTCTTCCCAGGGGATAACTCTAGCTGTGATCGGCAGAACGAGAGGGCTTGCTTCGGACCGTAGCGAAGGTAGAAGTCGATCCAGTCCTCTTCCGTGTTGGCGTGGAGATCTGCGATGGCCTCGTCATCGTTGGTACGGAGGAAGTTGTCGAGCCGGCGGAACGCTCGCGCGACGCCGAGAGCGGGGTTGTCTGCTTGTTGCTGGAGGTCGATGCGCGCTAGCGCGAGCGGGATACGTGGATCGTTTGGAGCCAAAGACGAGAGCGTCTGGAGGCCCCCAGCCTGGACAGAGGGCAGAACAGCAGTGCCCTCCGCCTGGAGAGAGCGCTCCATGCTGATGAGCGCCCAGGTGATGAAGCGGGACTGATAAGCGGCGGGGGCGTCCTTGCAGGCGCTTATCCAATAGCTGAGTGACCCTGCGCTGTCACCCGACTCAAGCAGCGCCATCGCTAACGCCGCGTTTGTTTCGTGCCCCTTTGGGTCTAAATCGTGCGCAGACTTGGCTGCTCTAGCTGCTAACAGAGCCTTGCCCGTCTTGAGCGCTTGATAGCAGCGGGCGACGTTCGTTGTGATCTCGTTGGGGGCGTGCTTCGCCTTCGAGAAGGCCTTTGAGACTCGAAGCTCGTCGAAGCTGCTGTGGTCGTAGTGGCCGATCCGCTTCAACTCGATGTCTTCAAAGAGCTCCCATGAGGGTGCGAAGTAATCAGAGTCCGCTTGAACCCAGGGCCAAAGTGCGTCCCTCGCCCTGAGGGTCTCGTTGCCCCTGTCTAGAGTCTTTGCGATGAGATAGGTGTCCCACGCATTTCGCTCGCCAGCTGCGTACTGGTTTAACTTCTCGAGGGCGTAGGGTGCGAAGTACTCCGTTTGTGCCGCCAAGAGCACGCCTAAGACCTCGCTCGGTTCTCTAGGCTCCTCATCAGAGCCGTTTATGAGTGCCTCAGCTTGAGCGATGGCCTCTAGAGAGATGCCCGTCTCAAGCTCCGTCTCTGCGAAGGCTCCGAGAGCTGCGGCGACGATGGCCCACTCGGGGGTTTGCACGCCCGCTTGTTCAGCGTTCTCAAGGAGTGCGCGGACTCGATCAAAGTCCTCTGCGAAGAGCGCGAGGACGGCCTCGCCGACGTCTCCATAGGTCTGATCCTTCCACGCTTTGGCTTCCCTCGTTGTGTAGACGGAGAGCCCCTGCAGGAGGTAGTCAGCCTCGGCCTTCAGGCGTTCAGTGTCCCCGGCGAGGCTGCTTGCCAAGACCATGCCGAGCGGAGGCGAAGGTGATGAAGAGAACGCCTCTGCGCGGGCGGCAGCCTCCCTAGAGCTGTTGACGTCCCCTTGGACGAGATGGAGGAGGATGGAGCGCTCGAGCGTCCAGATGTCGCTCTCGCCTGAGAGAGAGCGGAGTTGATCCAGGACGGGGGAGGCCTTTTGGATGCGCCTGTCGAACATCAACTGGCTGGCGAGGGCCCGGAGGGCGCTCACTTTGCCGAGATCTGTGAGGGCGGCCGTCGCGGCGTCAACAGTGGCTGTGTCGCCTGTGATTGAGGCGACCTTAGCAGCGAGGAGCAGCGCAGCTGAATAGTCGGGGTCCTCGGGTCGGATCTTTGAGAGGTTTTCGAGCGCGCCCTTTCTTTCTCCGAGCTCTGCTTGGATCTCTGCTTTGAGCAAGGAGATCTCTGCCGGTTCGTGCCCGACTTGGGCCTTGTTCAGGGTCTTGAGCGCTTGCTTTCTCGCGCCCTCACTCCTGTACCTACGCGCGATCTCCATGCGGCCGGTCCAGCCCGGGTCTGCCCGCATTACTCGGTGCAGTTGACCCGTCGTGAAGGGGGAGGGGGGGAGCCTGCGGATAAAGGCCTTGGAGGTCTCGTCTAGGCCGATCAGATCGATCCTGTCAACGAGCTGGTCTGTCGCAGTGCGAGACCTCCCGATCGCGAGCCTCGCCTCAATCATGAGGTCGACCGCGGGGGTGAAGTTAGCTTGATTGTCTAGGATCCTTCGGCACACGGAGATGACAGCGAGGTGGTTGTCAGCGCGATGGTGGCGTCTCGCGATTTCCATGAGCGAGTATGCGCCCAGCGGGATCAGCGGGAGCGAGCGATGCTCGCGCACGGTGTCTTGATAGATCAGTTCGAGGTCTCGGCCCTCCTCAGCGACGGCCCTCACGCCGAGGTCTTCGAACTTCTGAAGGACGAGGGCGTAATCAGCAGGGTTCCTGCAGAGCGCCTCTGCGTAGGAGGTGAGCGGGATGAGGGGGCTGGTGTGGGGTGAGAGCTCTTGGAGCTCAGCCAGTCTGATCCATAGGGCGCTGGCCCCCGTGCCGTTTGGGTCCAATTGCAAGGCGGCGTAGACCGACTCCCGCTCTTGGAAGTCGTCGTGCGCGGCGCGATCCAGCTTGGCGAGGATTGTCCAAGCCTCGTACTGGGCGCCGGGATAAGGCTCAGGGGAATTAGAGGATGCGTACGTGCGCAGGAGATTCCTGGCGTTTGAGTGCCGCTTTCTCCCCATTTGAGCGAGGCCGAGATAGAGCGAGGCCTCTAGGCCGTCAGCCGCAGTCCCGATGGATTTCATCCTGTTGGCCGCATAGAAGAGTCCGGACCAACGGTTCGCCAAGTGCAGCGCGCGGCAGCAGTCCGCGTATTCACTTGAGGTGAGATCACGAGTCTTTTGGATCAGCTCTGCTGCCAGAGTGCCAGCGCCATCTCCATCTCCGGCGGCGGTGTGGGCTCTGATTAATTGAAGGCTGATCAGGTGGTGAGAGGCGACGGCTTTGTGCTTCCTGGCTTGAGCCCCAAAGCGGAGCGCGTGCTCATGCTGGCCGGACCGGATGAGCAATGTGATGAATTCGTATACGCCGGTGGGTTCTGTCCCGTGGGTGAAGGAGACCTCGTAGGACTCTCGGGCCTTTCTGTTAAACAGGCTGGCGTCATCACAGAGGACGAGGATGCGGGCGAGGCGCTCGCTGTCGGCGTCTGTAAAGAGGGCGCGAAGGCTAGAGACCTGCCCGGCGCGGCGGGGGTCTAGGAGGTCCTGGGCTGTGAGGCGGTCGACAAGGCTGTTTGCCGCGGCGGCCTCTTTATAGGGGAGGGTCTGGTCTAGGAGCTCGCCGCACTGATCGGTGAGTTTTTTTGCAGAGGACTGGTGTAGGCGCCCTTCTTGGACATGGCCCTTCGCGTTCTCGGGGTTGAGGCTCAGGAGGGTCTCGATCCGGCGTTGTCCGCTCTCAGGATCTCCGGCTTGCACGTGGGCCTCTGCCATGCGGAGGAGGAGCTCTTCGTCAGGCTGCCCTCTTATTCCGCTGACCTCGTCGAAGTCCCTGATCGCGCCTTCGGAGGCGCCGATCCTAAAGAGGACCTCGCCGCGCAACAGGAGCGAGCGGATCTGGAGCTCTTCTTGTCCGGTTGATCGCGCGTTAGCGAGGGCCACATCTAGGGTCCGCAAGATGGCGTCGTGGTTGAAGTCTTCTCGCTCGATGGTGGCCTCGATCGCGTCGAGGGCCGCTTCAGGGGTGCGGCTCTTCTGGTTGCTGACCATCGCGATGACGGCAGCTGAGAGAGAGATGGCGAGCAGGAAAAGGAGTCGTGTTGTCCACTTCATGAGCGGTCGCGGGCGGGGGGAGTGGGGACGGGGTTGGGAGAGGGGTCGTCTGTGCTCGTCATGTTGTGGAAGTCGAACTCCATCAAGCCGTATTTTCGCATCTTGTTGAACAGCGTCGTTCGGTTGATAGCGAGGGCTTCTGAGGTGGCCTTTCGGCACCCCTTGGATTGGAGCAGGGCTGAGACCAAGATTTCGCGCTCTGGACCCTCGAGGGCGAGTCGCAGTGGCAGGATCTCGGTGGAGGTTGTCTCGCTCAATTCTGGGTGAGGAGCGCCCTTCGGCGCGCTCCCGGCGATCTCTTCCGGGAAGTCACTTGGGGTAAGGACTGGGTCAGTGGCGAGGAGCACCGTCCTCTCAATGGCGTTCTCTAGCTCGCGAACGTTTCCCGGCCAGGCGTAGGCGGAGAGCGCTTGGAGAGCGCGGGTGGAGTACCCCTCGATCGCTCTTCCGTGCTCCTTTACGAAGCGATTGAGGAAGTGCTCAGCGAGGAAGGGGACATCGCCGGCTCGCTCTCGAAGAGAGGGGAGTCGAACAGCGACCACCCTGATTCGATAGTAAAGGTCCTCTCGGAAGCGCTGCGCTTGGACAGCTTCTGCGAGGTCTTCATTGCTCGCAGCGATGACGCGGACATCCGCAGTTCGGGTCTTCGTGTCACCAACACGTTCGAAGGTGCGCTCTTGGAGCAGGCGCAGCAGTTTGACTTGCAGGTCGAGCGGCGCGCAGGCGATCTCGTCGAGGAACAGAGTCCCTCCCTCAGCCAGTTCAAATTTGCCAGGGCGATCAGCGACCGCGCCAGTAAATGCGCCCTTCACGTGACCGAAGAGCTCGCTCTCAAGGAGGTCGTGGGGGAGCGCCCCGCAGTTCACAACGACGAACGGTCCGTCGCGTCTGCTGCCAGCCTCATGGAGACTCCGGGCTAACAGGGACTTGCCCGTCCCGCTCTCTCCCTCCAAGAGCACTGTCGCGCGGGTGTCAGCGACAGCCCGCACTGTGTCGAAGACGGCGCACATTGAGTCGCTGGTGCTCTGCATAGAGCCAAGGGAGTACCGCCGACCCAGGTCCTCTAGGAGCCGTTGATTTTGGCTGAAGAGAGCGCGGCGCTCGATCGCGCGCTCGAGGCTCATCAGCAGCCTGTCGATGGGGACTGGCTTTGAGATGTAGTCAGCCGCTCCTGCGCGCATGGCGCCGACAGCGTCTTGTATGGAGCCGAACGCTGCGAGGAGGATCCAAGCGGGCGCATCTTCAGGGTCACAGGCGGCCGCCAGCTCTTCTAGGGCCACCGTATCGGCCTCTCCAATGATCACGTCAATATCCACAGTCGCCACGCCCTCTTCCCATTCGGGGAGGGCCTTCGCCTCATAGCCCGCCGCTGCGAGCTGATCAACCAGCTCGTTCGCGTGCTCAAGGTCAGCCTCTAGGACGAGGATCCGAGGGCTGCTTTTGGAGGCGGGGGGCATGTTGATTCCTTTCGACATACCGGTGGCCCGATGTTGAGAGAACTCCACCTGTTCTGTTTGCAGAACGCTTTAAGCGCTCCGCCGCAAGCCCCTTTCGCAAAGGGACTTGGCTGAAGGTGCGGGCGCGCTCAGGGGGCCGGCAGGGTGAGCACGAACTGGAGCTGTCCGCCGCCCCGATCAGAGAGGGTCATAGCGCCCCCCTGGCCCTCGATGATCCTTGAGGCCGCCCTGAGGGCGTTCTTGCCCATGTCAGGGAGGTCTGCCCTGAGGGCATAGGGAGTCACGATCTCGGCTGGCGTGAGGCCGTCGAGTGGGCCCCTAGGGAAGCCTAGCTTTAGGGCTGAGCCTCCCTCCTCGTTCTTCTGCCCTGAGAGTCGCACCTCACCCTCGGGCCCCGCGCAGAGGCGAGCGAGCACGAGGACCGCATCTAGCGCTTGAACGATGAGCTCTTTGTCTCCTCTCACGGGGAGAGGGTCGCTGATCTTAAGCAGGAATCTGGGGGCATCTGCCGCCGATCCTGCGCTACGCAGCAGCTCTTCTGCCAGCTCACCCAGGTCAAATTGAGTGTCTCCCCTAGCAGGCGGCGCCGCCAAAAAGCCTAGGGTGCGGGTGAATTGGACGAGCCTCATGGAGTCAGCCAAGAGTCCTGGGGGTGCCGTGGCATCGTCTTCGGTCATGGTTGAAGTGGACACATAGACCGTTTGGACGATATCTGCCAAGTCTGCGACCTGATCCTTGAACCAAGCAGGCTCGTCGGGCTGTGGCTCTGCTTTTGGCGCTGCGTCCTCTGGTTCAGGCGCCTGGGGCTCCTCTTCAACGATGGCGGGTTCGCTCTCTGCTTCAGAGAGGGGCGGATCTTCTTCGGCGACGACGGGCTCGGTCCTCACCTCAGTGAATGGCTGCTCCGCTGAATCTCCCTCATGGGGGGCTTCAGCGATCGCCTCTCCGGCTTGGAAGGCAGCGGCGGGTTGACTCAATATGGCCTCAATTTCAGCCAAATTGGGATCTTTGGGCGGGGTGACTTGTGGCGCAAACTCCTGCTTAGGCCGCTCCTCCTTGACGGGAGCTTCGGGCGCCTCGCGCATTGGCTCAGTTGTGGGCTCCGGCGTCACTTCAGGGTGTTGCCGAGGTTGGGGGGCCGGCGCAGGCACCTCGTCTTGGGTTGCCCGAATTATGGGAGTGCCGATGAGCTGAGAGAGCTCCTCAGAGTCAGGCGGATAGGGGAGCCAGTCAGCACAAGGGTGCTTGAGGACCTCTCGCAGGGTCCCTTGGGAGGGATCTCCGCCAAGGATGGTGATAGCTCGGTCACCTGGCTGGAGGGCTCTGCGGATGATCCCGAGGTCTTCAGCGGGGAGCATGGCTCCATCCAAGAGGACTCTACCGGCAGGGCACTGCAAAAGCTCAGCGAGGTCTGTGAGCCTCTGTATGGGCCTAGACGGGTCTTGGGCCCTCATGATGCATTCCAGCTCATGTGGCCTGCCAGGGCCCAGTGAGAGCGATCTGAACGCGCTCATCGGATTCGACCCCCGTGCCGATCTCGTTCAAAGTCCATGCCTATCAAGAGCATAGCCCTCAAATTCAGTTCTCAACTATGGGAAATTTGCAGCGGGCCTTTATGGGGCCTGGGGCCGCTTAAGAGGCATGGTCGATCCAAGACGTGGTCATCCTATGTCTACACCTACCGAACAGTCTGTACCTCGCCTGAGCGTGGTGGTCCCCATCTACAACGAGGCCGGGAGTTTGCCCCAGCTTCATGAAGAGCTGCTCGATGTCCTCGGGCGTGAGGTCGGCGGCTTCGAGCTGATCTACGTCGACGACGGCTCCAAGGATGATAGCCAGGCGGTCCTGCGCGGTCTGCGGAAGGGAGATCACCGGGTGCGCCTCATCTGCCTGCGCCATCAGGCAGGTCAAACAGCCGCTCTCGCGGCCGGGTTTGAGGAGGCGAAGGGGGAGATCCTCGTGCCGCTGGACGGGGACCTGCAGAACGACCCCGCTGACATCCCCATGCTCGTCGCTCGGCTCGATGACGGCTTCGACATGGTCGCTGGATGGCGAAAGGATCGGCGTGACGGTTGGCTCGTGAGGCGGATCCCGTCGATCATCGCAAACCGCCTGATCAGCTGGGTGACGGGCGTCTCTGTTCACGACACAGGATGCACCCTCAAGGCCTTTCGCATGAGCTTGATGAAAGACCGCGCCCTTTACGGCGAGCAGCACAGATACCTCCCCGCCTTGTTCGCAGGGACCGGCGCTCGCGTGACAGAGATGGTCGTGCACCACCGACCTCGCCGCTTTGGCGAGAGCAAGTACGGCATCGGACGGACCCTCCGCGTGATCCTCGACATGCTCACGGTGACGATGATCTCGTCCTTCTCGCAGCGTCCTTTGCGGTACTTCCTCTTCCTGGCGATGCCCTTCTTCTTCGCCTCCATCCTGGTCGGGATCACAGCCCCTAGGGAGCTCCTTGGCCAGTCCGAGTACGCCATTGACACCCTCGCGGTCCTCGCGTTTATGCTCCCGTTCATGGCCTGCGCGTACTTCTTGTTGCTCGGTCTCCTCGCAGAGCTCGCCGTCAAAGCGAGCGACGTGCACAGCCCGCACGCCGACAGTGGAGGCCCGGCGTGAGCGTCCCTAGCACCGCCACGAGCTCTGGCTCGCCCGTCGAGAGCGGCGCGCGGCCTGCCCGCGATGTCGACGTCAGCGTCGTCATCCCGGTGACTCGCGCGGACTCTAGGCCTGAAGAGGTCATCCACGGCTTGAGCGAAGAGCTCGAAGCTCGCGGCGTCAGCTACGAGTTTGTCCTCGTCTTTGACGGGGTCGCTGGGGCCGCCTTCGCTCAGGCTGAGGCGCTCTTGGAGCTTGCCCCTGGGAAGCTGAAGATGATCCGGTTCCAGCAGCCCTTTGGTGAGTCTGCGTGCCTCGCCAAGGCCTTGGACGTCGCCTCTGGCAGCGTCTTGGTTACGAGCCCTGCTTACCTGCAGGTCGAGCCAGGCGAGATCAACTTGTTGCTGGACGGCATCGATGAAGGCGCTGACCTCACCGCTCCGATCCGCCACCCCCGGGTAGACGCCCTCTTGAACCGCGTCCAGTCGTGGGCGTTCAACCTCGTCATGAGGCGCGTCTTGCGGGCCCCTATGCACGACCTGAACTGCTGCTTCCGGGCCATGCGTCGCAAGGTCCTCGACGACGTCACGCTCTACGGTGACGTCTACCGCTTCCTCCCTGCGATCGCCCACCGGACGGGATTCCGCGTGACAGAGGTGCGCGTGCGCCATAAGGCTGAGTTTGGAGGCGTGGGCTTGTTCGGCATCGGTGTCTATGTGCGGAGGTTTATTGACCTCGTCAGCGTGGCCTTCTTGAGCCGCTTCACCCTTCGACCCCTGCGCTTCTTTGGGGCGATCGGAGGGACCCTTGCCTTCATCGGTGGGGTCATGACCGTAGGCCTCGTCATCCAGCGACTCATGATGGACACCGCCCTTTATCAGCGGCCCTTGTTCCTCCTGGGGTTGCTCCTGTTCGTGCTCGGCGTGCAGGTGATCGGCTTCGGCTTAGTGGGCGAGATCATCATCTACACGCAGGCCAGGAACTTGCGCGAGTACCGGATCGACCGGATCTACGAGTAGGGCTCAGCCCAAGGCGATGATCCGCTCGGCGGCCGCCTTGATGTCGGCGACGACCATGCTCGGGGCGAACGCTGAGCGCTCTTCAGCTCCCTTGCCCGTCTCGACGAGGAGGGTCTGGACGCCAGCGCGTCGACCAGCCTCGATGTCCCGCGCGGCGTCACCCACCAGCCAAGAGCGGCTGAGGTCTAAGTGGTGCTCAGCCGCAGCGCTCGTGATGAGGCCGGGCTCAGGCTTGCGGCACTCACAGTCTGCGCGCAAGGGAGGCTCGCCGACCGTGGGGTGGTGGGGGCAATAGACGATGTCTGTGAGCTCCACCGAGGACTCCTCAAGGGTGGCGCGGAGAGAGGCGTGGACGGCGTCGAGCTCAGCCTCTGAGATGAAGCCGCGCGCGCGAGCGCTCTGGTTTGTGACGACGACGAGGGCGAAGCCAGCGTCGGCGAGGAGCCTGAGCGCGTCGACGGTGCCAGGGATCAGCTCGAGGTCATCTGGCGTTTGGACCAGGTCTCGCTCGATGTTCAGGGTGCCGTCACGGTCAAGGAAGACGGCCCGTCGAGTCTCAGTCAATTGTCCTCGTCTTCTCGTATGCGGTCCAGACGTATGAAGATACGGCCGGGGGCGAGGAGCATGATCTCGCGGACAGGGTGGTTGAAGAGGTCGTGGATGTTCAACCAGAAGGGGAACCGCCAGGTGCGGGTCGAGGAGTTCATCTCGCTCCAGTGCCGGACCTCGAGCTTGGGGTCGCGGGTGACGAAGCGGTGCTCCGGCTCGTAGCCCTTGAGCCTCACGTCGACCTTCATCAGCTCGTCTTCAACGGCGAGCATGCAGGGCGTGGCGAAGCCTGTGTCCACCCCGTTGATGAGGACCTGGGCCCCAGGGGGGTACGTAGAGATGGAGAGGGTGGGGTCCGGCTCAGTTGATATGCAAGAAGCGCATGCCAGCAGGGCACCAAGGACAGGCATTAGGGGGAATCTACTCATAGGAATGAGGGACACAGTGAACCCTCTTATTGCCATCGTCGTCCAGCTTTGGAACCCTCCTGAAGTCGCCATGCCGGAATCCACCTCAGACACCGCTCACGCGGGCGATTTTCCCGATGTCGAACCTC